>NZ_JBBEGL010000007.1:0-245644 GCF_037400275.1 Actinomycetospora aeridis | reverse complement strand
CGTCCCGGCTCCATGGAGCTGCGGACCTCCGCCGGCGCGGTGCGGGGGATCGACCGGGACGGCCTCGGGGTCTTCCTCGGCCTGCCCTACGCGCAGGCGCCCGCGGGGGAGCGGCGCTTCGCGGCGCCCGCGCCGGTCACCGGGTGGGGCGGCGTGCGGGACGCCACGCGGTACGGGCCGGCCGTGCCGCAGGGGCCGCCCGCGCCCGGGGCGCCCTCGCCGTGGCGCCCGGCGGACGGTCTCGGCGAGCTGACGCTGAACGTGTTCACCCCGGACCCCGGCGGGTCGGGGCTGCCGGTGATCGTCTGGTTCCACGGCGGCGCCTGGGTCCGCGGGTCACCGAGCATGCCGCTCCACGACGGCGGCGCGATGGCGGCGGCGGGCGCGGTCGTCGTGACCGTCGGGTTCCGGCTCGGCGCCGAGGGGTTCCTCGCGCTCCCCGGCGCGCCCGACAACCGCGGGCTGCGCGACCAGATCGCGGCGCTGACGTGGGTGCACGACCACATCGCGTCCTTCGGCGGCGACCCGCACCGGGTCACCGTCGCCGGGCAGTCCGGGGGCGCGTCGTCGGTCGCGGTGCTGCTCGCGTCCCCCGCGACCGAGGGCCTGCTGCACCGCGCGGTCGCGCAGAGCGTGCACGGCGGCTTCCGCACGCCCGGGGAGGCCGCGGGGGTGACGGCCGGGCTCGCCGCGGCGCTGGGCGTCGAGCCCACGGTGGACGGGTTCGGCACCGTGGCC
The DNA here is from genome assembly GCF_037400275.1 of Actinomycetospora aeridis. Classification (NCBI taxonomy): domain Bacteria; kingdom Bacillati; phylum Actinomycetota; class Actinomycetes; order Pseudonocardiales; family Pseudonocardiaceae; genus Actinomycetospora; species Actinomycetospora aeridis. The sequence continues at coordinate 244,906 of NZ_JBBEGL010000007.1, read as the reverse complement.
CCCGAGCTCGTCGTCGATGCCCAGGACGCCGGTGCGTTCGGTCCGGTGATCGACGGCGACCTCGTCGTGGGGCAGCCGTGGGAGGGGATCGCCGCGCGACCGCGGCCCGGGGTGCCGCTGCTCGCGACGTGGACCGCCGAGGAGGCCCGGGCGTTCCCGCCGCCGCCCGCCGGGATCGACCCGGCCGACGTCGCCGCGGCGTTCGGTCTCGACCGCGCGGCCGGCGCGGCGTACACCGCGCTCGCGGGCGACGACGCCGTCCTGACGCTGATGTCCGACGCCCTGCACCGGCTGCCGACGCGCTGGACCGCGCGGGCCCACGCCGCCGTGGGCGGGGCCGTGTGGGCCTCGGAGCTCGCGTGGCGCAGCCCGCTGCTCGGCGCCTGCCACCTGCTCGACGTCCCGTTGCTCCTCGGCACCCTCGACGCCCGGCCCGCCGCGCGGATGCTCGGGACGCCACCGCCGCCGGCGGCCGCCGCGCTCGGCGCCGATCTGCGGCGCGCGTGGGTCGACTTCGCCGCCACCGGCGACCCCGGCTGGCCGCCCTACGACCTGGTCACGGGCACCACGCGACGCTGGGACGTCGTCCCGACCGACGGGGACGACCCCCTGGCGGCGTCCGACACGATCTGGGCATCCGGGGGAGCATGATCTCCGCAGCGGGCAGGAGGGGTGCGTGACGAGGCGGGCGGTGGAGTGCGCGGCGGGGGCCGCCGCGGCGGCGGCGCTGCTCGTCCCCGAGACCATCCGCCGGGAGCGGCGCGGCGCGTGGCCGGTGCTGCTCGCCGCCCGGCCCGCGCTCGCGGCCGGGGTCGGCACCCTGGCCGGCGCCCTGGTCGCCGCGGCGCCGCGGGCCCGCCCGGCCGCCCTCGGCGCGGCCGCCGTCGCGGGTGCGGTGCTGGCCGACCCGCGCCGGCGTGCGCGCGTCACCCCGGGCCCGACGCGGCTCACCGTGCTCGTCGCCAACGTCTGGCAGGGCCGCGCCGACCCCGCCGGGCTCGCCGCGATCCTGCGGGCCGAGCGCCCCGACCTCGCGGTGCTGCCCGAGGCCGGGGAGCGGTTCCTCGCGCGGCTCAAGGAGCACATCGCGGGTTCCGACGACGACCTGCACTACAGCGCCTGCGCCGCCCCGCCGCCGCACCCGCACCGCCACGTGCCCGACGATCCGGACGGCCCCTGGACCACGGTCCTCACCGCGCCCGGTCTCGGCGACGTCCGCGTGACGCCCGTGCAGGCCGGCGGGCTCTACGGGTGGCTCGAGGTGCGGGGTGGCGGGCTGGACGGCGTGCGCGTGCTCGCCGTGCACTCCGTGGCGCCGGTGCACGGCCGGGTCCGGCGCTGGGCCTCCGAGCTCGAGCTCGTCGCGGCGTGGCGCACCGCGGCGGGCGGCCCCACCGTGATCGCCGGTGACCTCAACACCACCACCGAGCACCGCGCCCTCGCCGCGCTCGGCGACGTCCGGGCCCCCGCCGGTCCGCCGACCTGGCCGTCGCGCTGGCCCCGGTGGCTCGGGTTCCGGATCGACCACGTGCTCGCGGGCGGCGGGATCGCGGTGCGCGCCACGCGCGTGCTCGACCTGCCGGGCAGTGACCACCGCGCGGTGCTCGCGCACCTCGGGTGATCAGGCCACCTCGAACGTGGCCCCGCTGCCCATCCCTGTGATCCACTCCGGCACCGGCTCGTAGCTCGTCCACCGCAGCGGAGTCGCGACGGCGGCGGCGCCGACGAGCCAGGTGCGGATCTCGTGCCCGCCCGTGCCCGCCTCCTTCTCCAGGCCGTCGTGGCCCAGCTCGGTGATCGCGTCGAGGTCGCCCGCGGTGAGGCGGTCGAGGAACCACCGGTCCCAGGCGTCGTTGACGCGCGCGTCCGGGTCGCCGCCCATGGCCCGCACCTTCGGCTCCCGGGCGGCGGCGAACGCCTGCGCGTCCCGGCGCCCGTGGATGAGCGAGGCGCGCTTGTCGCCCGCCACCGTCGGGTCGCGCGGATCGTTCGACGGCAGCCAGTGCGACAGCCCGCCGCTGGCGACGAGCAGCACACGGCCGCCCGGGGCCGCGGTCAGCGCGGCGCCCAGGGCGCGGCCGAGCGCGACGCAGCGTCCGAGCGTGGGCAGGGGCGGCGCCGCGGTGTTGACGACGAGCGGGACCAGCGGCACCGACGTCCCGCCGGTCACCATCTCGTAGCCCTGCACGATGCCGTGGTCGACGGTCAGCGAGTACGAGAGCGCGAGGTCGAACCCGGCGTCGGTGAGCCCGTCGTACACCGACCACGCGAGGTCGGCGGCCACCGGCAGCGGCCCCGACGTGCTGCCGAAGTCGCCGAACCCGACGGCCTCCTCCACGCCCAGCACGAACGGGGGCATGACGTCGTAGAAGTTGCCGTGGAAGTGGTCCGGACCCACGACCACGACGGTGTCCGGGGCCAGCCGGGTCACCGCGGCGCGCACGCGGGCGGCGTCGGCGAGGAACGGCGCGCCCGGCGCGTCCGGCCCGGTCGGCGGCAGGAGCGTCGCGAACGGCGAGTGGGACATCCCCACGAAGCCGACGATCTCGCTCATGCCTCGACCGCCACCGCGCCGAGGAAGGCCTCGTGCTGCTCGACGAACTCGCCCGGCTTCTCCCACTGCGGCCAGTGCCCCGCGCCGGTGATCACGTGCAGCCGCCCGTCCGGGAGCCAGCCGAGCAGCATCTGCGCCTCGTCGAGACCCCCGGTGGGGTCGTGGTCGGTCCACAGCAGCAGCGTCGGCGCGGTGATCCGCCCGACCCAGGACGGGTCCCAGCTGAACCGCGCGCGGGTCACCGGGTCCTGCAGCACGAGGATGTTGTCGACCGCGCGACGGAACCCCTCGCGGGTGTAGACGCCGCGGCGCAGGGCCACGAGCTCGTCGGTGACCATGCTCTTGTCGTGGAAGAGCCACGCCACGCGGGCGCGCACCGTCGCGTCGGAGGGATCCTCGACGGCGGCCGTCGTGCTCGCGACCAGCCGCTGCATCACCTCGGGCTTGTTCGCGATGTTGCCCGGCGTGTTGAGGACGATCCGCTCGACGCGCTCGGGGTGGTGCGCGGCGGTCCACGCGACGACCCATCCGCCCAGCGACTCGCCGGACAGGTGCGCGGACGCGATGCCGAGCGCGTCCATCAGCCCGAGCAGGTGGTCGGAGAGGACGTCGACGGTGAAGGGCACGTCGGGCAGGTCGCTCCAGCCGTGGCCGACCATGTCGTAGGCGGTGACGCGGAAGCTCCGCGCGAGCCCGGCGATGTCGCGGGCGTACGCCTCGAGGTGCCCGCCCGTCCCGTGGAGCAGGACGAGGTCGGGGCCGGAGCCGGCGCGGAGGACCCGGGTGCGGACACCCGCGACGTCCACGTGACGCAGCTCGTGGTCGACGTCGGCGAGCTCGGCCCAGATGCTGATGTGGTCGCTCACGACGGATCCTCCTTGAACATCGCTCGCGCCTCGGCGACGGTGACCAGCCCGGCGCTCTGGCGCCGGTTGACCCCGAGCGCGCCGAGCAGCCGCGAGTTCTCGATCGTCAGGAACTCGACCGGGTGCTCGGTCGAGGCGTTGTGGTGGCGGTGCCAGGTCCACGGCGGCGTGTAGACGAAGCTTCCGGTCGCCCACTCGACGGTCTCGTCCTCGATCTCGCTGTAGCCCTCGCCGGAGATCACGAAGTGGACCGTCTCGTGGTGGTGGCGCTGCATGTCCGAGCTGCTCGACGGCGGGATCGTCTGCCGGAACAGCTCGAAGGTCGCGGTCGGGAGGTTCCCGACGACCGACAGCGCGGTCGGGTTGTGCACCTCGCCCGCGGGGAGGGGCTGCAGCTCGTCGGCGTGCACGACGAGCGGGCGCGCGCCGCTCGGCGGCACCTCGGGGTTCAGGCCGGCCAGGAACGCGGCCATGTCGAAGCTGCTCACGGCGTCATCACCACGTCGTCTCCGTCCGTCCGCCGTCCACGGTCAGCACCGTGCCGGTCACGTAGCCCGCACCGGGCGAGGCGAGGAAGGCGATCGCCGCGGCGATCTCGTCGGGGTCGCCGGCTCGGCCCGCCGGGACGACGGTCAGGTCGGCGGCGTCGGCCTGCGCCGCGCTCGCCCCGGTCGCCTCGGCGCGGTGCGCGAGGATGCGCGCCCGCCGCTCGGTCGCGATCGGTCCGGGGGCGACGCAGTTGACGGTGACGCCGTCGGCGGCGACCTCGCCCGCGAGCAGCTTCGCCGCCGCGGTCATCGCCGAGCGCAGCACCGTCGACAGGGCCAGGTCGGGCATGGGCTGGCGGACCGCGGTCGAGGTGACGACGACGACCCGTCCGAAGCCCCGCTCCCGCATGCCGGCGACGACGTTGCGGGCCAGCGCCATGGGCCCGACCAGCAGGAGGTCGGCGGCGTCGCGCCAGTCGTCGGCGTCCACGTCGAGGATCCGTGCGGGCCGCGGGCCACCGGCGTTGAGCACCAGCACCGCGATGTCGCCGAAGCGGTCCTCGACGTCGGCGACCAGGTCGTCCGCGCCCTCCGGGTCGCCGAGGTCCCCGACGACCCAGCGGACCTCCCGCCCCGCGGTCGCCGTCAGGTCCGACGCCGCCGCCCGCAGCGTCTCCTCGGTGCGCCCGGCCAGGACCACGTCCCACCCGTCCAGGCCGAGCCGTGCCGCCGTCGCGCGCCCGATCCCGCTCGCGCCGCCGCCGACCAGCGCCGTGGTTGCCTTGATGACGCCCTCCCTGGATGCTCCCGGTCCGAGAGCGAGCGTGACCTCCCGGGCGAGGAGACAGCGATGGTGAGTCCCACTGACCGGGACAGCCGGGAGGCGGCGGGTGGCCTCGACCGGGCCGCGGCGATCCTCGACGCCTTCGACGCCACCCACCGCGAGCTGACGCTGGCCGCGCTCGTGCACCGCTGTGGCCTGCCGCGCTCGACGACCCACCGCACCGCCGACCGGATGCTGCGCCTGGGCTGGCTGGACAAGCCCGAGGACCGCTACCGCATCGGGCAGCGCCTCTTCGAGCTCTCCGGCCTGGTCCCGATCCGCCACGAGCTGCGCGAGGCGGTGCTGCCGTTCCTGCACGACCTGCACGCCGCGGTGAAGGTCGCGGTGCAGCTCGGGGTGCTGCACGGCACCGAGGTGCTCGTCGTCGAGAAGATCACCGGGCACCGGCCGATGCCGATGCTCTCGCAGGTGGGCGGCACGATCCCCGCGTACTGCTCGGCGCTCGGGCGGGCGATCCTGGCGTGGTCGCCGCCGGAGGCCGTCGGTACCGCGCTCGCGGGGCCGCTCCCGGCGCGGACCCCGCGCACGCTGACCGATCCCGACGCCGTGCGCCGCGAGCTCGCCGCCATCCCCGACCGGGGCTGGGCGATCGAGCGCGAGGAGGGCAACATCGGCGTCTCCTGCGTCGCCGCGCCGATCTTCGGGCCGCTGGGCGAGGTGGTCGCCGCGCTCTCGGTGACCGGCCCGTCCGCGGCGGTGCGCTCCGAGCGCGCGGGCCCGCCGGTGCAGCTCGCGGCCGCGGCGGCGTCGCGGGCCTCCTCGCGTCGGTAGCCGTCCGGCCCCGCTGCGTCATCGGTCCCAGTGAGCGGGACGGAGGGTGGTGCCGTGCGGTGTCCGTTTCCGACGCTGTGACCCCACCCACAGCGAGGAGGCACCGATGTCACTGGGCGGCGGATACATGCTCCCGTCCCGGGAGGGCCGGCAGATCCCGGCGATCGGGATCGGCATCACGGCGAAGGCCACCGGCGAGAACACCCGGGACGCCTACTCGCTGTTCGAGTACGCGGTGCCCGGTGGGGTCAACGGGCCGCCGCCGCACGTGCACACCCGCGAGGACGAGTCGTTCATCTGCCTCGCCGGCAAGCTCGACGTGATGCTCGGCGGCGAGGACGTCACGCTGGGCGCGGGCGACTACCTGCTGCTGCCCCGCGACGTCGTCCACACCTTCCGCAACCCGTACGACGACGAGGCCCGCGTCATCTCCGTGGTCTCCCCGGCCGGGCTCGAGGCCTACTACCAGGCGCTCGCGGACCTGCCGCCGGGCAAGCGGGACATCGCGGTGATGCAGTCGATCATGGCGGACTTCGGCATCGAGCTGCGCCTGCCCGCGGGGAGCCCGTCGTGAGGATCGGCATCGTCGGCGCCGGGGTCGCCGGGCTCGTCACCGCGAAGGTCCTCACCGAGGTCGGCCACGACGTCGTCGTCTACGACCGCACCCCCGACGTCGGCGGCGTCTGGAGCGCGACCCGCCGCTACCCGGGCCTGTGCACGCAGAGCCCGCGCGACACCTACGCGTTCTCCGACTTCCCGATGCCGCGCGACCTGCCCGAGTGGCCGTCCGGCGAGCAGGTGCAGGCCTACCTCGCCGCCTACGCCGCGCACACGGGGGTCGAGGAGCTGCTGCGCCTGGGGACCGAGGTGATCTCGGCGGTGCCGGGCGACGTCGGCTGGGTGCTCACCACGTCGGCCGGCACCGACACCGTCGACCACCTCGTCGTCGCCAACGGCGTGTTCTGCGAGCCCTCGGTGCCGGCGTTCCCGGGCGTCGAGGAGTACACCGCGGCCGGCGGGCGGGTGCTGCCCGCGACCGAGCTGCACGACGCGGAGTCGGTGCGCGACCGGCACGTCGTCGTCCTCGGCTACGGCAAGACCGCGTGCGACGTGGCGGTCGCGGTGGGGCCGACCGCGGCGTCGACGACGGTCGTGGCGCGCCAGCTCGTGTGGAAGGTGCCGCGCTGGGTCGGCGGGTTCCTCAACTTCAAGCACCTGCTGCTCACCCGCCTCGGCGAGTCGCTGTTCCGCTACCGCTACCTGCGCGGGATCGAGACGTTCCTGCACGGCCCCGCGAACGGGCTGCGCAGCCGGATCCTCGACTCCCTCGGCCCGGTGTCGTCGCGCCAGTTCGGGCTGCGCGAGCTGGACCTCGTGCCGCGGGGCTGCTTCGAGGACATCGTGCGCGGCGCGATCGGCCTGACCACCGACGGCTTCTACGACGCCGTGCGCGCCGGCGAGATCGGGGTGCGCCGCGACCGCACGATCACGCGGCTGCTCGAGAAGGACGGCGCCCCGCACGTCGAGCTCGACGACGGGTCCGTGCTGCGCGCCGACGTGCTCGTCTGCGCCACCGGCTTCCGTCAGGGCGTGCCGTTCCTGCCCGACGACGTCGTCGCGCGCCTGCACGACGAGCGCGGCAACTTCCTGCTCTACCGCCAGATCCTCCCGACCGACGTCGAGGACCTGACCTTCGCGGGCTACAACTCCTCGTTCTTCAGCCCGCTCAACGCCGAGATGGCGGCGGCGTGGATCGCCGCGCACCTCGCCGGGGAGGTCGACCTGCCCTCCCCGGCCGCCCGGCGCCTGGCCGTCGACGAGCAGATCGCGTTCATGGACTCCGCGACCGACGGCCACCACGCCCACGGCACGAAGATCATCCCGTTCTCGCTGCACAACGTCGACGAGGTGCTCGGCGACCTCGACCTCGACATCTCCCGCGGCGCCCGGTTCAAGCAGTACCTCAACCCCGTCGACCCCTCGGCCTACGCGGGCGTGGCGCCGCGGCTGCGGGAGCGGCTGGGGTCGCCGGACCCCCACCGGAGGTCGGTCGCTCAGGCGTGATCGCGGTCCGGGTGACGATCGCTCTCATATCTGAGTGCGATCGTCACCGAGACCGCGATCTCGGGGGAACCCGGATGGATCCACGGGGCGCCCGGTTGCGTCGAACCCCGTATGAGCACCCCGTCCGCCGAGTCCACGATCCGACGTCATGTCCGCGCCCAGCACGGCGTGGTGAGTCTCCGCCAGGCCCGCGCCGCCGGGCTGAGCGACGCCACCATCCGCCGTCGCGTCGCCGCGCGGGCCTGGTTGCCCGTGGGTCCGTGCGTGTTCCTCGTGGCGGAGTACGAGGAGACGCCCGCGTCGCGCACGGTCGCGGCGATGCTGTCGGTCGGCGAGGGCGCGGTGCTCGTCGGCCTCTCGGCGGCGTGGTGGTGGGACCTCTACGAGCGCCCGCCCGCGACGACGGAGATCGCGGTGGGCCGTGGGCGCCAGGTACGTCCGCGTGACGGGGTCCGGTCGTGGCGACGCGACATCGCCCCCGCCGACCGGACGCGGTACCGCGGGCTGGCCGTGACGTGCCGCCCGGCGACGGTCCTGGACGCCGCGGCGGTCCTTGGCCGGCAGGGCGGGGCGCACCTGATGGACAACGCGCTGCTGCGACGGCGGGTCTCGCTCGCCGCGCTGAGCGAGGCCCACCACCGCACCCTGGGGCGGCGTGGGTCCCCGATGGCCGGGAAGCTGCTGGCCCTCGCCGCGGGTGGCGCAAGGTCGGAGGCGGAGCGGCGGGCGCACCGGTTGATGCGCGGCGCCGGCATCGGCGGGTGGACGGCGAACACCGAGATCGTCGTCCCCGGGTACGGCTGCCTTCTCGGCGACGTGGTGTTCGCCGCGGAGAAGGTCGTGCTCGAGATCGACGGGTGGGCGTACCACCGCGGACAGCGCGCCTTCCTGCTCGACGGGCCGCGGCAGTCCGCGCTGGTCGCGGCCGGCTGGGCCGTGCTGCGGACCCACTGGCACGAGCTGACCGGCGACCCCGACGGGTTCCTCGCGACGCTGCGCCGAACCCTGGCGTCGAGATCGCTGTTCCGGTGACGATCGCTGTCAGATATGAGTGCGATCGTCACCCGGACGACGATCACGGTCGGCGAGCAGCGCCCGCGCGGTGACGGCGAGCGCCCCCAGGTAGGCGAGCGCGCACGCCGCGAGCACCCCCAGGGCCGGGGCGCCGAGGGCGTCGAGCGGCAGCGTCCGGAAGGCGTGGACGAGCAGCACGGCGAGGGCGAGGCCGACCGCGCCGACCATCGCCGCCAAGGGGGCGCGGCGGTTGCGCCACGCGGTGCCGGCGAGCAGGACCGCGGGCACCGCGAGCAGCAGCAGCCCGTGGACGCCGACGGCGTGGGGGAGCACGAGGTCGCCGCCCGCGGTGGCCGGGCGGAAGCCCGCGAGGTCGGGGCCCACGGTGGCGGGGTCGGGGCCGAAGTACGCGCCGGTGCGCCCGAACCCGCTGCCGATCCCACCCCGGTAGACGCCGCTGTTCGTGGAGATCATGACCAGGCCGACCGCACAGCCGGCGAGCAGCACGCCGACCCCGCCGGCGACACCCAGGCGCAGGGCCGGGGGCGCCGGCGTCCGGAGCGTGGCCACGAGCAGCACGACCATGCCGACGACGAACACCGCCGCCGTGCCGGCCGCGCCGCCGCGCATGAGGGCGGCGTCGAGCGGGGTCGTGAAGTTGTAGTGGCTCGGCACGTCGCGCCACGCCTGGACCGCGATGATCGCGGTCTCACCGATCCCGAAGGCGAGCACCGTGGCGCCGACGACGTGGCGCTGGCAGGCGCGGGTGCGCAGCGCGGGCAGGACGACCGCGACCGACCAGCACAGCAACCAGCCGGTCTCGGCGAACGTCGCCGGCTTGCGCAGCGACACCGGGCCGCCGACAGGTCCGCCGAGCAGCACCAGCGCGACCACGTGCACGACCATCGCGACCAGCAGCACCGCGCCGGCCGCCCACAGCACCCGCGGCCAGGTGGGGGTGGCGGCCATGGCAAGTCCTTCTCGTGAGAAACGATGACAAGATGTAACGGTCGACGTCACGGTATCGTTTGTCAAGAGCTATGGTTCCGGGCGTGACGCCGAGCGACCCGCCGCCCGTGGGCAGCGCCTTCCTCCTCACGCAGCTGGGCACCCACGCCGCGCAGGCCTTCGCGACGCGGATCGGTGAGCTCGACCTGACCCCGCCGCAGACCGGGCTGCTCCGCGCGATCGCGGGCGCGCCCGGCAGCAGCCAGCAGGCGCTCGCCGAGCTGCTCGGCACGCCGGCGACGCGGCTCGTCGCGCTCGTCGACGGTCTCGAGGAGCGCGGGCTCGTGGAGCGCCGGCGCAACCCGTCCGACCGGCGCCTCCACGCGGTCCACCTCACCGACCCCGGGACGGCGCTCATGGCCGACATCGGCCGCGTCGCCCGGCAGCACGACGACGCCGTGCTCGCCGCGCTCGATCCCACCGAGCGCGCCCGCCTCCACGAGCTCCTGGCGAAGGTCGCGGTCGACCAGGGCCTCACGCCCGGCGTGCACCCCGGGTACAAGACGCTGCGTTGACGCGGTGTGCGGTCCGGCCGGGGCCGGGCACCACGTCCCATGTCACCCACCGGGCGCTCCGTCCTCGCCGGCGTCCTCATCGGGGTGGGCGTGGCGGCCTTCCTCGACGAGACCGTCTTCCACCAGCTGCTGCACTGGCACCACTTCTACGACGGCGCGGGGCTCGAGGCCGGGCTGGTCTCCGACGGCGTCTTCCACGCGGGCGGCTGGATCGCGATCGTCGTCGGGCTGTTCCTGTTCGCCGACCTGCAGCGCCGCCACCTCACCGTCCCGAAGCGCGTGTGGGCGGGCGGCCTGCTCGGGTGGGGCGTCTTCCAAGTCTACGACGGCTTGTTCCAGCACAAGGTGCTGGGGCTGCACCAGATCCGCTACGAGGTCGACCTGCTGCCCTACGACCTCGCCTGGAACCTCAGCGGCGCGCTCGGCATCGTCGTCGGCGCGGTGCTGCTGACCGGGCGGGCGAGGCAGGTGGAGGCGGCGTGAGCGGCATGCACGAGCACGGCGGGGGCGCCGGGTGGTGGCCGGTGCTCGCGGTGCTGGCGGTCGCCGTGCCCTACCTCGCGGCCGGCCTGCGCCTGCACCGCCGCGGGGACCGCTGGCCCGCCTCGCGCTGGGCCGCCGCCGCGGGCGGAGTGGCCGCGCTGGCCACGGCCCTGGCGCTGCCGCCTGCCCCGTTCGCCGTGCACGTCGTGGGCCACCTGCTGCTGGCCATGCTCGGGCCGTTGCTGCTCGCGCTCGCGGCCCCCGTGACGCTCGCGCTGCGCGCCCTGCCCGCGACCGGCCGCCGGCGCCTGCTGCGCGTCCTGCACAGCCCGCCGGCACGCGTGATCGTCACCCCGCCCGTGGTGCTCGTGCTCGAGCTCGGCGGGATGTTCGCCTTCTACCTCACCGACCTCTTCGCCCTCGCGCACGCGCACCCGCTCGTCATGGCGGTGGTCGACCTGCACATGGTGCTCGCGGGCCTGCTGCTCGCCGTGGTCCTCGTCGGCGCCGACCCGCTCCCGCGACGTCCGCGCCTCGCCGTTTCCCTGCTCACGCTGCTGGTCGCCGCGGCTGGCCACGACGTGCTCGCCAAGCTCATGTACGCGCGCACCCTGCCCGCACAGGGCGGCACCCCGGCGGAGATCCGGCTCGGCGCTCAGGTCATGTACTACGGCGGCAGCGCGGTGGAGATCGCGCTCGCCGTCGCGATCATGGCCGGCTGGTACGCCCGCGGCGGGCGCGAGCTGCGGCGCGGTGTCAGGAGGACGGCTCAGGCTGCGGAGCCGGCGGGGACCCGAGCACGCGGGTGAGGGCGGCGAGCAGCTCGGGCACGTCGTCGCGGGGGACGACGGCCTGCACGAGCGTCACCCGCGCCGGACCGGTCGTGGCGTCGGCGAAGGCCGCGCGGAGCTCGCCGACGGTCGTCGCCCGGGTGGCCACCAGGTGCTCGCCGCCACCGACGGCCCGCGCGAGCGCGGGCCAGTCCCAGGGCGTGATGTCGTTGTACGGCTCCGCCGGCCCGTGGATCGCGCGCTCGACGGTGTAGCCGTCGTTGTCGACGACGACGATCACTGCCGGGATCCGCTCGCGGAGCACGGTGGCGAGCTCGGTCGCGGTCATCTGCGCGGCGCCGTCGCCGATCAGCAGCACCCCGCGGTGACCGGGCATCGCCGTGCAGGTCCCGAGCAGCGCCGGCAGCGTGTAGCCGATCGACGCCCACAACGGCTGCCCGACGAAGGTGACGCCGGCGGGCAGGCGGTGCGGTGCCATCCCGTAGAAGCTCGTGCCCTGGTCGGCGAGCACGATGTCGCCGCCGCGCAGGAACCCGCTGACCTCGGCCCACAGGGTGTTCTGGCGGAGCGCCTGGCCGTCCGGGGCGGCGTCGGCGGCCGGTGTGGGCTCGGCGAGCGGCGCCGACGGCGCGGGGCCCTCACGGCGGTCGGCGAGCTCGGCGACGAGGGGTTCGAGCGCCGCGAGCGCGGTGGGCAGCTCGATCGGCGAGAACGTCGCCGCCCCGACCGTCGCGGCCCGCGGGCCGATGTCGATGGTGCGCCGGCGCGTGATCCGCTGGGTGAACATGCCGCTGTTGAGGTCGGTGAACACGACACCGGCCACGACGAGCACCGCGGCGTCCTCGACCGCGGTGCGCGTGGCGGGCGGGCTCGTGGCCCCGGTGTAGGTGCCGGCGAACCGTGGCGCGCTCTCGTCGACGAGGCTCTTCGCCCACGGCGTCACCGCGTGCGGCAGCGGCCCGGCGGCGAGCAGCCGGGCGAGCGTCTCGCCCGCCCCGAGCCGGTGGACGGTGAGCCCGGCCAGCAGCGTGACGTCCTCGGGCGTCGACGCCGACTCCAGCAGGCGCCGCGCGGCGTCGACGAAGCCCGCGAGGGCCTCGGGGTCGGTGGTGTCGACGGCCGCGGGCAGGGCCGCGCGTGACCGCTCCGCCGGGCCGGCGGCGACGTCGGCGGGAATGACGAGGTAGCCGGGCAGGCGCCGGTCGCGGACCTCGCGCAGCACCCGGTCGATCTCCTCGACGGCGTTCTCGTGGGTCAGCGAGGCCCGCGCGCACGTGATGTCGGCGTGCATCGCGGTGAAGTGGCCGAACAACCCGTCGCCCAGCGTGTGGTGCACCGGCCGGTGCTGCGCCTGCGACGTCAGGGCGGGCGCGCCGACGACGTGCACCACCGGGACGTGCTCGGCGAACGCCCCGGCGATCGCGTTGATCGCGGACAGCTCGCCCACCCCGAACGTCGTGCACAGCGCGGCGATCCCGCGCAGGCGCCCGTAGCCGTCCGCCGCGTAACCGGCGTTGAGCTCGTTGGTGCAGCCCGTCCAGCGCACGGTCGGGTGGTGGGTGACGTGGTCGAGCATCGCGAGGCTGTAGTCGCCGGGGACCCCGAAGACGCGGTCCACCCCCAGCTCCGCCAGCCGGTCGACGAGGTGGTCGGCGACGGTGTATCCGCTCACGCGGGGCAGACTCCCATCAGCTCAGGGCTCGGGCCAGGACCGAGGCCGGCGGGGTCACGATCGGGAGGAGAGCCGTGCCGACATCGTCCGCCCTGCAGGTGTCCGACGAGGTGCGCGCGGCCGTGGACGCCGGCCGGCCCGTGGTGGCCCTCGAGACGACGATCCTCACCCACGGCCTGCCGCGTCCCCGCAACCTCGAGGTCGCGCGCGGGGCCGAGGAGCTGCTGCGCGCCGCGGGCGTGGTCCCCGCGACCGTCGGCGTCGTCGGCGGCCGGCCCGTCGTCGGGCTCACCGACGAGGAGATCACGCACCTCGCCGCGGGGGACGGGGTCGAGAAGCTCAGCGTCCGCGACCTGCCGGTCGCCGTGGCCCGCGGCACCGACGGCGGGACGACGGTCGCGGCGACCGCGCTGCTCGCCCACCGGGCCGGCGTCGGCGTGTTCGCGACGGGCGGGCTCGGCGGCGTCCACCGCGGCGCGGCGACGACGTTCGACGAGTCCGCCGACCTCGTGGCACTCGCCGGGGTGCCGATCCTCGTGGTGTCGGCGGGGGTGAAGTCGATCCTCGACGTCCCGGCGACGCTGGAGCGGCTCGAGACCCTCAACGTCACCGTGCTCGGGTACCGCACCGACGCGTTCCCCGGCTTCTACGTCAGCGACGCGGGGGTCCAGGTGCCGGCCCGGGTCGACGGGCCGGAGGAGGCCGCCGCCGTCGTGCACGCCCGCGACGCGCTGGGCCTGCGCGGTGCGGTGCTGCTGGCGAACCCGGTGGCCACGCAGGCGCAGCTCGACGTCGCGGAGCACCGGGCGGTGCTCGACGCGGCGCTCGCGGAGGCCGCCGCGCGGGGGATCGCCGGCCACGACACGACGCCGTTCCTGCTCGACCACGTCCACCGGGCCACCGGGGGTCGCAGCCTCGACGTCAACGTCGCGGTGTACCGCGGCAACGTGGCGCTCGCCGGCCGGGTCGCGGCGTCACTCGCGGGAGGCATGATCCAGGAATGACCCGGCGGGTTCCCGGGTACGCGCCGGGCGCCCGGTGTGGGCACCATGGGCGGTGACGGACCGATCGGGCGAGGGGAGACGCGGTGACCATGCAGGGCAGCGAGGTCGACTGGGACGCGGAGCGCTCGGCCTTCGTGGCCGAGGACGCGACCGAGCGGTCCCGGGGTCGCGACGGCTACCCGAAGAACGGGACGGGCCCGGCCGGCGGTCCGCGCATCGGGCTGCTGTCGCACGCGGTCGGCGACCTCACGCGCCGGCTGCTCGCCGCGCCCGGCGCCGGCGGGATGGACGACCTCCTCGCGCGCGTGGTCGAGGTCGCCACCGACGTCGTCGCCGGGGCCGACGTGGTCAGCGTGACGCTGCGCCGCGGCGGCCACGACGGCTACTCGACGCCCGCGTTCTCCCACGAGCTCGCGGTGCGGCTCGACGCCGTGCAGTACCAGCACGAGGAAGGGCCCTGCGTCCGCGCGCTCGAGGCGGGCGGGCTCGGCGTCGCCGGGAGCGAGGACCTCGCCCACGACAGCACGTTCCCCCGGTTCGGTCCGCCGGCCGCGGAGCTCGGGGTCGGCAGCGTCTTCGCGGTCGGGCTCTTCCCCGTCGGCGAGAAGCGCCCCGTGCGCGGGGCGCTGAACCTCTACCGCTTCGCCACCGGGGGCCTCGACCAGACCGACCGGGAGGCGGCGCTCCTGCTGGCCGCCCACGTCTCGACGGCCCTCGCGTACGTGACGGCCACCGAGGCCTCCGAGCTGCACGACCTCCAGTTCCAGACCGCGCTCGACTCGCGCGACATCATCGGCCAGGCCAAGGGCATCCTCATGGAGCGGCGCGGCCTCGACGCCGGGGCGGCGTTCGACGTGCTGCGGCGGGCCTCGCAGGACCTCAACGTCAAGCTGCGCGACGTCGCGGCCACGCTCGCGGAGCGCCGCGCCGAGCTCTGACGGGTGCTCCCGACCGGTCGTGGGCGAGGATCACCGCATGGCCGACGAGGACGCCACCCAGGGCGCAGCACCCCGATCGCAGCGGGCCCGTGAGGCGCTGGGTCGCGCGGGACGCCGGGCACGCGAGCTCGACCGCTCCGAGGGGCTGCGGACCGCCGTGCAGCGCGTGCGCCGTGCCCTGCCCGGCGATGCGCACTTCGGCGACCCGCTCTCGCTCGGCGGGGCCCGGCACGCCGAGTTCGCCGGCCGCGCGGTGGTGGGGCTGACCGGCGACCGGCCCGGCGTCACCCGCGAGGTCGGGCTCGGCGGGCTGCAGCTGTGGCAGGCGGTGCTCGAGCGCTTCGGCGGCGGGACCGGCGACCGCGAGATCGTGCTGGTGTTCACCGACCTCGTCGAGTTCTCCCGCTGGGCGCTGGAGGCCGGCGACGACGAGGTGCAGCGCGTGCTGCGCGCCGTCAGCGAGGCCTGGGAGACGCCGATGACCGACCGCGCCGGCACGGTGGTCAAGCGTCTCGGCGACGGGCTGATGGCCGCGTTCGCCGATCCGGCCGCGGCGCTCGAGGCGGTGTTCGCCGCGCGCGACCGGCTGGCCGGCGTGCAGGTCGCGGGATGGACGCCGCGGATGCGGGCGGGGCTGCACCTCGGGCGGCCCCGCCGCGTCGGCGGCGACTACCTCGGTGTCGCCGTGAACACCGCCGCGCGCCTGGGCGACCGGGCCGGTGCCGGCGAGGTCCTCGTCAGCGGCGACCTGCTCGGCCGCCTCGACGAGGCGTCGCTGTCGGTGCGCCGCAAGCGGTGGCACACGAAGCTGAAGGGCACTCCCGAGGACCTGCAGATCTTCGCGGTCGACCGCCCCTAGACATGCCTATGTGAGCGAACTCGGGGCTTATAGACCCCAAGTTCGCTCACATGGGGTGGACGGGTCAGGCGAAGCCGTCGGGGTCGGTGCGCACGGTCTCGTAGGTGCCGTCGCCGTCGGTGTCGACCGCGGCGGTGTCGAAGTCGCCGTCGTCGTCGGTGTCCATGACGATCGTCTCGCCGTAGCCGTTGCCGTTGGTGTCGACCACGCCGGTCTCGAAGGTGCCGTTGTGGTCGGTGTCGGCGACCACGGTGTCGACGCGGCCGTCGCCGTCCTCGTCGGTGGCGGTGGACTCGAGGTGGCCGTGCTCGTCGAGCTGGTAGGTGCCGACCACGCTGCCGTCGGCCTCGTAGATGTTGCCGTCGGCGGCGAAGTGGCGGTCGCTGGCGGTGGTGTCGGCGCTCATGATCGTTGCTCGCTCTCTGTGGAGTGTCCCGGTGCCCCGTGGTGGGCGTTCGGCACTCTGACGGCGCGAGCGGGCACGGATGTTCCCTGCGGAGCAGGGAATTCTCTCCGCGAGGTGACGGCTACGGAACGTCAGTGCCGCAGCGTCGCGCTCGGTGAGCGGCCGTAGTGCTCGCGGTAGACCACCGAGAAGCGCCCGGGGTGGCCGAATCCCCAGCGGGCGGCGATGAGCTCGACGCGGTCGCCGCGGGTGGGGTCGCCCGCGAGCAGGTCGCGGTGGGCGCTCTCGAGGCGGATGCGGCGCAGGTACTCCAGCGGCGTGGTGTCGCGGTGGCGCCGGAACGCGAGCTGGAGCGACCGCGCGCCGATCCGGGCGGCGTCGGCGATCTCGGTCAGCCCGATGTCCTCGTGGGCGTGCGACTCCATGTACTCCACGGCCCGTCGCACCGTGGCGGGCTCGGCCCCGCCGTCGCCCGTGCCGGGGTCGTTGAGCACCTCGAGGGCGGTGTTCGGGAAGGTCGCCACCAGCGCGGTCGCCAGCTGGCGCAGCGTGTTCGACCGGACGAGCGGCGCGCCCATCAGCGCGTCGGAGGTCAGGACGTCGTCGTGGACGTGGGTGGCGAGCCGGCTCCAGTACTCGGCGAGCGCGAGCGACACGGGTGCCGAGGACGTGAACGCGACCGCCTCGGGCTCGATCCCGGCGATCTCGGCGGCGATGCGGCTGACCTCGGCGTGGTCGAGGACGGAGACCTGCACGGTCACGTCCTCCCAGCCCGTGTCGTAGTCCGACCAGCTCGGGCTGAGCTTCAGCGGGCCGCCGACGAAGCCCGACCCGTCGTCGACGTGGTGGGGCCCGCCGGCGAGGTTCTGCACGACGACCAGCGCGGGCGTGGGATCGCAGCGGGTGCGCAACGGACCGGAGTGGCGCAGGCGCCCGATCCCGAACAGGTCGGTGGCGGTGACCTCGGTCCAGAAGGTGAAGCCCTCCGGGTCGACCTTGACCGGGCGGAAGTCGGTGTAGGTCTCGCGGAGGTACTCGGTGGTGGCGTCCGGATCGGTGCTCGCCCACTGGTAGCGCATGACCGGTTCCGGTCGGCCCGCGACGCCCGTCATCTCTCGCTCCCTGGTCGATCGTGCGCGATTGATTATGGACGACCGATGCCGGGAGGGCGACGGTGAGGAGATCGTCGGTTTGCCGACGTGGTGCCTCGGTCAGCTCTGGGCGGCGACGGCGGCCAGGAGCAGCGCCGGGACGCCGGGGTGGGTCGCCAGTACCTGGGCGGGGACGACGTCGAGCTCGTGGCAGGCGCCGGTGCGGCGGTGGACCGCCCAGAACGCGCTGCTGCCCTGCGCGAGGACGAGGTGGTCGTCGAGCTCGCCGCCCTCGAGGTCGAGCGCGACCTCGTCGAGCGCGGGCAGCTCGGCGCCTCCGGCCAGGCGCCGCCGCGTCGTGCCGAACACCCGCAGCCCGTTCGCCTCGAAGCCGTCCTGGTCGCGCAGCAGCGCGAGGTGCTCGCGCGGGACGACGGCGCCGAGGTCGGCGACCCGGCGGACCAGCCCGGCGAGCTCCTCCTCCGACGCCCCGGGGAGCACGGTCTCGCCGCACGCGGCGGCGAGACGGCGCAGGGCGGTGGTGACGTCGAGGACGCTGGCGGTCACGGGAGCGAGCCTGGCAGTCCCGACGAAGATCCACGGCTCTGGTGCCGTGCCGGGGCGGCCGCTACGGTCAGTGGCGACCGGTGGCCCGTCCGGGCGACCCCGAACACCGCGGACGCGCCGATGAAGAAGCTCGCCGAGCTCCTGGTCTGTTTCCTGCACCCCGTGGCCGTGGTGCTCGTGTGGCTCAACCTCGTGGTGCGCCCGGAGCTCAGCGGCACGGCGAAGATCGTCTGGGCGGTGCTCGCCCTCGTGCCGATCGTGCCGTTCGTCTACGTGCTCACCGGCGGCGAGCTGTGGGAGGGCAAGAAGACCGGCGCGTGACGCCCCCGCCACCCCTCGTTCCCTCGATGGTGTGGCCGATGTGGGCGGGATCTCCTACCGTCGGCGGGGCCCGCGGTCCAGCAACGCGCCGCGGCGCCCCCGACCCGGATCGCCGACCACGGCAGGAGCGCGCATGCTCGAGCGTTGCGAGACGCTGTCGCGTGTGTCGGACGGGGCGGACTTCGCCGCCACGCTGGGCTTCCCGCCTCCCGAGGACGCGGCCTGGAGCCGGATCGTCGACGCCGGCGCCGAGAGCGTCGAGCTGAAGGTCCTGCTCACGCCGCAGCCGGGATCGACCCTCCACCTCGCCGGACGCCACGGTCGCGTCCGGGTGCGCCGCCTCCACCTGCTCGACACACCGGACCTCGGCCTGGCCCACCTCGGCGTGAACATCCGGCTGCGGGACCGCGGTCGCGACCGCTGGGACCTCACCGTGCGGGTCCGCGGCGAGGACCCCGTCCCCGGCGGCGTCCCGCCGACCGGGTCGCGCGTCGAGCTCGACGTGCTGCCCGGGCTGGTCTTCCGCAGCACCGAGGTGCGCACCACCGTGCCGCCGGGGACGGCCCTCGCCGTCCGCGACGGCCTGCGGGACGTCCGGGACGTCCTCTCCGACGACCAGACGACGCTGCTGCAGGGCGCGGCCGGCGCCCTCGCCGGCGCGGAGCTCGGCGTCTTCGGCCCGCTGGTGATCGAGCGGGCGACCGTGCCCCGCGTGCGCTGCCGTCTCCCGCACGCGCGGCACGAGCGCTGCCGGTTCCCCGGGGGCCGGGAGCTGGAGGAGTTCTCCGCGCGGTGCGCCCCCACCGAGGCCCGCGGCACGGCCGAGGCGCTCGCCGACTTCCTCGCCACCCACGGTCTCGACCCGGCTCCACCGCACCGGACGAAGACGGCGCTGTGGACCGACCAGCTCCGCAGCGCGCGCTACCGCTGACGGTCCGGCCCGACGCCCGGCAGGATCGACCCATGACGACGACGCTCCAGCACTGGGCCGGCGGTGCGGTCCTCACGTCCACGACGGAGCGGTTCGGCGACGTGACCGACCCCGCGACCGGGCAGGTGACCCGCCACCTCGCGCTCGCCACGGAGGCGGACGTCGAGGCGGTCGTGGGCGCGGCGCGGGAGGCGTTCCCGGGGTGGCGCGACACGTCGCTGGCGCGGCGCACGCAGATCCTGTTCGCGTTCCGGGAGCTGCTCAACGCCCGCGCCGGCGAGCTCGCGGAGATCATCACCGCCGAGCACGGCAAGGTGCTCTCCGACGCCGCCGGCGAGGTCGCCCGCGGTCAGGAGGTCGTGGAGTTCGCGTGCGGGATACCGCACCTGCTCAAGGGCTCCGCGACGGAGAACGCCTCCACGGGCGTCGACGTGCACTCGATCCGCCAGCCGCTCGGCGTGGTGGGGATCATCAGCCCGTTCAACTTCCCGGCCATGGTGCCGATGTGGTTCTTCCCGATCGCGATCGCGGCGGGCAACACCGTGGTGCTCAAGCCCTCGGAGAAGGTCCCGTCGGCAGCGCAGTGGATGGCCGAGCTCTGGCGTGAGGCGGGCCTGCCGGACGGGGTGTTCAACGTCCTGCACGGCGACGGGACCGCCGTGGACGGGCTGCTGACCCATCCCGACGTGCGCAGCATCAGCTTCGTCGGGTCGACCCCGATCGCGCGCCACGTCTACGAGACCGGGACTGCGCACGGCAAGCGGGTGCAGGCCCTGGGCGGGGCGAAGAACCACGCCGTGGTGCTGCCCGACGCCGACCTGGACCTGGCCGCCGACCAGACCGTCAACGCCGGGTTCGGGTCGGCGGGCGAGCGGTGCATGGCGATCTCGGCGGTGGTGGCCGTAGGGTCGGCCGCCGACCCGCTGGTGGAGAGGATCCGCCAGCGGGCCGAGGGTCTGGTCACCGGCGACGGGCGCCGCGGCGCCGACATGGGGCCGCTCGTGACCCGCGCGGCCCAGGAGCGGGTGTCGTCCTACGTCGACGCCGGCGAGGCGGCCGGGGCGACGCTGGTGGTCGACGGGCGTGGCGTGACGCCGGATGCCGACGGCGACGGTTTCTTCGTGGGTCCGACGCTGTTCGACCACGTCACCACCGACATGTCGATCTACACCGACGAGATCTTCGGGCCGGTGCTGTCGGTGCTGCGCGTCGGGACATACGACGAGGCCGTGGCGCTCGTCAACGCCAACCCGTACGGCAACGGCACCGCGATCTTCACCAACGACGGGGGCGCCGCGCGGCGCTTCCGGAACGAGGTCGAGGTCGGCATGATCGGGATCAACGTGCCCGTCCCGGTACCCACCGCCTACTACAGCTTCGGCGGCTGGAAGAGCTCGCTGTTCGGCGACACCCACGCCCACGGCACCGAGGGCGTGCACTTCTTCACGCGCGCGAAGGTCGTCACCACCCGGTGGACCGACCCCGCCCGCCGCGGGGGGGCGGGCGAGCTCGACCTGGGGTTCCCCCGCAACGTCTGAGGGCGCGTCACCGCGCGGGGTGCCACCGCCGGATCGCCTCGTACACGAGCGCACCGCCCGCGGCGGCGGGGAGGTCGACGAGTCCGAGCACGAGCAGCGCCGCCCCGCCCAGGTAGATCGGCGTGCGGTGGGGCAGGACGCGCTGGACGACCCGCGCGCCCTCCGCGGCGACGGACACCACGGAGTCCGTGATGCCGTGGGTGGAGGCCGGGGTCGAGGTCGGGCCGGCCGGGAGCGCGGGGCGTTGGGCGGCCGGTCCGGCGGTGATCCCGGCGGGCACGGGCTCGGCGCCGATCGGGGTCTCGGGTGCGGTGAGGGCGGTCTCGACCGGGTCCTCGCGGGTCTTGTCCTTGGCCATCCAGCGACGTTACGCCCGGATCTCCCCGCGCCCACCCCGCCGGATCCCGATCACACCCCGACCGCGCGGGCCCATTGCTCCGGGGCCGCGACCGGCCGGCCGTGCAGGGCGACGACGAGCGCCGGACGGAGTTCGGCCAGACGGCGGCGGGACGCGTCGGCGGTCGCCGGGTCGTCGTGCAGGCCCTGCGGGAGCGGCAGCCAGCGCGGCGTGCGGGGGTCGGCGGACACGTTCACCGGGCCGTCGCCGACGACGAGGACCCGGTCCTCGGCGCGCCACAGCGCGAGCGTGCCGGGGCTGTGGCCGGGCACGGCGAGCACCGCGAACCCGGCGACGCGGTCGCCCTCGACGAGGCGCCGGTCCACCCGCCGCCGCTCGCGGGCCAGCGGGGCGAGGACCGTCCGGCCGAGCGCGCCGGAGTGCGTGTCGAGCCGTCCGGTCTCGAACCGGTCGGCGTCGCCCTCGCCCATCGCGAGCGGTGCGCCGGTCTGCCGGCAGAGCCACGCGGTGGCGCCGACGTGGTCGCCGTGGGCATGGGTGACGGCGTGCTCGGCGATGTGCCGTCCCCGCAGCAGCACCGCGAGCCGCCGCGCCGACCACGGCAGGCCCGCGTCGACGACGACGTCGCCGTCGGGGCCCTCGAGCAGCACGGTCTGCAGCAGGCCGGCGGGGGCGAGGGCACCGAGGTGCACGCCGTCGGCGACCTCGCGGAGCTGGGCTGGCATACCGGGGAGCCTGTCAGGTCGCGAACGTCGCGACGACGAACCCGTCGCGCTCGGCGGTGCCCGTGACGGTCGCGGGGACGGGGTGGGCGAACCCCGGCGCGTCGGTGACGAGGCGCCCATCGGCGCGCACGCTAGCCGAACGGACCGCGCCGCCGCGGCCGTTCGGGGACCTCGGCGCCCGCCTGTCGCAGGACGGCGAGGAGCTCGTCGACCCGCGGCAGGTCCGGGGTCATGGCGATGCGCCCGTCGTCGGTGTGCACCGTCCACACCCAGCCCTCGCCCGAGCGCTTGCGCCGCAGGCGCCGCACGCGACGGACGTGGGTGTGCAGCACCCGCGCCGCGCCCGAGAGCAGGAGCGTGCCCTCGGGGTGCAGCTCGACGCGGTCGGCGGTGCGCAGCGTGAGCACGATGTTCAGCGGGACCAGGACCACGACCGCCACCAGCCACACGATCGAGAACAGGCTCAGCGCGCCGCCGCCGTGCAGCAGCGACCGGGCGCCCAACGCGAAGATCGTGGTCACCACGACGAGGAGCGCCAGGTTGAGGAAGCGTCGCCACCGGGGGAGGACCCAGACCCGGACGCCGGGGGCGGGCGCGTGCGGGACGTCGATCCGCTGCGTGTCGTCTCCGTGTGAGGTCATGACCCGCAGTCTGCGAGGCGTCGTCGCCCGTCGGGTCACACAGCGCTGAGGGCTCTCTGAGGGAACGGTGGCAGCCCTCCCGGCCGGGTCGAGGTCCCGGACATCCGCCATTACGCCCGAGTACGGGATGCGGTCCCGCGCCGTCAGCGCCGGCGCAGCACCAGCGCCGTGGTGATCAGCAGGACCACCGTGCCGAGGGTCTCCACGACGAGCGTCGTCGTCGCGAGCTCGTACTCGAGGCTCGACTCGATCCCGAACAGCCCGACGGTGAGGGCGAGGACGAGGGCGGCGAGCGTGCCGGCGAGGAACAGCAGGCCCAGCACCGTCGCGACGGTGAGCAGCGGCCCGCGCAGGGCCACCACCGCGATCGCGAGGACGAGACCGCCGAGCGCGTTGAGCAGGAAGAGGTTCCCGAGGACGCCGCCGGTGCCGCCCCACACCACCAGGTAGAGGTGGATGCCGCCCATCGCCAGCAGGGCGATCGCGCTGAGGACCTGCCAGAGCATGGTCGAGCGACGCTCGCCGCGCGCGATGCGCACCGTGGGCGTCTCACCCGGACCGATCGGACCGCCCGCCGCGTGTGCCATGTCCGCCGCCTCTCCCGCCGGGGTCGAGCCAGCCATGGTCCTCCTGACGCGACCCCCGGGTCGAGAGTCGATCGGGACGGCCGGCTACTCCGTCACCTTCCGTCCCGCTCGTCACCCGCGTTGCGCCGGGAGCTCGCGAAGAGGGCGCCGCCGAGGGGGATGAGCAGGAAGAACACCCAGGCGTTGGAGATCGGGACGGTGAAGAACAGGACGAGCGCGATGATCGGCAGCGCGCCGCTGATCGCCGGCCCGTACCGGGCGAGCGCCCCGGGCTCGCGGCGGGCGGGGACCGCGGCGGACGGGCCGGCCGAGGTGGTGGCGACCGGCGCGGACGTCTCGCCGGGCAGCGGCGGGTGGGGCTGGGGGAGGTCGGCGAACAGCGGCACGAGGTCGTCCACCGTGCGGGCCTCGGCGGCGCGCGCGCTGCGCTCGCCGTACTCCTCGGCGTCGAGACGCCCCGCCTCGAGGTGCTGGTCGAGCGCCGCCATCGCCGCGTCCCGGTCGGCGGTGCCGATGCGGGGCGAGGGGTGCCCGGGCTGCTCGGGCTGCGCGGGCACCGGCTCGGTCATGGCCGTCAGCATGCCACCGCAGCGTGGGGTCAGTGCACGGTCACCATGTCGCCCACGTGCAGCGCGCCGCCGCGGGTGACCTGCGCGTACGCGCCCGCGCACGGGAGCACACCGAAGCCGGTGACCTCGACGCGGTTGGCGCGCATCGGCTCGCGGACGGCGTGCGGCGAGCGCGGCAGCGTGCCGTGCTCGAGCGTCGGCACCGAGCACCGCGGCGTCGGCAGCGACACCTCCAGCATGACGGTGGTGCCGTCGGCGGCCGTGACGTGCAGCTCGCGGCCCAGCCAGGTGTTCTCGACGTAGGGCGGGGTGCCCTCGGGTGTCGTGATGACGAGGTTCGGCCGGTAACGGACGTACTCCACGCCGATCTCGTCCAGCGTCGCCGTGGTGATGAGGTGGACGGGGGAGTGGTCGACGAACGACGTCCCCGTGGTGCCCTGGGCGATCTCCAGGCTCGGCGCGTCGACCTCCGCCTCGACCCCCTGGTCGAGCACGTCGTCGGGGTCGGGGCGCTCGACGGACGCCGCGTCCGGGCGGTCCGCGGCCACCCGCACCGGGCGGCCCAGCTCGCCGGCGAGCGCGTCGGCCACCCACGGGTCGAGCGCGTCGCGGGTCCAGCCCTGCGGCGACGTGATCCGCACCCGGCCGTCCTGCGCGACCGCGGAGTACCGCAGCAGGTCACGCCACAGGCGCGGGTGCTTGGCCGTCGCGACCTTCCCGGTGAGCTCGTCCACCAGGGCGAGCCCCCGATCGCCCGCCAGCCCGCCGTGGTCCACCGGCGAGCCGTCGAGCGGCTCGCCCAGCATGGACTTCACCGGGTACCGCCACAGCGCCGTGATCTGCATCCGCCGTCCTCACCCTCGCCTGATCCCGCCGCCCGATCCCCGCGGACCGTAGCCGGGCCGCGGGGCGGGCGGGGTCTCACTGGCGCTGGGAGATCCCGCTCATGCACCACTGACCGTCGGTCACGCCGAGCACCAGGTCGGCCGGCAGCCGCTGGACCTGGCCCTGCGCGCTGAGCGTGAGGTCGACGGGGGCCCGGGCCTGTGTGTCGAGCACGAGCTGGGTCGGCCCCGCGGGCTCCGCCGCCTGGATCAGGCCCAGCGCGTCGGGCGGGAACGGGTTGGTCGGGTTGCCCTGCTGGTCGCGGCAGGACACGGCCTCGAGGGCCGCCGGGTCCTTGGCCGCGAGCGCGGAGGTCATCTGGGCGGCCCGGGCGTCGGGCGAGCCGGGCGTGACCACCCAGCCGGGGGCGATGAACGCCGTCACCGCGAGCGCGACCACGGCGACGGCCGCCACCGCGGTGGTGACGACCAGCGCCCAGGGCCGCGGCTCCGGCTCGTCGTCCTCGTCGAGGTCGTCCCCGTCCTCGTCGTCGAGGAGGCCGTCGGTGCTCGCCGTGTCCGCGCCGGTCGTCTCGGAATCGGTCGTCTCCGAATCGGTCGCCTCCGCTTCCGACGTGGTGTCGGTCGCGTCGGTGCTCGTCGACCCGGAGTCGGTGTCGGTCTCCGTGTCGGGCTCCGTGTCGGTCTCTGTGACGGCGTCCGTGTCCCGCTCGTCGGTCAGGGTCTCGCTGCGGCCGGGATCGGCCATCCTCGTCAGTCCTCTCGCGGCGCGCCGACGGGGCGCCGGGTCGGTGCCGTGTCGCCCCGCACCGTGCCCTACGCAGGTCAGGGCACGCGCACCCGGGGGCGTGGCCCGGGCGAAGCGTGCCGATCGTCGGAGATGTCCTCCTCCCGGACCGCTCCGGCATCCGCCGACATCACGCGGGTGGGCCGAGCCCCTCGGCGGCCTCGGTGAGTCGCCCCAGCACCTCGGTCCAGCCGCGCACGAACGCCCCGCCGAGGTAGCCGCCGGGCCGGGCGCAGTCCTCGCCGAGCTGGGCGTCGGACATCGCCTCCCAGCCGCGGTGCTCCACCGCGACGCGGGTCAGCGCCGGGCCCAGCGCGGTGAACGTCAGCTCCACCTCGGTGGGCGCGGGCGTCATGTTCCAGGTCATGACGAGGCGCTCGGGCGGTTCCCAGGCGAGCAGGTGGCCCCAGTCGCACTCCGTGCCGTCGTCCCAGCGCTCGTAGACGCGGCCCTCGACGCGCGGCTCGACGTGCACGGCGCGCACGCGGTCCTTCCCCGCCGAGTACGGCTGCAGCGGCCACCACTGCCCGATCGTCGAGACGAACACGTCGAACGTGTGCTCGCGGGTGCTGCGCACCATCGTCGACTGCCGGATGGGTGGACGGCGCAGACCCGTCACCCCGGCCGTCACGTCAGCCCGCGGCGTGGTGCTCGTCATCGCTGATCCCCCTGTCCGCCTCCACGAGCCGCCGGGCGGTGTCCAGCGACGACCCCCACATGTCGGTGAGGAACTCCCGCAGCCCCTCGAGCCCCTCCGGGCGGGCGCGGTAGAGCCGGCGGGTGCCCTCGCGGCGCTCGGTGAGCAGGCCGGCGTCCTTGAGCACCGTGAGGTGCTGGCTCACCGCCGGGCGCGTGACCTCGAACGCCGCGGCGATCTCGCCGGCCGAGAGCTCGTCGTGGGCGACGAGGCGCAGGATCGACCGGCGCCGGGGCTCCACGAGGGCGCGCAGCGTCACGGTCTCCGGGTCCTCCACGGTGCACCTCCGTCAGCAAGAACGAACGTTAGCGCAGGTGCACGGTCGAGGGCCAGCGCGCCTACTTGATCAGCTTCTGGACCTCGCGGAACGCCGCGTTCTCGCTCGACCCCAGCCACTCGAACACGACCATCTCGGTCGTGACGACGTCGACGCCGTGAGCGCACATCCGCTCGAGGGCGCGGTCGCGGTTCGTGGCGGTGCGACTGCCGACGGCGTCGGCGACCACCGCGACGTCCCGGCCCGTCGCGCGCAGCGCGAGCACGGTCTGCAGGACGCAGACGTGGGCCTCGCAGCCGGCGACGACGATCGCGCCGGGACCGGGATCGATGCCCGCGGCGAAGCCCGTCTTGGCGACGGCGGGTTCCGGCAGCAGGGAGGCGATTGCCGCGACGGTGGGGCCCAGGCCGTCGGGGTTCTGCTCGGTCGCGGCGACGCCCACCCCCAGCCGCGTGGCCGCCTGCACGAGACGCGCGGTGTTCTCGACCACCGCCTCGCCGTCCGCGATCGCCGGCATGAGGCGTGCCTGCAGGTCGACGACGAGCAGGGTCGAGTCCTCGGCGGAGATCAGGGGCACGGGACGACCGTAGGCGCTGCGCGCGGTTGACGGGACCGTCCGCGCGCCGTAGGGCATGCACGTGACCACTGCGTCCCCGGCCGACCACGGCCGCACCGACCGCGTCGCCGACTACACCGAGCGCTTCGCCGCCTTCCTCGACGCGGAGGTCGCGCCGCTGGAGGAGGAGCTCGCCGCCGCGGACGTCGGCACCGCCTTCAACCCCCGCCTCGACGAGGCCGGCCGCATGCACGGCGCGGTGTGGGAGGCGCGGCGGGAGGTGCAGCGCCGTTCCGCGCGCGCCGGGCTCTACAACCCGCACGTCGGGGCCGCGGTCGGCGGCGGCGGGTTCACGCGTGCCGAGATGCAGCACGTCGAGGAGTTCGTCTACCGGCGCGCGGGGCTCGGTCTCGGGCTGGCGGCCCTGGCGTGGACCGAGGGCGCGAACCCGGCGATCGAGCACTGCTCGGAGCGCGCCCGCAAGGAGTGGCTCGAACCGCTGATGGCCGGCGAGATCACCGCGGCGTTCGCCAACACCGAGATGGCCGTCGGCACCGACGTCCTCGCGATGGAGACCACCGCGCGGCGCGACGGCGACGACTGGATCCTCGACGGCAGCAAGGCCTGGATCACCAACGCGCACTTCGCCGACGTCGTGCAGGTCGTGGCCGTCACCGACCCGGGCGCGGGCACCCGGTCGCTGTCGATGTTCCTCGTCGACGCGACCAGCCCCGGCTTCACCCGCGGCCGCGACATCCCCACGATGCTGAACGACGGCCTCACCGGCGAGCTCCACCTCGACGGCGTGCGGGTGCCGGCGGACAACGTCGTCGGCGAGGTCGGCGACGGCTTCGCGCTGGCCATGGCGTGGATCAACTGGCGACGCCTGTGCCGCGGGGGGATGTGCGCGGGGTGGGGCACGTGGCTGCTGGAGCGCGCCCTCGACCGCGCGCAGCAGCGGACCTCGGGCGGCCGGCCGATCGGCGAGCTGCAGTCGGTGCAGCACATGCTGGCCGACATGGACGCCGACGTGTACGCGGCGCGGGCGGCGTCCCTGCAGGCCCAGGTCGAGCTGGACGCGCTGCCCGGCGGGGCGTTCGGGATGCCGCTGCACCCGGACGCGCCGCGTCTGACGAGCCTGGTCAAGGTGATCAACGACGAGGCCTTCTTCCGCGTCGCGGACCGCGCGGTGCAGGTCCACGGCGGGACGGGCCTGCGGCTGGGCTCGCCCGAGGAGAAGCTCTTCCGGCTCGCCCGCAACCTGAAGATCCCGGCGGGCACCGTCGAGATCCAGCGCAACGCGATCGCGCGGGGGCTCTTGCGGCGGGGGACCGGCCGGTGAGGGTGGCCGCCGTGACCGGGCGCTTCCAGCCGGTGCACGCCCAGCACCTCGAGCTGTTCGCCCTCGCCCTCGCCGAGCACGACCACCTCGTCGTCGCGGTCACCAACCCCGACGCCGACGCCCGCCACGTCGCGGCCACCTCGTCCCACCGCCACACCGACGACGCCAACCCGTTCACCTACTTCGAGCGCGCCCGGCTGCTCACGGCCGCCCTGCACGGCGCGGGGATGGCCGACCGCGCGACCGTCGTCCCGTTCGACCTCACCCGCCCCGCGGTGTGGCCGGACTACGTCCCGCGCGACGCCGTCCACTACGTCCGGGCCTACTCGGCGTGGGAGAAGGACAAGGCCGAGCGGCTGGCCGACGGGGGCTACGGCGTGGTCGTCGTCGACGGCGACCCCGCGGTCAAGCTCGACGCGGCCACCATCCGCGCCGCGTTCACCGACGGGACGTGGGCGGAGCTCGTGCCGCCGGCGACGGTGCCCCTGTTGCGCGAGCTGCTGGAGCGTCGGTGAGACCGCCCGGGTACGGGGAGGACCAGCCGCGGCTCGACGACGACCGGCTGCCCGTCGTGCTCGTCGTCCTCGACGGCCTCGGTGACCGGCCGGTCCCGGAGCTCGGGGGCCTCACGCCGTCCGAGGCGGCGCGCACGCCGGTGCTCGACGCCCTCGCCGCGCGCGGTTCGTCGGGCTGGCACCTGCCGTTCGGCTGGGGACGTGCCCCGTCCTCGGAGCTCGCGCACTGGGCGATGTTCGGCTACGACGACGTGCCGTTCCCGGGCCGGGCGGTGCTCGAGGCGCTCGGCGCGGGCCTCGACGTGGCGCCCGACACCGCCGTCACGCACGCCGCGCTGCGGACGTCGACGGTCGCCCCCGACGGCCGGGTGTGGATCACCGGCCGGACGGCGGGGCGGGACGCCGACGACGCGGCGGCGCTGCTCGACGCCCTCGGGCCGGTGGTGGCGGCGCACGGCGCGCGGCTGGAGAGGCTCGGCGGGCGGGGCGAGGCGCTGCTGGTGCTGTCGAGTCGCGGCAGCGGCGCCGTCACCGACTCCGATCCCTTCTTCGAGGACCGCCACCCCTGGCTGCGGGTGCTGGCGTGCGAGGAGGCGGCGTCGTCGACCGCGGAGACGCTGACCGCCCTGCTGCTCGAGGCGCGGTCGGTGCTCGTCGAGCACCCCGTCAACGCGGACCGCCGCGCCCGCGACCGCCCGCCGCTCGACGTCCTGACGACCAAGTGGTCCGGCGCGCGCGGGGACGTGCCGCGCTTCGTCGACCACGTCGGCGTGCGCGGCGCCGCCGTCACCAGCACCCGGCTCTACCGCGGCCTCGGCGCCCTCCTGGACCTGCGCACCCGCCACCTGCCGCCCTACCTGGACCCCCGCGCCGACCTCGGCACCGAGCTCGCCGACCGCCTCACCGCCGCGCAGGAGCTGCTCGACGAGGGCGCGGCGTTCGTCCACGTGCACACCAAGGCGACCGACGACGCCGGACACACCAAGCAGCCGCGGGCCAAGCTCGAGGTGCTCGAGGCCGCCGACCCGGGTCTGGGTGCGCTGCACGAGCTCGCCCACCGGGCGGTCGTCGCCGTCACCGGGGACCACGCGACGCCCTCGACCGGCGGGGTCCTGCACACCGGCGACCCCACCCCGCTCGTGGTCGCGGGGCCGACGGTGCGCCGGGACGCGGTCGAGGCGTTCGGCGAGGGTCCGGCCGCCGCCGGCTGGTACGGCTCGCTGCAGGCCCGTGAGCTGCTGCCGCTGCTGCTCGGCCACGCCAACCGGGCGTCGTTCCTGGGTCACCGCCCCACGGCCCGTCCGACCGCGGCGCTGCCCGACGCCCCCGAGGCGATGGTCCTGCCGGCGGGTGCGTGGGGTCGACGGGGCGCGCGGCGCTCGGGCTGACCTCGGCAGGTCTTCCCGCCACCGGCCGGGAATGCACCACGATCAGCTCCATGCCGCCCGAGCACGGTCACGCCCCCTACGCAGGCAGTGGCCTCGACGCCGCCGTCGTCCCCACCTTCACCGCCGAACCGGGCGTGATGCCCGGCCACCGGCTGCCCGAGCACGAGCTGGCGCCGGAGATCGCGCACCAGCTCGTGCGCGACGAGCTGATGCTCGACGGCAACGCGCGCCTCAACCTCGCCACGTTCGTCACGACGTGGATGGAGCCGCACGCGTCAATGCTGCTGGCCGAGTGCGCCGACAAGAACATGATCGACAAGGACGAGTACCCGCGCACCGCCGAGCTCGAGCAGCGGTGCGTGCGGATGCTCGCCGACCTCTGGCACGCGCCCCACCCGCGGACGGCGCCCGGCACCTCGACGGCGGGGTCGAGCGAGGCGTGCATGCTCGCCGGCCTCGCGCTCAAGCGCCGCTGGCACGCGCGGGGCCGGACCGGCCGCCCGAACATCGTCATGGGCGGCAACGTGCAGATCTGCTGGGAGAAGTTCGCGAACTACTTCGAGGTCGAGGCCCGCCTCGTGCCGATGAGCGGCGAGCGCTTCCACCTCGACGCCCAGGAGGCGCTCGCGCGGGTCGACGAGGACACGATCGGCGTCGTCGCGGTGCTCGGCTCCACCTTCGACGGCAGCTACGAGCCCGTCGCCGACATCTGCGCCGCCCTCGACGACCTCGCCGCGCGCGGCGGCCCGGACGTGCCCGTGCACGTCGACGGCGCCTCCGGCGCGATGGTCGCGCCGTTCCTCGACCCGGACCTGGTGTGGGACTTCCGCCTGCCGCGCGTCGCCTCGATCAACACGAGCGGCCACAAGTACGGCCTCGTCTACCCGGGCCTCGGCTGGGTCGCCTGGCGCGACGAGGCCGCGCTGCCCGAGGAACTGATCTATCGGGTGAACTACCTGGGCGACGAGATGGCGACGTTCACGCTCAACTTCTCGCGCTCGGGCGCGCCGGTCGCCGCGCAGTACTACCAGTTCCTGCGCCTGGGCCGGGACGGCTACACCCGCGTGCAGCGGCACTGCCGGGAGGTCGCCACGACGCTCGCCGCCGGCCTCGAGCGCCTCGGCCCGTTCCGCCTGCTCACCCGCGGCGACGAGCTGCCCGTGTTCGCGGCGGCGCTGCGACCCGACGTCACCGCGTACTCGGTGTTCGACGTCTCCGCCGGCCTGCGGGAGCACGGCTGGCAGGTCCCGGCCTACACCTTCCCGGCCGACCGCACCGACCTCGCGGTGCTGCGGTTCGTCGTCCGCAACGGCATGACGCACAGCCTCGCCGACCTCCTGCTCGCCGACCTCCGTCGCGTGCTCGACCGCCTCGGACGGCAGGACCGGCCGCAGCGCGACGCCGCCCACGACGCGTCGTTCAGCCACACCGGGGCGCCCGCCCGGTGAGCACGCCCGCGTCCGGGAATCCGTCCGTCTGCGACAAGCCCGCACCCCGACGCGGATGAGAGAGTCGGGGGAAGCGCACCACGACGGCGGGAGGTCCGGCCATGACCGTCCCCTCCGTCGTGCCCTGCCGCGGTGGCGCGTGGGCGCCCGGGACGATGGTCGCCGACGCGATGCTGCGCCGGCCGAAGGTGTGCGAGCCGTCCACCACGGTCGGGCAGGCACGCCGGATGTTCGGCGACGACCACGTCCACGCCCTGCTCGTCGTCGCCGCGGACGTGCTGCTGGCGGTGGTGGAGCGCGCTGACCTCGAGGGCGCGCCGGACGCCGCCCCGGCGGCGCGGTGCGGGCAGCTCGGCGATCGGGTCGTGGGCCCGGACGCCGACCTGCACGAGACCTGGCACGCCATGACCGGACGGCGGCTCGCCGTGGTCGACGTGCGCGGGCACCTGCTCGGCCTGCTGTGCCTCAAGCGCAGCCGGCGTGGCTTCTGCACGGCGGAGGACGTCGCGGCGCGGGAGCGGGAACGGCGCCTCGCGGGCCAGCCCCGACCCGTAGCTTGACGCGTGTGGACTTCCGCGAACCCGAGGACCACCGGCTCGTGCGTGCGGCCGTCCGCGAGCTGTGCGCGCGCTTCGACGACGACTACTGGGCGGAGTGCGAGCGCACCCACACGTTCCCGTGGGCGTTCTACGACGCCATGGCCGCGGGCGGCTGGATCGGCGTCGCCATCCCCGAGCAGTACGGGGGCGGCGGGCAGGGCATCGCGGTCGCCGCGATCGTGCTCGAGGAGGTCGCGGCCTCCGGCGCGTGCATGAACGGCGCCAGCGCCGTGCACATGTCGATCTTCGGGATGCACCCGGTGGTGCTGCACGGCAGCGAGGAGATGCGCGCCCGGTACCTGCCCCGCGTCGCGACCGGCGAGCTGCACGTCGCGTTCGGCGTCACCGAGCCGGACGCCGGGCTCGACACCACGGCGGTGACGACCCGCGCCGTCCGCGAGGGCGACGCCTACCGCGTGCACGGGCGCAAGGTGTGGACGTCGAAGGCGCTGGAGTCGGAGAAGGTGCTCCTGCTGGTGCGCACGACGCCGCTCGCCGAGTGCACGAAGCGCACCGACGGGCTCAGCCTGCTCCTGGCCGACCTCCGCGACCCCGCCGTGACCATCACGCCGATCCCGAAGATGGGCCGCAACGCCGTCGCGTCCTGCGAGGTGGCCTACGACGGGCTCCTCGTGGCCGCCGACGACCTCGTGGGGGAGGAGGGCCGCGGGTTCCGTCACCTGCTCGACGGCCTCAACGCCGAGCGCGTGCTCATCGCCGCGGAGGCGCTGGGTACCGGGCGGGCGGCGCTGCGCCGGGCCGTCGCGTACGCGAAGGAACGGCGCGTGTTCGGGCGCAGCATCGGCGCCAACCAGGCCGTCGCGCACCCCCTCGCGGAGGCCCACGCGCGGCTGCACGCGGCGTCGCTCGTGGTCGCCGAGGCGGCCTGGACGATCGACCGCGGCGACCCGGCGGGCGAGGCCGCGAACACCGCCAAGTTCGTCGCCGCCGAAGCCGGGTTCTTCGCGGCCGACGTCGCCGTGCAGACCCACGGCGGCTTCGGGTACGCCGAGGAGTTCCACGTGGAGCGCTACTTCCGGGAGGCCCGGCTGCAGCGCCTGGCCCCGCTGCCCCAGGCGATGGCCCTGAACTACCTCGCGCAGTCCGTGCTCGGGCTGGAGCGCTCGTACTGATGCTCGGCGACCACGTCCGGCCCGGCGACGGCGTGTGGTGGGGCCAGGCCGGCGCGGAGGCGGCGCCGCTGGTGGACGCGTTGCTCGACCGTGGTGTGCCGGTCCGCGCGTTCTGCGGGCTCACCGTGAACCCGCGGCTGCGTGACCCGCCCGCCGGGCTCGCCCTGACCTCCTACGGCGCGCTCGGGTCGCTGCGGGCGGCGGACGCGCTCGACGTCGTGCCCGCGCACTACTCCGCGCTGCCGCGGCTGTTCGCCGAGGGGCTGCTGCCCACGGACGTCGGCCTGGTGCAGGTCTCGCCGCCCGGCCCCGACGGCACGTGCTCGCTCGGGGTCGGGCCCGACTACGTCGCCGATGCCGTGCCCCACACCCGCGTGCTGCTCGCCGAGATCAACCACCGCATGCCGCGCACGGCGGGCACCCCCGGCATCCCGCGCGAGCGGTTCGCCGGTGTCGTCGAGACCGACCGGCCGCTCGCCCCGGTGCCCGACCGGGTCCCCGACGCCGTCGACGCCGCGATCGCCGGCCACGTCGCCGGGCTCGTCGAGGACGGCGACACCGTGCAGATCGGCGTCGGCGCCCTGCCCACCGCGATCCTCGCGGGCCTGTCCGGGCACCGGGACCTCGGCTTCCACGCCGGCATGCTCACCACGGGCGTGCTGCGCCTCGTCGAGCAGGGCGCGATCACCGGCGCGCGCAAGGAGATCGACCCGGGGCTGCTGGTCACCGGCACCGCGATCGGCGGTGAGGAGCTCTACGCGCGCGTCCCGGACCTGCCCGTGCTCTTCCGGCCCGCGTCCTACACCCACGACCCGGGCGTCCTCGCGCAGCTGCGCCGCCTGGTCGCGATCAACTCCGCGCTCGAGGTCGACCTCGCCGGACAGGTCGGCGCGGAGTCGGCCGGCGGGCGCCGGCTCGGCGCGATCGGGGGACAGGCCGACTTCTCCGGCGCCGCCGCCCGCACCGGCGCGCGCTCGATCATCGCCCTGCGCGCCGTCGCCGGCGGGCGCTCGACGATCGTCCGCGCGCTGTCCGGGCCGGTCACCACCGCGCGGGCCGACGTCGACGCCGTCGTCACCGAGCACGGCGTCGCCCACCTGCGCGGATGCGGCGAGCGCGACCGGGCCCGGCGGCTGCGGGCGATCGCCGCGCCGGAGCACCGCGAGGCGCTCCAGGGTCGTGATCGCGTCGGGTCGGACGGTCGGTCCCGGTGAAGCGACGGCCTCACCGGTGCCGCCCTCAGCGGCCGGGGAACACGGGCGGACGCTTCGCGAAGAACGCGGACACGCCCTCCACGCGGTCCTCGCTGTCCACGACGCGCGCGACGGCGGCGTCGGTGTCCGCCCAGCCCTGCGCGTCGGCGTCGCGCAGCGCGGCGTCGAGGGCGGCGAGCGTGGCCTGCACGGCGACGGGGGAGCGCGCGGCGATGCGCTCGGCGAGGACGAGCGCGCGCTCCTCCGCCTGCCCCGGGTCGACGAGCTCGCCGACCAGCCCGAGCTCGTACGCCCGCTCGGCGCCGATCGGGTCGCCCGTGAGCAGCATCTGCCGCGCCACGGTCGGCGGCAGCGCGCGCGGCCCGCGGAAGAGCGCGCCGCAGTTGGCGACGAGCCCCAGCCCGACCTCCGGGAGCCCGCACCGGGCGCCCCGGGACGCGACGACGACGTCGCACGCCAGCACGATCTCGAAGCCGCCGCCGAACGCGATCCCCTCGACGGCGGCGACCAGCGGCGCCGTACGCCGGCGGGCGACCACCCCGTAGTTGCCGCCCCGTGGCGTCGGCGCGCCCGGCCCGACGCTGATGTCGGTGCCGGCGCAGAAGACCTCCGGCCCGCCGGTGAGCACCCCGCAGCGCAGCTCCGGGTCGTCGTCGAGGGTGTCCAGGGCCCGGTCGAGCGCGGTCGTCATGGCGCGGTCGACGGCGTTGCGCTTGTCGGTGCGGGTCATCCGCACCAGCAGCACGTGCCCACGGCGCTCGGTCCGCACGCGCGCGGCGATCTCGTCCTCGGTGGGCGTGGGTGGTGCGGGCCAGAGACCGGTCATGTCTCAATCCTGGACGGTTCACGAACTCGTCGTCCGCCCGTGCCTAGTGTTCGGCGCGAACCGACGGAGGGAGCCACCAGGTGTCGAAGACGGTGTCGAACGATCGGGCGGCGCTCGCGCGCTACGTCGTCGAGCACTACGCGGCCGGCGCGAGCCTCATGCGCCTCGCCGAGGACACCGGCCGCAGCTTCGGGCACGTCCGTCGCCTGCTCCTCGACGCGGGCGTCACCCTGCGTCCGCGCGGCGGGAGCCGTCCCCGGACGACCTGAGCACCAGTCTCCGTCCACGCGGGCAGCATGCCGCCCGGTGGGTAACCGCGGCCATGGCCAAGGGCGCACAGGACTACGCGCAGGACTACACCCACCCCGAGCTGCGGGAGCGGCTCAAGGAGGAGATCAAGGCCTCGGACAAGGGCGGCGCGTCCGGCAAGTGGTCGGCGCGCAAGAGCCAGCTGCTCACCCAGGAGTACGAGAAGCAGGGCGGCGGCTACCGGCATCCCGACGAGCCGACCGACGCCCAGCGCAGCCTCGAGCAGTGGACCGACGAGCAGTGGCAGACCGCGGACGGGTCCACCGAGGCGCGCGGGGAGGACGAGACCGACCGCTACCTGCCGAAGCAGGCCTGGGAGCAGATGTCGGACGAGGAGAAGGAGGCGACCCGCAAACGCAAGCGGGAGGCCTCGAAGGAGGGGCAGGGCGACGTCCCCAACACCGACGCCGCGAAGAAGGAGCGCAGGAGTGCCCACCTCGACGAGATGACGGCCGACGACGCGGTGAAGGAGGCCCGCCGCATGGACCCGGACACCGCGCAGCGGGCGCTCGAGCACGAACGTGACCACCGCGACCGCACCACGGTCGAGCGTCAGCTCGGGAAGTCAGCCGAGCGCGGATGAGCCGTCCGGGTCGTCGCCGGGGGCCGGTGGCCGCTCCGGGGTGCGGAGCAGGTCGTCCAGACCGGTGAGCGCGAGGACCCGCCCGGCGACGCTGCCGGCCGCCGCGTGCAGCCGCAGACCGGGGAGGTCGCGGCGCAGCTCGTGGACCGCCTGCACCCCCGCGCTGGAGAACACCGACACGCCGTCGAGGTCGACGGTCAGGACCCTCGCCCCGCCGCGCGCGGCCTCGAGCACGCGCACGCGGAAGCGGTCGACGGTCGTCGTGTCGACCGGCCCGGAGACGGCGAGCAGGTCGGGACCCCGCTGCTCGGCGCCGAGCTCCTCGTTTGCGCCGTGCACGCCGGCCGCGGCCTCGTCCCCGTAGGAGCCGATGAGGACGTCGCGGTGCAGCGGCGTCGACAGCGTGACCGTGGTGCCGGTGGCCCCCGTGGCGACGTCGACGCGCTCCACGAGGCCGCGCATCATCATCAGACCCCGCCCGCGTCCACCGGGGTCGTCCGAGGCCGGGCGCCAGTGGCCGCTGTCGGCGACGGTGACCGTGACGCGGCCGTCGTCGTCCAGCTCGGCGTCCGCGCGGACCCCGGCACCGTCGGGCGGCGGCTGCGGGTAGGCGTGCTCGAGGGCGTTGGTCGCCGCCTCGCCGACCGCGTGGACGAGCGACATCGCGTCGTCCTCGCCCACCCCGGCGTCGTCGAGCCAGGCGTCGAGCGCGCGGCGCAGGGACCGCAGCCCGCGGGGGTCGGGCGGGATCTCGAGAGCGAACGGCGCGGGGCCGGTCGCGGTGCGCTGGACGGCGAGCAGGGTCGCGTCGTCGGTGAGGCCGCCACCGGTCCAGCCCATGCGCTCGACGGTGAGGGCGGCGATGCGGTCGACCTGCGCGGTGGGGACGGTCGCGTCGTCCTCGACGTCCTCGTGACCGGCCGCGACGGCCGTGCGGGCGAGGGCCGCGAGCCCCTCGTCGAGGGTGTGGCCGGGGCGTTCGACGAGGCCGTCGGTGTAGAGGACGAGCACGTCGCCCGGACCGAGCCGGTCGGTGGTCGGCGACGGCGCCGGCGCCGCGGCACCGGTGCCCAGCGGCCCGCCCCCGGCGACGGGGATCCAGCGCACGGCGCCGTCGGTGGTGACCACGAACGGCGGCGGGTGCGCGGCCGCGGCCACCTCGAGCTCGCCGGTGCGGGGGTCGAGGACGACGACGCAGACGGTGGCGGCGCGGGTGGCGTGCTCGCGGGCCGCGAAGCGGTCGAGCTCGGCGAGGGTCCCGGCGACGCCGCGCCCGGCCTCCAGTGCGTTGGCGCCGACGGCCCGCAGCCGGCCCATCGCCGCGGACGCCGCCGCGCCGTGGCCGACGACGTCGCCGACCGCCACGGCCAGGCGACCGTCGGGCAGCGGCAGCGCGTCGAACCAGTCACCGCCGGCGGCGAGCTCCCGGCCGGCCACGACGTAGCGGGCGGCGAGACGCGCCCGGGGCAGGACCGGCAGCCCGGACGGCAGCAGCGACCGCTGCAGGGTGAGCACGACGTCCTGGGCGGCCTGCCGGGCCTTCTCCGACTCGGCGGCGGAGGTCTCCGCCTTGTGCCGGCGCAGCACCTCGTCGGTGACGCGGCCGATGTGCACCGTCATGCCGCGCATCGATCCGTCGGGATGGTGCGTGGGGACGAAGGTGTAGGAGTACCAGTCCTCCTCGAGGCGGCCGTCGCCGTCGCGGTCGACGAGGAGGCGCCGCTCGTCGCCGATCACGGGTTCGCCTCGTGTCCAGACCTCGTCGAGGGTCTCGAACACCTGCTGGCCCTCCAGCTCCGGCGCGACCTCGCGGATCGGCCGTCCGACGATGCCGGGGCGGAACCCCATGCTCGCCCGTGCCGCCCGGTTGGCGGCCACGACGCGGTGCTCGGGGCCCTCGAACGCCCACAGCACCGCCGGGATGTCCTCGAACGCCGCGACGACGTCGTCAGGGGTGCCCGCCGGTGTCTCGACGGGCCCGTCGGGGGCCATGCCCCCCACGATGTCCCGATCGCGAAGTGACCGCACGCCCGGATCGTCGGGCGAGCCGGTGGAGCCTGCGAGCGGACCGGCGAGACCTCCTCGTCATCCGCCCCGGCCGGCCTCCTCGGCGTGGGCCCGGCGCAGGGTCGTCGTCAGCCACAGCAGGACGTCGTGCAGGCGCAGGCGGGTCGGGCGGGCGTCGGGGACGGCGTCGGCGACCGCCGCCTCGAGCTCGGCGAAGGCCGCCTCGTTGGCCCGCAGCTCACGGTGGACGACCGCCTCGACGCCGCTGTCGCCCTCCTCGAGGAAGGGCAGGAGCGCGCGGCGGGTGGTCGGGGTGAGGTGCGGGACGAGGGCGGGGTGGCGGTGGTGCAGCGCCGCCAGGACGTGGGCCGACCGGGCCCCCGCGTCCTGCGCGATGCGGCGCAGGAGCGCCCCGGCGGTGCCGGGCTCGCCGAGCACCGAGAGGTCCTCCTCCGGCAGATCCCAGAAGGCGCGTCCGTCGGCCCGCGCGACGAGCGCGTCGACGAGCGGCGCCGACGTGACGAGGGCGTCGTGCACCTCGTGCCAGCCGGCCCGGTCGAGCCGCCCGTGCAGGCCCTCGGCGATCAGGACGTCACCGTCGGGCGTCAGGCTCACGGGGTGGGCGTCGAACCTCGCCCAGCCGAACGCCGGCACCTGCGCCCACCGGCCCTCGGGCGTGCCGGGGGAGCGGAAGCGCAGCCACCGCAGCGCGCGGGCGTACCCCACGACGCCGGCGAGCGCCCGGTGCGCCGGGAGCGGCTCGGGCCCGACCGAGGGCAGGCGCAGGACCACCTCGGTGTCGTGCGGGTGGGCGGTCACGCGCCCATCGTGCCTGCCCTCCGTGGTCCGCCGTCGGTGAGACGGGCCCCGATCAGGTCTCCAGCCGGAACAGCCGGTACCCCGACCCGTAGCCGAGGTCGACGAGCTCCGTGCCCGGTGCCGCCCGCGCGATCGCGGCGCGGATCGGCGCCGTGTCGATCCGGCGCGAGAAGCCGGGCAGCCAGTCGTCGTGGTGGCACGGCACGACGGTGCGAGCGCCGAGGGCCGCGGCCTGCTCGGCGACGAAGTCGGCGGTCGTCCCCTGCACCGGCTCGCCGTCGCGGTTGCCCCGCCCCGCGACGGCGAGGACGGCGACGTCCGGCGTCTCGTGGGCCAGGACCCCGCCCCAACAGCCGATGCTGTCCTGGAACAGCAGGCTGCCCTCCGAGGTCTCGACGACGAACACCAGCGCGCCGCCGTCGCCACGCTCGCCCTGCGCGGCGGCCACCATGTGCTCGCGCACCTCGACGCCCATGGCGCCGAAGCCGGCCCACAGCGCGCGCATCCTCTCGGTCCGCTCCTGCAGGGTCAGCCCCGTCTCGCCGAGGCAGACCTCGTCGGCGGGTGGCATCGGCTGCGACGACCACACGCACGAGTGCAGGCTCGGCAGCACGCGCGCCGAGGTGGACGCGTCCAGCGCGACCCGCTCCCCGCCCGCCACGGCCATCAGCTGCTCCTCGGGCACCCCGGCCGCGGCGAGGACGCGCACCGACTCGTACGAGCCGACGACCGTCGCCCCCGTGCGGACCGCGATCCGCTCGGCGCCCCAGAGGTGGTCGAAGTGGCTGTGCCCGACGAGGATCCAGTCGGCGGCCTCCACGTCCTCCACCCCGACGCCACTCTGCTCGGCGCCCGGGACGCGGTCGAGGTACGCGTCGAGCCACACCGTGAGACCTTCCGCGGTGCGCAGCCGGAACGTCGCGCAGCCGTACCAGTCGAGGGTGGCGGTCACGACCCCACCCTCGCAGCGGGCGCCACCGCCGTCAGCCCGGCCAGCACCGCGGGCAGCGGGGCGCGGTGCAGGACGCCGAGGCGCTGGGTCGCGCGGGTGAGGGCGACGTACAGATCGGCCGCACCCTGCGGTCCCTCGGCGAGGATCCGCTCCGGCTCGACGACGAGCACCGCGTCGAACTCGAGGCCCTTGGTCTCCGACGGCGGCACGACACCCGGCACGACCCCCGCCAGGTCGGGCGGCCCGATCACCACGCTCGTCCCCTCGAGCGGCTCCTCGGCGAGCACGAACTCCTCGACCGCGGCCGGCAGCTCGCCGGCGGAGACCTGCCGCGACCAGGGCGCGACCCCGCTCGCGCGCACCGACTCGGGCGGCGCGACGTGCGGCGCGAACTCGGCGAGCAGGGACGCGGCGACGGCCATGATCTCGGCCGGGGTCCGGTAGTTGACGGTCAGCGACCGGTACACCCAGCGGTCGGCGACGTACCGGTCGAGCATCGCGCCCCACGACGTCGCACCGGCGGGCGAGCGGCGCTGGGCGAGGTCGCCGACGACGGTGAACGCGCGCGCCGGGCAGCGGCGCATGAGCACCCGCCAGTCCATCGCCGAGAGCTCCTGGGCCTCGTCGACCACGACGTGCCGGTAGGTCCAGTCGCGGTCGGCGGCGGCGCGTTCGGCGAGCTCGCGGGTGTCGGACTCGACGAAGCGGTCGGCGATGCCCTCGGCCCGGATCAGGTCGTCGACCCGGACCCCGAGGTCCTCGTCGAGCTCCTCGGTGTCCAGCGTCAGGATCTGCATGACGCCCTCGGCGTACTCGGCCCGCGCCACCTCGTCGGCCGCCGCGGCCCGGTCCTCGGCCTGCACGGCCGCGGGGTCCCGCCCGAGCAGGTCGACGAGCTCGTCGAGCAGCGGGACGTCCGGGACCGTCCAGGCGGTGCCGTCGGCCCGCAGGAGCGACGGGTCCGCGCCGGCCGCACGCAGCCGCTCGGGCGACGTGTACAGCGTGGCCAGCACGTCCTCCGGCGTGAGGATCGGCCAGAGCTCCTGCAGCGCCGCGGCGAACCCCTCGTGCCCGGCGAGCTCGTCGAGCAGGTCGGTCCGCATCTGCTCCCACGCCGCCGTGTCGTCGCGGGACAGCCAGCCCTGGCCGATCCGCCCGATCGCACGCTCGGTGAGCACGTAGACGACGATCTCCCGGAACGTCGCGCGCGCCTCGTTGTGCGGCAGCCCGGTCGCCCGCGCCTCCTCGCGGGCCCACTCGGCGGTCGGGGCGTCGATCCGCACGGTGAGGTCGGACAGCTCGATCGGCACGGGCTCGGCGGGCAGCCGCTGACGGTCCGCGACCGCCGCGGCGAGCACGTCGAGGATCGCGAGCGACCCTTTGGCGCGGGCGGCCGCGGGCCCGTCCTCGGCGGTGACGTGGCGGCCGGGGGTGAGGTCGCCCGGGGTCATGAACACGACGTCCGACTCGCCGAGCGAGGGCAGCACCTGCCCGATGTGGTCGAGGAACGCCGGGTTCGGCCCGACGACGAGCACGCCGTGGCGCTCGATGCGCTCGCGCTGGGTGTACAGCAGGTACGCGACGCGGTGCAGGGCCACGACCGTCTTGCCGGTGCCGGGGCCGCCCTCGATCACGGTGACCCCGGGGTGATCGAGCCGGATGATCTCGTCCTGCTCGGCCTGGATCGTGGCGACGATGTCGCGCATGCCCTCGCCGCGCGGCGCGTTCACCGCGGCCAGGAGGGCGGCGTCGGTGTCGGTGGTGGTGCCCTCACCCTCGTCCGGCCGGCCCAGCAGTTCGTCGGTGAAAGCGACCACCCGGCGCCCGCGCGTGTGGAACTGGCGACGCCGGCGCATGTTCTCCGGATGTGCGCCGGTCGCGGTGTAGAATGGGCGCGCGGCCGGGGCGCGCCAATCCATCAGCAACGGCGCGAAATCGTCCTCCTCGTCGAGGATCCCGATCCGGCCGATGTAGGTGCGCTCGCCGGCCTCGCTGTCCAGCCGGCCGAAGCACAGCCCGTCGTCGGCGACCTCCAGCCGCCTCACCTGCGCGGCAGCGGCCCGCACCTTCACGTCCCGGTCCGTCGGCGTCTCCTCGGCCCGCAGCGCGCTGCGGTACTCGTCGCGCGCCCGGTCACGCTGCGCGTCGAGACGCGCGTACAGCCCGGCGACGTATCCGCGTTCGTCCTGCAATTCCTGGTCCGACGGCATGTCCTGGTACGACGGCATGTCCTGGTACGACGGCATCTCCTGGTACGGCACTGGCCTCCCTCGTCCTCGACGCGCAGAATTGTGCGGAACCACCCGGGTCTTGCGGCAAGTCCCCCCACCCGCTATACGTTGGATACGGCAGGAACGGCCTCCCGTCCCGCGATCTCGCGGATCCGGCGGTGGAAGCGCCGGGTCGCGGCCGACCGGCGCGCGTGCTCCGGGCCCACCACCGTCAGCACCCGTGCACCCAGGTCGACGGCGGTGCCGAAGGTCGTCACGCCGTCGCTGGGGAGGTACGCCAGCGCGAGCTCGGGGACGACCGCGGCGCCGAGCCCGGCCGCCACGAGGGCGAGGACGGTGCGCGAGTCCGTGCAGAGGTGCAGGTGCCCGGTGACAACGC
This sequence comes from Actinomycetospora aeridis, assembly GCF_037400275.1. NCBI lineage: Bacteria > Bacillati > Actinomycetota > Actinomycetes > Pseudonocardiales > Pseudonocardiaceae > Actinomycetospora > Actinomycetospora aeridis. The sequence continues at coordinate 202,394 of NZ_JBBEGL010000007.1, read as the reverse complement.
CGTGCCGTGCGGCCAGCCGCTCGAGGACGTCGCGCACGACGTGACGTCGCGGCGTCGTCACCCACGGGCCCGCGAGGAGCTCGTCGAGGGTCGCGGACGCCGACCGGATCCGCGGCACCACGATCCGGAACGGGTCACGCCGCAGGTCGTCCTCCACGAGCCCGGGGTGCGGTCCGGGCGCCGCCGTCGTCGACTCCGCATACCGTTCGCCGAGCAGCAGGTCGAGCTCGCCCGCCCGCAGCAGCGCCACGCCCTCGGCGGCGTCGACCTCGACGACCTGCACCTGCAGCGCCGGGTCGCTGACGGCGAGCTCCTGCAGCGCGGGCACCACGAAGCTGCCGAGCGCGGTGGGGAAGCCGCCGACGCGCACGGTGCCCTCGGTGCCCTCGCGCATCCGGTCGACCTCCCGCTCCGCCTCCGCGAGCGCGGCGGCCACGTCGTCGGCGCGCTCGGCCAGGGCGAGCCCGGCCGACGTCAGCGCGGCCGTGCGCCCGCCGCCGCGGCGCGAGCGGTCGAGCAGGGCGAGCCGCGTCTCGGCCTCGAGGCGGGTGAGGTGCTGGGACACCCCGGACGCGGTGAGGTGCAGCGCGGCCGCGGCGGAACGGATGCTGCCGGTCCGGTGCACCGCGCGGAGCACCAGGAGCCGGTGCGGGTCGAGGGTCATTCACTCAGCCTGAAGCAGTGGGCGAGGAGAAGTCACTCCCGCTGACGTCCCGGCGACCGCACGATGGCCTTCGTGCATCGGATACGAGGCCTCGTGCTGCTGGCCGCCACCATCGTCTGCGAGGTGCTCGGCACCCTCGCCCTCCCGGCGTCGGAAGGCTTCACCCGCGTACCGGGCACCGTCGGCGTGCTGCTCGGCTACGCCGCCGCGATCATCCTGTTCTCGCGGGCGCTGGACCACGGGCTGCCGCTCGGCATCGCCTACGCCACGGTGACGGGCTGCGGGCTGGTCTCGGCGACGGCCGTCAGCGCCGTGCTCCTCGACGAGCCCGTCACCGCGCCACAGGGCCTCGGGCTCGTGCTGATCCTCGGCGGTGCGCTGCTGCTCCAGCGCCGTGCGGTGCCCTCGTGACCGAGACAGTGCTGCTCGCCGGGTCGGTCGCGACCCAGGGTCTGTGCCTCGCCGCGATGCGGGCGGCCGACGGGCTGCGCCGCCCCGGGTGGGTCGTCGTGGCGTTCGGGGCGATGGCCGTGTCGGTCCTCCTGATGGCGCGTGCGATGGCGCTCGGCATGCCGCTCGCCGTCGCGTACGGGGTGTGGAGCGGGGCCGGGATCGCCCTCGGCGCCGCGACCGGCGTCCTGGTGTTCCGCGACCGTCTCCGGCCGGTGCACGTCGCCGGCCTCGTGCTGGTGCTGGGCGGGGTGCTCCTGGTCCACGGGCTCTAGCGGGGTGGGCCGGTGCGCGACCCGGCGTCAGCCGAGCCCGAAGAGGGACCGCGCGGTGGTGTGGGACACGGCCTCGCGGTCGGCGGCGCCGAACTCGCCGAGGAAGGTCTCGATCTCGTCGGCCGTCGGCTGCTGGAAGGGGTAGTCGGTCGAGAACACCAGCCGGTCGGCGGTGGTCACGCTCAGGACGTGCCGCAGCAGGGCGGGGTTGAACATCCCCGAGCTGGTGACGACGACGTTGGTGCGCACGTAGTCCGTGACCGACCGCTCGAGCCCGCGGACCCGCGCCAGGCTGTCGGCGCGGTCCAGCCAGAACAGCAGCAGCTCGCCCCAGTGCCCGAGAACGATCTGCAGGTCGGGGTGCCGGTCGAACGTGCCGCGCAGGATCAGCCGCAGCGCGGCGGTGGCGGCCTCGACGTGCCAGCCCCAGCCGAACGTGGCGAGCCCGAGGTCGGTCACCGGGTCGAAGCCCGAGTACACGGCGTCGCGCACGGCCCCGGCCGGGATCTGGGGGTGGATGAAGACCGGCAGGTCCCGCGCGGCGGCCACGGCGAACACGTCGTCGAGGACGGGGTCGTCGAGCAGCAGGTCGCGGGCGCGGCCGTGCACCATCGCGCCCACGTGCCCGAGGCCGGCGGCGCGCTCCAGCTCCGCGGCGGCGGCGTCCGGCGCGGTGAGGGGCAGCGTGGCCATCGCCCGCAGCCGCGTCGGGTGCCGGTCGACCGCCTCGGCGACGGCGTCGTTCGCGTCGCGGGCGAGCGTCACCGCGTCGGCGGCCGGCAGCGCCTGGGTGCCCGGCGGGGCGTGCGAGACGATCGCGAGGTCAATGCCCTGCGCGTCCATCGCGCGCAGCCGTCCCTCGCCCAGGTCGGCGAGGCGGTCGAGCGTGTCGCCACGGTCGTTGAGGGCGAGGCTCCCGTCGGCCTCCCCGGGCGGGAGGGCCGCCAGCGCGGCGGTGATGCGCGGGGCGACCCAGTGTTCCTCGACGGCGATGAGCGGCACGGGGGAGCGGTTCCCCGCCCGGCGCCGGGCCAGTCGGGCGTGGCGTGCGTCACCGGGCCGGAGACCTTGAGTGTGCCGCGGCGGCCGGGTGTTCCGTCGGTCCCGTCAACCCCGGGACCGGAAGGACGCCCACCGTGATCGAGCTCGAGACCGCCGACTACGCCCGCGCCGAGCAGATGCTGGCCCCCTACCGGGCCCGCCGCGTGCCCGGCGCCGCCGTGGTGCCCCAGTGGTTCGCGGAAGGCACCCGGTTCTGGTACCGGATCGGGTCGCGCTTCACCGTCGTCGACCCGGGCGAGGGCACCCGTCGCGCCGCGTTCGACCACGACCGGCTCGCCGCGGCCCTGTCGGTCGCCTCCGGCACGGCCGTCGCGGCCGACGACCTCCCGTTCACCGCGATCGACCTCGAGGCCCCGGGCCGGGACCCCGACACCATGCGGTTCGCCGCGTTCGAGGCGACCTGGGAATGGTCGGACCGCGCGGGCACCTGCGTGCGCGTCGAGGAGCCGCAGCCCGGGCTCTCCGACGTCCCGTCACCCGACCGCGAGTGGATCGCGTTCCGGCGCGACGACGACATCTGGGTGCGCTCCCGCGACGGCGAGCAGGAGTTCGCGCTCACCGACGACGGCGAGCCCGACCACGGCTACGGCTTCCTGCCCGAGCCGCTGAACTCCGGGGTGCTGATGCGGAAGTTCGGCCTGGACCCGCTGATCGTGCACTGGTCACCGGACTCCACCCGGCTGCTCGTGCCGCGCGTCGACCAGCGTGACCTCCCCGAACAGGTGCTCGTCGAGTCCTCGCCCGCCGGTGGCGGCCGCCCGGTCGCGCGCCACATCCGCTACCCGATGCCCGGCGACGAGGCGCAGCCGACGCTCGCGTGGGTCGTGCTCGACGTGCCCTCGCGCAGCGTCGTGGCCCAGCAGGACGCGCCGGAGCCGCTCCTGCACCCGGGCGCGCTGATGACCGCGTGGTGGACCGGCGAGAAGGGCGAGGCGGTGCACCTCGTGCACCGCTCGCGCGACGTGCGGACCCTCGAGCTGCGCCGCCTCGACCCGGCGACCGGCGAGATCACCACGCTGGTCAGCGAGAGCGGCGAGACGCGCGTCGACCCGACCCCCGAGCTCGGGGAGACGCCGATGGTCCACGTCCTCGCGACCGGCGAGGTCCTCTGGTGGTCCCAGCGCGACGGGTGGGGGCACATGTACCTGTACTCCGCGGACGGCACCACCGAGCAGGTCACCCGCGGTCCGTGGCTGGTCCGCCGCGTCCTCTGGGTCGACGAGGAACGCCGGCAGGTCTGGTTCCTCGCGAACGGCCTCGTCGACGACGACCCGTACGTCCGCCAGATCTGCCGGATCGGCCTCGACGGCACGGGGTTCACGCGGCTCACCGACGACGCGCTCGACCACGACGCGGTCAGCCCGCCCGAGGGGGGCCACCTCGTCGACCGCGCCTCCGACGTCGCCACGCCGCCGCGGTCGACGGTGCGCGCCGGCGACGGGCAGGTCCTGGTCGAGCTCGAGGCCCCCGACACGGCCGCGCTGGAGGCGTTGGGCTGGGCGCCGCCCGAACGGTTCCGCACCACGGCGGCCGACGGGAGGACGCCGATCCACGGGCTGCTCTGGAAGCCGCACGGCTTCGACCCCGCCCGTCGCTACCCGGTGATCGACTGCATCTACCCCGGCCCGCAGATCCACCGGTCGTCGCCGGCCTTCGACACCGTCATCCCCGGCGAGGCCGAGGCGTTCGCGGCGCTCGGGTTCGCCGTCGTCACCGTCGACGGACGGGGGACGCCGGGGCGCAGCAAGGCCTTCCACGACGCCTCGTGGGGCGCGCTCGACGACGCGGGCTCGCTGGTCGACCACGTCGCCGCGATCCGCGAGCTCGGGCTGCGCCACCCGTGGATCGACACCGGGCGGGTCGGCATCACCGGGCACTCCGGGGGCGGGTTCGCCACCGCGCGCGCGATGGTCGCCCACCCGGAGCTCTACACGGTCGGCGTCGCCTCGGCCGGCAACCACGACGTCGGCTGGTACGTCCCGATGTGGATCGAGTGGTATCACGGCTCCGTCGACGACGAGGCCCGCCGCGCCCTGTCCACCCCGGCGCTGGCGGCGAACCTGCAGGGCAAGCTGCTGCTCATCCAGGGCGAGCTCGACGACAACGTGCTCCCGTTCCACGCGCTGCGCCTCGTCGACGCGCTGATCGAGGCGGACAAGGACGTCGACCTGCTGATCATCCCGGGCGTGGAGCACTCGCTGATGGGCCGACGGCACTACGCGACGCGCCGGACCTGGGACCACTTCGTGCGCCACCTGCACGGCAGCGAGCCGCCGTCGTACCGGCTCGCGCCGTTCCCGCCGCCGGATCTCGGGGTCTGAGCTCAGAACACCTTGCGCCCGCGCAGGTGCGCCAGGTCCTCGCGCACGTCCGAGGGCAGCAGCTCGGCGAGCTGTTCGCGGCGCAGCGGCAGGTCGAGCAGGCTGAGCTTGATGCGGCTGCGCTGGGCGTGGCGGTCCGGGTCGATGCGGACCACCTGGGCCGCCTCCGGGCGCAGCCTGGCCGTCGCGACGGCCCCGGGCGGGAACGGGGTCGTCGCGACGCCGTCGACGCGCGCCAGCGCCTGGTCGTCCGCACGGGCCTGGTGCAGCCGCACGGTGTCGCCGGCGGGCAGGACGATCGAGTGGCTGACGCCCGACATCGGCGCCACCGGGGTGAGCGCCATGACGTCCGCCGCGGGCGAGATCACGGGGCCGCCGGCGGCGTAGTTGTAGGCGGTGGAGCCGGTCGGGGTGGCGAGCACGAGGGCGTCGCAGCGGTAGTAGCCGAACCGCGTGCCCTCGACCTCGAGGTCCAGCTCGACCGATCCGCCGGGGACGTCGGCGCCGACGACGACGTCGTTGAACGCCATCACGGTCGCGCCGTCCTGCTCGAACTCGATGCACGCGTGGGGCTCGACGACGAACCGGTGCTCGGCCAGGCGGTCGAGCGCCCCGGCGAGCTCGGCCGGGCTGACCTCGACGAGGAAGCCGACGTTGCCGTGGTTGACGCCGAGCACCGGCACCGGCCGCCCGATCAACAGGCGCATGGCGCCGAGCATCGTGCCGTCCCCGCCGAGGCTGACGACGGCGTCGACGCGGGCCAGGAAGTCGGCCTCGGCGAGCACCGTGACGCCGGCGGGCACCCGCGCGACCTCGGCCTGGCGGGCGACGACCTCGACGTCCTGCCCGGCGGCCCACTCCCGCAGGGTCGTGAGCGAGGCGTCGACGTCCTTCGTCGGGTGGACGACGACGCCGACGGTCGCCAACCGGGGGGCGGTCATGGCACCGATCGTGCCCTACTCCTCGCGCGGGAAGTTCGCGACGAGGTCGGTGTCGCCGGCGACCGCGCCCACGCCCTGCGCGCCGCCCGGGTACTCGCCGAGGGCGGCGTCGCGGCCGGGCAGCACGATCGTGAAGAACGCGGCGCCGTCGTCGACGAAGGCCTCGCTGCCCTCGGCGACGTGCCGGTCCTCGGTGATGGCCTCGACCGGGCAGGCGGGCTCGCAGGCGCCGCAGTCGATGCACTCGAAGGGGTTGATGTAGAGCTTGCGCGCGCCCTCGTAGATGCAGTCGACGGGGCACTCCTCCATGCACGACTTGTCGGTGACGTCGATGCAGGGGTCGGCGATGACGAACGGCATGGACCGACAATCTACAAACTCTGATCGTTGCGAGGCAAGACTGTAGAACGTCACGGATGGGTCGCGGGGCCGCCGGGTTCACCTGCCGTTCGCCCGCGTGCGCCATCGTCAGGTATGACCGACGAGTCGTTCCACGTCCCCGGCCACGTCCACGCCGACGAGATCGCCGCCGCCGACCCGGGTCTGGGCGCGCCGGGGGAGGCCCCGGGCTTCGGGGAGCACCACGAGCCCGACGTCTTCCCGGACGCCGAGCCGGGCGACGACACCCTCGACGACGAGCTGCGCGGGCGCCCGGCCCCGCCCTTCCGCACGCCGCACCCCGAGCACTGAGTCCCGGGCGGTCCGCTGCTCCGGACGTGAGCTCACGCTCCGGCCGCGGCCGCCTCCTCCGCCGCCCGGCCCGAGCCGTACGGGCTCCAGTCGAACCCCCCGCCCGGCGCGCCCCACACGACGACGAACTCGGCGGGCTCCGAGCCGTCGTTGCGCACGCCGTGGTCAACGCCTGCCGGCGCGAGCAGCGCGTCGCCGGCCACCATGTCGACGCGCTCCTCGCCGAGCGTCATCGTCGCCCGCCCCGTGACGAGCAGGTAGAGCTCGTCGAGCGGGTGGTCGTCGCCGTGGACGTGGTTGCCCTCGGTCGCGCCGGGCGGGAACACCCAGCGGTGCACCGCCACCGGCAGCCGCGTCTGCTCGCGGAAGTACCACTGCATCCGCACGGGCGCCTCGCCCTCGTGCAGGCGGTACGGGAAGGCGCCCTCGTCGGCGCGCTCGATGCTCGTCTCGCTCATCGCCCCAGCGTGCGCGGCGGTGTCGCCGAGTCAACCGTGTACCGGCGGTACACGATCGTCTGTCCGCGGCCGTGATGGACGGGGAGCACACGGCGGTCGCACCATGCGCGACATGGCGCCGTCCACGGTCGATCTCCCCGCGCTCAACGCCGAGCGGCTCGCCCGCGCGCAGGCCTCGCTCGCCGCGGCAGGCATCGCCGTCGCCGTGCTCTTCGACCCGGGCAACGTCCGCTACGTGACGTGCGACGGCCCGTTCCTCGTCGCCAACCTGCACTGCTCGTACCGGTGGGCGCTGGTGTTCGCCGAGTCCGACCCGGTGCTCTGGGAGTCCACCGAGGCCATGCACGTCGCGCGCGAGCGCTGGCCCGACGGTGACATCCGCCCGGCGCACGCGTTCACCTTCTTCGGTTCGGGGCCGAAGACCGCCGCCGACGCCGCGGTCGCCATGGCCGAGGTGGACGACGAGCTGCGCGCGCGCGGGCTCGCCGACGCGCCGCTGGGCGTCGACCGTGCCGAGACCGTCGTGTTCCTCGCGCTCGCCGGGCTCGGGCGGCGCGTGGTCGACGCCGTGCCGGCGATCGAGTCGGCGCGCGCCGTGAAGTCGCCGGTCGAGCTCGCCATCCACCGCGAGAACGCCCGCCTCACCGACATCGCCGTCGGCAACTTCCTGCAGCGCATGAAGCCGGGCCTCACCGAGCTCGAGCTGTGGGCCGTGCTCGCCCAGGAGACGGTGTCGCACGGCGCGCTGCACGCCGAGTCCCGCCTGCTGAGCTCGGGGCCGCGCACCAACCCGTGGATGCAGGAGGCCACCCACCGCGTCGTCGGCGACGGCGAGATGGTCGCGTTCGACACCGACCTCGTCGGCCCCTACGGCTACCTCACCGACATCTCGCGCAGCTACGTCTGCGGCGACGCCGGGCCCACCCGCGAGATGCGCGACGTGTACCGGGCCGCCCACGACTTCGTGCACGAGGCGATCCCGGAGTTCCGCGCCGGGCGCAGCTTCCGCGAGCTCGGCGAGCTGCTCGCGCCGCGGCTGCCCGCCGAGTACCGGGCGCTGCGCTACCCCTTCATCGCCCACGGCTGCGGCGCCGCCGACGAGTACCCCGCGATCGTCGTCGACGGGCACCACGACGGCGTGCTGCTGCCCGGCATGGTGATCAGCGTCGAGGGCTACATGGGCCGCGTCGGCGGCAGCGTCGGCGCCAAGTTCGAGGAGCAGATCGTCGTCACCGACGGCGCCCCGGAGCTGATCTCCCACGCGCCGGTGGAGGACCGGTTGCTGTAGCGCTTGACCGTGCCGTGGCGGCATGCCTTTCGATGTCCGGGTACCGACGAGCGACCCGGCACGAGGAGAGACGATGAGCGGCGGCGAGGCCACCGAGAAGGCCGGCGAGAAGCCCGCACCCGGCACCACCCACGAGCCTCCCGAGGGCGCCTCGACCACCGGCACTTGGAACGGGCTCGAGTACACGGCGACCGCCCGATGGCTGGTGCTCCGCAAGGAGGAGAAGCCCACCGCGGAGATCTTCTCCGTCGCGTACGTCGCGGACCCCGACGGCGAACGGCCCGTCACGTTCGTCTTCAACGGCGGCCCCGGCGCGTCGTCGGCCTACCTGCACGTCGGGGCGGTCGGCCCGCAGCGCATCGACGTCCCCGGCGACGGCACGATGCCGGCCCCGCCGCCCCGGCTGGTGAGCAACGACGACTCGTGGCTCGCGTTCACCGACCTCGTCTTCGTCGACCCCGTCGGCACCGGCTTCAGCCGCATGATCGAGAAGGGCGGGGAGGGGGAGTCGAAGGACGCCGACCCGAACGCCTACTTCGGCACCGACCGCGACCTCGCCGCGATGTCGGAGTTCATCGGCCGCTGGCTGTCCGAGAACGGGCGCTGGAGCTCGCCGGTGTTCCTCGCCGGCGAGAGCTACGGCGGCTACCGCGTCGGCCGGCTCACGCGGGTGCTGCAGGAGACCGCCGGCATCGGGATCACCGGGTCCATCCTCATCTCGCCGGCGCTGGAGTTCGCGGGTCTCGCCGTCGGCGCGCTCGGCGGGGGCGACTACGACGTGGTGCCGTGGGTCGACGTCCTGCCGACGATGGTCCTCGCCGCCCACCACCACGGGCGGTCGCGGGCGTTCGCGTCCGGCACGCCGCTGGCCGAGGTCCGCCGGGAGGCCGAGGAGTTCGCGACCGGCGAGTACGCCGTGTTCCTCACCCGCGGCGCGTCGCTGCCCGGGGAGGATCGCGAGCGGGTGATGACGCGCCTCGCCGATCTGCTCGGCCTCTCGCTGCCCTTCGTCACGCGGATGGCCGGGCGCGTGCGCGTGGCCGCGTTCACGCGCGAGCTCCTGCGCGACGAGGGCCGGATCGTCGGCCGCTACGACGCGACGGTGACGGCGACCGACCCGTTCCCGGACCGCGACGTCTTCACCGGCGGCGACCCCACCCTCACCGGCATCGGGCCGGTGTTCACCGCCGGGGTCAACCGCATCCTGCGCTCCGAGATCGGCGTCGACACCGATCGCGAGTACAAGCTCCTCAACGTCGACGTGGTGATGAACTGGAAGAACGACGCCGCGGGCGTCTACCTGCAGCCCATCCCCGGCGCGACCGACGACTTCCGCTACGGGATGGCGCTCAACCCGCACACCCGCGCGTTCATCACCCACGGCCGTCACGACCTGCAGACGCCGTACTTCGCGACCGACCGTCTGTGCAACCTCATGCGCCTCGACCCCGGGACGGCCGAGCGCCTGACGGTGCACCACTTCGAAGGGGGCCACATGTTCTACGCGTGGACCGAGAGCCGCCGCGAGTTCACGGCGGCGATCGCGCGCTTCGTCGCCGGACCTGCCGAGAGCTGACGGGTACTTTCGTGATCATGACAACGGACGAGGGCTGGCCCGCACTCCGCGTCGCCGAGTGGGAGGCCACGCGCGACACGCTGCACATGTGGACGCAGGTGGTCGGCAAGCTCCGCCTGGCCGCGGCGCCCATGGTCAACCACTGGTGGCAGGTGCCGCTCTACGTGTCGCCCCGCGGTCTCACGACGTCGTCGGTCCCGTGGGGCCGGCGCCTGTTCGACGTCGAGTTCGACTTCGTCGCCCACGTGCTGCGCATCCGCGTGAGCAGCGGCGAGGAGCGCACGGTCGCGCTCGAGCCGAAGCCCGTCTCGGCGTTCTGGGCGGAGACGCGCCGGGCCCTCGACGACCTCGGGCTCGACGTCCCGGTCTACACCCGGCCCGTCGAGGTCGTGCGCGCGATCCCGTTCGAGGACGACGACGAGCACGCGAGCTACGACGCCGACGCGGTGCACCGCTTCTGGGGCCAGCTCGTCGCGACCGACCGCGTGCTCACCGAGTTCCGGTCGCGCTTCCTCGGCAAGGTGAGCCCCGTCCACTTCTTCTGGGGCAGCTTCGACATGGCCGTCACCCGCTTCTCGGGACGCCGCGCGCCGGAGCACCCCGGCGGGGCGCCCAACTGCGGCGACTGGGTGATGGTGGAGGGCTACTCCCACGAGCTCTCCAGTGCCGGGTTCTGGCCCGGCGGGGGCGAGGAGGGCGCGTTCTACGCTTACGCCTACCCGGAGCCCGCAGGGTTCCGCGAGCACCCGGTGCGCCCGTCGGACGCGTACTACTTCGAGGCCGGCGGCCAGTTCCTGCTGCCCTACGAGGCCGTGCGCACCAGCGCCGATCCCGAGGGCACGCTGCTCGCGTTCCTCCAGGACACCTACGAGGCGGCGGCCGTGCGCGGGGACTGGGACCGCGGGGAGCTGGAGCGGTAGACCGTCACAGCACCTGGTGGCCGTACATCTCGCCGAGGGGGTCGGCGATCAGCTCGATGCGCGCGCCGTCCGGGTCGCGGAAGTACACGGAGACGCCGCTGTGGACCTCGTGCTCGACGCCGGCCTCCTCGAGGCGCGCGACCAGCTCCGACCAGCGCTCCGGTTCGACGCTGATCGCCAGGTGGTGCAGCCCGCCGAGCACCTCGGCGTAAGGGCCGACGTCGAGGCCGGGGAAGTCGAAGAAGGCGACGAGGTTGCCGTTGCCGATGTCGAAGAAGAAGTGCGACGAGCCGGGGTAGTCGCGGTTCTCGATCAGCTCGGTGAGCGGGAAGCCGAGGATCTCCTGGTAGAAGCGCACGGTCCGCTCGACGTCGCTCGACACGAGGGCGGTGTGGTGCAGCCCGCGGGCGGTCGAGGCGGGCCGCTCGCCGAGGGGCTTGAGGTAGGTGTCGCGGATGCGGTCGCGGGCCTCGGTGATCGTTGACATGTCACCTACCTTCCTCGCCTTTCGATGACGTGTCAACTACGATGGCCTGCATGGCTGATCCCCGGTGGCTCGACGACCGCCAGCAGCGCGCGTGGCGTGGCCACCTCGCCATGCAGGCGCGGCTGCACGCGCAGCTCAACCGCCGGCTCCAGGCCGACTCGGGGCTGTCGCTGTCCGACTTCGACGTGCTCGTGGCCCTCAGCGAGGCCCACGACGGGCCCATGCGGGTCCAGGAGCTCGCCGATCACGTGCAGTGGGAGAAGAGCCGCCTGTCCCACCAGCTCTCGCGCATGGAGCGCCGCGGTCTTCTCGAGCGCCAGGACTGCCCCGACGACGCCCGCGGCGCCTTCGTCGTGCTGAGCACGGCGGGCCGCTCCGCCATCGAGCGGGCGGCGCCCGCGCACGTCGAGGCGGTGCAGTCGCTGGTGTTCGACGGGCTGGACGACGCGCAGGTGCGGACCTGGGCCGACATCACCGACGCGGTGCTCGCGCGGGTCGACGGGGCGCCCGGCTAGGCGCGGTCGATCGCGGCGCGGAACGGCGCGATGCCCCGGACCTCGACGGCGTCGAGGCGCTGCTCCCGCCAGGCGTCGGGAGCGAGGCGGTAGTGGACCTCGTCGACGCCGTCGGCGGCCCGGCCCCGTCCGGTCTCGCGGTAGCCGAGGCGCTCGGTGATGCGCCGGGAGGCCGCGTTGTCCGCAGCCGCGGTGGTCACGGCCCCGGCGGCATCGAGGTGGGCGAACGCGAGCTCGAGCAGCATGAGACGGGCGCGGCGTCCGAGGCCGCGTCCCTGGTGCGTGCGCGCGAGCCAGGCGCGGGTGCCGACCGTCCGCTCCGTCGTCCACGCCGCCGACTCGAGGACGACGACGCCGACCGCGCGGCCGTCGTGGAGCACGGCGAACGGGACGAGCCAGCGCTGCGGCGCCGGCGGAACGCGCAGGCTCCGGTGGAAGGCGAGGAAGCTCGCCACGGCCGCCGCGCTCCCGGTGGGCCAGGTGACGTAGTGCGCCTCCTCGGCGGTGACGATGCCGCCCGGTGTCTCGACGATCTCCGCGAGGACCCGGAGCTCCCCGTCCCCGGGCGGCGCGAGCACCAGCCCGGCGTGCTCGATCCGGAGCGCGGACTGCGGGAGCGTCACCGAGGGTCGGGCGGCTCGAACCCGGAGGCGTCCCAGCTCAGCTGATCTCCGCGCCGTTGCTTCGGGGGCGCCGTCCACCCCTGCGCGAAGCCCTGCTCGGCCTCCGTGAGGTCGGCCAGGACCGAGGTGGGGGGCGCGCCGCGGTACACCTGGCTCCCCGCGACCCCCAGCGCCTCGAGGGGCACGCCCGGCCGGAGGCGGACCACGGCGAGCCGCGGCGGCATCAGGTGCAGGACCGTCGCCCGCCGTCGGAGCTCCTCGACCGCCTCGTCGAAGTCGGCGGTGTCGGCGAGGACCACGAGCACCTCGTCGTCGGTCACGGGGTCAGGTTCGACGGCCACAGTCCCGAGAGGTACACCCCGGCGTCGCCGAAGCCGACGATGTCGGCCTTGCCGTCGCCGGTGGTGTCGGCGAGCAGGCGGGGATGGCGGTCGACGCGCCAGCCGCCCGCCGTGTAGGCGAAGTTGCCGACGACCAGTTTCGGGCTCTCGAAGGTGCCGCTGGCCAGGGACCGGGAGACGTAGACCCCGGCGTCGCCGAAGCCGACGACGTCCGCCCTGCCGTCGCCGGTGGTGTCGGCGAGGAACCGCGGGTGTCGGTCGACCCGCCAGCCGCCGGCGTTGTAGCCGAAGTTGCTGATGACCAGCTTCGGGGCCTCGAAGGTGCCGCCACCGAGTGACCGGGAGACGTAGACCCCGGCATCGCCGAAGCCGACGACGTCGGCCCGGCCGTCGCCGCTGGTGTCGGCGAGGAACCGTGGGTGCCGGTCGACCCGCCAGCCCGAGTTGTAGCCGAAGTCGGAGATCGCGAGCTGAGGCGCGGAGAAGGTGCCGTTGCCGAGAGACAGCGAGACGTACACCCCGGCGTCGCCGAAGCCGACGACATCGGCGCAGCGATCGCCGGTGGTGTCGGCGAGGAACCGTGGGTGCCGGTCGACGCGCCAGCCGCCGGCGTTGTGGCCGAAGTTGCTGATGACGAGCTGGGGTGCGGTGAAGGTGCCGCCACCGAGTGACCGGGAGACGTAGACGCCGGCGTCGCCGAAGCCGACGACGTCGGCCCGCCCGTCGCCGGTGGTGTCGGCGAGCAGGCGTGGGTGGCGGTCGACGCGCCAGCCGCCGGCGTTCTGGCCGAAGTTGCCGATGACCAGCTTGAGCGCCTCGAAGGTGCCGCCACCGAGAGATCGCGAGACGTAGACCCCGGCGTCGCCGAAGCCGACGACGTCGGCCTTGCCGTCGCCGGTGGTGTCGGCGAGGAACCGTGGGTGCCGGTCGACGCGCCAGCCGCCGGCGTTGTAGCCGAAGTCGTTGATCACCAGCTTGAGCGCTTCGAAGGCGCCACCACCGAGGGACCGCGAGACGAGGACCCCGGCGTTGCCGAAGCCGACGATGTCGGCCCGCCCGTCACCGTCGGTGTCCGCGAGGAACCGCGGGTGCTGGTCGACGCGCCAGCCGCCGGCGTTGTAGCCGAGGTCGTTGATGACCAGCTTGGGGGCCCACCCGAGGTGGCCGGGGGTGTAGAGGCAGAGGCCGAAGGTGTTCGACCGCATCAGGCAGGGCACGCCACCCTCCGGCGCGCAGTTCTCACAGTTCGAGTTCGGCAGGCCGAATCGTCCCCAGGAACCGCCGCAGTCACAGCCGCTGGCGGCGTACTCGTCCGGGCATCCGAAGACGTGTCCGGTCTCGTGGGCGAACACGCGATCGATGTTGTCGGGGCCCCACCCGTCGTTGTTGTAGTCCATGACGAGGCGGGGACCGCCGATGCTCGCGAAGGCGAAGTGGGGCAGCGGATACTTCGTGAAGAACCCGCAGTAGGCCCAGGTCGTGCCGAACTGTGTGCGGATGTGCTCGACGTACGCGCGGACGCCGCTCCAGTCGGCGCTGTAGCCGAGCGCCGCCATCGCCGGATCCCGCCAGTACCCCTCCAGATCCGCCGCGGAAGGGTTCGCCGGGAGGGTCAACGTGACGTGCCGGACGTCGTAGGTGAAGCTGATCCCGGCGATCGGATTGACGGAGGCGAAGTACCCGAGCCCGTTCTGGACCTCGGCCACCACCTTGGTCCGCTCGGCGGCGGTGAACGCCTGCGCGCCCGGCCCGTCCACGATGACGATGCCGACCGCGACGCTGCCCTCGAGGTAGGAACTCGTCGGCGCTGCTGCCCCCGCCGCTGCCTCCGCCGCTCCCTCCGCGGTGCCCGGAGCCGCGGCGGTGCGGGCGGTGGAGGTGGGCGGCTCGGGCGTGCAGCCGACCATGTCCCACGCTTCGCCCTGCCGGGGTCGGTGGCGTTTGGCCGAGCGGAACTCGTCGGACTCCCGCAGCCGGAACGCCGCGAGGCCCAGCTCCTCGACCTCGGTCGGGTCGGTGAGCTCGGGGGCCACGGCGGCCGCGGCGGCCGCGCCGGCGCCCTGCGTCGCGGCCTTCCGGCTCGACGCACCCACGATCCCGACCCGCCCGTAGCGATGCAGGAGCGGAGGCCCTGCGGCGGGCCTCGACGGGCGCTCACGATCCGAGGATCCGAGGACGATCCATTCCGCTATACCGAGATCGCCGGCCATGATCGATCATCCCCCAACACTTTCCGGCGGCGCGATACTCGTTCTGATGCGATATTCGTCGCCACCTGCCCCGTGAGTTGTTGTACAGGCACCGAATACGTGCATCTACCTCCGTTGTGGTGACGCTCGGTGCGTGACCTCTCGACGTCACGGCGTGACCGACGCGAGCGCGCGGAATTCTCCCTCGTCGCGACCGAGGTGGCGCTGATCGCGAAATTCTTCGGCCGGGTTCTCCGAACGAGCCCGGGACTGTCGGGGGTCGGGGCTACATTCGAACACATGAGCGAACAGGTGGGTGGTGTCGAGCGGGAGGTCCTGGACCGCGCTGACGCTGCCGTGCGCGCTCACCGCCGCGGGTACTACCAGCGCCTCGAGGTCGTCGCCGAGCTCGACGAGTCGGGTGTGGCCGGCCGGGCCGGGTACCGCACGACCTACGGGTTGCTCGCGGATCGGGACCACCTCGGCCAGACGGAGGCGAAGCGGTTGGTGGCCGAGGCCCAGGATGTGTGTCCACGTCGGAGCATGGCGGGAGAGCCGTTGCCGGCGCGGTTGCCGGCCACTGGCGATGCGCTGCGCGCGGGGTTGGTCGACCCGGGGCATGTGAAGATCATTCGGGAGACGATGCGGAAGCTGGCGGGGCTGTCTGGGCTGGCGGGGGTGGCGGCGCCGTCGTTGCCGGATCTGGTGGTGATCGAGGCGTCGTTGGCCCAAGCCGCGCGGGCGATGGCGCCGCACATGCTGGACAAGCTCGCCAAGCAGATCATCGACCGCTGCGACCCCGACGGGGCCGCCCCACCCGAGGGTGGGGCTTCCCGCGACGAGCTGCTGGTGGTGCGCCGCCGGGACGGGTCGCTGGTGTTGAAGGGTGCGATGCACGATCCGATGGACGCCGAGGCGTTCGTCAACGTGATCGCCGTGCTCTCCGCCCCGGCGGGTGCGGAGGATCAGCGTCCGCTGGGGCGGCGGCAGATGGAGGCGTTGCACGAGCTGGTCCGCGACGCCCGCCGCCCCCACGGCCTGGCCACCGAGACCGAACACGGGCAGGCCGACACCACCGCCGACACCGACACCACCGACAGCACCGCCGACGCCGCCGAGGACAGGGAGCCCGCCGCGGCCGACGACTCGGGCGAGAGCAACACGAGCGACTCGGGCGACAGCGACTCGGGCGAGAGCGACAGCACGGGCTCTAGCACCCAGGCTGAGGGCGACGCGGTCGGTGCTGACGAGCCGTGGGCGTTGATCCCCGAACCCCGCCGCCCCACCACCACCACGACGCGCGGCAGGACTGGCTGGGTCGGGGGACCGGGGCGGGCGCTGCTGACCGTCACCATCGACCACCGCTGGCTCTGCGAAGCCCTCGCCGAGAACAACGGCACGGCCGGCGGGTTCGGGACGTTGGACTCGGGCTTCACCGTCGACGCCGCCACCGTGCGCCGGTGGGCCTGCGACGCCGAGATCGTGCCGGTCGTGCTCGGCTCGAAATCGGAGCCGCTGGATGTCGGTCGGCGTCAGCGCACCGCCACCGACGCGATCCGCCGCGCGCTGCACCTGCGGGACGGGGGGTGCGCGTTCCCCGGCTGCGACCGCAGCCCGCGCCGCTGCGAAGCCCACCACGTGCGCGAGTGGTACCGGCACCGCGGTGACACCGCGCTGGAGAACATGGTGCTGCTGTGCCGCTATCACCACCAGCTGCTCCACCACCGGCACTGGACGATGGAGATGATCGAGGGCAGGCCCTGGTTCACCCCACCCTGGATCGTCGACACCGACCAGACACCCCGACCCGGCGGCCGACCCCACGTCCCCCTCTGAGGAGCAGGAGAACGCTTCGAGAATCGAAGCGTTCTCCTGAAAGCCTCCGGAGACCGAGCGGCCGCCTACGCCTGCCACCGCGGAAGCACATCGGCGGCGATGTCGTCGACGACGTGCTGCTCGCCGGCGAACGGGCCGTCCGCGCGCGGCCAGGGCGCGACGACGTCGGTGAACCCCAGCTCGGCGGCGCGTCCGACGAAGTCCTCGAAGCACGCCGCCGAGGCGATGCTCGACGTCGGGGCGGCGTCGGTCTGCAGAAAGCGCCGGAAACCACGGGGACCCGCCCCGCGGTCCGACGTCTCGAGCGCCTCCGACATCCGCCCGGCGGCGTCGCGCACGGCCGCCCACCAGGCGTCGAGGGTCCCGACCTTCGCGCCCGTCGTGACCCACCCGTCGCCGACGGTCGCCGCCAGGCGCATCGCCCGCGGCCCATTCGCGGCGACGACGAACGGCACCCGCGGACGCTGCCGGCACCCCGGTAGGGTGCGCGCGTCGACGGCCGAGAAGTACTCGCCCTCGACCGTGACGTGGTCCTCGCGCAACAGGCGGTCGAGGAGCGTCGTGAACTCCTCGAATCGTGCGGCCCGGTTCGCCGGGGGCGGCGCGCCGAGGACCTCCGTGTCGTGACCGGATCCGCCGGCGCCCAGCCCGATCGTCACCCGGCCCTCGGAGATCTCGTCGAGGGTGATCACGTCGCGGGCGAGGACGACCGGGTGCCGGAAGTTCGGGCTCGTCACCAGCGGGCCGATCTCCAGCCGTGACGTCGCCAGGGCCGCGACGGAAAGGGTCGGCACCGTCCCGAACCAGGGCGAGTCCGCGAGCGAGCGCCAGCCGAGGTGGTCGAACGTCCACCCGTGGTCGAACCCGAGCTCTTCCAGCGCGGCCCAGCGCCGCCGCGTCTCGGCGACGGGGTGTTCCGGCAGGATCGTCAGCCCGATGCGCACGGGAGACGATCCTGCCGCGACCCGGCTCAGAAGGTGATCAACGGCTTCACGATCCCGTCGCGCTTCTCGCTCATCATCGCGAAGCCCTCCTCGACCTGGTCGATCCCCATGCGGTGGGTGGTCATGGGCGTGGGATCGACCTTGCCGTTGGCCAGCAGCCGCATCAGCCGCTCCATGCGCAGCCGGCCGCCGGGACAGAGGTCGGTGACGATCTTCTTGCTCGCCATGCCGAGGCCCCAGGCGTCGAGCGGCATCGTGACCGTCGGACCCGACTCGCCGTGGTACCCGACGTTGGACAGGGTCCCGCCGGGCCGGGTGGCGTACAGGGCGCCCTCGAAGGTGACCTGGTTGCCCAGGGCCTCCACCGTCGAGTCCGCGCCGCCGTCGGTGAGCTCGACGATCTGCTCGGCCACGTTGCCCGACGCCGGGTCGATGACGACGTCGGCCCCGAAGCGCCGCGACAGCTCCTGGCGGCCCGGTATGCCCTCGACGGTGACGACGAGCCCGGCGCCGCGCAGCTTCGCGCCGATCGTGGCCGAGAGCCCGACCGCGCCCTGGGCGAAGATCGCGACGGTGCCGCCGATCGGGATGTTCGCGTTCTCCGAGCCGATGATGCCGGTGGAGAGCATGTCGCAGGCGTAGACGGCGACCTCGTCGGCGAGGCCCTCCGGGATCGGTGCGAGGTTGTAGTCGGCGTCGTTGACGTGGAAGTACTCGGCCATGTTGCCGTCCTTCTGGACGGTGAACCGGTAGCCGCCGAGCGGGCCGCCGCACTGCGAGGTGTAGCCCGCCTGGCAGTTGTCGCAGGTCCCGTCGGGGGTGACGGCGTTGACCGCCACCCGGTCGCCGACCTGCACCGACGTGACGCCCTCACCGACCTCGTGGACGACGCCGACGCTCTCGTGCCCGAGCAGCCGCCCCTCGGGCACCGGCAGCAGGCCGGCGACGGTGTGCACGTCCGAGGTGCAGATCAGCGAGGCGGTGGTCCGGACGACGGCGTCGCCCGGGCCCGCGTGCGGGATCGCCCGCTCGACGAGCCCGACCTTGCCGGCGCCCAGGAACGCCAGGGCCTTCATGGTGTCGCTCATGGTTCCCTCCCGATCAGGGGTCTCCAGGAGCTCGTGGCGGTCACGGTCGATCTGGGCAGGAACTCCCGGTCCGCCGAGGACGCTTCCAGCCGGGGGAACCGGTCGTCCACGACGGTTCGGCTCCGGAACGGTCACGAGGTGGCGCGCCGGCCCCCGGCTCCGTGATCGCCGCTCCACCGCTGCCGGCGCGCGGCGTCGAGCGTGCGCATCTCGTGCAGCATCGTGGCCAGGTTGTTCTCGAGGTGCTCGCGCACCGCGTCGCCCACGCGCCGCGGGTCGCGCGTGCGGGCCGCGTCGACGATCGCGTCGTGCGCGTGCGCCCGGTGCTCGGCGAACGACTCGGGGGCCTCGACGGGGTCGAAGACGAGTCGGGTGTAGCGCTCCGAGGCGTCCCAGAGCGGGGCGAGCATGCGGCGGTCCCAGTCGCTCGCGGCCGGTTCGATCATCGCGGCGTGGAACGCGCGGTGGGGCGCCCAGAACGCCTCCTGCATCACCTCGCCGAAGGTCTCGCGGACCAGGGCGTCGAGGGAGGCGATCTCCTCGTCGGTGCGCTCCGGGGCCGACAGCGCGGCGAGCTCGGACTCGACGGTGATCCGCAGCCGGTAGATGGCCCGCAGGTCGTCGGGGTCGAGCGGGGTGACGATCGCGCTGCGCGACGGGCTCAGCGTGATCAGCCCCTGGGCCTCGAGCTGGCGCAGGGCCTCGCGGACCGGCACGTGGCTGACGCCGAGCTGCTCGGTGAGCGCCGGGACCGTGAACGGCCGCCCCGGCGGCAGCTCCCCGGACAGGATCGAGCGACGGATCTCGTGCAGCACGAGGTCCACGGCCGACGCCTTGCGCGACGCCACCGAGCGCACGCCCCCGTCCACCGCCACCCCCATCTGGTCCGGCATGCGCGGCAGCATAGCGCGCGTTGACATCTTATAAGTTAGCGCTCTACCGTCCGACGTGGCTCAGGTCACGCCGAGGTGGCCGCGACGCGGAGGTGCTCATGACCTGTTCCCTCGACCGACCCGGCACGTCCGACGCCGCCCGCGCGCTGCGGGCCGACCTCGTCGGACGGGCCCGCGAGATCGTCCCGGTGCTGGCCCGCCACGCGGCGCGCACCGAGGAGGACCGGCGGGTCGCCGACGAGAACATCGCGCTGATCGACGAGGCCGGCCTGTTCTCGATCATGAAGCCGCGGCGCCTCGGCGGCCTCGAGACCGACATGCGCACGAAGCTCGAGGTGTCCCGCGAGCTCGCCCGTGGCTGCGGGTCGACGTCCTGGGTGACGACGCTGATGAACGTCTGCTCCTTCTTCGCCGGTCTCTTCCCCGACCAGGCCCAGCGCGACCTGTGGGAGAGCGCGCCCGAGGCCCGGATCGCCGGCGTGCTCGCGCCGTCGGCGGAGGCGACCAAGGTCGACGGCGGTTACCGGGTGACGGGCACGTGGGGCTGGGCGTCGGGCTGCCTGCACGCCCAGTGGGCCGTGGTCGGCTTCCCGGTGCCCGCCGGGGCGAGCGAAGCGACGGGATGGGAGGACGAGCACGGCGAGGTCGTCGACCAGGGCCTCGCGCTCGTGCCGATGAGCGACCTGACCATCGAGGACACCTGGTTCGTCGCGGGCATGCGCGGCACCGGCTCCAACACCCTCGTCGCCCGCGACGTCCTCGTGCCCGAGCACCGGGTGATCTCGATCCCCGCCGCGATCGGCGGGCGCTACGCCACCGAGCACACCGACGAGGCGCTCTACCGCTCGGCGTTCATCCCGGTCGCCGCGCTGGTGCTCGCCGGCCCGCAACTCGGCCTCGCGCAGGCCGCGCTGGACCTCGTCATCGAGAAGGCCCCGAAGCGCGCGATCTCCTACACGTTCTACGACGTCCAGACCGACGCACCGACGTTCCAGCTCGCGGTGGCGAAGGCGGCGTCGCTCGTGGACGCGGCGCACCTCTTCGCCTACCGGGCCGCCGCCGACATCGACCAGGCGGCCGCCGACGGCGTCTACCCGGACTACGCCGCCCGGGCCCGCGTCCGCATGGACACCGGCGCCGCGATCGAGAACGCGCGCGAGGCCATCCGGACGCTCGTCTCCGCCCACGGCGCCGGCTCGTTCGCCGAGGCCAGCCCCCTGCAGCGGATCTGGCGCGACTCCGAGGTCGCCTCCCGCCACGCCGTGATCAGCCCGGCGATCTCCACCGAGGTCTACGGGCGGGCCCTCCTGGGCCTCACCGACGGCGTCACCGCCCTCGTCTAGCCCTCCTCCCCGAAAGGACACACGTGCGCATCGCCAACCACGCGGGACGGCTCACCCTGGTCGAGCCCGACCCCGAGTCGTCTGGCGGGATCCGCGGCATCGACGTCGAGCGCGCCGCCGACGGCCGCTTCGCCGCCGACCCGCAGGCCGTCTACGACCGGTGGGACGAGTTCCGCGACTGGGCCGCCTCGGCGGACCTCGCCGACGCCGTCCCCCTCGACGCGGGCGCCCTCGGCCCCGTCGCCCCGCGCCCGCCGCAGGTCTTCGCGATCGGGCTGAACTACCGCGACCACGCCGCCGAGTCGGGCATGGAGCTGCCGACGACACCGCTGGTGTTCACCAAGTACGCGTCGAGCTTCACCGGTCCGCAGGGCGACATCCGGCTGTCGGCGGGCACCGTCGACTGGGAGGTCGAGCTCGTCGCCGTCATCGGCCGGGGAGGTCACGGCATCCCGGCGTCGCAGGGGTGGGACCACGTCGCGGGCCTGACCGTCGGGCAGGACCTCTCCGACCGCATCACCCAGTTCGCCGCCCCGCCCCCGCAGTTCGGGCTGGGCAAGTCCTACCCCGGCTTCAGCCCGATGGGCCCGGCCCTCGTCAGCGTCGACGAGCTCCGGGCGGCGGGCCTCGACCCCGACGACCTCGAGCTCGGCTGCCTCGTCAACGGCGAGGGCGTCCAGAAGGGCCGCACCGGGGCGATGATCTTCTCGGTGCCGGACCTGGTCGCCGAGCTCTCGGCGATCGTGACGCTGCTGCCCGGCGACGTCGTCTTCACCGGGACCCCGGCCGGCATCGGCGCGGGCCGCACCCCGCCGCGCTTCCTCGGTGACGGCGACGAGCTCGTCACCTGGTGCGCCGGGATCGGGCAGATGCAGCACAGGTTCGTCTCGTGAGCGCCCCGCTGGAGGCCGCCGACCGCGCCGGCACCTTCGTCTCCCACGCGTTCGACGAGCACCTCGTCGACCTCGGCGAGATCCGCATGAACTACGCGACGGCCGGTGACCCGTCGTCGCCCCCGCTGCTGCTGATCCCGGGGCAGTCGGAGTCGTGGTGGGGCTACGCGGCGGCGATGCCGCTGCTCGTCGAGCACTTCCACGTGCACGCCGTCGACCTGCGCGGGCAGGGGCGCTCCACGTGGACGCCCGGCCGGTACACGATCGACATCTTCGGCGGCGACCTCGTCCGCTTCATCGACCTCGTGATCGGGCGGCCGACCCTGGTCAGCGGCATGTCGTCGGGCGGGGTGCTCTCGGCCTGGCTCTCGGCGTTCGCCAAGCCCGGGCAGATCCGGGCGGCGGTGTGGGAGGACCCGCCGGTGTTCGCGTGCCAGACCGCGCCGGCGGTCGGGCCGGGCATCCGCCAGGCCATCGGGCCCGTGTTCGACGCGTGGAACACCTGGCTCGGCGACCAGTGGAAGGTCGGCGACTGGGACGGGCTCCTGCGCGCGATGCCCACCGCGCTGCCCCCGGAGATCCTGCGCGCGTTGGCGTCGATGATCCCGCCACCGGCCCCCGACGCCTACCCGCCCGCCGGGCAGAACCTGCGCGAGTACGACCCGGAGTGGGGCCGGGCCTTCACCAGCGGCGCCGCGACGGCGTCGTGCGACCACGTGACGATGCTGCGCGCGGTCCGCGTGCCGGTGCTGTTCACCCACCACTTCCGCACCGTCGACGAGCAGACCGCGCGCCTCATCGGGGCGTCCTCCGACCAGCAGGCCCGCCGCGCCTGCGAGCTCGTGGCGGAGGCCGGGCAGCGGATCGACTACCGCTCGTTCCCGGAGATGCCGCACTCGATGCACGAGCACGCCCCGAAGCAGTACGTCGAGGCCGTCCTCGACTTCGTCGCGACCCTCGACCCACTGGAGACGCCATGACCGCCGCGCACCGACAGTCGCCGATCATCCCGCCGAAGCTGCACCACGCGACGTTCCTGACGTTGAAGCTGGACGAGATGGTGCGCTGGTACGGGCTCGTGTGCGGGCTCTACCCCGTGCACTACGCCGAGACCGCGGCCTGGCTGACCAACGACGAGGCCAACCACCGGATCGCGCTGATCAGGCATCCCGCGGTGCACGCACCGGTGAACAAGCCGACGAGCGCGGGCCTGCACCACACGGCGTTCGAGTACGACACCTTCGGCCAGTGGCTCGACAACTACGAGCGGCTGCGCGACCACGGCATCACGCCGTTCATGTGCCTCGACCACGGCATCACGATGTCGATGTACTACGCCGACCCGGAGGGCAACGGCGTCGAGATCCAGTTCGACGCGTTCGGCGACTGGGCGACGTCCAAGGAGTGGATCTGGGCGTCCCGGGAGTTCGC
Organism: Actinomycetospora aeridis; assembly: GCF_037400275.1. Lineage (NCBI taxonomy): Bacteria > Bacillati > Actinomycetota > Actinomycetes > Pseudonocardiales > Pseudonocardiaceae > Actinomycetospora > Actinomycetospora aeridis. Next base: position 179,166 of record NZ_JBBEGL010000007.1, on the reverse strand, counting down.
CGAGAACCCGATCGGCGAGTGGTTCGACCCCGACCAGCTCGTCGAGGCCCGCGCGCAGGGCGTCTCGCCCGAGGAGATCCACGAGGGCGCGCGGGCCGGCAAGTACAAGCCGGAGAACCCGCCCGCCGACCTCCTGCTGCCCGAGGTCTACTGACCCCGTGCTTCCCGAGCGCACGCAGGTCCTCGTCGCGGGTGGCGGGCCGGTCGGGCTCGCCACCGCTGTCGAGCTCGGCCGGCGCGGCATCGAGTGCGTCGTCGTCGAGCCGCGGACGACGGTGTCGCGCAGCCGGCCGCGCTGCAAGACGGTCAACGTCCGCACGATGGAGCACCTGCGGCGCTGGGGGATCGCCGACCGGCTCCGGGACCGCGCGCCACTGCCGGTGGCGTGGTCGCAGGACGTCGTGTTCTGCATCTCGCTCGCCGGGCACGAGCTCTCCCGCTTCCACGGGGTGCTCGGCCTGGCGCCCGAAGAAGGGCGCTGCGCGGAGCCGGGGCAGCAGGCGCCGCAGTACGTGCTCGAGGAGCTGCTGCGCGAGGTCGTCGGCGAGCTCGCGCCGTGCACCCTCGCGACCGGCCGCCGGGTGGTCGCGCTGGAGCAGGACGAGGACGAGGTCCGGGTGCAGGTCCACGACGAGGACGGAACGCAGAAGACGATCACGGCCGACCACGTCGTCGGGTGCGACGGGCCGCGCAGCGTGGTCCGCGAGCAGATCGGCGCCGCCTACCTCGGCGAGCACGCGCTGCGCCCGAACTTCGGGATGGTCGTGCGCGCCCCGGACCTGTGGCGGCACGTGCGCCACGGCCCGGCGGTGCAGTACTGGACGGTCAACCCCGACGCCCCGGCGCTCATGGGCCCGATCGACCGGGACGGCACGTGGTGGGTCATCGCGTTCGGGGTCGAGCGCGAGGCCGGGCACGCGCGCGCCCGGGAGATCGTCGAGGCCGTCGCCGGCGTCCCGGTCGACGCCGAGGTCCTCTCGACCGACCCGTGGACCGCGCGCATGCAGCTCGTCGACCGGGCCAGGGACCGGCGGGTGTTCCTCGCCGGGGACGCCGCGCACCTCAACCCGCCCTTCGGCGGACACGGGCTCAACACCGGCCTCGGGGACGCGGTCGACCTCGGCTGGAAGCTCGCCGCGGTGCTGCGGGGCTGGGGTGGTCCCGAGCTGCTGGCGAGCTACGAGGCCGAGCGCCGTCCCGTGCAGGAGCGGGTGGTCCGCGCGGCCGAGGACAACATGCGGACGCTCTCGACCGACCTGCTCCACCCCGACCTCGACCGCGACGACGCCGCCGGCGAGCGCGCCCGCGCCGCGGCCCACCGGCGCATCCAGGAGACCAAGGCGGCCGAGTTCCACGCGCTCGACCTCGTCCTCGACGTCGTGCACGACCGCTCGCCCGTGGTCGCCGAGGGTGCCGGCGACCGCCTGCCCCACGCATGGGTCGCGCCGGGCCACTCGCGCTACGACGACCTCGGGCCGGAGCTGACGCTGCTCGGACCCCGGGGCGCCGCGACCGGGGCGTTCGCGGACGCCGCCCGCGCCCGGGGCGTCGACCTCCGCATCCTCGACGCGCCCGGACCGGACCTCCTGCTCGTGCGTCCGGATCAGCACGTGGCCTGGCGGGGGACCACCGACGCCGCCGCCGGAGCCCCCGAGGTGCTGGGCCGGGCGTGCGGCGCTCCTGTTGTGCACGGCCGATCACGGCCATGATGGGTCGATGGCTCAGCTCCAGGACAAGGTCGTCCTCATCACCGGCGGCGAGAGCGGGATCGGCCTCGCGTCGGCGCGGCTGTTCGTCCGCGAGGGCGCGAAGGTCGTGCTCGTCGGGATCGAGAAGGCGAAGCTCGAGGCCGCGGTCGAGGAGATCGGCGCGGAGCGCGCGGTCTCGGCGGTCGCCGACGTCACCGACTCCGACGCCGTGGCGGCCGCCGTGGCCGCCGGGGTGGAGCGGTTCGGGCGCCTCGACGTCGTGTTCTCCAACGCCGGGATCTCCGGCGAGGTCGCCAAGATCGTCGACTATCCGGACGACGTGTTCGCCCGGGTGCTCGCCGTGCACGTCACCGGCGCGTTCCACGTCCTCAAGCACACGCTCCCGCACGTCACCGACGGCGGCAGCGTCATCATCACCTCCAGCGTGGTCGGCCTGGTCGGCTTCGGCGACCTCTCGGCCTACGTGGCTGCGAAGCACGGCCAGGTCGGCCTGATGCGCTCGGCGGCCAAGGAGGTCGCCGACCGCCGCATCCGCGTCAACACGCTGCACCCGGGGCCGACGTCGACGCCGTTCCAGGACGACATCGAGATGCGCGCGACCGGGAAGTCGCAGGCCGACGCCGCGAGCGTCTTCGACGGGCTCATCCCGCTGGGACGGCACACGACCACCGACGAGATCGCGCAGGCCGCGCTCTACCTGGCCTCCGACGCCTCGGCGATGGTCTCGAGCACCACCTTCGCGATCGACGGCGGGATGGCCGGCTGATGCGCGCCGCGGTCTACCACCACCCGCACGACATCCGCATCGACGACGTCGCCGAGCCGGAGCCGGGCGCGGGCCAGGTGAAGCTCCGCGTCGCGCACAACGGCGTGTGCGGCTCCGACCTGCACGAGTACTTCTCGCAGGAGACGTTCGTGCCGGTCGCGCCGCACCCGCAGACGGGCATCCAGGCACCCGTCACCCTCGGGCACGAGTTCTCCGGCACCGTCGTCGCGGTCGGCGACGGCGTCGCGTCGGTGCGCGAGGGCGACCGCGTCGCGGTGCGGCCCACCTACACCTGCGGGCAGTGCCCGGCGTGCCGGGCGGGGTCGCCCAACACCTGCCGGGTGCTGGCGTTCCACGGCCTGTCCGGACCCGGCGGCGGGCTCGCCGAGTACACGGTGCTGCCCGAGAGCATGGTGTTCGCGCTGCCGGAGAGCGTCTCGCTCGAGATGGGGGCGCTGGTCGAGCCGATGGCGGTCTCCTACCACGCCGTGAAGATCTCGGGCGTCCGGCCGGGCGAGCTCGCGGTGATCGCGGGGCTCGGCCCGATCGGCGTCGGCCTGTACTTCGCCCTGCGGGCCGCCGGCATCACGGACATCGTCGCGAGCGACCCGTCGGCGCAGCGCCGCGAGATCCTGACGCGGCTGGGCGCCGAGCACGTCATCGACCCCACCACGACAGAGGTCGCCGCGGCGGCCCACGACGCGAGCGACGGCCTCGGCGCGCGGGTGGTGTTCGACGCGGCCGGGGTCGGCGCCGCGATCCTCACCGGCATCGGCGCCCTCGCCCCGCAGGGCAAGGTCGTCGTCGTCGGGATCCACGAGCAGGCGATGGAGCTCAACCCGACCTCGCTGCTGCTCGGCGAGGCGCAGATCGTCGCGTCGCTGGTCTACACCGACGACGACTACCGCCACGTCATCGACAGCATGGCGCGCGGGGAGATCACCGGTGAGGGCTGGGTCGACCACGCGTCGCTCGACGACCTGCTCACGGTCTACGAGCAGCTGCGCCGCGGCGAGCGGATGAAGGTGCTCATCGACCTGTGACGAGAGCGATCAGCGCCTCAGCGTCTCCACCGGCGAGCACCCGTAGGCCCGGCGGTAGGCCACCGAGAACCGCCCGGCGTTGGTGAACCCCCACCGGGCGGCGACGTCACCGACGGTGTCCCCGCCGGTGGGGTCGGCTGCCCGCAGCTCGCGGTGCGCGTGCTCCATGCGCGCCCGGCGCAGGTAGTCGAGCGGTGTCTGCCCGCGGTGCCGGCGGAAGGCCGCCTGCAGACCGCGCGGGCCCATGCGGGCGGCGTCGGCGACGTCGGTGACGGTGATGTCCTCGCCCGCGTGGGCGTCCATGAACTCCACGGCGCGGCGGATGGTGGCCGGCTCGCCGGTGTCCCGGCCGCGGTCCGTGTGGTGCTCGAGGGTGCTGTTGGGGAAGACGGCGAGGGCGCCGACGATCAGCCGGTGCCGGGCCTCCTGGCGCAGCAGCGGCAGGGCCATCAGCTCGTCGTGGGCGAGCAGGTCGCGCTCGACGTGGTCGACGAGCGAGGCCCAGTACCGGGCGCGGGCCGCCGAGAGCGGGGTCACGGCGTCGAAACGGACGTCCTCGGGGTCGAGGCCGGACACCTCGGCGCCGACCCGACCGACCTCGGCGAGGTCGAGGGTGGTCATCCGCAGGTATCCGGCCCAGCGCGACGCATAGCGCGACCAGTGCGGCGCGAGGACCAGGTCGACGTCGATCTCGCCGCCGCCGGCGTCGACGGTCAGCTCCCCGTCGCGACGCTCGACGGCGGTCAGCGCGGGCGTCGGCTCGGCCTGCGCCTCCATCCGCGTCCCGTGCCGGAGGTGGCTGACCCCGAGTCCCGCGGCGAGCGCCGACGTGAGGGACAACGCGAAGCCGCGCCGCTCGATCGGGCCGGCGCGGAAGCGGGTGAAGCCCTGCAGGTGCGAGACGGCGGCGTCCGGGTCCGTCGTGTGCACGCGACTGCGCACCACGGGCGTCGCCGGAGCTCCCATCCCAGGACCTTTCGTGATCAGGAAACGACCACCGTATCCACCAGGGCGAACTGATCGCACCCTCGTGATCGTTCAGTGTCCATCGAGCGCGTCGATCTCGGGGCGCAGTGCCGCGGTGAAGCGCTCCGGCTCGCCGAGCAGGGCGAGGTGGCGCGCGCCGGGCAGCTCGGCCACGAGTCCGGTGCGCAGGCGGGCGGCCGTCGCGAGGGCCTCGGGCCGGCCGAAGCTGCCGTCCTCGCTGCTGTAGAGGATCGCGGTGGGCACGGTGACGGCGGCCTCCTGCGCGTCGGTGAGTCCGATCAGCGGCTGCCGGACCACGTCCACCAGGGCGTCCACGGCGCCCGGGCCGAGGAACGGCGCCCGCCAGCGGTCGATCGCGGCGTCGTCGACCGGGCACCCCGGCCCGCACTGCGCGGCGACGACCGACCGGATCGGCGCGCGGTGCCGCACGACGGCGGTGACGACGGCCGGCGCGACCGGGTCGACGAGCACCCACCGCGCGCCGCCCCCGGCGTTCGTGCGGTCGGCACCGAAGTACGGGGTGCCGTCGCCGTTGGCCGCGACGACCCCGCGCACCGAGGCCGGCGCGCGCAGCGCCCACGACAGCGCGATCGCCACCCCGGACGAGTGGCCGACGACCACCGGGCGCTCGAGGTGCAGAGCGGCGAGGACCCCGCCGAGCTGGTCGGTGTCGGCGGCGAGGTCGTAGGGCGGGACCCGGTCGGTGAAGCCGAACCCGCGCACGTCGTAGGCGTACACGTCGCGGTCCGCCGCGAGCAGCGGTGCCGCGCGCGACCAGACGTAGGTCGACTCCGCGAACCCGTGCACCAGCACCAGGGGCGCGCGCCCCGACGGCCGGGCGGCGGGCCAGTGCTCGACGTGGGTGCGCACGCCGGCGGCGTCGACGGTGAACCCGGGCGCCGGGACGTCGAGCCGGACGGGGTCGAGACGGTCCCAGCCGAGGTAGGCGCCGGAGGCCGCGAGGAGCAGGACCACGAGCACCACCAGGGCGACCCCGATCCGCCGGAGCCACCGCAGCACGGCGCCCATCCTGGCCTCCTCGATGCTCGTCAGGGTCCGAGGTCCGGGTCGGTGAGGTAGCGGGCCAGCGTCGGGCCGACCCAGGCGCGGACGTCCTCGCGCGACATCGCCGCGAGGGCGGGGGCGCCGAGCACGAGGCGCACGAACGCGAAGCCGAGGATCTGCGAGCCGACGAGCGCGGCACGCTCGGCGGGACGGTCGACCGCGGCCGTCGCGAGGGCGGGGCCGGCCTGCTCGAGCAGGACGCCGAGCAGGCGCTCGGCGGCCTCGGGGCTGGTGGCGGCCGCCCGCAGGAGCACCAGCAGCGTCGGGCTCTCCTCGAACAGCGCGAAGAAGCGGTCGACGAGCGCGTCGGCGATCGCGTCCGGGCCGAGCCCGCGCAGGTCGGGCAGGACGAGCTCCAGCGCCGCGGCCTCGGTGAACAGGCCGGCCTTGTTGGTGAAGTAGCGCATGACCATCGCCGGGTCCACGCCCGCCTCGGCCGCCACCGACCGGATGGTCACCCGCTCGAAGCCGTCGCGAGCGAACTGCGCCCGGCCGGCGTCGAGGATCGCGCCGCGGGTGGCGGTCGCGTCGCGGGGTCGGGACGGCACGGGCCGATCCTAGGTCCACGCGTGTTGACTTGATGTCCCCGGCCGCCCTAGCCTCAAGTCAACAAGCGTTGACCAGGGAGGCTCGATGCGGGAGACCGAGGTCGTGGTGGTGGGCGGCGGGCCGACCGGGATGACGGTCGCGGGCGACCTCGCCCGCGCGGGACGGTCGGTCGTGCTCCTCGAGCGGTGGCCGCGGCGCCATCCCGGGAGCCGCGCGTTCGCGACCATGCCGCGCACCCTCGAGGTGCTCGACAGCCGCCTGGCCGACGGGCCCGCGGGCGGCCGCAGCGTCACCGACGCCCTGCTCGAGCACGGGACGACGGTGCCGCGGGTGAACCTCTGGCCCGGCGCGGCGGTCCGCCTCGGCGATCTCGACTCGCCCCACCCGTACGTGCTCGTGGCCCCGCAGACCGTCGTCGACGAGCTGCTCGAGCAGCGTGCCCGGGCCGAGGGCGTCACGGTGGTCCGCGGCAGCGAGGTGGTCGGCCTCGTCCAGGACGCCGACGGCGTCACGGTCACGACGGCCGGCGACACGAGCTGGCGCGCGCCGTACGTCGTCGCCGCCGACGGCGCCCACAGCACCGTGCGGCGGCTGCTCGGCGCCGACTTCCCCGGGCGCGAGGTGCTGTCGTCGGTGGTGCTCGCCGACGTCCGCCTCGCGCACCCACCCGCCACGGAAGGGCTCACGCTCGGCACGACCCCGGAGGTGTTCGGGTTCCTCGCCCCCTACGGGGACGGCCGGTACCGGTCGATGACCTGGGACCGCCGCCGGCAGCTCCCGGACGACGCCCCGGTCGAGGACGACGACGTCGCCGGAGTGCTCGACCGCGCGATGGGCCGCCCCGTCGGCGCCCACGACATCAGCGGGCGCTCCCGCTTCCACTGCGAGGAACGCCAGGTCACCCGCTACCGCCACGCTCGCGTGTTCCTCGCCGGCGACGCCGCCCACGTGCACTCGCCGATGGGCGGACAGGGCATGAACACCGGCATCCAGGACGCGGCCAACCTCGCCTGGAAGCTCGACGCCGCGCTCGCCGGGGCCGACGACTCCGTGCTCGAGAGCTACCACGCCGAGCGCCACCCCATCGGCCGCCGCGTGCTGCGGCAGAGCGGCGCGATGATGCGCGCGGTCACGCTGCACCCCCGCCCGGCCCGGGCGCTGCGCAACGCCGTGAGCGGGCGGCTGCTGGCGTGGCGCCCGTTCGGCGACCTCGTCGCGGGCAGCTTCTCCGGCGTCGGCCTGCGCTACGGACGCCGGCGCGGCGACCATCCGCTGGTCGGCACCAACGCCGCCACGATCCCGCTCGCGACGGGCACGGTCGCCGCCCGCCAGCGCCACGGGGGGTTCCTGGTGATCCGCGAGACCGACCGCCGCGACACCGGGCCTGCCGTGCTCGTGCGCCCCGACGGCTACGTGGCCTGGGCCGGGAGCAGTGCCGACGGCGACGACGGCCGGCGTCGTGCGCTCGCCGCGTGGAGCGGCCCCGCCGCGACCCCGGCCCACGACCTCACCCCCGACGTCACCCCCGACGAGAGGACGACCCGATGAGCGAGCTCGCGGTGTGGGCCACCATCACCGTCCTGCCCGGCCGGCAGGCCGAGGCGGAGCGGTTCTTCGCGCGCAGCCGCGCGATCCTCGACGCCGAGCCGGGCACCACCAGCTTCTTCGTGGTGCGCATCGACGACGAGACCTACGGCGTGTTCGACACCTTCGCCGACCGGGCGGCCCTCGAGGCCCACATCGCGGGCGGCTCGGGCCGGGACGCCGTGTACGCCCAGGTCGGCACGCTGTTCGCCGCGCCACCCGCGATCACCAACGCCACGGTGGTGGAACGCGGCGCCGCGGGCTGAGAGGGCCTCCCGCTCAGCGCTCGCCCCACGCGTCGGGGCCGTTCAACTGCTCGACGAGCCAGGCCGCCCGGGACCCGGTGGCGAGCTGGTCCAGCGCCGTGCGCGCGGCGCCCGGTGCGGTGTCCTCGAGGAGCAGGGCCAGCAGGCGCCGGCGCAGCACGCTGCGTCCGCGGGGGTCGGTGCTGCGGTCGGGGCGCACCCAGCCCGTGAGTCGCGGTTCGTCGGCCGCTCCGTCGCGCAGGGTGGACAGGACCCGGGTCGCGCCGTCGCTGCGGTACATCTGCTCGGTGGTCGGCAGGGCTCCCGTCCCCGCGCCGACGCCGACCCGCACAGGTGGCCCGAGGTGGCGCTGCACGGCGGAGAAGTCGAGTCCGGCGTCGTGCGCCAGGCGCCGCGTCACCGGGTCGAGCAGGCTCGCGAGCAGGAGGTGCTCGGTGCCCAGGCGCGCCGAGCCGAGCCGTTCGGCCTCCTGGATCGCGCCGAGCCCGCGGGCCCACGTGGTCAGGTCGGGGTCGTCAGGAGCCCCGGGAGCCCCGGGAGCACCGGCAGCACCGCCCCCGCGGGGCGCCCCGTCGTCCGGCCCCGGCAGCACGGGGTCAGCCTGCCAGCCCCGGGCCGCCGGGGGTACGCCCCACGCCCTCGGTGATCACCGCCGTCTCGGACTGCACCGTGGTCTCGGAGATCTCCGTGGTCTCCGTGATCTCGGCCCGCACGGGACGCGGCCGCGACACGATGATCTGGGCGATGCCGACGGCGAGGACCCCGATCGTCAGCAGCCGCTCCGCGGGCGGGAGCGGGCGGTACCAGCCGTAGACCTGGGTTGCGAGGGCGACCAGCTGGGCCCCGAGGGGCAGCGCGATCGCGGGCCAGCCGGTGATCTCGCGCGACGGGCGGGCACCCGCCGGCGGCCGGAAGGCGCCGACGGCGAACGCGAGCGCGCCCGCGCTCCAGAGGAAGTCGTAGGGCCCGTCGTGGGAGACGACGTCGGCCGCCGTGAGGCTGTAGGCGGAGTCGGCGACGGTGAGGCAGAGCAGCCCGAGGCCGACCCAGGGCCAGCTCCCGACCAGCCGCCACGAGATCAGCGGCAGGGTGCCGAGCAGGCCGCCGAACAGCAGCACGTCGCCGAGGGGATAGGCGACGGTGATGATCTGCCCGAGCGGGTCGATCGGGGCGGCCGCGAGCACCGGCACGATCACGACGAGGACGCCCGGCGTCGCCACGATGAGCACCAGCACGAAGCCGTCGAGCCAGCGGTGCCAGGGGACGTCGACCACCCGGGCGCGCACCATGCACACGAGCCCGGCCATGAACAGCGGGTAGGTGGCGAGGTAGAGGGGGTCGGTGGGGTTGGGCGTCGGGACGTCGCCGCCGCCGGAGTAGAGGACGCTCCAGGTGATCTCCGCGAGCGCGAACACCGCGAGCGCCGCAGCGAAGCACCACCACGCCGCGCGGGCCGGTCCCCCCGGCGGCCGGGCGCGCACGCCCCAGGCGCAGCACGCCGCGGAGGCGAGGATCAGCGCGCTGTGCAGCCAGTCGTCGACGATCGGCAGGTCCGAGGTGTGGGTGCCGCCCGTGCGGACTTGGTGGGCGGCCTCCACCACGAGCCCGAGCCCCAGCACGACCGCGAGGAGGCGGCGCCGCGACCGGGAGGACCACATCCGACGCATCGTCCCGGTCGGCGTCGGCGGCGGGAAGGCTCTCCGTGGTGGCGGGACCCAGTAGTCGATCTTCGTGCCCGATATGGTTGAGCGGACCACGACACGCGCTGCTGGGGGAACTGCATGACCGTCTCGAAGACCGGTGACGGCCGCGCGCCGGCGAACGTCGACACCAGCGTGGCGAGCATCGCCCGCGTCTACGACTACGCGCTGGGCGGCAAGGACCACTACGAGGCCGACCGGCTGACGATCGAGCAGGTCCGCAAGGTCGCGCCCGAGGTGCCGCTGCTGGCTGTCGACAACCGCGCCTTCCTCATCCGGGCCCTGCGGTTCCTCGCCACCCAGACCGACGTCACGCAGTTCCTCGACCTCGGCTCCGGGCTCCCGACCGCGGAGAACACCCACCAGGTGGTGCAGCGGCTGCGCCCCGAGTCCCGCGTCGTGTACGTCGACAACGACCCGTCGGTGATCGCGCACGGGCGGGCCCTGCTCGAGGACAACGAGTTCACGATGTTCAGCGCGGCGGACATCTTCGACCCGGAGAGCGTCCTCGGCGACCCGTCGATCCGGCGGTTCCTCGATTTCTCCCGGCCGATCGTGCTGATCCAGAACGGCACGCTGCACCACTACGCCGACCCGGCACGGTCCCCGCAGGACATCATGGCGACCTACGTCGATGCGCTGCCGTCCGGCTCGTACGTCGTGCTCGCCCACTTCTACGACCCCGAGGACGACGACAGCGTCCTCGCCCGGCGCATGGAGGACGTGTTCGTCCACAGCCCGATGGGCAGCGGCGTGTTCCGCACGCGGGCCGAGATCCAGGGACTGTTCCCCGGCCTCGAGATGGTCGAGCCGGGCCTCGTCGTGTGCGCGCGGTGGTGGCCGGACGGCCCGCTGCTCAAGCCCCTCGATCCCGTGCAGCGCTGCATCGCGGGCGGGGTCGGCCGCAAGCCCTGACGGGCCGGATCACCGGTCCCGCTGGTCCGGGCGGCGGGGGCCGGACCCGATCCGCCGGTCGCGGGCCTCGGCGGTGAGGAACCGGGCGACCTCGACGAGCTTGACGTTGGTGTCCTGCGAGGCGTCGACCAGCATCTGGAACGCCTCGTCGTCGTCGACCGTGAAGCGCTCCATGAGGATGCCCTTGGCCTGCCCGATGACATCACGGCTCGCCACCGCCTGCCCGAGGTCGGCGGCGTGGTCCGCGCCGTGCAGCAGGGTCGCGGCCTGCACGGCGAACAGGCCGGCGGTCAGCTCGGCGCTCCCGTCGTAGACGCCCGCCTCGTGGCTGTAGAGGTTCAGCGCCGAGCGGCGCCGCCCGTGCAGGGAGAGCTGGACCGACATGATCGAGCGGAAGCCGGTGGCCACGCAGCGGGGCGCGAACCGCGGCCACCGGTCGCCGTCGGCGCGGGCCAGGTCCTGCGCCAGCACGACGCCGGCGGCGGGCGGGTCGTCGGCGGCGGTGATGCAGGGACCCTCACCGAGCTCGGACTGGAGCTGGTCGAGCTCGTAGATCACGTCGTCGGTGGCGTGACTGGAGCGGACCGTGCCCTGCTCGGTGCGGGAGATGCCGCCGCCGACGGCGCCGGGGACGGTGTCCACCGCGGCGTGCACCAGCTTGGACACCGTCGTCTCGAGGTCACGGATGCTGCGGTTCTCGGTGAGCTGCTCGGCGGCGGAGCGCAGCGACTTGACGAGCTGCTTGTGGGCGGGGTCGATCATGGGAGGTCCCTCGGACGGGGGGGTCGGCCGTCGGACCGACCCGTCGTCCACGGTACAAGCGCTGCGCTCGATGTCTACTCGTCACGCGACGGGTTGTCCTCGCCCCTTCCGTTGCTGCTCGGTCTCGTCGACGAGCCACCGCGCCACGTCGAACAGCTTCATGTTCGTGTCCTGCGAGGAGCGCACGAGCATCGCGAACGCCTCGTCGGCGTCGACGGAGAACCGCTCGATGAGGATGCCCTTGGCCTGGCCGATGACGTCGCGGCTCGCGAGGGCGACGCTCAGGTCGTGGGCGTGGTCGGCGCCGTAGACCAGCGCGGCGGCCTGGTTGGCGAACAGGCCGGCGGTGACGATGGCCGTCTCGTCGAACGCGTCGGGGGTGTCGGAGTAGAGGTTGAGCGCGGCGCGGCGCCCGTTCGGCGGCCCGGTGAGCGACACCGACAGCATCGACCGGAAGCCCGCTTCGACGGCACGCGGCGCGAACCGCGGCCACCGGCCCGCGTCCACCCCGGCGAGGTCGCGGGTGAGCATCACGCCGTTCTCGGGCGGGTGGTCGGCGGCCTCGATGCACGGGCCCTCGTCGAGGGTGTTCTGGAGCCGGTCCAGCTCCTCGATGGCATTCGTCGTGGCGTGGCTGGAGCGCACCGCGCGGTCCTCGGTGCGGGAGAGACCACCACCGACGGCCGGCGGCACCAGCGTCACCGCCGACGCCACCAGCTGCGTGAGCAGCACGTCCCGGTCACGGATGCTGCGCTTGGCGATGAGGTCCTGCGAGGCGGCGCGCAGCGCGACGACGAGATCGTTCTCCCGGGCTCGCAGGCCGTCGGTGGTCATGGGAGCAGCGCCCTTCGAGGTCCAGCGCCGTCGATCGATCACGGCATGCCAACGGTCGAGGGCGGCTGGTTGACCCGCCAGGAGCGTACAAGCAGCTCGCGTAGTGTCTCAAGGCGACGGGCCGACTGCTCCCCGTGGTCAGCGGGGCTGGATCTCCCCCATCGGCCCGAAACCGTCGTGCGGCGTGTCGATGTACAGGATCTGCGGCTGCGCCGAGACGAGGTCGGGCATGCGGTCGAAGAAGTTCTTCACGTACGGCTGCTGCACGTGGACGGCCCCGGCGTCGGCGTCCCGGAAGCCCTCGATGCACACGTAGGAGTTCTCGTCGGTGAGGCTGCGCGAGAAGATGAAGTGCAGGCAGCCCTCCTCGCCGTTGACGTCCTTCGCGTAGGAGTCGGCGAGCGCGAGCCACTCGTCGGTCTTCTCGGGGCGGATGGGGATCACGATGTTGATGACGATCACGGGGGCGCTCCTCGAAGACGGTGGCGTCGGCGCCGTCATCGTCGTGAGCCCGGCCGACCGCGGTCAAGATCGGCGGGGGGCGTGCAGAAAGCCCGTCAGCCGCCGTCGGCTACCGCGGTGGCGTGCAGCAGCACCGTGACGACGTCGCCGCGCTCCATGACCCGGCCCAGCACGTCCTCCTGCGCGTGGGCCTGACGCCACTCGGGGTGGTCGGAGTGGTCGCGGCGCACGATCTCGTCGACGGCGTCGGCGCGCGCGACCCAGTCCTCGGGGGCACCGGGCAGGTCGGCGCCGTCCACCTGGTCGTCGACGCGGAAACCGGTGGCGGCGAGGTCGGCGTGCAGCGAGGAGCGGGTCGGGAAGTCGTTGCCCTCCGGGCTCTCGATGAGCTCACGGTCGGCCACGAGCACCAGCAGCCCGAGCCGGCCGCCCGGGCGCAGGACGCGGTGGACCTCGGCGAGCACCTCCCGCTTGTCCGACGTCGTGCACAGCACCCCCAGCAGCCACGCCGCCGCCATGGACCCGTCGGGCAGGGGGAGGTGCTGCGACCACGCGGCCACGGCGGGCAGGTCGAAGAGCCGCCGGGACGCGGCGGCGGCGTGCGTCATCGGCTCGGCGAGCAGGGGCGTTCCGTCCCAGCGGTCGTGGAGGTAGCCGCGCAGCCACGCCGCCGGTCCGCCGAGCCCGGCACCCGCGTCGAGGAACGGCGCGTCGTCCTCCAGCCCGAGGCCCTCGGCCAGCCACGCCAGCTCGGGCGGGGACCCGCTGCCGCGGCAGGCCGCGGGGATCGCGTAGCCGCGGCCGAGCTCGGCGACGGCCTGCTCGGTCCACGCGGCGACCGTGTCGAACTCCGCCTCCATGGGTGTGACGTCCTGGCTGGTGTCGGAGCTGCTCACCGCACGACCTTCCGCACGCGTCGGGCGATCTCGGCCTGGACCTCGGCCGCCTCGAGATGGCCGGCCGAGGAGGCCCGCCCGGACAGGTTGACCCCGACGACGCCGGGCACCGCGAGCAGCGCCTCGGCCTCGGCCACCGCGGCGTCGATGCCGGCGGCGACGGGGTCGGGGGACTCGAGCACCGCGGCGACGCGCGCCGGGTCCATCGCCAGCCCCGGGAACGCCAGCAGCGAGTCCGCCGCGGCCTCGTCGGTGAACACGGCGACCGCGCCGAGCACCGGCAGGTCGGCGCCGTGCTCGCGGCCGTCGCGCAGGAACGCGTCGAGCTCGGCGGGGTCGGCAACGTGGTTGGAGATCGCCAGCGTGGCGCCCGCCCGCTGCTTCCCGGCGAGCACGCGCAACCGCGCGTCGCGGGGCGGCGCCGACGGGGTGATCGCCACCGTCGCGGCGAGGCCCGCGGTCGCGGCGAGGTGGCACAGGCGCGTCGCGTCGAGGTCGAAGACCTGGGTGGCGTCGGGGCGCACGTCGGGACCCCGGATGTCGCCGGTCACGCACAGCACCCCCTCGACGCCGAGGGCGGCGAGGCCGGCGAGCTCCTGCTCGAGCACGACGCGGTTGCGGTCGCGGCACGTCAGCGTCATCCACGGGTGGGCGCCGACGGCCCGGAGCTCCGCGGCCATGTAGGTCGGGGGGAACGTGGGCTGGTGGTGGATGTCACCGGAGAGCACGGCGTCCGAGACCGGGGCGATGATCTCGGTGGCGGAGCGCAGGGCCTCGCGGTCGAACGACGGCACGCTCAGGTCGGTGAGCACCACCGGCGCCCGCTGCGCCCGGGCGAGCAGGCCGGCCGCCGAGAGGCCGCCTTCCAGCCCTTCCCGCAGGCCCACGGACGCGCCGGGCCAGGGGCGCACCGGCACCGGCTCGGTCCCGTCGTCGCCGACCCACGGGCAGGGCAGCGCGGCGTCGAGCTCGCAGGCGCCGTCGGCGCGGACCCCGCCGCACGGGCCGAACACCATGTGCTTGGGGCAGCCCGCGGTGGTGGAGCTGTCGTGGTTCACCGCCGCGCGTTTCCCGATCCGGCGTCCCGATCAAACGGCACACCTGGCACGGGGTGCGAGTGCCGGTGGCACGCGGCGTCAGTCGGGCGCGGCGTTCCTCGGCCACGCTCACCGCGGAGGTCGGGAGACGAGGACTGGGAGGACCGAGATGGCCCACGTGGTGCGTGCGGCGGCGGTGCAGGCCGAACCGCGCTGGCTGGACCTGGACGCCGGGGTCGAGCACATGATCGGCTACATCGCCGACGCGGCGGCCCGCGGCGCGCAGCTGGTCGCGTTCCCGGAGACGTTCATCCCCGGCTACCCGTGGTGGATCTGGCTGGACTCCCCGGCGGCGGGCATGGCGTTCGTGCCCCGCTACGCCGAGAACTCGATGACGCGCGACGGCCAGGAGATGCGCCGGCTCGCGGCCGCGGCCGCCGAGCACCGCATCCACGTCGTGTTCGGGTTCAGCGAGCGCGCGGGCGGCAGCCTCTACATGTCGCAGGCCTTCCTGTCCGACACCGGCGAGGTCGTGAGCGTCCGCCGCAAGCTCAAGCCGACCCACGTCGAGCGCTCCGTGTTCGGCGAGGGCGACGGCAGCGACATCCAGGTCCACGACACGGCGCTCGGGCGGGTCGGGGCGCTGAACTGCTGGGAGCACTTCCAGCCGCTCACGAAGTACGCGATGTACTCGCTCGGCGAGCAGATCCACGTCGGCGCCTGGCCCAGCTTCTCGGTGTACCGGGGCGCCGCGCAGGCCCTCGGGCCGGAGGTCAACAACGCCGCCAGCCTCGTCTACGCCGTCGAGGGCCAGACCTTCGTCGTCGCGCCCTGCGCGGTGGTGGGGCAGGCCGGCCACGACCTGTGGTGCGACACCGAGGTGAAGCGCCAGCTCCTGCTGCAGGGCGGCGGCTTCGCGCGCATCTTCGGCCCCGAGGGCAGCCCGCTGGGGGAGAACCTGCCCGAGACCGAGGAGGGCCTGGTCGTCGCCGACCTCGACTTCTCGATGATCGCGATCGCCAAGTCGGCCGCCGACCCCGTCGGCCACTACTCGCGCCCGGACGTGATGCGCCTGCTCATCAACCGCGCGCCGACACCAGTGGTGGTCGAGCGCGAGACGCCGATGCCCGGGTTCGTCGACGCCGACCGGCTCGCTCCGGCCGAGTAGGGCAGATTCCCTCCCCGTGGCGTCACGGGAACGGGGCTCGACCGCGGGGATCGCGACGATCGGGGCGGTCGGCGGGGTCGTCGGCGGCCTGATCGGCGGCGGCGCCGGGGTGCTGTACGTCCCGGCGCTGGACCGCTTCACCGGGATGAGCCGCGCTCGGGTGCACGGCACGTCCACGATCGCCCAGATCGGGCTCTGCGTGGCCGGTGTCGCCGCCTACGCCGTCGGCGGCGGGGCGATCGACCTGCGCGTCGGCGTCCCCATGATGATCGGCGGGACGCTCGGCGGGTTCCTCGGGCCGTGGCTGCTCGCGCGGACCCGCGAGACCGTGCTGCGCGTCCTGCTGATCGCGATCCTGGTGCTCACCGCGGTCAAGTTCGGGATCGACGCCGTCGGCCCGCCGCTGTTCACGCACGCGCTCGTGTCGCCGGGCCTGCTCGCCGACCCGTGGTTCCTCCTGCCGACCGCGGTCGGTGTCGGGGTCGTGGTCGGCGCGTGGTCGGGGGCGATGGGCCTGGGCGGCGGGCTGCTCGCGGTGCCGGCGATGGTGCTGCTGTTCGGGGTCGAGCTGCACGTCGCGGCCGGGACGTCGCTGCTGATGTTCATCCCGAACTCGCTGGTGGGCTCCTGGGTGCACGTGAGGCAGGGCACGGCGTCCACGCGGTGGGGCTGGCTGCTCGGGCTCGCCTCCGTGCCCGGCGTCGTCGCCGGCGCCCTGCTCGGGCTCGCCCTCGACACCGAGGTGCTCGGGCTGGTGTTCGGCACGTTCGCGCTGCTGATGGCCGTGCGGGAGATCGTCGCGCTGGCCCGTCGACGGCGGGGCACGTAGAACGGTCGGGTGCACTTCGCGGCGATCGGGGACAGCTTCACCGAGGGCGTGGGCGACGAGCAGCCGGACGGCTCCACCCGTGGCTGGGCCGACCTCGTGGCGGCCGGTCTGGCACGGACGCGGGGCGAGCCCGTCGGGTACGCGAACCTCGCGGTGCGGGGCCGCCTGCTCGCGCCGATCGTCACCGACCAGCTCGATGCCGCCCTCGCTCTCGACCCGCCGCCGACGCTGCTGACCCTCAACGGGGGCGGCAACGACATGCTGCGCCGGCACATCCAGGTCGCCGACCTGGTCGGGCTCACCGAGCAGGCGGTCCGGCGCTGCCGCGACGCCGGGGTGCGGGTCGTGCTCATCGCGGGGGCGGACCCGTCCGCGCGGCTCCCGCTCGGCGGCGTCGTGCGCCGGCGCGGCGAGGCGCTCACCGCGGGGGTCGCCGAGCTCGCCGCGCGGTACGGGACGGACTTCGTCGACGTCTTCCACGACGCCGAGATCCGCCACCGCCCCGGGTACTGGTCCGCCGACCGCCTGCACCTCGGCCCCGCCGGGCACCGGCGCGTCGCCGGGCTGATCCTGGACGCGCTGGGTGAGGACCCGGCGCCGATCGACCCCGTCGCCGACGGGCCGGCGCGCCACCCGCTCGCCGAGCTGCGGTACTACCGCGAGCACGTCGTCCCGTGGGTGGCGCGGCGGCTGCGCGGCCACTCCTCGGGCGACGGGCGTGACGGCAAGCACGTGGCGTGGGTGTCGGTGCCGCCGCAGGAGACGCACGCCCGGTGAGCCAGGTCCTCCTGCCCGCCGGCACCTTCGCGATGGGCGACCACCACGGCGACGGCGACCCCGGCGACGGCGAGCGCCCGGTGCACCGCGTCACCGTCTCGGCGTTCGCGATGGACGCCACCACGGTGACCAACGCGTCCTTCGCGCGCTTCGTCAAGGACACCGGGTACGTCACCGACGCCGAGCGCTGGGAATCGTCGGCGGTGTTCCACCTGGCGTTCGTCGGCGACCGGTCCGACGTGCTGACCAGCGTCGACGGCGCGCCGTGGTGGCTCGCCGTGCGCGGGGCGTCGTGGCGGCACCCCGAGGGTCCGGGGTCGGGGATCGGCGACCGGGCGAACCACCCCGTCGTCCACGTGTCGTGGCACGACGCCACCGCGTACTGCGCGTGGGCGGGCAAGCGGCTGCCCACCGAGGCGGAGTGGGAGTACGCGGCCCGCGGCGGGCTCGAGGGGGCGCGGTTCCCGTGGGGGGACGAGATCGGCAGGAAGTGGCCGCTGAACATCTGGCAGGGCCGCTTCCCGACCGAGAACACCCGGGAGGACGGCTACCTGACCACGGCGCCCGTGAAGACCTACCGCCCCAACGGGCTCGGGCTCTGGCAGGCCGTCGGCAACGTCTGGGAGTGGTGCGCCGACCGGTTCGCCGCCGACTGGTACGCCCGCTCCCCGGAGCACGACCCGGCCGGCCCCGACGAGGGCGAGGCGCGGGTCATGCGCGGCGGCTCGTACCTGTGCCACGACTCGTACTGCAACCGCTACCGCGTCGCGGCGCGCACGTCGAACACCCCGGAGTCGAGCTCGGGAAACCTGGGCTTCCGATGTGCCGGGCCCGCCGGTCCGTGAGTCAGTGCGACGCCATGACCCGGCGTCGCATGCCCTCGGGGTCGCGCTCCGGGGTCGCGGCGGTGAGGTCGACGCGCACCGAGCGGACCCGCCCGGTGAAGGCGTTCGCGCCCGTCGCGTAGTCGTCGGTGACGGGGGTGCCGAGGTCGACGCCGACGTCGAAGGTCTCGTCGAACGAGAAGTAGTACGGGATCGTCGCGTCGATGCGCACCGACCCGACCTCGAGGTCGTCGACCCGCAACGTCGCCGTGGCGCCCCGGCCGACGCCGCCGCCGTCGTACGCGACGTCGACGCGCACCTCGTGGCGCCCGGCGCGCAGCACGTGGTCGGCGCGCACCGTGTGCCGCTGCTTCCCGAAGTAGTTGTAGACGTAGCAGGCGCGCCCGCCGAGCACGTAGAGCGCCCAGCCGCCGAACCGGCCGCCCTGGGCCACGAGCACGCCCGCACCGCCGCCCTCGGGCACGTCGACGTCGGCGACCACCGCGTGCGAGCGGTTCTTGACGTTCGGGGTGGTCTCCTCGATCAGCCGCCGCGTCGCGCCGCGGAAGGTGACCGACGGGCGGTCGCCGACGAGGTCGAGGCGGCCCGCGAGCCGCGGGTTCTCGCGCTCGGTGACCCGGTCGTCGAGGGGGAACACCCGGTACTTCGCCGCCTCGACGAGGAACAGCTCGCGCAGCCGCGCGAGGGTCTCGGGGTGCTCGGCGGCGACGTCGTGCGCCTGGCTCGGGTCGCGGTTCGTGTCGTAGAGCTCCCAGACGTCCGCCCGGAAGGCCCCGCGCCGTGACGGCACCATCTCCCAGGGGATGCCGTGACGCGTCACGGCGGTCCATCCCTCGTGGTAGATGCCGCGGTTGCCGCACATCTCGAAGTACTGGGTGCGCCGGCGGTCGGCCGCGCCGGGGTCGGCGAACGTGTAGCGCATGCTCGTGCCCTCGATCGGCTGCTGCGCGACGCCGTCGACGGTGCCCGGCGCGGCGATGCCCGCACAGTCGAGGATCGTCGGGAGCACGTCGATGACGTGGTGGAACTGGTGGCGCAGGCCGCCGCCGTCGGTGATGCCGCGGGGCCAGTGCACGACGAGCCCGTCGCGGGTGCCGCCGAAGTGCGAGGCCACCTGCTTGGTCCACTGGTAGGGCGTGTTCATCGCGAGCGCCCAGCCGACGGGCGCGATCGGGTAGCTCGCCGGCCCGCCGATCTCGTCGAGGTGGGCGATCATGTCCGCGGGGTCGTCGACGAGCCCGTGCCCGAGCCGGTGCTCGACGTGGGTGCCCTCGATCCCGCCCTCGCCCGAGGCGCCGTTGTCGCCGAGCAGGTAGACGAACAGCGTGTTCTCCAGCTCGCCGAGCTCCTCGAGCTCCGCGACGAACCGGCCGAGCTGGGCGTCGGCGTGCTCGGTGAACCCGGCGAACGTCTCCATGAAGCGGGCGCCGAGGCGCCGGCGGTCGTCGTCGAGGTCGTCCCAGTGCGGCACGCCGTCGGGCCACGGGGAGAGCTCGGTGGCCTCCGGCACCACCCCCAGGGCCTTCTGCCGCGCGAGCGTCGCCTCGCGCAGCCGGTCCCACCCGCCGTCGAACTCGCCCCGGTAGCGCTCCTGCCAGCCCGGCGCGACGTGCAACGGCGCGTGGGCGGCGCCGAAGGCGAGGTAGGTGAAGAACGGGCGGTCGGGCGTCAGCGAGCGCTGGGTGTGCACCCAGTCGACGGCGCGGTCGACCAGGTCCTCGGAGAGGTGGTAGCCGTCCTCCGGCCCGCGG
This sequence comes from Actinomycetospora aeridis, assembly GCF_037400275.1. Lineage (NCBI taxonomy): Bacteria > Bacillati > Actinomycetota > Actinomycetes > Pseudonocardiales > Pseudonocardiaceae > Actinomycetospora > Actinomycetospora aeridis. The sequence goes on along the minus strand of NZ_JBBEGL010000007.1, from coordinate 159,221 downwards.
GTGGGCTCGACCGGCGTGGTGCCCTCGTAGAGCAGGGGGTACCAGTGGTTCATCTCGCAGGCCATGAAGCCGTAGAAGTGGTCGAAGCCCTCGCCGGTGGGCCAGCGGTCGAACGGGCCGACCGGGCTGATCTCCGCGGGCGGGGTCTGGTGCCACTTGCCGAACGCCGCGGTGCTGTAGCCGTTGCCCTGCAGCGTGCGGGCGAGCGTCGCGGCGCTGCGCGGGCGGAAGCCGGTGTAGCCCGGGGCCGAGGTCGCCATCTCGGTGGTGGCGCCCATGCCGACCGAGTGGTGGTTGCGCCCGGTCATCAGCGACTGGCGGGTCGGCGAGCACAGCGCGGTGACGTGGAAGCGGGTGTAGCGCAGGCCGTCGGCGGCGAGACGGTCCGCGGTCGGCATCCGGCACGGGCCGCCGAACGCGCTGGAGCTGCCGAAGCCGAGGTCGTCGAGCACCACGAGCACGACGTTCGGGGCGCCCGCCGGCGGCGCGGTCGGGCGCACCGGCTCGAACGCGCCCCGCTGCTCGTCGATCCCGAGCGCCGTCACCACGTCCGGACGCGCCTCGGGCTCGGGCAGGACACGGCGATCGTTGGGGATGCTCACGGCCTCAGCTTCCGTCGGGGGATCATTCGTGTCCACTGGACGTTCGTGCACGGAGATGTTCAGCTCATGTGCATGGAGCTGTCGCTGCGGCGCCTGCGGACCCTGCGCGAGGTCGCCCGGCGCGGTGGCGTCAACGCCGCCGCCGCGTCCCTGCACTACTCGCCCTCGGCGGTCTCGCAGCAGCTCGAGGCCCTCGGCGCCGAGGTCGGCGCCCCGGTGCTCGAGCGCCGCGGACGGGGCGTCCGGCTGACCGAGGTGGGGAGGGTCCTCACGGAGCACGCCGACATCCTGCTCGCCGCCGAACGGCGGGCGTGCGCCGCGGTCGAGGAGGCCCGGCACACGCTCTCGGCGCGCCTCGAGGTCGGCGTGTTCGCCGCGGCCGCCGCGTCCCTGCTGCCCGCGGTCATCGCCGACCTCCACGCCCACCACCCGGGGATCACGCTCGACAGCTTCGAGGTCGACACCGAGGACGCCGTCACCGACCTGCGCCACGGGCAGCTCGACCTCGCGCTCCTGCTCGACTACCCCGACGCCCCCGAGCCGTGGGCGGGCGACCTCACCGTCGTGCCCCTCGGCCTCGACCGCATCCACCTCGCCTGCCCGGCCGACGCCCCGTACGCGCCGGGCGTCGACCTCGCCGCGCTCGCCCACGAGCACTGGATCATCTCCGGGCCCCGGACCTACTACGGCCGCGCCGTGCGCACCGCCTGCCGCCGCGCCGGCTTCGACCCGCTCGTGCGCCACCGCGTCGACGGGCTCGCGACCGCGCTGGCCATGGTCGCCGTCGGCCTCGGCGTCACGCTCGCGAGCGACCTCGGGCGCGTGTTCACCCCGGCGGAGGGCATCCGGATCGTGCCGTTCGAGCGGCCCCTGCGCCGCGCGATCGTCGTCGCGCACCTCCCGCACGCCGAGGACCGCCCGACCGTCCGCGCGGTGATCGACGCCTTCACCCGCGCCGCCGCCGCCCAGGGCCTGGGCCCGGTCGATGCGGCCTGAGTCGTGCGAGCGATGCGGCTTTCCTGGCGTGTCACGCCAGGATCGCCACAGTCTCGCTGCGCGACACGCCGGGCGTCGGCGGGGCGCTCCGGGCGCCGGCCCCGCTCAGGGCTGCGGCGCGGAGTAGGTGCGCACGGCGTAGCCGAACCACTGGTCGCGGAACGCCCGCGCGGCGACGCTGACCGCCGCCTTGGGCACGATGGCGTCGAAGCCGTGGTAGGCGCCCGGGAACTCGCGGAACTCCACCGGGACGCCCGCGGCGCGCAGGTTCTCCACGTAGGCCACGGTCTCGTCGCGGAACGCCTCGATGTCGCCGACGTAGGTCAGGGTCGGCGGGAGCCCGGAGAAGTCCGTCGCGCGGGCCGGGGCGGCGTAGGCGGGGACGTCGGCGGTGCCGGCGAGGTCGCCGAGGTACATCCGCCAGGCCGAGCGGTTGGTGACGGCGTCCCAGACCGGGGCGTCGTTGTCGCGGGTCGACGCGGTGTCGCCACGGTCGTCGATCATCGGGTAGATCGGCATCTGGAACGCGACGGCGACCTTCCCCCGGTCGCGGGCGTAGAGCGTCGTCGCCGCCGTCAGCCCGCCGCCCGCGCTGGCGCCCGCCACCGCGATCCGGTCGGACCGCACACCGAGCCGCTCGGCGTGGTCGCGCAGCCAGCGCAGGGCGGCGTAGCAGTCGTCGAGCGCGGCCGGGTAGGGCGCCTCGGTGCTCAGCCGGTAGGCCGGGCTGACGACGACCGCCCCGCTCCCGCTGATCAGGGGCCGGAGGCCGGCCGCCTCGTACTCGGGCGCGCCGCTCGCGTAGCCGCCGCCGTGGATCCACAGCAGGCCCGGGGCGTCGCCCGTCCGCGGGCCCGTCGACCGGTAGACGAACAGGCGCAGCGTCGACCCGTCCGGGCGGGTGACGTGCTCCTCGGTGCGCGTCAGGCCGCGGGGGACGCGGGCGCGCAACCACGTGTCGACGGCGCCGGGGACCGACATCCCGCGGCGCAGCTGCTCCTCGGACCGCGCGGCGAGCACGCGGCCCAGCAGCGCGCCACGCCGACGCAGCTCCGGGTCGATCATGTCGCGACGAACCTGCATGCTGCTCCCTCATGAGTGCGACGTGGGCCGATCACGCCATCTGGTGGCAGGTCTACCCCTTGGGCTTCGCCGGCGCCGAGCGCGAGGCGCTGCCCCCCGGCGAGGCCCCGCGCCACCGGCTCGGGCGCCTGGAGCACTGGCTCGACTACCTCCTCGAGCTCGGCTGCTCGGGCCTGGCGCTGGGTCCGGTGTTCGCGTCGGGCTCCCACGGCTACGACACGACCGACTACTTCCGCATCGACCCGCGCCTCGGCGACGACGCGGACTTCGGCGCGCTGGTGGACGCCTGCCACACCCGCGGCATCCGGGTGCTGCTCGACGGCGTGTTCAACCACGTCGGCCGGGACTTCGAGGTCTTCCGCCGTGCCGAGCAGGGCGACCCTGACGCCCGGGCGTGGTTCCGCTGGGACGGGGACGGGCCCGCGGTCTTCGAGGGCCACGACCTGCTCGTCGCGCTGGACCACGACGCGCCGGCGGTGCAGGAGCACGTCGGGGAGGTCCTGCGCCACTGGCTGGGCCGCGGCGCGGACGGCTGGCGGCTCGACGCGGCCTACCAGGTGCCGCACGCGTTCTGGCGCGCCGTCCTGCCGGGCGTGCGCAGCGAGTTCCCCGACGCCTGGTTCGTCGGCGAGGTCATCCACGGCGACTACGCCGCGTTCGTCACCGACGCCGGCCTGGACTCGGTGACCCAGTACGAGCTCTGGAAGGCGATCTGGAGCGCGCTCAACGACCGCAACTTCTACGAGCTCGCGCACGCCGTCGAGCGGCACTCGGCGATGCTCGACACCTTCGCCCCGCTGACCTTCCTCGGCAACCACGACGTCACGCGCATCGCGAGCAGGCTCGAGCACCCCGACCACCTCGGGCACGCGCTCGCGGTCCTGCTGGGCGTCGGCGGGATCCCGACGATCTACGCGGGCGACGAGCAGGCCTTCACCGGCGTCAAGGAGGAGCACGAGTTCGGCGACGACGCCGTCCGGCCCCCGTTCCCCGACGACCCCACCGGCCTCGCCCCCTTCGGCGCGCCCACCCGCGAGCTGCACCAGCGCCTCGTCGGCCTGCGCCGCCGCCACCCCTGGCTCACCCACGCCCGCACGCGCGTCGAGCACCTCACCAACACGGCCCTGGCGCTGCGGTCCACCGGTCCCGACGACGCGATCCTCGTCCTGCTCTCGACCGACGACGCGCCGCAGCGGTTCCCCGACCTGCCGCACGGCGAGATCCTCGCCGCGTCCGACGACGGGCACGACGCGCTCCTGGTGCCGCCCCAGGGGTGGCGCATCCTCAGGGGATGAGCGCGATCTTCCCGGTGACGGCGCGCTCGGCGTAGCGCCCGAGCGCCGCGCCGGCCTCCTCCAGCGGGCGCCGGGCCGGAGCGGGCGGGTGCAGCTCGCCCCGGTCGACGCGGGCGAGCAGGTCCGCCGCGAGCGCGGTCGCCGCCCGCGGGTCGGCGCGGGCCCAGTCGCCCCAGTCGACGCCGACGACGGTGCGGTTGGCGAGCAGCACGCGGTTGGCGGGCAGCCGCGGGATCTCGCCGCTGGTGAACCCGAGCACGGCGTAGCGGCCGAGCGGGCGCAGCGCGCGCAGGGCCTGCTCGGCGGCGTCGCCCCCGACCGGGTCGATCACCACGTCCGCGCCCCCGTCGGTGCCGGCGCGGATCGCGTCCTTGAGCGCGTCATAGCCGACGGCGTCCTCCGCGCCCGCGGTCACCGCCGCGTTCCGCTTCTCCTCGGTCGACGCCACGGCCAGGACCCGCGCGCCGAGGCCGCGGGCCACGTCCACCGCCGCCAGCCCGATCCCACCGCCGGCGCCGAGCACGACGACGCGCTCGCCCGCCGTGATCGGCAGCCGGTGGGTGGTCGCGAACAGCAGCGTGCTGTAGCTCTCGAGCGCCGTGGCCGCGACGGCGGCGTCGACGTCCTCGGACAGCGGCGCGACCTCCTCGGCGGGCACCACCACGTGCGAGGCGTACGCGCCGAACCCCATCATCAGCGCCGCCACCCGGCAGCCCCGCACACGCCCGTCGACGCCCTCGCCGACGCCGACGACCCGCCCGGCCACCGCCGTCCCGGGCGTGAACGGCAGCTCGGGGCGCAGCTGGTAGCCACCGCGCACGATCAGCGCGTCGACGAAGCTCGCCCCCGCCGCCTCGACGGCCACGACGACCTGCCCCGGTCCGGGGGAGGGGTCGGGCTCCTCGACGAGCTCGAGACGGTCGGTCGGGCCGAACTCGCGGCACAGGACGCGGCGCACGGCGGCCACGCTACGTCGTCTGCGGGACGCGCCGTTCCGTGTCGCCCGTGTCGCCCGTGTCGCCCGTGTCCTTCGCGAGCTCTGCCATCAGCCCGCGGCGGATCTTCGGCTGCTGCGAGAGCGCCACGGCGACGATCGTGAGCAGCACCCACATCGTGATGCTGCTGAGCACGACGAAGATCGCCGGCAGGATGATGATGCCGGAGCGCTCCGCCCACTCCTGCGCGGCGAAGATGCGGACGATCAGCATGAGGTTGACGACGTAGCCGAGCACGTAGGACACCGCGAAGACGATCGCGAACTGCTTGAGCGTGCCGTCCCTGCGCCGGTGCCAGATGGGCTCGTCGCGGATCGGCACGATCACCGAGGCGATGTTGCCGACCCCCAGCCAGAGCACGATGAACGAGATCATCAGCGCGCAGGCCCGGAGGAACGCCTCCCAGCTGCCGGCCCGCCAGGCGAGGAGCGCGCTGATCAGGAACCCGATGGGCGCCACCAGGCAGACCAGCGCCAGGTTCTTGGTGATCAGGAGGTGCCACAGCCGGGACCCGCTCTCGAGGGCCGCGCGTACGCGCATGCCGTCGAAGCTCATCGCGTTGAGGCACACCGCACCGCCCATGACCACCGAGACGGTCCAGAGCCCGAGGTAGGGCAGGTACTGCGCCATCCGGTCCCACTGGAACAGGCGGATGACGCCGAGGTAGAGCAGCCCGAGCGCCAGGCTGACGGCGAGGCTCTTGAGCAGGGTCCGCGGCCTCCGGGTGAGCATGTAGGCGATCTCGCCGCGCAGGCCGTGGGCGAGGGCGGGCCCGTGGCGCCCGACCGCGGTGCGCCCGGACAGCACGGCGTGGCCGTCGACCTCCGCCGCTCCCGGTGCGGACTCCCCGGCGTCGAGGCGGGCGAGGCGGGCGTCGAGCACGGCCAGGTGGGCCTCGACCAGGGCCAGGCGGGCGACGGTGACGGCGTCCGCGGCGTCCGCCTCGGCGCGCGCGGCCGCGGCGTGGGTGACCGGCGTTCCCGTGTCGCCCCCCGTGTCGTCGCCGGCCGTGTCGTCGTGGGAGAGCAGCGCCGAGCGCACCCGCAGCCGCCGCTCGTCGCCCCCGTGACCGAGGGGCTCCCGGCGCTCCGCGGCCCGCTCGTCGTCGAGAACCCGCCGAACGTGGCGCCGGAGGCGCTCGACGTCGTCGCGGTCCTTCCACTTCGAGGCCAGGGCCTCGCGCTCGGCCGCGCCGGCGCGCTCGACGAGTTCGGTGAGGTCATCGACGGCGGACACGGACCGCACCCTCACCCGCCGGGGGCCGTGGGCGCCTCATCCGCCGTGGATGAACCGGCGCTCGCGTCATGACGGCGAGTTGGCCCGCAGCTCCGCGCCGACGCGGCGCAGGTGGTGCTCCCCGGCCACGATCCGCCGCCGGCCGAACGGGCCGGGACAGAACGGCTCGTCGTCACGGAGCAGCTGGGCGGCCCGGTCGGCGAGCCAGGCCGGTTCGAGGAGCTCCAGCGCGCCGGTCGCCGCCGTGCCCCACGCCAGACCGAGCTGCTCCGCCGAGGCCGCGGCGAGGCGGTCGCGGTGGTCGGGGAAGAGGACCTCGTCGGCGCGGGACCGCAGGAGGTCCAGGTCGAGCGGGGCCCGCCGCCCGTCGGAGAGGGCGACGGCGGTCGCGCCGATGTAGACGTGCAGGTGCGGGCGCACGCCGTTGACGCGGGGGACGCGCTCCTCGATGACGTGGGCGAGCGCCAGTCGCGCCGGCTCCGGGCCGTCGGGCCCGTCGACGAACCCGACGGTCGCCTGGACCGCCTGCGCGGTGGTCGACGCCTCGTTCTGGTGCAGCTTCCGGAGCGCCGCGACGTCGCCGGCGTGGCCCGTCGACTCGAGCATCGTCATGTAGATCGCGAGCGAGAGCGGGACCGGCACGACGAGGTCGATCGCGTCCTCCGGCGGGAAGCCCGTGACCAGGTCGAACAGGCGGTCGGGACGCACCGGTGCGTCGGACGTCGACACCATGTGCTGACCACCCCCGACCGTGACCGCCATCACGGTACGGGGGTTCCGGCGATTCAGCCCGTCGAACGGTTGCCCACGGCCGGAGCGGCGAGCAGCGCGCGGGCCGCGGCGAGCAGTCCGTCCTGGTAGGCCGGGTCGGCGGCGCGCGCGGACCGGTCGCCGAAGCCTCGGCGGTAGTCGAGGACGCCGCCGGACGGACCCGACGGGTTGAGCACGAGGCTCGCGAGGGTCGCGCCCGACCGGTCGGCCGAGACGGCGAACGGCGCCAGCGCCACGAGCGGGGCCCCGAGCACCCGGAGGGCACCTTGCTGCCACGCGGGCCGGGAGCGGGCGAGACCCGTGTCGGGCATGAGTCCGGGGTCGTAGCAGGTCCAGTGCGTGGCGGGGTAGGCCCGGGCGTAGGCGCCGGTGAGTGCGGTCGTGTGGAGCTTCGACGTGCTGTACCGCTGCGGGCCGCTCGCGCCCGCCACCTCGCCGCGGGCGAGGGCGCCGAGGTCGAGGTCCTCCACCGGGTCCGGGATGATCGGCGTCAGCCCCGGCACGTGGGTGCCCGAGCCCAGGAGGACGACCAGGGACGGCGGGAGCGGGCCCGCCATGAGGGCGTCGAGCAGGACGACGTGGCCGAGGACGTTGATCGCGAGGGTCTCCTCGACGCCCTCGGCGGTGAACGTCGGCGTCGGCCCGCTGAACTGGACGCCGGCGTTGGCCACGACGGCGTCGAGCGGCGGCAGGTCCGCGGCCACCTCGCGGACGTGCTCCGGGCGGGCGAGGTCGAGGACGACGGGCGTGCCGCCGATCTCCTCGGCGACCCGGGTGACGGCGGCGGGATCGCGCCCGCTGACGACCACGTCGGCGCCGCGACGGGCGAGGGAGCGGGCGGTGGCCAGGCCCAGACCGCGGGTGGCCCCGGTGATGAGGATGCGCATGGCGGCGACCGTACCGGCACGTCGTGCCAAGTGGCAACGTGTGCCGTTTGGCGCCTCCTGTCACACTGGGCGGGTGAGCACGCCGTCCCTGCGCGAGGTCAAGAAGCAGCGCACCCGCGACACCATCGTCGCGGCGGCGGCGCGGCTGTTCGACGAGCACGGGTACGACGCCGTGACCGTCGCCGAGGTCGCGGAGGCGGCGGAGGTGGGCCCGCGGACCCTCTACCGGCACTTCGCCGACAAGGAGGACTTCCTCTTCGCCAAGGACGCCGAGCACCACGCCGCCATCACCCGAGCGGCCGCCGGCGCGCCCGCCGACGCCACCCCCGCCGCGATCCTGTCCCGGGCGGTCCGCGAGGTCGCCGCGCTCGTCGAGCCGGACCGCGACATGCTGGTCCGGCGGGCGCGGGTGACCGCGCGGACGCCGGCGCTGCAGGCGCGCGAGGCCATGAAGCACGCGGTGATGCAGCAGCTCTTCGTCGACGAGCTCGTGCGGCGCGGCCACCCGCCGCAGCGGGCCCGCCTGGTGGCGGGTCTCGGGATCGCCTGCGTCGTCGAGGCCCTCACGCGCTGGCTGGAGGGTCCCGACGGCGTGACGCTCGTGGAGGCGTTCGACGCCGTCGAGTCAGAGGTCGCGGCTCTCGTCCCGTGACGACAGCTCCTTCTCGCCGAAGAACACGGCGATGTGGTTGCCGTTGTAGGGCGGGATCGGCCGGTAGCCGGTGGCGACGAACAGGGTCCGGCTGTGCCGCTGCTCCGGGCCGGCGTCGAGGCGTACGCGGGTGTGGCCCAGCGCGCGGGCGGCGTCCTCGAGCGCGGCCAGGAGGGCGCGGCCGACGCCCCGCGAGCGGGCGTGCGGCACGACGTACATCTGCTTGATCTCGCCGACGCCCGCGCCGAGGTGGCGGACCCCGCCGATCGCGACGGGCACGCCGTCCTCGTAGCCGACCAGGAACCGGCCCCGCGGGGGCGCGAGCTCGTCGGGGGTCGTCACCGACCCCGGGCGCGCCGCGCGCCCGGGGTACTGGGTGTCGAGGAGCGCGTTGAGGTCGGTGAGGAGCTCCCGGCCGGGGGAGGCGTCGGAGCGCTCGGCGCGGAACTCCAGCAGCTCAGGACACCCCGAGCCGTTCGGCGGCCATCCGTGTCCCCGCGACACGGTTGGTGATCTTCTGGAACGCCACGTCGCGGGCGAAGTCCGGCGAGCCGTGGTTGGGCTTCTCGTCGATGGAGAACGGCGAGAAGCCGCAGTCGTCGGTCGAGCCGATCTGCTGGCGGTCCATGAAGTCCGCCGCGCGCACGAGCCGGTCGGCGACCTCCTCCGCGCTCTCCACCCGCGGGTTCCCGGGGTTGATCACGCCCAGGTAGGCCATCTGCGTCACGCCGTTCGCGTCGGTGCGCAGGTTCTTGCCGATCGACTCGTAGACCGGGTCCTTCTCGCGCTCGCTGGCGAGCTGGATGAGGAAGTAGCCGGCGTTGATCTTGAACATCTCGGGCAGCAGGTTGTTGTAGGGCACGTCGGCGGAGTGCACCGAGTCGCGGTCGCCACCGGGGCAGGTGTGGATGCCGATCCTCGTGCGCTCCTCGGGCGTGAAGCGGTCCATCACCCCGTTGATCAGCTCGATGAAGTGCGGCAGCAGGCCGGCGCCGGTCCACGGGTTGCGCGGGTCCTCGCGGGTCGCCAGACGGCCCTCCGTGAAGTCGACCGACACCCGTGCCGCTCCCGCGTCGAACGACTGCCGGATGTCCTTCTCGCACTCGTCGATCAGCTTCGCCTCGAAGTCCTCGCGGCTGTAACCGTCCACCGGGTCCTTCAAGGGGTAGAGCAGCGCCAGCATCGACGGCGAGATCACCGCCTGCTTGATCGGCGCCGTCGCCTTGCCGATCGACTTCCGCAGCGAGTCGGCCGCGTAGTTCACGTACTCGAACGGGCCCTTCACGAGCTTGGGCAGCTGGCGGCCGTGCCCGTCGGCGAAGATCGCGAAGAACTGTCCGCCGGGCCCGAGCGAGGGTGCGAGGCCGGTGCCGGCGAGGGTGTCGGTGATCGGGTAGGTCGCGAACGACGACCACCGCTGCTCGCCGTCGGAGATGATCGGGGCGCCGGTCGCCCCGTAGCGGGCCAGCGTGTCGTCGACGGCGGCGTCCTGCTCGGCCTCCAGTGCGGCCTTGTCGATCGTCCCGTCGTCGTAGGCGGCGTACGCCTCCTGCAGCTTCGCTGGCCGGGGCATAGAGCCCACCGGCTCCGTCGGGATGCCGGTCGCGGTCCGCGGGTCGTAGTCGGCCATGGCGAAGCTCCAGTTCGTCGACGAATCGGGGAGCCGTCGCCGACGCTAGGATGTGATCTAGATCACGTCAACGCCCCACCTCATCCTCCGCGGGTGGGGACGGGGCGGGCGTTCGTGTCTAGAACCGACGCGTGTGCCTGTTCATCCTGCTGCTGGTCCTCGGGCCCCGCGCCGTCATCGTCATCTGGTGGTTTCTCGCTCCGCTGACGTGGAGCGTGGCCTTCGGCGGGAGCCTGCTGCTGCCGATCCTCGGCTTCCTGCTCCTGCCGTGGACGACGTTGATGTTCGTGCTCGTGGCGCCGGGCGGGATCGTCGGGATCGACTTCCTGTGGCTCGCCCTCGCGCTGTTCGCCGACATCGCGAGCCACGCCGGCGGCAACGTCTACCGCCGCCGCCGGGCGTGAGCTCCGCGGCCGGGCTCAGTTCCCGGTGCGCTGCTTGACCTCTCCGGAGGCCATGTCCTTCTTGCCGCTGTACTCGAGCTTCTTGTTGCCCGTGGCCTGTCCGGTGACCTCCTTCGCCTTTCCCTTGACCTGCTGGGCGCGGTTCTTGGCGGTCTTGTCAGCACTCATGTGATCGAGATTCCCTGGTGGTGCACAACCAGTCGCGCACCATCGGTAAAGAGGCCGGTTGCGCCCGGAAAGGCTCCGTCCGACACGTCCCTGACTCCTCCCTGCGGCGCACCGCACTGCCCCGTCCCGGCTCAGAAGCCGGCCGCGGCCTCGGCGAGGTTCGTGACCTTCTGCTCGAGCAGCGCGCGGTCGGCGGCGCCGTGGCGTCCGAACCCGCACGACATCGAGAGCCGGAGGCGATCCTCCCCGACGACCTCCGCCCAGCCGGCCGCCCGGATCTTCCACACGGGCATGGGGGAGTAGTCGGCCTCGTCGACGAGGCCGACGGTCAGGGCGATGCTCCGGGGCACGTCCTTCAGCGCCTCACGCTCGGCCCACTCGCTCCAGTAGGTCGCCTCGAGCAGGGCGTCGTCGACCACGCCGTCGAGGCGCTGCAGGATCGGCACCCACGGCGCGAGGCGCAGGACGCTCGAGATCGGGCGGCCCTTGTTGTTGCCGTTGCAGAAGTGCACGCCACGGGTCGTGCCCTCGACGCCGTCGAAGCAGGCGGCGATGAGTCCGGCGCCGGCCTCCGCGGTCATGCGCCCCTCGTTGACCAGCGTCGCGATGATCGGGGCGTCGAGCTGGACGTGCGGGCACCCCGCCGCCGCCAGGCGGCGCAGCTCGGTGTTCACGATCGCCAGGAGGTCGGGCATCGCCCGGTCGATCGCGTCCTGCTGGTCGAGCAGCGCCGGCACCATGATCTCGAACGGCGTGACCACGGTGGCCTTGGTGACCCCGCCCGGCAGCGTCCGGTCGTGCTCGTAGGCGGCGGCGTACCCGAGGCCACCCGGGGCCGCGATCGGGCCGTCGATGGTGAGGTGGCCGAAGTCGTCGTAGTCGTACTCCTCGAAGGGCGGCGCCGCGTCGACGGTCAGACCGGTCAGGTACCGGGGCAGCGTGGCCACGAAGTTCTCGACGAAGTACTCGCCGCTGGTCCACTCCGCGAAGCCGAACTCGCGCTGCTCGCGGATGGCCCGGGTCGCCCAGATGTCGGTGATCTTGCGGGCGGCGTCGCCGGTGGGGTCCTCGCGGCGTGCTCGCGCCAGCTCGTCGGTGTGGTCGTCATAGGGCCACCACGATCCGACCACGGTGATGGGCAGTGCCATGTCGTCCTCCGTCCGCCGGTCCCTGTGCCGCGGACGCTAGGAACACGGGAGGGCGCCGGCGATCCGCTGCGCGCCGGTGAGCCGGAACGCGCCGGGGCTCAGGAGGAGCGGGCGCGGCGCAGGGTGTCCGAGGGCGCCTCACCGAAGCGGCGGCGGTAGTGCGCGGCGAACCGGGGGACGTGGGTGAACCCCCAGAACGTGGCGCACTCGGTCACGCCGGAGGGCAGGGCGTCGCCCCGGCCGGCCAGCTCGGCGTGGGCACGGTCGAGGCGGGCGTCCCGCACGTAGACGCTCGGCGACGTGCCGTACCGGCGGAGGAAGGCCGTCTGCAGGGTGCGCACCGCGAGCCCGGCGGCGTCCGCGATGTCCGACACCGTGATCGGTTCGCCGAGGTGCGCGTGGACGAAGTCGGCCGCCTGGTCGACGTGGCCGGGGTCGGTGCCGGGGCCGGTATCGGGCGGCCCCTGCGCGGCGATCAGACCGGTGACGAGCAGGTCCTCGAGGTGCGCCACGGCCAGCGGGCTCGCGGTGAGCCCGCCGCGGTCGGCGTCCTCGACGACCCAGCGCACGAGCCGCAGCCAGCTGCGCACCGCGGGTTGCCGGGGGTCCAGCCCCGTCCGCAGCGTCACCGGACACCGGGTGGCACCGGCCCGCGACTCGAGATGGCGTCGCGGCACCAGCACCGACAGCTGGCGGAAGCCCCGAGCCCACCGCATGTCGACCGTCGTACCCGGATTGATCACCGATCCGGCGGCCGCATCCCCGACCCGCACCGTGCGGGCGCCGTCCCGGACCTCCGCCCGCCCGCGCAGGCCGAGGTTGGCCGCGTAGTAGTGCAGCGGGTCGGGGCGGATCGTCATCGCCGCGCCGAGCTCGAGGTAGACGATCTTCACGTGCCCGAGGTCGAGGGCGTTGGCGCGGGCGGCGAACGCCGCCGACCGACCGCCCTCGAGCCGGTGCGGGCTGAAGACCCGACCGAGCTCGGCCTGCGCCCGGTCGACGTCGCGGGTCCGCACCGACGGGTGCGCCGCGAGCGGCTCGTTCCACGTCCCGGCGGGCATCCGACGACCGTGATGCCGGTCGTGGCGGCGGGGCCAGCCCCGGTCCCGTCCAGCGGGACGGGCGGGCCGGGCCGGGTCAGACGGCGGGGGTCGTCTCCCGGGTCGGGGCGCCGCGGGCGAGCACGTACCCCGCGCCCGCGGCCAGCGGGAACATGATCACGCCGTACACCGCCGCGGGGACGGCCAGCGCCTCGTCGCCCAGCACCGTCAGCGCCACCGCGATCGCCAGCGTGCTGTTGTGGATGCCGATCTCGAACGCCGACGCCACCGCCTGCCGGTGGCCGACGCGGAAGAGACGCGGCACGAGGAAACCGATGGTCAGGCTGGCGAGGCAGAACAGCGTCGTGATGATCCCGACGTCGGCGAGGTAGCTGCCGAGGTTCTCCCGCTCCGCGAGGAGCGCCCCGAGGATGACGAGGGCGAGCACCACCGCCGAGAGGATGCGCACGGGGCGGTCGGCCCGGTCCGCCCACGACGGCCACCGGCGACGGACGAGCATGCCGAGGGCGACCGGCACGAGGACGATCGCGAACACCTGCACGATCTTGTCGAACTGCAGGCCGACCGAGCCGTCCAGCGGCGGCGCGAACCACCCGATCGCCAGGCTCACGATGAGCGGGAGCGTCACCACGGCGAGCACCGAGTTCACGGCGGTCAGGGTGACGTTGAGGGCGACGTCGCCCCGGAACAGGTGGCTGAAGAGGTTCGCCGTCGTGCCGCCCGGCGAGGCCGCGAGCAGCATCATCCCCACCGCGAGGACCGGGCTGAGCCCGAACGCCACGACGAGGGCGAAGCAGATCGCCGGCAGCAGGAGGACCTGCGTCGCGAGCGCGACCGCGACGGCACGGGGCTCGCGGGCGATCCGCGCGAAGTCCCCCACGGTCAGCGAGAGCCCGAGGCCGAACATCACCACGGCGAGGGCGAGGGGCAGCCCGACGGTGGTCAGCGCGGTGTCCATCGGCGGTCTCCCGGCGTCGGTGGGGCGGGAGCCCATGGTCGGACAGATCGGGCCTACCGGACAAGCTGGTCCGCGCCGGGGGTCCAGGGGGGGATCGGCGGGTCGTGGTTGCGCCCGCGGACCGGCGGTAGGAACGGGGCAGACCGAGGAGAGGGGACCGCGCCGTGATCGATCGGGCCGGGCTGGCGGAGTTCCTCCGGCGCCGCCGGGAGTCGCTGCAGCCGGACGATGTCGGGCTGCCGCGCGGGCAGCGACGCCGGACGGCGGGCCTGCGGCGCGAGGAGGTCGCCGCGCTGTGCCACATGTCGACCGACTACTACGCGCGGCTCGAGCGCGAGCGCGGGCCGCAGCCCTCGGAGCAGATGATCGCCTCGATGGCGCAGGGCCTGCACCTCTCGCTCGACGAGCGCGACCACCTCTTCCGCCTCGCCGGGCACCACCCGCCGGCCCGGGGGGCGGTGGCCGAGCACATCAGCCCCGGGATGCTCCGGGTGCTCGACCGCCTCGACGACACGCCCGCGGAGATCGTCACCGAGCTCGGCGAGACCTTGCGCCAGACCCGGCTCGGCGTGGCCCTGACCGGCGAGACCACGCACTACACCGGGCCGTTCCGCAGCATCGGCTACCGGTGGTTCGCCGACCCCGCCTCCCGCGCGCTCTACGCCCCCGAGGACCACGACTTCCTCTCCCGCATGTGGGCCTCGGGGCTGCGGGAGGTCATGGGCCGCCACGGTCGCGACTCCCGCGCGGCGTACCTCGCCGATCTCCTCCTGGCCGACAGCGCCGAGTTCCGCGCCGTGTGGGGCGAGCACGAGGTCGGCATCCGACCCCAGGGCGTCAAGCACTTCGTCCACCCCGAGCTCGGGCGGCTCGACCTGACCTGCCAGACGCTGCTCGACCCGCACCAGGCGCAGTCGCTGCTCGTCTACACGGCCGCGCCCGGCAGCGAGAGCCACGAGAAGCTCCAGCTGCTCTCGGTGATCGGCGCGCAGGCGCTGACCTGACCCCTGCCGCGGCGCGACCGGCACGTTCCGCACCTTGCGGGCCCTGTTGATCATGCGCAACGTGCCGGTCGTCCCAGGCGCGCCGCACCCGGGCAGGATCACCGCCATGGGGAGGCCACGCACGCTCGCGGAGCGGTACCGGCACTTCGGTGAGGTCGAGATCGCCGAGACGTCGCCCCTGTACGCCCGCATCGCGGTGGCGCTCAGCGAGTCCGACGCCGCGATGCGTGCGGTCGAGTCGGCGCCGGCGTGTCGGCGGGCGCCCGCGCTGGTCCTCGCCGCCCTGCACGACCTCGCCCTCGCCGGCCGGGCGCCGGCGCTCACCCGCGCGGACGCCGCCGTCGAGACCCTCCGGACGATGACCGACGCGGTGGTCGACATCGTCACCCGCCGACGCCACCGCCCCGACGAGACGGCGCGCGCGACCGTCCTCCACCCGACGGTCGCGGAGGCCGCGCACCGCGTCGGCGCCGCGGCGATCGGCCTCGTCGACGTGGGGTGCGGGGCCGCGTTCGACCTGGGCGTCGACCGCGTCGGCATCACCTACGACGACGGCCGGACGCTCGGCGACGCGTCGTCGCCCGTCCAGCAGTCGGCGACGGTGGTGGGGGACCGGCCGGTGCCGACGCTGGCGATCCCCGAGGTCGTCGCCCGCGTCGGCGTCGACCGTGACCCGCTCGACGTCACCGACGCCGACGACGCCCGCTGGCTGCGCGCCTGTCTCGCCCCGGACCAGCACGAGCGCGCCGCCCGCCTCGACGCCGAGATCGCCCTGGCGCGGGCGACCCCGAGGGTCCTCCTGCGTGGCGACCCCCTCGACCTGCTGCCCGACGCCCTC
This sequence comes from Actinomycetospora aeridis, assembly GCF_037400275.1. NCBI lineage: Bacteria > Bacillati > Actinomycetota > Actinomycetes > Pseudonocardiales > Pseudonocardiaceae > Actinomycetospora > Actinomycetospora aeridis. The sequence goes on along the minus strand of NZ_JBBEGL010000007.1, from coordinate 143,493 downwards.
GCCCGCGTCCCGGACGGGGCCCTGCCGGTCGTCACCACCACGTGGGCGCTCTCGGCCTTCTCGCTCGAGCAGCGCCGGGTCTTCCTCGAACGCCTGCAGCAGGCTCGCCGTCCGGTGGCCTGGGTGTCGGTGGAGGGTGTCGGCGTGGCGCCGTCGATCCCGACACCGGGCGACCGCCCCGCCTCGGGCCACAGCCTCCTCGGCCTGGCCACGAACGACGGTCCGGCGCCCACCGTCCTCGGGCGCTGCTGGTCCCGCGGCCGCCTGCTGTCCTGGCTGGCGGCTCCCCGGTGACGATGCTTCGATCTTCGAAGCGTTCCCGGCGGAGCGAAGAGGCCCCTGGTGGGGGCGACCGCGGGCCGTCAGCTCCGCACGAGCCCGCCGACCCGGGCCGTGCCCCGCGTCATGGCCCGCCGCGTCACCGCGGCGAGGTAGACGTCGGCGGTCTGGCCCGCGAGGAGGTCGAGGTCGTGGGCCCGGGCGAGCCCCGGTCCCTGCGACGCGGCGGCGTGACTACGCGCTCGGTCGGCGTGCAGCGCGCCCAGCCCGTCGGCGAGCGCGGCGGCGTCGGCGCCCGGCGGGACCAGGAGCCCGACCTCCGACGGCACGACCTCGCGCAGGGCCGCGGTGTCCGGCCCGAGCACCGGGGTGCCGACGGCGAGCGCCTCGAGCGCCACGGCCCGCGACGCCGCGTCCGACGCCCCCGGGGCGACCACCGCGACGCGCGCCGACGCCACCCGCGCGTGCCGTGCCTCCCCGTCCCGCTCCTCGGCGAACGCCACCTGCCCGGACAGCCCCAGCTGCGCCGCGCAGCCCCGCAGGGTCGGTTCGTGCACCCCGCAGCCCTGCAGCACGAGGCGCCCCGGCGACACCACCCGCGCCCAGGCGTAGAGCAGCGGACGGACGGCGTCGGGCTCCAGCCCCAGACGTCCGACCCGCACGACGACGTCCTCGTCACGATGACGCGGCGAGGTCCAGAGAGCGGCCGGGTCGATGCCGTCGCCGACCACCGCGACGTGGGCGCGGGAGCGCCCGGCGGCGAGCGCCTCGGCGCCCGCGGGGGAGCGCACGACGACCGAGCGGTGCGTGCGCACGGCCCACCATCGCAGGCGCAGCAGCGGCGCGCGCCGGTCGGTCGGCTCCGGGGCGGGGAGGGTCGTGGCGAGCGCGACGACGGGCCGGGACGTCCAGCGCGGGACGGCCAGCGGGCCGGGCGAGGTGCCGAGCTCCTCGACGACGAGGTCGGCGCGGGTGTGGCGGGCCGCGACGACCGCGGCGGCGACGTAGGCGAGCAGCCGCCCGCGCCGGGTCCAGCCGCGGCGCACGGGGTGGGTCCAGCGCACCATCCCCGCGCCGTGGTGCTCGATCCGGTCGACGACGCCGGAGCGGCGCGGGCTCAGCACCGTGATCTCGTGCCCGGCGACGGCGAGGCGACGGTGGAGCTCGGCGGCGGCGTCGGGGTCGGCGCCGCCGAGGTGCAGGATCCGCAGGGTCGGTGCCCAGGCGGCGGCGCGGGCGGGGGCGGCGGGCGGTCCCACCTCGATCGTCGCGTACGGGTCGTCCTCGGGGGCAGGGGCGGGCGCGTCCGCGGTCGGTCGCACCACGGGGTCGACCACGAGCGCGGCCCGCGGCGTCCCGGCCCGGACGTGCCGGACGAGCAGGGGAAGCCCGGCGACGACGACGCCGACGACGCCGAGCGCGACGAGCCAGGCGGTCACCGACCCCCGCGTCGCCACCAGCAGGACGAGCAGCGCCACCGCGGCGACCAGGGGTCGGCGCCGGGTCCGCGGGGCGGGCGCCCCGGATCGGGACCGGTGCCACCACCGCCCGAGCACGCCGAGCAGCCCGGCCCCGGCGACCGCGCCGCCGGCCGCGCCGACGAGCAGCCCGGGCGAGCCGTCCGGGGCCAGCTCGCCACCGATCGCGACGCCCTCGCCGAGCATCACCGCGGCCCCGAGCAGGCTTGCCGCCGGGACGGCGCGGGCGCCGGCGGCCAGGAGCCGCCACGTGCCCGCCGCGGTGAGCCCGACCCCCGCGAGCACGACCGCGCCCCCGGCCAGCAGGAGCTCGGGCGGCGCGCCCGCGCCGAGGACCGGGGCGGCGAGGGGCGCCGGCACGGTCGCGACCACGGCGACGAGGGGCAGGAGCACACGCACCAGCGAGTCGGGTCCCCGCCGCCCCGGATGTCGGCACGCGTCGGTCCCCTCGGGCATGGCGTGTCCTCCCCGGGACGGTCGACCCCACCGGCGTGACCGAGGGTGCCGTGGTCACGCTCGGTACGGCACAGCGGTCTGGGGAGTCCAACGAGGCAGACCCGGAAGGGTGTCGCCGCGCGGCCGTCTGGGGGGTCACGCCGCGACGGCCTCCCGGGCGCGCGACGAGGTTCGGTACGGGTCGGGGGAGAGCAGCGCGGCGACGATGGTGATCAGCACCATGGCCGACATGTAGACGGCGATCCAGCCCCAGCCACCGGTCGCGTCGAGCAGCGCCGTGGCGATCACCGGGGCCAGGCCACCGGCGAACACGCTCGCGCCCTGGGCCCCGATCGACGCGCCGCTGTAGCGCACCTCGGGCTCGAAGAGCTCGGAGAACCACGCCGGCTGCGGCGCGTAGACCGCGGAGTTGCCGACGTTCACCGCGATCACCGTCGCGAGGATGATCCACGGCAGCGACCGGGTGTCCAGCGCCCAGAAGTACGGCCAGCTCATGAGCAGGAGCACCAGCGAGCCCCAGAGCACGACCGGGCGCCGTCCGAACCGGTCGCACGCCCAGCCGTAGAACGGGATGCTCGCGAGGCCGAGCGCCGACGAGACGATGACCGCGACGAGCAGGTCGCTGCGCGCCATCCCGAGCACGACCGTGCCGTAGGTCAGGACGAAGGTGGTGTGGATGTAGAACGTGCTGTTCTCGGCGAAGCGCAGGCCGGCGGCCCGCAGCACGTTGCCCGGCTGGCGGCGCAGCACCGCGAGCACGGGCTGACGCTCGATCTTCCCGGCCGACTTCGCCGCCTCGAAGACCGGCGACTCGGCCACCCGCAGCCGGATCACGATGCCGACGGCGACGAGCACGATCGAGGCCAGGAACGGCACCCGCCAGCCCCAGGACAGGAACGCCTCGTCGGACATCAGCGCCGACATGATCAGCAGTGAGAGGTTCGCGGTGAGCATGCCGGCCGGCACACCGGTCTGCGGGAAGCTCCCGAAGAACCCGCGGCGCTGCGGCGGCGCGTACTCGACGGCCATCACCGCCGCGGCGCCCCACTCGCCGCCGAGGCCGATGCCCTGCACGATCCGCAGGAGCACCAGCAGGATCGGCGCGGCGATCCCGATCGTCGCGTACGTCGGCAGCAGCCCGACGACGAACGTGCCGCCGCCCATCATCACCACCGACAGCACCAGCATCGACTTGCGGCCGATCCGGTCGCCGAAGTGCGCGAAGATCACGCCGCCGAACGGCCGGGCCACGAAGCCGACGCCGAAGGTGGCCAGCGCGAGCAGCGTGCCCGTGAGCGGGTCGGCCGAGGGGAAGAAGAGCTTCCCGAACACCAGGGCGGCCGCGGCGCCGTAGACGAAGAAGTCGAACCACTCGATGGACGTGCCGATCAGCGTGGCGGCGGCGACCCGGCGGGTCTCGCGCGCGGTCGGAGCGGGTGGTGCGCTCGGAGCAGGATGCATGGCCGGGCCCTGCCTTCCGCGAGGCGGTGGTCGCTGTGTGTGACGCAGACCATACGGAGCGCTTCGCGTTTCCACCAGACGATGCGTGTGCCGGACGGTCCGGACACCTACCGGCCACGGCGGCCTCCCCTTACCGTGAGAGCGGTCACACCACTGGGGGTCGTCGTGGAACCACCGCTGCTGCGCCCGGCCGCGAGCTACGACGAGCTCTGGCGGCAGGTCGACTTCACCCGCCTCGACATCCCCGAGCGGTTCAACCTGGGCGTCGCCTGCGCCGACCGGCAGGACCCGCAGGCGCGGGCGCTCACCGTCGTCGAGCGGGACCGCAGCGCGCGTGACCACACCTTCGGTGAGCTGACCGCGTCGTCGAACCGGCTGGCCAACGCCCTGGCCGCGCTCGGCGTCGGGCGCGGCGACGTCGTCGGCCTCGTCAGTCCGGCCTCGTTCGAGACCGGCGTCGGCTTCGTCGCGATGTTCCGCATGGGCGCGATCGCGTTGCCCCTGTCCGCGCTGTTCGGTCCCGACGCGCTGCGCTTCCGCCTGCGCGACGCCGGCGCGAAGGCCGTCGTCACGGCGGCCGCGAACGCCGACCGGGTGCGCGAGGCGCTGGACGACGGCGGCGAGCAGATCCCTCTCCTGGTGATCGGAGGGGACGGCGACGACGGCTACGAGCAGGCGCTGGCGACCGCGTCGGACGCGTTCACCCCGGTCGACACCGCGGCCGAGGACCCGGCGTTCCTCATCTACACCTCGGGCACCACCGGCGACCCGAAGGGCGCGCTGCACGCCCACCGCATCGTCTACGGGCACCTGCCGGCGTTCGAGGCGGTCTACGAGTTCTTCCCGCAGCCGGGCGACGTCCTGTGGTCGCCGGCCGACTGGGCGTGGATCGCCGGGATCATGGACATCCTCACGCCGGCGTGGTTCCACGGCCTGCCGGTGGTGGTCGACCGCGAGCCGGCCTTCACCGCCGAGCGCGCGGTCTGGCTGATGCGCGAGCACGGGATCACCCTGACCCTGCTGCCCGCCACCGCCCTGCGCGTCATCCGGGCGTCGGGTCTCGACGGCGGTGACTTCGCGTTCCGCGCCATCTGCTCCGGCGGCGAGGCCCTGGGCGCCGACCTGCTCAAGTGGAGCGAGGAGTTCTTCGGCGCGACGGTGAACGAGGGCTACGGCCAGACCGAGCTCAACGCCTGCATCGGCAACTGCGCCTCGGTCTACCCCGTGCGCCCCGGGTCGCTGGGCAAGGGTCTGCCGGGCTTCACGCCGGTGGTGCTCGGCGAGGACGGCGAGCCGGTGCTCGACACGGTCGGCGAACTCGCCCTCGACCGCCGGACGCCGTCGACGATGCTCGAGTACTGGCGCAACCCGGAGGCGACGGCCGCGAAGTTCCGGGGGAACTGGCTGCTCACCGGCGACCTCGCCCGCCAGGACGCCGACGGCTACGTGTGGTTCGAGTCCCGCAAGGACGACGTGATCAACTCGGCCGGCTACCGCATCGGGCCCGGCGAGATCGAGCAGAGCCTCGGGGGCCACGACGCCGTCGCGATGGCCGCCGTGATCGGCGTGCCCGACGAGCGACGCGGACAGGTGCCGAAGGCGTTCGTCGTCCTGCGCCCCGGCGTGACGCCGTCCGCCGAGCTGGCCGACGAGCTGCGCGCGCACGTCCGGGCGCGGCTGGCCGCCCACGAGGTGCCGGCGGCGATCGAGTTCCTCGACGAGCTGCCCCGCACCACCACCGGCAAGATCCTCAGGAGGGCCCTGCGGCCGGACTGATCAGGCGCTCACGCCCCGCTGCCCGACCGCGCCGCGCAGGCCGACGCAGCCGATGCACCCCACGCAGTCGACGCAGTCCACGCACCCGATGCAGCCCACGCACCGTGTGCAGTCCACGCAGGCGATGGTGCCCAGGCACAGGCGGAGCCGGAGGCCGACGAGCGTGAGGACGCTGGCCAGGATCGCGACGCTGCCGGCGGTGCCCGCGCTGCCCGCGACGGCGACGCTGCCCGCGGTGGCGGCGCTGCCGGCGACCGCGACGCTGCCCGCGGTGGCGGCGCTGCCCGCGACGGCGACGCTGCCGGCCGTCCCGGCACTGCGGAACACGCCGGCGCTGCCGCTGGTCGCGACGCTCCCGGCCACGGCGACGCTGTGGGAGGTGTCGACGCTGCCCGCGACGGCGACGCTGCCCTCGGTCCCGGCGCTGCCGACCGTGCTCGAGTGCTCCTCGCTCATGGCCGAGAAGGTTGCCCGGGCCCGCGCGTGCCGTCCAGCGATCAGGCGGCGCGGACCCGCAGCGAGGAGACGACGGCGCCGACGGCGACCATCACCACGACCAGCCCGCACAGGCCGACCGCCACCGCCGCCAGCCCCCAGACCTCGACCGCCACCCCGGCGAGCAGGCTCGCGACGGCCGCCGCGAGGTAGCAGTAGAGGTAGATCGCGGCGAGCGTGCCGGCGTGCGTGCCCTCGGGGCTGCGCTCGAGCAGGATCCGCATCGCGCCGGCGAACGCGACGCCGAACCCGGCCCCGGCGACGGCCGCGGCGACGAGGTAGGCCGCGAAGCTCCCGACGGCGATGGCGACGACGTAGCCGGCGATCCCGACGACCAGCCCGATCGCCCCGCCCGTCAGGGCCCGCGCGGCGCCCATCCGGTTGGCGGCGAGCCCGGCCGCCGGCCCGACGAGGTGGTACACGGCCACGGCGAGCGCGCCGCTGAGGCCGCCGTGCCCGTCGAGCACCGTCACGACCAGCGACGGCGCCAGCGCCTGGGTGAAGCCGCCGAGGACATAGGTGCCCGCGACGAGCAGGCACACCGGCGGGAACACCCGGCGCGCCGTCGCCGGCACCCGGACCACGGGCCGCAGCGAGCGCGCCGCGCCGGGCCGACGGGTCACCGTCTCCGGCAGGAACAGCACGGCCACGGCGGCCGCGGTGAGGACGGACGCCGTCACCACGAACGACAGGACGGGCGCGCTCGCCGGCACGAGCTGGAGCGCGATGCCCGAGGTCAGCGCCCCGAGCGCGATGCCGCCGGGAGGCGCGCCGCTGGTCACCGCGCCGGCGAGACCCGGCCGCGACGGGGGCACGAGGTCGACGACGAACGCGCCGAGCGCGCTGAGCGCCAGCCCGACCGAGAGGCCCTGTACCGCCCGCCCCGCGAGCAGGGGCAGCGCGGAGTCCACGGTGGCGAGGACCAGGCTCCCGACCGCGCCCGCGAGCAGCGCCGGCACGGCGACCCGGCGGCGTCCGAGGTGGTCGGAGAGGCCGCCGCAGCACAGTAGCGCGGCCAGCAACGGGAGGATGTAGATCGCGAACGCGCCGGTGAGCACGACCGTCGAGAGCCCGTAGGTCTGCTGGTAGACGACGTAGAGCGGGGCCGGGACCCCCGCCGCGGCACAGGCCGCGACGAAGGCGACCGACGCGACCGAGAACGTGGTGGCCGATCCGTTGGGGGTGCGGGTCCGCAGCACCGGCCTCAGACCGTCCCGCCGTGCAGCATCACGGGGACCAGGGTAGTTCGCCCGGGACAACCACCGGGAGGACGAACGTCACCTTCACCTCAGGGCAGGGGCCGCAGCGCCGCCCCGGCCGCGAGGAGCCGGTCGCGGTGCGCGCGGCCGTGGTGGCCGCAGAACGTGAGCTCGCCCCCGCCCGGGAAGGTCGCGACGGACGAGGCGCGCACCCCGCACCGGTCGCAGTTCTCCCTGGTGGCCTGCTGTGGTGCCTCGAGGATGATGGTCATGGCGTTCGCCCCCTCCGGGCTCTCGGGTGATGACCCGAGACTGCCCGCGGGGACCGACACCGAGGATGGTGCGAGCCCCCGGAGGCGGGGGGTCAACCCGACGAACGCTCCGCGGCACCGACGAGGCGGCGGAGCTTGACACCCACGTGCAGCGCCAGCCGCTGCTCGCCGTCGCGGAGGTCGACCCCCGCGAGGGACTCGATGCGCCCGAGCCGGTAGTAGAGCGTCGAGCGGTGGACGTGCAGCGCGGCGGCCGTGCGAGTGGCGTCGCCGCAGCAGTCGAGGTAGGTCTCCAGCGTGTCGACGAGGTCGGTCGTCTCGTGCCCGAGGAGCCGCCGCAGGGCGGGCGGGTACAGCGCGCTGCTCACGGCCTCGCGGGGCAGGGCGAGCAGGACGGCGTAGACACCCAGGTCCTCGGGCGCGACGACGTCGCCGAGATGGGGGAGCAGGGTCGCGGCCTCGGCGAGCCCGCGCGCCTCGTCCGCCGACCGGCGCGCGGCGTCCGGGCCGGAGGCCGGGCTGCCGAGCCCGACGACGACGTGCCCGGGGATCCCGTCCACGATCCGGGCGGCCGCCGTGCGGGCGGCGTCGACGGCGGCAGACGCGCCGAGGAGCAGGACGGTGGCCTGGCGCCCGGCGCCGGTCACGAGCACACCGCGGCGCGCGAGCTCCTCGCCCGCGCGTCGCAGCGCCGCTTCCTGCCCCGCGGGGTCGGCGAGGCGTACCGACAGGGCGATCGCCGGCTCCGCGGCGTCGGCGACCTGCTCGTCGACGACGGCCCGGGCGGCGGCGGCGCGCACGTCCGGGTCGGCGGCGAGGAGGTCGCGGGCGAGCGCGTCCCGGCGGTCGTGGTCGCGCTCGCGGTGGACGAGGCGGCGGTGGAGCAGCTCGGCGATCTCGGCGGCGACCCCCGCGGCGAGGTCGATCTCCGCGTCGGGCACCGACCCGTTGATCCCGTCGATCTCGTTGATCCCGTCGATGAGGAACAGGTGCCCGAACGGGATGCCGTGCGCCCGGACCGGGCAGACCACGCGCGCCTTGAAGTGGAACTCCGGCGCGGCGGGGATGCGGCCGGGCGCCGTCCAGCGGTGGATGCCGTGGGCCGCGAAGTGCGCCAGCACGCGGGGGTCGGAGCTGCGCTGCAGGACGGCGTGGGTGCGCAGCGGGTCCTCGTCGCCGAAGTGCCGGCTGGCCACCACGAGCCGGCCGTGGGTGTCGTCGACCGCGACCGAGCGCCCGAGGCGCGCGGCGAGGGCGTCGACCGCCTGCTGCAGCCCGTCCACGGAGGCGTGTGTCACCGCCTCACCGTGGCACGTCGCTCAGCCGGCGGGCACGGGCTCCGGGAGGGCGGTCACGAGCTCCTCGAGACGGGCCCGGTCCGCTCCGCCCAGAGGTGACAGCGGCTCGCGGGGGTCGCCGACCGCGAGCCCGCGGGCGGTGACGGCCGCCTTGACCGCCGGGATGAAGTTCGTCGACAGCATCGCGTCGACCAGGGGATAGACGCGTTCCCACGCGGCACGGGCCCGCGCGAGGTCGTTCGCCGCCACCGCGCGGGCGACCGCGACCAGCTCGGCGGGGACCGCGTTCGCCGTCCCGCACATGACCCCGGCGGCGCCGTCGCACAGCGCCGCGAGCGCGAGGGCGTCCCAGCCGACGATGGTCGACACGACGTCGCCGTGGTGGCGGATCAGCCGGCCCACCTGCGTCATGTCGGCGCTGGTGTCCTTGATCCAGCGGATGGTCCCGACCTCGCGGGCCAGCGCCCCGACCGTGTCGGCGTCGAGGAACACCCCGGTCGCCGCGGGCAGGTTGTAGAGCATCACCGGGACGTCGACCGCACCGGCGACCGTGCGCAGGTAGCGCAGCGTCTCGTCCATCGTCAGCGCCTCGTAGAACGGCGTGACCAGCATCAGCACCGACGCCCCGGCCCGCTCGGCGTGCCGCGAGTGCGCGATCGCCTCCGCGGCGGTGAGCCCGCCGGTCTGCGCGACGACCGGGACGCGCCCCGCGGTCTGGTCGACGACGGTCTCGACGACCCGGCGCCGCTCATCGGCGCTCAGGGCGGCGAACTCGCCGGTCGAGCCGCAGGCGACGACGCCGCTGACGCCGCCGTCGATGCTGCGGTCGACGACGGCACGCAGCGTCGGCTCGTCGATGCCGCCGTCGGCGGCGAAGGGGGTGACCAGGGCGGACAGGACGCCGGAGAGCTCGGTCATGACAGGACCTCTCGGGGGGTCGGGATCGGACGGCGGGTGGAGGCGCTCAGCACGCCGCGCACCTCCTGCGCGGCGGTGAACCCCGAGCGGACGGCGGTCTCGGTGAAGAGCGTCCCGAGGTGGTCGCCGGCCAGGAACACGCGACCGCCCCGGCGACGGGTCAGCGCGGGCTGGAGCCGACCGCGCCCCGGGAACGCGTACGGCGAGCCGGTCGGCCAGCGCTGCAGCGACGCCTCGGCGACGCCCACGCCCGGCAGGACGTCGGCGAGGTCGTCCGCGAAGCGGTCGAGGACCGCGTCGTCGTCGAGGTCGCCCAGCGCCCGGGCCTGCGCCGCGGGGGCGAACACCATGAGGCTGCCGCCCGGGATCCGCTCGCGGGCGTGGCCGTGCACGACGTTCGACATGTTGATCACGACGCTGAACGAGCGCTTCGGCGTCGCGATCGCGTAGGTGTCGTCCCAGGGGCGTCGCGACGTCTCGTCGGTCAGGAACGCGGCGCTGACGAACGGGCCGTACTCGATCTGCGCGAGGGCGTCGCGGAGGTCTCGGTCGAGGTCCACCGCGATCCGGTGCGTGACATGCGCCTGGGTGGCCAGCACGGCGGTCCGCGCCTCGACCTCGTGGTCGCGCTCGTCCTGCCGGTAGCGCACGACGACGGAGTCGGCGCGGTGGACGACCTCGTGCACGGTCGCGCCCAGCTCCACGCGCTCGCCCAGCGCCGCGGCGATCGTCCCGGTCACCGTCGACGGCCCGCCGAGGATGTTCCGGTTCAGCCCGGCGCCGATGTTCCAGACCAGGCTGAAGTAGCCGACGCCGGCCCCGGCCGCGATCTGGTCGAGGTCCGCCGACGAGCGCGTGACGGTGGGGGCGAACAGGGCCTCGGCGTCCGGCGGCAGCGGCCCGACGAAGTCGGCGAACGACCGGTCGTTCATGAAGTCGTACACCCGCTGCTGGCGCTCGGCGTCGCTCTCGTGCCGTCGCCGCGCGACGATCCGGGCGTAGCGGGCGACCGCGAGGCGCACCTTCAGCCCGGCGCGGACCAGCTGCGCCCGGTCGCGCCACGACATCGGCACGCGGAAGGGGAAGGTCTCGACGCGGCCGCCGGTCAGCAGCGTGCCGTTCATCGACAGGCCGGCGAGCGAGCCGGGCACCTCGACCGCGTCGACTCCGGTGCTGTCCAGCAGCCACGAGGTGGCCGAGTCGCCGCCCGCGTAGACGTGCCCGCCCCAGTTGAGCCAGTGGGCCCCGCGCGGCTCCGACCGCACCCGGCCCCCGACGCGGTCGGCCGACTCGAGCAGCGTCACGTCGTGGTGGCGCAGCCGCCAGGCGGCGGAGAGGCCGGCGAGCCCGCCGCCGACGACGATGGCGTCCTTCATGGGCACGACGGTGTCAGCGCGGGCGTGCGGAAACCTCCGACAGCACGACGAAAGATCGCCGGACCGTTCCGACAGATCGTCGGAAACGGCGTCGTGACGACGCCGTCATGCATACGACATGAACGCGATTCCGGGCGCGATGCCGGATTCCGGCGACGCCGCAGGAACCCGCAACTTCGCAGCAGGATTCTGCGTACCGGCGCGGAGGAGCGCTCGCTACCTTCATCGCACCGACGCTCGGACGCCGCACCGCGGACACCTCGGACTCACTGCCGAGAAGCCACCACCCGCGCAGGAACGCTCCTGCTCCTTGCCACTACCCGTTCCCGGGAGACCTCATGCCCCGCATCGCCTATCTCGTGTCGAGTGCCCGCGAGATCGATCTGCGCGACAGCAGCCATCACCCGACCGGCTACTGGGCCGAGGAGGCGCTGAAGGCCTACGAGCGACTGGCGGCGGCCGGGGCCGAGGTCGTCGTGATGACGCCCGACGGCGCGCCGCCGGTCGCCGACCCGTACAGCCTGGAGCCCCAGTTCCACTACCCGGACGCCGACCGGGACTACTTCGCGTCGGTCTACCGGACCTTCCACCAGGACCCGGACGACATCCGCATCACCCTGCACCACTCCACCGAGCAGCAGCTCGTGGCCGCCCGGCGGATCGTCTACCGGCTGGTGGACACCGGCATGACGCCGACCGAGGCGCACGAGCTCGTCAGCCGGGCCGCGAAGTCCGCGTGGAAGCAGGACAAGCTGCTCGTCGACGTCATGCTTTCGGAGGGCCTGGACGGCGGCCTGTCCGAGCAGACGCTGCGCGAGGCCGTCGCGGACCTCGAGGCCGACGCGCAGGCCCTCTCCGAGGAGCGCCAGGCCAAGCTCGAGGCCATCCCGGGCTTCCGGTCGCCGGTCGCGCTGTCGGACCTGGGCGACGAGCAGATGGCGGCGTTCGACGCGGTGTTCGCGCCGGGTGGCCACGGTCCGATGGTGGACCTGGCCCACGACGAGAAGGCCGGCCGGCTGCTGGAGATCCTGCACGAGAAGGGCGCGGTCGTCGCGTCGCTGTGCCACGGCCCGGCCGTGCTGCTGGCCGCTCCGGAGCGCTGGGACGGCCAGTGGCTGTTCGAGGGCTTCCGCCTCACCTCGTACACCGACGAGGAGGAGGACCAGAACCGGATCGGCATGCTCGGCATGCCGTGGTACCTCGACGCCGCGCTGAAGAACGCCGGCGCGATCTTCGACGACGCCCCGTTCGCCTGGGCGTCCCACGTCGTCGTCGACCGGAACCTCATCACCGGTCAGAACCCGAACTCCACCGAGGCGACCGCCGACGCCGTGCTCAAGGCCCTGAGCCTGTGAGCCCCCACCACCCGAGGAGCGCGCAGTGACCACCAGTCCACGCCAGACCGTCGAGGCGTTCCTGACGGGGTTCCGTCACCTGGACTCCGACGCGGCCCTGTCCACGGTCTCCGCCGACGCGCGGATCACCGTCTACCCGCTGCAGATCGTCGACGCCGGCCGCGACGCGATGGCCACCCTGCTCCAGGACATCGCCCGGTCGCTCCCGGACCTGATGCTCACGGTCCGCAGCGTGCTCGAGCTCGGTGGGGTCGTCGTCGCCGAGGTCAAGATCGAGGGCACGCAGGCGGCCGACTTCCTGGGCGTCGTCAACCAGGAGAAGCACCTCGACGTGGACAGCGCGTGGCGCTTCACCGTCACCGGTGAGGAGATCACCGGGATCGACGTCTACTGGTGCCAGAACCAGCTCCTGCGCCGCCTCGCCGTGAAGCGCACCGACCAGATCGCGATCGTCTGAGAGGGAGGGAATCGTCATGACCGAACTGGCATCCGCGCCGGCCACCATGACCGCTGAGCAAGCGGTCGCCGTCGTCACCGAGTTCTTCGACCGCTACCGCCGCCGCGACGTCGAGGGGATGGTCGACCTCTGCACGGACAACGCGGACTTCTCGTACCCGCCCTTCGAGGTCTGGGCCAAGCAGCGGGTGTTCCGCGGTGACGGCAAGGTCCGCACCGTCGGCAAGGTGATCTGGACCGGGCTGATCAACTCGTTCCCGAACCTCGGCAACGTGGTCCACCAGATCGACGGCAACGACAACGGCGACGTCGCGGTGGTCTGCGACATCACCGGCACGCAGCAGATCGCGTGGGCGTTCATCAAGCCGGCCGGCGGCTCGATCGTCGCCCCCCATCTGTTCATCCTGCACGTGGACGGCGACGGGCTGATCGACAGCATCCGCGCCTACTGGGACAACGCCCAGGTCTGTCGCGACCTCGGCCACCTCGAAGTCGACTGAGAAGGGGACACTGACGATGGCGCTCCTCAAGCGCGAAGAGTGGCAGGACTTCGTCCGCGACGTCGACTGGACGCTCTCGTACGTCGACGACGAGGCGGTCTACCCGGAATGGTTCTCCGGCACCGGCAAGGTGCCGCGGGAGGCGTGGCTGAACTGGGAGGAGGACTACAAGGTCTCCTACCAGGAGTACGTCTACACGCAGAAGGAGAAGGAGGCGTCGACGTACGCGGTCAAGGCCGCCCTGTCGCGCTCCGACACGTTCGACCACCTCGACGAGGGCTGGAAGTCCGCGACGAAGATGCACTTCGGCGGCGTCGCCCAGGTCGAGTACACGGCCACGCTCGCCGAGCTGAAGATGGCGCGGTTCGGCCTCAACGGCGCGTGGCGCAACATGGCCACGTTCGGCCAGCTCGACGAGCTGCGGCACAACGCCCTCACGACCTACTTCGGTCACGAGCTCGTCGTGAAGGACCCGCAGTACGACTGGACGCAGAAGACCTACACCACGAACGACTGGGTGCCGATCTCCCTGCGCACCCTGTTCGACGGCATCATGACCACGTCCAACGTGGTCGACTGCGCGCTGCAGGTGCCGCTCGCGTTCGAGACGGGCTTCACCAACCTGCAGTTCGTCGCGCTGTCGGCGGACGCCCTGCAGTCCGGTGACATCAACTTCGCCAACATGATCTCGTCGATCCAGACCGACGAGGCGCGGCACTCCCAGCAGGGCGTCGCAACGCTGCAGATCCTCGTCGAGCACGACCCGACGCGCGCGCAGTGGGTCATCGACAAGGCGTTCTGGGGCTCCGCCCGCGCGTTCTCCGCGCTGACCGGGCCGGCGATGGACTACTACACCCCCCTCGAGCACCGGAAGCAGTCCTACCGGGAGTTCATGGAGGAGTGGATCGTCGACCAGTTCGTGCGCACGATCGAGGACTACGGCCTGAAGAAGCCGTGGTTCTGGGACGAGTTCATGCGCGGGCTCGACACCTGGCACCACAGCCTGCACATGGGTCTGTGGTTCTGGCGCCCGACGATCTGGTGGCGCCCGAAGGCCGGCGTCAGCAAGGACGAGCGCGACTGGCTGCGGGAGAAGTACCCGAACTGGGAGCAGACCTACGGCGACAAGTGGGACGTGATCATCGACAACGTCAACGCGAACAACGTCGAGGCCACGCTCCCGGCGACGCTGCCGTACCTCTGCAGCCTCTGCCACCTGCCGTGCTGCAACCCGACGCAGTCGCGTGACGGCAGCTGGCGCGTGCGCAACAAGCCGCTGACCTACGACGGCCGGACCTACCACTTCTGCTCGAACGGCTGCCGCCAGATCTGGTGGAAGGACCGGGACAACGTCAACCACGAGACGCTGGTCGACCGCTTCCTGGCCGGGCAGATCCAGCCGATGGACCTCGGCGGGCTCATGAACTACATGAGCATGACCCCCGACGTCATGGGTGACGACGCCGACTACGAGGCCTGGACGAAGGACTACGCGGGCCGGACGGCCACGGGTCTCGCGGTGCCGGCGGGAGCGCAGGCATGAGCGCCGAGACGGTGGACAGCCCGATGGACGCCGCACCCCAGCTGGTGCCGCTCAACGCGATCTTCTCCACCGACTTCGTCGAGATCCTGGTGCCGGTCACCACGGCGAACACGATGGACGAGGTCGCCGCCGCGGTCGCCGACCACGTCGAGGGCAAGCGCGTGCGCGCCCAGCCCTTTCCCAAGGTCGTCGTCCACCGGGGCCGGAAGCTCCCCGGGGAGATGACGGTCGCGGAGGCGGGCATCGGCCCGCTGGACCACGTCGCCGTCGAGTACGACCAGGGAGCCCCCTCATGAAGAACCCCGTCGGGCCGATCCTGTCGCTGGGCGACGAGACCGACCAGATCATCGCGGCGATCGAGGACGACAACCCGCACACCGAGATCGAGATCATCGACCGCGGGTCCTACGTGCGGATCCAGGGCGAGGACCGCCTCGTGCTGACCGAGGCGACGCTGCAGGAGTACCTCGGCTCGGACTACCGCATCCGCTCGCTCGAGAACCTGATGTCGTCCTTCACGGGCCGCGCCATCACCGCGAGCGACAAGATCACCTGGCAGCGCAAGGGAGCCACGACATGAGCGCGCCCGCCCGCAAACCGCGCAAGCAGCGCACGTTCTCGGCGTTCGGTGACGTCCGGAAGATGCCGAGCGAGTACGAGATCGTCACGCACGCGCAGAACTGGAACACCCGCGACGGGCGGATGTCGACGTTCGAGCAGAACCCGTCGTCGCCGATCAACCTGTGGTTCCTCACCTACCGGGAGAACTCGCCGCTGCAGGTCGACGACTGGAACGGCTGGCACGACCCGGACAAGGTCGCCTACCGGTCGTACGTCAACCTGCAGGCCGAGGAGCAGCTCAAGCTCGACGGCATCCTCGACAGCTACAACGAGGCCGGCTCGGACGCCTCGCTGTCCGCGGAGCAGGTCGCCCGGCTCGGCGCGCTGTTCACGCCGTCGCGCTACCTGGTGCACGGGTTCCAGCAGGTCCAGGCCTACATCGGCTACCTCGGCCACAGCTCGTACATCACGAGCGCGGCCGGCTACGCCAACGCGGACCTGCTGCGGCGCGTCACGATCGTCGGGTACCGCACCCGCGAGCTGCAGCTCGCCCACCCGGACTCCGGGATCGGGACCGACGAGCGCCGGCACTGGGAGCAGGACGCGGCGTGGCAGCCGGCCCGCGAGGCCGTCGAGCGGATGCTCGTGGCCTACGACTTCGGCGAGGCGTTCACCGCGCTCAACCTGGTGCTCGCGCCCACATTGGACGACGTGCTGCTCCGCCAGCTCGGCGAGGTCAGCAAGGCGAGCGGCGACGAGCTGGAGTGGCTGCTGTCGGCCCAGCTCACCAAGGACGCCCGGCGTCGCGACCGCTGGTGCGGCGGGCTGGCCCGGTTCACCGTGGCGCAGCGCGCGGAGAACACCCGGCCCCTGCACAAGTGGATCGACCGCTGGGCGCCGCTCGCCGACGCCGCCGCGGAGGGGCTCGCCCCGCTGCTCGGCAAGCCTGCCGCCGAGGTCGTGGCCGAGGCCCGCGCGGCGCGGGAGAAGCTCCACGCGGGCATCTTCGACGTCGCCGACGCCACGGTGGCGGGGTGATCGGCGATGGCTGAGACGGCGACCTGGCAGTGGCACGTGGTGATGCCGCTCGACGACCTCTGGGAAGGCGAGATGGAGGCCGTCGAGGTGGACGGCAGGTCCGTCCTCCTCGTCAACCACGAGGGCGAGGTCTACGCCTACAAGAACCGGTGCCCCCACCAGGAGTGGCCGCTGCACGACGGTGACCTCGACGAGAAGGAGCTCACCTGCGCCAACCACCTGTGGGTCTTCGACGTCACCACGGGCAAGGGCGTCAACCCGTCCAACTGCGCCCTGATCGGCTACCAGTGCACGGTGGACGACGACGGCAACATCCTGGTCGGCCTGGCATGAGCAGGTTCGTCCTGGTCGGTGGCGGGGTCGCGAGCGCGGCCACCGCCACCGGCCTGCGGGAGGCGGGGTTCGACGGCGAGATCGTGATCGTCGCCGCCGAGCCCCACCTCCCGTACGAGCGGCCGCCGCTGTCCAAGGAGTACCTGGCCGGGACGTTCGCGGTGGAGGACTTCCGGGCCAACCCCGAGGACTGGTACGCGCAGCACGACGTCGAGCTGGTGCTCGGCACCCGCGTCGAGGCGCTGCGGCCGGCCGAGCGCCGGGTGTCGCTGTCCGACGGCCGCGCGCTGGGCTACGACGCGCTCGTGCTCGCCACGGGTGTCCGGGCGCGGACGCTCGACGGGTTCGCCGGCGAGCGCGTGCACGCGCTGCGCACGCTGGCGGACTCGCAGCGGCTCGGCGAGCGCCTGTCGGCGGGCAGGCACCTGGTGATCCTCGGCGCCGGGTTCATCGGGTGCGAGGTGGCCGCGGTGGCGGCGGAGCGCGGTGTGCGGGTGACGGTGTTCGAGCCGGAGCCGCTGCCGCTGGGCCGCGTGCTGGGACCGGAGTTCGGTCGCGCGATCGTCGACATCCACCGCGAGCACGGCGTCGCGATCCGGACCGGCGAGGTCGTCACCGCGATGACCGAGACCGGCGCCGGGCTCGAGCTGACCACCCGCGACGGCGAGATCGTCGCGTGCGACGAGCTGCTCGTCGGCGTCGGCTCGGTGCCGAACGTCGAGCTCGCCGTCGAGGCCGGCCTCGCCGTCGAGCGCGGCATCCTCACCGACGAGTACGGCCGGACCAGCGCGCCCGACGTGTACGCGATCGGCGACGTCGCCGAGCGGCTCCACCCGGAGCACGGCCGGCGGTTGCGGGTCGAGCACCACGACACGGCCGTCAAGCACGGCGGGAACCTGGCCCGCACCCTGCTCGGACACGCCGAACCGTTCACCGGGCAGCACTTCTTCTGGTCCCACCAGTACGACCACAACCTGCAGTCGCTGGGTCAGCTCACCGGCGAGGGCGAGACGGTGATCCGCGGGTCGGTCGAGGACCGCTCGTTCGCGATCTTCTCCCTCGTCGGGGGACGGATCGCGGCGATGGTCGCGCTCGACCGCCCGCGCGACGTGCTGCAGGCGCGCAAGGTGATGGGCGTCCCGCACGAGGTCACCGCGGAGCAGCTCGCCGACCAGGACGTCGCACTCAAGAGCCTGCTGCCGCGCGGGGCAGGCGCACGCCGATCGGAGGTTGTCCGATGACCGCACTGGCGGACATGACCGACATCGTCGTCCGGAAGGACCAGGTCCGGGTCGCCGAGGCCGAGGCCACCGCAGCACTGGACCGGGTGGTGGGCCAGCCGGCCGTGCCGGCACGCGCCCGGCTGCGCTTCGGCCCGGGGAGGACCTGCGAGCAGCTGGCCCGCGTGCTGGACGAGGCGATCGTCCGGGCGCAGGAGGCCGGGCTCGACACCGACGTGCTCGTCCTCTCCGGCGCCACGGCCGTGGCCGCCGAGGACATCGTGCGCGTCCGGCGCAAGGCGCACGGCGTCGCCGACTGGATCAGCAGCAAGACCAGCGACGTGACGATCGTGCTGCGCCCCAGGGGCGTCGTGGCGTCGCGGTCCGTGCCGGTCGAGGCGCCCGCCCCGGCGGCGGAGCCGCGGCCACGGGACGACCGGCCGGAGACCGGGGCCGAGCTCGCTGTCCGCGAGGCGCTCTACGACGTGATCGACCCCGACCTCGGGGTGAACGTCGTCGACCTCGGCTTCGTCCGCCGGGTCCGGCTGGACGACGCGGGCGTCGCCACGATCACCATGACGCTGACGTCGGCGGCCTGCCCGCTGACCGACGTGATGGAGATCCAGGTCAAGCACGAGATGGACGCGATCGACACGGAGTTCCGCGTCGAGTGGGAGTGGCTGCCGACCTGGAAGCCGGCCGACATCACCGACGACGGGCGCGAGCAGCTGAGGGCCATCGGCTTCTCGGCCTTCTGACCGATTCCGACGACACGGGAGACACGGCGATGACGGACGCCCAGGTGACGGTCGAGACGCTGGAAGCGCTGATGAAGGCGTTCAACGCGCACGACCTGGACGCGATCATGGAGTACTTCACCGACGACTGCGTGTTCGACGCGTCGAAGGGCCCGGACCCGTGGGGCGCGCGCTCCACCGGCAAGGACGCCGTCCGCGCGGCGCTGGCCGCCCGGTTCGCGGGCGTCCCCGACGTGCAGTACGACGCCGACCGGCACTGGGTCAGCGGTGACCTCGGGGTGTCGGAGTGGCTCGTGCACGGCACGACGACCGACGGCACGACGATCAACGCGCGGGGGTGCGACCACTGGGAGTTCCGCGGCGAGCTGATCTCCCGCAAGGACTCCTACTGGAAGATCGTCGGGTGATCCTCGACGTTCACCCGGCTCCCCTCCTGGAGCGGCTCGTCCCGTCGACGTCCGGCGACACCTTCACGGTGCTCGACCCGTCGACGGGCGAGCCGATCGCCGAGGTCCCGCGGGTCGACGGCGCCGCCGTCGGCGCCGCGGTCGAGGAGGCCTCCCGGGTCCTGCCGGGCTGGGCGGCGACCGCGCCGCGGCGGCGCTCGGAGATCCTGGCGGCCGCGCACGAGCTGATGCTCGACGAGCTCGAGCCGCTGGCGTGGCTGATGAGCCTCGAGATGGGCAAGACACGGGCGGACGCCCGGGCCGAGGTGCGCTACGCCGCGGAGTTCTTCCGGTGGTTCGCCGAGGAGGCCGTGCGGATCGGGGGCGAGCTGCGCACCGCTCCGGGCGGGGCGAACCGCATCCTGACCGTGCACCGTCCCGTCGGGGTGACGCTGCTGCTCACGCCGTGGAACTTCCCCGCGGCGATGGCGGCCCGCAAGCTCGCCCCCGCGCTCGCGGCCGGCTGCACGGCGCTGCTCAAGCCCGCGGAGGACACCCCGCTCACCGCGCTGTACCTCGCCGACCTGCTGGCCCGCGCCGGCGTGCCCGAGGGCGTCGTCCACGTCCTGACCACGGACCGGCCGGGCGAGCTGGTCGAGCGCGCGCTCGCCGACCCGCGGGTCCGCAAGCTGTCGTTCACGGGATCCACGCCGGTGGGCCGGGCCCTGCTGCGCCAGACCGCCGAGCGGATCGTCAACACCTCGCTCGAGCTCGGCGGGAACGCGCCGTTCGTGGTGCTCGACGACGCGGACCTCGACGCCGCCGTCGAGGGCGCGATGATCGCGAAGATGCGCAACGGCGGGCAGGCGTGCACGGCGGCCAACCGCTTCCTGGTGCACACCGCGGTCGCCGACGACTTCGCCGAGCTGCTCAGCGCCCGGATGGCGGCGCTCGTCGTCGGCCCCGGCACCGACGAGGCGACCCAGCTGGGCCCGATGGTCAACGCGCGCCGCCGGCACGACCTCGCGACCCGGGTCGAGAGCGCCGTCGGCGACGGCGCGAAGGTGCACACCGGGGGAGCACCCCTGGACCGGCCGGGGTTCTTCTACCCGGCGACGGTGCTCAGCGGCGTCGACCGCGAGGGCGTCCTGTCGGTCGACGAGACGTTCGGTCCGGTCGCGCCGATCATCACGATCGCCGACGACGACGACGCGGTCGCGCTGGCCAACGCCTCCGAGTACGGGCTGGCGGGCTACGTGTACTCGCGCGACCTCGGCCGGGCCCTCGCGGTGGGCGAGCGGCTCGGCGTCGGCATGGTCGGGGTCAACCGCGGCGCCCTCTCCGACCCCGCGGCGCCCTTCGGCGGCACGAAGCAGTCCGGGCTGGGCCGCGAGGGCGGCTTCGAGGGTATTTACGAGTTCCTCGAGACGACCTACCTGGCCGCCGACTGGTGACCGCGGCGCGGCGTCTCAGCCGTGCTGCTCCTCGCGGCCGGAGAGGGCGTCGCTGCACGCGCGGGGCGTCATGCCGTACCGATCGCGGAACTCGTTGATGAAATGCGACGTCGAACGGTAGCCGACGGCCTTCGAGATGTTCGTGATGCTGGACTCGTTCTCGATGAGCAGCTCGCGCGCCTTGGTGAGACGCATTTCCTTGATGAACTGGTACGGCGACTTCCCGGCGACGTCCCGGAACAGGTGCGAGAACGCGGACGGGCTCATGAACGCGCGCTCCGCGAGCTCGCTCACCGACAGCGGTTCCGCGAGGTTCTCGTGCACGTAGGCGATGATCGCGCTCACCGGGTTGCTCTGGCTCTCGCTCGCCGCCCGCTCGATCAGCCGTGAGTACTGCTCGGCCTGCAGCGCGCGATAGACGATCTCCTTGAGGTAGACCGGCGCGAGGATGCGGCGGTCGGCCCCGTTCGAGAGGGCGCGCAGGAAGCGCAGGATCGCGTCCATCATGTCGCGGTCGAGCGCCGAGACGAAGGACGGCTTCGTCGGCTTCTGGGGCCGTGAGCTGGTGAAAGCGGTGGTCTGGCGCTCGAGGAGGATGTCCGACGACACCTGGCGCACCAGCTCGTGGTCGAGCTGCAGGCCGAACGAGAGGAACGGCTTCGCGGGGCTCGCCTCGATGATCTCCGTGCGGAAGGGCACGTTGTCGTTGATCGCGAAGTAGGTCAGCGGGTCGTAGTAGGTCTTGCCGCCGTCGGCGGTGACGCACTTGCGGCCCTGCGCGATGACGCACAGGTGCAGTTCACGGACCTCTTCCCACATCGGTACCGCCGGGGCGTCGTACCGGTACATCGTGAGACCCGGCCACAGCCCTTCGTTGATCCCGATCTTCGGGGTCCTGGTCTTGAGCTCGGCGACCAGATCGCCCGGGGTGATGCGGAATTCCAGAGGGTTCAGGCTGGTCATCGATTCCTCCCGACCTGGGGCCCAGGTGCGCGTCCGTGGTGGTGAGACCGCCGTGTCTCAGCAAGGGAGCATGCGTTTCCTGAGAAGATACAGGGCGGTTCACGGGCATGTGAAGGTCCCGACGGGCGGAACAGGCGTCAGGGACGGCGCCGGGCGGCGCGGACCGCCCACGCCAGGCTCGCCAGCGCCACCGCGGCGAGCAGGCCGACCGGGGACCACAGGTTCGCGGGCGCGGGCAGCATCGCGCTGAGGACCGCGAACACCGCGCTCGCCAGCAGCACGAGCACGACCGTGCGTGCGCGGAGACCCTCCGGCGCCGGGTGCCGGGGCAGGCGTGTCCGTCGGCGCGCGGTGCGCCGGTAGTCGGCCATCAGGCCCTCGAACTCGCGCGTCTCGCGGGCGTCGAGCGGGCGCTCCTCGTCCCGGGGCGGGGGCTGTGACGACGAGGACGACGGGGACACAGAAGGGGTTCGCGCGGGACCGCCCGTCGGATCGCACCGTTCCGCCGTCTCAGCGCGCGGTCATCCGCAGGGCGCCGTCCATGCGGATGGTCTCGCCGTTGAGGTAGTCGTGCTCGGCGACCATGCCCACGAGGCGGGCGTACTCGTCGGGCCCGGCGAGCCGCTGCGGGAACGTCACCGAGGCGGCGAGACCGGCGCGGACGTCGTCGCTGAAACCGGACATCATCGGGGTGTCGACGATGCCCGGGGCGATGGTGACGACGCGGATGCCGTACTGCGCGAGGTCGCGGGCGGCCGTGACGGTCATGCCGGCGACCCCGGCCTTCGAGGCCGCGTAGGCGACCTGGCCGACCTGGGCCTCGAACGCCGCGATCGACGCGGTGTCGACGATGAGACCGCGCTGGCCGTGGGTGTCGGGCTCGGTCTTCGCGATCTCCTCCGACGCCAGGCGCATCACGTTGAAGGTGCCCAGCAGGTTGACCTTGAGCACGGTGTGGAACAGCTCGAGGTCGTGCGGGCCCCGGCGGGACAGGATGCGCGCCGACGGGGCGATGCCCGCGCAGTTGACGGCCAGACGCAGGGGCGCGGCGCCCGCGGCGGTGGCGACCGCCGCGCGCACCGGTTCCTCCTGCGTGACGTCGGCGGGCAGAAGGGTCACGCCGTCGGGCACCGGCCCGGCCGCGGCGATCGACGTCTCCAGGTCGAGACCGAAGACCGTCGCCCCCCGTGCGGCGAGGTGTGCCGCGGTGGCGGCGCCCAGGCCGGACGCCGCGCCGGTGACCACCGCCGCGATGCCGTCGATGTCCATGGTGGCTCTCCTGCGCTCGGTGGGGCCGCCGACGGGACCGTCAGCGGGCGAACCCGCGGCTGATGACCAGTCGCTGGATCTGGTTGGTGCCCTCGAAGATCTGCATGATCTTCGCCTCGCGCATGAAGCGCTCCACCGGGAAGTCGCGGGTGTAGCCGTAGCCGCCGAACACCTGGACGGCGTCGGTGGTGACCTTCATGGCCGCGTCGGTGGCGACGAGCTTCGCGACGCTCGCCTGCCAGCTGTAGGGGCGGCCGAGGTCGCGACGACGGGCGGCGTCGAGGTAGGTCGCGCGCGCCGAGTCGACGGCGGCGGCCATGTCGGCGAGCACGAAGCCCAGGCCCTGGTGGTCGACGATCTTCCGGCCGAACGTCTCGCGCTCGTTCGCGTAGTCGACGGCGGCCTCCAGGGCGGCCTGGGCGAGCCCGGTGGCGCAGGCGGCGATGCCGAGCCGACCGGAGTCGAGGGCACTGAACGCGATCTGCAGGCCCTGGCCCTCGCGCCCGATCAGCCGGTCGGCGTCGAGGACGGCGCCGTCCCAGTGGGCCGTCGCCGTCGGGACGGCGTGCAGGCCCATCTTCTCCTCGGGCTTCCCCCAGCTCAGCCCGTCCGCCTGCCCCGGGGCGAGCAGGCAGGAGATGCCCGCGGAGCCCTCGCCGGTCCGCGCGAACAGCGCGTAGAAGTCGGCGATCCCGCCGTGCGTGATCCACGCCTTCGTCCCGGTGATCCGGTAGCCGTCCTCGACCTGCTCCGCCTTGCACCGCAGCGCGGCGGCGTCCGACCCGGCCTGGGGCTCGGAGAGGCTGTAGCCGCCGATCTGCTCGCCGGCGAGCATGCTCGGCAGCCAGCACTGCTGCTGCTCCTCGCTGCCGTACGTGGCGAGCGGGAAGCACGCGAGCCCGTGCACGCTCGTCGCCACGGCCACGGCCGCCCAGCGGGCCGCGAGCTCCTCGAGGACCTGCAGGTAGACCTCGTACGGCTGGCCGCCGCCGCCGAGGTCCTCGGGGTAGGGCAGCCCCAGCAGGCCGGCCTCGCCCAGCGTCGGGAACAGGCCCTCGGGATAGGTCTCCGCCCGCTCGTGCTGCTCGACCCGTGTCGCGAGCTCCTTGTCGGCGAGGTCGCGGGTCAGCTCCAGGAGGTCCTCGGCCTCCTGGGTGGGCAGCAAGCGGTCGACGGCCATGGGTCCTCCTGTCGGTACTGAAGTACGCTACACAGTACCGATAGAGCCGGTGAAGGGATGCCGATGTGACCAGCGCCCCCGTCCGCCGTGGTGAGGCCCGGCGCAACGAGCTCGAGGCCGGCGTGGTCGAGCTGGTGCTCGCCGAGGGGTTCGCCCACCTCACCCTCGACGACGTGGCCGCCCGGCTGCGCTGCTCGAAGCGGACGCTCTACACGCTGGCCGGGAGCAAGGAGCAGCTCGTCCGCGCCGCGGTGGTCGGGTTCTTCCGGGGCGCGACCGCCCGCGTCGAGGAGAGCCTGGGACGGGCGCGCTCACCCCGCGACCGCATCGCGGCCTACCTCGGTGCGGTCTCGCGCGAGCTCGCCGCCGCCTCGCCGCGGTTCTTCGACGACGTGGCGTCCTTCCCGCCGGCGGCCGAGGTCTACGAGCGCAACACCCGGGTCGCGGCCCGGCGCATCGGCGAGCTCATCGACGAGGGCGTGGCGGCGGGCGCGTTCCGTGCCGTGCATGCGGGGTTCGTCGCCGACCTCGTCGCGGCCCAGATGGTGCGCATCCAGCAGCGGGCGGTCGCCGAGGCGACGGGGCTGTCCGACGGCGAGGCCTACGCCGAGCTCGCCACGCTCGTCGTCGACGGGCTCGCTGCCTAGGACGCGGCGACGGCCTTCGACTGCTCGACGGCGAGCCGGTCGACGAGGTCGTTCATCTCGTCGCCCGAGTGGCCCTTGGTCCACCGGAAGGACACGTCACCGCGGTCGTTGACCATGGTGATCAGCGGCTCCCAGAGGTCGCGGCTGACCACGGGCTTCTTCGCGCTGGTCGTCCAGCCCCGCGCGATCCAGCCCTTCCACCAGCCGTCGCGGAAGCAGTTCACGACGTAGGTCGAGTCGCTGACGACGACGAGCGGGCCGTCGAGCGCGCGCACCGCCTCCAGCGCGGCCTGGATCTCCATGCGCTGGTTCGTGGTGCCCGGGGCGCCGCCGCTGTCCTGGCGGCCGTCGCGGGTGGCCCAGGCCCAGCCGCCCGGGCCGGGGTTGCCGGAGCACGCGCCGTCCGTCCACACCTCGAGCGCGCCCTCGGCCGCCGGCATGTCCGGGCGGGGCGGCTTCTTGGCCTTGGTCGTGCTCGTCGTCTTCTTCGGCGTGGCGCCCGCGCCCGACGTGTCGGCGCAGGCCGCGTGCGCCCAGCGCTCGCCCGAGCGCGCGATCTCCTCGCCGGGGGAGACGGCGGAGGCGCAGACCCCGCACGTGGTGGCGTACTTCGCGGTCATCGGCACACCGCCCAGGCTAGATGCGCCGACTGCGGGCGCCGCCGGGCGCTCCACTCGAGATCACGAGCGCGTCGTGCACTCGTGTCGGCCGGGCGAGGTGCACCCGCCGCCCGTGATCTCCGGCCGACGCCTTCCGCGTCCGACGGCCTACGGTGTCGCCGTGAGCTCCGCCGACGACCTCTCCGAGAGGGATGCCGACCACTGGCGGGAGCACCCGCCGGTCGCGGTGCTCGCCGAGCGGCTCAAGGAGCGGATCTACGCCGAGCTGACCGTCGTCGCCGTCGTGCTCGGGCTCGCGGCGGCCGGCGCGGAGGGAGCGGGGGCCGCGGCCCTGTCGGTCGCCGGCACCGTGCTGGGCCTCTGGCTCGCCACCGTCGCCGCCGATTACCAGGCCCACCTCGCCGCCTACGGCCACCGGCCGCGGGGTCACGAGCTGCGTCGCATGCTGTTCGTGTCGAGCGCGCTGCTGATCGCCGCGGTCGGGCCGCTCCTGCTGATCGGCGTCGCGGCCCTGGACGTGCTGGAGCTGACGACCGCGCTCTACACGTCGGCCGGGATCTCGCTGCTGATCATGTTCGGCTGGGGGCTCGGGATCGGGCGCCGGATGGGCTCCGGGTTCGTCGCGGCCCTCGTCGCCGGGCTGGTGAACGTCGCGATCGGGGGCGTCGTGATCGCGGTCAAGCTCCTCGCCGGCCACTAGAGGAGCGTCGGCACGTACTCCAGGAGCTGGAGCCGCCCGTCGAACGTGCGGGTGTCGACCATCTCGAGGCGGATGTCGGGGTAGTGGTCGAAGACCCTGTCCCGGCCGGTGACGCCGGTGATCACCGGGAACACGACGACCCGGAAGCGGTCGACGAGGCCGGCGCCGAGCAGCGCCCGGGTCAGGGTGAGGCTGCCGACGGTGCGCAGGGACCGCGGGTGGTCCTGCTTCAGGGCCCGGACGGCGGCGACCGGGTCGGTGTCGACGAGCTCCGTGTTCGCCCAGCTCAGGGGCTTCTCCAGCGTCGAGGAGAACACGATCTTCGGCTGCGCGGTCATCGGCGCGAGCTCGTCGGGCATCTCGGTGGCGAACCCCGACATGAGCCGGTAGGTCGTCGCACCCAGCAGAGCGGTGTGCTCCTCCTGCTCGTCGAGCCAGCCGAGGTACTCCGGCCCCTCCATGCCCCAGAAGCCGGGCCAGCCCTCGCCGGCGCCGTACCCGTCGAGCGAGATGATGAAGTCGACCATGAGCGTGGGCATCGGTCCGTCCCTTCGTCGGTGTCGGTAGTCCTAGAACAGTACTCAACCATCGAGTTGAGCGAAAGACCTGTGGCGTGGTCGCCCGCATGCCGCGATCATCACGCGGGTGAAGTACGGGGTCGTGCTGTTCGCCACCGACGAGACCATCGCGCCCGCCGCGCTCGGGCCGGCGCTCGAGGAGCGGGGCTTCGAGTCGCTCTTCGTGCCCGAGCACTCGCACATCCCGGTGAGCCGGGAGAGTCCCGCGCCCACGGGTGGCGAGCTGCCGCGGCACTTCCACCGCACGATCGACGTCTTCGTGACGCTCGCCGTGGTCGCCGCGACCACCTCGCGCCTCGGGCTCGGGACGGGCGTGGCCCTG
Source organism: Actinomycetospora aeridis (assembly GCF_037400275.1). Classification (NCBI taxonomy): domain Bacteria; kingdom Bacillati; phylum Actinomycetota; class Actinomycetes; order Pseudonocardiales; family Pseudonocardiaceae; genus Actinomycetospora; species Actinomycetospora aeridis. The sequence continues at coordinate 116,602 of NZ_JBBEGL010000007.1, read as the reverse complement.
CCGGCGGAGCGCGACGTGATCCACACCGCCAAGCAGGTCGCGAGCCTCGACCTCGTCTCCGGCGGGCGGGCGCTGTTCGGCGTCGGCGCGGGATGGAACCGCGAGGAGGCCCGCAACCACGGCGTGGACCCGCGCAGGCGCGGCAGGGTGCTCGACGAGAAGCTGGCCGCGATGCGCCGCATCTGGACCGAGGAGCAGGCCGAGTTCCACGGCGAGTACGTCGACTTCGACCCGATCTGGTGCTGGCCCAAGCCCGTCCGGCGCCCGCACCCGCCGATCTACGTCGGCGGGGAGAGCGAGGCCGCCCTGCGCCGCCTGCGCGACCACGGCGACGCCTGGCTCCCCGACACCTTCGACGTCGCGACCTACCGCCGGGTCCGGTCGTGGCTGGCGGACGAGGGGCGGCCCGACGTGCCGTTCACGGTCTTCGGTGCCGATCCCGACGCCCTCGACGTCACGGGGTACGAGGACGTCGGCGTCGAGCGCATCGCGTTCTGGGTGGACCCGGGTCCCGAGCGCGAGGTGCTTGAGCGGCTCGACGCGATCGCGGAGCGCTGGGTGCGCTGACCCCAGGGGTGGGCATGATCGCCCCCGGTGCTCCTCTGGGGCGATGAGGTCGCCCCGGAGGAGCACCCGGAGGAATCAAGGGCGCGGGGCCGGGCAGCATCGATGACCTATCCGGGCGCGCCCCTCCGTCGCGGCGCCGCCGAGCGGGGTGGGGCCGCGCGCATGTGGTCGCGGACCGGGAGCAGCAGGTCGGACAGCTTCTGCGAGTCCTCGCGCGAGAGCGGCTCGAAGAGCATCCGGCCGACGACCTCCTCGTGGCCGGGAAGCACGCGGGCGATCAGCGCGCGCCCGGCGTCGGTGATCGTCACCGTGACGCCCCGCTCGTCGTCCGGGGAGGGCGTCCGTGTGATCAGGCCCGCCTTCTCGAGCCGGCCCGCCTGGTAGGTCAGGCCGCTGCGGCTGTGCACGATCGCGTCGGCGAGCTCGGTCATGCGACGACTGCCCTCCGCGGCCTGGTCCAGGCGCATCAGCACCTGGAACTGCACGAACGTCAGATCGCCCGCCTCGCGCAGCTGCTGCTCGATCGCGTGGCGCAGCAGGCCGGACACCTCGATGAGGGCGAAGTAGGCGCCGAGCTGGACGGGGTCGACGGCGTGGGGCGGGTCCGGCACGGCGCCGGAGTCTACTTGCTTCGAAATCGAAGCAGGTCTAGCGTCACCGCAGTGCTTCGAGTTCGAAGCACTGGTCGCGAGAGTGAGGCTCCCCTGATGAAGGCAGTGCGGTTCCACGAGTTCGGTGGCCCGGACGTCCTGCGCTACGAGGACGTGGTGCAGCCCGTTCCCGGCGCGGGCGAGGTGCGGCTCCGCGTCGCGGGGACGGCGTTCAACCTCGTGGACGACGGCATCCGCGGCGGGTACCTGCGCGAGGTCTTCCCGGTCGCGCTGCCGCACGTCCCCGGCATCGACGTCGCCGGCACGGTCGACGCGCTCGGGGACGGTGTCGACCGCGTCGCGGTCGGCGACGCGGTGGTCGGCTTCCTGCCGATGGTGGCCGACGGCGCGGCCGCGGAGTATGTCCTCGCGCCCGCCGAGGTGCTGGCGCCGGCGCCGACGAGCATCCCCCTGGCCGACGCCGCCGCCTTGCCGATGGTGGGGCTGACCGCCTGGCAGGCCCTGATCGACGACGCGAAGCTGACGGCCGGGCAGCGTGTCCTGATCAACGGGGCGAGCGGCGGGGTCGGCGGCTACGCCGTGCAGCTCGCGAAGCACGCCGGGGCCCACGTGATCGCGACCGGCGGTGCGCGCAGCACCGAGCGGCTGACCTCGGCCGGCGCCGACGAGGTCGTCGACCACACTGCCACCGACGTGGTCGCCGCGGTCGCCGAGCCGGTCGACGTCCTGCTCAACCTCGCCACGATCACCCCCGAGCAGCTGAGCGCGCTCGTCGCCCGGGTGCGCGACGGCGGCGTCGTCGTCAACACCGTGCCGCGGACGCCGGCGCCCGCCGACGAGGCACGCGGCGTCCGCGCCGTCGACGTCTTCGTCCGCAGCGACGCCGACGAGCTCGCGCACCTGGTGGCTCTCGTCGACCGCGGCGAGCTGCGCGTCGACGTCGCGGAGCGGGTGTCGCTGGCGGACCTGGCGGACGTGCACGCCCGCGCGAACGAGGGGTCGCTGCCCGGCAAGGTCGTGATCGTCCCGCCCGGCGCCTGAGGATCAGGCCTTCCCGAGCAGCGTGGACGCGTGGTCGGGGACGGCGCGGGCGAGCTCGCGGGGCGGGCGGACGTAGCCCTCGCTCGGCGGCCGGGCCGGGATCTCGAGCGTGGGCAGCTCGATCGGCGACCACGGCACCGTGGCGAGCAGGTGGGCGATCATGTTCAGCCGGGCCCGGCGCTTGTCCTCGGACTCCACGATCGTCCACGGGGCGATCTCGGTGTCGGTGGCGGCGAGCATGTCGTCCTTCGCCTTCGAGTACTCGTCCCAGCGGCTGATCGACTCCAGGTCCATCGGCGAGAGCTTCCAGCGCTTGAGCGGGTTGTCCAGGCGCTCGCGGAAGCGCTTCTCCTGCTCGTCGGGACTCACCGAGAACCAGTACTTGCGCAGCAGGATCCCGTCCTCGACGAGCATGTCCTCGAAGGTCGGGCACTGGCGCAGGAAGCGGTCGTACTCCTGCGGGGTGCAGAAGCCCATGACGCGCTCGACGCCGGCGCGGTTGTACCAGGACCGGTCGAGCAGCACGATCTCGCCGGCCGCGGGCAGGTGCGGGACGTAGCGCTGGAAGTACCACTGGGTGCGCTCGCGCTCGGTGGGCGCGGGCAGGGCGACGATGCGGGCGACGCGGGGATTGAGGTTCTCGACGACCCGCTGGATGGCGCCGCCCTTCCCGGCCGCGTCCCGTCCCTCGAAGACCACCACGAGCCGTGTCCCGGTCGCCTTGACCCATTCCTGCATCTGGACCAGCTCGCCCTGCAAGCGGAGCAGCTCGGCCTCGTAGATCTCCTTCGGGAAGCGCTTGGCCTTCTTCGCCTTCTTCGACTTCTTCGTCGTGTCCTCGGACGTCGTCATCGCCGTGACCTCCCGTTCTCCGGCACCGGTGACAGCATGTCCCACCGGCGGCGGGGGCGGGATCGTCACGCTCGCCGCCAAGGATGTGACGCAACGTCGAAAAGTACTGGGTGGTCGACCGTTCCACCACCCGATCAGCCTAGTAAAGACTGATGCGATGTAGCGCTCTGCTGCGATGAACTCTTCCGAGGTGGGCCGAACGGCTCCGACCCGGGGGGAACCGAGCGTGAAGAAGCGTGTGGACACGAGGGCGGCGACCGCAGCGGCGGCCAGGGCGCGGAAGTCCGCGAGGATCGCCAAGGCCCGTCGGTCCGCGATGACCGCGGCGACCTCGCGGACCGCGCAGGCGGCGGTGGTCGCTGCGCTCGGGACGGGGTTGCTGCTGCAGGGGGGACAGTCGGCGGACGAGGGCGTCTCGGTCGGGGTGATCGTGAACGTCGCCGTCGCGGCGGCCGACGACGACGCGGGGGACGCCGGCGACGCCGGCGGCTCGGGCGACGCCGACGGCACAACCGCCTCTGGGGAGAGCGGCACCGGGGAGAGCGGCACCGACGAGGACGTCACCGACACCGATGACGACGACGCGGACCAGACGGGCGAGACCACTACGGGCGAGACCAGCACGGGCGAGACCAGCACGGGCGAGACCAGCACAGGCGAGACCAGCACGGGCGAGACCGGCACCGACGGCAGCGGCGCCGGCGGGACCGGCGGCGAGGAGAGCGCCGAGACCCCGGAGACCCCGTCATCGGGGAGCGTCGCGACGCCGGACGCGCCCGCCGACCCGACCGACGCCGTGGACGAGGTCGACCCGACGCCCGTGGCGACGGCACCGGCCACCCGGACGAGTGCGACCCCGACCCCGGCCGCCACGAACTCCGCCACGAGCCCCGCCACCGCCGTGCCGGCCGCCGGGCCGACGACGACCGACGCGGCGGCACCAGCGGCCACGACGCTCACCGCCTCCGCGCGTACGGCCACTCCGCCCCGCCCGCACCCCCGCGCCGACCTGCTGAGCCGCCTGGTGTCCGCCCTGTTCGGCGTCCGGCCGAGCACCGCAGCCGGACCCACGGCGCCGCCACCCGCGCCCGGGGCTCTGCTCCTGGCGCAGTGGGCGTGGTTCCGCCGCGGCGAGAACCCGCTGTTCAACCAGAGCCCCGTCGTGCGGCCCGGTCAGACCGGTGGGCCCGGCACCGGCGAGGTCGTCGGTGCGGTCACGGGCACCGACCCGGACGGCGACCGGCTGACCTACGAGCTCGCGCAGGGACCGACCCAGGGCACGGTCGTCGTCAACAGCGACGGCACCTACGTCTACACCCCGGGCGACGAGCTTGCCCGGACCGGCGGCAGCGACACGTTCACGATCCGCGTGCGCGACAACGACCCAACGAAGCCCGGCCTGGGCGGGTTCACACGGCTCCTGCACGCCGCGCTCGCCGTCCGCCACCCCGTGCTGGCCGACCGGCTCTTCGGCTCCCACACGGTCACGACGAGCGTGACCGTCTACGTCACCGCCGCCGGGGCGCCGTCGACCGGCATCGTCGTCGACCCGACCACGGGCGTCACGACCGGGCGCGTGGCGCCCGACGACGGCGTCGCGCGGACCTACGTGGTCAGCACGCTTCCGACCAGGGGGCGCGTCACGGTCAACGCGGACGGCAGCTACGTCTACACCCCCAGCCGCGCCGCCCGGGAGGCCGCCGCCCTCACGCCGGGGCCGGACTACGACACGTTCACGGTGACCGTCACCGAGGCGGACGGCACGGTCAGCCGGCGCAGCTTCTCCCTCCTCGCGGTGGGCGACACCTCCGAGGTGAACCAGACCGTCCCGATCCCCGAGCTCACGCCCAGCCCGGTGCTCACGCCGACGAGCTCCGTGCCCGTCGGGGGGTACAGCTGGAGCGCCGTGAGCCCCGACGGCACGCACGCCGTCGTCACGACGTTCATCGACGGGCGGATCCTGCTGATCGACAGCGCGACCGGTGTCGCGACCCAGGTCGCGACCGCCGACTCGCCCGAGTCCGCCGTCTTCAGCCCCGACTCCTCGCGTGCCTACGTCTTCAGTCATTCCGCCGGCGAGATCCTCGTGATCGACACGACCACCGGGGCGGTGTCGACGATCCCGGTGGGCACGCTGGACGAGGGCGGCTACGCGCTGCAGAGCCCCGACGGCAGGTACTACTACGTCCTCGACTACGGGCTGGGCCGGATCCTGGCCATCGACACGGCCACCGCGATCCCCACGACGATGCTGACCGGCGACACCACCCCCGCGTACGGGCTGTTCAGCCCGGACGGCAGCCGCTTCTACCTGCTCAACCAGTCGGAGGGCGAGATCGCCGTCGTGGACACGGCGACGAACACGATCGTCGAGCGCATCGCGGCCACCGGCACGTACGACACGCCCATCTCGCCGGACGGGACCCGCATCCTCGTCCGGGACTACACCGGCGGCCGGGTCCTCGTCATCGACACCACGCGCAACGAGGTCATCGCCACCCCGTCGGTCGGTGCCTACGCCAGGACCCCGCAGTTCAGCCCCGACGGCGCGCGGGCGTACGTGGGGAACGACGTCGAGGGCACGTTGACGGTGATCGACACCGCGACCGGGGACGTGCTCCGCGTGATCTCGATGACCATCCATCCGGACTCCGGGACCGCGCTGTTCAACGAGGTCCGCACCAGCCCGGACGGCAGCCTGGCCGCCGTGTCCGACATCGCCGCGGGCCGGGTGCTCGTCATCGATCCCTCCGACGGCCACACGGTCCTCGACGTGCTGCTGGACCAGCCCGGCGAGGTGGTGTTCAGCCCGGACGGCACCCGCATCCACGTGACGTCCGGAGCCTTCGGCTCACCGCGGGTGGTCAACACGATCGACCTCACGACCGGCACCCTGCTCGCCTCGGCCCCGGCCGGGCTCTACACGAGCGACCCCGTCGTCACCCCCGACGGCGCCCGGGTCTACGTGACGAACAACGAGGAGGGCACCGTGACGGCCATCGACACGGTGGCCGGGACGTCCCGCACGATCACCGTCGGCGCGGGCCCGGGGGAGCTGGTGCTGAGCCCCGACGGTCGGCGCCTCTACGTGTCGAACCACGGTTCCTCGGAGGTCACGGTGATCGACACCGCGGACGACACGGTGGTCGAGACCGTGCCCGTCACGGGCTACCAGCGGGTGTCGTTCTCCCCGGACGGGCGCTGGGCCTACGTCGGTCACGTCTACCCCGACGGGGTCGACCCGAGCCTGACGTTCATCAGCACCACGGACGATCGCGTCACCGTCTTCCGCAACGGCGGCTCGCCCTTCGTGACGTTCAGCGCCGACGGTCGCTACGCCTTCGTCTCGACCGAGCAGAGCGTGGACGTCCTCGACCTCGGCGGCGCCACGCCGGCGGCAGGGGACATCGCCGCGGCGTGAGCCGGGCCTCACGGGGCGGGGATCACGGGGACGAGCAGATGTGAGGCGTACTCGCCGCCGAGGTGGACCGCCGCCCCGGAGGCCGGTCGGCGGAGTGCGGGCGCGTCGTGGGCCATCATCCCCAGGTCGCTGTCGTCGGCCAGGAGCTCCAGGCGTAGCCGCTCGCCGGGCGCGAGGGTGATGCTCGTCGGCCAGATCTCGACCTCGAGCAGGGTGGGCTCGCCCGGTGGCATCGGTGTCTCGCGGTCGTGGGGGTGCCACGGCCGGTGCGGCTCGGAGCGTGCGGGGTCGGTCGCGCGGTGCGAGGCACGCAGCCAGCCCATCGCCATCGGCACCGGCCCGCCGAGCGGCCCGATCCCCGGGATCGGGGTCCCGTCGGCGTCGAGGTGCTGGAGGCGGGCGAACACGTCGAGGTCGTCCTGGTCGGTCGAGAGCCACAGGCGCAGCGCGACCGGGCCGGTGAGCTCGAGGGTCTCGCTCGCCGGCTCGGTGTCGAAGGAGGCGGGGTAGCCGACGGTGGCCGGCGCCGGTGTCGTCCAGCCGAGGTCCTTCTCGCCCAGGTAGAGCTCGCGCCACTGCGTCTGCGGCAGCGGGAGGTCGGTCGCGGCGCGCCACGCGACCTCGCGTCCGTGGCGCACGGCGAGCTGCACCGGCGGGACGCCGTCCATCCGCTCGGGCATGTCCTTGAGAAAGCGGTCGAGGAAGCGCAGCTGCAGGTCGACGGCCCAGTCGGCGTAGAACGGGTCGATGTGGCTGCCGGTGTGCACCACCAGCCACTTCTCGGGCGACGCGGCCCGCCGCCACCCCTCGATGTTGCCGCGCAGGTGGAGGTGCAGCGCACCCCAGTTGCCCGCGGAGAGCAGCGGCACCGTGATGCGCTCGAGGTCGGTCGTGCGCTCGCGGTGGAAGTCGTCGAGCAGGGGGTGCTGCGGCAGCGTCGCGCGCCAGTCGTCGCCGTCGGTCTCGTTGCGCTGGGGCTCGATCTGGCGGGCCCACCAGAAGTCCACGAACCCGTTGCCGAAGAGGCCGCCCTGGTAGGCCACGTCGCGGTAGAAGTCGGTGGCGCCCTCCCAGGCGATCACCGCGGCCAGGTGCGGCGGCCGCAGCGCCGCGACGCGCCAGCCCATCATCGCCAGCCAGGAGATGCCGCTGGAGGCGACCCTGCCGCTGCTCCAGGGCTGCTCGCCGGCCCACTCGACGACGTCGTAGAAGTCCTCGGCGTCCTTCGGGCCGTAGAGGTCCATGCGCCCCGGCGACTTGCCGGTGCCGCGGGTGTCGGCACGCAGCAGGGCGTAGCCCCGCGCCGTCCACCACTCCGGGTCCGGCGTCTCCCAGACCATGTGCTCGTTGTGGGGCACGGCGTCGTACTGGGGGTAGCGGTCAGGCCAGTGGACGTCCTTGCCGTAGGGGCTGATCGACGCGATGACCGGGAACGGCCCCTCGCCGTCGGGACGGAAGACGTCGACGACGACGGGTGACCCGTCGCGGGTGGGGACCGCGACGTCGCGATCGATCTGCATCGGGAGCTCCTTAAGGCCAGTTGACTTGCGTCAGGAGGAGTGTGCTCCCGTGCCACCACGTAAAGCAAGTGCACTTGCTTTAGAGTGTGGGCATGGTCGACGCGGAGGTGAAGCGACGTCCCGGAGGGCGGTCCGCCCGGGTCCGTGCGGCGGTCCTCGACGCGACGTTCGCGCTGCTGAGCACCCGTGGCCTCGAAGGGCTGCGGGTCGCCGAGGTGGCCGAGCGCGCGGAGGTGCACGAGACGTCGATCTACCGCCGCTGGGGGAGCCGGGAGAACCTGCTGCTCGACGCGCTGATCGAGGTCTCCGAGCAGCTGCTGGTCCCCGACACGGGCCGGGTGCGCGACGACCTGATCGCCTACGCGCGGGACCTCGCGGCGTTCCTCGCCACGCCCCTCGGCCACGCGCTCGAGCACGCGCTCGCCGCCGCCGGCGACGACCCCGACGCGCGGCGGGCCCGCGAGCGCTACTGGGTCTCGCGCTACGAGCGGTCGCGGCAGATGGTCACGCGGGCGATCGAGCGTGGCGAGCTCCCGGACACCGTCGACCCCCGGCTGGTGATCGAGATGCTCGTGAGCCCCGTGCACTTCCGCGTCGTCATGACGCGCGAGCCGATCGAGCCGGAGATGCCGGCCCGGATCGTCGACGCGCTGCTGGCCGGCGTCGTCGGGTCCTCCGGCACTCCCACCTGACGCGTGCTCCGTGTCTCATCGCAGGGCAGCCGGGGTACAGACGCCTCATGGACTGGGCCAACCAGACCGGATCGCGCGAGAGGACGCCCTACCGCGTGCGTCCCGCGACGCGTGACCACCACGGGCGCATGACGACGCCGCCGGGGATCCACCTCGCCGGTGTCGGCGACGGCAACGGACCGGCGCACGGGCGGCCCCGCAGCCGGATCACGACGGTCGCGAGCAGCGTGGGCGCCGCACTGATCGTCTTCGTGCTGGGCCTGTTGCTCGTCACCGGGATCGAGGCCGTGATCGGCCAGCCGCTCTCCGGCGGGCACGACGGCCACACGACGTTGGGTGAGCTCTTCCACCCGACCCGCTGAGGACGCGGCGTGCGGAGATCGTCTCCGTATCGTGGGGATCATGGTCCGTGGGTCCCGCGCCCTGCTCTCCTCCCTCGCCTCCGTCGCGGTGCTCGGCGGTGCCGCGTTCGCGACGCACATCCGCCACACCATGGGGGCGTCGTCCGCGGAGCTGCGGCGTGCCGCGGCCCGGTCGCCGCACGCGACCGACGGGACCTTCGCCAACCGGGAGACGGGCCTGCCCCGGCCGGACCTCACGGTGCGGCAGCTCGCGACGATGCTGCTCGGGCGCACCGCGCGAGGCCTGCCGCCCGGTCCGATCCCGCTCGCGACGGACGGGCCATGGCGCGAACGGGGCGAGCTCGCCGCGACGTGGTGCGGGCACGCGAGCGTGCTGCTCGAGGTGGACGGCCGGCGCGTGCTTGTCGACCCCGTCTGGTCGGAGCGCACCTCGCCGGTGCCGGGCTTCGGGCCCCGGCGCCTGCACGCCCCGCCGGTCCCGCTGGCGGCGCTCGGCGAGGTCGACGTCGTGCTCCTCAGTCACGACCACTACGACCACCTCGACCGCCCGACGGTCACCGCGCTGGCCCGGGGCACCGACGCGGTGTTCGTCGTGCCGATCGGGGTCGGCGCGCACCTGCGGTCCTGGGGCGTTGCGTCGCACCGCGTCCTCGAGGGCGACTGGGACGACGTCCTCGACGTCGCGGGGCTGACGCTGACGTGCCTCGAGGCCCGGCACTTCTCCGGCCGCTCCTTCCGCCGCAACACCACGCAGTGGGCGGCGTGGAAAGTCGCCGGTTCGACGCACGCGGTCTACGTCGCCGGGGACACCGGGCCGAGCACGGTGCACGCGCGCACCGGCGCCGCGCACGGGCCGTTCGACCTGACACTCATGCCCATCGGGGCGTACGCCGACCTGTGGCCCGACATCCACACGACGCCCGAGCAGGCGGTCGCGGCGCACCGCGACCTCGGCGGGCGCGGCATGCTGCCGATCCACTGGGCGACGTTCGTGCTGGGCTTCCACGGCTGGGACGAACCCGCCGAGCGCGCCGTGCGGGCCGCCGCGGAGCACGGCGTCACGCTCGCCCTCCCGCGGCCGGGGGAGCGGCTCGAGGTGGCCGCGGTCGGGCGGCCCGTGCCGTGGTGGCGGGACCTCGCGACGCCCGACGCCTGAGCGTCCGTCCGGGCACGGACTCTCCTGGTCTGGTTGTGCACGACCTACTACCGTCGGTGTGCACGCGACGTCACCACCACGACGTCACCGGCGTGCGGGGGCAGCCATGACCGGCGTGCAGGACGACACCGAGCTCGCGCGGGAGCTCATCGACGCGGTTGCCGTGGTCATGGGCTCGGTGCCCGGTCACCGCGTGACGCACGCGAAGGGCATCGTCCTGCGCGGGACGTTCACCGCGACCCCGCGGGCGCGGGAGCTGACGCGCGCGGCGCACATGCAGGGCGAGCCCGTACCCGTGATCGTCCGCTTCTCCAACGGCGCCGGCGACCCCCACTGCCCCGACGCGGCGCAGAACGACCCGCGCGGCATGGCCGTGAAGTTCCTCCTTCCCGACGGGTCGGAGACCGACCTGGTGTGCCAGTCGTGGCCGGTCTTTCCCGCCGGCACGCCGCAGGGCTTCCTCGGCCTGATGCGCGCCCAGGGCACCGGGCCCGTCGCGACGGAGCAGTTCCTCGGGGAGAACCCGGAGATCGCCGACGCGCTGGAGCAGATCGCCGCCCTCGGCGACCCGCCGCTGGCGTGGGGCACGATGGCGTTCAACTCGCTGGTCGCGTACCGGCTGGTCAACGCCGACGGCGAGGGCCGGTTCGTCCGCTTCCGCCTCGAGCCGGAGGCGGGCGTCGCCTCCCTGCCCGCCGAGCAGCAGGCCGACGCCGACAACGACTACCTCATGACCGGGGTCCTCGAGCAGGTGCCGGTGCGCCACCGCGTGCTCGCCCAGCTCGCCGAGGACGGCGACCAGACCACCGACTCGAGCAGGGCCTGGCCCGCGGAGCGGGAGTGGGTCGACCTCGGGGTCGTCGAGGTCACCGGACCCGACACCGAACGCGAGCGTGACGGCGACGTCCTCGTCAACGACCCGATGCGCGTGACCGACGGGATCGAGCCCTCCGACGACCCGATCCTGCACCTGCGCCCGCTGCTCTACGCGGAGTCGATCCGACGGCGCACGTAGCCCGTCCTCAGCCCGCGTAGCGGGCCGCGATCGCGGCCGCCCGGTCGCGCAGGGAGGTGCGCAGCCAGGGCGGGTCCAGGGCCTCGGCGCCGCTCGCGATCTGCCACAACGCCCATTCGGCGTGGCGCGCGTCCTGGAAGACCACCGTGAGGCGCACCCGGCCGTCGGGCTCGACGTCCTCGGCCCGGACGGCGAGCACCGTCCCGGCCAGCTCCTCCCGTCGATCCGGGTCGATCCGCACGACCACCACGACCTGGTCGCCGCCGCGGCGGAACCGTGCACCGCGGTCCCGCCACTCCTGCGCGAGATCGACCTGCTCGGGCCGCTCGGCCGGCTCGGTGAGCTCCTCGGCGTCCAGCACCCGCGAGAGCCGGTAGGTGCGGTCGGCCCCGCCCTTGGTGGCGAGCAGGTAGGCGCGGTCGCGCACGGTGACCAGGCCGATCGGGTCCACCGTGCGCCAGGCCGGCGCGTCGCCCGCGGCCGCGTAGCGGATCCGCAGACGGTGCCCGGCGAGCACCGCCCGCCGCACGGCGAGCATCGTCGCGTCGGCCACCTCGTCGGCGATCAGGCGGCGGGAGAGCAGGTCGGTCTCCGGGTCGACGAGGAAGCGCTGCGCGGCCCCGTCCGCCCTCTGCTGGTGCTCCTCGGGCAGCGCGTCGACCACCTTGCGCAGGGCGGAGGCGAGAGCCGAACCGAGACCGAACACCTGCTCGCCGCGTCCCGACCCGGAAGCGAGCAGTGCCAGGGCCTCGTCGTGGTTCAGCCCGGTGAGCTCGGTGCGGAAGCCGGGCAGGAGCGCGAAGCCGCCGTGCCGGCCCCGCTCGGCGTAGACCGGGACCCCGGCGGCGGAGAGCGCCTCGATGTCACGCAGCACGGTGCGCACGGAGACGCCCAGCTCGCGGGCGAGGGCGGGCGCGGTCGACCGGCCGCGGCGACGCAGCAGCAGGACCAGCGAGACCAGCCGGTCGGCGCGCACCGGGAAAAAGCTAGCAGATACATGACCGGGGATGTCGTGATTGTTCGCCAGGCTCGTCCCGTACCGATCGTCGAACGGCGGAATGGAGTCGAGGTTCAATGGAGCGGATCGCCGTCAACCCGGTGACGTGGTCGCTGGATTTCGGATTCAATCAGGGAGAAATCGTTTCCGGTCCTTCTCGTGTCCTGTACTGCGCGGGCCAGACGGCGACGAGTGACGACGGGAAACCGCAGCACGACGGCGACATGGCGGCACAGCTCGGCCGGAGCCTCGACAATCTGGAATCCGTGCTGGGCGAGGCGTCGATGTCGCTCGCGGATCTCGTGCGGCTCGACGTCTACACCACCGACGTCGATCTGCTGCTCGCGCACTACGGCGTCCTCGCGTCGCGACTGGGCGCGGCCGGGGCAGCGCCGCCTAGCACGGTGCTCGGGGTGGCGAGACTGGCGATCCCGAGCCTGATGGTCGAGCTCGAGGGCACCGCCGTGGCGTGATCACGGGTCTCACCGCCCGAGCGCACGGGCGGCGGCCTCGCGCACGGCGGGTTCGCCTCGGGTGATCATGCCGGTGAGCCGCAGTTGGATGCCCTCGTCGAGGGGCGAACCGGCAAGGGCCTCGGCGGCGGCGTTCCGGACACCGGGTTCGCCCCGACCGATCAAGCCGGCGAGCCGGAGCTGGATCCCCGCGTCGAGGGGTGAGCCGTGGAGGGCGCGGGCCGCGGCGTCGCGGACGTCGGGTTCGGCACGGCCGATGTGACCGGCGAGCCGGAGCTGGACGCCCGACGAGGTCACCGAGCCCGCGAGCGCCCGCGCCGCGGCGTCGCGGACAGCGGGGTCGCCGCGGCCGATCTCGCCGGCGAGCCGGAGCTGGATCCCCTCCGACAACCCTGAACCGGCACTGCCCCGCCCGTCCATCATCTGCGCGGGGTCGCGTCCGAATTCCGTCTGGTCGTCGACGGTGATGCGCCCGATCACCTCGGGTTCCCCGAACATGCGCCGCAGCCACCCCACGGCGAGAACAGTAGGGTCCGCCGCTCGATCCCCGCAATTCTCTGGCGTCGGATGACGAGTAACGCGCCCTCGTGACTGGTCGATGCCCTGGTGAGCGATTTTCGTCGACCGGCCAGGTCACGATATGTGCTCGCTCGGCTCCGGGGGGCGACGTGGAACGGTTCGGGCCTTACGACCTGATCGAAGTGGTGGGCCGCGGCGGGATGGGCGAGGTCCATCGCGCCCGCCACCGGGAGCAGCGTCGCGACGTCGCCGTCAAGGTGCTCGCGGCCGGCGGGGCGGCCGACCGCGAGTTCACGGAACGGTTCCGCCGCGAGTCGTACCTGGCGGCCAGCCTCAACGACCCGCACGTCATTCCGATCCATTCCTACGGCGAGATCGACGGTCGTCTCTACCTGGAGATGCGCCTGGTCGAGGGCGTCGATCTGGGACGCATGCTGCGGGACCGAGGGGGCCTCCCGACGGACCGTGCCCTGGCCCTGCTCGATCAGGCGGCGTCCGCGCTCGACGCCGCGCACGCCCGGCGCCTGGTCCACCGTGACGTGAAGCCGTCCAACCTCCTGGTGACCCCCGATGACTTCGTCTACCTCGTCGACTTCGGCATCGCCCAGGCGGTCGGGACCGGGGCGGCGGGCACCGCACTCACCGCGACCGGCGCCGCGATCGGCACCTTCGCCTACATGGCGCCGGAACGCTTCGAGCCCCGGCCCTCAGGTCCTCCGGTGGACGTCTACGCGCTGACCTGTGTGCTGTTCGAGACGCTCACCGGGCGGGCGCCGTTCACCGCCGAGAGCCTGCCGGCTCTCATGCACGCCCATTTCGCGGCACCGCCGCCCCTCGTGAGCCAGTTCCGGACCGACCTGCCCCACGCGCTCGACGACGTCATCGCCGCGGGGATGGCCAAGAACCCCGCCGACCGCCCACCGTCGGCCACGGCGTTGATCGAAGCAGCGCGAGCCGCGTCGACCGACGGATCCTCGGTGCGTCGACGGGCCGCGCGGGCCGAGACCTGGGTCGGCCCCGATCCCCGCCGCGGTCCGGTGCCCCGGCAGCCACCACCACCGCCACCACAGCCACGGCCCACGTCGCGCGAGGACCCCCGGCCGCCCGCGCGCGCCGGCGGCGCCGGCTGGATCGTCGCCGCGGGCGTCCTCGTGGCGGCGTCCATCCTCGTCGCCGCGGTGGTGATCGCCGGGGCATCGTCCGGCTCGGCGGGCGCCGACCAGAGCGGAGGCGCGGGTGCCGCGGCTCCGACCACCGCCGACGTCCCGGGTGCCTCGACGACGACGAGGCCGTCGGGCGACCTCGGTCTGGGCCAGCCCATGGCCTCGCCGGCGTGCTCCGGGACCCTGGTCGTCGTCGTGAAGTCGGCGGTCGACCCGTCCCGGTACGTCGCCGACGTCTCCGGGGCGTTGGCCCAGTTCCCCGGGGCGAACTACACCTTGACCGGGACGTCGTGCTCGTCGTTCGCGCCACGTGACGGCGCCGGCAACGCGATCTACGCCGTGTACCTCGGGCCGTTCGCCACGGTCTCCCAGGCGTGCTCGGCACAGGCGACGGCGGGCGGCGACAGCTATCTCCGTCGCCTCGACGACGTGACCCCGCCGGGGACCACCATCGACTGCGGCTGAGGTGCCCACCATCGACCGACGGCAGCTCCTGATCGCTTCGTTCGCAGCGGCCACCGCCACGGCCGTCGGCGTCGGAGCGTCCCCGGCGACAGCCCGCACGGCACCGCCGCTCCAGGGCCTCGGTGTCCGTCCGCGCGCGACCTGGGCGCGCGCGGCGCCGCGCGGCCCCCTCCTCCCCGAACCCGAGGTGCGCTTCCTGCTCGTGCACCACACCGCCACGGCGAACGGCTACGCGCGCGAGGAGGTGCCCGGACTCCTGGACGGGGTCCGGCGGTTCCACACCAGTCCCGACAAGGGCTGGCACGACGTCGCGTACAACTTCTTCGTCGACCGGTTCGGCGACGTCTGGGAAGGCCGCGCCGGTAGCCTCCTGGGGCCCGTCCGCGCCGACGCGACCGGCGGCAACCAGGGATACGCCCAGCTCTGTTGCTTCCTGGGCGATCACCAGCGGGAGGCCCCCGCCCCGGCGGCCGTGGAGTCGATGACCGCGCTCCTCGCCGCCCTCGCCGATCGCCACGCCATCGACACCACCCCCGGCGCCACCGCGACGTTCGTGTCGCGGGGATCGAACCGCCGGCCCGCGGGCGAGACCGTGGACATCCGCACGATCGCCGGTCACCGCGACGTCTCCGCCACCGAGTGCCCCGGGGACCGGGCCTACGAGCTCCTCGACGAGGTCCTCCCCGCCGCCGTCAACGCCCGACGGGCTGCGGCTCCCGTCGCCCCCGCCGCTCCCGCCGCGCCTCTGCCGACGTCCTCGCCCGCCCTCCCGGGGCCCGCCGAGGACGCCGTGCCCACGGCCACCACTGTGGCGGGCGCCGCGCTCGGAGCCGCGGCGGTGGCGCTCGGGATGATCGCGCTGCGGCGACGTCGGTGAGCTCGTGGAGCAGACCGTGCCCGCACGTCGCGCGGGGCGTCACCGCGTGTCGCGCCGGCGAGGATGTGGCGATCCGGGCGTGGGATGCCAGGAAAGCCGCATTGCTCGCACCGCGCCCCGGGACCGGCACCCTCGGTGCCGTCAGCGCGACGACGTCACCACCTCGACGCCACCCGAGGTCAAGGACGCGCCGCGCGTCCGTCGACGAGGTTCGTGGCCCCCACCACGAGGTCCGGGCTCTGCCACTGGATGTAGTGGGCGTCGCCGTTGGCGATGGTCTGCGGGGTGCCGGGACGCAGGGCGACGTAGTCGGACTGCGCGTCCTCGTAGAGCCCGTTGAGCTCCTCCACGGTCAGCCCGGGCGGCGGGGGGAGCGTGGTCTGGAACGGCTCGGTCTTGGTGAGCACGGCGATCGGCACGGGTGGGAACGGCGGACCGGTGCGGACCTGGGCGGCGCTGGCATCCACGTCGATGCGCTCCGACGCGGGGTCGGCGAGCGGGGTGCCCGGAGGGACGGCGTTGAGGTAGGAGTCGCGGTAGATCGCCCACTTCGCCGGCCCGAAGACGTCGGGCACGGTCGGGGAGAAGGCGTCCACGAACACCACGCCCGCCACCTGGTCGGGGTGGGTCTGGGCGTAGAGGCGGGCGAACAGCCCGCCCATCGAGTGCCCGGTCAGGACGTACGGCCCGGGCACCCCCGCCGCCCCGAGGACGGCGTGCAGCTCCGCGACGACGTCGGCCGCGGTGCGCGGTTGCGGTACTGGGGTGCTGCGCTCGGTGAGCGGGGCGCCCTCGAGCGTGACCCGGAGGGTGCCGGGCCGGTCGTAGGTGCAGACCCGGTGGTCGCGGGCGAGGGCCACGGGGACGGCGGGCCCGACCGCCGGCGGCTGGATGATCTCGTCGATGCCCCACGAGTCGGCGGAGTCGTGGTAGCCGGGGATCAGGACGACGGTGTGGCGTCCGGGTGCGTTCGCCCCGTGGCACTCGAGGTAGACGCTGCGGCCGCCGATGTCGACGCCCCGGGCGAAGTCGCCCGATCCGCCGCTCGGCGGGGCCGGCGCCGCCGAGGCCGGCCCGCTGCAGCCGGAGAGCACGGCCACCGCGACCACGACGGCCCCGACGACCGCGGCCCATCGCCGGGGCGCCCTCACGTCGCCGACACCACGGGACGCGGCGCGGGCCGGACGTCAACGGCTCCGGTGTTGGTGACGATGTCGGTGACGGTCATGACGAACCCCCTGGTGACGCGCCCGCCGGTCGAGGTGATGTTCGGCTCGGCGTGATCGGGTCGTCAATGTGTCACCACTCCAACGGCCCAGCCGATGGGCGGAAATCCGACACGGAGCGGGGTCAACCTCGCTGGACCGTGCCGAACCCGGAGACGTTCTGGGTGACGGCCGGGTTCCCGAGGTAGACGATGTTGCCGACGCCGGTGATCCGGGCGTCGAGGGTGCGCGCGGCGTTGACCGTCGCCGTGCCGGCACCACCGACGGACACGTCGGCGCCCTGCGCGACGAGTCCGCGGGTGTCGACCGCACCGACACCGACCAGGTCGACGTTGAGCTGCTCCGTGCGGCCCGAGACGGTGATGCTGCCCGCGCCGCTGTTGGCGAGCGAGAGGTCCGCGCCGTCGACCCCGTTCGCCGTCACGCTGCCGGCTCCGGAGAGCACCACGCCGCGGAGCTGCCGGACGGTGATCCGGTAGTTGACCGTCGCGCGCCCCGGGTCGACACCCGGCTGCGCGCCGAGCCTGAGCGTGGTTCCGTCGACCTGGCTGGTCAGCATCGGCAGGACGTTGTCGTCGGCCTGCACCTGCAGCGAATCGGTGCCGGTCTGCTCGATCGTCACCGTGCCGGCGGCGGAGAAGTCGATGGTGTCGAAGGGGGCGACGGGCCGGTCCTGCGTCTGGACGTTCCCCGATCCCGCCGTGCCTCCTCCTCCCGAGCAGCCCGCCGTGACCAGCGCGAACAGGGCGACGGCCGCGAGAGCGGCGAACGACGGGCGCATGGGGTCCCCCCGGAGAGACGATGGAGCGGCTGAGGGACGTGTAGCGCTCCCTGGCACCCACGCCAAGGCGTGGGACGCGGATGCGACAGGTTCGTGCGGCGCCCCGGGTGCCGCGGTCACGGGCGCGTCGCCGTCCCGACGAAGTCCTCCACGATGGCGGCGAGCGCGGCCGGCCGGTCGCGGGGCACGAGCGTGTAGCTGTCGACGATCTCGACCAGCCGTCCCGCCGGATAGAGGTGCGCCAGACGGCGTCCGTGGTCGCGGGGCATGAGCTTGTCCTCGCTCGCCCACACGACGAGGACGGGCCGGTCGAACGCCGCCTGGCGCGCACTCCAGGACAGCAGCGTGGCGGTGTCCGGGGAGCGGGCGGCGTACTTGCGGAGGTCGCGACGGACGGCGGGATCGCGGGTGGCGGGCGCGAACCAGCCGTCGACGACGTCGTCGGGCACCGGACGTTTGCTCATCCAGCCCCACCCGCCCGGCATCCGGCGCCCGAGCCGCGTCCCGAGGAGCCGCAGGCCCAGCCAGAGGCCCGCGCGCGAGCGTGCGGCCAGCGCGAGGCTGCGCCCGGGCAGGCCGGGCGGGTAGTTGTCGAAGGCCTCGCAGGCGACCAGGACGAGTGCCGCGACGCGGGAGTCGTCGCCGTGCACGGTGAGGAGCTGGGCGCCACCCCAGTCGTTCCCGACCAGGACGACGTCGTGCAGGTCGAGCGCGTCGAGGAACTCTCCGATCAGCCGCGCCAGCCCGGGCAGGGACAGGTCGGCGTCGGGGCGCATCGGGTGCCGGTGCGAGCCCAGCGGAAGGGTCGGGGTCAGGCAGCGGTGCCCCCGGGCGAGCCGGTCGACGACCGGCCGCCACACCGAGGCGTCCATGAGCACCCCGTGCAGCAGCACGAGGACCGGCCCGTCGCCACCGGTGTCGTCGTAGTCGATGGGGCCCGCAGAGAGGGAGACGGTCGGCATCGGAGCTCACACCTCGGGGACGGAGGGGACGGAGTCGAGCCGGCGCGCAAGCCTCGCGACCTTGGCGGGGGCGGCGAGGAACCGGACGGTCGTGATGTGGTGGCCGTCGCTCTCGAGGGCGACGACGGCGAGCAGGCGGGAGCCCTGCCAGACCAGGGCCGCGGGTTCGGCGTTGACCTCCGCGGCGGTGAGGACGACCCCGGCGGCCCCGGGGTGCGACCCGAGCCCCCCGAGGTAGCGCAGCACGCGCTCACGGCCCCGGACGGGTCGGCGCGCGGCGCCGTCGCCGCCCCCGTCGGCCCAGGAGACGACGTCGTCGGCGAGCAGCCGGGCGAGGCCGTCGACGTCGCCGTCGAGCGTGGCCGCCATGAAGCGGTCGACGAGACGGCGGTGCTGGGCGGGGTCGACGCCGAAGCGCGGCCGGCCGCCGTCGAGGTGGCGGCGGGCGCGGTGCAGCCACTGCCGGCAGGTGGGCTCGTCGACGTCCAGGACGTCGGCGACGTCGCGGTGGCGGAACGCGAACGCCTCGTGCAGGACGAACACCGCGCGCTCCGGTGGGCTCAGGCCCTCGAGCAGGGTGAGGACCCCGAGCGACACCGAGTCCCGCTGCTCGGCGGTCTCGAGCGGGCCGAGGTCGCCGGTGAGCACCGGCTCGGGCAGCCAGGTCCCGGGGTAGACCTCGCGGCGCCGGCGGACGGTGCGCAGCTGATCCAGGCCGAGGCGGGTGACGATCGTGGTCAGCCACGCCGCCGGCGTCGTGATGCTCGCCCGGTCGGCGTCGTACCAGCGCACGAAGGCCTCCTGCAGGACCTCCTCCGCGTCGCTCGCCGACCCGAGCAGGCGGTAGGCCAGGCCGTAGAGCACCGGGCGGTGGTCGGCGAAGACCGCGGCCGGGTCGTCGTCCGGAACGGTGGTCACCGGGCGGCCCGGGCGAGGAGCCACCACAGGAACCGCTGCGGCCGGTCGGGCAGCCCGCGGACGGTGAACGACCAGTCGTGCTCGGCGTTGATGCGCGCGAGCTCCCGGAGCGGGGGCCGGCCCGGGGACGAAGCCAGCGCACGCAGCTGCGCCTGGAGCGGGCCCGCCGGGCTCTCCACGGTGCGCAGCCGGACCGGCTCGTCGAACGGGTTCGCGAACGCGTGGGTGGTGCCGGGCGGCACGGCGACGGACTCGCCGGGACGCAGCAGGCGCCGTTCCCGGCCGACCCGGACCACCAGCTGCCCCGCCTCCACGGTGAAGATCTCCCGTTCGTGCCGGTGTCGGTGGGCCGGGGGCCCGGCGTGCCGGGGCGGGAGCACGGCGGAGAAGACGAAGTCCGGCTCCGAGGTCTCCACGACGACCACCTGACCGTCGGCGAACGACAGCGTCGTCATGCCGCCGCCTCCTTCCGGTGCGGCCCCGGGTGGGCGGCGGCCCAGGCGGCGCCCCGGGCGACGTACTCCTTGAGCGCCGCCGAGAGCCGCCCCGTGAGCACCCGGTCGAGCGGGCTGTCGTCGGGGGCGGTGAACTGGG
This sequence comes from Actinomycetospora aeridis, assembly GCF_037400275.1. Lineage (NCBI taxonomy): Bacteria > Bacillati > Actinomycetota > Actinomycetes > Pseudonocardiales > Pseudonocardiaceae > Actinomycetospora > Actinomycetospora aeridis. Next base: position 96,390 of record NZ_JBBEGL010000007.1, on the reverse strand, counting down.
TGAGACCGTCGCCGCGCCCGAGGCCGACGTTCTGCCAGACGTAGCGCACCCGGATCGGCCGCGGAGCCCGTCCGCGCGCACGCCGCGCGAGGGCGGCCCCGGCGTAGCGGCCCATGGGCAGCCCGGTCTGGCACGACATCCGCGAGGCCGGCCCGCCGGCGACCGGTACCGCGGCGGCGTCGCCGGCCACCGTCAGCTCGGGGCGGCCGGCCGGGTGCAGGTGGTCGTCGACGACGAGCCGACCGCGGGGATCGACGGGCAGGCCGGTGCGGGCGAGCAGGTCGGGGGCGCGGAAGCCGCCGGCCCAGACGACGAGGTCGGCCGGGAGCTCGTCCCCGTCGAGGGACACCGAGGTCGCCCCCACGGCCGTGACGCGGCGCCCCTCGTGGAGGGCGACGCCGCGGGCGCGCAGGGCGCGGCGCAGGTGCTCGCGGCCGCGGTCGCCGATCCCGGGCGTCAGGGTCCCCGCGGTCACGAGCGACACCCCGACGGCCGGGAAGCGCTCGGCGATCTCGGCGGCGGTCTCGGTGCCGGTGAGCCCGCCGCCCACGACGACGGCCCGCCGCACCGTCCCGGCCGCGAGCCGCCGGGCCACGGCGTCGGCGCCCGCGGGGCCGGCCACCGCCTGCGCGTGCCGGGCCGCACCCGGCACGTCGCGGAGGTCGGCCTCGCTGCCGACGGCGAGGACGAGGTCGTCGTAGCCCAGGACGTGCGGCGGGCGGTCGAGGGCGAGGAGCCGGGCGTCGGTGTCGACCGTGGTCGCGTGGGCCACGACCAGCTCGACGCCGTGGCCCGCGAGCACCGGCCGCAGCGGCCGCGGGCGCAGCCGTTGGCCGGTGGCCCGCTGGTGGAGGCGGATCCGTTCGACGAAGTGGTCGTCGGGGGTGACGACGGTGACCGGGTGGCGGGTCGGGTCGAGGCGTCGGGCGAGGCCCAGCGCCGCCGCGAGTCCCGCGTAGCCGGCGCCCAGGACGACGGTGCGGTGGGGCACGGGCGCTCCTTCCTCCTCGCTCGGGGGTGGTGCCATCACGACGCCGCCCGAGGGGCCCAGCGTGACGGCCTGGGCGATGTCGTGCGTCACACCCGAACCCCCGCCCGACGCCGGAGGCCGACGGCGGCGACCACGGCCCCGGCCAGGGGGAGCGCCACCGCGGCGAGGACGCCGACGCGGACCGCCGCGGTGGCCTCCTCGACGGGCGCGTCGCCGACCCCGGTGCCGCCGAGGGCGCCGGCGACGAGCGCGGCGACCAGGGCGAGCCCGAGCCCGCCGCCGAGCTGGAGCGCCGTGTTGTTGAGCCCGGCGGCCGTGCCGTGGTCGCCCTCGTCGGTGCCCACGACACCCCCGAGCGTCGCGGCGGGGTAGGCGACGCCCATCCCGAGACCGAACGACACGGCCGTGGCCACCACGATCACCCACGTCGCCGAGCCGGGCGTGAGCGCCAGCAGGAGCGCGTTGCCGGCGGCGACGACCAGCAGCGCGGCGGGGTAGACGACCCGCAGACCGAAACGGTCGAGCAGGCGCGCGGCGACCAGCTGCCCGACCACGGCCGAGAGGACGGCGCCGGGCAGGAGGAGCAGCGCGGTCGTCCAGGGGGATCGGCCGAGGACGTCCTGGGCGAAGACGGTGACGAGGTAGGACACGCCGAACGGTGCCGCGAGCACCGTCAGCGCGGCCGCGTCGCTGACCATCGCCTCGCGCCGGCGCAGCAGCCGCCCCGGCAGCAGCGGGTCGTGGCCGCGCCGCTCGATGACGACGACCACCCCGGCCAGCACCGCGGCGGCGGCGAGGGGCACGCCGACGGTGAGGACGGTCGCGGCGGGCGTCCCGGCCAGGGTGACGCCGAGGACCACCAGCACGCTCGCCGCGGTGACGGCCACCGCCGCGGGCAGGTCGAGCGTGCGACGGGCCACCGCCGCCCGCCGGGGCACGACGACCGCGCCGGCGAGCAGGACGAGGGCGACCACCGGCACCTTCGCGAAGAAGATCCACCGCCACGAGAGCCCGTCGGTCAGCAGCCCGCCGAGGACGAGCCCGCCGCTGAAGCCGCTCGACGCCGCGACGGCGAAGGCCGCGAACGCCCGCGTCCGGGCCCGACCCCCGGGGAACGACGCCGCGAGCACGGCCACGGCGGCGGGCACCGTCAGCGCGGCGCCGACCCCCTGGACCGCCCGCGCCGCCACGAGCCATCCGACGCCCGGCACCAGCCCGGCCCCGAGCGACGCGAGGCCGAACACCGCGAGCCCGACCAGCAGGACGCGGCGCGGCCCGAGGACGTCGGTGAGGCGGCCACCGAGCAGCAGCACCCCGCCGTAGGTGACGACGTACGCGGCCGCGACCCACGGCAGGACGGCGACCTCGACGCCGAGGTCGCGCTGGATGCTCGGGAGCGCGACCTGGGTGATCGAGAGGTCGAGCGCGTCGAAGAAGATCGAGGCGCACACGACGGCGAGCAGGACGGTGTTCCGCGTCGGCACGCACCGACCGTAGGAACGGCCCGGGCGGGTGCGGAAACACCGATCACCACGAGATCCACACGCGGGGCGAGTGAGTACGGCCTACGCTCCCGCGGATGGAGCTCCGGCACCTCGAGGCCTTCGTGGCGGTGGCGGAGACCCGGAACTTCACCGCCGCGGCGACCCGGCTGCACCTGGCCCAGCAGAGCCTCTCGCGGCTGGTGGCCCAGCTCGAGCGCGAGCTCGGGGTGCGGTTGTTCGACCGGACGACGCGGGTCGTGCTCCTGACGGCGTCCGGGGCGGCGATGCTCGAACCCGCCCGCCGAGCGCTCGCCGGCGTCGCCGAGGCCGCGGCCGCCGCGCGCGACCCCGTGGCCGGACCGGTCGAGATCCGCGTCGACGTGTCGTCCACCGGCCTCGACACCGGCTCCCGGATCGTCGAGGCCCTGCGCCGGACCCACCCCGAGGTCCTCGTGCACGAGGTCGAGGTCGGGATGGGCGCGGGTCTGCGCGAGCTCCGCGAGGGTCGCCTCGACCTGCTGTTCGGCCTGGTTTCCGGGCCCGTGGAGGACCTGCTGGAGGAGGTCGTGCGGCACGAGCCGATCGTGCTGGGGATGGCCGCGGACCACCGGCTCGCCGCGCTCGCCGAGGTGCCGGTCGCGGAGCTCGCGGAGGAGGCGCTCCTGCTGCCCTCGGAGGAGGCCGCGGGGGAGTGGGTCCGCTTCGTGGCGACCTTCTGCCGCCAGTCGGGGGTGACGCCGCGGCGGTGGCGCGGGATCACGCACGGTTCGTCCGCGGCCGCCGACGTCGTCGCGGGCGGCGACTGCGTCGTCCCGACCTGCGCCTGGCGCCGCGCCCCCGACCACGTCGTCTTCCGCCCGCTCGCCCCGCCACCGGTCTTCGCGTGGTCGATGCTCTCCCGCCCCGGGGCCGGCCGGCTCGAGGACCTCCGGGCGACGGTCCGCGAGCTCGCCGCGGGCCGGGGATGGGTGACGACGCCCTGACCGTCAGGACGTGTCGACCACCTGGAACGCCTCGACGTACTGCATCCCGTCGGTGGCGAGCGCCGCGTAGCGCTCGCGGTTGCGGGCGAGCAGGCCGCTGATGAGGGTCTCGAGGTCGTCGCGGTGGGCGGTCTGGGACCGGTGGGCCCGCAGGGCCGCGAACTTCGCCGACAGGGTGGGCCCGACGTCGACGACGCGGTTCACCCGCTCCGGCGGGCAGCCCGCCAGCCAGGTCTCGGGCACCGTCCACGCCTCGAGGCCCTCGTCGGCGAGGAGCGTCGGGTGCGCGAACGGGTTCCGCGCGTCGGGGTAGACCGCGGCGAGGGCCGCCTCGCCGGTCGCGCGGTGGTCGGGGTGGGAGACGCCGATGCGCTCCCAGAAGATCTCCGGCGACTGGGTGAGCACCCGCTGGGGGCGCACCCGGCGCACGACGCGGCTGATGTCGCGGCGCAGCGCGAGCGTCGGGGCCACCTCGCCGTCCGGGTAGCGCAGGAAGGTCAGGTCGGTGACGCCGAGCGCGGCGGCGGCGTCGCGCTGCTCGCGCTCGCGCAGGCCCGCCATCTCCGCGCGCGGGGTGTCGTCGAATCCGCCGGCGTCCCCGGAGGTCACGAGGCAGTACGACACCGCGACGCCGGCGGCCGTCCAGGACGCGACCGTGCCGGCCGCGCCGAAGTCGACGTCGTCGGGGTGCGCGACGACGACGAGCGCGCGGCTGACCTCGGAGTCGGGCACGGCCGGAGCCTAGATCAGCGCTCCCGCTCGAGGTGGGCCTGCACGGCGTCGCCGGACTCGTTGAGCCAGCCCCGCTCGCGGGCCTTCTCGAGCATCGCCTCGAACTCGGCGTCCCACCCCTCGGAGACGCGCCCGGCGGCGAGGCGTCGCAGCGTGGCCACCGGGATCATGACGCTCTGGCGGTCCTCGGAGAGCTCGCCCGCGTCGTGCTCGGCGAGCAGCCGGACGATCTGGTCGGGACCGAGGCGCTCCCAGTAGGACGCGTACAGGTCGGTGGTGTGCTCGGGCATCCGGAGCTCGACGCCGTCGGTGGCGATCGCGAGGTACACGGTCACGGTGTACCACCGCTCCAGCGTCGTCGCACACGATCGACGAGACGTTCCCGGCGCGTGGGCGCCAGCCACCGCACGACCTCCGGGTCGGCGAACTCCGGGTGGCGCGCGAGGGACTGCTCCAGGGACGCCGCGATGAGGCGGGCGGTGGCCGCGTCCTGCGCGGCGGCCTCCGCGCCGGCCCCGGAGCGGCGACTGCGGTCGACCGCGCTGCGGTGGGCACGCGCGGTCCGCTGGGTCATGCGGAAGCTCGTGGCTTCCACGACCCGCTTGCGCTCCGCGGTCGCCTCACTGAAGCGCCCCTCGCGCACCAGCCGCTCGATCACCTCGTCGACGCTCTCCCTGCGCCCCTGCCCCCGCCCCCGCATGCGCGGATCGTAGGACCCGGGGCACGATCCCGGAGGACACCGAGCACAGGAGGCCGCGCATGAGCCCGTCGATGGTCGTCGTCGGCGCGGTCGACGGGAAGGCCGCCGACGCCGCGGTGGCGGCCGCGCGGATCGGCGTCGGCGTCCGCCTCGTCGGGGCGGTGGACCACGCCGGGTCGTCGGCACTCGACGGGCTCGCCGGCGAGGGCGTCGTCGTCGACGACGTGCTCGTCACCGACGACGGGCACCTCGAGGCCCCGTACGTCCGGGCCGTGCTGAACGGCGCCGCCGATCTCGGGGCCGTGCTGGTCAGCACGGCGATCCCCGCCGCCGCGGTCGCCGCGGGTGTCGGGACCACGTCCGGGCTGCGCGTGCCCTGCGTCCTCGACCCCGCGCCCGTGGTCCACACCGTCGTCGGGCTCTTCGACCTCGCCCCCGTGCTCACCCCCGACGCCGCGGCGCTCACCGAGATCCTGCGTCTGGGCGGCGGGGCGCAGGCCGCGAGCCCGCCCTCGGTGGCGGCGGGCGCGGCCACGCTGCACTCGTGGACCGGCGGCCCGGTGATCGTGCCCCTCGGCGAGGAGGGCGTCCTGGTGGCCGACGACGGCCGGGTGCGGCGCCTTCCCGCTCCCGACACGGCGGTGTGCGACACCTCCGGCGCGGCCGACACCCTCACCGGCGTCCTCACCGCGGGGCTGGCCGCCGGCCAGGAGCTCGACGATGCGCTCTACGTCGCGACCGTCGCCGCCGCGCTGTGCGCCGCCGCGCCCGGCGGCCGCGAGGCGATGCCGACCGGCGAGGCGCTGGCCGCCGCGCTGGAGTAGGGCCCTGGAGTGGTCAGGGGCGGCGTGCGACCGCGGCCACCGCGCACAGTGCCGCCGCGACCAGCGCGCCCGCGGCGACGACCAGCGCGTACGACGCCAGCCACACGTGCTTGGTCAGCTCGTAGTACCCGTCGCCGAGGACGGCGGGCACCACGATCCCGAGCGCGACGACGGCGAGCGCCGCGGCGCAGCGCACGAGGCCCACGGCGGCCGAGCTCGAGCGTCCCGCCCGCGGGACCACGACGGTGGCGGCGCCGGCAGCGAGGGCGACGACGACCAGCGCGCTCGGGAGCCAGGGCGCGGGGAGCGCGTCGAGGTCGGCGAACAGCGCGCCCATGAGCAGCCACCGGTCCGCGCCGAGGTCGGCGGGGTCCGAGGTCACCGTGCCCGGGCCGCCGGCCACGGAGGGCAGGTAGGGCAGCTGCGGGCGCGCCGTGGCCGTCACCCCGCGGTGGACCATCGCCGCCAGCACGCGGGGGTCGCTCGCCAGGTACCGGTACGTCGCCTCCCGCAGCTGTTCCGGGCGCTCGGCGACGGTCTCGGTGTAGCCGGGGACCGCGCGGCCGGTGTCCCAGTAGTAGCCCTCCCCGGCGTGGGCGGCCGCCTCCGGGCGCAGGCCCAGCGGGGCGGTGGCCGACGGTCCCGCCTCCACGAGCACGGCGGTGAAGACGAGGTCGTGCACGTTGTTGAGCAGGTAGAACTCGTCCTGCGCGCGCACCGATGACGCGACCGGGGCCGCCGCCAGGGCGACCGTCGCGACCGCGGCGAGGAGTCCGGGCGCGCGACGTCGGGCGGCCGGACCGGTGCCGGCGGCGGTCAGGAGGCAGGCGGCGACGGCGACGAGCCCGACCGCCAGGAACGCCGGCTTCGCCGTCGCGGCGACGAGCCCGCCCGCCGCGAGGAGCGCGAGCGCGCACCACCGGGCGCCGCGGTCCCCGGACCGCGTCACGGCGAGCGTCACGAGCCCGAGGCCCACCCACACCGTGCCGAGCAGGCCCGCGGACTCGGCGTAGGTCGAGACCAGGAAGCGCGACCACCAGGGCACCGCCACCAGCGGGAGCAGTACGGGGACCAGCGCCGCGACGCCGACGGGCGAGCGCGCGGTGGCTGCGAACGCGGCGACGCCGGCCCCGGCACCGAGGAGCAGGGCGTAGAGCGCCGCCAGCCAGCGCAGGCTGAACCGGGTGGTGCCGTCGGTGCGGTCGCCGTCGTCGAGGGCCGGGGCGAGCGCGACCGCGACCTGCAGGACGACCGTCGCCGAGCTCCCGGCCGCTCCCGGCGGGCACGGCTCCCCGCCGGTGTCGAACTCCGTGACGACGACGCCCCGCCAGTTGGAGCGCCCGCCGCTCGCGTCGGGCGTCAGCTCGGCGGCACAGAACAGGCGGCCCCCGTCGCTGTTGTCGCCCGCACCGACCGCCGGTCCGCCGACCAGGCGCAGGGAGGCGACGAGACCGGCCGTGACGACCAGCGCCACCAGCACGGCCACGGCCACCCGGGCCGGCACGCCGAGACGCCGGCCCTCCTCGGTCATCGCGGGCAGAGTCCCACACCGCGGCCACCCGGCCCGGGTCAGGTCGCGAGCGCCCGGGCGAGGTGCTCGAGTCCGGCCGCCACGTCGACGCGGGGCCGGTAGCCCAGGTCGCGGCGGGCGGCGGAGATGTCGAACCAGTGCGTGGTCGCGAGCTGGCGGGCCAGGAAGCGGGTCATCGGGGGCTCGCCGAGGTCGGTGAGCCGGCCCAGCGTCCACCACGCGGCCTCGACGGCGGCGCCCGCCGCCACGGCGACGGCCCGCGGCACCGTCGCGTGGACCGGGGGGAGCCCGCCGGCGGCGAGGATGCCGTTGACGAGCTCGCGCACCGGGCGGGGATCGCCGGACGTCACGAAGTACGCGCGCCCCGCGCACGGTGCGCCGGGACGCAGGTGGTCGACGGCGTCGACGTGGGCGGCCGCGGCGTCCTCGATGTAGGTCGTGTCGATCAGCGCCGAGCCGTCGCCGACGAGGCGCAGCGTGCCGGCGCGGGCCCGGGCGAGGATGCGGGGGACGAGCTGGGTGTCGCCCGGCCCCCAGATCAGGTGCGGGCGCAGGGCCGTCGTCGCCAGGTCTGGGGAGTCGGCGGCGAGGACCAGGCGTTCGGCCTCCGCCTTGGTCCGCGGGTAGGCGGAGTCGAAGTGGTCGGCGTACGGGAGCGACTCGTCCCCGCCGACGATGTCGCCGCCGGCGTGCACGACGCTGGGGGTGCTGGTGAAGACGAACCGCCCCACCCCCTCGGCGCGGCAGGCGTCGAGCAGCACGCGGGTGCCCTCGACGTTGCTGCGACGGAAGTCCGCGTCGCTACCCCACAGACCGGCCTTGGCCGCGACGTGCACGACGACGTCCTGCCCGCGCACGGCGTCGCGCGCGGCCGCCGGGTCCGCGAGGTCGCCGCGCAGCGCCCGGACCCCGCGGGCCGCGAGGTCGGGGTAGTCGCCGCGGGCCAGGCTCGTGACGTCGTCGCCGCGGGCGAGCAGGGCGTCGACCACCGCGCCGCCGAGGAAGCCGCCGCCCCCCGTCACCAGGGCCTTCACGACGCCCGTCCCGTCGCCCAGCGGGCCAGGGCCTCGCGGTCGATCTTGGAGTTGTGCCGGGGATCGACCGGCAGCCCGGGGTGGAACACGACGTCCTCGACCGGACGCGTGCGGTCGTCCGCGGCGGCGACACCGAGCAGGCGGGCGCGCAGGTCGTCCGTGGGCCTCGTCCCGCGGGCGGGCTCGACGACGAGGACGGGCCGGCGGACCGGTCCGGTCCCGAGGCCGACCAGGGCGCAGCGCCGGACGGCCGGGTCGCGGTTGAGCACCTCCTCGCACGGCACGCTGTAGAGGGGGCCGGCGTCGGTGCGGACGACGTGCGACACCCGCCCGGCGAACCACAGCCGCCCGCCGGGGTCCCGGCTCGCGAGGTCACCCATCCGGTGCGCCGGCGCTCCGTCCCAGCCGACCGTCGCCGCCGTCGTGGCCTCCGGCCGGTCGGCGTAGCGCCGGCTGACGACCGCGCCGCGGACCACCACCTCGCCGACCTCGCCGTCGGGCACGGCGAGCTCCGGGGTCAGCGCCGCGACCGGCCCGTCGACGACCCGCATCAGGGTGACCTCGACGCCCGGGACCGGGCGTCCGACGCAGATGCCGTCGTCGGGGAGGTCCAGCAGCTCGTCGCTGCCGATCGTCGCGACGGGGAGCGCCTCGGTCGCGCCGTACGGGGTGTGGACCTGTGCGCCGGCGCCGAGCAGCGCGAGCACCCGGCGCTGGACGTCCCGGGGCACCGGCGCGCCCGCCGAGATCACCGTGCGCAGCGCCGGCAGGATCGTGCCGGGCGGGGCGTCACGGCCGAGGCGGTCGAGGACCGCGGGCGAGCCGAACATGACCGTCGCGCCCGTACGCCGCGCCGTGCGGACGAGGTTCCCGGCCCGCACGCGCGCCGGGCGGGTCGGGTCCATCCGGGGCACGACGGTGGTCATCCCCAGCGCCGGGCCGAACAGGGCGAACGGCGGGAAGGTCGCCAGGCTGACGTGGCCCGGGCCCAGCCCGTAGAGGTCGCGGACGAGCGCGGCCTGGGCGACGAGGCCGTCGTCGTCGTGCTCGACGCCCTTCGGTGGCCCCGTGCTGCCGCTGGTGAAGACGATCGCGGCGGGGGAGCCGGCGGGGCGCTGGGCATCGACCGGGCCACGGTCGCCCTCGAGGTCCCGCACCGGCGTCGTGCCCGGGACGGGGACCCCGCCGGCGGTGATCGCCAGGCGGGCGCCGGGGCACCAGCCCAGCGCGCGGCGCGCGAGGTGGGCCTTCGGCACGCCGGCGAACGCGTCGGGGGCGGCCTCGTCCAGACAGCTCCGGACGCGGCGCAGCCCGATGCCCGGGTCGACGACGACCGGCACGGCCCGTGCGCGCATGAGCGCGTAGGCGAGCACGAAGAAGTCGGCGATGGGCGGGACGAGCAGCGCCACCCGCGCGCCGGGTCCCACGCCGGCGGCGTGCAGCCCGGCGGCGACGCGCTCGACGCGACGGTCCAGCTCGCCGAACGTCGTCGTGCGGCTGCCGGGGAGGACGGGCGCGGGCAGGACCAGGGCCGCCCGGTCCGGGTGCGCTCGCGCCCGCTCGGCGAGCATGGCGTCGAGCGTGGCGAGCGCGGTGCCGGTCATCGGTGGTCCTGGCGCCGGTCCGGGCGGCGGTCCAGGAACGCGTCGACCCGCGCGCCGATCGCGTCGGGCTCGTCCTCGAGGACGTAGTGCCCGGCGTCGGGGTAGCGGAAGATCTCGGCGCGGGGGAGGTGGCGCTCGACGTGGGCGAGGATGTCGGCGTCGAAGACGGGGTCCTTCATCCCCCAGTGCACCTGGACGGGCCGGGCGTCGAGCAGGCCGAGCCGCTCCTCGAGGCGCACGAGGACGGGGTGGGCGGGGTCGTCGGGCCCGAGCGGGATGTCGCGGACGAACGCGTGCACCGCGACGCGGTGCTCCGGGCGGTCGTAGGGCGCGAGCAGGCCGCGGCGCGCCTCGCCGGGCAGCCAGGCCCGCCCGGTCCCGAGGACGAGCGCGCCGAGGGAGAACGCGCCGAGACGCCGGACGAGGACGTCGCTCACCACCGGCAGGCGGGCGGCCCGCAGCATCCACGGCAGCCCGTGGTCGTCGGGCAGCGGGAAGGCGCCGGTGTTCATGACGACGACGTCGGCGACGCGGTCGGGGTGCTCCGCGGCCCACGCCAGCCCGATCGGCCCGCCCCAGTCGTGGACCACGAGGGAGACCGGACCGGCGAGGTCGAGGCCGTCGACGAACGCCGTGAGGTCGGCGACCCGCCGCGTGAGCGTGTGCGGGTACTCCTGCAGCGAGGGCTTGTCCGAGAGGCCCATCCCGATGTGGTCGGGGGCGAGCACGCGCCGGCCGCGGGCGGGCAGGGACCGCAGGAGCGTCCGGTAGTAGAACGACCAGGTCGGGTTGCCGTGGACGAGCAGCACCGGCGGCGCGTCGCGGTCACCCTCGTCCACGTAGGACATCCGGTGTCCGCCGATCTCGACGGACTGCGTGACGAAGGGGTAGCCGTCGAGCCCGGTCGCGGGGGCCGGGGCGCTCACCAGCGCACCTCGGCGGCCGCCGCGTTGATGCCGCTGCCGACGCCCATGAGCATGACCCGCGACCCGTCCCGCACGGTGCCGTCCTGCACCGCCTTGCTCAGCACGGTCGGCACCCCGGCCGGGCCGATGTTGCCGAAGTGCGGGTAGATCGACGGGAAGCGGTCGGCGTCGAGGCCGAGCTGGTCGACGACGGCGCCGGTGTGGACCTTGCTGACCTGGTGCAGGCAGTAGGTGTCGTACCCGGCGGGGTCCCAGTCGAAGGTCGCGACGGCCTCCTTCCACACGCGCCCGGCGAGCTCCATCCCCGCCTCGAGGAGCCCCTTGCTGTCGGTGCGCATCTCGTCGCCCTGCCCGACGCACAGGCCGGCGTTGCCGGTGGTGCTGGCGCGCCCGAGGCCGCCGAGGAACCGGTGGCCGCCGGGTCCGTCGGCCCGCGAGAGCACCATCGCGACCGCGCCGGAGCCGACGGTCAGCGTCGCGAACTGCTCGTGGAACATCCGCCGGGTGGCGTCGTCCCCGGCGAGCCGGGCGAGCGTGCCCTCCATGGCGTACCGGCTGGTCTCGCCGGCCACCACGAGGCCGTGCTCGATCTCCCCGGCCTCGATCATCGTCGACACCAGGTTCATGCCGTCGAGGAATCCGAGACACGCGTTGCCGAGGTCGAAGTTGACGGCCTCGGGCGGCAGTTCCATGAGGCCGTGCACGATGCTCGCGGTCGACGGTTCGAGGTGGTCCCTGCTCACCGACGTGTTGATGAGCGCGCCGATCTCGTCGCGGCAGACCCCGCTGTCCCGCAGCGCGCGCTCCCCGGCGAGGGCGGCCACCTCGCTGGGCACCGTGCCCTCGTCCCAGAGCCGCCGCTCCCGGATCCCCGACAGCCGTTCCAGGAGGCCGGGGCCGATGCGCAGGCGGTCGAACGTCCCCGCGAGCTGCTCCTCGAGGTAGGTGGAGGTGACGACGTGCGGCGCGTCGAGGTGTGCCAGCCCGGCGATCACCACGTCGTCATAGCGTCGCGCGGATCTCATGTCCCCACCGTGCGGCACGGCGTCTGGTCACGCAGGAATGCGCGGACGGCGCGGAATCGGCTACCGTGGGTCCTACGAATCCCGGTAACAGGCACACCTTGTCCGGAACTGCGCCACCCGGCAGAACGCCATTCCTGCCGATGTCCCAACGCGGCGGTCGAATTCGTTGATCGACGATCGTACGCGCCGATCCCCGGGAATCGTCGGGTCCGCCCTGCGACGCAGACGACAATCGCCGTGCGGTCCTCACACGACGGCCACGGGCGGCGGCGCCCAGGCGCCGTCGAGCACGGCCGGTGCCGGCGCGTAGAGGCGCAGCATGATGCGCAGGGGGCCGGCGGGGGCCGGCAGCCAGTTCGCGGTCTGCTCGCCGCCGGGGTCGGTGGGCCCGTAGTACAGGTCGATCGACCCGTCGGGGTTGCGGTGCAGCGGGTCGCGGTCACCGAGGGCGAAGCGGTCGAGCGGGTTCGGCGCCTGGAAGCTGTCGGCGTCGTACATCGTGACCGACCAGAACGCCTTGACCGGCGGCAGCTGGTCGGCGGCGAAGTGCTGCACGTAGTCCTTCTCGCCGACGATCGGGGCACCGTCGGCGTCGGTGAGCGCGAGGGGGTAGACGGCGTCCTCGGGCGCGTTCGCGCCCAGCCCGACCATCGCGACGATCGCGCGCTTGAGGTAGTCGTTGCCGTAGACGCCCATGACCTCGGTGTTGATCGTCCAGCCGTTCGCGAACCGTCCCGTCCGGGCGATGCCGGCGTGCAGGAGCTCGAGCGCCGCCTTCGCGCCGCCGTTCAGCGCGACGACGCGGTCGGGGTCGAGCCCCGCGGCGTCGAACTCCTGACCGGGGATGATGCCGATCGCGGCCATGCGGGCGAGGACGGCGAAGTCCGTCGCGTGCGGCGGGTGCAGGGCCAGGAGCCGCGAGGCGTAGGCGAAGAACTCGACGCCGTCGAGCCCGTTGACGATCTCCAGGGGCTCGCGGCCGAGGTCGAGGCCGGCCGGGGCCACGGACGGCCGCACCGTGGTCGGCGGCGCGCCGCCGTCGAGCCTCGTCAGGGCGAGGCCGTCCTGGAAGGCGTTGACGGCGGCGTAGTCGGCGGGCCCGTCGGTCTGGGTCCGGCCGATCATCCAGGCCACCGACGTGGTCGCGCGGAGCACCTGCGCGCCCGCGGGCGGCTCCCCGGTCCACCCCGGCGGGGCGATCACGAAGCGGGACGCCGCCGTCCCCGTGGTGCGCCACCCGGGGGCGGCGAACACGTCGGTCCACATGTCCAGCATCGGCAGGAGGTAGTAGCGCCCGCCGCTGTCGGGCATCTCGAGCAGCAGCGGCCCGTCCGCGAGGTCGAGCCAGGCGCTGGAGTAGAGCGTGTCGAAGTTGGGTGCGACCACCGAGCGGAAGTCCGCGTCGGGGAACTCGCGCAGGTGCGTGAGCGTGTTCGGGGCGGCGTGGCCCACCGCGTCGACCGAGGTGTCGGTGAGCTGCAGCCGCGTGACGTCCATGGTCACCAACGGATAGAGGTACGCGTAGGCCTCCGCCGCCACGTTCCGGACCTCGTCCACGGACAGTTCGATCATGCGGCTCAGCTCCTCGGTGTGCGTCTCCGAGTGACGGTCTCCGCCGCGCGCCCCGACGACCTCACCTGAGGAGGGTGACGCCGCCGCGGCCGGATCAGGCGACGCGGTCGGGCGTTCGTGCCCGTCCCGAGCGCAGCAGGAGCCGGGTGGGCACGGCGGGGACCCCGAGGGCCTGGCGCAGGCGCGGGAGGGCGTAGAGGCTCAGGTGCTCGACCGCACCACGGGCGTCGGCCTCGGTGTCGAGGTCGAGCTCGACGTACAGGGTCGGCCGGGGTGCGCCGTCGGTCAGGCGGACGCGGGCGTCGGCGACCCCGGCGTGGTCGGTGAGGTCGGCGCGCACGGCCGCCTCGGTGACGCCGCCGGCGACGCTCGTGCTCCCGGGGAGGGGGCCGTCGGCGGTCACGGTCCACGTGTCGCCGACCGGGCGGCGGTGCGTCTGCGCGAGCAGCCAGCGCAGCCCGGCGAGGCCGACGACGACCGCGCCGACCGTGGCGGCCCACGGCCACCAGGACGGCAGGGCTCCGCCGAGCACGGGAGCGTCACCGGCGACGAGGGGGAGACGCCCGATGGCGATGCCGGCGGCCAGGGCCGCGGCGGCGAGCAGCACCAGACCCGAGACGCCGAGCAGCGCACGGTTGAGGCGGGCGGGCGGGTTGGTGGCACGGGCCACGGGATCAGCGCTCCTTGCGGCGGGAGGTCACGGTGACGCGCAGGCGGGGGCGCCGGGCGAGACCGAGCGTGTCGAGGTCGGCCCGCACGGCGGTGGCCACGGCCTCGCGCAGCGCGCCGGTGGCGGCGCGGTGGGTGCGGGTCGTGACGCGGACCCGGCGGCGCCGGACGCGGGCGGTGGCGCCCTCGACGCCCTCGACGGCCAGGGCGCGCCGGCGCAGCCGGGCGGCGAGGTCGTGGCGGTGCCACCCGCCCGCGACGATCTCGGGCAGCGCGGGGTCGGCGACCAGGGGCAGGACGTGCGTGCGACCGGGCCACAGGGCGGCGACGAGCAGGACCAGGCCGAGCGCCGCGGCCACGCCGGCGGCGACGAGCACGGCCGGGGCCTGCCAGGTGGTCCGTGCGAGCGCCTCGGTGACGGCGTCGACGGCCAGCAGCGGGGTGCGCCCGAGCAGGACCTGGACCGCGCTGGTGGCCACGAGCGCGCCGGCCGCGAGGAGCACGAGGGCGACGAGGGTCGCCGGGAGGGTCCGGCGGGAGCGGCGGGTCACGGGGCCACCCGCCCGGGGTGCGGCAGGGCGGTGACGTCGACGTCGACGCGCCCGACGGTGAGGCCGGCGAGCTCGGCGACCCGCGTGCCGACGCGGCGGCGGGCGGCGTCGGCCGTGGCTGCGACGGGGGTCGGATAGGTGATCGCCAGGCCGAGAGCGACCTCCAGCCGGTCCTGCGTGCGGCGGACCCGGGCGGTGGTGCGGCGGGCGCCGACCACGCCGGCGAGCCCACCGGCGGCGGGAACGGTGATCCCGTCCACCTCGCCGGCGATCGCGGCCACGAGCTTCTCGAGGACCGTGTCGGCGATCGTCAGCTCGCCGCGGTGTCCGGGCTCGTCGGCGGGGGTCATCGCCGGGTCCGTTCCCGGTCGGAGGCGGCACCGCGCAGCTGCTCGGCGAGCTCGGTGAGGTCGAGCCGGCCGTCGGCCCAGCGGCCGGCGAGCACGCCGGCGACGCCGAGCACGAGCACGAGCAGGAAGGCGCCGAGCCCGCCGAAGGCGCCGGCGAACCCGAGGGCCACGCCGACGGCGAGGCCCAGGACGGTGTTGGTGGTGACCACGGGGTTCCTCCCGGGAGGTGAGGGTCAGGAGACGCCGGTGACGACGACGTCGACGGGATGGCCGGGCGCGCGGACGCCGACCGCGGAGCGGACCTGCTCCACCAGGCGGTCCAGGGGCGCGCTGTACCGGGCGAGCACGGTGACGGTGATCCGCACGGGGTCGCCGGCGGGCGAGGTCACCTGGACCCCGACCACCCGGCGACCGGGCAGCAGCGTGGCGGCGGTGCCGTGGTCGCCGGCGTGGAGCCCGGCGACCAGCGGGCACGCGGCAACCGCCGCCGCGACCCGGTCGACGTCGACCCCGGCCACGACGGCCTGGCCGGTCGTGTCGTGACGTCCGGGTCGGGCGGGCCGGATCACCGGACGCGGGCCGGTGCGGTGGTCGCCGTCTCGGCGTCGTCGCCGTCGTCGTCGCCGGGGAGGTGGAGGTCGACGACGTTGACGTTGACCTCGACGACGTCGAGCCCGGTCATCCGCTGCACCGCGGCGATGACGTTGCGGCGGATGGCGCGGGCGAGATCGGCGATGGACACGCCGTACTCGACGACGACGGTCAGGTCCACGGCGGCCTGGCGCTCACCGACCTCGACCGACACGCCCTGGGTGGTGGACGAGCGCCCGCCCGGGATGCGCTCGGTGATCGCGCCGAAGGCCCGGGCCGCGCTGCTGCCGAAGCCGTGCACGCCGTCGATCTCGCGGGCGGCGAGACCGGCGATCTGGGCGACGACGCCGTCGGCGATCGTGGTGCGGCCCTGGGTGCTCTCGAGCGGCGAGGCGGTGGGCGTGGTGGCGGGACTGGTGGCGGGACTGGTGGTGCCGGGGGTGCTCACGGTCGTGTCCTTCCTGCCGACGGGTCGACGGCGAGGCACCGGGGTGGGCCTCGCTGCCCGTCGAACTCAATCGGTTGGACACGACCGATCACGGATCCTCACGGCGAACCGGGCGTGACGGTCGCCACCGTGGAGATCCTCAGGCCAGCCGCAGCTCCGGGTCGTGCTGCTCGAGCCAGATCTGGAAGTCCAGCAGCCGCTCGATCGCCATCCGCGAGCCCGGGTCGACCTCCTCGGCGGGCCGGGTGGCCACCGAGCTCGCCCACCCGCGGTGGATCAGCTCGCCGAGGCGGGCGTCGCCGGTGTCGAGGGCCTCGCGCACCTGGTCCTGCACCTTGATGACGTAGCCCTGGTTCTGGCTGCGCGGGTAGGGGCTCTTGGTGCGCGCCAGGATCGACGCCGGCAGGTAGCGGCCGACGGCGGCCCGCAGCACGCTCTTCTCCCGGCCGTCGGCGGTGTGCAGGGCGCGGGGGATGTCGTAGGCGAGCTGGGCCAGGCGGTGGTCGCAGAACGGCACGCGGACCTCGAGGCCCACCGCCATGCTCATCCGGTCCTTGCGGTCGAGCAGCGACGGCATGTTGTAGGTCATGTGCAGGTGCAGCTGCTGGCGCCAGCGCCGGTCGACCTCGCTGTCGTCCTCGTGGACGGGGGCGGCGGCGACCGCGTCGTGGAACGTCTGCTCGGCGAAGCCCGGGATGTCCAGCGCCGCCACCAGGTCGGGCGGGCCGTAGGGGCGCTCCTGGCGGGCCTGCCCCATCGTGGCGGTCAGCCAGGGGAACGCCGGCGCGGCGGTGACCGCGTCGTCGTGGAACCACCAGTAGCCGCCGAACAGCTCGTCGGCACCCTCGCCCGACAGCGCCACGGTCGAGCGCTCGCGGATCGACGAGAACAGCAGGTACAGCGACATGTCCATGTCCCCGAAGCCCACCGGCATGTCCCGGGCCTCCACCGCGGCGCGGCGCACGGCCGGGTCGGACAGCGCGCTCGGGTCGAGCACCACGTCGCGGTGCTCGGTGCGCATGTGGGCCGCCGCGTCGGCGACGAAGGGCGCGTCGGCGCTGGTGTTGTGGCGGTCGGCCCGGAAGTTCTCGGTGTGGCCCTGGAAGTCGACCGAGAAGCTGCGCACGGTCCCGCCGTGGGCCCGGCCGCGCTCGGCGGCGATCCCGGTGATGGCGCTCGAGTCCAGCCCGCCCGAGAGCAGCGTGCACAGCGGCACGTCGGACACGAGCTGCTCGTCGACGATCTCCTCGAGCAGCTCGGTGGTGCGGGCGACCGTCGCGGGCCCGTCGAGGTCGTGCCGGTGGGCCTGCAGGGCCCAGTACTCGTGCTCGCGGCGCCCCGAGCGGTCCAGCCGCAGCGTGTGGCCCGGGCGCAACTCGCGCATGCCCTCGAACACGGCGACCCCGGGTCGCTTGATGCCCGAGTAGATCTCGCGCATGCCGTCCAGGCCGACCGCCGCGACGGTGTCCGGGTGCGCCAGGATCGCCTTGGGCTCGGAGCCGAAGACGATGCCGTCGGCGGTGGGGTAGTAGTAGAGCGGCTTGACGCCGAGGCGGTCGCGCACCAGCAGCAGGGTGTCGTCGCGGGCGTCCCAGACGGCGAAGGCGTACATGCCGACGAGCCGGTCGACCACCGCCGCGCCCCACTCGAGGTAGCCGCGTAGCACCACCTCGGTGTCGCTGCGCGTGGTGAAGCGGTGGCCGCGGCCGGCCAGCTCGCTGCGCAGGGCGGCGAAGTTGTAGGCCTCGCCGCTGTAGGTCAGCGCGACGTCCCCGTCGGCGGTGGTCTCCACCATGGGCTGGGCGCCGCCGGCGACGTCGATGACGGCGAGTCGGCGGTGGCCGAGCGCGGCGTGGGCGTCGGTCCAGGTCGCGCCGGCGTCCGGGCCGCGGTCGCGCAGCTGCTCGGTCATGTCCTCGACGACGCCCGGGCGGGCGCGTACGTCGGTGCCGTAGGACACCCATCCGGTGATGCCGCACATGGTGGTCTCCTCGGGTCAGAACCAGGGGGTCAGGTCGTGACGGGTTCGGGGCGCGCCGGGACGGGCGTGCGGCGCCGGAGCGCGACCCGCGCTCCCACGGCGGCCGCGACGACCAGCCCGGCGGCGATCAGCGTCATCGGCAGCGGGTACGCGCGGAACCAGCTGGGGATCATGCGGACGGGCGTGGCCACGACCCCGACGAGCGCGCCCAGCAGGCCGACGTACGGGCAGACCATGCACCAGCCGTGGGTGATGTACTGCCCCTGCCGGGCGGCCCACCAGCCGATGACGATGCTGACGATCGTGGCGACGGCGAGGCCGTGCAGGAACAGGCCCTCGGCGTCGTCGTAGTCGCCGATCCAGAACGACGTGGCCGACACGAGCAGCATCGACACCAGCCAGGCGCGTCCGATCCGCCGGTGCGGGCGGTCACCGCGGACCCGCCGCAGCGTGTTGACCGCGCCGAGGACCAGGGCCAGGACCGCCGCGACGGCGTGGGTGCCGATCAGCAGCGTCCACGGTTCGAGCGCCATGTCAGCGGCGGGTGAACGCGTGCGGCATGGCGTCGACGGCGGCGAGCAGCAGCCGGTAGCGACGGCCGGGCACCGAGCGGGTGCGGCCGCGGGCGAGGTCGCGCAGGGCGGTGTCGACCACCTCGTCGGCCTCGAGCCACCACGCCGAGGAGTCCTCGGGGCAGTCGCTGCCGGAGCGCTGGTGCAGCTCGGTGTGGGTCCAGCCCGGGCACACGGCCATCGCCTGCACTCCGGTGCCGCGCAGCTCGGCGGCGATCTCGGCCGAGAGCGACACCGCGTAGGTCTTGGCCGCGGTGTACGACGCGCCGTTGCGGCCGGCCAGGAGGCCGGCGAAGCTCGCGACGGTGAGGACCGCGCCGCGGTCGCGCTCGACCATGCCCTCCAGGGCGGCGCGCGTCAGGCGGAACACCGCGGTGGTGCCGAGCTCGAACTGGGCGTTCAGCGCCTCGGCGTCGGTGTCCCAGAACGTGCCGACAGACCCGATCCCGGCGTTGTTGACGAGCATGTCCACCGGGGCGGCGCCGTCGCGCAGGCGCTGCTCCACGACGGCGCGCCCCTCGGCGGTGGCCAGGTCGGCGGGCAGCACCTCGTGCTTGCCCTCGGCCGGCGCGCCGTGGCGCTCGTGCATCTCGCCGGCCAGGTCGTCGAGGCGGGGCTCGTCGCGGGCGACCAGCACGAGCCGGTGGCCGTCGGCGGCGAGCCGGCGGGCGAAGGCGGCGCCGATGCCTGCCGTGGCGCCGGTGATCAGTGCGGTGGGCATGCGGGCCCCTTCCGTCGGAGCTGCTGGCGTGACTGCCGCTAACAAAGTTATCAGGTGTAACGAACGCTGGGCAAGCGCTTTCCTCGGTGGGCCGACGTAGGCATCCCCGCGCCCGATATCCGTAGGCGACACCGACGAGAGAGGGCCGTCCCCGACGCGACCGTGGCTCCCGTCCAGGCCGAGACCTCCGGAGGAGACACCGATGACCGCGACCCTGACCGATCCGCCGCCGGCCTCCCCGCCACGACCACGCCGGCCGCGCCCGGGGCTCCTGTGGGCCGTGCTCGTGATCGCGGCCGGCGCGGTGCTCGCGCTCGGCGGCACCCCGACCGCCCCGCCCGTCGTTCCCCTCGCCCACGGCGTCGCGATCGACCCCGGGACCGGCACCGTCTACCAGGCCGACCCGCGTCACGACGTCGTCCGCGTCTACACCCGCACGGCGACCGGCATGCGCGAGGTCGGGCAGGTGCGCACCGGGGCGCGCCCGGTGTCCGTCGCCGTGGACCCCACGACCCACCAGGCCTACTCGGCGAACGAGGGCGGCCGTTCGGTCACGACGATCGCCCCGAGCGGCGCGGATGGCTACGCGGCCACCCGGACCACGCCGCTGGCCTTCGCCCCGACGATCGTCGGCGTCGGGCGGGACGGCGTCGTGCACGCCGCGCCACGGGTCGCCACGGCGTCGAAGCCTGCGCGGCCGCCGAAGCCGACCCCGGGTCGTCCCGCGACCCAGCCGCTGCCGGCGCCGTTCTCGGCGTTCGGTGCGGCGTCGTTCACTCCGAAGGACTTCGTCGTCACCTACGGCCCGAACTTCTTCCGCCTCACCGACGCGACGCACAACATCGAGTTCTGTGCCGGTGTCTGCCACGGGGTTGCCGTGGGTCGGGCGGGCGTCAACGAGGGTCGCGGTGGCACGGGCTACTGCATCGGGTACTGCACGGACGTCGCGAGCGGTGCCGACGGCCCGAGGGTCAACGAGCTGAACGGCACCTCCGGTGGTCGTGGTGGCACCGGCTACTGCCTGGGTGTCTGCACCAACGTCGCCAACGGCGGCCGGGGTGGTCCGCTGGACGGCGAGGCGTTCGGTGAGACCTCCACGGGTGGTCGCGGCGGCGACGGCGGCACCGCGTGGTGCTACGGCACCTGCGCCGGCGTGGCCGCGGGCGGAGCCGGCGGGTCGGTGACCGTCCACGGTCATGACGGCACCGACGCGGTGAGCGACCGCGACGGCCGGGACGCCGTCGCCGTCGGCGGCACCGGGGGCAACGGCGGGACCGCTCACACGGCGACCGGGACGGCACAGGGTGTCGGTGGCCGCGGCGGGGACGCCACCGCGATCGGCGGGGCCGGTTCGGTCGGCTCGGGGCGTCCCGGGTCACCGCCCGACGCGCGGGACGGTGGCCACGGCGGCGCGGCGCAGGCGACCGGGGGTCAGGGCGGCCAGGGTCGGCAGACCGGTGCCCCGGGCAGCGCCACGGCGACCGGCGGGCGCGGCGGCGACGGCGCGACCCCCATCGCCGGTGGCGGCCGGGGCGGCGACGGCGGCGACGCCTCGGCGAGGGGCACGGACGGGCGCGCGACGGGCGGCGACGGCGGCAACGGCGCCGACTCGATCCTCGGCGCCGCCGGCGACGGTGGCGACGGCGGGAACGCCGCCTCGAGCGGTGCCGCGACCGGTGGCGACGGCGGTGACGGCGGCCCCGGGGCGGCCGACGGCACGGGGAGCAACGGCGCCGGCGGTGACGGCGGCGACGCGTCGTCGGAGTCCGGGCAGCACGCCGGTGGCCACGGCGGCGACGGCGGCAGCAACGGCGGCGCCTCACCCGACGGCACCGACGGCGCGGACGGGTCCGACGGCCGCGAGCCCTGATCGGCAGGACGACGAGCACCCCGACACGGTCGTCGTGTCGGGGTGCTCTCCTGTTGGGGGGTGTCGAGAGATCACTCGGGAGGTCCTCGGGGTACTCGGGCGACGTGCCGAACACCGTGTCTGCGTCCACGTTGGTCCTCGCCGCGATCCGTGAGCGGGTGGCCGCCCTCCATGCCGCCGTCGAGCCCGGAAGCGACGATGTCTCCACTCCCGAGGGTGTCTCCGCTCCCGAGGGTGACGACCCACCGTCCGACTTCGGTGCCGACGGCGGCTCGTCGGTGACGGTGCCGGCAGCGGAGGACGAGACGCCCGACGACGAGCCGGTCCTCGACACGGGCGACGCCGACGGGCCGGACGTCGAGCGCCTCGCCGAGGCCTTGGCCGACCTCGAGGCCGTCGTCACGGGGTTCGCGCCGCTCATCGAGGGTGGTGAGCTGCCGGCCCTGCGGGCGGAGCTGGCCTGGGCACGGTCGACCGTGGAGGAGGCCCGCGCGCTCGACGGCACGGTCGAGGTGCTCGAGGAGCTGCTCGAGGACCTCGACCCCACCCTGCGCCAGGGCCCGGTGGAGGCGCGGGTCGGGATCGTCGTGGCCGCCCGCACGTCCGAGCGCCGCGACGCCGTCACCGCGATGCTCGTCCAGCCCGAGTGGACGAGCCTGCTCGCCCACGCCGACCAGCTCGTGCTCACCGCGCCGATCAGCGGCCGCAAGCCCAAGCGCACTGTGCGGGTGCTGGCCCGGGCGCTCGCCGACGCCGACGCCGCGGCACGCGAGGCCGCCGGGGCGGCTGTCGTGGAGGGGCAGAGCCCCGACCGCGCCGGGGCCCAGCTCTCCCCGATCGCCACCGCCGCCCACACGGTCGCGACCACCGCCCGGGTCTCCCGGCCCGTGCTGGGCAAGCAGGCCCGCAAGCTCGCCGACGCCGCCGCTGCTCTGGCCGGCACGGTCGAGGAGCGTCGCCGCAGCGAGTCGGTGACCCACTGGCTGGTCGACCTCGCCGACCTCGCCCACCGGGCCGGGGAGCCGAGCTTCACCTACGGCGTGCTGCACGCCGAGGCCGAGGCGCGCCGGGCTGCCGCCGACGAGGCCCTGGGGCTGGCGGTCACGGCCTACAGCCGCTCGAAGCTGCACCAGTGGCTCGCGGACGCCTCCTGACCTCCTCCTTCGGGCGTGTCGCGGTGTCAGCGGAGTGGCTCCGCAGACGTTGAGTGTCCGTATCTCCACTCTCACGCGCCGTTCGAACACGCCGGCTCGGGAGCGTGGGCCGCCGACTTGCGCATCGTTACCTTTTCGTGATCTGACGTTCGACTGTGTTGGGGTTGTTCGCGGGCGGCTTTGTCGGGGGTCGGGGCTAGCGTTCTTCCCGTGAGCATCGACCCGGGCACCCGCTGCGGCCTGGCCGCGCGGTTGGCTGGCCGCGCCCCGGACGCGGCGCTGGTGGTCGAGCTCGACGAGGTCGATCCCACCACGCTGGCCGGGGAGGACCTGGCGGCGTACGTGCGGGCGCGGTTCGCGTTGCACAACCGCGCCGAGGCCCACCTGCTGGCCGGGATGCGGGAACTCGGCAGGGCGCAGGACGGGCACACCACCCGGCTCGGGAGCTCGGATGAGTTCTCCGGCGACGAGGTGGCGATGCTGCTGGGGCACTCGCGGACCATGACCACCCGCCGCCTCGACCTCGCCGACGACCTGCACGTCCGGCTGCCGCAGCTGGGGGCGGCGTTGTGGGCGGGCTGGCTCGACGAACCCAAGGTCCGCGCGATCAGCGAGACCGTGGCCGATCTGAGCGACGACCACGCCAACCACGCTGTCGCCGTCGTGCTGCCCGAGGCCGCCGAGCTGCCGATCATGGGGTTGCGGGAGCGGGTCACCGAGATCGTGCTCGATCTGGACCCGGACTGGGCCGAGCGGCGCCGTCGACGCGCGGAGGCGCGGGCGCGGGTGATCCTGACGGCGAACCCGTCGGGGACCGCGACCCTGTCGTTCGTGGACGCCCCGGCCCCGCAGGGCATCAACTCCCAGGCCCGTCTGGACGGGTTGGTGGTGGCGTTGCGTCAGCTCGGGGTGCGCACCACCCCCGACGCGCTGCGGTCGCATCTGGGGATGCGGATCCTCGACGGCTCCACCGAGGGCATGACCGACCGCGATCTGGTGCTGCTGCTGGCCGCGGAGTACCACGCCACCAACAACCCCGACGACCACGACAACAGGCCCGACACCCCCGACAACGGCCGCGACGACAACGGCCCCGACGACGGCCCCGACGACGACGGCCCCGACGACGACGGCCCCGACAGCGACGGGCCGAGCGACGACGGACCCCACGTCGGTCCCGACGACGGTCCCGACGACGGACCCGACGTTGGCCCCGACGACGGACCCGGCGATGGCCCCGGCGAGGACAGCCTCGAAGACGACGGCCCCGACGAGGGCCCCGCCGACGACGGGCCGGACGACGACGGGCCGGACGACGACGGGCCGGACGACGACGGGCCGGACGACGACGGGCCGAACGACGACGGGCCGGACGACGACGGGCCGGACGACGAGGGGCCCAGCAATGGCGGTGGCCGCGGCGACTCCGGCTCTGGCGACACCGGCTCTGGCGACTCCGGCCCTGGCGACTCCGGCCCTGGCGACTCCGGCCGTGGCGACTCCGGCCCTGGCGACTCCGGCCCTGGCGACACCGGCCCTGGCGACACCGGCCCTGGCGACACCGGCCCTGGCGACGGTGGTCCCGGCCACGGCGGCCCCGGCGAGGACCCCACCGAAGAGGACCCCGTCGAAGAGGACTCCGCCGAGGGATCGTCGGCGGTGGTGCCGGCGCCGCGGCGCCCCGCCGAGCAGGGCGCCCTCGACCTCCCCGGGCTCCCCGGACTTCCCTCGCTGCCTGACCCGCCCGAGGACGGGACCGACCCGGTGCCTGATCGGGAGGCCGGGTCAGCGGGCGCCGACGGCCGGCGGGTGGGGCGGTTGCGGCGCGGGGTGGTGGAGGTCCGGCTGCGGCTCTCCACCGCGTTGGGCCTGGACCGGCATCCCGGGGCGGTGCCCGGGTTCGGCACCGTCACCGCCCCCACCGCCCGACAGCTGGTGGGCGAGCGGCACCACGGGGAATGGCGCGCGGTGCTCACCGACCCCGAGGGCCACCTCGAGCACGTCCTGCTCGCCCGCCACCGACCAGCGCGGCGTCCCCGACCAGCCAGCCCCTGCGGCCCGGATCGGGCGCGGGGGCAGCCGAGCGGGGCGATCGTCGAACTGCAGGTTCCGACGACACTGCTCGCTGCCCTCGACCCGGATGATCACCCCTCCTGGGCGCCGTTGCTGCGCGAACTCCAGCACCGGGTCACCGACCTGCGCGCGGACGGGAAGTTGGGGCGCCCACCGGACGCCGACTCCGGTCCGGACACCTGGCGGCGCCGCCGGGCGGGGGCCGAAGCCGAACGCTGGGTGCGGGCCCGCGACCGGTGCTGTGTCGCCCCGGCCTGCCGGCGCACCGCGCACGGCGCCGAGATCGACCACACCCGCGAGCACGCCGCCGGCGGGCCCACGGTGACCAGCAACCTCGGGGCGTGGTGCGCGCATCACCACCGCGCGAAGCACCACGCCCGCTGGCGGGTGCGGCAGCCCCGGCCGGGCTGGTTCACCATCCGCACCCGGGCGGGGGTCACCCACACCACCCGCCCGAAGAAGATCCTCACCGCGCTCCCCGGACCTCGCTACGCGGCCACGCCTCGGCCGATCCCCGAAGAGCACTGGCCCGACCCCGCACCCGGCGAAGAACCCGGCACCGGGCCCGCCTGGCGCGACCACCTCGCCGCCACGTTCACCGGCCGCCACCCCGAGAAAGAGAAGGAGAAGACACCGAAGGCACCGCCACCGCTCGACCCCGACGACCCACCTCCCTTCTAGAGGCGCGGGCAGCTCAGCCGGGCACCGCCCCGACTGGTAGACCGGCACGTGTGATCGACGAGGTCGACCTCGACCTGCCGGTGCGCGCCGCGCTGCCGGAGCTCGAGGCGGCGCTGGGGGAGCGCGGCGCGGCCGTCCTCGTCGCCCCGCCTGGCACCGGCAAGACGACGCTCGTGCCCCTGGCGCTCGCCGGCACGGTCGACGGCCGGGTCATCGTCGCCGAGCCGCGCCGCGTGGCCGTGCGCGCGGCGGCCCAACGGATGGCCTGGTTGCTCGGCGAGCCGGTCGGGGGGCGGATCGGCTACGCGATCCGCGGCGAACGCCGCACCGGCCCGGAGACAAGGGTCGAGGTCGTCACCACGGGCCTGCTCGTCGCCCGGCTGCAGCGCGACCCGGAGCTCGCGGGGGTCGACGCCGTCGTCCTCGACGAGTGCCACGAGCGCCACCTCGACACCGACCTCGCCCTGGCCTTCACCGCCGACGCGCGCGGCGCCCTCCGCCCGGACCTGCGCCTGCTCGCGACCTCGGCCACGGCCGCCGCCGACGATCTGTCCGTGGCCCTCGGCGGGCCCGTCGTCACCGCGCCGGATCCGATGCACCCCGTCGACATCGTCTGGAGCCCGCCCCCGCGACCGGTCCCGCCGCCGCGCGGGATGCGGGTGGAGCCGGCGCTGCTCGACCACGTGGCCGCGACGGTGCGCCGTGCCCTGACCGGGACGGCCGGCGACGTACTCGTGTTCCTGCCCGGGCGCCGGGAGATCGACGAGGTCACCCGACGCCTGGGCGGTATCGACGCCGAGGTCCTCACCCTCCACGGCGGCCAGGACGCGGCGCACCAGGACGCCGTGCTGGGCGGCCCGACGGACCATCGACGCGTCGTCCTCGCGACCTCCATCGCCGAGACCAGCCTGACGGTGCCCGGTGTGCGGGTCGTCGTCGACGCCGGGCTCTCCCGGCGCCCGTGGACCGACCACGCGCGGGGCCTCGACGCCCTGGTCACCGTCCTCGCCTCCCAGTCCTCCGCGACCCAGCGCGCCGGGCGCGCGGGCCGCGAGTCCAGCGGCACCGTGTACCGCTGCTGGTCCGAGGCCGAGCACGCCCACCGCGACCGCCAGGACGCGCCCGAGGTGGCGCACGCCGACCTCGCCGGGTTCGCCCTGCAGCTCGCGCGCTGGGGCACCCCGGACGGCGCGGGGATCGCCCTGCTCGATCCGCCGCCGCCGACTGCCTTCGACGCCGCCCGGGAGGTGCTGCGCGGCCTCGGTCTCACCGACGAGGGCGGGCGCATCACCGAGCGCGGTCACGCCGTGGCGACAGCCGGCGTGCACCCCCGGCTGGGGCGCGCCCTGCTCGACGGCGCCCGGATGGTCGGGGCGGACACCGCGGCCGAGGTGGTGGCGCTGCTCGCCGCCGACGTGCGGGGCGACTCCGACGACCTCGACGAGCGGTGGCGCGCGGCCCGGGCCACGAACGATCCGCGGTGGCGGGCGGAGGTGCGCAGGCTCCGGCAGGTCGAGGGACTCCCGCGGCGGGGCGTCAGCGTGCCGTCGCCCTCGGTGTCGAGCAGGACGCCGCCGAGCGCTCGGTCGGCGGGCGGAGCAACGGTCGTCGCCCTCGCCTACCCCGACCGCCTCGCCCGCGCCCGCGGCGACGACGCTCAGGGATACCTCACGACCGGCGGCGCCGGCGTCGAGCTCACCGCGGGCTCCCGGCTGCGCGGCAGCCCGTGGCTCGCCGTCGCCGACGCCGCCCGCGGCCCGGGCGACCGGGTGGCCCGGGTGCGGCTCGCCGTGCCGATCGACGAGGACCTCGCCCGGGAGGCCGCGGCGGGCTGGTGGCACGACGACGCGGTGGTGGCCTGGGAGGACGGGGACGTCGTGGCCGAGCGCCGCGAACGTCTCGGCGCCGTCGTGCTGGCCCGCCGGCCCCTGGCCCATCCCGACCCGGCGGCGGTCGCGGCCGCCGTGCGCGAGGGCCTGGCCGCCGAGGGGCTCGCGCTCCTGCGCTGGGACGACGTGGCCACGGCCCTGCGGGCCCGCCTGGCGTTCCTGCACGCGGCGCGGGGCGACCCGTGGCCGGCCGTCGACGACGAGGCCCTCGTCTCGCGTCTCGACGAGTGGCTCGACCTCACCCGCGTGCGCCGCCGGGCCGACCTCGCGCGGGTCAAGGTCGCGCCCGCGCTGCGCCACCTCGTGCCGTGGTCGGAGGCCGGCCGGCTCGACGAGCTCGCCCCGCAGCGGATCACCACGCCGTCCGGGCGCAGCGTCCGCGTCGACTACACCGACCCGGGCGCCCCCGTCGTGGCCCTCAAGGTCCAGCAGGCGTTCGGGTGGGAGCGCGCGCCCGTGCTGGCGGGCGTCCCCGTCGTCGTCCACCTGCTCTCGCCCGCGGGTCGCCCGACCGCCGTCACGGCCGACCTCGCGTCGTTCTGGGACTCCGGCTACCCCCAGGTGCGCGCCGAGCTGCGGGGCCGCTACCCCAAGCACGCCTGGCCGGAGGACCCGCGGCGTTGAGCCGTCAGTCGACGTGGACGTCGGCGTCACCGCGGAGGTGACGCAGCGCGTGGTCGAGGCGCCGGTGCACCGAGGGGTGGATCGGGAAGCCGGCCAGGTCGTCGAGCTCGACCCACCGGGCGGCGTCGGTCTCCTCGCCGTCGGGGGTCGGCTCGCCCGCGTCGCCGGGCACCGGCGCGGCGTGCAGCAGGGTGACGTGCTGCTGGCGCGCCTGCCCCGACTCGGGGTAGACGACGACGTGGGAGGGGTCGCAGAACACCCCGGCCAGGCCGGTCACGGTGATCGCGACCGCGGTCTCCTCGAGCACCTCCCGCACGGCAGCGGCCGTGGCGGTCTCGCCGGTCTCGATGGTGCCGCCGGGGAGCTCCCAGTTGCCGGTGTCGATCCGGCGGACCAGCAGGACGCGCCCGGTGCCGTCGCGGACGAGGGTGAAGGCGAGCGCCACGACGGCGGTGGCCGGAGGCGTGTCGCCCCAGAACTCGATCCGCCGCGGCGGCGACCACGCCGATCGCGGGACCGCCCCGTCCGCCACCCCGCCGCTGCCCACGCGACAAGACTCGGACGCACAGGTGTACGGAAGGTGGCCGACACGCGAACACCGGGCTGCGCGCGCGCCGAGAGCGCTCAGCGGCCGGTGATCTCGCGGGCGCCGCGCTGCGCGGCGGCCGTGCCGCGCGTGGCGCCGAGGCCGAGGAGGTGCAGCCCGCCCGCGGCCACCACCCCGATCGCCCGGCCGGTGAGGCGCACGGGGTTGAGCGCCTGCGCGACCCGGTCCAGCGGTGCGGCGGCGGCCTCGGTGGCGGCGTGGATCTGCTGACCGACGCGGTCGGCGGCGGTCTCGGCCCGCTGCCCGACGCCGGCGCCGACGGTCGCGGCCCGGTCGGCGCCGGCGACGAGGTGGTCGCCGGCCTCCTCGGCGGTGGCCTCGACCCGGGTCGCGGCGCGGTCCACGGCGGCCCGGGCCTCCCCGGCGACCTGGCGGCCGGTCCGGTCGGCCTGCTCGCCGATCTGGGCGCCGGTGGTGCGGGCGATGGTGGCGCCGTCGCGGGCCGCGGCCTCGAGGCCCTTCTCGCCCCGGCGCGCGGCGTCGATCTCGTCGCCGATCCCGGACGCGCCGGCCTCCGCGGTCGCGCCGGCGCGCTCGGCGCCGGTGCGGGTGTGGCCGGCCACCTTCTTCGCCGTGATCGAGGCGTCGTCGGCGATGTCGTCCGCGGCGTCCGAGACCTCGTCCGCCGCGGCCTCGGCCGTGACCCGGGCGCCGGTGCCGGCGGCGGTCGCGGCGAGCTTCGCGGCGATCGCGTCGGTGTTGTCGGCGTCGGCGTCGACGGTGCGGGTCTCGCGGACGTCGCCGTCGGTGCCGTGCACGACGACCTCGCCGCCGCCGTCGTTGGCGACGATCTCCACCGCGCGCTTGATCGCCTCGGCCTGCGTCGGCGCCTTCGCGCTCGAGCGCTGGGCGTCGGGCTTCTCGACGGCCCAGCCGTCGTCGGCGGGCTTGACGTGGCGATCGGACATCCGGCGCTCCTCCTGGTGGTCGGTCTCCCGATCACTGTCGCCCCGGCGGGTGGACGGCCTCTGTGGGCCGCCGGAAGCCCCGGTGTCGCGCGGGCGTCCACACGGCGGGTGTTGCCCCTTCCCTTCTGACAGGACGTCCTGTCAGGATGCTCGCGTGGTCACCCGGACCTTCCAGGGCGCGAGCGCGACCGAGCGCGTGGCCGATCGGCGGGCGCGCCTGGTCGCCGCGGCGCTCGACGTCGTCGGCGACCGCGGGGTCCGGGACTTCACGATGACCGCCGTGTGCCGCGCCGCGGGACTGACCGAGCGCTACTTCTACGAGTCCTTCGCCCGCCGCGAGGACCTGCTCGAGGCCCTCTTCGACAGCGTCGCCGCCACCGCGCTCGACCACGCCGTCCGCGCCGCCGAGGCCGTCCCGGCCGCCCACCTCGAGGCCCGCGCCCGGGCGGCCATCGGCGCCACCACAACGCTGCTCGGCGACGACCCGCGAAGTGCCCGCCTCTACCGGGAGGCGATCGGCCACCCCGAGCTCGCCGGACGCCGGCAGGACACCATCGCCGCCTTCGCGGCCCTGCTGGCGCGCCTGATCGCCGAGGCGCACCCGGAGCTGCGGCGCGAGGACCTGCAGCTCACCACGCTCGTGCTGACCGGCGGCGTCGTCGACGCCGTCGGGTTCTGGCTCGACGGCCGCCTCGACGCGGACGTCGACGCGCTCCTCACCCGCTGCGCCCGCCTCGTCGTGGCCGCGGCCGACCACCACTGCGCCGAGGTCCACGGCGCCGAGATCCGGGAGCAACGATGACCTCGATGCTGGCCCACCACGCCCAGCAGGTCGTGGCGAACGCCGTCAGCCGCGTGCCCTCGCGGTCCGCGCCGCTCGCGCCGCCGCCCCCGGGCAGCGACCTCGCGGCGGTCCCCGGCGACTTCGGCGCCCCCCTCGTCGGGCGGTCCCTGGAGTTCGCGGCGGACATGCTCGGCTTCGCACGGCAGCGCTACGAGAAGTACGGGCCGGTGTCGTGGACCGGCGCCTTCGGGCGGCCCCTGGTGGCGGTGCTGGGGCCCGACGCGCTCGGCCAGGTGCTCGTCAACAAGGACAAGTACTTCGGCAACGCCGACGGCTGGGGCTTCTTCATCGGGCCGTTCTTCCGCCGCGGCGTGATGCTGCTGGACTTCGAGGAGCACCGCACCCACCGGCGCATCCTGCAGGAGGCGTTCACCCGCGACCGGCTCGCCGAGTACCTCCAGGTCATGAACCCGCGCATCCGGCGCAGCCTCGACGACTGGACCACCGGCGACGGCATCCGGATCTACGACCGCATCAAGCAGATGACCCTCGACATCGGCACCGAGGTGTTCGTCGGCGACGAGCTCGGCCCGCGGGCGGACCGCGTCAACCGCGCCTTCGTCGACACCGTGCACGCCGGGGTCGCGGTGGTCCGCGCGCCGGTCCCGGGCGGCTCCTGGAAGCGGGGTCTCGACGGCCGGAAGCTCCTCGAGGACTACTTCGCCGCCCAGATCCCCGCCAAGCGCGCGGGCGAGGGCCGCGACATGTTCAGCGTGCTGTGCCGGGCGCGCAGCGACGAGGGCGAGACGTTCTCCGACGACGACGTCGTCAACCACATGATCTTCCTGCTGATGGCCGCGCACGACACGTCGACGATCACGCTGTCGATGATGTGCTACCTGCTGGCCAGGAACCCGGAGTGGCAGGAGAAGCTGCGCGCGGAGTCGCTCGCGCTCGACAGCGACGACCTCACGTCCGCGGAGCTCGACTCCCTGGTCTCGCTGGACCTGGCGATGCGCGAGACCCTGCGGATGTACGCGCCGGTGGGCCAGCTCGCCCGCATCACGGTCCGCGACGCCGAGCTGCAGGGCTTCCACATCCCCGCCGGCACGCTGATGTCGCTCGGCATCCACGCCTCGCAGCGCATGGAGCCGTGGTGGGACCGCCCCGACGAGTTCGACCCCGACCGCTTCGCGCCCGAGCGGGCCGAGGACAAGTCGCACCGCTTCGCGTGGATGCCGTTCGGCGGCGGTGTGCACAAGTGCATCGGCCTGCACTTCGGCGGCATGGAGGTCAAGGCGATCATGCACGCGATGCTGCGGCGGTTCCGCTGGTCGGTGCCGGCGGACTACGTCATGCCGGTCGGGCTGACGACGGGCCCGACGCCGGCCGACCACCTGCCCCTGCGCCTCGAGCGGCCCTGAGCAACCTGGGCAACGCCGTCACCAGCGGTCGAGCCCGCCGCGCTTGACGAGCTGGGAGGCGATGACGTTGCGCTGGATCTCGTTGGTGCCCTCCCCGACGATCATCAGCGGGGCGTCGCGGAAGTAGCGCTCGACGTCGAACTCGGTCGAGTAGCCGTACCCGCCGTGGATCCGCACCGCGTTCAGCGCGACCTCCATGGCGACCTCGGAGGTGAAGAGCTTCGCCATGCCCGCCTCCATGTCGCAGCGTTGCCCGGCGTCGTACTTCTCCGCCGCGTAGAGGATGAGCTGGCGCGCGGCGGTGAGCTTGGTGGCCATGTCGGCGAGGTAGTTGCCGATCGACTGGTGCTGCCAGATGGGCTTGCCGAAGGTCTCGCGCTCCTGGGCGTAGCGCAGGGCGTCCTCCAGGGCGGCGTTGCCGACGCCGAGGGCGCGCGAGGCGACCTGGATGCGCCCGGTCTCCAGGCCCTTCATCATCTGCGCGAAGCCCTTGCCCTCGACGCCGCCGAGCAGCGCGTCGGCCGGGGCCCGGTAGCCCTCGAAGACGAGCTCGCAGGACTCGACGCCCTTGTAGCCCATCTTCGGCAGGTCCTTCGACACCGTCAGGCCCGGACCGTGCTCGACGAGCAGGATCGACACGCCCTGGTGCTTGGGCTGCGCCTGCGGGTCGGTCTTGCACATCAGCGCGATGAGCCCCGAGCGCCGCGAGTTGGTGATCCACGTCTTGGCGCCGTCGACGACGTAGCCGCCGTCGTCGGCGCCCCGGGCGACGGTGGTCATCGCCTGCAGGTCGGACCCGCCGCCCGGCTCGGTGAGCGCCATGGTCGCGCGGAGCTCACCGGTGGCCAGGCGGGGCAGGTAGCGGTCCTGCTGCTCGCGCGTGCCGAACTCGACGAGGAGCTTCGCGACGACGGTGTGCCCGCCCATCGCCCCGGCGAGGCTCATCCAGCCGCGGGCGAGCTCGGCGGTCACGAGGGCGTAGCAGGGCATGGAGACCGGGACCTCGCCCCACGGCTCCGGGATCGCAAGTCCGAAGATCCCGAGCTCCTTCATCTGCTCGATGAACTTCTCCGGGTAGGAGTTCGCGTGCTCCATCTCGCGGACCTGCGGCTTGACCTCACGGTCGACGAACTCGCGGACGAGGTCGACGACGGCCTGCTCCTCGGTGCCGAGCTCTGGCATGGCGGTGTCCTCTCGCGGGCGGCCCGATCAACGTAGACCGGGAACCGGGGTCACGCGGCCCGGGCGGTGGCCGCGGCCGCCGTCGGGCGGAAGCCCTTGACGGTCAGCCACACGCCCAGCGAGAACTCCCACAGCGCGATCGGCAGCGCGCACAGGCTGCCGGCCACCGACACCTGGTCCCAGCCGCCGAGCATGGTGACGGTGGCCGACATGATGATCAGCGGGGCGCCCACGAGCCCGACGGTCGGGATGATGCGGGGGACCAGGCGCGACCGGTACATCACGTAGCCGAGGAACAGCGCGTTGAGGCCCGGGATCAGGCCGGGGCCCACCAGGAACGACCACTGCCGGACCTCCACCAGCGCCTGACCGACGACACCGAGCGCGCCGGCCTCGGCCCCCACGGCCCCGGCGAGGTCGCCGCGCAGGGCGACGAGGCTGAGCACGCACAGGACGCCGACGAGGATCATCCCGGCCTCGACGACGCGGGAGCTGACGAAGCCGATCGCCGCGGTCCGGCTGACCCGCCGGGTGACCGGGTAGAGCGCGAGCGCGGTGCCGACGCCGGAGAGCGCAGTGATCACCTCGAGCCACGAGCCCCACAGCACGGCGGTGTTGCTGCCGGGGGTGCTCACGAAGGCGACGGGGTCGGCGACGAGGTCGGCGAACAGCGCGAGCTGCGGGATCGAGGCGGCGAAGGTGACGAGGTAGAGCAGGCCGCCGGCGAGGGCGATCCTCCTCGTCGGGTCGGGCCGGTGGGTCGTCGGTGGCGCGGTGCGGACGTCGGTGGTCATGGCGTTCTCCTTCAGAGGGTGGGCTCGTCGGTCGCGGTGACCGAGACGAGGGGCAGGCCGAGGTCGCTGATCGTGCGGAGCAGGCCGTGGAGCGCGGGCTGGTCGGCGACGGGGCCGTCGATGACGGTGGTGCCGTCGTCCTGCGGGACGAGGGCCATCCCCTCGAACCACGGCGCCCAGCGCGGGGCGAGACGTCCCCGCACCCGGATCGCGTAGCGGCGGGGCTCCCGGCTGCTCATGGCGGGAACGATGGGCGCCGACGTGGTGAGCGGTCCTCACCACAGCTGGTGAGTGACGGTCAGCGACGGTGCGGGAGCACGCCGAGCTCGTGGGCCCGGCGCACGGCGGCGCGCCGGCTGCCGACGCCGAGCTTCGCGTAGATGGCCTTGGTGTGGGTCCGCATCGTGTTCAGCGAGACCGACAGCTCGCGGGCGATGTCCGGCCCGTCGAGGTCGGAGCCGAGCAGGCGCAGGACGTCGAGCTCGCGGTCGCTGAGCGGGTCGACGAGCGACCGGGGGGCGGGGCCGCCCTCGGTGGCCTCGAGACGGGCGAGGAGACGGCGGGCCGACCCGTACGCCGGGTCCTGCTTCGGCAGCGCCCGCAGGAGCATCGCGATCGGCGGGCCCTCCTCGGTGATGACCCGGACGAGCCCGGCCGGCTCCGCCAGCCCGAGGGCGCGCCGCAGGACGCCCAGCGCCGACGGCATGTCACCGCGGACCTGCGCGGCCCGCGCCTGCAGCACGAGGACCTCGACCAGGCTCCCGGTCCGCGCGCCCTGCTCGGCGGCCACCCGGAGCCGCTCGAGGAGGCCTGCGGCGTCGTCGCGCCGGGCCAGGAGCAGCCGGGCGAGGGTGAGGTGCTCGTACTCGCGGAGGTAGGTCGGCTCGTCGTCGGGCGACAGGTGCCGGGCCCAGGTCTCGGCGTCGTGCAGCTCGCCGCGTCTGATGCGCAGCCGGGCACGGACCGCGGGAACGGGCGCCACCTCGGGAGAGTAGTCGCCGTCGTGGAGCCGTTCGGCCTCGTCGAGCAGGGCGAGGGCCGTGTCGAGGTCGCCGCGGGCCTCGGCGAGCCGGGCCGCGGCCACCCGCGACCGGTACGGGTTCTGCGGCAGGCCGCGGTGCTCGCCGAGCCCGCGGGCCGCGTCCAGGTGCCCGGCGGCGCCGGTGAGGTCGTCGCGCTCGAGCAGCACGCCGGCGAGGGCGACGTGCATGTCGGCGGTGCCCCGCACCGGCGCAGCCGGGTCGGTCAGGTCGAGCGCCCACCGGTACAGGCGTTCGGCGTCGCCGGTCCGTCCGAGCGTGCGCCGGATGTCGCCGAGGGCGATGCAGCAGCCGAGGACGTCGGCGACGAAGCCGGCCCGGTGCAGGCCGGCGACCGACGCGACGTACGCGGCCTCGGCCGCGACGAGGTCGCCGCGCGCCCACGACGCGAGCCCCCCGAGCGCACCGGCCGCGGCCCGGACCAGGTCGTCGGACGCCGGGGCGAGCGCCAG
This sequence comes from Actinomycetospora aeridis, assembly GCF_037400275.1. NCBI lineage: Bacteria > Bacillati > Actinomycetota > Actinomycetes > Pseudonocardiales > Pseudonocardiaceae > Actinomycetospora > Actinomycetospora aeridis. The sequence continues at coordinate 61,619 of NZ_JBBEGL010000007.1, read as the reverse complement.
ACCGTCGCGCGCGTGGCCGGCCGCCGCGTCGAGGTCGCCCCGCCGCAGTGCGAGCGCCGCCCGGTACACCTCCAGCCCGGCGGGGATCGACCGGTAGCCCTCCTCGTCGACCACGACGAGCCCGGGCGGGGGCTCCTCCGGCCAGGCGCCGCCGTCCGGTCGCACCGCGTGCTCGACGTCGCCCAGGCGCTGCTCGACGGTGGCGAAGTCCGACACCTGCGCGAGGGCGCCGACGAAGGCCATCGCGAGGACCGGGCGCACCCGCACGACCTCGTCGGGCAGCGACCGCACCCAGCGGCCGAGCTCGGCCTCCCGCCGCTCGCGGCGCATCGCGGGCGTGCCGCGTTCCATGAGGTCCGCGGCGTGGTCGACGTGCCCGCCGGCGAGGGCGTGGTCGACGGCGGCGACGAGGTCGCCGGCCTCGGCGAGCCATCGGCTCGCCCGCCGGTGCAGATCGGGCAGCGACGCCGCGCGCTCCTCGGCGAGGTGCGCGCGCAGGACGTCGGCGAACAGGTGGTGGTAGCGGTACCACCGGCGGCGGTCGTCGAGTGGGACCAGGAACAGGTTGGCGCGCTCGAGGGTCGCGAGCATCGCCCGGCCACCCTCTCGACCGGTGACGGCGTCGCACAGCGGGCCCGTGAGCCGCTCGAGGATCGACGTGTCGAGCAGGAAGTCCCGGACGTCCGGCGGCTGGCGGGCCAGCACCTCCTCGGTCAGGTAGTCGACGACGTGGCGGTCGTCGCCCGCGAACCGCGTGATGAACGCGCCGACGTCGTCGCGGCCTCGCATCGACAGCGCGGCCAGCTGCAGCGCCGCGATCCAGCCCTCGGCGCGCCCGTCCAGGGTCGCGACGTCGCCCGCGGAGAGGGTCAGGCCCATGGGGCCGTTGAGGTAGGTCGCGGCCTCCTGCCCGGTGAAGCGGAGATCGGCGGACCGGAGCTCGAGCAGCTCGCCCCGCGCCCGCCACCGGGAGAGGGACAGCGGCGGGTCGACCCGGGTGGCCAGCACCAGGTGCAGCTGCGGTGGCCGGTGCTCGAGGAGGAACGCGATCCCGTCGTGGACCTCGGGTGCGGTCACGAGGTGGAGGTCGTCGAGGACGAGCACGAGGTCACGGGGCATGGCTCCGACGTCGTTGAGGAGGGCGACGAGCGCGGGCTCCGCCGACGGCGAGCCCGGCGCCAGCAGCCCGAGCGCGCCGTCGCCGACGCCCGCCCCCGAGGCCCGGATCGCGGCGACGACGTAGGTCCAGAAGCGCACGGCGTCGTCGTCGCGCTCGTCGAGCGACAACCAGGCGACGGCGGCCACGTCCTCCCCGACCGTGGCGAGCCAGTCGGCCAGCAGCGTCGACTTGCCGAACCCGGGTGGCGCGGACACGACCGTCAGCGCCGCGCGCAGGACGCCGTCGAGCGCCCCGGTCAGCCGGGCGCGGGCCACGGTGCCCGGACGGCGGGCCGGGCGCCGGTACTTGCTCTCCAGCAGCGGGCCCACCACACCGGCCGGTCTACACCCGTGGAGCGACGACGTACACGTGCCCGGAGCCGATGTCGAATCCGCGGCACCCGGTTCGTCGTCCTGTCGAAGGCCCGCACCCCGAGCGAGAGGCTCCCGCCATGACCGTCACGGCCCGCCGCATGTTCGAGCTCCTCGAGCCGATCTGCCTCGTCACCTACTTCGCCGAGGAGTGCAACGAGGAGCTGGCCGCCCTCGGCCACCGCACGTACTGGGACGGCTACTTCGCCAGCCGCGCCGCGCCGCTCGGCCGGGTGCCCGCCGAGGTCGTGGACGCCGCCTTCTACAGCTTCGCTCCCGGTGAGACCGCCCGCCACATCCCGAGCGCGTGGGCGACCATCCCGCCCGAGGCGTCGTTCGCCGCGCGGGAGCGGGGGAGCGCGGCCTCGGTGCGGCGGATCCTCCGCGCGGAACTGGCCGGCTCTCCGGGCCTCGAGCGGGCCGCGGACCTGGCCACGAAGGCGGCCGCGGGCGCTCCGGTGAACGGCCGGGTGATGTTCGCCGGGATGCGCAGCATGCCGGTGCCGGCCGATCCGGTCGCGCGGCTCTGGCACTCGGCGACGATGCTGCGCGAGCACCGCGGTGACGGGCACGTCGCCGCCCTGCTCGGCGAGCGGATCGGCAGCACGGAGGCCCACGTGCTCTCGGCCCTGGACATGGGCATCCACCCGCCGGAGTCGTTCGGGCGCGTCCACCACCTGCCACCGGAGCGTCTCGCCGCGGTGATGGACGGCCTGCGGGAGCGCGGGCTCGTCGACGCCGACGGGTGGTTCACCGACGCCGGCCGCGCGACGAAGGCCCGGATCGAGGCCCGGACCGACGAGCTCGCCGCCCCGCCCTACGCCGCCCTGACCCCCGCCGAGCTCGACGAGCTGGTCGCCGAGCTCGAGCCGATCACCGCGACGCTGGTGGCCGCCGGCTCGCAGTGACGCCCCGGGTCAGCGGCCGTAGCGCTCGCGGGACCGCTCCCGCGCCTTCTCCGCCTCGACCTCGCGGTCCTTCGGCGGGGCGGTGGTGACCAGCTCGTCGAGCAGCACGCGGGTGCTCGCCGTGATCTCGGCGACCGCCCGGGCGAAGGCCTCCTCGTTGGCCTTCGACGGCCGGGCCGCCCCGCTGATCTTGCGCACGTACTGCAGCGCGGCCTCGTGCACCTCACCGTCGGTGGCCGGGGGCTCGAAGTTGTGGAGGACCCGGATGTTGCGGCACATGCTGCGATCGTGCCCTAGACAGCACCGCTGGGAGGAGACACCACATGAGGAACGCGCAGCTCGGCCACCTCGAGGTCAGCCGCCTCGGCCTCGGCGCCATGGGCATGTCCCACGGCTACACCGGCGCCGGCAGCGACGACGACGAGGCGATCCGCACCATCCACCGCGCCCTCGACCTCGGGGTCACCTTCGTCGACACCGCCGAGGTCTACGGGCCGTACGTCAACGAGGAGCTCGTCGGGCGGGCGATCCGGGGCCGGCGCGACGAGGTCGTGCTCGCCACCAAGTTCGGGCTGATCTCCCACACCGGTCGCGAGGGCGCCGACTCCACCCCGGAGAACGTCCGGGCGGCCGTCGAGGGGTCGTTGCGCCGCCTGGGCGTCGACCACATCGACCTCTACTACCAGCACCGCGTGGACCCGGACACGCCGATCGAGGAGACCGTCGGGGCGATGGCCGAGCTGGTCGAGGCCGGCAAGGTCCGTCACCTCGGGCTGTCGGAGGCCTGGACCGACACGATCCGCCGCGCGCACGCGACCCACCCGATCACCGCGCTGCAGTCGGAGTACTCGCTGTTCACCCGCGACCAGGAGGAGATCCTGCCGCTGCTGCGCGGGCTCGGGATCGGGCTGGTCGCCTACTCCCCGCTGGGCCGCGGCTTCCTGACCGGGCAGATCCGGACGGTCGAGGACTTCGCCGACGACGACTTCCGCAAGGACAACCCGCGCTTCGTGGGCGAGGCCTTCCGGCGCAACCTGGCCCTCGCCGACGAGGTCGGGGCGGTGGCGGGCGAGGTCGGTGCCACGCCCGCGCAGGTCGCGCTGGCCTGGCTGCTGTCCCGGGGAGGCGACATCGCCCCGATCCCGGGCACCAAGCGCGTCACCCGGCTCGAGGAGAACGCGGCGGCCGACGGCGTAGAGCTCACCGCCGACCAGCGGCGTCGTCTCGACGAGCTGCCCCCGGCCGAGGGCGGCCACCACACCGAGTCGCAGATGACGCTCATCGAACGCTAGTCGTAGATCACCGCGAGTCCGCGTCGCCGGAGGTCGGCGAGGCCGTCCGCCATCTCCTGGAGCTGCTCGGGGGAGTGGCCGGTCCAGTCCTCGAGCTCGCCGACGACGCGGACGGGCTCGCGGGTCCGGTAGGACCGGGTGGGGTTGCCGGGGAGCTTCTTGTCGGTGACGTTCGGGTCGTCCTCGAGCGGGCCGGTGGGCTCCACGACGTAGATGCGTCCGCGGCCCTCACCGGCGGCCAGCTCGGCTCCCCAGGTCGCGGCGTCGAGCGTCTCGGTCACGTAGACGTGGTTCATCACCCGGCCTTCCTCGAAGTTCGAGAGCCGGCCGGGCACCAGCAGCTCGCCCACCGCGAGGTCCGCCTTCGTGCCGTGCAGCAGGACGCCCGGTGCGTGGATCTCGAAGGGGGTCGGCCCGGTCGTCATGTCCCGTCCTCCTGGTCGTGCTCGCTGCCCGACGGGGAGTTTGCGCTTCCTCCGGCGGACGATCTACGGTGCTCCGACCACTTGCAACTCGCAATCACCCGGGAGTGTCGATGACGGACACCACCTGCCACATGTCGATCTCCCTCGACGGCTACGTCGCCGGACCGGACCAGAGCCGTGACGACCCGCTCGGCAAGCGCGGCGTCGAGGTGCACGGGTGGCACATCGGCGACCCCCGGGCGACCGAGGCCGACGAGATCGCGACCAGCTGGCTCATGCGCCCCCGTGGCGCCTACGTGATGGGGCGGAACATGTTCGGGCCCGTCCGCGGCGGGTGGGACGAGGACTGGCGCGGCTGGTGGGGTGCGGAACCGCCGTACCACGCCCCGGTGTTCGTGCTGACCCACCACGCCCGCGAGTCGATCGAGATGGAGGGCGGGACGACGTTCCACTTCGTCACCGACGGCTTCGACGCCGCCTACGCGCGGGCGCTCGAGACCGCCGGCGACCGGGGCGTGGACATCGCCGGCGGCGCCTCCACCGTTCGGCAGGCACTGAACGCCGGCGTGATCGACGAGTTCTCCCTCGACATCGCCCCCACCCTGCTCGGGGCCGGGGAGCGCATGTTCGACGGTGTCGAGTCCTTCGACTACGAGCCCGTCGAGGTGCTGCACTCGCCGCTGGCCACCCACATCCGCTACCGACGGGTCGGCAGCGGCTGAGCGTCTGGTCTCGAGTCCTGAGGCGTGGTGTCAGCGTGAGGGCGTCCGGAAGCCCTCGGCGGCGGCACCCGGCACCTGCTCGGGACGCCGTCCGGGCGGGCCGGCCTCGGTGTCCCGGGCGACCGAGGGCAGCAGCCGTTCGTGCCCGGTGGTCGACCAGTCCAGCATGAGCAGGGTGGCGTCGTCCTGGAGTACCCCGCCCTGGTGCTCGAGGACCGTGGCGGCGAGGCGCCGGAGGGTCTCGGGCGCGGAGACCTCGTCGAGCTCGGCGCGTTCGCAGAGGTCGACCAGCCGGCGTTCGCCGAAGAAGTGACCATCGGCGTCCCGGGCCTCGGTGATGCCGTCGGAGTAGAAGACGACCCGGTCGTCGGGCTCGAGCCATTCGGCCGACACCTGGGCGTCCTCGGCACGGTTCCCGACGCCCAGGGGGAGACCGGGGGCCGCCCCGAACGCCTCGATCAGGTGCCCGCGGCGCAGCAGCAGCGGGGGCGGGTGGCCGGCGACCAGGTAGCGCAGCTCGCCGGTGACGAGGTCCAGCCGGGCCAGGACGGCGGTGACGAACCGGGGACGGGTGCCGGCGGCCTGCATCTGGACGTCGGCCTCGGCGGCGAGCTCGGCGAGGTCCTCCACCCCGCGGCGGCGGGCGTTGCGGATGGCGCTGACGGCCAGTGCCGTCGCGCTCCCGGCCGCGAGGTCGTGCCCGACGCCGTCGAACACCGCGACGTAGGCGGTCCCGGCGTCGACGACGTAGTCGTAGCCGTCGCCGGCCACCTGGTCGTAGGGCTCGAGGAGGGCGGTGACGACGACGTTCTCCGTCGCGAAGGTCCGCGGCGGCACCAGCTGCCAGAGCAGCTCGGCGGCAACGGAGAGCGGGCGCGGCGCCCGGATGCGGCGGATGCGATCGCTGTAGGGCAGCTTGCCGATCGCGATGTGCCCCATCACCCCCGACAGCGTCCAGCAGCGGCGGCGCAGCTCCAGGTCGTCGACCACGTCGTCGGCGAGCTCGAGGCGCACGACCCCGGCCCGTTCGGTGCCGTCGAGCATCGGCACCCAGAGGATCCGGCGGCCGTCGTCGGTGAAGCCGGAGACGAACTCGCCGTGCTGGAACGCCCGCCCGGCCAGCGTCCCCTCCACCGCGACCGGGGGCGGCGGGTCGGCCCGCACCGAGGTCAGCACCTCCTGGCCGAGGTCCGCGAGCAGGACGTCGGCGCGCAGACCCCGCGGCGCGACGATCTCGTCGACCATCGCCGACAGCCCCTCGCCGACGACCAGGTGCGACCGGTCCGTCAGCGCGGTGAGGACATCGCCCCACTCCAGCTCGTCCCTGGCCACGCACGGACCCTACGGTGTGAAGGGGAGGCGTCGGCGTCGTCGTCGGCGTCGCTCCACCACCGACCGGGGAGCACCATGTCGTCGACACTGAGTCGCGCCGACGCCACGATCACGCTCAACAACGGCGTGCGGATGCCGCAGCTGGGCTTCGGGGTGTCCGAGGCCCGCGACGCCGAGGCGTCGGTGTCCGAGGCCCTCGCGCAGGGCTACCGCAGCATCGACACCGCCGCGGTCTACGGCAACGAGGACGGCGTGGGGCGCGCCATCGCCGCCTCAGGCCTCCCGCGCGAGGACCTGTTCGTCACCACCAAGGTGTGGAACGGCCACCAGGGCTGTGACCACGCCCTGGACTGCGCCGCGGCCAGCCTGGACCGGCTCGGCCTCGAGCACGTCGACCTGTACCTCGTGCACTGGCCGACCGACGCCTTCGCCGAGTGCGTGCAGACGTGGTCGGGCATGGAGCAGCTCTACGAGGAGCGCCGGGCCCGCGCGATCGGGGTGTCGAACTTCCGGGCCGGGCACCTGCAGCGGATCCTGGTGCTCGGCGGGACCGTGCCGGCGGTCAACCAGATCGAGCTGCACCCGCACCTGCAGCAGCACGAGATGCGGGCGCTGCACGACGCGCACGGCCTGCGTACCGAGGCCTGGAGCCCGCTGGGGCGCGGCACTGTGCTGCAGGAGCCGGTGCTGGGGGAGATCGCTGAGCGCCTCGACGCCACCCCTGCCCAGGTGGTCCTGCGCTGGCACCTCCAGCAGGGCCACATCGTCATCCCCAAGTCCGACACCCCGCAGCGCATCGCGGAGAACCGTGCCGCGGCCGAGCTCGAGCTCACCGACGACGACCTGGCGGCCATCGCCGGCCTCGACGTCCCCGACGGCGCCGGGCGCATCGGGCCCGTGCCGGACGACCCGGGGTCGGACACCTGACCGCGTAACAGCGGGCGGACCGGCGTCGATCGATCATCCGACCGATTCCGCGGCATGGTGGGGCGACGACATGCATCCCTGGGACGACCCGAGAAACGCCCCAGCGAACTACGACCACGCTCTGGGTGCCCCGCACGGTGCCGTCGACCCGAGCCGTTTCGCGAGCTTCCACGAGTACCAGAACGCGCTGAACGCGCAGCACGCCCAGGACCAGTACGAAGGATGGTCGGCCGCGGAGTCCTTGCGGCAGGAAGAGGACTTCATGCTGCTGATGACGGCGCTGCTGTGACCGCGCCGACGGGGTGGGAGTACGCCGCCTACCAGTCGAGGAGCAAGTGGGTCGAGCACGAGAAGCGGTACTCCTACACGGTGAAGATCACCGCAGGAATCGATCGCGTCGTGCTCGCGGACGAGGACGACGCGCGCGAGCCGCGTCCGCTCTTCTGGTCGAACTGGATGGGTCAGTACGGCTGGGAGATGGTCAGTTACGAGACCGCGAAGAGGGCATTCCTCGGAGACGGGAAAGCGGAGTCCTACCCGAGCGCTACGACCATCTACTTCAAGAGACCGCGGCCGCTCCGTTGACCGCGGTGCCGCGGCTGCCCGGCTACGCCGACTTCGTGCCGATCGGTTCGGGCGGCTTCGCCACCGTCCACCGCGCCCGCCGGATCGCGTTCGACCAGGTCGTGGCGGTCAAGTTCGTGCACCTCAGCGGCGCGCCGGACGGGGTGCGGATGAGGTTCGACCGCGAACGCCGTGCCCTCGGCAGCCTGGCCCACCACCCGCACATCGTCACGGTCTACGACGGCGGCTTCGCCCCGGAGGGCGAGCCCTACCTCGTCATGGAGTACCTGCCGGCCGGCTCGCTGGACCGATGGGCGGGCCACCTGGACGTGGCCGAGGTCCTGCGGATCGGCGTGCAGATGGCGGGAGCGCTGGAGACGGCGCACCGGGCCGGTGTCCTGCACCGCGACGTCAAGCCGGCGAACATCCTCCGGTCCCGGTTCGGCGACCCGGTCCTGGCCGACTTCGGCATCGCCCGGCTCGCGGGCGGGTCCCGGACCACCTCCGGCATGGTCACGGCGAGCCTGCCCTACGCGCCGCCGGAGGTGCTGGAGGCGCGCGCCCCGTCACCCGCCTCCGACGTCTGGTCCCTCGCCGCGGCGCTGGTGTGCCTGCTCAGCGGGCGACCGCCCTTCGTCGACGAGGTCGGTGACGGTGGAGCGGCCGCGCTCATCGCGCGCATCGTGCGTCGGGAACCCCCCGATCTCGCGGCGATGGGCATCCCCGACGAGCTCGTGCCGACCCTGCAGGCGGCGCTGACCGACGACGATCGCCGCCGCTCGACCGGGGCTGCGGCGTTCGCCCGGTCCCTGCGCGACGTCCAGCGGATGCGCGGGGAAGCCCTGACCGTGCCGGTCGTCGAGGAGTTCGCGGACGGGGAGCCGTCGTCACCGACGCGTCACGGTCCGGACTCCGATCGGAGCGCCACCGTGCCCGTCGACGTGGCCCGGGCCGAGACCGAGGGTCCTGCGCCTCGGCCGACGGCGGACGACCCCACGCCGCGACGTGCGTGGCGCGGGCCCGCCGTCGTGGTCGGGGCGCTCGTCCTCGCCGTCGCGGTGGCGGCGGCCGTGCTGGCCGGTGTCACGGGGACCGGCCGATCCTCGGCGGCGGGGGCGGCGCCGGCTGTCGCGCCCGTGGCCGTGCCCCCGTCGACGACGGTCGTGTCACCGCCGCCGGAGTTCCCCGACGACTACGCCGGGACGTGGTCGGGCCTGGTCGCCGACCTCACCGACGACGCGGACCCCGGCAACACCGTCACGATCGTCATGGTGGCGGGGACGAGCACGGGTCGGATCCGCACGCGCCTGACCTCCGGTGAGCAGTGCTCCGGTCGGGTGGAGCTACGGGCGGTGTCTCCCGAGGGCACCCTCATCACGCTCGAGGAGATCATCGAGGTGGGCGCCGACTTCTGCTCCGGGCGCACGTTCACCCTCACGACGGCGGGCTTCGGCGACGTCCTGCGCTACCAGTACGAGGTCCCCGGACGACCGGACGCCCCGCTCATCGGAGTGCTGGAGAACCAGGGTCCACCGACGTGACCGCGACGTGCTGCTGTGCGGTCAACCCCAGGGTGCTCGGGCGATCGCGCGCCTAGCGTCCGGGGTGTGACTCGTCGTGCTCGCCCCACTGCCCGCGCAGGACCGGCCGACGGGTGGACGCGGCTCGTCGGCCCGCTCGGCCCCGGCGCCTCCGCGGCCGTGCTCGGCAGCGCGCTCGCCGGTGGCGTCGCCGCCGGTCTGGGCGCGACGGGTCGGGTGGGTCCGGGGCGTGGCCTGCTCGACGGACTCGTCGCGGCCGACCTCGTGGGCGGGCTGGTGACCTTCCAGCTACCGCCCACCCGACGGCAGTACGCGCGCTCGTCCCCGCGGGCGCGCCTGACCTTCGTGCTCCTCCACCTCCACCCCTTCGCGTTGCCCCTGACCCGGCAGGGCGGCTGGCGGCGCGCGGTGTCCCGCTACGCGGCGGCCGTGGCGGCGACCGGGGCGCTGGAGGTCCTCTGCGCCCGGAGCGCGTCCCGCCGCACCGTGGCGAACATCGTCGCCACCGCTGCCGCGGTCGTCGACGGCGCGACGACCCGCACGGGACCACGCTGGTTCGGCCCGGTCTACCTGGCGAAGCTGATCGGCGGGCACGGCGGCATCCCTCGTGCTCCGCTCGACGTCAGAGCGCGTCGTGGATCCAGTCGGCGATGTAGCCGGTGGCGGCGGGCATGTTGTCGGCGCTGACGTGCTCCACCCCGCCCTCCCGCGCGGTGAACCACGTCAGCTCGCGCCGCGGGCTGTTGACCGCCGTCTCGTACTGGGCGACCGCGTACTCGCGGGGGATCTGCCGGTCGTTCGCGCCGTGGGTCACGAGGAACGGCACGGTGATCCTCTCGGTGACCCCGACCAGGCTCATCGACGGGGCGAACGCCATGAACTCGTCGAGGGTGTCCTTGCCGAACACCCACTGGACGTGGTCCCAGTAGTGGGGCACGGGGCGGTCGCCCTCGCGGGCCAGGCGACGCTTCTGCAGCTCGCCCCAGTCGTAGTTCGCCCCCCAGGCGACGCAGACGCGGAAGCGCTCCTCGAACGCGGCGGCGCGCGGCGCGTAGTAGCCCCCGAGCGACCAGCCGATGATGCCGACGCGGTCGCCGTCGACGTCGTCGCGTGCCTCGAGCCAGTCCACGCACGGACCGGCCCAGTGCTCGCTGTCGTGCCGTCCGGTCAGCCCCCGCAGCCGCAGCGCCTCCCCGCTGCCCGGGTGGTCGACGATCAGGGTCGACACGCCCCGCCGCGCCAGCTCCTGCGCGATCCCGGACCCGTGGACCATCTCCTTCGTGCTGTCCAGCCCGTTGGTGAAGACCATGCAGGGCGAGGGCCCGCCGGCGCCCTCGGCGGGGACGAACAGCCCGGGCATGCTCGTGTCCCCGTACGGGATCTCCACCCTGGTGGTGCCGCGCCGGTCCAGCGTGATGGCCTTCCCGAACGCGTCGAGCATCGCGCGGTAGGCCGTCCGACGGGGCGCGTAGTGCCTGCTCTGCAGGCGCTCGGCGGTGAGGTAGTGCACCGCGGCGCGGTAGTACCGGGCGCCGGCCGACAGGGGGTGGCCGGCGGCCTCGTCCTCGCGGGCGAGCTCGGTGAGGCGGTCGGCGACGGCCGTCCAGGACCGGAAGAACAGCTCGGTTCCCGCGTCCTCGCCGTCGCGGGCGGCGTCGAGGACGGGCGCGCAGGCCTCGTCGACCTCGCTGATGTGGGCGCCGGTGTTGAGTGCGATGTTGACCGACAGGTTCCACACGTAGTTGCCGGGGAACACCTCGAACACGGCAGGTCCTCTCACCAGTGGATCGGCGGCAGCCCGGGGACGGGCGAGGGGAAGCACGGCAGCGTCGTCCCACGCAGGCTGCCGAGGTAGACCTGGTCGAGGCCCGGGCCGCCGAAGGTGACGCTGGCGAGCCAGGGGGCGAGGGTGCCGCCGGTGCGCGACAGCGTCTCGAAGCTCACCGCCTCACCGGCGGCGAACTCCTTCTCGAAGGCCGCGGTGGCCTCGGGGTCGCCGTCGCAGAACAGCTCCAGCAGCTCGCCCTCGGGTGTGAGGGCGACCAGCCGGTCCGCGAAGATCATCGTCGCCCAGAGGTTGCCGTGGCGGTCGAAGGTGATGCCGTCGACGACGCCGTCGCCGAGCGAGCTCGGCCCGAACACCTCGCGCTCCAGCACGGATGCGTCCTCGGCGATGCGCAGGCGGCTGACGCGCTTGCCGGTCGTCTCGGCGACGTAGAGCCACTCCTCGGCGGCGTCGAAACGGATCTCGTTGGTGAACGCGAAGCCGTCGGCGACGACGCGCAGGCCGCGGTCGTCCAGGACGGCGACGTACCCGTCGGCGACGTGCCGGCCGATCGCCTCGCTCCACGGGTTGACCTTCGTCGACACCGTGATCCAGATGCGGCCGCGGCGGTCCCGGAGCACGAAGTTGACCTTGCCCAGGGGCTGCCCGTCGATCGTGTCGTGCAGGGTGCGCACCGTGCCGTCCCGGTCCATGACCTCGAGGGCGTCGGTGCCGAAGTTGGCGATCAGGAAGTCGCCGCCCGCGGTGAAGGCGAGGCCGTTGGGCAGCGTGCCGGAGAGCAGGCTCCCGGCCATGTCGTGGTCGGGGTCGAAGTGCTCCGACGGGCGCGCCGCGACGAGGTCCTGCGTGCCGTCGGGAGCGATGCGGACGACGCCGCCGCGCGCGTCCGCGGTCCACAGCGTGCCGTCGCGCTCGGCGAGGATGCACTCCGGGCGCTGCAGGTCGGTGCCGACGTTCCGGACGGCGGCCGGATCGAACTCCCAGGTCAGGAGCGGGTTCGCGGCCATCAGAACGGCTGGGCGAGCTGCGCGAAGGCCTGGCCCATCAGCCCCGCGTGGTCCGCGCCGGGCGTGCCCGGGTGCGTCTCCCACCAGCTGATCTGCGCCGAGGTCTCCACGACGTACCGGCACCGGTCGAAGCGGCGCTTGGCGAAGGTGCGCAGGCCGTCGTCGATGCCCGCCCCGGCGCCGAGCTCCTCGCCGAGGGCGACGGCGTCCTCGAGACACATCGCGGCGCCGGCCGCGAGGTGCGGGGTCGTCGCGTGCGCCGCGTCGCCGAGCACGAGGACACGGTCGCGGTGCCACGGTTCGGCGACGAGGAGGTTCTCGAAGACCGTGTAGTTGATCGGCGTCGACTCGTCGACCGCGGCGCGTGCCGTCGCACCGAACCCGCCGAAGGGCGCCAGACGCGCGCGGACGGCGGCCGCGGCGTCAGGGTCCGGTCGGAAGGCCTCGTCGATCGGGAAGAGGACGTACATGTACATGCTGTCGGGCCCGGTGGGCGTGAAGCCGACGGTGGTCTCGGGGTGGCCGACGAGCTGGCACTCCGTGGTCAGCGCCTCCGGCCGCGGTAGTACGACCCGGTAGATGCCCTGGCCCAGGAACCGGATCGGGACGTCGCCCACGACGAGCCGGCGCACGGTCGAACGTAGGCCGTCCGCGCCGACGACGAGGTCGTACCGCGAGCTCCCGCCGTCGTCGAGCGTCACCGTCGCGGAGCCGGAGTGGTGCTCGACGCCGGCGACCGCGGTGCCCGTGCGCATCGTGACCCCGGCCCGCCGGGCGTGGGCGAGCAGGATGCGGTGCAGCTCGGGTCGCATCATCCCGACCATGCCGGGGTGGTCGGTGCCGACCGCCTTCGGCAGCGGGAAGCGCGTGATCGGGCGGCCCGCCGGGTCGAAGAGCTCGAAGTCGTCCATGGCGTAGCCGGCGGCGGCGCACTCGTCGTAGACCCCGAGCCGCTCCAGCGCCCGCAGCGCCGCGCCGATCAGCGTGATGCCGCTGCCGAGCGCGTGGATCTCCGACTCGCGCTCGACCAGCTCGACGTCGATGTCCCGGGAGGCGAGCGCGGTGGCGGTGGCGAGCCCACCGATCCCGCCCCCGACGACCAGTGCCCTCGTCATGGCGATCCTCCTTCGGCGGCTGTGCCGACGACGCTAGGGGCGCCGGGGGGAGGGCAGGTAGCGACGCGTGTCGATGCGGATCATCAGCGAGATCGATCGATGAGCTCAGCCGTCCATGGCCGCGGCGGCGCGCCGGATGCGGTCACGCAGCCAGCGGTGTGCCGGGTCGGCGTCGGTCCGCGGCGACCAGAACATGGCCTCGGTCATCGGCGGGACGTCGAACGGCGGGTCGAGCAGCCGGATCGGGAGGTGGGACGCGAAGTAGGTGGCGAGACGCTCGTGCAGCAGCGCCATCAGGCGCGTGCCGGGCAGCATCAGCGGCTGGATGACGAAGCTCTGGGTGTGGACGTCGGCGTGCCGGTCGATGCCGAGGCGACGCAGCCGCAGCTCGCTGATCGTGACGCCCGGCGCGCCGTCGTAGGCGAGGTACGGCAGCGTCCGGAACTGCTCCTCCGTGATGTGCTCGCCGACGTCGGGGTGGTCGCGGTCGACCGCGACCACGAACCGCTCGGTGAACAGCGGCGCGGACCGCACCTCGGCGCTCCGGGACGCGAGCTCCGTGGGCAGGATCAGCAGGTCCAACTCCGAGCGGGCGAGGCGCTCGTCCGAGTCGGAGGTCGCCGGCCGCACGTTCAGGCGCAGCTTCGGCGCCTCCGCCTCCAGCTGGGCGAGCAGCGGGCGCAGCAGCACGAGGAGCACGTAGTCGCTGGCCATCAGCGCGAAGGTCCGATGGTCGGTCCGCGGGTCGAACTCCCGGGTCGCGCGCACCGTCGACTCGATGGTGTCGAGCGCGTCGCGGATGGGCCCGACCAGCTCGAGAGCGGTCGGCGTCGGGGTCAGCGCCCGGCCCTCGCGCACCAGCAGCGGGTCGTCGAAGAACTTCCGCAGCCGCGCCAGCGACGCGCTCATCGCGGGCTGCCCCACCGACAGCCGCTCCGCGGCCCGCGTGACGTTGCGCTCGGCGATCAGGACGTCGAACGCGACGAGCAGGTTGAGGTCCAGCTGCGGCAGCAGGGAGTCGCGGTCCATCGCCGGCCCCCCTCCTCCGCGGGCGACGACGTTACCGCGATCGCGGCCCGGTCATCGACGTGATCGATTTCGGACACTCAGCGGCAGACTGTCGAACCCGCGGAGCATGCGGTTCGTCTTGCGCACCGACGGCCCCGCGAGACGGATCTCCGCCGCGTTCGCGACGAGCTCGGAGAGCACGACCCGCCCGATCATCCGGGCCACCGGCGCGCCCAGGCAGAAGTGCACGCCGCGTCCGAAGGCGAGGTGGTCGTTGGGGCTCCGGTCGACGAGGAACGCGTCCGGATCCGGGAACTGCCGGGGATCCCGGTTGGCGGCGCCGAAGGCGACCATGACGCGCGACCCCGCCGGCAGCGTGACGTCGGCGACGGTCGTCTCGGTGGTCGTGACCCGGAAGAACCCCGGCTGGATCGGCGACTCGAACCGGAGGACCTCCTCGATCGCCGACGGCACCAGCTCGGGGCGTTCCACCAGGAGCGCCCACTGCTCCGGGTGCGTCGCGAGGGCGTGCGCGAGGTTGCCCAGCATGTTCACCGTGGTGTCCATCGCCGCGACCAGGATCCCGCCGAGCAGGGAGACGACCTCGCCCTGGCCGAGCTCGCCCTGCGCGCCCGCCTGCACGATCCGGTCGGCCCACCCCTCGGCGACGTACTCGCCGTCCGCGGCGATCCCGGCCACGAAGCCGAACAGGCCGCCGGTGGCCTCTGCGAGCGCGGGCGTCGCGCCGCCGGCCGGGCACCCCATGGAGTCGAAGATCGTCGAGGCCCACCGGCAGTACTCGTCGCGGTGCCGGTCGGGGTAGCCCATCAGCTCGGCCATGACCGTCGTCGGCACCGGCTGCGCGACCTGCGCGATCCAGTCGACCTCCGCTCCGGTCAGGACGCGCTCGAACGCCGTGCCGACGAGGTCGCGCACGCGCGGTTCCAGCGCGCCGATGGCCTTCGGGGTGAAGTCCCGGGCGACGGCGCGGCGGACGCGGGTGTGGTCGGGCGGGTCGGTGGAGAGGATGACGCCGCCCTCCTCGGGCGTGGCGACGGGCTCGAGGCCCGCCCCCTGCGCCGACGAGAACGTCTCCCAGTCGCGCAGGACCGCGGCGACGCCGTCGTACCGGGAGATCAACCAGACGCCGTAGCGATCGAGACGGACGCAGGGCGACTCGTCGCGCAGGGCGGCGTAGGAGGGGTACGGGTCGTCGCGCTGCTCGGCGGCGAAGGGATCGAACGCGGACCCCGCCGCGGGCCCCGAGATCGTCGTCATCGCGGGTTCACCTCCGGCGTCCGCGCGGCCCACGGGTTGCTGAGGTCCTCGTGCAGCTGCGGCGACACCCCGTCCTCGGTGCCCGCCATCCCGGCCGCCGAGGGGAACGCGTCCATCATCGAGTCGGGCATGTGCCAGTTGCGGTAGAAGTCGTTCGACCCCTGCGAGGGCTGCCACGTCCGGGGGCGCCAGTCCGGCACGTAGTTGCGGTAGCCGCCGGAGTTGAGCTCGACGCGGAGGCTGCTCGGCTCCCGGAAGTACAGGAAGCTCTGTTCGCCGATGCCGTGGACCGACGGCCCGTACTCGATGGGCGTCCCGTTCTCGATGAGGATGTCGGCCGCCCGGTGGAGGTCCTCCGGGTGGTCCGCCCAGAACGCGATGTGGTGGACGCGGCCCGCCGTCGCGGACGTGTCGATCACGATTCCCAGATCGTGCGACTTCTCGTTGGTGGTCAGCACCGAGAAGACGGTGACCGGCGCGTCCTCGAGATCGGTGAACGCCATGACGCGGAATCCGAGGACGTCGGAGTACCACTGCGCGAATCCGCGTACGTCCGAGGCCGCGATGGTCACGTGGTCGAGGAACCGCGGCGCCGCGCCGTGGCTGCTGCGGCGCTCCGGCCGGTCCGGGTACGTCGACTCGAAGCCCGCCTCGGCCGTGAACGGCGGGACGTCCCACACCAGGCTCATCCGGTGCCCGAAGGGGCCGACGAACGTGAAGGTCCGGCCCTGAGCAGGCAGGTCGTCGCGCCATACCCCGTGGACGCCGGCCGCCTCCACGCGCCCGACGAGCTCGTCGAGGGCGCCCGCGCTGTCCGCCCGCCAGGTCATGTCCGCGAGCCCGGCGTCCGGACCGGGGGCGACGACCACGCTGTGGCGATAGTGGTCGCCCCAGCAGCGCAGGTAGACCTTCCCGTCGGCCCGGTCGACGACCCGCAGACCGAAGCGCTCCACGTAGAACGCGACCGACGACTCGACGTCCGGGCTCGTGATCTCGAGGGAGATCAGATGGCTGAGCAGCCTGGGCATGCCGTTCCTCCCGTGCACGCGGGGCTCGGCGGATCGCCGATGATGCCGGGAACGCTAGGTCGGGGCCCCGCATCGCCGGAAACAGTTGTTGTCGATTCCTGGCATCGTCGTGGTCGATGTGTCCGCGGCCCCTTTCGGGTCAACCGCTCACCACTCGTCGGCGCCCTCGTGAAGAGTCCGGGTCACCAAGACCGACACCAGCACCCCGGCGACCGCGTCGCCCCGGCGGGCCGGCACCGCCTCGCGGCTCTGGCACCTGCTCATCACCGTCGACGTCGCCGCCGCCCTGGTCATCCAGCTGGGGCTCATCCTCACCGGGGGCCCTGACCCCAACACCGGCGAGACCGTCGCCTCGGTCGGGATCGCCACCCGGATGATCCAGACGCTGAGCTACTTCACCATCCAGAGCAACATCCTCGTGCTGATCGTCGCGGTCACGCTGGTGGCCGACCCCGGTCGGGACGGGCGGATCTGGCGCATCCTGCGGCTCGACGCCCTGCTGGGCATCGTCATCACCGGTCTGGTCTTCGACCTGGTCCTCATCGACTACGTCCACCCCAGCGGATGGCAGCTCGTCGCCACCATCGGCTTCCACTACATCGCCCCCTGGGCGACCCTGCTCGGGTGGCTGCTCTTCGGCCCGCGCCCCCGGATCGACCGCAGCACCATGGCCTGGGCGTTCCTCTGGCCGTTCGCCTGGATCGTCTACACGTTCCTCCGCGGCGCGCTGGTCGGCTGGTACCCCTACCCGTTCCTGGACGTCGCCGAGATCGGGTACGCCCGGTCGATCGCCAGCACCGCGATCATCCTCGGGGTGGCCGTCGTCCTGGTGCTGATCTTCAAGGCCATCGACGGCGCTCAGGCGCGGACGGCGAGCAGGCCGTAGCGGACCTCCTGGCCGGTGCGGCGGTCAGGCGCCGCCCTGCGGGGTCGACCCACACCCGACGGTGGCTCGAGTCGCGGCGACGGGCGGACGGTCCCGCCCGCCGCCCGCGGTGTCCGGCCGTGCGGAGCGTCACCCGGTCGTGCGGGTGACGATCGACGGTCGCCGCGTGTCCCACCGGTGAGATCGACGGGCGGTGCGGCCCGACCCGGGCGCCGACAGCCGATGCCCCGTCGACCGGCATCGGGAGGTCTCGTGATGAGCGAGCAGGTCCGTCCGGCCCCGCGCCCGACCCCGCGACGACCGACGCGGCTGCGCGGCTGGGTGTCGCTCGGGATGCTGCTGGCCTTCTACGTCGTCGGTGGTCTCCACGAGTTCGCCCCGGAGCTGGCCGCGGTCGTCGGGCTCGGCCGGTGACGGGTGACCCCGCTCGGGTTCGGGCGTCGCGGTGTCAAGCGCTCCAGGCCCGGGCGCGCCAGAAGGCCGTGAGCACGCGCGTGGCGCGGGCCGGGTCCTCGGTCATCCACCAGTGGCCCAGCCCGTCGAGCACCGTGACGTCGGCGCCCGCGCGCTCGGCGGCGCGGCGGCGGAGCGCCTCGGAGCCGGCGAAGGGGTCCTCGGTGGCGAGGATCGCGAGGCCGGGGCGGGTGGCCAGGGTCGGCAGTCCCTTGCCCAGGGTGGCCATGGCCGGTTGGGCGGCGGAGCGGTAGAGCGCGATGACCGCCTGCTTCATGTCCTCGTTCTGGACGCCGGCGATCTGCAGGGCCTCGGTGTGGCCGATGCCGAACGACTCCATCTGCTCGGCCCGCTGCTCCGGGGTCCCGCCGAGCATCTCGTCGAGGTGGGCCTCGCCGTCACCCGGCGTCTGCCAGGTCCGGGCCATGTCGTGCCACACGTAGTCCGGCTCGAAGAGGCTCAGCGCGTCGGTGGCCCAGCTGCGCACCAGCTCGGGGCGCGCCATCAGCGCGGTCACGAGGTGCCCGCCGCCCCAGTCGTGGCCCAGGAGGTCGACGGGCCGGTCGAAGCGCTCGAGCTCGCCGATCAGCCACTCGCGGTAGGCCGTCACGGTCGCCGGGAAGCCGGCCGGCAGCGGCACGCCGAAGCCGGGCGGGGAGAGCCGGACGACGTCGTCGACGCCCGCGCGGGCGAGCTCGGCGACGAGCGGGTCCCACAGCGCCGCGCTCTCCGGATTGCCGTGCACCAGTGCCACCGTCATGGCGCCGCATCCTCCCGTCTCGGCGTGCGTGCGGCGAGGCGACGGGTGTGGTCGGCCGCCAGCGCCGTCACGAGCCGGGCGACCCGCCGCGTCATCTCCCCGGCGTCCTGGTCGGGGTGGGCCACCCACCAGTCCATGAACGAGTCGACGATGCCGAGCCAGGTGCGGACCATCGCCGAGACGTCGAGCTCGTCGGTGATCCCGGCGTCGCCGAGCAGTTCGAGGACGCCCTCCCGGGCGAGGGCCTCGATGCGCGCCGCGTACCGCGCGACGACCTCGGCCGCGGGCCCGTCGACCGCGGCCGAGGGGTCGCGCAGGAGGCGCCAGAGGTGGCGGCGGTCGTCGAGCACGGCGAACATCGCCGCCAGCGTGCGCACCCCGCGCTCGACCCCGGCGCTGCCGTCGCGGGCCACCCGCTCGATCTCCGCGGCCAGCAGGCCGCCGGCCTCGGCGAGGCACGCGGCGTGCAGGCCCTCCTTCGAGCCGAAGTAGCTGTAGACCAGCGCCTTGGAGATACCCGCCGCGCGCGCGACGTCGGCGACGCCCGTGGCGGCGAACCCGTCGGTGCCGAAGGCGACCGACGCGACCCGCAGGATCTCCTGCTCCCGGTCGGCGCGCGGGACCCCCTTCGTCCCGGCGTTCGGTCGCGGAGCCACGATCCGACCCTATCGCGCGATATGACCCTGAGGTAACTTACCCGGAGGTCATATCGTGGGAGGGGTCATGGACGCACTGCTCGACCCGATGCAGAACCCGGTTACGTACGCGGCCCCGTTCTTCGTGCTGGCGATCCTCGTCGAGCTCGCGGCGCTGCGGTGGCTCGACCACGACGACTCGGTCAGCGGCTACGCCCTGCGGGACGCGCGGGCGTCGATCTCCATGGGCGTCGTGTCGCTCGTGTTCCTGACGGCGTTCAAGATCCTCACGTTCTTCGCGTTCAGCGCCGTGTACGTCTACCTCGCCCCGTTCCACCTGCCCACCGACACCTGGTGGTACTGGGTGCTGGTCGTGCTCGGGGTCGACCTCGGCTACTACGGGCACCACCGCTTCAGTCAGCGCGTGCGGATCGCCTGGGCCGGGCACCAGGCGCACCACTCCAGCGAGTTCATGAACTTCGGCACCGCGCTGCGCCAGAAGTGGAACCCGTGGTTCGAGTTCTTCTTCTGGCTGCCGCTGCCGCTCCTCGGCTTCGCGCCGTGGACGCTCTACGCCGCGTTCGGCGTGAACCTGGTCTTCCAGTTCTTCGTCCACACCGAGCTCGTCGACAAGCTCCCCCGTCCGGTCGAGTACGTGTTCAACACGCCGTCGCACCACCGCGTGCACCACGGCCGGGACCCGGAGTACCTCGACCGCAACTACGGCGGGATCCTCATCATCTGGGACCGGCTGTTCGGCACCTTCGCCGCCGAGGAGCGGCGGCCGTCCTACGGGCTCACCACGCCGGTCGAGACGTACAACATCCTCACCCTGCAGTACGGGCACTACGGCGACATCGCCCGCGACGTGCGGGCGGCGCGCCGCTGGCGCGACCGGCTCGGCTACGTGCTGGGCCCGCCCGGGTGGCAGCCGTCCGGTGGCCCGGCGCCGGAGCCGGTCCTGCCGCGCCGCTGACGGTGGTGTGAGGTGGGCGCATGACGACGTCGCCGTGCTCCCCGCCCGCCGCTCGCGACTGGCGCGACGCGTGAGGGGCGCCGAGGCCCTGGTCGGTTCGCTGGTCGGGGCGGGCGTCGACGTCTGCTTCATGAACCCGGGCACGTCCGAGATGCACTTCGTGCAGGCCCTGGACGACGTCCCGGAGATGCGGGGCGTCCTGACGTTGTTCGAGGGCGTCGCGACCGGCGCGGCCGACGCCCACGCGCGCCTCACCGGACGGCCCGCCGCGGTGCTGCTGCACCTGGGGCCGGGGCTGGGCAACGGGATGGCGAACCTGCACAACGCGCGGCGGGCCGGCACCCCGCTGGTCTGCGTCGTCGGCGCCCACGCCACCGACCACGTCCGGCACGACGCCCCGCTCGAGTCCGACATCACCGCCCTGGCGTGGACGGTCTCCGGGTGGGTGCACACCTGCGGCGACGTGCGCGACGTCGCCGACGACGCGGTGCGCGCCGTGGCGGCCGCCGCCGAGCGCGGCGGCCGGGTCGCGACGCTGGTCCTGCCCGCCGACGTGTCGTGGTCCGAGGGTGCCGAGCCCGCCCCCGCCCTGCCGGTCGCGGCCCCGTTCCCGCCGGCGCCCTCCCGGGTGGCGGGCGCCGCGACGGCGGTGCGCGCGGGTGGCGCGGTGATCCTGCTGGGTGGCCCGGCGCTGACCGCGCGCGCGATGGACGCCGCGAGCCGCGTCGCCGCCGCCACCGGGGCCCGCCTGCTCGTCGAGACCTTCCCGCGGCGGTGGGACACCGGCGCCGGCCGCCCCCGCGTCGACAAGCTCGCCTACTTCGCCGAGCAGGCGCTCGACCAGCTCGACGGGGCGTCGTCGCTGGTGCTGGCGGGCGCGCGCTCCCCGGTGTCGTTCTTCGGCTATCCCGGGGTCCCCGGCGACCTCGTGCCCGACGGCGCCACGGTGGTCGGCCTCGCCGACGCGGCGACCGACGCGGCCGCCGCCCTGGAGGCCCTGGCCGATGAGGTGGCCCCGGACGCGGTCGCCGCGCCGGCGCCGCGGGATGCGCCGGAGCCCGCGCCCGGGCCGCTGGACGTGCGCTCGCTGTGCGCCGCGGTCGCCGCGACCCTCCCCGAGGACGCGATCGTGGTCGACGAGTCGCTGACGGCCGCGGCCGTGCTCGCCCCGGCCCTGCAGACCGCCGCCCCGCACACGCAGCTGGCGCTCACCGGCGGCGCCATCGGCCAGGGCCCGCCCGCCGCGGTGGGCGCCGCGATCGCGGCCCCGGAGCGGCCGGTCGTCGCGGTGCAGGCCGACGGCAGCGCCCTGTACACGCTCCAGGCGCTCTGGACCCAGGCGCGCGAGCAGCTCGACGTCACCACCGTGCTGATCAACAACGCGGCGTACGCGATCCTCCGGGTGGAGCTCGCGCGCACCGGCGCCGGGGAGGCCGCCCACTCCGGGCGCGCCGGACGGATGCTGACGCTCACCGACCCGACGCCGGACTTCGTGGCGCTCGCGACCGGCTACGGCGTCCCGGCGCGGCGGGTGGAGACGTCCGAGGACCTCCTCGACGCGCTGCGGTGGGCCTATAGCGAGCCGGGGCCGCACCTCATCGAGGCGATCGTCCCCGCCGTGGGATAGGGCTCCGGGATTGCACTCGGCCTACGCCTCCGAGGAGATCGCCTCGGCAGCGCTCGTGATCGAGGCCAGGGCGTGGGTGATGACGGGTTGCGCGGCAGCGCCCGCCCGGGTGACGGCCAC
Organism: Actinomycetospora aeridis; assembly: GCF_037400275.1. Lineage (NCBI taxonomy): Bacteria > Bacillati > Actinomycetota > Actinomycetes > Pseudonocardiales > Pseudonocardiaceae > Actinomycetospora > Actinomycetospora aeridis. Next base: position 39,699 of record NZ_JBBEGL010000007.1, on the reverse strand, counting down.
GATCCGGCGCACCGGGGCCGCCGACCCGCTCAGGCGCAGGCGCACGACCTCGCCGGCGCGGTGGTCCGGGGCCAGCCGGGGGAGCATGAAGATCCCGAAGCCGTGGGCGACGAGCGCCGTGCCGGTGTCCCACTCGTCGGAGTAGTGGGCGACGGTCGGGCGGAAGCCCGCGGCCTGGCACGCGGCGAGGGTGAGGCGGTGGTACGCGCTCCCGGGGCGGCAGGTGATCCATTGCTCGGACGCGGCGTCGCGCAGCGTCACCTCGGACCGGGCGGTGAGGTGGTGCCCGACCGGGACGGCGAGGTCGATCGGGTCGTCGAGCACGGGGTGCTGCTCGAAGCGCCGGTCGGTCCCGGGCGGGACGCGGTCGTCGACCACGAGCAGCGCGAGGTCGCAGTCGCCGGCCAGCAGCAGGTCGATGCAGCGTTCCGGCTCGGCGTCCATGACCTGGATGGCCAGTCCGGGGAAGCGGTCACGCAGCGCGGCGGCCGTGGGGACGAGGAACCGCGACGCCGCGGTGGAGAACCCGCACAGGCCGATCCGTCCCGGCGCGTCCTCGGTGCCGGCGAGCTCCGCGCGCGCGATCTCGGCCCCGGCGTGCAGCACCTCGGCGTGGCGCAGCAGGACGTGTCCCGCCGCCGTCGGTTCCATGCGCCGCCCGACCTGGCGCACGAGCGCCACGCCGAGCTCGTCGGCGAGCCCGCGCAGCTGCTGGGACACCGCGGACGAGGTGAAGTGCAACGCCTTGGCCGCCGCGGTCACCGAGCCGTGGTGGGCCACGAGCTGCAGCGTCCGCAGTCGGGAGTCGATCATGTAGCGATGCTACGCACTCGGTGAAGACACGTGCGCTGGTGCTGAACGGTCCCGCCGACGGAGGGTCGCGTCCATGACCCACGCGGTGTCCTCGCCGACGGTTCCGGTGCCGACGGCGTCCCGCGCCGCCCAGGGGTGGGCGCTCGCGCTGCTCGCCCTCGCGGCCGCCGGCGCCGGCATCCCGAGCCCCCTCTATCCCGCCTACCAGGCCCAGCTCGGCTTCACCGACATGACGTTGACCGCCGTCTACGCGGTCTATCCCCTGATCGGCGTGCCCGCGGTGTACCTGCTGGGCCCGCTGGGCGATCGGTTCCCGCCGCGTCGCGTCCTGCGCGCCGGTGTGGTCGTCGCCGCTGCGGGGTCCGTCGCTCTCGCCCTCGCGACGAGCACCGTCTGGCTGGTCCTCGGTCGGGTCGCCTACGGCGTCGCGCTCGCGCTGATCACCGGCGCCGGGGTCGCGGTGGCGACCAGCGGGGCGGACAAGGTGCGCGCGGGCCGGGTGTCGGCCGTCGTGTTCATCCTCGGCACGGGTGCGGGCCCCGTCCTCGGGGGCGCGCTCACCGGGTACGGGCCGACACCCGGCCTCCTGCCCTTCGGGGTCGACCTGCTGCTGCTCGCGATCGTGTTCGTCGGGCTCGGCAGCGTGCGGTCCCCGTCGGGCGGCGGGTCGTCGGCCGCGTCCCCCGACGGCCCGGCCATGACCCGCAGCGCACGGAGGGCCCTTGTCGTCGCCGCCGTGAACGGGTTCCTCGGATGGGCCGTGGTCGGTCTCTTCCTCGGCCTGATTGCCTCGGTCGCCGAGCGCTTCCTCGACCTCCGTGACCCGCTCCTGGCCGGAGGTCTCGCCGGCGCGCTGCTGGTGTGGTCGACGCTGACGGTGCCGGCGGTCGGCCCGCTGGGACCCCGCCGTGCCCAGCTCGTGGGCCTGGTCGCCCTGGCGGTGTCGCTCGTGGTCCTCGCGCTCGGCGTGGGCTCCCTCGCGGCGATCGTGGTGGCCTGCGTCGTGGCGGGCCTCGCCAACGGCCTGCTCTACAGCGGAGCGACCACCATCGTGAGCACGACGGCCCCACCGCAGCGGGCCAGCCGCACCGCCGCCGCCGTCTACTGCGCGTTCTATCTCGGCGCCGGACTCCCGGCCCTGCTCGCCGGCGTCCTCACGATCGCGCTTCCCCTCGACGCGGCACTGTCGACGATCGCCGCCGGGACGCTCGCCCTCACGGTGATCATGACCGTCGTCTCGACCGTCGACGGCCGCCGCGCCCGGCGTCGGACGTCCGTGGCTCGCTGACGCCGGACGGTGACAGGGCCTCGATCACCGCGACGTCGTCGGCGTACCACCGCCGGACGTTCTCCCGACCACGGTCGGACAGTGCGGTGTCGGAGTCCGGGGGAGCCCGGTGCGCGGCCACGGGATCGGTCGGGAGCGTCACCGGCGGCGCACCGAGCAGCCGGGTCAGCTCCCGCGCGAACGCGTCGAGGTCGACGACGGAGCCGACCAGGGCGATCCGGTCGAGCGGGAGGGTGTCGGGCGGCCCCAGGAACGAGGTCAACGGGTCGCGCACGTGGCGGATGGAGCGCATCGCGTCCTGCGCCGCGCCGCGTCGTCGGGGGTCGTCGAGCGCCCGCGCCAGGCTGTCGGCGGTCGGGAACGCGGCGAACGCCGCCGCCTCCTGCGGAGTCCACGGGGCGTCGTAGCGGGGCCTGCCCTGCCGCCGGCGGGAGTTGAAGGCGGAGACGAAGCGCGACACGGGGTCGCGCAGGACGAACACCGCGCGCTCGCCCGGCGGGACGTCGTCGAGGCCGAACCCGTGGTCGTGCAGCACCAGACGGTGGGTCGCCGTGACGACGTCGGACCGGCCGAAGGCCGCCTTGATCGCGGTGCCGCCCGTCTTGCCGATGTGCAGGAAGTGCAGGCGCGTGCGGCCGGCGACACGGTCGTCCGCGGCGTGCAGCAGCGTCCTGGCGACGCCGGCGCCCCGGCGCAGAGCGGCACGCGCCGGTCCCGTCACGCTGGCCGCTCCGTCGTCCTCGAGATCGGGCACACCCCCGTCCAGAGCCTTGCACATCGACCGGTGGCTAGGCTCCCGGTCGGCAGCCGGATGCCGTGGAGGACGCGCTTCGTGCTCACGTCGATCATCGTCGTCTGTACCCACGGTCGGCCCGGGGAGGTCCGGGAGCTCGCGGACCTGCTCGCGGCCATCCGCGGGCACCGCGACGTGCTGGTCGTGGACTCGAGCCCCGACGACGCCACCGCGACGGTGTGCCGCTCGTTCCTGTTCGTGCGCCACCAGCGCTCCGACCGGGCGAGCCTGGCCTACCAGCGCAACCGCGGGATCGAGACGGCCCGGGCGTCGGGGGTCGAGATCGTGCACTTCATCGACGACGACAGCCGGCCGCCGGCAGGCTACTTCGAGGCGCTGGAGGACGTGTTCGCGACGACCGACGTGGCCGGGGTCGGCGGGGTCCTCCACGGCGGGCCGGGCGCGGGGTGGCAGTGGCTGAAGAGGCTGTTCCAGCTCGACGGGCCCCGGCCCGGGGCCGTGCTGCCCAGCGGGCGCCCGACCCTCGGGCACCTGCGGGGACAGGGGGGCGACGCGTCGTGGCTCCCGGGCTTCGCGATGTCCTACCGGCTCGCCGCGATCGGGGACCGGCGCTTCGACGAGCGCCTGACCGGCTCGTCGTTCGGGGAGGACATGGACTTCTCGTTCCGGCTCGCCCGGGAGCACCGGCTCCACCTGTGCGCCGCGGCGTGGACGCGCCACGACCGGAGTTCGGTCAACCGCGTGCCGGCCCGCCGCTTCGCGCGGCACCGGACCGCCGCCAGCCACCGGTGGGTCGTCGAGAACCGGGAGCACGGCATGCGCCGGAGCGCGTTCTGGTGGAGCCTCGCCGGGGAGACGGGACTGCGTGTGGCGGGCGCGGTCCTCGGCCGGGCGGCCACGCGGGGCGAGCACCGGGCGGTGGCGCAGGGCAACCTCGACGGGGCGCGGGACATCCTGCGCGGACGCGTGACCCTGTGACCGGCGACGACGGGTCCCCGCGGCTCTGCCTCGTGCTCGGCGCACCGCGCAGCGGCACCACCTGGCTGCAACGCCTGCTCGCCGTCAGCCCTCACGTCGCCTCACCGCAGGAGTCGAACCTGTTCGGCGGCTACCTGGCACCCCAGCAGCGCGCCTGGCGTGCCGACGTCGAGCGTCTCGAGCACGCGGTCGCGACCGCCGGGGACGAGCGGCGCGTGATCGGCCTGCCGACCCTGCTCGAGGAGCGTGACCTGCTCGACGCCCAGCGCCTCCTGGTCGAGCGGTTCCTCGCGCGGGCCCTCGCCACCAAGCCGTCGGCCGAGCTGGTGGTGGAGAAGACCCCGGCGCACAGCCTCTGCGTCGACGTCGTCGACCGCGTCTGCCCGGCCGCCCGGTTCGTGCACATCGTGCGCGACCCGCGGGACGTCATGGCCTCGCTGCGCGACGCGGCCGCCGGGTGGGGACGAGGGTGGGCGCCGGCGGACCCCGTCGCCGCGGCACGCCTGTGGCGGCGTCACGTCGAGGGTGCCCGGCAGGCCGCGGCGCTCGGTCCGGACCGCTACCACCAGCTGCGCTACGAGGACCTGCGCGCCGACCCGGTCGGCACGCTCGCGCACGTGCGCACCTTCCTCGGGCTGCCCGACGATCCCCGGGCACTCGTGGACGCCGAGGCCGGAGCGGCGCCGGCCGCGACCTTCGCGTTCGAGCCACGGCTGCACCGGCGCATGGAGGCGCTCGGGGTGGGGGAGCCGGACGGCTTCCGCGGCGGTGGACGGGCGCCACTCGACCGCCGGTGGCGCCGGGCGGCGGAGATCGTCCTCGGGCCGACCGCCCGCGAGCTCGGGTACACGTCGGGGTGGGACGAGGTGTCCCGTCGGGCCCGTCGCCTCTGGGTCCCGCCGCTCTACGCGGCGCACGGACTCGACGGTGCCCGTCGCCGGTGGCGGCGGGGTGGGGAGGCCCGCGGATGGTGAACGGCCGGCGCTCGTCCGGTCCTCCGGGACTGCTGGCCCGCCGCGCGGTCGGGCGGGTGCGCCGCGCCGTCGCCCCCGTACCGTCCGTCTCCGCGGGCATCGCCCGGCTCGCCGCCGAGTCGCCGGCACCGGACGCGGAGGACGCCCCGGTGTTCCTCCTCGGCGCCGGGTGGCGCACCGGGTCCACCTACCTGCAGCGGATGGTGAACGCGACGCCGGGCACGCTCGTCTGGGGCGAGCCGTGGACCGAGGGCGCGATCGTCGCGCGCCTGGCCGAGTCGTTGGCGTTCCTGGACCCGCGCGGCGGGCGGTCCAGCGGTCGCCCCCTGCCGGCGGGGAGCCCGGTCCCGTCGGCGCAGGAGTGGACGGCGACCATGACGCCGCCGACGGAGAACATCCTCGCGGCGCAGCGGGCGATGCTCGATCGGTTGTGGCGGCACCCCGCCGCCGAGCACGGCTGCGCGCGGTGGGGGGTGAAGGAGAACGTCTGGGGCCGCGAGTGCCTCGAGCTGCTGATGCTGCTCTACCCGGGCGCCCGCTTCGTCCTCCTCGTCCGGGACCCGGTCGACCAGTGGCGCTCCTACCGCCCGCACACCGGCCGACCCTGGTACGTCCGGTTCCCGGAGGCGCCGGTCGTCGGGCCGTCCGCGTTCGGGCGGATGTGGGACCGCCTCGTGCGGGACTTCGTGACCGCGGACCGGCGGTCGGACCGGGCGACGATCGTGCGGTACGAGGACCTGTCGTCCCCGGGCGAGACGGCCCGGCTGACCACGTTCCTCGGACTCGACGAGCCGTTGCGCGCGGACCTGCCCCGGGTGGGCTCGTCGGTCACCACGCCGTTCTTCACCGAGGACCTCCCCGCGTGGGAGACGGCGATCCTGCGCCGGCGCACGTCGGTCGGACGGGGGCTGGTCGGCTACCCGTGACCACGGCGGCGGCCCCGTGCCAGAGTGGGCCCGTGCTCGAGGCAGAGCAGGTCGCGCACGCCTACGCCGGATGGATCGCGCACGGCGAACCCGGGTTCCAGGCGATGATGCGGCGCGATCTGCACGACCACGTCAGCGGGCGACGCGGCCCGGAGACCTGGGACATGGTCTGGAGCTGGATCGAGTCCAGCTTCGCGGAGCGCCGGGCGGAGCTGCACGGCTGGGGCAGGCTCGACGACGGCCGGATCGCGGTGTGGGTGACACTGCACGGCCGGCACGTCGGACGCGGGATGCCCTGGCTGGGGGACCGGGCGCCCAGCGGCGCCCAGGTCGCCTGGAAGCAGCTCCACGTCTTCGCCACCGACGGCGAGCACCTCACCGAGCACTGGGCGGTCCGCGACGACCTCGGCGTCATCGAGGCCGTCGACGCCGCGAACGCCTGACCGGGGCGGTCCCGCTCACGCGCCCTCGAAGTCGGCAGCGGTCATGCCGGCGGGGTGTCCGTCCGGCCACTGCACGAGCTCGATCCGGTAGCCGTCCGGGTCGGTCAGCCAGGACGTCCGCAGCCCCGGCCCGGGCGCGGACGGCGGTTCGGCGGCGACGCCCCGCTCGGCGAGGTCGGCGATCGTCGCGTCGAGGTCGTCGGTCTGGACGACGAGGTGGTTGACGGCCTCGGTGCTGGTCACGGGCCGATCGGGGTCGTGGACGAGCTCGAGGCTGGCGAACGGGTCGTCCGGCAGCGCGAGCATGGTGACGCTGCCGAACGCGGTGTCGGGGACGCGGCCGAGCTCGGCGTAGCCGAGGGCGGTGTAGAAGGCCAGCGAGCGGTCCCGATCGGTGACGCGGAGCCCGAGGTGGAGCATGCGCATGCGCGGCAGCCTAGGGGCGGGCGGCCCCGACCTGGTCGGCCTGCGCGCGGCGGGCGGCGGCGATGACCTCGGTGAGCGCGCCGTGGAGCGCGCGGAGCTCGGGGAGCTCCATGTCGAGGCGTTCGACGATGGCCGGCGGGATGCGCTCGGCCTGCTGCCGCAGTGCCGCGCCGGCCGGGGTGAGACCGACCGCGAGGGCGCGCTCGTTGCCCGGCTGCCGCTCGCGGGTGAGGTAGCCCGCCGCCTCGAGCCGCTTGAGCAGCGGCGACAACGTCCCCGGGTCCAGATCGAGCAGCCGGCCGAGCTCGGTGACGGTCCTCGGTGCCTGCTGCCACAGGGCGAGCATCACCAGGTACTGCGGGTGGGTGAGGTTCATCGGCTCGAGCAGCGGCTTGTACACCGAGATCACCGTGCGAGCGGCGACGGCGAGCGCGAAGCAGACCTGGTTCTCCAGGGCGAGCGGGTCGACCTCGCCGAGGTCGGGGGCCGTCCCCTCGTCGGGGTCGGTGCCCGGACGATCGGGCACCCGCTGTGTCGAGGGCGTCATCGACACGACGATAGCGCCTGCAGCACACTCTTGGTGTGCAAAGTGTTGGTGCCCCAACTGCGGAGGCCGAAGTGTCCGTCGCGCGACCGAACCCGGCGCAGTGGCTCTGGTACGCCTTCGGCGGCGGGCTGCCCGCGCGCTACGCGTCGTGGGTCCTGCACGACACCACGACCCGCACCTGGTGGCTGCGCCACATCGTGCGCTGCGTCGTCCAGGTCGCCCCGTTCGTCGTCGCCATCGTCGTCCTCGTGCCCGGGCCGCTCTGGCTGCGCCTCATGTGCTCGCTGGGCGGGGCGATCATGGGCCTGATCTTCTCGATCAGCTACATGCACGAGACCGCGGAGCACCGGCTGGTGAAGGCCGGGTACCCGCCGGGCACCGGGCCGGCCGCGCGGGCCGAGCGCACGGCCGACAGGGACGCGGCCGCCGCCGAGCGCTACGCCGCCCGCTACCGGACGCCGCCCGCCGCCTGAGCGTGGGTGCTCGCGGACCGACGGGCAGTCACTAGCCTGCGCCCCGTGCCGACCTACCGGATGGCCGAGGCCGCGAACCTGCTCGGGATCAGCGACGACACGATGCGTCGCCTCGTCGAGAGCGAGGGGATGGCCGGCCAGGACGCGTCCGGTCGGCGCGTCGTCGACGGCGCGGACCTCGCCGCGCTGGCGCAGCGCCGGGCGCACCAGGTCGAGGACCCGTCCGGGGTGCGGCGCTCGGCGCGCAACCGGCTGGTCGGGCTGGTCACGTCGGTCACCTCGGACAAGGTGATGTCCCAGGTCGAGCTGCAGTGCGGACCGGCGCGGATCGTGTCGTTGATGAGCACCGAGGCGGTCGAGGAGCTGGACCTGAAGCCGGGGGACCTCGCGGTCGCGGTGATCAAGTCGACGATGGTCACCGTCGAGACGCCGCGGTAGGCACGGACCCCGCGTCAGTGGTCTCGACGCCCGACCCGAGCGGGTCTGACGGCCGGCGTCGTGCCGGCGGGGTCACCGACGACGGGCCGCCCGGCGCCGTTGCCGTCCCGTCGTCGCGGGGGCGGGGGCGCCCGCCGGCGGACCGTCCGAGCGGCGGGGGGTGCGGGAACTGTTGGCCGTGCGCCCGCGGACGACGCCGATGAACTCCTCCATCAGCTCGGTGTTCTCCGCGTCCGGCCAGGTGAGGACGACGCCGGACTGCGGGGCATCGGTGATCGGCCGGTGGGCGAGGTCCCGGCGGTGGTGCAGGCGGGCCAGCGACAGGGGGACGACCAGCAGACCGACCCCCGCGGCGACGAGCTCGATCGCCTCGGCCGTCGTCGGGGGGTCGTACGAGGCCGCCCGGCCCGGCCGGTCGCCGGGCCAGGGGAGGGTGTCGTCCAGTGGCCGCAGGACGACGTCGTCGGCGAGGTCGTCGAGGACCGCCTCGTCGACGGCGGTGAGTACGTGCTCCTTCGGCGCGACGGCCACGGTGGTCTCGGTGTAGAGCGGGATCGCGTGCAGCCCGGTCCGGTCGATCGGCAGCCGGACGACGCCGGCGTCCAGCGACCCGGCCCGGATCTGCTCCACCGCCTCGTCCGTGGTCGCGGCCACGAGCTCGAGGGGCACGTCGGGACGGCGCTCGGCCCAGATCCGTGCCCACTTGCCCGGCGTGGCGCCCGGGACGTAGCCGAGCCGGAACGGGGTGTCGCCATGCTCGGTCACGGGCTCAGGCTATCGGCCGGTCCGGCCCGATAACCTGGGCCGATGGCGCGGCAGAGGACGAGGCAGACGATGAAGCCCGCGACAGCGGCGAAGAAGCTGGGCGTGCACCTCGACGCGACGCCCGCCGAGTTCCGTGAGGGCGTGGTGTCCCGCGACGAGCTCGACGCCCTGCAGGCCGACCCGCCCGCGTGGCTGCGCGATCTGCGCCGTGACGGCCCGCACCCGCGCCCCGTGGTCGCGGACCGGCTCGGTGTGTCGATCTCCGGTCTGGCCCGGGCCGAGATCACCGAGCCGCTGACCACCGCCCAGATCACGGCGTTGAAGGAGGAGCAGCCCGAGTGGCTGCGCCGCGAGCGCAACCTCCGTGCCGAGGTGCAGCGCGAGGAGGCCCGTCTGCGCGCCCAGCGCTCGGGCGACGGCGGCGCCCGGTAGGGCGTGTCCGACGGCCGCGTGCCGGGAGCGCCGGAAGCCCAGGGCAGACCGTTCAGGCCCGCCCTGGGCTCCGCGTCGGGTCGTGAGGGGTCAGCCGCTGCTGCCCTGGTCGGCGGCGCCGGTCCCGCCGCTCCCGTCGGTGCCGGCGGTGCTCCCGCCGTCCTCGGTGGTGGTCCCGCCGCTGTCCACCGACGGGCCGACGACGCCGCCGTTCTGCGGGGAGCCGGGTTCGGACGCCGGGTCGGTACCCGGGTCTCGGTGGTCGGCGTGCGCGGTCCGCCGCCGCTGCCGCTCTGCGGCTGCCCCGGGTCGTCCGGCGGCACGTCCGGGTCGCCGGAGCGCGGCGTGCCCGACGAGGGCGGCGGCACCTGGCTCCCGTTCGGCTGGATCTTCCCGCCGTCGGGGAGGGTGGTCTCCTTGCGCTCGCTGCCGTCGTGGTTGACGGGCTTGCCGTTCTCGTCGACGAAGGTGCCGTCGACGAAGCCGCGTCCCTGGACGACGTTCCGCGGCGTCCCGTCCCTGCTCACCACCAGCAGCGTCACCACACCGGGCTTGGGCCGGAAGACGTAGGTGACCGTGCCGTCGTAGTTGCGGATGATCGAGGAATAGGGCGAGAGGTTGGTCGGTCGGTACTCGCGGTCGACGACCTGCCCGTCCGGCGCGATCCAGACCTCCTCGCCGTCGTTGCCGACGAACCTCATCATCTCCCGGCGCGAGCCGTCCTGGTTGTAGTAGAAGCCGTCGGTGCCCCGGTAACCGCCGTCGGGCAGGGGGATGCTGGACGGGGGCCGCTGGGGAAGGGCGACGATCGTGCCGTCGGCCCGCTGGAGGCGCCCGTCGGAGAGCGTGACCGACCCGTCGTAGTTGAAGGTGCCGGAGAGCGGCGGCGCCGCGGGCCCGGGGGTGCTGGGCGTGCCGGGGTCAGCGGTGCCGCCGCTGCCGTCACCGATGCCGCCCCCGATGTCGGTGGGGACAGGGGTGGGGCCCGAGCCGGTGGTGTCGGGCTTGCCCGGACGGGTCACCGGCCCGTCGGTGACCGGGTTCCTGAAGGTGTGGGTCGCGATGGGAGCGGGCGCCGGGACCACCGTCGTCACGGTCGGGTCGGCGCTCTCCCCGGGGGTGAGGGGGTTGCCGGAGAAGCACTTGACGGTGGGCTGGCCGTAGCTGTTGACGAACACCGCCGTGCCCGCCGCCAGCACCGCCGGGGTGCGCACGAAGGTGCCGTCCCGGTAGCCGTGGTCGACCACCGCGGTGGGTGAGCGCAGCACCACCGGCGTCAGGCCCTGCACGTAGGCCGGCAGCTGGTCGGGGGCGATGCGCTGGACCTGCGCCCACGCGGTGCCCCGGGCCGGATCGGTCTGCAGCGCCGAGAGCAGCGCGGTCGCGTCGCAGGCCGGAGCGGCCGGGTCCGCGGCGTACATCTGCGGGGTGTCCGCGGGTCGCTCCCCGCCGGCGGCCACCGCCACCGTGCCGGGGACGTCGCTGCCGACGGGCGCGGTGAAGGGGTTCTCCCCGGCGTAGGAGACGGTCTGGAACTCGTTGTCCGGGCCGGAGGCCAGCTGCTCGAGGGTGAAGGCGGTGCCGGCGGCGACGGCGAGCGCGACCGCCGCCGCGGCGAGCTTCACCCGTCGCGATCGTCGCGGCGGGGCCGCACCCGGCGGCGGGAACGAGCGTGTCGGCGGGGGAGTCGGCTGCGGGTCCGGACCGGTCGGGGGGACGGGGGTACGGGTCACGTGCCCGTGGATCTGTGTCATGCCGTGAACGATGCGGCCCCACCGGCCATCGCCTCATCGGTGCCTGATCCCCACATTCCCGGCGGCGGCTCCCTACTCCCGGTGCGGCCCGGGCGCCGGGATGCCGTGCGGCTCTCGACCCCGCCGCCACCCGGGGAGTACTACGGCACGGCGGTCATGGCGACGGCCGCCCGGACGAGCTCGGCGTTCATCGTGGCCCGGGACCCGTCGGGCAAGGTGCTGAGGTCCTCGAGGCCGACGCGGATGCCGTGACCGCGCCGGGCCGCGCGCTCGACGACGCGCCACGACGCCGCGCCGACCCCGTGGTGGAGCTGCTCGAGGGTGACCCCGGCCGTGGCGAGGACCCCCTCGATCTCCGCGTCGAGGGCGACCGCGGCGTCGGGGTCGTCGAGGAGGGGCTCGACGACCACCCTCGCGAAGCCCGCGATACCCGTCGACCGCACGAAGCGGTGGGCGTCGTCCAGGGAGAGCAGGCACGCCTCGATCCCCACCCCGCGTCGGGCCAGCATCTCGCTGAGCGCGTCGATGCCGTCCTCGCCCTGGTTGGCGGCCACGAGATCCGGGAGCTCGCTCCACTCGCTGACGAGCGCGAACCGTCGTTCCGGGTCCGGTTCGATCTCGGCGAAGGTCGTGACGTTGACTAGGGTTCCCGGGCACGCGGCACGGACGGCCCGCAGCACGCGCCCCACGTGCTCGGCGGCGAGCGACTCGTTGCCGTCGTCGTCGTAGGCGTGGAGGTGGAGCAGGTTCGCGCCCGCCAGGACGCAGGCGGCCGCGTCGGCCGCGATCTCGTCGGGCGTCCGGGGGACGGCCGGGTGGTCGCTGCTCCCGCACAGCGCCGCCTGGAGCGTGGTCATCGGGGTCCTCCCTGCGCTCGAGCGAGCAGATCGTCCAGCGACGTCGCGGGGTGGCCGGTCAGGGTCGGGACGTCGCCGGTGACGCCGTCGAGCTCGCCGGACGCGATGGCGGTGTAGGTGCTGACCCAGGCGTCGAGCTGCCAGTCCGGGGCCTGGCCGGCCCGGGAGGCGTAGGCGTCGTCGACGGTCTGGTTCTCGAACCGCACGGCGCGACCGGTCCGACGGGCGATGACGCCGGCGGCCTCGGTGAGGGTGAGGGCCTCGGGGCCGGTGAGGCTGTAGGTCGCCCCGTCGTGCTCGTAGGGGTCGGTGAGGACCGCGGCCGCGGCCTCGGCGATGTCGTCCTGCGCCACCGCGGCCACGCGCCCGTCACCGGCAGGGCCCCGGATGACGCCGTCGGCCTCGACGAGCTCGGGCAGGAAGTCGAGGTAGAAGTTGTCGCGCAGGACGACGGTGGCCAGCCCGCTCGCGCGCAGGTGCTCCTCGGTGGCCCAGTGGTCGCGGGCGAGGGTGAACGTCGCGTCGGGTGAGGCACCGAAGAAGGAGATGTAGACCAGCCGGCGCGCTCCCGCGGCGGCGGTGGCGTCGATGAACGTCCGGTGCTGCTCGACGCGGTCCGGGGTCTCGGAGCCGGAGACCATGAGGACGGTGTCGACGCCCTCGAGCGCCGCACGGACCTGCGCCGGCTCGTCGTAAGCGCAGCGGACGGCCACCGCGCCGGGCAGCTCCGGAGCGCGCTCGGGGCTCCGTACGGCGAGGCGCTGCGCGATCCCCTGCGCGGCGAGCAGGCGCGCGACGCGGCCGCCGAGGCGCCCGGTCGCTCCCGTCACGGCGATCGTCGGGCGCGGGTCACCGGCCACACGACTCTCCCTCCACGTCGTCCTCCGGGTAGACCGACATCGCACAGGATGCCGTCGCGGCAGGGTCGAGGGTGGCGTCGGACCCTGGCGGCGGGGGTGTCCTGAGACACCGACACCGACACCGACACCGACGGGAGCGCGGATGCTGTTCCACCAGATCGACGTCTTCACCGACGAGCTGACCCGGGGCAACGCCGTCGCGGTCGTCCACGGGGCCGACGGGCTCCCGGACGAGACGATGGCCGGGTTCGCGCGGTGGACGAACCTGGCCGAGACGACGTTCCTGCTCGCGCCCACGACGCCCGCGGCGGACTACCGCGTCCGCATCTTCACCCCGGTCCGGGAGCTGCCGTTCGCCGGGCACCCCACCCTGGGTTCGGCGCGCGCCTGGCTCGAGGCGGGCGGGCAGCCGGCGCGGGACCACGTGGTCCAGGAGTGCGGGGTCGGCCTCGTCGAGATCCGGCGGGAGGGGGCCCGGCTCGCGTTCGCCGCCCCACCGCTGGTCCGCGGCGGTCCCGTCGACGGCGCGGACGTGGCGCACCTCGCCGGGGCTCTCGGCGTCGGGCCCGAGGAGGTCGTGGACGCGCAGTGGGTGGACAACGGCCCGGGGTGGGTGGCGCTGCTGCTGCGCGACGCGGCCGCGGTGCTCGCGCTCGAGCCCGACAGGGCCGCGTTCGCCCCGTTCGGTTCGATCGGCGTGGCCGGGCTGTACGAGCCGGGTTCTCCGGTGGCCCTGGAGGTCCGGGCGTTCGTCCCGCAGAACGGGCTGGGGGAGGACCCCGTGACGGGCAGCCTGAACGCGTCCCTGGCCCAGTGGCTGATCGGCACCGGACGGCTGCCGCGGCGCTACGTCGCGTCCCAGGGCAGCCGGCTCCACCGCCGGGGCCGCGTCCACGTGGCCGACGTCGACGGCGAGATCTGGGTGGGCGGGGACACCGTCGTCGGGATCGCCGGCACCGTCGACCTGCCTGCCGGCAGGAGCGACGACTCGGGGACGGATCGGTAGCGATCCCCGACGGATGCGGCCTGCAGGAGCCGTCGCCGCCCTTCTCGGGCCTTGTCCGGAATCGCTCTACCCGTCGGTTGCCTGGTGGAAGAAGCACAGGATCGTCTTGATCTCGAGCGGCTGAGTCACGTTGCTCAAGCTGATCCGGTTGTTCTCTCCGCGGTCAGCGCGGAGCGACGTTGCCGGGAAGGTCAGAATCTTTACCCGAAACTCGTTCGTCGAGGCCGCGACGACTATCCCTGCTGATGCGCTGTTGACGAGTACGTCCGCCGACGCCTCCTGGGTCCCGACAAGCCGTACGGACAACATGAGCAGTGCACTGCCGAATCGCTGGCACCCACCTGTGTCGAAAGTCGAGACGAAGACCTCTGTACCGGGCGCGCTCTTCGGCACCGAGATCACGTCGTTCCCGCTGATCGCGGTGAAATCGCCTAGCAGTGTCATGGCCATGACGGCGCGCCCATGCTCATCGTTCCCAGCCCCTCTCGGTTCAGTCGTCCTGATGAAAGAAGCAGACCATGTCCTTGATCTCGAACCGCTCTCCTACCGCCCGAAGGACGATCTTGTTCTGGCTCGAGTTCCCCCAGAGGTAGGAGCCCGGGAAGACGATCATCTGGGTGCGATACAGATCGGGATCGACGGCGCGGGTGATGGCGCCCGCCCTGGAGTTGTTGACGTGCACCTCTGTGTCTCGGAGCACGCGACGTACCGAGTAGACGAGCACGGCCTCGTGATCTCTGCGTCGACCCTCCGTCTGGAAGCCGGGCAGTACGAACGGATCATCCCCCGTGGAGATCGTGGGCACGACGATGGCGTTGTTGCCGACGACGGAGGCGAAGTCCGCCAGCATGGTGGCCAATCGTGTTCATCCTCTCCCTCGTCCAGGGGTCGACCTTCACCGCGGCTCTGTGTCAACCGAACTGATGGAAGAAGCAGGTAATGTTGCACAGCTCGAAGTCGTCGCTCACGCGCGTGAAGGACAGGATGTTGTTGGGGCCTCGCTCCTCACTGAGGTGATGTGGGTCGAAGAACATGATCTGTGTCTCGAACTCGAGCCCTTCAGTCCTTGGAATCGTTCCGATGAGCTCACCGTTCACAGCTACTTGCGCCTTGCCGAGCAGAAGACGCGCGCAGAGAACCAGGAATGCCGTGCTCGCGCCGTAGCGGCCGCCGGTGTCGAAGCCCTGTGTCAGCGAGAACGAGACACCTGCCGGAGTCCGCGGGATGCGGATGGGGTCGCTCCCGACCACGGTGGCGTAGTCGCAGAGTCTCGTGGCCACGGCTCTCCCCTGCTCGCGACGATCGCCCACCACTCTCGGAGTGGTGCCGGCCCCGACGTGTCGAGTAGCGAAACAGTGCCAGTATCTGGACCCGTTGGTGTCACGGCGTCACTCGAACGCCCAGGCCACTCACTCGTTCGGCGCTTGCCGGGCTGCGGGCATGATCCCCAACCGATCACTCTCCGCGATCACCTGGATATGGCGCCTCCTCGGCACCACCCTCATCGCCGTCTCGTTGACGATCGATGTCAGATTCGACGTGGATCGTCACCAGAACAGCGATCTGGACCGCCGAGCGAGCGAGCCGCTCTCCCCGCTCGGGCGCGGACGAGGGTTTCGGCGAGCAGCGGGCGACTGTGCGGTGGCGATGCTTCGATCTTCGAAGCGTTTCCATCAGCGCGAAGACGTCCCTGGTGAGCGCGACCTCTCCGGCCGTCGTCGCGCCTCCCAGCGAAGCGACCGCCAACTCGACGCCAGCCGGCGTGGACCGGCGCGCGGGGCCGCCGCGATGGTCGGCGTGCACGGCTCCGCTACGTGCCAGCACTGTTCCGCGCACCCGCGGGAGGCGGGACACTGCCGGACGTGCGGGCGGGACGGGGCGTCGCGTGGCTCACCGGGGCGGGGGCCACGCTGGTGGCTGCCGCGACGGTGACGCACGCGCTGGTCAGCCCCGTGCCCGAACCCGGCGTGGCGCGGGCGGTGGTGCTCGGCGTGCCGGTCCTGGCGTGTGCCGTGGCCGGCCTGGTGATCGTCACGCGTGTCCCGGGCAACCGCATCGGAGGCCTGCTGCTGGTCAGCGCGTGCGCCGCCGCCCTCTACGCCGCGGCCTGGCACGTGGGCGGCCAGGGAGTGGCGAGCGCTCCCGAGGCCCCGATCACCGCCTGGGCCGCCCTGTGGGTGCACAGCGGGTGGCCCACGTTCTACGCAGGGCTGGTCGGGCTGGCCTTCCTGTTCCCCGACGGGCGGCTGGCCTCGCCGCGATGGCGCCCGGTCGCCGCGGTCGTCGCGCTGGCCTTCGGCGGGTTCCTCGTCCTGGCGATCTTCGACCCGCGCCCCTTCTATGCGCCGTTCGACAGGCTGTCCAACCCGCTGCCCGTGGCGGACGTCGCCGACCTGCTGACCGTCGGCGAGTTCGTGCTGCTGGCCCCGCTGCTCGTCGCCATCGCCGCGGTGGTCGCCCGCTACCGCCGGTCGAGCGGCCTCGCACGGGCGCAGTTGCGCTGGTTCGCGCTGGCCGCGGTGCTCATGCCGGTGACCTTCGTGACCTGCCTCGTCGAGTTCCTGGTGACCGGCGCCGTCGCCGAGGCCACGATCCTGGCGGCGTCCGTCACCCAGGTCGCCATCGTCTCGGCGGTCACGGTCGCCGTCCTGCGCTACCGGCTCTACGACATCGACGTCCTGATCAACCGGACGGTCGTCTACGCCGTGCTCACCGGACTGCTCGCGGCCGTCTACGTCGTGATCGCGCTGTCCGTGGGCGTCGCGGTCGGCACGGGCTCGAACTGGGCGACCGCCGCGGCGACGCTCGCGGTCGCCGTCGCGTTCCGGCCGCTGCGGGGGCGGGTGCAGCGGGTCGTCGATCGCCGGTTCGACCGCGACCGCAGCGAGCGGTTGCGCCACGCCGAGCACTTCCTCGGCGAGGTCCGCGCGGGACGGGCGGCACCGGAGCAGGTCGGCCGCGTGCTCGCCGAAGCCGTCAGTGACGACACCGTGGAGCTGTACTTCTGGATGCCCGACGGCGAGGTGTTCGCCGACGCGGCCGGCGTGGAGCACGAGCAGCTGCCCGACGACGGTCGCGAGCGCACGCCCGTCCGCAGCGGCGCGCAGCAGTTGGCCATGGTGCTGCACGCACACCCGGAACGGCCCGCGCTGCTGCGCGCGGTGCTGGAGACGCTCGGGCTGGCCGTCGAGATCGCCCGGCTGCGGGTGGAGGTGCGCCGTCAACTGGCCCGGGTGCGCGAATCGCGCGCCCGCATCGTCGCCGCGACCCACGCCGAGCGGCGGCGCATCGAGCGCAACCTGCACGACGGTGCGCAGCAGCGGCTGGTGTCGGTGGGCCTGACGCTGCGCCACGTGCAGCACCGGCTGTCGCCGACCGACGACGCCTCGGTGCTGCTCGACGGCGCCGTGGCCGAGGTGGGTGGGGCGATCGACGAGCTGCGGGAGCTGGCCCGCGGCCTCGGTCCCGCCGCGCTCGACCGCGGCCTGGCGGCCGCGCTCACCGACCTCGGGGCGCGCGCTCCGCTGCCGGTGCACGTCGACGCGGTGGTCGACCGGTTGCCCGGCGACGTGGAGGCCGCCGCCTACTTCCTCGCCAGCGAGGCCGTGACCAACGTGGTCAAGCACGCGCGCGCCACGACGGTGTCGCTGTCGGCGGGGCGGGAGAACGGCTGCCTGCGCGTCGTCGTCGCCGATGACGGCGTGGGGGGTGCCGGCCTGCGCGCGGGGTCCGGGCTGGCCGGGCTGGCGGACCGGGTCGACGCGCTGGGCGGCCGGCTGGAGATCGACAGCACGCCGGGCACGGGGACGCGGGTGAGCGCGGTGTTGCCGTGCGGGTGATCATCGCCGAGGACCAGGTGCTGCTGAGGGAGGGACTCGCCCGCCTGTTCGCCGACGCGGGGCACGACGTGGTCGGGACGGCGGGCGACGGCGCCGGCCTGCTGTCGATGGCCGACGCCCTGCATCCGGACCTCGCCGTCGTCGACGTCCGCATGCCGCCCACGTTCACCGACGAGGGCATCCGTGCCGCCGCCGCGCTGCGCGCCGAGCGTCCGTCGGTCGGGGTCATGGTCCTGTCGCAGCACATCGAGACGGACGGCGTCGTCGGGCTCGCCTCCGCGGGCGGCTTCGGATACCTGCTCAAGGACCGCGTGCTCGACGTCGCCGAGTTCCTGGCCGGCGCCGAGCGGGTGGCGCGCGGGGGATCGGCGCTGGACCCCCAGGTGGTCGCGACCCTGCTGGCCCCGGGCGGCGGGGACGCGCTCGCCACGCTGTCCGAGCGCGAGCGCGAGGTGCTCGCGCTCGTCGCGGAGGGCCTCACCAACGCGGGCATCGCGCAGCGGCTCGTGCTCACCGGCCGCACCGTCGAGACGCACGTGCGCAACGTCCTGGCCAAGCTCGACCTTCCCGACGGCGCCGACAGCCACCGCCGCGTGCACGCCGTCCTCGCGTACCTGCGCGCCGCGCGCCGTCAGTAGCGGCACTGAGCACCCCTGCGTGCCGTGCCCACCCAGGTGCCGTGTGCACCCGGATGTCGCAGGTCACGGGGCTTCGTAGCGTTCCCGGCACCGGCCGAGGTCCCTCCGCCGGACCCAGCTGGGACAGCGAGGAGCAACCATGGACACCACCACAACACGACGCAGCGGGTTCGCGCGCACCGCCGGGATCATCGGTCTCGGCGGAGGTCTGCTCGGTGCGGTCTTCGCCGCATACGAACTGGCGACGCTCCCGTACGAGGTGAGCTTCGCGACGAACGCCGTCGCCGCGGTGGCCCACCTGGCGGTGATCGTCGCGCTCGGCGGGCTGGCCGCCCTCGGCGCCGCCGGCTCCGGGTGGTGGGGTCGGGCCGGGATCGGTGTGGCGATCCTGGGCTGGACGGCCCTCACCGTCGCGGAGCTCGTCGAGCCGTTCGACGAGGCGAGCGCCATGCCGATGTTCGAGATCGCCCCGCTCGTCATCGGCGCCGGCATGCTGCTGGTGGGGGTCGCGGTGCTGCGCGCCCGCCACTGGTCGGGGTGGCGACGGATCGTCCCCCTCGTGATCGGCGCCTACGTGTTCGTGGTCTTCCTGCCGGTGGCGATCGCAGTCGCGACCGACGCAGGGTTCTGGGCGGTCCTGCTCGGGTGGTTCCTCGGGTACGCCGCGCTCGGGCTCGCCGTCGTCGTCGAAGCACCCGTCCCGGCGGGCTCGCCTGAGCGGGCCCGCGTCGCGTGACCAGCGCCTCGGACGAGGAGGGAGAGGGAGACGATGTCCATGCCCGCGTCCGGGGCCAACCCGGCGGTCGATGTCGGATCCCGTCCGTCGGTGCTCGACCGGTGGCCGTGGCTGCTGCTCGTCGTCAGGGTCTTCCGCGCCGTGGGGAGCCTGCTCCGCCAGCGGGGTGACCCGACGCGCGGGGCACACCGGGACGGGTGCGCCGCCGGCGACGCGGACCCCGGATCCGGGGGACAGGAGTCGTGATCGGTGGGCCGGTCGGCTCAGGTGTGGGCCTTGGCCTTGCGGCGCCACTGGGTCAGCGGGCGCTCGGTGTAGCCGTTGGGCTCGGTCCCGCCGGTGAACACCAGCTCGAGGGCGGCCTGGAACGACTCGCTGTTCTCCAGGTCCGGCGCCATGGGCGGGTAGCCGTCCTGGCCCTCGTTCTGCTCGTCGACCAGCGCCGCCATGCGGGCGAAGGTCTCGCGCACGGTGTCGGCGTCGACGACGCCGTGCTCGAGCCAGTTCGCGATGAGCTGACTCGAGATCCGCAGCGTCGCGCGGTCCTCCATGAGCCCGACGCCGTCGAGGTCGGGCACCGTGGAGCAGCCGATGCCCATGCCCACCCAGCGCACGACGTAGCCGAGGATCGACTGGGCGTTGGTCTCCAGCTCCCGGCGCACGTCGTCGTCGGACAGGGTGCTCGGGTCGGAGAGCGGGAGCTCCAGCAGGTGACGGCGGTCGGCCGTCTCCCGTTGCGCGATCTCCTCCTGGACGGCGTGCACGTCGACGCGCAGGTAGTGCAGCGCGTGCAGCGTCGCGGCGGTCGGCGAGGGCACCCACGCCGTGTTCGCCCCGGCCTTCGGGTGCCCGATCTTCTGCTCGAGCATCTCGGCCATCGCGGCGGGCTTGGCCCACATGCCCTTGCCGACCTGCGCGCGGTGCTCGAAGCCGGCCGCCAGGGCGACGTCGACGTTGCGGTCCTCGTAGGTCTGCAGCCAGGTCGTCGCCTTCATGTCGCCCTTGCGCAGCACCGGCCCGGCGGCCATGCAGGTGTGGATCTCGTCGCCGGTCCGGTCGAGGAACCCGGTGTTGACGAAGATGACGCGGTGCGCGGCCGCGCCGATGCAGGCCGACAGGTTGGCCGTGGTCCGCTTCTCCTCGTCCATGATGCCGATCTTCAGCGTGTTCGTGTCGAGGCCGAGGGCCTCCTCGAGCGCCGCGAACAGCTCGACGGTCAGCGCGACCTCCGCCGGCCCGTGCTGCTTGGGCTTGACGATGTAGACGCTCCCGGCGCGGGAGTTGGTGTGCGGTCCGATGCCGCGCAGGTCGTGGAGACCCGCGACGGCGGCGACGAGCGCGTCGAGCACGCCCTCGTTGACCTCCTCGCCGTCCGCGGTGAGCACCGCGTTCGTGGTCATGTGGTGGCCGCAGGTGCGCACGAGCATCATCGATCGGCCCGGGAGCGTGAGGGACGAGCCGTCGGCGGCGGTGTACTCCCGGTCCGGGTGGACCCGCCGGGTGACGGTCTTCCCGCCCTTCGCGAACTCCGCGACCAGGTCGCCGGTCATCAGCCCGAGCCACGTGCGGTAGGCGAGCGCCTTGTCCTCGCCGTCGACCGTCGCGACCGAGTCCTCGAGGTCGACGATCGTGGTCACCGCCGACTCGAGCGCGACGTCGCTGACGTCCGCGTGGTGCTGTGTGCCCACCTGGGTGGACGGGTCGATCACCAGGTCGACGTGCAGGCCGTTGCGGACGAGCAGCACGTTGCCCCGGCCGTCGGCGTCGGGAGCGGTGAACCCGGCGAAGGCGGACGGGTCGGCGAGCCCGACCGTGCCGTCGGCCGTGTCGGCGACCAGCCCGTCGGTCGACGGGCGGTAGGCGGTGACGTCGGCGTGGCTCCCGCGCTCGAGCGGGAAGAGCTCGTCGAGCAGCTCGTCGGCGGCCTCGATGACCTGGGCGCCGCGCCGCTCGTCGTACCCCCGGGCGAGCTCGTGGTCCTGGGGGAGCGCGTCGGTGCCGTAGAACGCGTCGAACAGCGAGCCCCAGCGGGCGTTCGCGGCGTTGAGCGAGAACCGCGCGTTCGTCGACGGCACCACCAGCTGCGGACCGGGCACCTCGGCGATCTCCGGATCGACCCGGTCGACGTCGATGGTCGGGACGCTCGAGGGCTCCGGCTCGAGGTAGCCGAGGTCGGTCAGCAGCTTCTCGTAGTCTTCGCGGGAGCCGGCGCCATGGGCCCGGTGCCAGTCGTCGATCTTGGCCTGCAGATCGTCCCGCTCGGTGAGCGCCGTCGCGATCCGGGGGGCGAACCGCTCCTGCAGGCGCGCCAGGATCGACCAGAACTGCTCGCCGGTGAGCTCGACCTGCGCGAGCAGCTCGTCCTCGACGAACGCCCGCAGGTGCTCGTCGACCTTCAGCCCGGATCGCTCGGACATCGTGGACACAGACGGACCGTCCTCTCTCACCTTGCTGGACCTCTCAGGACCCAGTTGCCCACGCGGGCACCGGTCGAACACCCGCTCCGTCCGGTCGTCGGAGTGGCCTGCGTCTGGCGGCGGATCATCGTGCTCCGCCATCCTGCTCGTGGTTGCCGTCGGGACGAGCCGGAGGTCGACATGCCCCAGCCGGAGATCTATCTGAGGTCGTACCCGATCCCCGACGGCATGGCGGCCCACGCGGCGGCGGTGGAGGAGGACGGCTGGGACGGGCTGCTGTTCACCGACACGCAGAACCTCAGCATGGACGTGTACGGGTCGCTCTACCTCGCGGCGGCGGCGACCTCGCGGCTCAGGCTCGGCACGGCGGTCACCAACCTGACCAGCCGTCATCCGGCGGTGGTCGCCTCGACCGTCGCCACCCTGCACCACGTCAGCGGAGGCCGCGCGCACATCGGTGTCGGGCGCGGTGACACGGCGCTCGAGCTGATCGGCGTCAGGCCGCCGTCGGCGCGCGCGTTCGAGGGCCAGCTCGGCACGCTGCAGGCCTACCTGCGCGGGGAGACCGTCGACGCCGACGGCTTCGCCAGCCACATCACCTGGCTGCCGCTCCCCGGGGAGACGAAGGTCCCGGTCGACGTGTTCGGCTCCGGACCGCAAGTGATCGACGCGGGCGCGCGGATCGGGGACCAGGTCACCGCCACCGTCGGCGCCGAGCCCGACCGTGTCGCCTGGGCCGTCCGCACCGCGCGCGACGCGTGCACCGCGGCCGGACGGGATCCGGCGGCCCTCCGGGTCGGGGCCTTCCTGGTCGTGTGCGTCGGCACCGACGAGGCTGCCGTCGACGAGCTCGTCCGCGGCAACGCCAGCATCTCGGCGCACTTCCAGCGCAACGTCACCGCGTCGCTGTCGACGGGCGACGTGGCGGCCGTCGACCGGGTCACGGGGAAGTACGACCTGTACCACCACGGGCTCGAGCACGCCTCGCAGGCAGCGACGCTGCCCGACGACTTCCTGCGCCGGTTCTGCGTCATCGGCACGCCGGACGACTGCATCGCGCGACTGCACGAACTGATCGGGCTGGGCCTGTCGCACCTGGTGTTCGTCGGCGCATCCCGCGACGTCGACCACTCCGTGCGGGAGCGGTCGGACCATCTCCTCGCGACCGAGGTGCTGCCGGCGCTCCGCTAATGGGAGTGCACCGGGTTGGTGGTCCAGTCTGGTGCCCGAGCCGCCGAGCCGGTGAGCACTGCGTTCCGCAGATCGTGAAGATCTAGGTCTAGATCGTGCCCCGGCTCGGTGGGTGAGGGGTCTGCAGGGCTGGTGGGATGTCGTGCCGACACGAGCACTGATCCATTAGGTCGACCCGGGCTCCTCGCGGCTCACCGACGTTGTCGAGCGAGAGGGGGCGGGGTGGGTGCTGTTCGTCGGAGATGACTGGGCCGAGGATCACCACGACATCGAGATCGTCAACGACCAGGGGTGCCGACTAGTGCGCCGCCGCCTCGACGAGGGTGCGGCCGGGATCGCGGCGCTACACGCTCTGGTCGCGGATCACCTCGACGACCAGGGCGAGCCCGACCAGGTCGTGGTGGGGATCGAGACCGACCGAGGCCCGTGGGTGCAGGCTCTGCTGGCCGCGGGCTACACGGTCTACGCGATCAACCCGCTGCAGGCCTCGCGGTATCGGGAACGCCACGGCGTCTCGGGCGCCAAGAGCGATCCCGGTGATGCGCATGTGCTCGCCGAACTGGTCCGTCTCGACCGCGAGCACCACCGCCCGATCGCCGGGGACAGCGCGGTCGCCGAGCACGTCAAGGTCGTCGCCCGGGCCCACCAAGGCATGGTGTGGTCGCGGCAGCGCCAGACCAACACGTTGCGCTCGATGCTGCGCGAGTACTACCCCGCCGCGCTGGCCGCCTTCGACGACCTGGCGGGCCGGGACGCGTTGGCCGTGTTGGCGATCGCGCCGACCCCCGCCGCGGGCCGGCGGCTGCCGGTGGCGCGGGTGGAGAAGGCGCTGCGCGCCGCTGGGCGGCAACGCAACCTCACCACCACCGCGCAGCGCATCGTGGAGGTGCTGCGCTCAGAGCAGCTCGAAGCCCACCCCGGCGTGATCGAGGCCTACGCCGCCAGCGCCAAGGCGCTGGTCGCGGTGATCACCGAGCTGGCCCGCCAGTGCGAGGTCCTCAAGGGCGAGGTGGAGGCGGGTTTTGGCCGGCACCCGGACGCTGAGCTCTACCTGTCCCAGCCCGGGCTGGGACCAGTGCTCGCCGCCCGGGTGCTCGCCGAGTTCGGAGACGACCCCACCCGCTACGCCGACACCCGGGCCCGCAAGAACTACTCCGGGATGGCGCCGGTGACTCGCGCTTCGGGCAAGGCGCGGGTCGTGCTGGCCCGCCATGCCCGCAACCGGCGCCTGGCCGATGCGCTCTACCAACAGGCCTTCGCTGCCCTGAGCGCCTCACCCGGCGCCCGTGCCTTCTACGACGCACATCGCGCCCGCGGCCATACCCACCACCAGGCCCTACGCGCCCTGGCCAACCGCCTCGTCGGAGTCCTGCACGGCTGCGTGCGCCACCGCCAGCCCTACGACGAAGCGACCGCCTGGCAACCACCCGCCAAGCACCCCGAGACCCCCGCCGCTTGACGTCCTACAACCGTGGGATGTCTAGGCCCTCTGGCGTTCGTCGGCTCGCCGCCGCTGTTCGACCCGGTAACCGGCGATGATGTGCGTCAGCCCGGCGACCGCGGCCACGAGCGCGGCCAGGGGGTAGACGGCGGCCGTCACGCACGTGACGAGCGCCCAGAAGCCGATCAGCAGGAAGAGCGCGCGGTGGTAGCGCTGTCGCGCGACGGCGGCGCCGAGGCCCCCGCCCTCACGTCGACGATCAGGAGCCTGCCCCCAGGCAAGGAGCCGCGCGAACGGGACTGCGAGACGAGACGACACGGCCAACCCCCGAGTGGAACCGCAGCGCGGGTCATGACGGCCCACGGTCCGACGCTACGGAGGACAGGTGCCCGGCCGCCGGGGAGTCGAACCGGCCTATGTTCAGCGGAGTCGGGCCTCGGATGCCGAGCCCGTGATGCGAGGAGACCCCGCGTGAGCGACATGACCCTGCTCGGTGTGCACCACCTCGGCCTGACCGTCGCCGATGTCGAACGCAGCGCGCGCTGGTACTGCGCGGTGCTGGACTTCTTCCGTGTGGGCGAGTTCGGCGGGCCCGACGACCCGCGTCGCAAGGTGTTCCTCAACCATCCCGGCTTCCGTCTCCGCCTCGGCCTGGTGGAGCACCGCGGTGGCGCCGGTGACCGGTTCGACGAGACCCGCACCGGCCTGGATCATCTGGCGTTCTCCGTCCCCGACGGCGATCACCTCGACCGGTGGGCCGCGAGGATCGCCGAGCACGGCGTGGAGTTCTCCCCCGCGGTCCCGGCCAACACCGTCCCCGGCGCGTCGGTGATCGTGCTGCGGGATCCCGACGGCATCCAGCTCGAGCTGTTCGCCGACCCGGAGCGCTCGCGTCGGAGGTGAGCTGCGTCGAGTCCGAGCGTCAGACGGCGCGCAGGACGGGCGGCGAGCTCGCCGGGTCGTCGCCGGCGTCGAGGTGGGGGCGAGCGTATGCCGCGGTCCCGATGGCCTGGGCGGCGAGGGTGTCGCATTCCTCGGCGAGCCAGGCCGCGACGTCGCGGAGCTTCATGTGGGCCTCCTGCGAGGCCTCGCGCAGCATCGCGAACGCGCCGTTCTGGTCCAGGTCGAAGCGCTCCATGAGCACACCCTTGGCGCGCCCGATCAGTCACGCGACGCGACGGCGTCCTGTAGCTGCGCGGCGTGCTCGGCGGCCAGCAGCAACATGGCCGCCGTGATCCCGAGGACTCCGGCGCCCCGGCACTGCCCTGCTCGACGTGGAGCCCGCCGTGCCGCTCCCCGACCTCTGCCTCGCTTACCGCACCGAGGACGACTCGCCGGTGGTGGACGCCTTTCTCGCCGTCACCGCCGCGCACTGTCCCGGCGTCGGGGACCGGCTCCGCGCGACGCGCCGCTGAGGCCGGGTCCCACCTCCTCCCGCGGCCGGACGACCGCGGGAGGAGCGGCCCGGGTCAGCTCGTCGTCGGCGCCGGCAGCACCGGCAGCACCGCGTTCGGGTCCACGCCGAGGGCCCGGGGCAGCGGGACCGGCAGGCCGGCGGGGTTCACGAGCAGCGGGGCGGGGACGCGGAAGATGCGCTCGCAGTGGCGGAACGTGTCGCCCGGGTCGCCGAGGCACGTGTCGTTGCCGGGGCCGCCGTCGACGACGTCGTCGTTGCCGAGGTCGGAGGCGTTCACGACGTCGTCGCCCGGCCCGCCGTACTCCTTGTCCTGGTCGTTCGGGAAGGGGTCGTTGATCAGGTCGTCGCCCGCGTCGCCGTAGAGGGTGTCGCTGTCGAAGATGCCGTCCATCGAATCGTCGCCGTTGCCGCCGTGGACCGTGTCGTCGCCGGGTCCGCTGGTCAGCGCCGCCTCCGGATCGACGAAGGCGGTGAACTCGCAGGGGACGTTGTCGTCGCCGTCGTCGCCGAACTGCTGCGAGTTGCCGCCGCCGCCGTCGATGCAGTCGCGTCCGGGGCCGCCGTGGGCGTCGTCGCTGGCGCCCTGCAGGAAGACGAGGTTCTGTTCGATGTCGTCGTCGCCGGCCCCGCCGAAGATGTGGTCGATCAACTGGCCGCCGATCAGGGTGTCGGCGCGGGGCGTGCCCTCGCACGTGCCGCCCTGCAGGTCGTTGCAGAGGATCACGGGCTTGGCGGGGTCGGTCGGCGGGATCGGTGGTGGCGCCGGGGCGGCGAGGGCCATCGGGCTCGCCACGGCGAGGGGGAGGGCGACCGTGGCCGCCGCGATCGCGATCCATTGCTTGGTGATCACAGAGGAGTCCTTCGGGGAGGTGGAGGGGGAGCAGTGCCGGCGGAGCCGTCGCGGGAGCCGCACGGCGCCGGGGAGCGCGCGCCGTCGACACGCGGAACGGGGGAGCGGGACTCCGCCGACCCGGTGCCGGGAGAGCCGGCGACGGGTCGGGCAGCGGCGGGCGCCCGGCTCGGGTGTCCGGACGGATGCCGTGCGGTCGGGACGGCGCGGTGTCGCGCCGTCGGTGCGGGACCGGTGTCACCGACCGCGGTGGCCGTGACGTCCCGCGATCACGGACAGAGCGCGCTGCAGGTGCGCAGGAGATCCACGTGTCGCCGCACGGCGGCGAACAGGAGATGGCAGCGCACGAGGGCGGACGCTCGCAGTTCGATCGTGCACGGTCAAAGCGGCGGACAGTCGTCGCTCGTCGTGGTGGCGCGCGCACCACGCGCAGCGGTATGAGCTGCACCACACCGGACGCGGCCCAACAGGGCCGAACGTGAGCGCCCGTCCGGAGCAGGCGTGACCGGCATCACCGGGCCGTACCCACCCGAACGGGTGAAGCGCGACCGGGCAGGCCCGGCCTCCGGACGTCGGTTCCGTGCCGACGACGAACCGCGTCGGGGCGCGGGCCAGGGTCTCAGCCGTGGAGCAGAGTGGCGAGCTGGTGCCGTCCGCTGACGCCGAGCTTGGGGTAGGCGTGGTGCAGGTGCGACCCCACGGTGCGGGGCGAGAGGTGCAGCCGTTCGGCGATCTCGCGGTTACGCAGGCCCGCCGCCGCGAGCCGCACGATCTCACGCTGCTGGGGTGAGAGCGGGGCGAGCGCGTCGGCGTCGGTCTCGGGGCCCGGGTGGTCGGCGGCCCCGGCCGCCCGCAGCTCGGCGCGGACGCGGTCCGCGGCGGCGGACGCGCCGAGCGTCTCGAAGGTCTCCAGCGACGCGACCAGCATGTCGCGGGCCTCGAGGGGACGGCGCCGTCGCCGCAGCCACTCGCCGTAGTGCAGGCGGGCCTGGGCGCGCTCGAGGGGCCAGTCCTCGCCGGCGGGATCGGTCAGCGCCAGGCGGAAGTGGTGCTCGGCGCCGTGGTCGGACCCGAGGAGGGCGTCGGCGTGGTGGAGCAGCATCCGCAGCCAGGTCGTCGTCCGGTCGGCCGTCGCCGCACGCACCCGCGCGACGACGGCGGCCGCGTCGGCGCGCTCGGTCGGTCCGGTGGCGGCCGCCGCGAGCCGGGCGATCAGCCGGGTGGACAGGAGCGCGTGCCGTGCCTCGCCGTGGTGGGTGAAAGCGCCGCGCAGCTGGCGGTAGGCCTGCGCGCGGTCGCCCTCGACCATCGCCGCGATGCTGGCCGCGGCGCGGAGCCGGACGTCGAGCACGAGGTTGTCGCCCAGGTCGACGCGCTGCCGTGCCCGGGCGAGCACCTCATGCGCGGCGGCGGGCTCGCCTCGCCACGCGAGCAGGGAGGCCTCGACCGAGGCGATCTCGACGGCGACCCACGCCAGCCCGCCGGCGTCCGCCAGGGCGGACCAGAGCGCGACGGTCCGCGACGCCTCGGTCCAGCGGCCGTGCTCGACGAGCAGGACGGCGAGCAGTCCCGCCCCGAACGCGCTCGGCCCCTCGTGTCGCGACCCGGTCTGGGCACGGGCGAGCAGGTCGACCGCGCGGTGGATGTCGTCGGCCTGATCGGCGAGCGTGCCGAGGTTCTGCAGGTCGTTCGGGTTGGCCTCGGGGCCGCCCCGCCCGGCGCGCAGCGCCTCCTCGAGGGCGGCCGCGGTGGCCACGCGGTCGGGTCGCAGGGTGGTCAGCGACCACATGATGTCCGCCGACGTGCCGGTCGAGCCCGCCACCGGCCCGACGGCGGAGGGCAAGGCCGGGTGCGCCATCAGCGCCGTGGCGGCGGCGTCGTGCTCGGGGAGCCCGGAGAAGTCCGCCACCACGCGCAGGAACGTCGCGAGGAGCACCGCGCTCGCCGGATCGGTCACCCCGACGAGCGGCGCGACCCCCTCGAGCACGCGGACCGCCGCGCACTGCCGCCCGGCGAGGGCCTGCGCCGCGGCCCCGAGCACGGCGGTGCGGACCCGGACCGTGGCGTCCGGGACGGCGTGCTCCATCGCCTCGCGCAGGTCGGCCATCCACGCGGTGTCGCCGGCCGCGTAGGTGGACACGAGCGCCCGGCCGAGGCGTGCGAGGCGCACCGCGGACTCGGCGGAGCACTCGGCGGCCCGCTCCCACGCGCGGGCGGCGGCCCGGGGCGCCCCGCGGACCTCGGCCCGCTCGGCCACCGCGGCGAGGGCCGCGCCGACGGCGTCGTCGTCCCCGACGGTGCCGTGCGCCCGTTGCCAGGCGCTCCGGTCGGGCTCGCGGTCGGCGCCGGCCAGCCCGAGGTGCGCGTGCCGCCGGTCGGCGGCCGTGGCCAGCGCGTAGCACGCGGTCCGGGCCAGCGGGCTGCGGAACGCCACCCTCGGCCCGTCGAGCACCACCAGCCCGGCGCGCTCGGCCGGCGCCCACGCCTCGGGGCCTGCGGCGCCGGCGGCCGTCTCGATCACCGCCACCGGCGCGCCCTCCGCGGCCGCGGCGTGGAGGAGCAGGCGGCGGGTGTCCGGCGGGAGCCCGCCCAGGACGTCCGCGAACTCGGTCGCCCCGCGGCCGGCCGCCTCGAGTGGCCGTGCCGTGCCGGCCGCGGCCATCTCGCGCACCGCGAGCGGGTTGCCCGCCGCCGCGTCGAGGATCTCCTGCCGCACCCGTGCAGGGGGACGCACGGGGAGGCTCTCCAGCAGCGCCGCGGCGGCGGTGGCGTCCAGGGGAGCCAGGGCGAGTGTCGGGAGGGCGGTGTCGCCCGGGAGCGGCCGGACGTCGCCGCGACCGGCGACGACGATCCCGAGCCCGTCACGCAGGCGGGCCCGGCGGGCCACGAACAGGAGCGTGCGCAGCGAGTCCTGGTCGAGGCGGTCGGCGTCGTCCACGAGGACCGCGAGCGGAGCGTGGCGAGCAGCGTGCACCAGCACCTGCAGGACGTGCAGGGAAACGGTGCGGACGTCGCCGGCCGCCGTCCCGTGCGTCAGCGCCTCGACGGTGCGCCCGAGGTGCTCGGGCAGGTCGTCGACGAGGTGGGTGAGCGAGGCGAGCAGCTGACCGAGCGCGGCGAACGGGAGGTCGGCCTCCTCGCGGCACCCGTCCGCGCGCAGTACCCGGACACCGACGCGAGCGGCGTGTTCGGCGGCCGCGGTGAGCAGGGCCGTCTTGCCCAGACCGAACTCGCCGACGATCACGACCGCGGCGGTCGCGACGGTGCCGACGGTGCCGGCGGGGTCGACGAGGCCGTCGACGAGGGTGCCGAGCGCCCGGAGCTCGGGGTCACGCCCGAGCAGGATCGTCACCGAGAGCTCGGCTGCTGAGCTGGACGACGGCAGCGCACCGGGCGCTCCTCCCTGACGACCCCGACGGTGGGATGCGCGACGCCGTTGTCGCCGGGCCCGCGGACGGCGTCGGGCCCCTGGAGCGTGACCGTCGCCGGCCGCCTCGGCCATCCGTCGATCGACCGCTCCTGGGTCTCGACAGTAGTTGCGGTCATCAACGACCGCTAGCGTCCGGAGCAGCGTCGCAGCGAGAACCCGAGGAGTGGTGTGGCAGCCGCAGGAAGCCCGGCGACCGGGGGTGAGCCGACCGCGGTGCTCGATCCCGCCTGCGCCCGGCTCGTCCGGGCCTGGGAGGGGCCGCCGCGTCCGCACCAGCTCGGCGTGCAGGACGGGCGGGATGCGTTGCGGGAGCTCCAGGACGACCTGGTGGGGGGCCCGGAGGTCGACGTGGACTTCCACACCGCGCCGGTCGGGCCGCAGGGGCTCGTCGGCTTCCTGGTCGTGCGGCCCGCGGACTGCGGGGGTGAGCTGCCGGCCGTCGTGCACCTGCACGGGGGGCGATGGGTCACCGGGGACGCGGACACCCACGGGCGGCTCCTCCGCGAGCTCGCGACCGGTGTCCCGGCGGCCGTGGTGGTCCCGGCCTTCACGCGGGTGCCGGAGGCGCGGTACCCGGTGGCGGTCGAGGAGGTCTACGCGACGCTGCTGTGGGTCGTGGAGCACGCCGGTGACCTCGGTCTCGACCCCGGCCGCGTCGCGATCTCGGGGGACTGCACCGGAGCGACGCTGGCGGCGGCCGTCGCACTCCTGGCGGGCCGCCGGGCGGGTCCCCGGCTCGCGGCGCAGCTGCTGCTCTACCCGTGGCTCGACCCGGACGGCGACGCGCCGTCCCACCGCGCGTTCGCCGACATCCCGGTGCTGCCGACCCGTGCGGCCCGCTGGTCCTGGCAGCAGTACGCCGGTCTCCCGCACGACCTCGACGACCCGGCGTGCGCTCCCGGCCGGGCGCGCGGTGCCGACCTCGCCGGTCTCCCGCCCGCGCTGGTGATCACGGCCGAGGCCGACGTGGTCCGGGACGAGGGCGAGGAGTACGCGCGGGCGATGGCTGCCGCCGGTGTGCCGGTGACCTGCGCGCGCTACCTCGGCGTCGTGCACGACTTCATGACACTGCGCCCGCTGCGCGAGGTGCCCGCGGGACGTGTGGCCGTGCGGCAGGGCGTCGCGTTCCTCGCCGGCGCCCTGCGGACGTGACGGTGCCCCCGCGGCCCGGGGGCGGCGGGGGCACCGGTCAGCGCAGGGTCACCGGTCGGTGGCGCGGATGGCCTCACGGACGACGTCGGCGGACTCCTTGGGGTGCGAGAGCATCACCAGGTGCGAGGAGTCGATCTCGACGATCTTCGCGCCCGCGCGCTGGTAGCCGTGGCGCTCGACGTCGGGGTTGATCGTGTTGTCCGAGGACGACACCACGCCCCACGAGGGCTTCGTCTTCCACGCCGCGGCGGACGCGGGCTCCCCGAAGGCGGCCGCTGCCAGGGGGCGCTGGCTCACGGCGAGCACCTTGGTGATCTCGGGGTCGACGTCCTGTGCGAAGACGTCGTGCACCTTGGTCGGGTCCACCGAGACGTCGGTACCGGTCGACCCGTCCGGCAGCGGGTAGGTCGTCTGGACCAGGGCGGTGGCGAGCGCGGAGTCGGGGAAGCCGCCCTGCAGCTCGCCGAGGCTCTCGCCCTCCTGCAGGGCGTAGCCCGCGAGGTAGACCAGGGCGCGGACGTTGTCCTCGACCCCGGCCACGGTGATCACGGCGCCGCCGTAGGAGTGCCCGACCAGCACCACGTCGCCCTCGATCTGGCGGACCACCGACGCGATGTAGGCGGCGTCGCCGTTCAGCGAGCGATTCGGGACGGCGGGGGCGACGACCGGGATGCCGTCGGCGAGCAGCTCGGGGATCAGGGCGCGGAAGCTCGAGGCGTCGGCGAAGGCGCCGTGGACGAGGACGACGGTGGGGGTGCTCATGATCAGTTCTCCTTCGTGCTCAGCGCGTCGGACAGGAACTCGCCGCCCATGCGGACGGCTCCGCGGGCGGCGTGGGTGTCGCGCATGGCGTCGACCATCACGAAGTCGTGGATGATCCCGCCGAAGCGCACGGCCGTGGTCGGGACGCCGGCGGCGCGCAGCTTCGCGGCGTAGGCCTCGCCCTCGTCCCGCAGGACGTCGGCCTCGGCCACGATCACGAGGGCCTGCGGTAGGCCGGCGAGGTCGTCGAGGGTGGCGCGCAGCGGTGATGCGGTGATCTGGGCGCGCTCGGCCGGATCGGTCGTGTACTGGTCCCAGAACCAGTGCATGCCCTCGCGCGAGAGGAAGTAGCCGGTGGCGAACTGTTCGTAGGACGCCGTGTCGAAGCCGGCGTCGGTGACGGGGTAGTACAGCAGCTGCGCGGCGATCGCGGGGCCGCCCCGCTGCTTGGCCAGCAGGGTGATCGCGGCGGTCATGTTCCCGCCGACCGAGTCGCCGGCGACGGCGATGCGGGCGCCGTCGATGCCCTGCTCGTCCCCGCTCGCCGCGATCCACTGCAGTGCGGTGTAGACCTGCTCGATCGCGGTCGGGTACCGGGCCTCGGGGGAGAGGTCGTAGTTGGTGAAGACCACGGCGGCGTTCGCCCGGACGGCGAGCTCCCGGACCAGGCGGTCGTGGGTGTGGGCGTTGCCGAAGACCCAGCCGGCGCCGTGGGTGTAGAGCAGGGCGGGCAACGTCGCGGTCGTCCCGGCCGGCTTGACGATGCGGATCGAGACCTCGCCGGTCGGGCCGCCGGGGATGGTCAGGTCGGTGATGTCGGCGTCGGGGCGCTCGACGCCCCGGCCGTTCTGGACGTCGTCGACGGCCTTGCGGCCCTCGACCGGGCCGAGGTCGTAGAGGAACGGCGGCTTCGCGGTCGCGTCCGCGAAGTCCTGCGCGGCCTGCTCGAGAACAGGTGTCGGCTGATCGGTCATCGGGAGCCTCTCGGGCTGAGGTGACGGAGTGCGATCAGCCTGGTCCGCGTGGCGCCCGGTGCGGTATCGGTCGGTCGACCGTTCCTGCGTGCCCGTGGACGCCGAGTGATCGTCTCGACGTGGTCACGCCGGGAGTCACGCCCGGCCTGACTCCTGCCACGCGGCGGGCCGGCGCAGGGCGACGGTGAGGAGTGCCGCGACCACGGCGAGCACGACCGGCGTCGGGACGAGGGCCCAGGCGAGGCGGACGTGGCCGACGAGGACGGCTCCGGCCACGCCGCCGACGAACATCGCGACCACGGCGAGGACCCGTCGCGTCAGCACGGGGCGGCCACCGGTGCGCGCGTCGGCGGCGATGCCGGTGAGGGTCATCGTGAGGACCGTGGTGGTCAGGTCGGGGACACCGAGCCGACGCACCGCGGCGTTCTGCAGCCCGAGGGCGACCGCCAGGAGGCCGGCGACCAGGGACGCCACCCCCGCACCGGGCAGGCCCTCCACGGGCATGAGGAGTGCGACGGCCGCGACCGCGAGGACCAGCTCGATCAGCACGGCGTCGCGCAACAGCTGCCCGCGCCGGGTCGCCCGGGCGGCGACCAGCGCGCCGCCGCCGAGGGCTCCGAGCAGGAAGCCGCCGAGCGCGGCGAGCGAGGCGGCCAGCGCGAACCCCGGGGCGCCGGCGACGGCGAAGCCGAGGAAGACGACGTTGCCGGTCATGTTGGCCACGAACACCCGCCCGAGCCCGAGGACGCTCACCGCGTCGACCAGGCCCGTCGTGATCGTGAGGAGCAGCAACAACGCGGGGAGCGGGCCGTGGGCACCGCGGAACAGCGACCGGTCACGGTGGGGAGTGAGGCTCACCGCAGCCAGGGTTCACCGGCGCGTGGCGAGGCGGCATCGGTCGACCGACGGATCCTCCGGGCCGGCCATCGAGCAGAGGACACACCGGACCTCGGACGCACGGAGGCGACCTCGGCGACCCCGCGGGAGCGTCAGTGCGGGGCCACGTGGAAGACCGGCCAGCCGATCTCGGTCCGCCAGGCCGACGGGTCGGTGGTGTCCCGGGGGCCGACCAGGTAGGTCTCCCACACCGGGCCCGCCACCGCGAGGGCGTTGGTCACCACCCAGGTGCCCAGCTCGCCGTAGGCCACCTCGATGTCGTCGTGCTCGCCGACGTGGGTGGTGACGGCGAGCTCGACCGCGGGCAGGGTCACGGGGTGCACCCGCCCGCTGCGCGGCGGCCGTGCCGTCGGCCGGTACAGGAGGGCGTGCCCACGCCCGTCCTCGAACAGCTCGTTGTGGAAGAGCCCGCCCGGCGGGCCCGTCGGGACGTCGACCACCGCGTCCAGCTCGGCCATGGCGCCGGCGTACCAGGCGAGCACCTCGTCGACCGTCACGTCGTCCTCGACCGCGGCCACCGTCGTCGCCGGGACCGCGCGCAGCTCGACGTCCAGCGGTGGTGGCTCCGGCGCCAGCAGCCGGCGCAGGGACGCCACCGCGCCGCGGGTGCGCTCGAGCTCGGACTCGAGCCGCTGCAGGTGATCCGCGACCAGCGTGGCGCGGATCTTCGGGTCACCGGAGCGCAGGATGCGCTGCACGTCGGGGAGGGGGACGTCGAGCTCCCGCAGGCGGTGGATCACCTGGGCGGTCGAGATCTGGTCGGCGCCGTACCGGCGGTACCCGGTCGCGTCGTCCACGGACGCCGGCTCGAGCAGACCTGCGTCGTGGTAGCGGCGCAGCGTCCGCACGCTCAGGTGGCTCAGCCGGGAGAACTCACCGATCGTCAGCACGTGATCACGATGCACCCTCCCCCCGGGGGAGGGTCCAGCGCTTGACCCTCCCGGTCCGGGAGACCGCACGGTGGGTCCATGACCACGTCGAACACCATCCAGCCCGACCAGCTCCCGGTCACGATCCGCACCTACCTCGCCGCGCACGACGCCGGCGACACGGACACCGCGCTGGGCGCCTTCACGCCGACGGCCGTGGTCGTCGACGACGGCTCGACCTACCGCGGCACCGAGGAGATCCGTGGCTTCCTGACCCGGGCCGGGGCCGAGTTCACCGTCACCAGCTCCCTCATCGGGGCGGAGCGCACCGACGACGCGCACTGGGTCGCCACCAAGCACCTGGAGGGCGACTTCCCCGGCGGCGTCGTCGACCTGCGCTACCGCTTCGTGATGGACGGCGACGCCATCGCGGAACTCGTCATCGCGCCGTGACGGATCGCGGAGGTCTCGACGGGCGTCGGGCCCTGGTCACCGGGGGTTCGAAGGGATCGGGTCGGGCCGTGGCCGAACGGCTGCGAGAGCTCGACGCCGACGTGTACGTGACGGCCCGGACGATGCCCGACGGGTACGAGCTCCCGGACCGCTTCATCGCGGCCGACACCTCGACCGTCGAGGGCACGGCGCTCGTCGCGTCGCGGATGGAGGAGGCCGGCGGTGTCGACGTCCTCGTGCACGTCGTCGGGGGTTCCTCCACGCCGTCCGGCGGGTTCGCGAAGATCACCGACGAGCAGTGGATGATCGAGCTGAACCTCAACTTCCTCGGCGCGGTGCGTCTCGACCGGGCGCTCGTGCCGTCGATGGTCCGGGCCGGGCACGGCGTCGTCCTGCACTTCACGTCCATCCAGCGGCAGATGCCGCTGCACGACTCCACCCTCGCCTACGCAGCTGCGAAGGCGGCGTTGCGGACGTACAGCAAGGGTCTGGCGAACGAGATTGCGCCGCACGGCGTGCGGGTCAACGCGATCAGTCCCGGTGGCATCGAGACCGGGCCTACGAGAGGTTCGTGGACCGGCTCGCGGAGGGGAACGGCCTCAGCCGGGCGGGGGCGAAGGAGAGCATCCTCGACTCCCTCGGCGGCGTGCCGCTCGGTCGTTTCGCGAGGACGGAGGAGATCGCCGATCTCGCGGCCTTCCTGGTGTCGGACCGGGCCTCGGCGATCGTCGGCGCGGAGTACGTGATCGACGGTGGGACCGTTCCGGCGGTCTAGTCCGGTGGTGGAGAGGAGTCGCCGTGGGCGCCATGGACGAGCTGATCAGCCCGGACGCCGTGGCAGGGCTGCGGGCCGCCATGGAGGCGGTCGCGCCCACCGGCGACTTCTCCGCCCTGGTCCGGGCGGAGGGTGCCGTCCGGGGTCTCCGCCTCCGGGAGCGGGTGGACATCGTCCGCGACGCCCTCCTCCGCGACGCTCCGCCGGGGTTCCCCGCCGCGGAGCGATTGGTGCTCGACGTGCTGGACGAGCCGCGTTTCGGCGGCTGGATGATCTGGCCCGTCACGGAGTTCGTCGCGTCGCGAGCGCTCGACAGCGGCTCGTCGCGGGCTTTCGACGCCGCCATGGCACTGCTGGCCCGGCTCACCGTCGGGCTGACGGGCGAGTTCGCCGTGCGATCTCCTCACCGCGCGCCCCGAGCGCGGCCTGCACATCATGCGGAGCTGGACGGGGCACGACAGCGAGCACGTGCGGCGACTCGCCACCGAGGGCTCCCGCGCGTACCTGCCCTGGGCGAGACGGGTGCCGTGGCTGCTCGCCCATCCTCGTGCGACCCGAGGCATCCTCGACGCCACCTATCGGGACCCGGCCGAGTACGCACGGCGCTCGGTCGCCAACCACGCTGGTCAAGCGCGCCGATCCCACCGCGCTCTCCCTCGTGGGGTTCACCGGGAACGACCTGCACGTGGCCCCGCACGCGCATCTCCGGGGAGGTCGTCCCCTGGCACGGGGAGCTCACGTTCACCGCCGTCGTCACCAACGTCGGGAGGACCGACGCGACCGTGGCGATCGACTACTCCATCGGGTTCCAGCGCGCCAACGGAACCGTGAGCGCGAAGACCTTCAAGCTCGGGTCGCGGCACATCGCCGCCGGTGGCAGCACCGTCGTCACGAAGACCCACTCCTTCCGCCCCATCACCACCCGGACCTACTACCCGGGGCCGCACGACGTCACCGTGCAGGCGAACGGGGTGCTCTCTCCTTCGGGGACGTTCGTCCTCGAGCGGCCCGACGGTGACCCGTAGGAGCGCCTGGTCACGCCGGCCCGCGGATGGCCCGGAGCGGGGTCGGGAAGGCCGGGTGGGTCGCCAGGGCGGTGATCTCGAGGACGTTGTAGGGGAAGACCGGCAGCGTGGCGAGGTGCGTCTCGAGTGCTTCGGCGCTCGCGGCGTTCCAGATCGTCACGCTGGTGCCGGTGTCGGGGAGCCGCCACATCCAGGCGATCGTGCCCGCGTCGATGAGCGCGGTCGCGACCTCGCGCTCCCGGGCCATCAGCTGGTCGCGCTCCTCGGCGGGCAGTTCGAGCAGTCCGGCGGTCGGGGTCGCCCTCACGAGGAAGTCCACGGTGTTCTCCGTTCGGGGATCGACGAGGCACGTCCCCGCCCGGGTCGCCGATGCCTTCGTGATGTCATGGCGTGACATCAGGATAGCTCCTGATGTCAGGGTGTGTCATCACTCGGTACTGTCGGCACGTTTGCCGCGAACCGCGACGGCCCGCGTCGGCGGCGTGTCCGTCGTGTGCCGGGTTCTGACCGAAGGGCGCCTTGGTTCGGATAGACCGGCGAGGGGCGCCCCTCGCCGGAATCCGCTCGGCGGTCGGGACCGCCGTCCGCGCGCCGGGTGCTGCCGCGGTCCGCGGTCAGGCGCCGGGCACCGAGCCGGGCGGGAGGAACTCGACGTCGTGGAGCGCGGACTGCCGGACGACCTCGGCGGGGTCGCTGAGGTCGTGCAGCTGGTCGAACAGGTGGGCCAGCTTGCCGGTCGGGCTCACCCAGAACAGGGCTCGGGAGTCGAGCTCGCTGCGGTTGTAGTAGGCGTGCGGCAGGCCGCGCGGCATCAGCACCGTGTCTCCGGGGCCCGCCTTCTCCCACTCCCCGTCGAGGTAGAGGGTGAAGACGCCCTCGAGGACGTGGATGTGCTCGTCCTGGGTGGGATGGACGTGGGGTGGCACGCCGGTGCCGGGCGGGTCGAGGGTCTCGAAGGCGAAGCTGGACTCGCTGACGGCCCGCGCCCAGTAGGTGTGGCCGAGCACGTTCCACACCCGCCGGTGCTGACCCTCCCCGGCGCGCACGATGCCCTTGGGCAAGGGGCCCAGCACGATCTCGTCACCGTCGAACATGGCCGGACCGTAGTGCTCGGACCGCGCCGGTCACCAGCTCACCGCGACATGAAGGGCGTCCGGACTCCGCCGGTTTCGGCGATCGCCAGGAGCTCGGTCCGCATCGCCGGGCAGGTTGCTGTCCCGCCGGCCTCGTCGGGGAACGCCGTCGGGCTCACGGGTGGTGCCGACGGAGGTGTGCGTTGCGGGTGGTGGTCACGTCGACGACCTCGCCGAGCAGGGCCTCGACCCGCTCCAGGGTCGCGTCGTCGTAGCGGTCGAGGACGTGGTCGACCTGGTCGCCGGTCGGGGTGAAGAACGCGATCGTCCGGGTGCGCGCGTCGTCGCTCAGGCGCAGCGTGACGGCCCGGCGATCGTGGTCGCTGCGGCCCCGCACGACGAGCCCGGCGGCGTCGAGGCGGTGGAGCAGGTTCGTCGTGGCGCCCGAGGTGAGCCCGATGCGTTCCCCGAGCCGGGCCGGGGTCAGGGGAGTGCCCGAGTTCTCGGCCCACAGGATCTCCGCGGCGGCGACGGCGTCGGTGGCGTGCACGCCCAGAGCCGCCGCCAGGTGTCGCGTCGCCTCGACATGGGCGTCGGCGTAGTCGTGCAGCAGCTGCAGCACCCGCGCTCGCCGACCGGGCGCGAACAGCGAGTCCTCCCGCGGGCCGTCGACCACTCGTGCACGATAGGCCCCGACAGGTTACCTTCATCGTGAAGCATTCCATCGAGGAGTCGAGGAGAGCGCGTGCCCTACCTGGAAGCCGCCGACCGCGCCGACACATTCACGGCCCACGCCTTCGAGGAGCGGCTGGTGGACCTCGGCGAGGTGCGGATGAACCACGTGGTGACCGGCGACCCGGCGGCGCCCGCGCTGCTGCTGATCCCGGGCCAGGGCATGTCCTGGTGGGACTACGAGCCCGTGCTGCCCCGCCTCGCCGAGCACTTCTGTGTCCACGCGGTCGACCTGCGCGGGCAGGGCCGTTCGACCTGGACCCCCGGCCGCTACACGCTCGACAACTTCGGCAACGACCTCGTCCGGTTCATCGACCTCGTCGTCGGCCGCGAGACGATCGTCAGCGGCCTGTCCTCCGGCGGGGTCCTTGCCGCGTGGCTGTCGGCGTTCGCGAAACCCGGCCAGATCCGGGCTGCGGTGTGGGAGGACCCGCCGCTGTTCGCCTCCGAGACGACCCCAGCGGTCGGCCCCTCGATCCGGCAGGCCGTCGGACCGATGTTCGCCGTCATGCACCGATGGCTGGGCGACCAGTGGTCGGTCGGGGACGTCGCGGGCATGCAGCGCGCGTTCGCGACCGAGCTGTCCCCGGAGATGCTCGAGGCCATGGCGCGGATGAGCGGGCAGGGCGCGGGCGCCCCACCGGACGCCGCGGTGCAGAGCATGCGCGAGTACGACCCGGAGTGGGCGCGGGCCTTCGCCGGCGGCACCGTCGCCGCGTCGTGCGACCACGCGGCGATGCTCACCCACGTCCGCGTCCCGGTGCTGTTCACCCACCACTTCCGCGCGGTCGACGACCGCACCGGGCGCCTCGCCGGCGCGTCGTCGGACCTGCAGGCCGCCCACGCCTGCGACCTCGTCCGCGCGGCCGGCGCACCGATCGACTACCGGTCCTTCCCGGAGATGCCGCACTCGATGCACGGCGCCGACCCGGACCTGTTCGTCGACACCGTCGTCGACTGGGTGACGAACCTGCCCGACAGCGCGGCCTGACCGAGAGCGGTGACCGTGGCTGAGACCCGGTCGCGGACGGCGAGATTCCCGCGCGCGACCCCCGGTCAGCGCCCGGCGCGCCACCGCCGAGCCGGCGGCCCGGCACGTGCCCCGTGCTGTCTTCGCGTGCCGAGCGGTGGCGGAGGTCGGGCGCGGGAGCGTCAGGTGAGGCCGTCGAGGGCGACCTTGACCCAGCCGGGCTGCTGTTGGTCGAAGACCCGGTAGGCCTCGATGGCGTCGGTGATCGGCTCTTGGCGGGTGAGCACGGTCGACGGGTCGAGCGCGCCGGTGGCGACCATGTCG
>NZ_JBBEGL010000006.1:0-467558 GCF_037400275.1 Actinomycetospora aeridis | reverse complement strand
CGTGTCGGTCGAGCCCGTGTCGGTCGAGCCCGTGTCGGTCGAGCCCGAATCTGTCCCGCCGGCCTCCTCGCCGGCCGCGAGGCCGGTGGGGTGCGGGTTCGGCGGACCGGCGGCCACGTGCGGAGTCGCGACGCTCGCCAGCTGCACCTCACGGGTCGCGGCCACGGCCGGGATCGGTGCGATGACGTTGCTGGCGAACCAGAGTACGAAGCCCGCGCCGACGAGGCCGAGTGTCCACCCGAGCGCGCGCAGCACGACGGTCAGCAGACCGTCGAGCAGACGCGTGGTGCCGCGCAGGGCACCGGCGGGGGACATGGAACGGCTCTCCTCGAGCAGGAGCGCGGGCGAGGCCCGACGGCCACACACGCGCAGCGAAAGGGGAAATGCGGCGTCCACCCGGTGTCGAGCCGCGGCCGGAGCTCACGCGGCAACCCGGGGGTCGACCTCCAGGACCGTCTGCGGCCGGAGCTCACGCAGCGATCCCTGCCTTGCCACCCACGAGCGCGAGCCGTCAGCGCCGTGAGCGATTCGGAAGTTAGGCGCCGGATGACGTCCGGTCAAGCACGAAGAGTCAGAAGGTTCGCGCCCGAGGTGCTCTCGATCGGGTGTCCGTGTGCACGATGCGTGGCTAGTGTCCGAGGCGTCCGTCCTGTGGCACGCCAACGACACGTCTCTGGCTCGTCACGCCAGCAGCACCAGGGACGTATCTCTAGCAAGAGGAGGCCTCGTGGTCGCGGTGACCGTGCTCAGCGGCAAGGGCGGCGTGGCCAAGACGCTCTGGCAGGTGCTCATGGCCGGCGAGGCGTCGAGGCTCGGCATCCCCACGTTGTTGATCGACGCCGACCCCGAGCGCAACGCCAGCAACAAGTTCGGCGTGCCCGCGACGTCGACGGGGCTCGGCGACGTGTTCGAGGTCTCCGGCGCCCTCGACGCGTCCGGCGAGCTCGACCTCGAGGCCGGCGCGACCCGTCTCGCCGACGAGGTCCTCGACACGCACTGGGAAGACGTCGACCTCGTGCCCG
Organism: Actinomycetospora aeridis; assembly: GCF_037400275.1. Taxonomy (NCBI): domain Bacteria; kingdom Bacillati; phylum Actinomycetota; class Actinomycetes; order Pseudonocardiales; family Pseudonocardiaceae; genus Actinomycetospora; species Actinomycetospora aeridis. Next base: position 466,536 of record NZ_JBBEGL010000006.1, on the reverse strand, counting down.
CCGGGGCGTCGCTCGGCACGGTCGCCCAGTCGTCGCTGATCGACTCCTGGCTCCTGCGCGACCTCCTCGAGAACGCCGGGCTCGCCGCCGCGTACGGGCTGGTCCTCATCGACACCGGAGGCCGCACCGGCGCCCTGACCGCCCAGGCCATGTACGCCGCCGACGTCGCCTACGCGCCGATCGGGCCGACCCGCGACGCCGTGCGCAAGGCCCTCGAGGCCCGCACCCGCGTCGAACGCATCCAGCGCGCCCATCCGCTGAAGTGGGCGGGCGTCGTGCTGAGTGGGTTCGACCTGCGCGTCGGCATGGACGAGGCCATTCGCGACGAGGCGCTCGCGGCGTTCGGGGACGAGGTCCGAGCGGTCATTCCCCGACGCGCCGGCGTGCACGAGGCGTTCCAGCTCGCCGAGCGTCTCGGCGACCGCCGCGACGTGTCGTCGTCGAACCTCGCCGGACTGTTCCGCGACTTCATGCTCGAACTGCGCGCCCTCGCGCCCGACACGGCGCAGGACGCCTCGTGACCTCCAAGGCCCGTGAGCTGCGCCGGCGGATGAGCATCGACCCGGACGCCCCCGAGCCGGCGCCCCGCCCGGCGCGGACCCCGCCACGAGAGATCGACGAAACGCCCGAACCCGAGCCGGAACCGCCCGCCCCGGAACCGACACCCGCCCCGACGAAACGCCGCCGCCGCACCAGCACGACGGACGAGCCGGCCTGGACGACCGCGCTCGACGACCCCGCGATCGACCCCGACCGCAACGGCTACCGCAGCTTCTACGTCAGCGACGCGGTCTTCGCGCGCTTCCGCGCTGCCGTCTACTGGACCGCGCGCCGCCCGGACGCCACCGACGTCCCGGACAACATGTCGTCCGGCGTCGAGGCGTACATGGAGGAGGTCGCCGCCGACCTCGAGCGCCGCTACAACGACGGCGCCGTCTTCCGCGCAACGCCCGACCAGAAGCGGGCCCACCGGCGCCGGCAGGGCGGCATGACGACGTGACCACGATGTCGGTGACGAATCCCCGCACATCTGCGGGGTTTCGTCACCGATCCGGCGATGACGGCACCGTCAGGCCGCGCCACCCGGCGCCGCCCCCGACGCCACCTGCTTGCGCAGCTCGCCCACCTCGGTCGTCGTGAACCCCTGCCGGGTCAGCCACTCCCGCACGGCCTCGCCGTCGGGGTGGCGCGTCGGGACGACGTTGTAGACGTAGTTCAGCTGGCGCGCCGCGGCCTCCCGCTCCAGGTTCTCCAGCACGAAGGCCCCGACGCCCGTGCCGCGCACGCCGGGCGCGGACACGATGAGGATCTCGGCGTCGCCCCACGTGTCGTCGAGCCGGCCGTAACCGATCGGTGCGCCACCGTCGTCCTCCACGCGCCACCACGCGTCGCCGAGCGGGCGCCCCACCTCGGGGTGGCCGAGCCCGAACAGCGTGGGCGGCAGGTCACCCAGCGCCGCGGCCTTGTCCTGGTCCCAGCGGGGGTCCTGCTCGGCGATCCACTGCCACGTCATCGTGCCCTCCAACGTTCTACAGCTCTATGCACCGACGTCGAATTCTCGTAGAGTGTGGTCCGCACGACAAGGAGGGACCACCACCGTGACCGTTCTCGAGGATGCGCCCGCCGCGGAGCACGCCCCGGCGGAGACCGTTCCACAGGTCGACTTCGACACCGACCCCGCGCACTACCGCCACTGGCGCCTCGAGGTCGACGGGGAGACGGCCTGGGTCTACCTGGACGTCGCCGAGGACGGCGGGCTCGTGCCCGGCTACGAGCTCAAGCTCAACTCGTACGACCTGGGCGTCGACATCGAGCTCTACGACATCACCCAGCGCCTGCGCTTCGAGCACCCCGAGGTGCGCAGCGTCGTGCTGACCAGCGGCAAGGACTCGAACTTCTGCGCCGGCGCGAACATCCGGATGCTGGCGCAGTCGAGCCACCCCTGGAAGGTGAACTTCTGCAAGTTCACCAACGAGACCCGCAACGGCATCGAGGACATGACGGCCAACTCTGGCCAGACCTGGGTGGCGGCGCTCAACGGCACCGCGGCCGGCGGCGGCTACGAGATGGCCCTGGCCTGCGAGACGATCCTGCTGGTCAACGACCGGTCGAGCGCGGTCGCGCTCCCGGAGGTCCCGCTGCTCGGCGTGCTGCCCGGCACCGGCGGGCTCACCCGCGTCACCGACAAGCGCCACGTGCGCAAGGACCGGGCCGACATCTTCGCCACCAAGTCCGAGGGCTTCCAGGGTCCCAAGGCCGTCGAGTGGAAGCTCGTCGACGAGACGGTCTCGCGCAAGCAGTGGGACGAGACGGTGCGTGCCCGCGCGGCCGAGGCCGCCGCGGGCTCGAGCCGGCCGACCGACGCGCAGGGCGTCGCCCTCCCGCCCCTGCGCCGCGAGATCACCGACGACTCGATCACCTACCCCAACGTCCGCTGCGAGCTCGACCGCGACGCCCGCACCGCGACGATCACGGTGCTGGGCCCCGAGCCCGGCACGGTGCCCGAGTCCCTCGACCGCATCCACGCGCTCGGCGCGGACTTCTGGCCGCTCGCGATGACCCGTGAGCTCGACGACCTCATCCTGCGGCTGCGCACCAACGAGCTCGAGATCGGCACCTGGCTGGTCCGCACCCAGGGCTCCGTCGAGGGCGCGCTCGCGTTCGAGCGGGTCATCGCCGAGCACTCCGGCTCGGACTGGCTGGTCAACGAGATCCGGCACTACTTCAAGCGCACGCTCAAGCGCCTCGACGTCACCAGCCGCAGCCTCATCGCGCTCATCGAGCCCGGCAGCTGCTTCGCCGGCGCCCTACTGGAGCTGGCCCTGGCGTGCGACCGGCAGTACATGCTCGAGGGCATCTTCGAGGACGCCGACGAGGAGCAGGAGCCGGCGCAGATCGTCCTCACGGCGTCGAACTTCGGCACCTTCCCGATGGGCAACGGGCTGACCCGCCTGCAGTCCCGCTTCTACGGCGACGACGACCACGTCGCCGAGCTGGCGGAGCGCACGGACGAGCGCATGACCGGCGCGCAGGCCGAGGAGGCCGGGCTGGTCACCGACGCGCCGGACGACATCGACTGGGAGGACGAGATCCGCATCCTCCTGGAGGAACGCGCGTCCCTGAGCCCGGACGCCCTGACCGGCATGGAGGCGAACCACCGGTTCGTCGGCCCGGAGACCATGGAGACGCGGATCTTCGGCCGCCTGACCGCCTGGCAGAACTGGATCTTCATCCGCCCGAACGCCTCGGGCGCCGAGGGCGCGCTGCGCCGCTACGGCACCGGACGCAAGGCCGACTTCGACAAGAAGCGAGTGTGACGACCCCATGACCTCCGCGCGCCCGAAGATCGACTTCGACGCCAAGATCCCGAACAACGTCGACCTCGCGTCCGACCGCAAGCTCCAGCGCGCTCTCGAGCGCTGGCAGCCGAACTTCCTCGACTGGTGGGGCGACATGGGCCCCGCCGTCGACACCAAGGACGTCTACCTGCGCACGGCCGTCGACGTCGGCCGCGACGGCTGGGCGCACTTCGACCACGTCCCGATGAACGAGTACCGCTGGGGCGTCTTCCTCTCCGAGCACGACCCGGACCGCAAGATCGCGTTCGGCGAGCACAAGGGCGAGCCGGTCTGGCAGGAGGTGCCCGGCGAGTACCGCGCCGACCTGCAGCGCCTCATCGTCATCCAGGGCGACACCGAGCCCGCCTCGGTCGAGCAGCAGCGCTTCCTCGGCGCGACCGCCCCGTCGCTCTACGACATGCGCAACCTGTTCCAGGTCAACGTCGAGGAGGGCCGTCACCTCTGGGCGATGGTCTACCTGCTGCACGCCTACTTCGGCCGCGCCGGCCGCGAGGAGGCCGACCAGCTGCTGGCGCGCAACTCCGGCTCGGACGAGTCGCCGCGCATCCTCGGGGCCTTCAACGAGGAGACCCCGGACTGGCTGTCGTTCTACATGTTCACGTACTTCACCGACCGGGACGGCAAGTACCAGCTCGGGACGCTGAAGGAGTCGGGGTTCGACCCGCTGTCGCGGACCTGCGAGTTCATGCTCAAGGAGGAGGCCCACCACATGTTCGTGGGCACCACCGGCATCGACCGCGTCGTCACGCGCACCGCGCAGCTGATGAACGAGCACGACTCGGAGGAGGTCGCCGGCGCCGGCGGCATCCCGCTCGACATGATCCAGAAGTACATCAACTTCCACTACACCGTCTCGCTGGACCTGTTCGGCAACGAGTCGTCCACCAACGCCGCCAACTACTTCACCGCCGGGCTTAAGGGCCGCTGGCAGGAGGAGCGGCGCAAGGACGACCACGTGCTCACCGACGACGCGGGCGCCGTGGACGCCGTGCGCGAGGGGCGCATCACGACCACCGAGGTGCCGGCGCTGCTCGCCCTGAACCAGGACCTGCGCAGCGAGTACATGGGCGACTGCTCGAACGGGCTCAAGCGCTGGAACCGGATCCTCGAGAAGCACGGCATCGACGCGCAGCTCTACCTGCCGCACGTCGGCTTCAACCGCCAGGTCGGGGCGTTCGCGGGCCAGCGCATCTCGCCCGAGGGCAAGATGATCTCCGAGGACGAGTGGACGGCGAACGAGGGCCGCTGGCTGCCCACCGACGTCGACAAGACCCACGTCCGCGGGCTCATGCACCCCGTCCTCGAGCCCGGGAAGATCGCGAGCTGGATCGCGCCGCCGACCAACGGCATCAACGACAAGCCCGTCGACTTCGAGTACGTGCACTTCAACTGACCGTGCGCTCTCGCGCATGTGAGCACTTTCGGGTGCTATGGCACGCGAAAGTGCTCACGTGCGCGTAGCGCACCCCACCACGAGGACGGGCAGCGCATGGCGGAGTCGTTCAATGCCGCGGACTACCTCGTCGGCCGCCGGCTGGCGGCGGGCGACGGTGACCGGGAGGCGGTGCGGGCCCCGTCCCGCTCGCTGACGTACGCCGAGCTCGACGCGGAGATCGAACGGGTCGCGGCCGGGCTCGCGGCGCTGGGCGTGCTGCCCGAGCAGCGGGTCGTCCTGTGCATGGTCGACGAGGTCGAGCTGTTCACCGGCATCCTCGCGACGATGCGCCTCGGCGCGGTCGCCGTCCCGGTGTCGACGATGCTGCGCGGGCCGGAGCTCGCGGTGCTGGTCGCGGACTCGCGCACCCGCCTGCTGCTGTGCTCGGAGACGTTCGCCGCCACCTCCCGCGCCGCGGTGCTCGCGGCCCGGGAACGCGGCGGGGACGTCGCCGAGGTGGTCGTCACCGGCGAGGACGCGTCGGGCTTCGGCGCCGACGTCACGGCCCGGACCTGGGCCGAGATGCTCGCCGGCGGCGAGGCCCTCGGGGCCGCGCCGACGTACGACACGTGGGACGAGTCGCAGGCGCTGTGGCTCTACACCTCGGGGACCACGGGCAAGCCGAAGGCGGCGATGCACCGGCACGCCGACATCCGCACCGTCTGCGAGACCTACGGCCAGCAGGTGCTCGGCATCCGCCCCGACGACCTGTGCCTGTCGGTGGCGAAGCTGTTCTTCGCCTACGGCATCGGCAACTCGATGTTCTTCCCGCTCTCGGTGGGGGCCGCGGCGGTGCTCGAGCCCTCGCGCCCGACGCCGGCCCTGCTCGCCGACCTCGCGTCCCGGCACCGGGTGACGATGTTCTTCGGCACGCCGAGCTCGTACGGACCGCTGCTCGCCGCGGCGGAGTCCGGCCAGGTCGACCCGGCGGCGTTCGCGACCGTGCGCCGCGGCGCGTCGGCGGGGGAGGCGCTGCCGGCGCGCATGGTCAACGGGATGCGCGACGTCTACGGCGTCGAGGTGCTCGACGGCATCGGGTCCACCGAGGCGCTGCACATCTACCTGTCCAACCGCCCCGGCGAGGTCTCCCCGGGCACGTCGGGCGTCCCGGTCCCCGGCTACGACGTCGAGATCCGGGGCACCGACGGCCGTCCCGTGCCCGACGGCGAGACGGGCACGCTCTTCGTGCGCGGCGACTCGATCTGCACCGGGTACTGGTGCCGCACCGCCACCAACCGCCTCATGTTCGAGGGGGAGTGGCTGCGCACCGGCGACACGTACGTGCGCAACGCCGACGGCACCTACACCTGCCTGGGCCGCACCGACGACGTCCTCAAGGTCGGCGGCATCTGGGTGACGCCCTCCGAGGTCGAGGAGCGGCTCATCGCGCACCCGTCGGTCGCCGAGGTCGTCGTCGTGGCGATCCCCGACGACGACGGCCTCGACGTGCCCGTCGCGTGCGTCGTGCCGCGCGAGGGCCACTCGGTCGACCCCGAGGCGCTCGTGGCCTGGTGCCGCGAGGGCCTCGCGTCGTTCAAGCGGCCGCGTCACGTGATCGCGATCGAGGAGGTGCCGCGGACGGCGACGGGCAAGGTGCAGCGCTTCCGGCTGCGTGAGCTCGCCGCCGGGCTCGTCACGGCCGGATCGCCGACGCTGGAGGGGGCGCACTGATGGCGGGGGAGCGCTCCGGGCGGACCGACCCGCTCGCCACCGCCGACCAGCCGCCGACGGAGGGCGAGCCGCCCTACTCGCCCGAGGTCGAGCCGGGTGGCGACGTGCCCGGCGCCGTGCTCGGCTCCGACCACGAGGAGCCGATCGACGGCACGGAGCCCGACCCCGACGCGTGACCGGCCGCGGGTGCGTCAGCCGTCGAGCGCGTCCCACACCATCCGGGCGCCGCGCCCGTCGTCGCTGGTGAGTGCGCCGTGGACGCGGGCGACCTGGGCGACCAGGCGCTCGGGCCCGCACGCGTGCACCGTGGCCTCGCGCCGCAGCACCGAGACGACGACGTCGCCGCCCCCGATGACCCACGCCCGGCACAGGGACCGTCCGAGGACCCGGGCCGCGCGCTCCACCATCGCGAGGTCCATGACGCGGGCGTCGGTCCCGGTCAGACGCTCCGGGTCCCGGAGCACCGGGCGGGTCACCGCGCTCCACGCCCGCAGCGCCGTGCCGCGCGCCAGGGGAGGCGGGAGGACCGCGCCCTCGGTCTCCACCTGCCGCAGCGCGAGCAGCAGCCCCGACACCTGGCCCACCGCGGTCACCCATTGCGCGCGCGTGCCGGGCGGGGTCCCGGCACGGCCGGCGCGGTGCTGCCGCCCCGTCCCGGGCGTGGGGACGAGCGTCGACGCCCCGTCCACGGTCCGTTCGTCGTCCGCCATCGGTCCCCCCTCCGGCACTGACACCTCGTCAGCACGGACGGTAGGGAGGTGGGCGGGCCGCGGCCTCGGGGTGCGCCCCGGAGAATTTGGGCGTCAGGCGGCCTGCGGGTACCAGGCGCTGATCTCGAGGTCGAGGTCCGCGACGTCGGGGTGGGCGAACAGCGTCGCGTCGGACGGGCTCAGGCGCTGGGGGCGGCGCCCGCCGGTGGGGCAGCCGTCCTCGTGGCGCACGGGGTAGAGCTTCCACACCCGCACGGACTCGCAGTAGTGGCACTCGCCGGTGATCATCGGTACTCCGGGCACGTCGGCGCTGGGGGAGCGGCTCCCGCACGCCGACGCGGGGCGCGGGGCCGCTGCCAGTGTGGTGCCCGAACGTGCCCCCGCGATCCCGTTCCGTGACCGCCCCCACCGTGTGACGTGCCCCGGTATGTGAGCGAACTTCGGGGCTATAGCCCCGAAGTTCGCTCACATGGGGCGGTCAGCGCTCCAGGTCGGCCAGGGCGGTCTCGGCCTGGATGTTGATCGCCTCCGGGCCGGTGACCTCGTCCGGGTCGGCGTCGGCGCCCATGTCGCCCGCGCGGTAGCGGGTCCAGACGCCGGCGTGGATGCACGCGGCGCGCCAGCGGGCGAAGGCCAGGTAGTAGCCGACGTCGAGGTCGGTGAGCCCCCGCGCCGCGGTGTAGCGGGCGATCAGCTCCTCGCGGGTCGGGTAGCCACCCGCGGGCGTCGGGCTCGAGAGCGCCTCGGGCACCGTGTCGCCCGGCTCGGACCAGGACACGAGCAGGTGCCCGAGGTCGCAGAGCGGGTCGCCGATGGTGGCGAGCTCCCAGTCGAACACCGCCACCGCCTGCCCGTCGGCGTCGTAGGAGATGTTCCCGGGACGGAAGTCGCCGTGCACGATCCCGACCTCGCCCTCCGGGACGCGCTTCGCCAGCGCCTCGTGGGTGGCGTCGATGACCGACAGGTCCTCCATCGCCGACGAGTGCGCCTGCCGGTGCCACCGCTTGAGCTGGCGGGCGACGAAGTTGCCGGGCCGGGCGAGGTCGTCGAGCCCGACCGCGGACGGCTCGACGTGGTGCAGCGCGGCCAGCACGTCGATCGTCGAGGTCCCGACGACCGTGCGCGCCGCCGGCGGCACCTTCTCCCCGGACCCGGTGTCGTTGAGGACCTTCCCGGGCGCGAAGTCCATGACGTAGAGGTCGGCGCCCCAGACGTCGTGGTCGTCGCAGAAGGCCCGCGGGGTCGGGACCGGCACCTCGGTGGGGTTGAGCGCCGAGAGGAAGCGCCACTCGCGCCCCATGTCGTGGGCGGTCTCGAGCACGCCGCCCAGCGGCGGGCGCCGCAGGGCCCACGCGTGCCCGGCCTCGTCGGTGACACGGAAGGTGAGGTTGGAGCGCCCGCCCGCGATGCGCTCGAAGTCCAGCGCGCCCTCGACCTCGTCGACGTGCCCCCGGAACCAGGAGACGACGGCCTCGGGGATCTCCTCGCCGCTCATCGCGCACCGCCCGGGAGCAGGACGATCTTGCCGACCTGGGTGCCGGACTCGAGGTGGCGGTGGGCGTCGACCACCGCGTCGAGTCCCTCGAACACCCGGTCCACCTGGGGGCGGAACGCGCCGTCCCGCAGCCCCGCGCCCACGAAGGCGCCCGCGCGGCGCAACCGCTCTGCGTCGTGTGTCATCGCGAACAACGTATAGGCCCGCATCCACAGATCGGGCAGCGTCTCGGCCGGGAACGGGGTGGGCTGGCCCGAGAGCAGCCCGTGGACCGTCAGGATCCCGCCCTTCGCGGTGGCCCGCGCCAGGTCGGCGACGCCCGGGCCCGCGACGGCGTCGAACACGTGCTCGCACCCGCGGCCGTCGGTGATCTCGAGGACACGCTCGACCAGGTCCTCCTCGCCGGTGGCGACGACGTGCGCCGCCCCCGCGTCGAGCAGCTGCTGCGCCTTCGCGCTCGAGCGGGTCGTCGCGATCGGGACCGCGCCGACCCGGTTCGCGACGGCGAGCGCGGCGAGGCCGACGCTCGAGGTCGCTGCGGTGACGAGGACGTGGTCGCCGGCCGTCAGCCCGCCGGTCTCGACGAGCCCGCCGTAGCCGACGAGGAACGGCATCCACACCGCGGCGCCGTCCACCCAGCTCGTCGACGCAGGCAGCGGCACGATCGCGCGGGCGGGGACGACGGCGCGGTCGGCGTAGACGCCGTAGTCGTTCATCGAGAACGCCGGGACGACGCTGACGCGGTCGCCGACCGACCACCCCGTGACGCCCTCGCCGAGCACGGCCACGGTCCCGGAGCACTCGTAGCCGAGGCGGGCGGGCAGCTCGGTCGTCTCGATGTAGGTGCCGCGCCGGAACATCGACTCGGCCCGGTTGAGCCCGATCGCCGCGACGTCGACCGCCACCTCGCCGGGACCCGGGACGGGGTCCGGGCCGTCGTCGATCCACAGCACCTCGGGCTCGCCGAGCTCGGAGAACCGCACCGTCCTCGTCATGGGCCGAGAGCTTGCCGTCCACATGATCTCGGCGCGAGGGGTACCGGCGCGCTCGCCGGCGGCCTAGCGTGACTCGTGACCAGATGAGAAATCTGGTCACGAGTCGGAGGAGGTCCCGGTGGGCCGGGTGACGCAGATGCTGGACGCGGCGGGGGAGCTGCTGCTCGCCCACGGCTACCGGCGGGTCACCGTCGACGACGTCGCCCGCCGCGCCGGCGTCGGCAAGGGCACCGTGTACCTGCACTTCGCCAGCAAGCTCGACCTGTTCGCCGGGGTGCTCGTGCGCGACAGCATCGAGATCACGCGCGACCTGCTGGCCGCGCTGCGGGCGGACCCGGGGGAGGCCGCGCTCGGCACGACCATGCGCTCGACCTTCCTCGCCGTGCACCGCCGTCCGCTGAGCCGCGCGCTGCACGCCGGGGACGTCGAGCAGCTCGGCGCGGTGGTCACGGACACGAAGGCGGGCCTCGAGGTCGTCACCGACAAGTCCGACTTCGCGCGCGAGCACTTCGCGCTGCTCCACCGCCACGGGCTGCTCGCCGACGACCCGGCGTCGTCACCCGACCTGCACTACCGCCTCCACGCCGCCGCCATCGGCTTCTTCCTCGACGACCTCGTCCCGGCCGGCGCCGGGATGGACCTCACGGCCCGGGCGGACGCCCTCGCCGCCGTCGTCCGGGCGGGGTTCGCCCCGCCCGGCGAGCCCGACCCGGCCGCCCTCGCCGCGGCGGCGCCCGAGCTCGCCGCGCTCTACGAGCACACCGTCCACCACCTCACCGCGGCCCTCCCGGAGGAGCCATGACCACGACCGCACTCGACCGCGACCTGCCTCCCGACATCGCCGACCTGCCCGCGACGCTCGACTGGCTCGCCCACCTCCGTGCCGACGCCCCCATCTGGCGCGACCGCTACGGCATGCACCACATCACCCGCGCCGCGGACGTCGAGGTCGTGCTGCGCGACACCGCGACGTTCAGCTCCGACTTCTCGGCGGTGATGCCCGGCTCGGAGAAGATGACCAAGGGCATGCTCACGCGGCTCGACCCGCCGGAGCACGGGGCGCTGCGCCACCTCGTCTCCGCGTCGTTCACGCCGAAGCGGGTCGCCGGGCTCGAGCCGCGGATCCGGGAGCTGACGCGGGAGATGCTGCCCGACCCTCCCGCGACGTTCGACCTCGTCGACGCCCTCGCGTTCCCGCTGCCGGTCACCGTGATCGCCGAGATGCTCGGGCTCCCGGCGGCCGACCGCGGACGCTTCCGGGCCTGGGCCGACGGGTTGTTCTCGCTCCAGGTCGAGGACCCGAAGGAGGCGATGGACGACCCCACGGTCCGCGATACGATGGGGGAGATCACCGGCTACCTCGGCGACTGGTGCCGGACCCGGCGCGCGGACCCCGTCGACGACCTCATCTCGGCGCTGGTCACCACCGAGGTCGACGGCCGGGTCCTCGACGACGAGGAGGCCGCCAACTTCTCGATGCTGCTGCTGTTCGCGGGGCACATCACGACGACGCTGCTGCTCGGCAACGCGGTCCGGGTGCTCGACGCCCAGCCGGGCGCGTGGGAGGCGCTGCGGGCCGACCCGGCGAGCATCCCGGCGACGATCGAGGAGGTGCTGCGGCTGCGCCCGTCGTTCCCGCTGACCGCGCGGGCCACCACCCGCGACGTCGAGATCGCGGGCACCGTCGTGCCGGCGCGATCGATCGTCGTGCCCTGGCTGCTCTCGGCCACCCACGACCCCGAGGCCCACCCGGACCCCGAACGCTTCGACCCGACGCGCCCCGGCATCGGCGGCGGCGCGCAGACGGCGTTCGGGCACGGCATCCACTTCTGCCTCGGCGCCCCGCTCGCCCGGCTCGAGGCGCGCGTCGCGCTCGAGGAGATGACCGCTCGCTACGCTGGGCTGTCCGTGGGCGAGGGGGACCAGCGGCCGTACACGGGTCGTGTGCTCGGCACACGCCGTCTCCCGGTCGTCGCGACCTGAACGGGTGAGCCCCGGTCCTAGTGACCGAGCGTCGATTACCCATCACGATGGGTCACCATGTGGGGCGTGTCCCGCGTCGCGCTCGCCCGCCTCCTGCTCGGTCTGGCCGCCGCCGTCTGCGCCACGGCGGCCGCGGTGACGCTCGCGAGCGCGCCGGTGCCGGCCGTGGCCCCCGCGCCGGATCCGGCGGCGGCGCTGAGCGTCCCCGAGGCGCGCCCGGAGGGCGAGCGCGTGGTGGTGGCCCGGGTCGTCGACGCCGTCACCTTCGACGTCCGCCTGCCCGACGGCGGCCCGATCGTGCGGGTGCGCGCGCTCGGGGTGCAGCCGCCGGGCGCGTGCTACGGCGAGCAGGCCACCTCGTTCGCCTCCCGGGTGCTCGACCGCCGCGCGGTCCGGCTCGCGGGCGGGGCGACCGACCGCTTCGACCGCCGCCTCGCCGCGGTCACCCTCGACGGCGGCGGCGACTACGGCGTCCTCGCGGCCGAGGCGGGCATCGCCCGTGCCTACCCCGCCGACGCCGCCCCGGAGGCCATGCCCCCGATCCGCGCCGCCCAGGACCGCGCCCGCAGCGCCGAGCGCGGGGTGTGGGGCGCGCCGTGCCGCGGCGCCGCGACCGCGGACACCCCGGCGTCCGGGTCCGCCGAGGCGACGGAGTCGACGAGTTCCGAGGGTTCCGGCGGTTCCGGGTCCTAGCGAGGCACGGGGTGTCTCAGCCTGGCGGCCACGCTGACGTCCATCGTCAGGAAAGCCCCCAGCTCAGATCACCTTGCCGGGGTTGAGGATCCCGTGCGGGTCGAGGGCCGCCTTGACCGCGCGCTGCATCGCGAGCACCTCGGGCGCCTGCTCACGCTCGAGACCGTCGCGCTTGAGCAGCCCCACGCCGTGCTCGCCGGTGACGGTGCCGCCGAGGGCGAGGGCATCGGTGAGGATCTCCTCGAACGCCTCCTGCGCCCGGCGCCGGGCCGGCTCGTCGCCGATCGGCGTGATCAGCAACGGGTGCAGGTTGCCGTCGCCGGCGTGGGCGATGTTGGCGATCGTGGTCCCGTGCCGGCGCCCGATCTCCTGGATGCGCCCGAGCATCTCGGGCACCGCGGCGCGGGGCACGCACACGTCCTCGGTGAGCACCGGGCCGAGCCGCTCCAGCGCCGGATAGGCCAGGCGCCGCGCCGCGAACAGCGCCTCGGCCTCCTCGGCGTCGGCGGCCTGCGCCGCGAACGTCGCGCCGGCGGCCTCGAAGTGCCGCAGCATCTCGCCGGCCTCGGCGTCGCCGGCCGCGCCCGGCGCGTCGGAGCGGCCCAGCAGCACGACGTCCGCCTCCGCCGCGAGCCCCATGTTCTTCCACGCGTCGACGGCCTCGAGGCACGTCCGGTCGACGAGCTCGAGCGCCGACGGGGTGAGCCCGGCGGCGGTGATCGCGGCGACGGCGCGCCCCGCGTCGACGACCGAGTCGAAGTAGCCGGCGACGGTGTGCTCGGGCGCGCGGGCGGGGCGCAGCTTCACCGTCACCTCGGTGATCACCCCGAGGGTGCCCTCGGACCCGACCATCAGCCCGGCGAGGTCGAGCCCCGCGACACCCTTGGCGGTGCGCCGCCCGAGCCGGACCAGCTCGCCGAGCCCGTTGACGACCTGCATCCCGAGCACGTAGTCGCGCGTGACGCCGTACTTGACGCAGCACAGCCCGCCGGCGTTGGTGGCGACGTTGCCGCCGATCGTCGACCAGGGCGAGCTCGCCGGGTCCGGCGGGTACCAGAGGCCCTGCTCGGCGCACACCGCGCGCAGGTCGTCGTTGACCACCCCGGGCTGGACGACCGCGAGCCGCTCGGCGCCGTCGATCTCGAGCACCTGCGTCATGTGCTCGGTCGAGAGCACGACGCTGCCCTCGGTCGCGTTCGCCCCGCCCGACAGGCCGGTCCCCGCGCCGCGGGGCACCACGGGCGTGCGGTGCTCGAGGCACGCCCGCACGACGCTCTGGATCTCCGCGGCGGTGCGGGGACGCACCACGGCCAGCGGCACGGCGTGCGGCGCCCACTCGGCGTCGTCGTGGGCGTAGCTCGCCAGGACGTCCGGGTCGTCGATCACCCGCCCGGGCGGCAGGGCGCCCACCAGCGCACCCACGACGGCGGCGGACGGTGCGGCAGCGATGCTCATGGGGCTCCTCGTCCGGCTCGGTCCCGTCCACGGTAGCCCCGGAACGGGTGCGACACGCCGGGTCGTCGAGCGGCGACCGCGGGTGTCCGGACTGCCAGGATCGCCGCCGTGCCGCGCCCGCTCGCCCGCCGTGCCCCGCTCGCCCTCCTGCTCGGCGCGACCGCCCTCGTCGCCTCCTGTTCCGGGACGATCGCGCAGGCCGCGGCCCCGCTCGTCACCCAGGGCGTGCTCGCCGCGAACGGTCCGGCGGTCACCTACGACCCCGCCGCGGCGCCCGTCGGCGCGCGGGTCGCCGTCCACGTGACCCCGCACCGCGGTGCGACGACCGCGACGTTCCGCGTCGAGGGGATGGTGCCGGACCGCGGCTACGCGGTGCACGCGCACGTCCGGCCGTGCGGCCCCACCGGCGCGGACGCCGGCCCGCACCACCAGGACCGCATCGACCCGGCGGCGACCCCGCAGAAGCCCTCCGCCGACCCCGCCTACGCCAACCCCCGCAACGAGATCTGGCTCGACCTGCGCACCGACGCGACGGGCGCGGGCACGGCGACGACGACCGTGCCGTTCGCGTTCACCGACCGGGCGCCCGAGTCCGTCGTGATCCACGAGAAGGAGATGACGGCGACCGCGCACGGCCAGGCGGGCACCGCCGGGGGACGTCTCGCGTGTCTCACCTCGGTGTGGCGGTGATCGTCGCGGGTTAGCGTCGCGGGCGATGAGCGCCACCCTCACCGTCTGCCGCGACTGCTGCTGCGGCACCGCCCGCAAGCACCCCGGCGTCGACCACGCCGCCCAGCTCGCGCGGTTCCGGGCCGCCGCCCCGGTCCGTGTCAGCGACTGCCTGGACGCCTGCGCCTACTCGAACGTCGTGGTCGTCTCGCCGTCGAAGGCCGGGCGGGCCGCGGGCGCGCGCCCGGTGTGGCTGTTCGGGGTGCTCGACGCCGAGACCGAGGACGAGGTGACCGCCTGGATCGAGGCCGGCGGCCCCGGGATCGCCGACCCGCCGGGGTTGCTCGACCTGCGCATCTTCACGCCGGCGCGGAGGATCCGGTCCGCGGTGACGTAGGCGGACAGGGAGGCACCATGAGCGCCGAGCAGCGGGTGGCCGTGCTCCACGAGCCCGAGCGGATGAGCGTCGAGACCCGGCCGGTGCCGGCGCCCGGACCCGGCGACGTGCAGGTCGCGGTGCGGGCGGTGACCGTGTGCGGCTCCGACGTGCACTACTACGACCACGGGCGCATCGGCGGGTTCGTCATGCACGGACCGCTCGTGCTCGGCCACGAGACGTCGGGCGTGGTCAGCGCGGTCGGCGAGGGCGTCGACGCCCCGGCCGTCGGCACCCGCGTGGCGGTGGAACCGCAGCGCAACTGCGGGCGCTGCGAGCAGTGCGCCCGCGGGCGCTACCACCTGTGCCCGTGGATCTCGTTCTTCGCGACGCCGCCGGTGGACGGGTCGTTCGCGCAGTACGTGACGGTGCCGGCCGGGCGCGCACACCCCGTGCCGGACGCGCTCTCCGACGACGCCGCCGCCATGATCGAGCCGCTGGCCGTGGCGGTGCACGCGGTCGGCAAGGCCGACGTCGGACCGGGCACGCGGGTGTTCGTCAGCGGGGGCGGCCCGGTCGGGCTGCTGTGCCTGCAGGTGGCGCGGGCCCGGGGCGCGGCGCGCGTGACGGTCTCGGACCCCGTGGCGCGACGCCGCGAGGTGGCGCTGGCGTTCGGGGCCGACGCGGTCGTGGACCCGGGCGAGGGGGTCGAGATCGAGCCCGTCGACGTCGTCCTCGAGTGCACCGGGGTCCAGGCCGCGGTCGACGCCGCGGTCTCCGCGACCGCACCGGCCGCGACCGTCGTGCTCGTCGGCACGGGCGCGCAGGTGACGCTGCCGCTGGACGTCGTGCAGGGCCGCGAGCTCGTGATCAAGGGGACGTTCCGCTACGCGCACGTCTACCCGGCCGCGATCGCGATGGCGGCGTCCGGGGCGGTGCGGCTCGACGAGATGGTGACCTCGCACCACGGCCTCGACGGCGCGGTCGACGCGCTGCTCGCCGCGCGCCGTGACCCGGACGCCATCAAGGCCGTGGTCCGGCCCTGACGTGCATGATCTCCTGAGCCATGGCTCAGGAGATCACGCACGTGGAGGTCACGCCGCCAGGCTCGTGACGGCGTCGCCGGCGCGGCGGGCGATGCCGCGCAGCTGGTCGCCCGGGCGCTGCTGCTCGCCGGCCTGGGCCGACAGCACGACCAGGGCACCGGTCAGCGCGGGCACGGCGACCTGCAGGACGCGCAGCTGGCGCTGGGCCGAGGCGACGTCCATGGGCAGCTGCTGGGCCGCGGCGCTGGTCGCCTGGCCGGCGCGCTTGTCGGCCTCGCGGGCGAGCTCACCGGCGTTGGTGGCGCCGCCCTGGCCGGCCGTGGCGCCGGGGACGTGGGACGTCGTCCGCGACGACACCCCGTTGTCGGCGTGGACCACCGCGTCCTCGATCTTCTTGCCGACGAGGCGCGTGTAGACCGACGCGGCGACGGCGGCACCGGTCAGCGCGAGCTTGGCCGTCGCGGTGCCGGTGTGGCCCTTCTGCGCCACCGCGCGCTTGCGGTTCTCCGCCAGCAGTCCGAGCCCGCCGACGGCGTGCACGGCGATCGCGGCGGAATTGACCGGGCTCCACTTGGCCCAGCCGATGCTCTCCAGCTTGTCCGCGGTGCGGCGGTCGCCCGCCTCCTCGGCGGCGGCGTTCAGCCCGGTCAGGCCGAACAGCGAACCGCCGAACCAGGCGGCGAGGCCGACGTCGTGCAGGGCGCGGAGGGTGGTGTTGCGCGTGCTCATGGAGCTCCCTTGTCTCGGGGGTGCGAGGGCTGGGGGCTCAACCCGATGGGTCCGGCGTATCCGGTGGTCGCGGTCCGCACGCGTGGCGCACGCGTCACAGGCCGTACGTTTCGAGCAGGCGCAGCCAGACCTCGCTCATCGTCGGGAACGACGGGACGGCGTGCCACAGCCGCTCGAGCGTCACCTCGCCGACCACCATCACCGTCGCCGCGTGCAGCATGTCGGTGACGTCCTGGCCGACCAGGGTGGCGCCGACGATCACCCGACGCTCGCGGTCCACGACGATCGTCGCCAGCCCCGAGTACCCGTCGGCCTGCAGCGCCCCGCCGGCCGTCGAGCCGATGTCGTAGCTGACGACGTCCACGGGCAGGCCCGCGTCCCGGGCGGCCGCCTCGGTGAGGCCCACCGAGGCGACCTGCGGGTCGGTGAACACGACCTGGGTGACGGCCGTGCGCTCGGCGGTCGTGGTGGTCTTCGCGTACGGCCGGTCGAGGCCGTCGGTCTCGCCCTTCGAGCGGGCGACGATCACGTCGGCGCAGGCGCGGGCCTGGTACTTGCCCATGTGCGTGAGCTTCGCGCGGTCGGTGCAGTCACCGACGGCGTGCAGCCATCCGCCCTCGACGGCCGTGACGAGCGTGGTGTCGTCGACGGCGAGCACGTCGCCGTCGGAGAGCCCGACGGTGTCGAGCCCGAGGCCGCTCGTGCCCGGGCGGCGTCCGGCGGCGACGACGAACTCGTCGGCGTCCACGGTCGTGCCGTCGTCGAGGTCGGCGTGGACGGTGGACCCGTCGCGCCGGACCGCGCGCAGCGACGTGCCAAGGCGGACGTCGGCGCCGTCGTCGCGCAGGGAGGCGAGGACGCGCTCGCCGGCGCTCGGCTCCATCGTCGGCAGCAGGCGCTCGCCGTGCTGCACGAGCGTCACCGACGAGCCCAGCCGCTGCCAGGCCGTGGCGAGCTCGCAGCCGACCGCGCCGCCACCGAGGACGATCATCGAGCCGGGGACCCGCGGAGCGGACGTCGCCTCGCGGTTGGTCCAGGCGCCGACGTCCTCGATGCCGTCGACGGGCGGCAGCGTCGGCGCGCTGCCGGTAGCGACGACGACTGCGCGGGTAGCCGCCAGCGCCGTGGTCGTGCCGTCGGCGTGGTCCACCTCCACGCGCCGGTCGCCGGCGAGACGCCCCCGGCCCCGCACCAGCAACGCGCCGGTGCTGCCGATCCAGTCCGCCTGGGAGGAGTCGTCGAAGTGCTCGGTGAAGTCGTCACGACGGGCGAGGACCGCGTCCGTGTCGAGGAGAGCGGTCCCGACGCCGGGCATGCGCCCGGCCGCCGCACGGACCTCGACGGGCCGCAGCAGGGCCTTGCTCGGCATGCAGGCCCAGTAGGAGCACTCGCCCCCGGCACGTTCCGCCTCGACGATGGCGACGGAGAGCCCGGCGCGGGCGACGCGGTCGGCGACGTTCTCGCCGGCGGGCCCGGCGCCGAGCACGATGACGTCGATGTCCTGGGTGGTGGTCACGGCGCTGGGGCTGCCACGGGCCACGGTGACCGGAAACGTCCGGTGGCCCTGGTGCTGGGCGCGAGCCGCGGGCTCGGGTTCCTGCTCGCGCAGGAGCTCGGGCGGCGGGGGCACGACCTCGCCGTCGTGGCCCGCTCGTCGGACGGGCTCGACGCGGCCCGGCCCGACCTGGAGGCGACCGGCGCGCGAGTGCTGACGCTGCCGGCGGACCTGGCGTCGCGGCCGGGCGCCGAGTCCGTCGTCGAGGCGGCGGACCGGTTCTTCGGTCGGCTCGACGTCGTCGTCGCGAACGCCGGGATCATCCAGGTCGCCCCGCTGCGGGCGCTGGCGGCCGACGACCTGGCCGCCGCCCACGACGCGATCTTCTGGAGCGCGGTGCACCCGGTGCTGGCCGCGCTGCCGGTGCTGCGCCGCGGCGGGGCCGGGCGCATCGTGGTGATCACGTCGATCGGCGGGAAGATCCCGACCCCGCGCCTGCTGCCGTACACCGCGGCCAAGTTCGCCACCGTCGGCTTCGCCGAGTCGCTGCGCACGGAGGCGGGGCGCGACGGGATCACGGTGACGACGGTCGTGCCCGGGCTCATGCGCACCGGCTCGACGCGCAACGCGCTCGTCGGCGGCGACCGGGAGGCCGAACTGCGCTGGTTCACGACGCTCGCGTCGCTGCCGTTGCTGTCGATGGACGCCGGGGCCGCGGCGCGGCGGATCGTCGAGGGCGGGCTCGCCGGGCGCCCCGAGGTCGTGCTGACCCCGGCGGCCAAGGTGGGGCTGCGCGTGCACGGGCTCGCGCCGGGGCTGACGCAGCGGATGCTCGCGCTGGTCGACCGGCTGCTCCCGGCGCCGGGCGACGACCCGCCGCAGCCCGGCCACACGCTGCCCGAGCAGCCGTGGTGGCAGCGGCTGCTGACGACGCTCGACCGCCGCGCCGCCGTCCGCCACCACGAGCTCGACGACGAGATCCCGCGCCGCTGAGCCGACCGGGCCATGTGAGCGAACTTTGGTGCTATAGCCCCGAAGTTCGCTCACATGGGTCAGAAGTCCCGCGCCACCTCGTTGGGCGTGCCGCGCGTCAGGCTGCGCAGCTGGATGCGGCGGAAGAGCCGGATCGTCGGCCGGATGCCCAGCATCGCGCTGCCGATCACGAACAGGGTCACGCCCAGGTTGAACAGCTCGTGCCAGTAGAACGCGACGCTGCCGACGGTGAAGAAGATGAAGATCCCGATGTCGTTGACGATGCTGAGCAGCTCGTAGCGCTGGCGCAGCACCAGCTCCTGGTTGCCGAGGGTCAGCGTGATGGTCCCGCCCTCGTGCCCGGCGTCGGGGTCCTCGGTGTCGTTGCTCGTGTCCTGGCTCATCGATCCTCCTCGGTGTCGGGGCGATCGCTCGCCGGCGTGACCTACGAAGTGGGTGAAACGGGACCCGGACAAACCTCGGCCCCACACCGCTCGCGTTGCGGGGCGGCGGGGTCGGTGACACCGTTCGTCCACCGGTTCACCCACGGGAGCCGCCCACCACCCCGATCTCGGAGGGCCTCCCGTGAGCCTGCCGCGTCGTGCCGCGGACCTCGTCCGCCGATGGCCGTTGTTCCGCCAGCTCACCGGGCCCGACCCCCTGGGTCGCGGCGCCGCCGTCGAGTCGAACGGCCCCGGCGTCCACGCCCGGACCGCCGACGCCGACGCCGTGACCCGGTCGGTCTGCCCCTTCTGCGCCGTCGGCTGCGGTCAGAAGATCTACAGCCGCGAGGGCCGGGTGACCCACATCGAGGGCGACCCCGACTCGCCCATCAGCCGCGGACGGCTCTGCCCGCGCGGGTCGTCGAGCCTGTCGCTGGTCACCTCGCCGAGCCGGATCACCCGCGTGCGCTACCGGCGCCCGCACGGCACCGAGTGGGAGGACCTCGAGCTCGGGACGGCGATGGACATGATCGCCGACCGGATCGTCGCGTCCCGCGCCCGCACCTGGGAGGACACCGACGACGAGGGGCGGCTGCTGCGGCGCACCCTCGGCTTCGCGCACCTCGGCGGCGCCACCCTGGACAACGAGGAGAACTACCTCCTCAAGAAGCTCTACACCGCGCTCGGCGCCGTCCAGGTGGAGAACCAGGCGCGCATTTGACACAGCTCCACCGTCCCCGGTCTGGGGACCAGCTTCGGGCGCGGCGGCGCCACCAACACCCAGCAGGACATCGCGCAGGCCGACTGCGTCGTCCTCGAGGGCTCGAACATGGCCGAGGCGCACCCGGTCGGCTTCCAGTGGGTGATGGAGGCGAAGGCCCGCGGGGCGCAGATCATCCACGTCGACCCCCGGTTCACGCGCACCAGCGCCGTCGCCGACGCCCACGTGCCGATCCGTCCCGGCACGGACATCGCCTTCCTCGGCGGCCTGATCAACCACGTGCTGACCCACGGCAAGGACTTCCGCGAGTACGTCGTCGCCTACACCAACGCGCCGATGCTGCTCCGCGAGGACTTCGTCGACGCCGGGGACGACGACGGCCTGTTCTCCGGCTGGGACCCGGAGACGCGCAGCTACGACACCTCGACCTGGCAGTACGAGGGCACCGAGGTCGCGGCCGCCTCCGGTGACCGGGACGCCTGGGACAGCGACGCCCATCAGCCCGAGATGCGCCGCGAGTCGCACCGCATCACCCACCTGCTGGGCCAGTCGGAGGGCGCGGGCTCGGGCGGCGCGAACTTCTCCGGCGAGCCCGTCCGCGACGACACGCTGACCCACCCGCGCTGCGTCTACCAGGTGCTCAAGCGTCACTTCGCCCGCTACACCCCCGAGATGGTCTCGTCGGTCTGCGGGATGTCACCCGCCCAGTTCACCCGGGTCGCCGAGGCGATCTGCGCGAACTCGGGCCGCGAGCGCACCACGATGTGGGTCTACTCGGTGGGCTGGACCCAGCACACCGTCGGCGTGCAGTACATCCGCTGCGCCTCGATCCTCCAGGGCCTGCTGGGCAACATCGGCCGCCCCGGCGGCGGGATCATGGCGCTGCGCGGGCACGCCACGATCCAGGGCTCGACCGACATCCCGACGCTCTACGACCTGCTGCCGGGCTACATCCCGATGCCGCACGCCCACCAGCAGATGTCGCTGGCGGACTTCGTCGAGGCCGACTCCGCGGCCAAGGGCTTCTGGGGCAACATGCCCGCGTACATGGTCAGCCTGCTCAAGGCGTGGTTCGGCGACGCGGCGACCGCCGAGAACGACTGGTGCTTCGACCTGATGCCGCGCATCACCGGCGACCACAGCACCTTCACGACGGTGCTCAACATGATCGACCAGAAGTGCGAGGGCTACCTCGTGCTGGGCGAGAACCCCGCCGTCGGGACGACCAACTCCAAGCAGCAGCGCCTCGGGCTCGCCGCCCTGGACTGGCTCGTCGTGCGCGACCTGCAGGAGATCGAGACCGCCACGTTCTGGCGCGACGGCCCGGAGATCGAGACCGGCGAGCTGCGCACCGAGGACATCGGCACCGAGGTGTTCCTGCTGCCCGCGGCCACGCACGTCGAGAAGGCCGGGTCGTTCACCAACACCCAGCGGCTGCTGCAGTGGCGCCACCAGGCCGTCGAGCCGCCCGGCGACGCCCGCAGCGACCTGTGGTTCGTCCACGAGCTGGGCCGGCGGATCCGGGCGAAGGTCGCCGGGTCCGGCCTCGAGCGCGACGCCGCCATCCACGCGCTGACCTGGGACTACCCTACCGAGGGCGTGCACGGCGACCCGGACGCGCACGCGGTGCTGCGGGAGATCAGCGGCGTCGGCGCCGACGGGACACCGGTGTCGGGCTACACGGCCCTGCGCGACGACGGCTCGACGTCCTGCGGCTGCTGGATCTACTCGGGCGTCTACGCCGACGGCGTCAACCAGGCCGCGCGCCGGGAGCCCGCCGGCGGGGAGAGCCCCGCGGCGCTGGAGTGGGGCTGGGCCTGGCCGATGAACCGGCGCCTGCTCTACAACCGGGCCTCCGCCGACCCCGAGGGCCGACCGTGGAGCGAGCGCAAGGCCTACGTGTGGTGGGACGAGGGGGCGCAGCGCTGGACCGGCCACGACGTGCCCGACTTCGAGGTCGACAAGCCGCCGTCGTACCGGCCGCCGCAAGGCGCGGTCGCGCAGGACGCGATCGGCGGCGACGAGCCGTTCATCATGCAGGCCGACGGGCGGGTGTGGCTCTACGCGCCGACGGGGCTCGCGGACGGGCCACTGCCGGTGCACTACGAGCCGGAGGAGGCGCCGAGCCGCAACGCGCTGCACCCGCGGACGCGCGCCAACCCCGCGCGGGAGCGGTTCGTCCGCGACGACAACCCCTACAACCCGTCGGACCACCAGCCCGGCTCCGAGGTGTTCCCGTTCGCGTTCACGACGTTCCGCATCGCCGAGCACCACACGGCCGGCGGGATGAGCCGGTGGACGCCCTACCTCGCGGAGCTCGCGCCCGAGATGTTCGTCGAGGTCTCGCCGGCGCTGGCCGCCGAGCGGGGGCTCGAGCACACGGGATGGGCGACGATCGTCACGGCACGGTCGGCGATCGAGGCCCGCGTCATGGTCACCGAGCGGATGAAGCCGCTGCACATCGACGGCCGGCGGGTCCACCAGGTCGGGCTGCCGTGGCACTGGGGGCCGAACGGGCTGGTCACCGGCGACGCCGCCAACGAGATCATCGGCATCTCGCTGGACCCGAACGTCCACATCATGGACACGAAGACCGGGACCTGCGACGTCGTCCCCGGGCGCCGTCCGCGGGGGCCGGAGCTGCTGTCGTTCGTGGACGGCTACCGGCGGCGGGCGGGCATCTAGCCGACCCGGATCTCCACGCGACGGCTGGCCTCGAGGGAGCCGAGCGGGTCCGCGGGCCCGACACCGACGGCGGTCAGGCTCCCGGCGGGCACCCCGGCGTCCTCGAGCAGGCGCACGACCTCCTCGGCGCGGCGCTGCGAGAGCGCCTGCGCGTCACCGGTGTCCTCGCCCGCCGGGGCGGTGTGGCCCTCGACGGTGACCGGCGGCCCGGGCGTGGCCCGCAGCACGGCGGCGACGCGGGAGACGGCCGCGGAGGCGTCGGCGCCGGGCGTCGCGCTGTCGGCGGGGAAGCGCAGCGGGGCGGCGGCGAGGATCTCGTCGATCGTGGACTGGAGCACGGCGGCGTCGGGGCCGGTGCGCGACGGCGGGCGGGTGCCGCCGGCGGGGACGGCGCCGGGCTGCGGGCCGGGTTGCGTGCCGGGCTGCTCCGCCGCCGTCGGGGTGGGCGCCGGGTCCGGCGGACGGGTCAGCGCGAACGCCACGGCCCCGCCGGCGAGCAGCAGGACGACCAGGGCGAGCAGCACCGGGAGGCGGCGGCGCCGGTCGCCGGGTGCCGCGTGCGTCCCGCCGCCGGCCGGGCCGCGCCCGCCCCACCAGTGCGCGCCGCCGGGCGCGCCGGTGACGCGCCCGCGGTGGTGCCCGCCGCCAGTCACCGCCCGCCACCTCCTCCGTGTCGTGACGCACTGTGCCCGGTGGACCGCGCGACGCGCCCGGATTCGGACAGATTCCGCCCGGACGGCCGTGCGCACGCTGCGTCAACCGGCCCATGTGAGCGATCTCCGGTGCTATGACACCGAAGTTCGCTCACATAGGGGGAGTGGGAGGATCGCCCGCCGTGACGAACCCCGGCGCCGAACCGGCCCTGCGCGTGCTGCGCCGCGACGACGTGCTGGCCGCGGCCGCCGACGTCGACCCGGTGGCGAGCGTGCGGGCCACGCTCCTCGCCCACGCCCGGGGGGCGACGACCCTGCCGGATGAGGCCTACCTGCCCTGGCACACCGATTCGGGCGCGTTCGCCCGCAGCCTCGCGCTGCCCGGCGCCGTGTGGGGCGACCGGCCGGCGGTGGGCCTCAAGGTGATCAACTCGAGCCTCGACAACCCGGGTCGCGGACTGCCCCGGGCCCAGGGCTGGACGTTCCTGTTCGACCCCGACACCGCCCGGCCCGTCGCCATGCTCGAGGCCGCCTGGATCTCGGCGACCCGGACCGCGGCCTACACCGTGCTCTCGGCGCGCCTGCTCGCCGCGCCGGGCGTCGACCGGATCGCCGTGCTGGGCTGCGGGGCGCTCGCCGAGACCCACCTCGACCTGCTCGGCGTCGAGTACCCCGACGCCTCGGTCGTCGTCCACGACCTCGACCCCGCCCGGGCCCGCGCGCTGGCGGCCCTGCGCCGGGCCGACGTCACCGACGACCCGCGCGCCGCCGTCGACGGCGCGGGCCTCGTCGTCTGCACCACGACGACCACCACCGGCTACCTGGCGCTCGACTGGCTCGCGCCCGGCGCGCTGGTGGCCCACGTGTCGCTCGACGACGTGCTGCCCGGGGTCGTCACGGGCGCCGACCTCGTCGTCGTCGACGACTGGGACCTCGTCGCCGCCGACGACCGCCGCCTGCTGGGCCGGATGCTGCGCGAGGGCACGCTCGCCGCGCCGGGGGAGAGCAGGCCGGGGGCGCGCACGGTCGACGCGACGATGGCCGACTGCGTCGCCGGCACCCACCCCGGCCGGGCCCGCGCCACCGACGTCGTCCTGTCCAACCCGTTCGGGATGGGCGTGCTCGACGTGGCCCTGGCCGCCGACGTCCACGACGCGGCCCTCGCCCGTGACCTGGGCACGATCATCGAGCCCTAGTCCGACCGCCATATGTGAGTGGACTTCGGGCCTATAGCCCCGAAGTCCACTCACATGGGCCGCTACTCCCCGCCCGTGCGGGGCGTCAGGCCGGCGGCGCGGATGCCGGCGACGACGGCCTCCTCGTCGGCCAGGGACGCGTCGCCGCTGGCCCCGGCCGCGCCGAGCAGCGTGCCGGCGTCGTCGTGGACGAACACCCCGCCCGGCACCGAGAACACCTTGCCGCCGGCCAGGGACGACACCGAGGTGAAGAACTCCGCCGAGTCGGCGGCCCGCGCGGCGATGGCCCGGCTGTCCATCCCGAGCGCGAGCACCCCGTAGGCCTTGGCCGTCGCGACGTCCGGGCGCAGGAAACCGGACCCGTCCTCGCGCCCGAGCGCCACCAGCGCCCCGCCCGGGTCGAGCACCGCCACGGTCAGCGGCTTGAACCCCTGCGCGCGGGCGTGCGCGAGGGCGGCGGACACGATGCTCTGGGCCTGCTCGAGGGTGATGCTCATGGCCGCCCGGTACCCCTCCGGAGCACACGTCTCACACCGGGCGTCGCGCAGGGACGATCATCGGTCGGCGACACCAGGCCCGTCCGGGTGACACCTGACCGGCCGTCCGGCGTCGACCACCGCTCGTCCGCGGTCACCGACGGTTCACCGTCCGACACGCCGCGGGTCGGGACGGGCGCGGCGATGGTCGACTACGTTGGCCGCGACCGTCACGGAGGGAGGGGACGGCCATGGAGCGCAGCCACGGCGCCCCGACACGTGGCGAGGCCCGAGCCCCCGAGGTCACGCCCGACACCGAGCCCGTCACGCCCCCACCGGTCGCCGGTCCCGGCCTGCTCGAGGGCCTCGAGGAGGGCGTGGTCGTCTGCGACCGCCTCGGTGTCGTCCGCGCCGCCAACCCCGCCGCCCGCGACCTGCTGCCGGGCCTGCGCGTCGGCGAGGTCGTCGACGTCGCCCGCTGCGAGGTCCTCGCCCGCGCGGTGCGCGACGGCGGCCCGGACGGGTTCGAGACCGTCGTCGAGCACCCCGCCGGGGAGCGCCACCTGCGCGGTCGCCGCGGCCCGACCCTCGACCCGAATCCGCCGCCGCCGCAGCCGCAGGACGGGGACACCACCTGGTACCTGCGCGACGTCACCGGCGAGCACGCCCGCGCCGACACGCTGCTCGCGGCCCAGGAGCGGGCCGCCTTCCTCGCCGAGGCCGGGCGGGCCCTGCACGGCGTCCTGCACCTCGACCGCACCGCGCGGCGCGTCGTCGCGCTCGCGGTGCCCCGCCTCGCGGCCCGGGCCACGCTCGTCGTGCGCCACGACGACACCGTCACCTGGGCCGCCGCCGAGCTCGGTGGCGGACGCCCGCGGGTGGGCCGGCTCGGCGCCACCGACCTCGCCCGCGTCCCGGCGCTCGCCGCCGCCCTGGCGGGCGAGTGCGCCGGGAGCCCCTGGCTCGCCGAGGAGCTGGCCGGCCTCACCGGCCTCGAGCCGGCGACCGGGCCCGTCCGCGCCTGCCCGGTGCCGATCACGGGCGTCGTCGACGCCCTAGTGCTGCTGACGGACCCGCGCAGCGCCGACGGTGAGACCTCCGACGACCCGCTCACGACCGCCGAGGAGGACCTGCTGTCCTCCTACGTCGCCCGCGCGGGCACCGCACTCGCCGCGGCCGCCCTCCACGAGGAGCAGGCCCACCTCGGCGCCGTCCTGCAGGAGAGCCTCGCCGCGCCCCGCCTGCCGTCCACCCCGGGCATCGCGTGGGGCGCGGCCTACCGTCCGGCGCGCGAGACGATGCGCGTCGGCGGCGACTTCTACGAGGTGGTCGGCGGCCGGACCGAGGACGCGCCCGCCGCGTTCCTGCTCGGCGACGTCTGCGGCAAGGGCATCGAGGCCGCGGTCCTCTCGGGACGCGTGCGCCAGTCGTGGCACGCCCTGCGCCTGCTCGAGGACCGCCCCGGCCGCCTGCTGACCCTGCTCAACACCGCCCTGCTCGACGCCGTCGCCACCCGCGACGAGAGCCCCCGCTTCGCGACGATGGTGCTCGGCGACGCCCGCCCGACCGGCGACGGCTCGGTCGCGCTGCGCCTCGCGACGGGCGGGCACCCGCCGCCGCTGATCCTGCGTGCGGACGGCGAGGTCGAGCCCGTCGCGGTGTCCGGGATGCTCGTCGGCGGCATCCGCGAGGCCCGGTTCGGCGAGGCCGAGGTGGTGCTCGCGCCGGGCGACACCTGCCTGCTCTACAGCGACGGCGTCGTCGAGGCCCGCGGACCCGGCGACTTCTTCGGCGAGGAGCGGCTCGCCGCGGTCCTGCCGCGCTGCGCGGGGGCGCCGGCGCCGGTGCTCTGCGAGCAGCTCGAGCAGACCGTCGTGGCGTGGCTCGACGGCCACGACCACGACGACGTCGCGATGCTCGCGATCCAGGCCCCGTCATCGAGGAGTGTGGCGTGACGACGGCGTCCCCGCCCAGCACCGACCCGGGCGCCCTGCGCGCCGCCTACCTGGAACGCCTCGCCGACGCCGACGAACCCGGCGCGGTCGCCGTCGCCCTCGACGCCCTCGACGCGGGCGCCGACCCCGAGACGGTGCTCCTCGACGTCGTCGCCGGCGCCCAGCGCGAGATCGGCGATCTCTGGGCGTCGGGGGAGTGGACCGTCGTGCAGGAGCACGTCGCGACCCACATCAGCGAGCGCGTGGTCGCGGCGGTCGCCCGCCGCGCCCCCGCCCGACCGCCGGCCGGGCTCGGCACCGTCGCGGTGGCGTGCCTCGACGGCGAGTGGCACGGCCTGCCCGCCCGCCTGCTCGCCGAGGTCCTCGCCCGCCACGGCTGGTCGGTGGAGTTCCTCGGCGCCTCGGTGCCGGCCGCCCAGCTCGCGAGCCACGTCCACCGCGTCGGCCCGGACGTCGTCGCGATCTCCAGCTCGCTGCCCTCACGCCTGCCCGCGGCCCGCCGGATGGTGGAGGCCTGCCGGGCGACGGGGACGCCGGTCCTCGCCGGCGGGGCCGCGTTCGGCGAGGACGGGCGCTGGGCGCGCGCCGTCGGCGCCGACGGGTGGGCCCCGGACGCGCGCGCCGCCGCGGCGATGCTGGCCGCGGACCCGGACGGGCCCTGGTTCGCCGACCGCACCGACGAGGACGCGACCCCCGGGTCGTCGGCCGACCGGTCCGCCCGTGAGGAGCAGGCCGTGCTCCACGCCCGGCGTGGCGAGCTCGTGCACCTCGCCGCGGCCTCCGCCCGAACCGGCATCGAGGAGACGCCCGAGGACCTGGCCGACGACCTCGGGCACCTCGTCGACTTCCTCGCCGCCGCGGTGTTCGTCGACGACCCGTCGCTCTTCGATGGATTCGTCCGGTGGGTCGGCACGGTGTCGATCCCGGAGGGCCTCCGGACGGACGAGGTCGCTCCGGCACTCGACGCACTGGCGGCCGCCTTGGCAGACTCGCCCCGCACCGTCCGGCTCCTCCGCGACGCACGCTCCGCCCTCGGGATCGGCGGGGGACCGTCCACTCCGGCTGGTTGAGCGACTGGTTGAGAGGTGGCGCCATGCCCGAGCTGACCATCCGCCACGAGCGCACCGACGGGCAGGCCGTCGTGGCGGTCGGGGGCGACCTCGACTACGACAGCCACGGCCGGCTCGACGACGCCGTCGGTGACGCGCTGGACGACCCGCCCGCGGGCCTCGTGGTCGACCTGGCGGCCGTCACCTACTGCGACTCCTGCGGCCTGCGGGTGCTGCTCGGTGCCCACCGGCGCGCGACCGAGGCCGGGGCGACGTTCGCCCTGCGCGGCGCGCAGGGCCAGCCCGCCCGCGCCCTCAAACTGACGGGGCTGGACCAGGTCCTCGGCTGAGGTGGCTCCGCCTCGTGAGCACTTTCGCGTGCCAGAGCACGCGAAAGTGCTCACGAGCGCGCAGCGCACCTACGCCGGGGTCAGCAGCGGCGTCCGGCGGTAGAGGTCGAGCGAGACGACCGCGAGCCAGACCCACACCAGCAGCAGCGCGACCCAGAAGCCGAGCACCACGGCGGGGCTCGCCGAGCCGGACGCGATGCCGGCGAACGCGACGAGGAACAGCACGCCGGTGACACGCGAGAACCACGCCATCCCCGGTCGCTGGCCCCGCGCGAGCACCAGCGCGCCCGCGACGAGGGCGAGGAACCCGAGGCCGCCGAACACGAGGTGGCCGAGCCCGCCGATGCTGACGGTGCTCGCCGGGCTGTCGGGCGTGCCCGGTGGGTAGCCGTTCATCGGGTCGGCGACGAACACGCCGGCGCCGACCATGCCCACGCCGAACGCGCCGACCAGGCGGGGGCCCCACGTCGCCCCGGGCCCGCCGCCGAGCACCCGCAGGGCCCGCGCCATCCCGACGGCCGCAGCGAGGACCATCAGCCCGGTCAGCACCAGGTTGACGATCTGGATCCAGCCCCACGGCCCCGCCGCCAGGAGGCTCAGGTCGTGGCGGGCGAGGTCGAAGCCGTCGCGGGTGAGGGCCTGGGCGAGCCCGACGACGACGTAGAACGGGCCGGCGACCAGGCCGTAGCCGAGCAGCGAGCGGGTGATCGCCGCGTGACGGTCGGCGTCGCCGCGCCCGACGAGCGGGCTGCCGGAGGGACCGGTGGGGCGGGACATGGTGACCTCACTGGACTGATCGGTACCGAACTGAGAACCGCACGGTACTGCTCCTGGTACCGTACCGTCCAGGCTGGAGGTGGTCGCCGTGGACGACGGTCTGCTCGTGCGGGTCGGCTCCGGGCCCTCGCCGGCGGGCGACGCCGGCGGGAAGCGCGCGGCGATCGTCCGGGCGGCCACCGAGCTGTTCCTGGCCCACGGCTACCAGGGCACGCGCACCGAGCAGATCGCCGCGGCCGCCGCCGTGTCGAAGCAGACCGTCTACCACCAGTTCGGCGACAAGGAGCGCCTGTTCCGCGAGATCGTCCTGGGCACGACGGCCACCGCGGAGGCGTTCACCGCGGAGCTGGTCGGGGCGTTCGCCGACGTCCGCGCGCCCGGGGACGTCGAACCGGCGCTGCGCGCCATGGCGCGGCGCTACCTCGCCGCCGTGATGAACCCGCAGGTCCTGGCCCTGCGACGGCTGGTCATCGGCGAGGCCAGCCGGTTCCCGGACCTCGCGGCCACCTACCACCGCGAGGTGCCGGCGCGGGTGCTCGGCGCCCTCGCGGAGCAGTTCGGCGCCGTCCTGCGTCTCGACGACCCGGCCCGCGCCGCCGCCGACTTCGCCTTCCTCGTGCTCGGCCGCTCGCTGGACGACGGCATGTTCCACGCCGCGATCACCGTCGACGTCGACGCGACCGCGGACCACGCCGTCGACGTCTTCCTCGCCGCTTACCCCCTACGGGGACGGACCTAGCGGACCGACTCCAGGAACGCGAAGAACGTCGCCGACCAGCGGTCCGCGGCGTCGACGTGGGGCCCGTGCCCGGACCCCGTGAAGATCTCCATCTCGGCCCGGCCGCCCGCCGCGCGGTACGCCTCGAGCACGTCGCGGATCTGGCCGACCATGGGCTGCGGTGGGAAGACGTCCGGACCCGGCCAGCCCGGGACGGCCCCGCCCGCCCCCAGCGTGCCGAGCTCCAGCGCCGAGCCGTCGGCGACGACCACGTCGGCGCTGCCGTGGGTCCACAGCACCGGCGGCTTCGGCTCCAGCGTCGGGAGCCACGACCAGTCGCAGTACTTCGGCGACAGCGCGTTGAGCAGCCCGCGCTTGCCCGGCGCCGCGCCCGGCCAGTGCTCCGACGTCGCGGCGTCGCCGGGGTAGCCGTCGTCGGAGATCGTCGTCAGCAGGATCTCGTCGACGAGCACGTCCTCGCGCTCGCGCGGCTCGCGGTGCCCGGCGGCCCAGTAGGTCGCGTTCATGACGTTGCGCGGGGAGAGCGGGCTGTCCTCGCCGCGGTCGCCGTCGCGCAGGCGCGCGACGAACTCGGGGTTGGCCACGCCGGCGCCCGAGCCCGCGAAGTCCGGCCAGCACGGGCTCCCGTCGCGGAACGTGCCCCCGAACCCGTACGGCGCCACGGGGTCGAGGAACGTCAGCGACGCCACCGGCCGCGCGCGGGCCACGAGCGCGATCGCCGCGCCGGCCGTCGACCAGCCGACGAGGTGCGCGAGCCGGTCGATGCCGAGCGCGTCGAGGAAGCCGACGATGTCGTCGGCCCAGTCGCCGAGCCCGCGGGTGGCGTCGATCGGGGCGGCCTCGGAGCGCCCGAAGCAGCGCATGTCGGGCGCGAGGATGCGCCAGCGCTCGGGGGCGCCGGGCATGAGGTGCTCGAAGAACCGGCCCGTGGACAGGTTGCCGTGCACGAACACCACGGGCTCGCCGTCGGCGGGGCCCGACTCGAGGTAGTGGGTGCGGATGCGCCCGTCGACCTCGGCGGCGCGCACGCCGGGCAGGAGGTGGTCCATCAGCTCTCCGTCCTGGGCAGGCGGGTCAGCACCGCGTCGACGTCGACCCCGCGCGGCAGCGTGCCGAACGCGTGTCCGCCGTCGCCGGCGACGCGGGACGCCACGTAGGCGTCGGCGACCGCGGCCGGGGCGCTCCGGACGAGCAGGGCGCCGGAGAGCAGGATCGCCATCCGCTCGGCGAGGCGCCGCGCCGAGCGCTCGTCGGCGTGGGCCAGCTCGCCCTCGACCTCCTTGCGGCCGGCGTCGATCCGGTCGTCGACGCCGGTGACCTCCGCGCGCCACGCCTCGAGCGACGCGGGCTCGCGGGCGAGGACCCGCAGCAGGTCGAGGGCGTTGACGTTGCCCGAGCCCTCCCAGATCGAGTTCAGCGGCGACTCGCGGAACAGCCGCGGCATTCCCGACTCCTCGACGTAGCCGTTGCCGCCGAGGCACTCCAGCGCCTCGCCGACCACGGCCGTCTGGCGCTTGCAGATCCAGTACTTGCCGAGGGTGACGCCGATCCGGCGGAACGCCGCCTCGTGCTCGTCGTGCGGGGCCCGGTCCTGCGCCCCGGCGAGCCGCATCGCGAGCGTGACCGCGGCCTCCGACTCGCACGACAGGTCGGCGAGCACCTCGCGCATCAGCGGCTGGGAGATCAGCGGGCGACCGAACGCCGCGCGGTGCCGGGCGTGGTGGGCCGCGCGGGACACCGCCGCGCGCATCCCGGCCGCCGAGCCGAGGGTGTTGTCGAGCCGCGTGCAGGCGACCATCTCGATGATCGTGCGCACCCCGCGTCCCTCGTCGCCGACGCGCCAGGCGACCGTCTCGTCGAACTCGGGCTCGCTCGAGGCGTTGGACCGGTTGCCGAGCTTGTCCTTGAGGCGCTGGATGCGGAACGTGTTGCGGGTGCCGTCGGGCAGCACCCGCGGCACGAGGAAGCACGTCAGCCCGCCCGGTGCCTGGGCGAGCACGAGGAACAGGTCGCACATCGGCGCGCTGGTGAACCACTTGTGGCCCGTGAGCCGGTAGGTCTCGCCGTCGGGGCGGGCCACGGTGGCGTTGGCGCGCACGTCCGAGCCGCCCTGCTTCTCGGTCATGCCCATGCCCGCGAGCAGGCCGCGCTTGGTCGACGGCTCGCGCAGCCCCGGGTCGTACTCGCGGCTGGTCAGGCCGGGCCCGAACGCGGCGAGCAGCTCCGGGGCGGCACGCAGCGCCGGCAGCACGGCGTAGGTCATCGAGACCGGGCAGCCGTGGCCGGCCTCGACCTGCGACCACGTCAGGAACCCCGCGGCCCGCGCGACGTGGGCGCCGGGCCGGTCGTCCGCCCAGGGAGCGCCGGCGAACCCGCGCCCGACGGCCTCGCTCAGCAGCGCGTGGTAGCCGGGGTCGTAGTCGACCTCGTCGACGCGGTGGCCGACGCGGTCGTGGGTGCGCAGGCGAGGCTCGTGGCGGTGGGCGGCGGCGGCCCACTCCTGCGCGGTCGCCGAGCCGGCGAGCCGCCCGACCGCGTGGAGATCGTCGCGGGCCCGGCCGGCCCCCTCGCGGTCGAGGGCCTCGAGCAGCGGCGGGTCGTCGGCCACGTCGTGGCCGACGAGGTCCGGGACCTGGTTGGTGACCTCATGCGTCGCGGGCACCCGCGGATCCGACCACGCCGCGCGCCCGCGATCCAGGGCCGGGCGCGGGCCCGCCCCGCGCGAGCGCGACGAGACCCGGGTGATCGCGGATCTGGTACACCCCGCGCCCCACCGTCGCGATCATGCCGCGCTGCACGAGGGTGGCCAGGGCCTGGTTCACCGACTGGCGGGCCGCCCCGAGCCGGCTCGCCAGCTCGGCCTGGCGCAGGGTGACGACGACGAGGTCGGAACCGTTCTGGCGGCTGGCCAGCAGGAACTTGGCGACCCGCCGGACCACGGGCAGCGACCCGAGGTCGGTCATCTGCTCGGTGAACGTCTGCAGGCGCTCGGCGATGTGGCGGGCGATGGCGATCCCGAGCTCGCGGTCGGCGTCGAGCATGAACGGCAGCAGCGTCGCGGGCACGCGCAGCAGCCGGGTGTCGTCGAGCAGGCCGCACATGGTGGCGAAGTACGGGATGTCGGCGACCACGTTCTCCAGGCACAGGCTCTCGTGGCGCCGGTCGGTGACGAAGTAGAGCATCGACTCGGAGCCGGTCGGGTGGCCGCGCCACGCCCCGACCCGGCCGCGCAGGAGCACGAAGAACGCGTCGGCCGCGTCGCCCGAGCGGTAGAGCACCGCGTCGCGGGCCAGCGTCACGACCGTCGAGACCCGGGCGACCTCCGCCAGCTGGGCGTGCCCCAGCCGGCGGAACCACTCGATCTCACCGAGATCCTGCACGGTCGCCCGCATGGCCGAACCGTAGCGTTCGTATCGATCAGCGTCGCGGGTTCGGCGGTCGAGATCCGGGAACGGTGCTCAGGACACGCGGGTGCCCCGCAGGCGGCGGAGCGCCCCGCGCCGCAGCCCCTCGCCGACCGAGCGGACCGGGGGCGGCGTCCCGGGCCGGCGGGCGTAGCGCGGCGGCATGCCGAGCACCACCCAGCGGCGCAGCAGCAGCGGGGTCTGCGGGACCGGGCGGCCCTGCGCGATCTCCTCGAACGCGGCGGGGTCGAGGTGCTCGCCGGCCGAGGTGTACGAGCGCATCTGGGCGTTCTCGAACGCGTACCAGGTCGACGGGTACCGGAAGACCAGGTGCACGCCCTCGGGGTCGCGCTCGACGTGGAAGATCGGGTTGATGCCCAGCGCGCCGGCCCCGTGCGGGGTGCACGGCAGCGTGTCGGTGTCGTCGAAGAGCGTCTCGTCGCGCGAGCTCACGAGCGCGAGCCACTTGTGCTCGGCGAGCTCGTCGGGGTCGCGCTCGTCGCGCAGGCGCAGCCCCCGCCCGGCGCGGTAGGCGTCGATCAGCTCGTCCTCGCTGGTGAGGCGCACCGGTGTCCCGTCGACGAGCGCGGCGTACTCCTTCGGCGTGCGCTCGTGGTCGCCGTCGTGCGGCTCGAGGAGGCGGTTGCCGATCCGGTCGAGCACGACGGTGTCGTCGACGGCGACCCGGCGCATCTCGTCAGCTGCACCCTGCTGGTCGTCGAAGAGGTGGAACGCGTCGGAGCACAGCGACGCGGCGAAGGCGTCGTCGGCGAACGGCAGCGCCTCGACGCGGTCGGCGCAGACGAACTCCTGGTCCGGGGCGACGTAGCGCCGGCCGACCCAGAGCTGGAAGAAGTTGCGGTCGACACCGACGGTGCGCAGCGGCTCGTCGCGGGCGCCGAGGTGGTACATGAGGTGCCCGAAGCCGCACGCGAGGTCCAGGACGGCGCCGCGGCCGACCGGCAGGTGGCGGGCGAGCTCGATGGACGCGACGTAGCGCGGCTGGCCGTAGCGGGCGAAGAAGTACGGGAAGATGTCGGACGCGATCCGCTCCGAGGAGCGCGCGTAGCAGAGCTCCATCCAGTCCTGCGCGGTCAGCGACTCGTGGTCGGCGAGCATCGCCGCGACCTCCCCGCGCCGGGCGGCGAGCGCGAGCGTCGGCCACGGCCCGCGCGTGAACGGCAGGCGCAACCGGCGGCGTCCGCCGAGCCCGAACGGCACCGCGGGCGGGAACGTCAGCATCGCGACGAGCGCGTCGAGCCCCCGGTCGTCCTCGAGCATCGCGACCAGCGCGTCGTGGTCCGGGCCCGCGACCTCCGTGCGCCCGGTGACGTGGTCCTGCACGTCGACCCGGCCGTGGCGCACGATCGGGATCGAGTCCAGGACGGGGTGGGTGGAGCACGAGCAGCGCAGCACGCCGAAGCGTCCACCGGCCATCGGCTGGGTGGGCGTGGGCGTGAAGGCGGGCGCCTCCCGGCACTCGGGGCAGCGCAGCACGCCGCGGCCGGGGACGTCGGGGAGCAGTAGGGATTCGGGCATCGCTCTCACTCGGGTCGAAAAGGACGTACTACGTACGGAGTGTCGGGCGAGCCTACGGGAGGCGGAGTGGCGGTTGGCACATCCGGCGCTCCTGCTTCACCCGCACGGCCCCGCGATCCCACCCGGCCGGGGGGCCGACCCCGGGCCCCTTGTCCGCCACCGGGTGACCGGGCACCGTGGGCCACCTCACGGTGATCTCGAGGAGGAGCTCATGGCCGACGTCCCGTCGATGCGGGAACTGCTGGGCGACAACCCCCCACAGAACTGGGGGAAGTGGGGCGACGACGACGAGGTCGGCTCCCTGAACTACCTCGACGCCGCCCAGGTGCTGCGGGGCGTCGCGAGCGTGAAGAGCGGGCAGGTGCTCACCCTCCAGTGCCCGATGGGCCACCCGCACGGGGACCCGGTCTTCCCGGGCCGTGAGGGCATCAAGCGCGAGATGGTCTGGGACCACGACGTCTTCGAGTCCGGCGAGGGCCCGAGCTTCCCGGGCGGCATCCGCGCCTCGGACGACAAGGCCGAGATCTTCCTCCAGGGGTCCTCGCAGTACGACGCGCTCGGGCACGCCTGGTACGACGACACGCTCTGGAACGGCCGTCACGCCGACACCACCAACGGCGGCGGCATGAGCTGGGCGTCGGTGCTGCCCATCGCGAACCGGGGGATCGTGGGCCGCGGCGTGCTCATCGACATGGCCCGCCACCGCGGCAAGGACTGGCTGGACAAGGGCGAGACGTTCACCCACCGCGACCTCGAGGACGCCGCCGGCAAGCAGGGCGTCACGATCGAGGACCGCGACATCCTGCTGATCCGCACCGGCTTCCTGAAGTACTTCTACGCCACGCCGGCGGACGAGTTCTACGAGGGCTTCGTCGAGCCGGGTCTGACGTACTCCCGCGAGCTCGTCGAGTGGTTCCAGAACAAGGAGATCCCGAACCTCGTCACCGACACGATCGCGAACGAGGTCACGGCCGACCCCGAGAGCGGCGTGCTGCTGCCCCTGCACGCCTCGCTGCTGCGCAACCTCGGCGTCAGCCTCGCCGAGATCATCTGGCTGGACGACCTCGCCGACGCCTGCGCGGCCGACGGGCGCTGGGACTTCCTCTACACCGCCGCCCCGCTGAAGATCCACGAGGCGACCGGCGCCCCGGTGAACCCCGTGGTGATCCGCTGATGGGGACCGCTGAGACATCCATCTATGGCTCCCGGCCCTGGCTCCCGCGCTACCGCCCGGAGTACCCGCACGACGTCGAGCCCGAGTTCTCCTCCGCGCTGGCGATGTTCTCCGACGCGCTGCGGCGTGCCCCCGAGACCGAGATCGTCCGGTACTTCGACGGGACGCTCACCCTCGCCGAGCTCGACCGGCTCTCCGACCAGTTCGCCGTCGCGCTGACCGACCGCGGCTTCGAGAAGGGCCAGCGGCTCGCGACGTACCTGCAGAACATCCCGCAGGTGCTCATCGCCGCGATCGGCACCTGGAAGGCCGGCGGCATCGTCGTCTCGATCAACCCGATGAGCCGGGTCCGGGAGCTGACGACGCTCCTGGGCGACTGCGAGGCCACCGCCCTGCTCGCCGAGGAGGACCTGTTCGGCCAGGTCGCCGCGGAGGTCGTGCCGACGATCCCGTCGCTGCGGATCGCGTGGACGACCTCGCCGCTGGAGTTCCAGACCCGCCACGACCCGCGGCTCTTCGGCGGCATGTCCCGCGTGCGCCACGAGGGCACCGAGGACATGTCCGAGGTGCTGGCCTCGGTCGGCGACCGCACGCCCGAGCCCGTGGAGCTCGCGCTCGACGACCCGGCCTTCCTCGGCTACACCTCGGGCACCACCGGGCCGCCCAAGGGCGCGATGAACACCCACCGCAACGTGGTGTTCAACGCCCGCGTCTACCGCGAGTGGTGCGGGCTGACCACCGAGGACTCGGTGCTCGGCGTCGCCCCGCTCTTCCACATCACCGGCGTCGTCGCGCACACCGCGGTCTGCCTGCTCGTGCCGATGCCGCTCGTGCTCGCCTACCGCTTCGAGCCGAACGTCATGCTCGACGCGATCCGCGAGCACCGCCCGACGTTCACCGCCGGCTCGATCACGGTCTTCATCGCGCTGATGAACACCGAGGGCGCGGTGAAGGAGGACCTGTCCTCGCTGGAGAAGATCTACTCCGGTGGCGCGCCGATCCCGCCGTCGACGGTGAAGGCGTTCTCGGCGCACTTCGGGCACTACATCCACAACATCTACGGGCTCACCGAGACGACCTCGCCCTCGCACGGCACGCCGCGGGGCTCGGAGGCGCCGGTCGACGAGGCGTCGGGTGCGCTCTCGGTGGGGGTGCCGGTGTTCTCCACCGTCGTGCGGATCATGCGTGACGACGGCAGCGACGCCGACGTCGGCGAGGTGGGCGAGATCGTCACCCGCGGGCCGCAGGTGGTGCCCGGGTACTGGAACAAGCCCGAGGAGACCGAGAACGCGCTGCGCGCCCCGGACGGGTCGGTCGAGCTCAAGACCGGCGACGTCGGCTACATGGACGACCAGGGCTGGTTCTACGTCGTCGACCGCAAGAAGGACCAGATCAACGCCGGCGGCTACAAGGTCTGGCCCCGCGAGGTCGAGGACGTGCTCTACGAGCACCCCGCGGTCCGCGAGGCGGCGGTCGTCGGCGTGCCGGACGAGTACCGCGGCGAGACGGTGAAGGCGTTCGTCTCGGTGCGCCCGGGGCAGAGCGTCGACCCCGACGAGCTCATCCAGTTCTGCAAGGAACGGATGTCGGCGTACAAGTACCCGCGGCAGGTCGAACTGATGGACGAGATCCCCAAGACCGTCACCGGGAAGCTCCTCCGGCGGGCGCTGCGGTCCTGAGCCCACCCCTTCCGGAGCGAACGGCCTATCGGCGTGCTGCATGGAATCCGCGGCAGTTCTAGGCGCGCGAAGGCCCCGTTCGCTCCGGGACGGGCCCCGCACGGCGGCGGCACGCGGAGTCCGCGACGATCGGTCGCGATGCTCCGTGTCCTCGCCGCCGTGCTGCTCGCCGCCCTCGTCGCCGTGGCGGGGTGCGCCGACGAGCCCGCGCCGGACCCGGCCGCCGTCGACGGGGCGTTCGTGGCCGCGATGGTGCCCCACCACGAGCAGGCCCTGGAGCTCACGGCGATGGTCGGCGGCCGGGACGCCTCGCCGGCGCTGCAGGCGATGGCCCTGCGCATCGACCGCGCGCAGGTCGAGGAGGTCGGGCAGATGCAGGGTCTCGTGCTCGCCCGGGGTCTGCCGGGCGCCGACCACGCGATGCACAGGTCCATGCCCGGCATGGCCGACCCGGCGACGCTCGACGCGCTGCGCAGCCTGCGCGGCCCGGCGTTCGAGCGGCTCTGGCTCGACACGATGATCCGCCACCACGAGGGCGCCGTGGCGATGGCGCGCGACTACCTCACCGCGGGCACCGACGACACCCTGCGCCGGTTCGCGCAGGTCACCGACGCGTCCCAGTCCGGGGAGATCGCGACGATGCGCCAGCTGCGGGCGGGGGCGACCGGCTCGTGAACGTCCCGACGGTGCCGATGCTGTTCGTGGAGATCGAGGGCGTGCTCCGCAAGACGCCCGACGACCTCGGCCGGCCGTGGAAGGGCCCGTTCGACATCGAGGTGTTCCCCGACGCCGTCGAGCGCCTGCGCCTGTGGAAGGGCGCGGGCGGGCGGGCGATCGGCTTCAGCCAGCAGGGCGGGGTCGCGCTGGGGGAGACCGACGAGCAGACCGCGGTGCGCACGCTCTGGACCGTCCGCGAGCGCGTCGCCAACCTGCTCGACCACGTCGTGCACTGCCCGCACCACCCCGAGGCGGCGATGCCCGACCACGCCCGGTGCTGGTGCCGCCTGCCGAAGCCCGGGATGCTCATCGCCGCGCAGCACGAGGTGTCCCTGCGCCAGCAGGAGCGCTACCCCCTCTGGATGGCGCTGCTCGTGGCCCGCTCGCCCGAGGCCCTGCAGGCGGCCTCGGACCTCGGGCTCGACCACCTCCACGGCGATGCGTGGCGGCGCGACGGGGGGCAGTAGCGGCGCTAGCTCGTGAAGCGCTTCTCCAGGTCGCGGATCTCGTCCAGGCCCTCGCGGGCCGCGAAGGCGTCCAGCCCGCCGATCTCGTCGAGCACGGCGGCCGGGGTGCCGTCGGCGCGCAGGCGCGCGAGCACCGAGCGCATCGCGGTGTCGGCGGCGAGCAGCGTCGAGACCGGGAACAGCACCAGGTCGAAGCCCAGTTCGGCGAGCCGGTCGTACGACAGGGGAGGGGTGCGCCCGCCCTCGGCCCAGTTGAACAGCAGGCGGTGTCCCTCCAGCGCGGTCGCGACCGTCTCGATGGCCTCCTCCGACGTCGGGGCCTCGACGAACAGGATGTCGGCGCCGGCGTCGGCGAACCGCTTCGCGCGCTCGATCGCGGCGTCCAGTCCCTCGACGGCGGCGACGTCGGTGCGCGCGATGATCACCATGTCGGGGTCGGTGCGGGCGTCGACGGCGGCGCGGACCTTCGCCTCCATGTCCTCGAGCGGCACGACGACCTTGCCCGCGAGGTGCCCGCAGCGCTTGGGCATCACCTGGTCTTCGAGGTGGAGCCCCGCGACGCCCGCCTGCTCGTACTCGCGGACCGTGCGGATGACGTTGATGGGGTTGCCGTAGCCGGTGTCGGCGTCGGCGATGAGCGGGACATCGATCGCGGCGGCCATCCGGCGCGCGTTGTCGACCATCTCGGCCTGCCCGAGCAGCCCGATGTCGGGGCGGCCGAGCAGGGAGGCCGTGGTGCCGAAGCCGGTCATGTAGGCGACGTCGAACCCGGCCTGCTCCACGAGCCGCGCCGAGTGGGCGTCGAACGCCCCGGGCGCGAGCACCGGCCGGCCCGCGTCGAGCAGCTCCCGCAGGCGGGCGCGGCGGTTGCCGGGACGGCTCAGCAGTGATCCCACGGCACGGCTCCTTGTGCACAACGACGGACGTCCGAGGGGGATCGTGCCTTGTCGCGCCGAGGAGCGCACCCTACGTTGCGTACAACACCGGGGAGGTGGGATGACGAGTACAACAGAACGACGCGGCGGCCGCGCCTCCGAGCGCGCGCTCGCCGACCTGCGCGAGGCCATCCTCGACGGCGACCTCGCGGCCGGCGTGCACCTCGGCGAGGTCGAGATCGCCGAGCGGCTCGGGCTCTCGCGGACCCCGGTGCGCGAGGCCCTGACGCGTCTCGCCGCCGAGGGGCTCGTCGAGCTCGAGGCCCACCGCGGCGCGCGTGTCACGTCGTTCTCCTCCGACGACCTCGACGGCATCTTCGCCGTCCGCCTCGCCCTGGAGCCGCAGGCGACCGAGCGCGCCGCCGCCCACGTCACCCCGGCCGACCTCGACGAGCTCGACCGGCTCGCCCGCCGGATGCAGGAGCTCGGCGCCCCGGGCCCCGGCCAGGACCTCGACGCCCTCGTCGACCCCAACCGCGAGTTCCACGCGCGCCTGCTCGAGATGGCCCACGCGCCCGCGCTCGCGGTGGCGCTGGCGAACGTCGTCCACACGCCGGTGGTGACGCGGACGTTCCACACCTACGACGCGGACTCGCTCGCGCGCAGCCTCGCCCACCACGCGGAGATCGTGGCGGCGCTGCGCGCCGGCGACGGCGACTGGGCGGGCGCGGTCATGCGCTGCCACCTCGGCAACGCGCGTGCGGTGATGGTGGTCGGGCCGTGAACCCCCACGGTGCCCCGTTCGCCGGCCGTGTCGGCTGGGGTCGTCAGCCGGCGCTCGTCGTCGTCGACCTCGTCCGGGCGTACGTGGAGCCGGAGGGCCCGTTCTGGCTCGGCACCGCGGACGTGCTCGGGCCCGCCGAGGAGCTCGTCGCGGCGGCCCGCGCGGCCGACGTCCCGGTGCTCTGGACCGTGGTCCGCTTCGCGCCCGACCTGACCGACGGCGGCTTCTTCGTCGCCAAGGTGCCGTCGCTGGCGTGCTTCGCCGAGGGCGCACCGGGCGGGTGGGGCGAGCTCGCGCTGGCGCCCCGCGACGGGGAGCCCGTCGTCGTCAAGCAGCACGCGTCGTCGTTCGCCGGGACCTCGCTGGCCGGCACGCTGCGCGCCCGGGGCGTCGACACCGTCGTCGTCGCCGGTGTCTCGACGTCGGGCTGTGTGCGGGCGACGGCCACCGACGCCCTCGCCGCCGGGTTCCGCCCGATCGTCGTCCGCGACGCCTGCGCCGACCGCACCGTGGCCCTGCACGACCAGAACCTCGCCGACCTCGACGCCAAGTACGCCGACGTCGTCGACCTGGCCGACGCGGTCACCCACCTCGGCGGCGGGTGACCCGGTCACCCGCCGGAACGAACGCGCCGTTCGCTGCTTCTAGCGCAACGAACAGCGCGTTCGCTGCTTCGCCGGCGCGCACCAGGTCACGGTCCGATCACGATCGTCTGCGCTCCGTGCCCGTCCCTCCCGGGGCGCGCGGAAGGCCCGGTTCGTCGGCCTCGACGGAGGTGAACGGGAGGTGTATGCCGGGCAGGGACAGACACCGACGACCCGACCGCTCCACCC
The DNA here is from genome assembly GCF_037400275.1 of Actinomycetospora aeridis. NCBI lineage: Bacteria > Bacillati > Actinomycetota > Actinomycetes > Pseudonocardiales > Pseudonocardiaceae > Actinomycetospora > Actinomycetospora aeridis. The sequence continues at coordinate 424,937 of NZ_JBBEGL010000006.1, read as the reverse complement.
CCTGGCGACCGGGCCGCCTCCGTCGCCGGGACCGTGCGAGGAGCGTGATCGCCGTGAGCGAGCGTCCGTTGTCCGACCGTCGTCGCCACGAGCACGCCGAGCTGGACTGGGAGGTCCGGGGCTGGGCCGACCCGCCGGGCCCCGGGCCCGACGTCGACGGCTGGCGCAGCCTCGGGTGGAGCGCGAACCACGACGACGCCGTCGTGCTCGCGAAGGCCCTCACCGAGGCGGGGCAGGTCGAGTACGCCGAGGTCTGGGGGCCGTGCGAGGAGGCCACGCCGGGCCGGGCGCGGGTGTGCGAACGCTTCCCGGAGCCCGACGCCGAGGAGCGGCGGGCGCTGTGGCTGCGCGCGGCCGCCGAGCACTACACCGACGGGATCGACCTGCCGCACCGCACCACGGTCTGACGTCGGTCACGGTCCCCGGGCCGGGAACGTAGGAGCTGCTACGTTCGATCGACCAGGGGGTGGCGACGTGACGGTGACCAACCGCGAGGGCTTCTTCGACGCCGCGATGAGGCTCCTGGCCCACGAGGGCCGGGCGGGTCTGCGTCTGGCCACGCTGTGCCGCGCCGTCGGCGTGACGAGCGGGTCGTTCTACCACCACTTCGGTGGCTGGGACGGCTTCGTCGACGCGCTGCTCGAGCACTGGGAGACCGTCGACACGCGCCGCCTGGCCGAGGTCGCCGGTCGCGAGCCCGATCCCGAGGGCCGCCTCGACGTGCTCAAGCACCTCGCCCTGACGTTCCCGCACGAGGCCGAGACCGCGATCCGCTCGTGGGCGCACGGCGACCCGCGCGTGGCGGTCGTGCAGGAGCGGGTCGACGAGCAGCGCCGGCGCGTGGTCGCCGACGCGCTCGTCGCCGCCGGGGTCGAGGACGGGCGCGCCGGCCGGCTCGCCGACCTCGCCCTCGCGGTGCTCATCGGGCGTCAGCAGCGCCTGGGCGCCACGGACGTCGGCGAGCTCCTGGCGCTGTTCGAGGAGCTCTCGGGGCTCACTCCCGTGGCTTCCACCGCGGGTCGTGGAGCATCTCGACGAAGTTCGGATTGTTGAGCGCGCCGGTGCGCGCCCGCCGGACGAGCTCGATGGCGTCGTCCGGGTCGTGACCGCCGCGGATCAGCGCGGCGGCCGAGAGCAGCCCGGACCGGTTGATGCCCGCCGCGCAGTGGATGAGCACCCGCTTGCCGTCATGGCGCATGTCGTCGACGAGGTCGGCGAGCCCGCGCAGGGTCGTGAAGTCGGGCGCCGGACCGTCCTCGATGATCCAGTGGACGTAGAACTCGACGTCCTCGAGCGGCAGGTCGCTACCGTGCAGGTCGAACACCGCGTCCCAGTGCTCGCCCGGCTCGGGGTCGCCCGACTGCCAGATCCCGGGGACGATCTCGTGCGGCGGCCAGGGTGGCGGCTCGGTGTCGAGATCGTCGCGCAGGTGTGCGGGGATGTACTCGTCGTCCCGCAGATCGTCCACCGGTGGCCCCTCCCGCCGTCGACGTCGTCGCCCTCCATCCTGGCGATCAGACGGCGGGCCCGCAGGACGTCACCGCCGTGGCGAAGGCCCGCGCCGTCGCGGTGGGCGCCACCTGGCCCGACCACGCCAGGACGATCGGCAGCGGCGCGGGCTCCTCGGCGATCGGCACCGCGACGACCTCCTCGCGCCGCCCGGCCTCCGGGTCGGCCTGGGCGAGCACCGTGAACCCCAGGCCCTGCCCCACGAGCGCGCGGGCGGTCTCGGCGTTGGCGGTCCGGTAGCGCACGCGCGGCGACAGGCCCGCCGCGAGGCAGACGCCGAGCGCGTGCTCCGAGCTCGGCGGCAGGTCCAGCAGCACCATGGGCTCCCCGGCCAGGTCGGCGAGCGCGACCGGCGCCTCGCCGCGTAGCAGCCGGTGCCCGCGGGGGAGCACGAGGTGGGGCGTGTTCGCCGAGACCGCGGTGAGCTCCAGGGCCGGGTCGAGACGGTGGTCGTAGAGCACGGCGACGTCGAGCTCGCCCCCGAGCAGCCCGCGGGCCAGCAGGTCCTGCGAGCCCTCGACGAACTCGACGCGCGCCCGCGGGTGGTCGGCGGTGAAGCGCCCGATCGCCGCGGGCAGCAGGCCGGGCGCGAGCGTCGTGTAGCAGCCGACGCGGACGGTGCCGGCGACCTCGCCCGGGTCGCCCGCGGCCGCGTCGGCCAGCTCGTCGGCCTCGCGCAGCAGCCGACGGGCCCGGCGCAGGGTCTCCTGGCCCGCGGGGGTCAGGCGGATCCCGTGGGCGCGGCGGCGCACGGTGAGCTGGGCGTCGAGGGCCCGCTCGAGCTCGTCGAGGGCCAGGGAGAGCGCCGATGCCGAGACGTGCAGGCTCGCCGACGCCCCCGCGAGGGTGCCGGCCTCCGCCACGGCGACGAAGTAGCTGAGCTGGCGGAGCGAATACGCAGGATTGCTCATGTATCAGCCCACATAGCTGAACTTTACAAGGGTTGTGGCCTGGCGCACGGTGGTCGGCATGACCACCACGCTCGACGGGTCGGCACCGCCGGCCCGGACCTACGACGTCGGCGCGAGCGACGAGATCGCGGAGCGCAGCCGGCTCGTCGTCACGCTCGGGACGGGAGGCGACGCCGTCACCGTCGGCGTCTTCCGCTTCCGCGACCGCCTCTACGCCTACGAGAACGTCTGCGCCCACCAGGGCGGGCCCGCCTGCCAGGGCCGGATCGTCTCGCGGGTGCGCGAGCGCCTCGACGCCGAGCAGCGCAGCCTCGGCCTCGTCTTCGACGACGCCGAGATGCACATCGTCTGCCCCTGGCACGGCTTCGAGTACGACGTCACGACCGGGCGCCACCCCGGCCGGCCGGACTACGCGCTGCGCCCGGTGACGGTCGCCGAGGAGGGCGGGCGGATCCGTGTCACGGTCTGAGCGCATCGCCTCGCTCGTGGAGGAACTGACCACCGAGGTCGACGCGGGCCTCGGCGACGGCGCGATCGCGGCGCTCGACCCGGACGTCGCGCGCCGGCTCGTCGCCGTCGCCGCGCGTCTCTACGCGGTCGGCGCCGAGGAGGGCGCGCACCCCCTGCACGGGACGGACGTGACCCCCACCGAGTCGGTCGTCCTCGCCACCGCCGCGCTCAAGGCGCACGACCTCAACCCGTTCGACCTCGCCCTGTGGTTCTCGAGGAGCAGTTCATGACCATCGACGACGGTGTCCGCCGCCTGCCCACGCAGGAGATCACCACCCACACCGACAGCCGCGAGATCCTCGCGAACGCCGCCCGCGACACCGAGCGCTACGGCCTCGACGAGTACTTCATCGTCGACGTCGACTCCCACCACGTCGAGCTCGACTCGTGGCCGGAGATCCTCGAGTTCCTCGACTCGCCGGTGCTCAAGGACACCGCGCACCAGATGATGCGCAACTGGCCGCAGGCCTCGCACCTGGCGCTGCACAACCACCCGCCCGGCCTGACGATGCAGGACGTCTCCGGGCGCATCCCGCACCAGGCGTCGCTGGCCGAGGAGACCCCCGGCGCCGGCTCGGGTGCCGAACGCGACGTGACGCTCGTGCGCCGCGCGATGGACGCGATGAGCATCGACGTGCAGGTGGTCTTCCCGCAGCCGATGCTGGAGACGGGCCTGCACCCGCAGCCGCAGGTCGCGAGCGCGCTGCTGCAGGCCTACAACCGGTGGTTCACCAGCCAGATCCTTCCGCGCGAACCGCGCGTGAAGACGATGCTCGGCCTGCCGTTCGAGGACCCCGAGGCCTGCCTCGCAACCGTCGAGGAGTTCGCCGACCACCCCGGCGTCATCGGTTTCCTCGTCACCAGCCAGCGCCACGCGGGCGTGCACCGCAACGCCTACATGCCGCTCTACCGGATGCTCGAGGAGCGGGGTCTGCCGATCGGCTTCCACGCCGGGCCGAACCAGGCCGACTCGATGACGTCGACGATGAACCGCTTCCTGTCGGCGCACGCGATGAGCTTCGTGACGTGCAACATGACCCACATGACCAACTGGGTCATCAACGGGATCCCCGAGCGGTTCCCCGGGCTCAAGACCATCTGGATCGAGAGCGGACTGGCCTGGGTGCCGTTCATGATGCAGCGCCTCGACCACGAGTACTACATGCGCCAGTCCGACGCCCCGCTGCTGACGAAGCCGCCGTCGCACTACATGCGCGAGATGTACTACACGTCGCAGCCGATGGAGTGGACCGACGACGCGCTGCTCGAGGCGACCCTGCGCGCCATCGACGCCCCGAACTCGCTGATGTACTCGTCGGACTGGCCGCATTGGGACTTCGACGTCCCCGGGCGCATCGCGTCGCTGCCGTTCCTCGACGACCACGCCAAGCGCAACATCCTCGGCGAGACCGCGCGCAAGGTCTTCGGCCTCTGACGCACGGGGGTGGGTCAGCGTGGCGGCCACGCTGATGTTGGACGTCAGGAAAGGCGCCACGATCACGTGCCCGGTTCGGGTGTGTTCCTCCGACGTCCTCGGCGTGTCGCCGTGTTCGATGTCCCGCTCGGCGCCCCGGACGGTTCCGGGGTGGCTCGATCCAGCTTGGTGAGGCTAGCCTTCCTCGCATTCGGGCGATCGGGAGGTGAGGGCGTGGCGAGGATGGCGGTCCTTCCGGACCTGCGCGTCGCCGGGTCGTCGCAGCTCACACCGCGGATGCGTCGCGTCACCGTCCGCGGTGAGGCCCTCCGTACGGTGGGTCCGGTGCCGCCGGCCGCGCACGTGCGGCTGCTCTTCGGCGACCCCGGTGCCGAGGTCACCCTGCCCGTCGCCGGGCCCTCCGGACTGACGTGGCCGTCGGACCTGAACCGCCCGTACGCCCGCAGCATGACCGTCCGCGCCCTCGACGCCGGGCGCGGCGAGATGACGATCGACGTCGCCCTGCACGGCGACTCCGCCGCCGGGCGCTGGGCCTGCGCCGCCCGCGCCGGCGACCCCGTCGGCGTCGTCGGTCCCGGCGGCGGCTGGACCCCGCCCGCCGACGCCCGCGCGGTCCTGCTGGCGGGCGACGAGACCGCGCTCCCGGCGATCGCCGCCCTGCACGAGGCCCTCCCGGCCGAGCTGCCGATCGACACGGTCGTCGAGCTCGCCGACCCGGCCGACCAGCAGGAGCTCGCCCGCCCCGTCACCTGGGTCCACCGCGACCGCGGCGGCTCGCTCGAGGAGGCCCTGCGCCGGCACGCCGTCGTCAGCGGCGTCGCGGTGTGGGTCGCGGCGGAAGGGCACGCCGTCAAGGCGATCCGCGAGCACCTGCGCCTCGACCGCGGGCTCGCGCGCAGCCACTGCCATGCCATCCGCTACTGGACGCGGGGCCGCTCGCACGAGGACTCCGACGCGACGTTCGGCGCCGCCCGCGCCGAGGCCGCCCGCCGGGGCATCGACCTCGTCACCACCCAGGACGTGCACGAGATGAGCTACGAGCTCATGACCGGCGGGTTCCGGCTCCCGACGCGCTGAGCACTCACCCACATGATCGACGCCCGTCTCGGGCAGACTCCCGGCACCGGTCCGGGACGAGGCAGCGAGATGAGCGGAGAGTGCGGGTGGCCGACGAGGGCGAGCTGATCGCCGAGCGCTACCGCGTCCGGACGCGCGTCGGGCAGGGCGCGATGGGCGTCGTGTGGCGGGCGGAGGACGAGCGGCTGCGCCGCGAGGTGGCGCTCAAACAGGTCTCGCTGCCGGCCGGCGCCGACGAGCAGGCCCGCGAGCAGGCCCACCGCCGGGTCTTCCGCGAGGGCCGGATGATCGCCCGGCTGCACCACCCGCACGCGATCGCGGTCTACGACGTCGTCGAGCACGACGGCCGCCCGTGGCTCGTCATGGAGTACCTGGCCTCCCGCAGTCTCGCCGAGGTCCTCGTCGCCCACGGGCCGCTCGTGCCCGGCCGCGTCGCCCTCGTCGGTCGCCAGGTCGCCGACGCGCTCGCGGCCGCCCACGACGCCGGGATCGTGCACCGCGACGTCAAGCCCGGCAACGTCCTGCTCGCCGACGACGGGCTCGTCAAGGTCACCGACTTCGGCATCGCCCGCGCCGTCGACGACGTCACCCTCACCTCGACGGGGATGATGGCCGGCACGCCCGCCTACCTCGCGCCCGAGGTCGCCCGCGGCGGGACCGCCGACTTCCGCTCCGACGTCTACTCGCTGGGCTCCACGCTCTACGCCGCGCTCGAGGGCGCGCCGCCCTTCGGCTCCGGTGACAACCCGCTCGCGGTGCTGCACCGTGTCGCGTCGGGCGAGTACGCCCCGCCGGAGCACCGAGGCTCGATCACGGCGCTCGTCGAGTCCCTGCTGCGCCCCGACCCCGAGCGCCGCCCCACGATGGACCAGGTCCGTGACGACCTCGCCCGGCTCCTCGCCACGGAGGCCGGCACCGAGGAAGGGCCGGTGACGCCGTTCCTGGCCCGCCGCGAGCCGGCCCCGGTTCCGGCGCCGTCCCCACCCGCGACCCCGTCCCCTCCCGCGACCCCGGCCCCCGTCGCCGCGCCCCCGCGGCCCCCCGAGGCGCCCCCGGTCGCACCCCCGGTCGCACCCGACACCCGGCCGGCGACGACGGCCCCGGTGGCCGCCGCACCCGAGTCCGAGCCGGAGCCGGAGCCACCGGAGGCCGCCCGTCGGCGACGCTGGCCCTGGGTCGCCGCGGCGGTGGTCGTGGTGGCGGTGGTCGGCGTGCTCACGGCGGCGCTGCTCGGGGACGGCACGGGCGGGCGCCCGGGGGCGTCCGTACCGGGCAGCACCGCCGCGCCGGAGGCCCCGGGCGTCGGATCCGGCTCGGGATCGACCGAGGGGTCGACCGGGGGATCGAGCGGCTCGGTGGCGCTCGCCGGCAGCCCGGAGGACCAGGCCCGCCAGCAGGCCGTGATCGACTACTACGCCCTGATCCCGGACCGCCTCGACGAGGGCTGGCAGCGGCTCACGCCGTCGTTCCAGCAGGGCACGGCGGGCGGGTTCGACGGCTACCGCGGATTCTGGGGCACGATCTCGCAGGTCACGGTGCGCGGGGTGTCGCCCGCGGGGGGCGACGAGGTCGACGCCACCGTGACCTACCGCTACGCCGACGGCCGCGAGGTCGACGAGCGCACGGTGTTTCGGCTCGTCGCCGCCGACGGCACGTGGAAGATCGACGGGCAGCGCCAGGCGGGCTGAGGCCCGTCACGTCAGGTCGCGAACCACCCCGACGGGGCCAGGGCGCCGCCCTCGACGAGGTGGGGGACGTAGTGGTCGTTGTAGATCCGCGCGATGAGCTCGCGGCGGCTGCGGACCCCGACCTTCCCGAAAATCTTCTTGAGGTGGTCCTGCACGGTGTAGGCCGAGAGGTGCAGCCGGCTCGCGACGTCGGCGGTGTCGACCCCCGCCAGCACGAGACCGACGACGTCGCGCTCCCGTCCGGTGAGCCCGTAGGACGCGACCACCAGCGGGATCACCTCGGGCGGGCGGGCGTCCTCGAGGGTGACGACGACGTCGGCGACGGTGCCGCCACGGCCGACCATCGGCGACGCGTGCGCGACGACCCAGCGCCCGGAGCGTGAGCGCAGGCGCGCGCGGGGCATCGGGGCGCCCGGGTCGGCGGCGCGGCGCCGGGCCGCGCCGACGATCGCGCACACCACCTGCGGCAGCGGCGCGTCGCCCAACGTGCCGCCGCCGAGGTCGGTGACGCGCTCCTGGGCCCCGACGTTCGCCGACACGACCTCGTCGTCGGCGCCGACCACGATCACCGCCGGCCCGCCGCCGTCCGCGACCACCGCGAGATCGGCGGCGCCGACCACCAGGCCGGTGCGCAGCCCGCGCGCGAAGCCGGCCGACACCGACGTCACGAACTCCTGCTCGGCCGGGGTGAAGGTGCGCCCGCCCTGGTGGAACAGCGCGAGCCCGCCCCACGTCGCCCCGTCGGCGGCGAGCCCCGCGCGCAGCTCGTCGGAGTAGTCCCAGACGGGGGAGAACATCTCGGCGAAGCGGCGCGACCGCGCGGGGTCGCCCCCGGTCTCGGCGGCGAGCGCCGCGACCGCGCCGGGCCGGCGGGACACCTCGCGGAAGTCGTAGACGTCCTCGACCTCGTACTCGTAGTAGGACCACTCGAGGTCGTGCTGGTCGTCGACATCGCCCCACTTCACCGTCGCGGTGACGAGCTCGGTGGCCGGGTCGACGGTGCACAGGCACGCCGCGGAGAACGGCAGCGCCCGGCGCAGGACCTCGATGGCGGAGGCGCCGAACGTCGGCCAGTCCAGACCCGCCGCGGCCAGCCCGTCGATCTGCGTGCGCACGCGCTCGGCACTCACCGCGGTCATGTCACTGACTGTAGCTCCTGCTGTGGCGAACGAGGGATCCCAGATTTCTGGGGTGGGAGCTCCCCAGAGCGCTGGGATGGGCGCCGGACGATCGTGGTCGCAGGCTTCTCGGCATGACACAGCAGCTCACCGGTCCGTACCGGATCAACCCGACGTCGTGGAACGCCGGCTTCCGCTACGACCAGGCCCAGCTCCGCTCGGCACCGGCCCGGCTACTGACCGTGGCCGGGCAGGGGTCGATCGACGCCGACGGAGCTCTCCTGCACGAGGGTGACATGTCCGCCCAGATGTCCCTCGCGATGGCGAACATCGAGGACCTCCTCGCCCGCGGCGGCATGGACCTGCGCGACGTCACCCGCCTCGTCGTCCACGTGACCGACATGGACGCCGCCCTCGCCGCCTACGGCGCGATCACCGAGCGGCTCGACGCCGCCGGCGCCACCCCGCCCGCGACGCTCGTGGCGGTCGCCCGCCTCGCCGTCCCCGGCATGGCCGTCGAGATCGACGCCACGGCCGGTCGCTGAACCCGTTCCGCCCCGCCCGGACGTCCAACCCGCGTCCGGCACCGCCTTCCCCGAGAGGACCCCGTCATGACCACCTCGATCACCACCCCGACGACCACCCCGACCTTCGTCCGCCCCGACGACCCCGCCTACGTCGCCGCCGTCGCCCCGTTCGTCACGACGACGACGCCACGCCCCGACCTGGTCGTGGAGGCCCGCAGTCCCGCCGACGTCGCCGCCGCGATCCGGTGGGCGGGGGAGGAGGGCCTGCCCGTGAGCGTGCAGGCCACCGGTCACCAGCTGCTCAGCGACCTCGCCGGCTCGCTCCTGGTCTCCACCCGCCACCTCGACGACGTGCGCGTCGACCCCGTCACCCGCACCGCGGTCGTCGGCGGTGGGGCCCGCTGGCAGCAGGTGATCGCCGAGGCCACGCCGCACGGGCTGGCCCCGATCTGCGGCTCGTCGTCGCACGTCGGCGTCGTCGGCTTCTGCCTCGGCGGCGGGCACGGCCCGCTGTCCCGCGCGTTCGGCACCGGCGCCGACCAGGTCCGCCGCCTCCGGATCGTCACCGCCGACGGCGTCGAGCGCGACGTCGACGCGACCCGCGAGCCCGACCTGTTCGACGCGCTGCGGGGCGGCAAGACCGGCTTCGGCGTCGTCACCGAGATGGAGATCGCGCTGCACCCCGTGTCCCGCCTCCACGGCGGCGGCATCTTCTTCCCCGGCGAGGCGTCGCCGCAGCTGCTGCACACCTGGCGTGAGTGGGTCGCCACGCTGCCCGACGAGGCGTCGACCTCGGTCGCGCTGCTGCGCCTGCCCCCGGACCCGTCGCTGCCGCCGCCGCTGCAGGGCGCGTTCGTGACCCACCTGCGCTTCGCGTTCCTGGGGAGCGCCGAGGACGGCGCGGCGCTGCTGGCCCCGATGCGGGCCGTGGCCGAGCCGGTCGCGGACATGGTCGGCGAGATGCCGTTCGCCGCGATCGACACGATCCACTCGGACCCGACCGAGCCGATGCCGATCTGGGACGACGGGGCGACGCTGCGTGCCCTGCCCGCCGAGGCCGTCGACGCGCTGCTCGCCGTCGCCGGCCCGGGCGTCGACACGCCCCTGATCATGGCGGAGCTCCGGCACCTCGGCGGGGCGATCGAACGGCGTCCCGAGGGCGGGCACGACGCGGTGGCGGGCCGGGACGCGGCGTTCGGGCTCTACGCGCTGGCGCCGATGTTCCCGCCGGTGGCGGCGATCGCGCCGGCCGCGGCGCGCGGCGTCGTCGACGCCGTCCGGCCGTGGGCCAGCGGCGGGCTCCCGAACTTCCAGGGCCCGGCGGGCGGCGGCCGGCTCGGGGCGTGCTGGGACGACGCGACCGCGGCGTTCCTGGCCGGCGTGCGCGAGGCCTACGACCCGGCCGGGATGTTCCGGACGGTGGGGTTGATCGCCTGACGCGCCGGTAGGTCTACCCCGACCGGCCTATGTGAGTGAAATTGTGGGCTATAGCCCACAATTTCACTCACATGGGGCGTCAGCGGACCGCCCGCAACGGGTTCGGCACGCGCACCACGCCCGCGGGCATGCTCGTGCCCGGCGACGGCCCGCGCTCGAGCAGCGGGCGCAGCACCGAGCGGTAGGGCCAGGTGTCGGCGTCGAGCAGGACGCTCTGCAGGGCGTGGCGCACCACCGGGCTGCGCGTCGCGTCGACGGCCCGCTCGACGGCCCGCCGGATCACCGACCACCAGTGCGTCTCCGGCCGCCCGGTCGCCCGCACCAGCGCGTCGGCCACGCCACCGAGCCCGACTTCGACGGCCAGCGTCGCGAAGAAGCCGATCAGCGCGCCGGGGGTGTCGAGGAGCAGCGACTGCGTCCCGCCCGGCGCCAGGCGGTAGGCCGGGTCGGGCACCGAGAGCCACCGCGGGTGGACGCGCACGGCGTCGTGGTCGCGCAGCACGACCCGCACGACCCGCTCGCCGTCGAGGTCGAGCAGCACGTTCTGCCCGTGCATCTCGGGCAGGACGCCGTGGCGCAGGAACCCGATCCCGGTCGCGACGACGGCCTCGGTGACGGACTCGAACAGGGCCGGCGAGACGTCGCCCCACGCCAGCGCCGCCAGCGGGAGACGGCGCGTCCCGGCGGGCGGGGGCAGCCGGCGCACGAGGGCGGCGAGGTGGCCGGGACGGTCGTGGAACTCGTCGCTCCCGTCGGGCCGCGCGAACCCCGACCACGCCGTCTCGTCGGCGACGGCGACGCGCGTGGCCAGGGCGGGGTCGGCGGCGAGCACGCGGCGCAGCACCTGCTCGCCGCGCTCACCGTGGTCGAGCGAGCGCGCGCCGAGCAGCCGCGCCGAGCCGAGCGTCGTCACCCCCATCGGGAGCTTGAGGTGCCGGCCGTCGCCGAGGTCGAGGGTGCGCAGCGACGCCGTCGCGACCCCGGCCACCCCCACCTCGGCGCCCCGCGCCAGCGGCACGACCACCCCGTCGGCGAGCTCCGGCGCGAACACCCGCGGCAGCACGTGCGCGCGGTCGAACGGGTGCACCGGCAGGGCCCGGTAGCCGTCCGGGGCGTCCGGTGCACCCTCGACGTCCGCCGGCCGGCGGCCGTGGCGCAGGTGGTCCGCCCGCACCGCGACCCAGTCCGGCGCCACCGTGCGGCCGGGGCCCCAGCGTCCGAGGTCGTCGCGGGTCCAGCCGACGACCGCCCGCGCGGACGGGTGGAACGGCCGGCCCCGCGCAGCCGCGCGCTCCTCGCCGGAAGGGCCCGGGTCGGTCCGGGTGTGCTCGACGGCCGTGGCGACGTCCTGGGCGACGACGTCGCGGCAGGGGGCCTCGGGGGCGAGCAGCGCCAGGACCTCGGCGGGATCGGTCACTTCGCGCAGCGACGGGCCCACCAGCACCGGCCCGTCGGCGTACCGCGTGCGCCGGAGGACCCCGCCGGGGCGCGCGCACCACGCGAGGCACCCCCCGTCGGGCAGCCGGAGCCGGACCCACGCGCCGGGTCGGCCCGCGGGCCCCGGGCCGAGCGGCACCGACGCCAGCCCGGCGACGTCCTCGGCGACGGCGGCGTCGAGCAGGTCGCGCAGGACGAGGGTCGCGGCTGTCGTCACGAGCCGCGCCGGGCGCGCGCCCGGTCGAGCCAGGCGTCGTCCCACACGCGGTCGAGGTACCGGTCGCCGCGGTCGGGGAAGATCGCGACGATCCGCGCGGGCGGGGTCAGGTCGCGCACGACGCGGCGCACGGCGGTGACCACGGCGCCCGTCGACCCGCCGGCGAAGATCGCCTCGGTGGCCAGCAGCTCGCGGCACGCCTCGGCGGCCGTCGCGTCGTCGACCGCCTCGACGCGGTCGATCTCGTCGGGGGAGTGCAGCTCGGGGACCCGGCTGGACCCCAGGCCCGGCAGCTCCCGCCGCCCGCCGGGGCCCCCGAAGATCACCGAGCCGACGGCGTCGGCGGCGACGACCTCGAGCGGGTCGCACACCTCGCGCAGTCTGCGGGCACAGCCGAGCAGGCTGCCGGTGGTGGAGACGGCGCCGACGAGGTGGGTGGGCGGCACGATCAGCGCGTCGGCGATCTCGGCGCCGGTGCCGTGGTAGTGCGCGAGCCAGTTCCGGTCGTTGGCGTACTGGTTGATCCAGACGGTGTCCGGCGTCGTGGCGAGGAGCTCGTGCACGCGGGCGAGCCGCGTGTGCAGGTAGCCCCCGGCCTCGTCGGGCTCGTCGACGGCCTCGACGTCGGCCCCGAGCCCGCGCATGATCGCGACGTTGGCGGGGCTGGCGTGCGGGTCGACGACGCAGGTGAACGCGAGTCCGTGCAGCCGGGCGACCATGGCGACCGCGACCCCGAAGTTGCCCGAGCTCGACTCGACCAGGCGGCTCCGTGGGGGGATCGACCCGTCGGCGAGCCCACTGTCCACGATGTAGCGCGCCGAGCGGTCCTTCATGCTGCCGCCCGGGTTCATCAGCTCGAGCTTGGCGAGCACCTCGACCCCGGGGTCCGGGAACAGCCGTCCGAGCGCCACCAGCGGCGTCGACCCGACCGCGTCGAGCACGGTGTCGTGGACCGGCTCCAGGTCCGTGCGATCACCGGCGAGGCCCGCTCGGGGCCCACGGGCGAGGGTCACTCCCACCTCCGTCGCGACGCGGCTGGGCCGGGGTGGGAGACCGCGGAGAGCGGTCCCGCCCCGACCCAGGCAACCCTAACCACGGGTCGGGCCGTGCCGATCGGGTGACCGGAGGGGGTCCGGATCAGCCCGCGTTGTCGGGAACGTCCGAGGCCTTGACCTGGCCCCAGCCGTGCCAGCGGTCCACCTCGATCCACGCCGCCACCCGGGCGCGGTCACGGATGGGGTAGGGATCGCCGGTGTAGTGCTTCGACGCGCGGTCGATGATCGCGAGGTCGGTGTCGTCGGCCCACTCGACCACGCGGCCCTGGATGCTGACGTGGGTGTACCAGTCGTCCTCGGCCAGGATGGTGATCGAGGCCCGCGGGTCGTTGCGGAGGTACTCGACCCGCTTGCGCTGGGCGTCCATGTTCACGAGCACCCGGCCGTCGTCCCAGAGGTACCAGGTGGCGACGGAGACGGGCTGCCCGTCACCGCGGATCGACGTGATCACGCTCGGGTTGGGGCGGGCCAGCAGCTGCTGGACCTCGTCGGGCAGCGGGGGCTTCGGCATGCGTGTCCTCTCGACGGTGATCTCTCGTCGGGGGAGGGTGCCCGTTCCGGGCCGGGTCAGGCGTCCACGCGCTGCGGGTCCGCCCCCCGCCGGGCACGCACGACGAGCAGGCGTGCCACGACGGCCGTCAGGCCCAGGACCACGACGACCAGCCCGTAGCCCTCGGCGACCGGGCGCAGGCCGATCCGGACGGTGAGGAAGCCCGCGATCACCGCCGGGAGGCTGAAGGCCAGGTAGGCGACGGTGTAAGCGACGGCCATGAGCTCGCCGCGGTTCTCCGGCGCGGCGATCCGGGCCAGCGTGCCGAAGCAGGCCAGCGACGCCGACCCGAAGCCCAGCCCGGCGACGACGGTGCCGGCCGCGGTGCCCAGCGGCGAGCCGAGCACCAGCGCCGCGAGCGTGATCAGGGTGCCGAGGGCGAGCAGGCCGCCGGCCGGGGCCAGCAGCGTCTCCGGGGCGCGGCAGAACGCCACGACGGCGGTCGCGGCCCCGACGCCGCACAGGAGGGTCACGACGATGCCGCCGACGAGGTGGCTGCGCAGCCCCAGGAGCTCGGCGGCCACGGACGGGCCGAGCGAGAGGTAGAGCCCGCCGAGCGCCCAGCTCGCCGCGAGCGTCGGGGCGATCGCCAGGACCTCGCCGCGCAGCCCGGCGGGGATGCGGACGCGCGGGCGCAGCGAGGCCAGCGCGCCGGTGCGCCGCGGAGCGGTCTCGGGGAGGACGGCGAGCACCGCGGCGACGAGCACGAACCCGGCGAGCAGCACGATCCACACCAGCCTGGTCGGCGCCGGCGCGAACTCGACGAGCAGCCCGCAGCCGAGCGCACCCAGGGCGAGGCCGATCAGCGGTGTCGCGGCGTTCGCCAGGCCGGCCCGTCGGGGATCCAGGTCGACGAGCGTCGCCGCCATCGCCGTGATCGCGGCGCCGGTGGCCGCCCCCTGCACGGCCCGCGCGACCAGCAGCATCGTCACGTTCGACGCGACGAGGAACAGCACCACCGCCACCGTCTGCACCACCAGCGCGACGGCGAGCACCGGGCGGCGCCCGACGTGGTCGGACAGCCCGCCGACCACCAGCAACGACGCCAGCAGGAACAGCACGTAGACCGCGAAGACGATCGTCAGCGTCGCGGCGGAGAAGCCCCACGCCGCCTGGTACACGACGTAGAGCGGCGACGGGACGCTGGACGCGGCCAGGAAGAGCACGACGACCCCGGCCACCGCGGCGAAGAGCCGGCCGCGGCGGGCGGGGTCGAGGGCGTCGGCGGGTGCTGCGCTCACTCTCGTGGGCAACACCCGCGTCGGCCGTCTTATGTCCGGGCGTAGCGGGTGATATACCGCTCACGCTTGCGCGGGTGGATGTTCGCGAGCGTGACGTCGCCGTCGTAGTGGGCGAGCACCTTGCGGTCCATCATCGCGCGCCACAGCGGCGGGAACAGCGCCACCACGATCATCGAGCCGTAGCCGCTGGGCAGCTGCGGGGACTCCTCGAAGTGCCGCAGCGTCTGGTAGCGGCGCAGCGGGTTGGCGTGGTGGTCGGAGTGGCGCTGCAGCTGGTAGAGCAGCAGGTTCGACACGGTGTGGTCGGCGTTCCAGCTGTGCCGGGGGTCGGTGCGCTCGTAGCGGCCGTCCTCGCGCTTCGCCCGCTTGAGGCCGTAGTGCTCCAGGTAGTTCACGACCTCGAGCAGCGAGAACCCGACGACCGCCTGCAGGACGAGCCAGGGCAGCACGACCCAGCCGAACACGGCCACGAGGGTCACGAACAGCACGACCGTCATGGCCCACGCGATCAGGATCTCGTGGTCGAACGGCGTGTGACGGCCCTTCGAGCGGCGCTTGGTCTCCAGGTGCCACGACGAGCGCAAGCTGCCCCACACGGTGCGCGGCAGGAACGTCCAGAAGCCCTCGCCGAGCCGCGAGCTCGCCGGGTCCTCCGGCGTGGCGACGCGGACGTGGTGGCCGCGGTTGTGCTCGACGTAGAAGTGCCCGTACGCGGAGCTGGCCAGCGCGATCTTCGACAGCCAGCGCTCGACGTCCTCGCGCTTGTGCCCCAGCTCGTGCGCGGTGTTGATCGCGACGCCGGAGACCACGCCCATCGTCAGCGCGAGCCCGAGGTCGGCGTGCCAGGGCAGGTCCCACGTCGCCCAGACCCAGCAGCTGAACACGAGGCTCGCGTACTGGATCGGCAGGAACAGGTAGGTGACCCAGCGGTAGTAGCGGTCGGCCTCGAGGCGCTCGCGCTCGGACTCCGGCGGGTTGTCGTCGGTGGCGCCGAAGACGATGTCCAGGCCCGGGAGGACGACGAACAGGATCATCGGGCCGACCCACCACCAGCCGGCCCAGCCCGTGGCGGCGGCGAGCCCGGCGCCCAGGAAGGGCATCGCGGGCATCACGGTGGCCAGGGGCCAGAGGTAGCGCTTGCGGTCACGCCAGGGGCGCTCCGCGCCGGCGGCGTTCTCTCCGGTGGTCACTTCGGTCGTACTCATGGGCCTGTCTCCCTCGACGCGACGGCTCGCGTCAGAGTGTGCCGGTGTGACCCGCACGGAGACAAGACCCGATTTTTGTCTCAGTTTGGCGTTCGGAGTAGCGCGGTGAGGAGATGGGAGACGCGCCGGCCGACGTCGACCGGGTCGAGGGCCGGGGCGACGACGTGGGAGATGACCAGGCGGACGACGGCGTCGACGGTCTCCTCGACCAGCGTCGGCAGGAGCTCCGGGCGCCGCTGGACCAGCCAGGTGGCCAGCAGGGCGCGCGCCGACTCCCGGATGGCCTCCGAGCGCGACGTCAGGAACGGCAGCAGGCCGGCGTCGCCCGTGCGGCTGCCGGTCAGCACGGCGCGCAGCAGCGGGTTGTCGGCGGCCTCCTCGAGGGTCAGGCGCGTCGCGGCCGCCACCGCCTCGCCGACGTCCTCGTGCTCGGACAGCGCCTCGGCGATCGCGGCGAAGAACCGCTCGGCCTCGCGCGTCATCAGCGCCTCGCCGAGCCCGTCCTTGTTCCCGAACTCCCGGTAGAGCGTCGGGCGCGAGACCCCGGAGTCGACGGCCACCTCGCCGACCCGCACGTGCTCCCACCCGCGCTCGACGGTGTGCTCGTGGGCGGTCGTGAGGACCCGCTCGCGCACCTGCCGCCGGAACTCCAGGCGCAACGACTCGCCGGTCATGCGATCAGTGTCACGCACCGCAACCGGGGAGGAGCGCGGAGCAGGCCGGTGACACCCGGTCGGGCCTGAGGGTGCGCGCACAGGACCCAACGGCCTGGTGCTGCGCAAACCTCGCGACCGGAACAACTTCAGCGGCCGTTCGGTCGGTGGGCGCTGGGCTGGAGGGAGTCACTTTCTCAGGAGAGGCAACTGGTGAGTAACAGCCGTGTCCTTCTGCCGATGAGCGCGCAAACCACCCGGGTGCGCCCGGGGGTCCACCGTCCGGCCGAAGGGGTCCGCGCATGATCGCTCGTCGAGGTCGCCTGCTCCCCAGCGTGATCGTCGGTGCCCTCGTCACCGGCGCCCTGACCCTCGGCGCCGGGACGGCGTCGGCGGCGGGGACGTGCCTGCTAGGGCTGACGCCCTATCCGGTGCGTGGCGACGTGACCGAGGCGCCCGACGGCACGTGCCTGGTGAACGGCGTCAAGCCCACGGTCGACCAACTCCTCGGCGCCCTGGGCCTCACGAGCTCCTCGGACGCCGATGCCTCGGGTTCCGGCGGCGAGGAGCCGACGGGCGGGAACTCGGAGACCCCCGTCATCTCGGTGCCCATCCCGACGCTTCCGACCGGCGACGACACGTCGGTCGACCCGGCGACACCGACCGGGTCCGACGAGGGGACGGACGCCGGGAGCGGCGGGGCCGGCGGCCCCGATGCCGGCACCGGGACCAGCGGCGGGCCCGTATCGGGCAGTCAGACGGTCGGCGGTGGTCAGGCGCCGTCGGGTCTCCCGGCCCCCGACGTGCGGGGCGCCGTCGCGGCTCCGGCGCTCGCCGCACCCGGGGGGCTGGCGGCCGCACGGATGCCGCTGCTGAACTTCGGCACGCCCAACCCGGCCCTGCTCCTGGCCCCGCCCGGGAGCCCGCTGCGGACCATCGCCGGCGAGAACACCGGCTCGCCGGTCACGACCACGAGCGACGTGCAGGCGATGGCGTTCGACAACCTCCCGGGTGGGATGGGGACGCCCGCCGTCATCGGCGTGCTGATCCTCTCGACGCTCGGGGCCTTCGCCCTGCGTCACCGGATCCTCCGCCGCGCCCGCAGCACGCCGTCCGACGCCTCGTGACCACTCGATCGCCGTCTCGGTGACGATCGATGTCAGATGTGACACCGATCGTCACCAGGACCGCGATCTCGATCGTCGCGGATCGAGCGGGCGGCTTTCCTGACGTTGAACGTCAGCGTGGCCGCCAGGCTGGAACACCACGCGGCGTGTCGCGCAGCGAGCGTGTGGCGATCCTGGCGTCCCACGCCGGGAAAGCCGCATTGCTGGCACGAGCGCTCAGGAACCCCGCGCCGCGTCGGTGCCCGCCAGCGCGACGGGCAGGTGCTTGATCCCGTTGACGAAGATGCTGCGCAGGCGGTCGGGCTCGCCGACGACGCGCAGGTCGGGCATGCCGGCGAAGAGCTCCCGGAACATCACCGCGATCTCGCGACGGGCGAGGTGGGCGCCGAGGCAGAAGTGCGGGCCGTGCGCACCGAAGCCCTGGTGGGGGTTGGGGGAGCGGCGCAGGTCGAGGTGCTCGGGGTCGGTGAACACCGAGGTGTCGCGATTGGACGCCCCGTAGAGGAGCAGCAGCTTCTCGCCCGCGGCGATGTCCACGCCGCCCACGGAGGTGTCGGAGACCGCCGTGCGGCGCATCCAGTTGATCGGCGAGGCCCAGCGCACGACCTCGTCCACGGCGGTCGGGGTGACGCCCTCGACGTCGCCGGACCACAGCTCCCACTGCGCCGGCCGGAGGTGCATGCCCCAGACGCCGTGGGTGATCGCGTTGCGCGTGGTCTCGTTGCCCGCGACGCAGAGCAGGATGAAGAACGACGCGATCTCCTGGTGCGTCAGCCGCTCGCCGTCGACGGTGCCGTGCACGAGCGCGGAGGTCACGTCGTCGCCCGGCGTCGCCTCGCGCTCCGCGGCCAGCTCCGTCATCAGCGACGAGAGGCCGGCACCCGCGGCGAGGTAGTCGCCGAGCGGGTTGTCCGAGGTGACGTACTCGGGGTCGTCACCGGCGAGGATGACGTTCGAGTGCGCGAACACCTCGTCGCGTCGCGACTCCGGCACGCCCATCATCTCGCAGATGATCAACAAGGGCATCGGGGCGGAGACGTCGGCGACGAGGTCGAACGAGCCGTCGCCGTCCCGGGCCTTCGCGCGCGCCGAGGCGATCACCGAGCGGGCCACGCGCGTCACGTCCTCGAGCAGCGCCTCGGTGCGCCGCGGCGTGAACGCCTGCGCGGCGATGCGCCGGATCTTGGTGTGCCGCGGGGCGTCCATGCTGATCAGCGAGCCGAAGAACTCGCCGGCCTCGGGCGGCAGGTCGAGGATCGACACGGCGCCCTGCCCGGAGCAGAAGAGCTCCGGGTGCCGGCTGACGTGCTCGACGTCGGCGTGCCGGGTGACGGCGCGGAAGCCGGGGCCGGGCGGGAATCCGGGGAACTGCGGCTCGGCGAAGGTCGGCACGCCCTCGGCGGCGCGCAGCGTCCCGAACGCCTCGTAGCGCCGGGTCCAGGGCGCGGCCCAGAACTCGCGATCCCCCAGGTCCACGGTCGGCAGCGACATAGTTGGCAGGCTGCCAGCAACGGTGATCACGCGCCACGCGGGCACGTGACCAGGGCGACCCCCGACCGGGTCCTGTTGTGCCCCCCGCCCGGCAGACGGGAGGATCATCGGCGTGGTGCGGGTTGATCTCGAAGGGTTCTGGCCGAGTCGTCGTGCCGAGGCGTTCGACGAGTGGTGTCGCGCAGCGGCGGTACCCCCGGCAGACGCACGAGCACGACCCCGATCACCGACGATGGAGTTGAGCACCTCATGACCGACGCGAGCACCGGCTGGTCGTTCGAGACCCAGCAGGTCCACGCGGGCGCCGCCCCGGACACCGCCACGGGCGCCCGGGCCACGCCGATCTACCAGACGACGTCCTACGTCTTCCGCGACACCCAGCACGGCGCGGACCTGTTCAGCCTCGCCGAGCCGGGCAACATCTACACCCGGATCATGAACCCGACCCAGGACGTGCTCGAGCAGCGCGTCGCCGCCCTCGAGGGCGGGGTCGCGGCGCTCGCCTTCGCGAGCGGGAGCGCGGCCACCACGGCCGCGATCCTCAACATCGCCGAGGCCGGCGATCACTTCGTGTCCAGCCCGAGCCTCTACGGCGGCACGTACAACCTCTTCCACTACACGCTGCCGAAGATGGGCGTCGAGGTCTCCTTCGTCTCCGACCAGGACGATCTCCAGCAGTGGCGGGACGCGGTCCGGCCGAACACCAAGCTGTTCTTCGCCGAGACGATCGCGAACCCGGGGTCGAACGTGCTCGACATCGCCGGCGTCGCCGGGGCCGCTCACGAGGCCGGCGTGCCGCTGCTGGTGGACAACACCGTCCCGACGCCCTACCTGCTGCGCCCGATCGAGCACGGCGCCGACGTCGTCATCCACTCGGCCACCAAGTACCTGGGCGGCCACGGCACCACGATCGCGGGCGTCGTCGTCGACGGCGGCACCTTCGACTTCGGGGCGCACGGCGACCGCTTCCCCGGCTTCACCGAGCCCGACCCCAGCTACAACGGCCTGAAGTACTGGGAGGCCCTCGGCCCGGGCGCCTACGCCGCGAAGCTGCGCGTGCAGCTGCTGCGCGACACCGGCGCGGCGATCAGCCCGTTCAACGCCTTCCTCATCATCCAGGGCATCGAGACGCTCTCCCTGCGCCTCGAGCGCCACGTCCAGAACGCCCAGGCGCTGGCGGAGTGGCTCGAGGCGCGCGACGAGGTCGAGCGCGTCTACTACGCGGGCCTGCCCTCGAGCCCGTGGAACGAGGCGGCGAAGAAGTACCTGCCCCGGGGTGCCGGCGCCGTCGTGTCCTTCGACCTGCGGGGCGGGGTCGAGGCCGGGCGAGCGTTCGTCGACGGCACCACCCTGCACTCGCAGCTGGTGAACATCGGCGACGTCCGCAGCCTCATCGCCCACCCGGCGTCGACCACCCACAGCCAGCTCTCCGAGAACGAGCAGGAGTCCGCGGGCGTGACCCCGGGCCTCGTGCGCCTGGCCGTGGGGATCGAGAACATCGAGGACCTCAAGGCCGACCTCGAGGCGGGCTTCACCGCGTCCAAGTCAGCCTCGGAGTGACAACCGTGGCCGTTCTCCCTCCCGCCACCGGTGCGTGGCGGGAGGGGGACCCGGTCGGCGACCGGCGCTTCGTCGACGTCGGCGCCGTCACCCTGGAGAGCGGCGAGACGATCCCGGACGTCCGCGTCGCCTACGAGACGTGGGGACGCTTCGACGGGTCGAACGCCGTGCTCGTGCTGCACGCGCTCACCGGCGACTGCCACGTCACCGGCGACGCCGGGCTCGGACACCCGACGCCCGGCTGGTGGTCCGGGCTGATCGGGCCCGGCAAGGCCGTCGACACCGACCGCTGGTTCGTCGTCGCGCCCAACGTCCTCGGCGGGTGCCAG
The DNA here is from genome assembly GCF_037400275.1 of Actinomycetospora aeridis. Taxonomy (NCBI): domain Bacteria; kingdom Bacillati; phylum Actinomycetota; class Actinomycetes; order Pseudonocardiales; family Pseudonocardiaceae; genus Actinomycetospora; species Actinomycetospora aeridis. The sequence goes on along the minus strand of NZ_JBBEGL010000006.1, from coordinate 403,860 downwards.
GGCACGACGGGGCCGTCGTCGCCGGCGCCGGACGGACGTCCGTGGGGGTCGCGGTTCCCGCGGACGACGGTGCGCGACCAGGTCGTCGTCGAGGAAAAGGTCGCCGACGCGCTCGGCATCGAGCGCTGGGCCGCGGTGCTCGGCGGCTCGATGGGCGGGATGCGCGCGCTCGAGTGGGCGGTCATGTACCCCTCGCGGGTGGAGCGGCTGCTGCTGCTCTGCTCGCCGGCGGCGGCGTCGGCCGACCAGATCGCGTGGGCCGCCCCGCAGATCGCCGCGATCCGCGAGGACCCGGGCTGGCACGGCGGCGACTACCACGAGCTCGGGCGCGGCGAGGGCCCCCACGTCGGGCTCGGCGTCGCGCGGCGGATCGCCCACAACACCTACCGGACCGCCGAGGAGTACGACACGCGCTTCGCGCGGCGGCCGCAGCCGGGGGAGGACCCGGGGGCGGACGGGCGCTTCGCGATCGAGAGCTACCTCGACCACCACGCCGAGAAGCTGGTGCACCGCTTCGACGCCGCGAGCTACGTCGAGCTCACCCGCGCCATGAACGGCCACGACGTCGCCCGCGGGCGGGGATCGCTGGCCGACGTGCTGGCCGGCATCACCGCGCGGACCGTCGTCGCCGGGTCGGTGTCCGACCGGCTCTACCCGCTGCACCAGCAGGAGGAGCTCGCCGCCCTGATCCCGGGCGCGGGCGAGGTGTGGCGCATCGAGTCGCCGTTCGGGCACGACGCGTTCCTCATCGAGGCGCGCCGGCTCACCGAGATCGTCGGGGAGCTCTTCCGGGTCTAGAGCGCCGCACGCTCGCCGACGACCTCGTGCAGCAGCGCGTGCACGGTGTCGTCGGCGAGGCGGTAGCGCACGACCCGGCCGGCGCGCTGGGTCGCGACGAGGCCCTGGGCGCGCAGCAGGCGCAGCGCCTGGGACGTCGTCGTGTCCTTCAGGCCGGCGGCGAGGGCGAGGTCGGACACGCAGATCTCGCCGGCCGCGTGGATGCAGAGCAGCAGCGTCAGGCGGGTCGGGTCGGCGAGCAGCGCGAACCGGGTGACCCAGGCGTGCATGGTGTCCCCGTCGGGGAGCGCGGCGATCGCGTCGCACACCCGGTGGTCCTCGTCGAGCGCACGGTGACGCTGCTCGAGACGGGCGGCGTCCTCCGTGGTGCCGTCCGGGGGCTCGGTGAGGTGCACCGAGCCATCGTGTCATCCTCACGCCGTCGCCGGTGGGCGGCACGGCGTCGGCAGGAGGATCACGGGTGACCGGACCGGCCCGGCTGGCCGCGCGGCAGGTCACCCCCGACCTCGCGCGGGGCCTGCTGCTCGCGCTCATCGCGGTCGCGAACGCGCACCTCTACCTCGTCGACCGGTCCATCGGCTACCGCGGCTACCCGTCCGGGCTCACGGGTGCCGACGCCGTCGTCGCCGTCGTGCAGATGGTGCTCGTCGACGGGCGGGTCTTCCCGTTGTTCGCCGCGCTCGTCGGGTACGGCGTGGCACGGCTGGCCGAGCGCGCGCCGGAGTCCGTGGTGCGGCGGCGCGGTCTCGTGCTGATCGGGATCGGGGCGCTGCACGGCCTGCTGCTGTTCCCCGGGGACATCATCGGCGCGTACGGGCTGGTGATCCTGCTGATGGCGCCCGCGGTCGCCGGGGTGACGGCGTCGTCGTCCCGCGGGCTGCTGGCGGCGGCCGGCGCGATCGGGGCGTTCGGCGTCCTGCTCTCGTCGAGCGCGAGCGGGCCGCAAGGGATCCCGACGGTGCCGTCGATCGCCGCGCCGACGCTCGGCGCGTTCCTGGCCGCACATCCCGGGGAGTGGTTCGCGACGACGCTGTTCTCCGCGCTGCTGACCGCGCCCGCGGTGCTGGTCGGCGTGGTGATCGCGCGGTCGGGGACCCTCGACGACCCGGTGGCGCACCGGCGGCGGCTCGCGCTGTGGGCGGTCGGCGGGCTGGTGGCCGGGGTCGGGCTGGGGCTCCCGCTGGCCCTGGCCGTGGCCGGCGTGTGGGCGCCGACGAGCGGGGTCGGTGCCGTGGTCGCCGCCGCGCACGCCGCGGGGGGCTACGCGGGCGCGCTGGGGCTGCTCGGAGTCATGGGGCTGCTCGGCAGCGTGTCCTGGCCCGGCCGTGACCTGATCGCGGCGGCGGGGACGTGGTCGATGACGCTGTACCTGTCGCAGTCGGTGGTGTTCGTGGCGGTGTTCGCGACGGTCGCGGGCGGGCTGGGCTCGTCGGCGTCGCTGACGACGGCGACGCTCGTCGGGCTGGCGACGTGGCTGGTCGGCGTGCTCGTCGCGGGCCTCCTCGCGCGCCGGGGCCACCGCGGCCCCTTCGAGCTGCTCGTCCGCCGTCTGACCTACCCCCGTACTCCCACCCGCCCTACGTGAGCGATCTTCGGGGCTATTGCACCCAAGATCGCTCACATAGGGTCGGGGGGTGACCGAGATGCCGCCACCGGTGCGCTGGTGGGGGCACCCCCTCGGCGAGGCCCGGCTGCACCTCGAGCTCGCCCGCCTGCTGCTCTCGTCCACCTGGCGCGGCGAGGACGTCCCGCACGGCACGGGCGCGCCGGTCCTGCTCGTGCCGGGGTTCCTCGCGGGCGACCTCTCGCTGACCGTGCTGCACGACTGGCTGCGGCGCATCGGCCACCGCTCCTACCGCTCGGGCATCTTCTGGAACGTCGACTGCTCCGAGGCCGCGGTGCGCCGTCTCGACCGTCGCCTCGCCGAGGTCGCCGACCGCGCCGGCGAGCCCGTCACCCTCGTCGGGCACAGCCGCGGCGGGCTGTTCGCCCGGGCGCTCGCCGCCCGCAGCCCGGGCCTGGTCCGCCGCGTCGTCGCCCTCGGCAGCCCGCTCGCCTCGCAGCTCGACGCCTCGGTGCTCACCCTCGCCGCGGTCGGCGGGGCACGCGTCGCCCAGAACCTCGTGCGCCCGCACCGGCGCCACTGCCTGACCGTGCGCTGCCCCTGCCCGTTCTCCGGCGACCTCGTGGCCCCGTCCCCGCCGCCGGTGGTCGCGATCTGGAGCCCCGAGGACGGGATCGTGCGGCCCTCGTCGTGCCGTCCCGACGACGCGGAGTGCCGCGAGGTCCGGGGCAGCCACGTGGGGCTGGGCGTGAACGTGGAGGTGTACCGCCACCTGGCCGAGATCCTCGTGTCGCGGTGACCACCGTTTGACCCATCGAGCGGCCGGGCACCGGTCCGTCATGACTGCGTGGACTGCCGCGGACATCGGCGACCAGTCGGGCCGCACCTTCGTCATCACCGGCGCGAACTCCGGGATCGGGCTCGAGGCCTCCCGCGAGCTCGTCCGGGCGGGCGCGCACGTGGTGCTCGCCGTGCGGGACACGGAGAAGGGCGCCCGGGCTGCTGAGGAGATCGGCGAGGGCGCGCGCGGCACCACCGACGTCCGTCGGCTCGACCTCGCGGACCTCGCCTCGGTGCGCGCGTTCGTCGCCGACTTCGAGGGCCCCGTCGACGTGCTGGTCAACAACGCCGGCCTCATGGCGATCCCCGAGCGGCGCACGGTCGACGGGTTCGAGATGCAGGTCGGCACGAACTTCCTCGGCCACTTCGCCCTCACCGGGCTGCTGCTCGACGTGATCACCGACCGCGTCGTGACGCTCTCGAGCGTCGCGCACCGCCTCGGCAGCATCGACCTGTCCGACCTGAACTGGCGCCGTCGCCGCTACCAGCGCTGGCTCGCCTACGGGCAGTCGAAGCTCGCGGACCTGATGTTCGCCTACGAGCTCGAGCACCGGTTCGTCGCCGCCGGGTCGCCGCTGCGCTCGATGGCCGCCCACCCCGGCTACAGCGCCACCAACCTGCAGAGCCGCACCGAGTCGGTGCAGGACCTCGGCATGAGCGTGCTCAACAAGGTCATCGCCCAGGGCCCGTCGATGGGCGCCCAGCCCACGCTGTACGCGGCCACCGTCCCCGATCTGCCCGGCGGCACCTACGTCGGCCCCAGCGGCTTCCAGGAGATCTCCGGGCCGCCGGTGCCGGTCGGCTCGACGGTCGCCTCGCACGACCGCGCCACGCAGGCCGCGCTGTGGGACCTCGCCGCGGAGCTGACCGGGGTCACGCCGCACGTCCGCGCGGGCGCGCGCTCCTGAGCACGGCCACGGACGCACCGCTCGCGCAGCTGCGGCGCTGCGTCGACGACGACCTCCCGCTCGCCCCGGTGCACGCGGCGGTGGGGGCGCGCCTGCGCGCGATCGAGCCCGGCCGGGCGGAGGCGACGATGCCGGCGGCGGACCCCGACGGTCTCGACGCCGCGCTGTGGGTGCTCGCCGACTTCGTCAGCGGGCTCGCCGTCACCGGCACGCTCGGGTCCGGGGAGCGCATCACGACGCTGCGCCTGACGCTGCACGTGATCGCCCGGGACGGCGTCACGGGGACGCTGCACGGGACGGGGTGGCTCGACGAGAAGTCCGAGGTCGGCCTGAGCACCGCCGTGATCACCGACGACGACGGCCGCACCGTGGCGCGGGCCGTCGGTCGCAACGCGATCCTCGCCGACGAGGTCGCCGCGTCGACGTGGCCCGGCCACGCGCCGGCCTGGTCGGACCCGCCGCGCCGGGCCGCCGACCTGCTCGCCGACGGGGCCGCGCCGGACCCGGCGTCGGTGAACCACGCGGGCGTGGTGCAGGGCGGGATGCTCGCGTCGCTGCCCGCGCGTGCCCTCGCCGACCTGCTCGGTGGCCCGGCCGACGAGGCGACCGCGACGTTCCTGCGGGCCGTGCCGGCGGGCCCGTCCGACGGACGGACGCTGCACACCGCGCCCGAGCTCGAGCACGGCGGGCGGCGGCTGCGCAGTGGCCGGGTCGTGCTGCGCCACGGCGACGACCGCACGGTGCTGACGGTGACGGGCCTGCGCTACGCGCCCTGAGCCATGACCTCCCCGGCGCGCCGGGCCGGCCCGCCCCCACCGTGACGGGAAGCGTCACGCGTCGGAGCCCCACGGTGGGCCTCGTCGCGTACCTCCTCGCGATCTCCGGGCGCACCGAGCTCCCCGGCGGCGCGCTGGTCGAGCTGCTGGGCGAGCCCGGGCTGTCGCCGGCCCCCGCGCGCCAGCTGTTCGCCCGCATGTTCGCTGCCGACCTGCTCGCCCACCACACCGCGGTCCGCGCCGCGCTCGCGGAGACCGACGACCCGCCGCCGAGCGCCGCGACCCTGCGCCGCCTCGCCGCCCTGACCAACCAGGCCAACCTGGACCTCCTGCGCGATCCCGGCCTGCCGCCCGGGCTCCGCCCGCCCGACTGGCCCGCGGACGCGCTGCGGGTCGACCTCGGCGCCCTCGCCGCGCGCTGGCTCCCGCCGGTCCGCGGGTACGTCGACGAGAGGGTCACCGCGCACGGGGGTGACGAGGCTCCCGGCGACGGAGCGCTGCCCACGTGATGAGGTGGCGCGGTGAGCGTGACCGTGGTCGGCATCGGCGCCGAGGGGTGGCCCGGGCTGGGTGAGCCCGCCCGCCGGGCCCTCGAGAAGGCCGACGTCGTCCTCGGGGCGCCCCGCCAGCTCGCGCTGCTGCCCTCGCTCGCCGCGTCGCACGTCACCTGGCCCTCGCCGCTGGTGCCCGCGCTGCCCGGGCTGCTCGCCGAGCACGCCGACCGCGAGCTCGCCGTCCTGGCCAGCGGCGACCCGACGTTCTACGGGATCGGGTCGGCGGTGCTGGCTCACGACCCGACCGCCGTGGTGCTGCCGGCGCCGTCGTCGGCGGCCCTCGCCTGCGCCCGGCTGGGCTGGGCCGCACAGGACGTCGAGGTCCTCTCCACCGTCGGGCGCCCGCTCGCCGCGGTGCGGGCCGCGCTCGCGCCGCGGCGCCGCCTGCTGGTGCTGGTCCCCGACGGCGAGACCCCGGCCGCGCTCGCGCGCGCCCTGACGACGTGGGGCCACGGCGCCGCGACGATGACGGTGCTCGGCTCGCTCGGTGCGCCCACGGAGAGCCGCGTCGACGGGCGCGCCGACACGTGGAGCCATGCGGCCGGCGACCCGCTCGCCGTCGTGGCGATCGCGTGCCCCGCGACCCCGGCGGACGAGCTGCTGGGCCGCGCGCCCGGCCTGCCCGACGACGCCTACTCCCACGACGGCCAGCTGACGAAGGCCGAGGTGCGCACGCTGTCGGTCGCCGCGCTGCGCCCGGTACCCGGCGCGCTGCTCTGGGACGTCGGCGGCGGCGCGGGCAGCATCGGGATCGAGTGGATGCGCCACCACCCGTCGTGCCGGGCGATCAGCGTCGAGGTCCGGGAGGACCGCGCGGCCCGCATTCGCGAGAACGCCGCCACGCTCGGCGTGCCGGGACTGCGGGTGGTGGTCGGACGGGCGCCGGAAGCCCTGGTCGGGCTCGAGGCGCCGGACGCGGTGTTCGTCGGCGGCGGGGCCTCGGCGCCCGGCATGCTCGACGCCGTGTGGGAGGCGCTGTGCCCCGGCGGGCGGCTCGTCGTCAACACCGTCACCGTGGAGGGCGAGGCCGCGCTCGTCGCGTTCCGGGCGTCCCGCGGCGGAGCGTTGCGCCGGATCGCCGTCGAGCGCGTCGCGCCCGTCGGGCGGTTCGGCGGCTGGCGCGCGTTCGCCTCGGTGACCCAGCTGATCCACCGGAAGGAAGCCGCGTGACCGTCCGCTTCGTCGGCGCCGGACCCGGCGCCCCCGACCTGATCACGGTGCGCGGGCTGCGGGCGATCGCGACCAGCCCCGTCTGCCTCTACGCGGGCTCGCTCGTGGGCGAGGAGCTGCTCGGGCAGTGCCCGCCGCACGCGCACAAGGTCGACACCGCGCGGATGACGCTCGACGAGATCACCGCGGCGCTGGTCGAGGCCCACGAGGCCGGCCACGACGTCGCGCGCCTCTGCTCGGGCGACCCGGCGGTGTTCTCCGCGGTCGCCGAGCAGACCCGCCGCCTCGACGAGGCCGGGGTGCCGTGGGAGATCGTGCCCGGCGTGCCCGCCTTCGCGGCGGCCGCCGCGGCCCTGCGCACCGAGCTGACCGTGCCCGGCGTCGGGCAGTCGGTGGTGCTGACGCGCGACGCCGCCAACGCGACGCCCATGCCGCCGGGGGAGTCGCTGGACGTCTGGGCCGCCGCCGGCGGGACGCTCGTGCTGCACCTGGCGGTGCAGCGCTGCACGTCGGTGGTGGAGGCGCTGCTGCGCCACCGGCCGGCGTCCGAGCCGGTGGCGGTGGTGGCACGGGCGTCGCGGGACGACGAGGTGGTGCTGCGCGGGACGCTCGCCGACATCGCGGAGAAGGTCGCCGACGCCGGGGTGCTCCGGACCGCGGTGATCGTCGTGGGGCCGGTGGTCGGGGTCGCCGAGGGCTGCGAGTCGCACCTGTACTCCGCGGCGCGCGCGCGGCCGTGAGGCGTCGCCTGCCGGTGTTGACCGAAGGGCACCGTCGCTCGGCTGGACGGGCAAGAGGTCCCCGCCGCCGGAACGCCGCGTGAGCCGCCGGGTGCTCGTGCTCGGCGGCACGGCCGAGGCGCGGGAGCTCGCGACCCGGCTCGCGGCCCGCGGCGACGACGTCACGACCTCGCTCGCCGGCCGCACCCGACACCCCCGGCTGCCCGACGGCGAGGTGCGCACCGGCGGCTTCGGCGGGGTCGACGGGCTGGCGGCGGCACTCGGCGACGTGGACGTCCTCGTCGACGCCACCCACCCCTTCGCGGCGACCATGACCGAGCACGCGGCGGCGGCCGCGGCGCGCACCGGGACGCCGCTGCTCCTGCTGCGCCGGCCGGGGTGGACGGCGGGGCCGGGGGACCGGTGGACACGGGTGGGGTCGCTGGCCGCGGCGGCGACGTCGATCCCCGCCGGCGCGCGCGTGCTGCTCGCCACCGGCCGCCAGGGCGTCGGGGCGTTCGCCGACGTCGACGCGTGGTTCCTCGTGCGGGCGATCGAGGCCCCCGAGGTGCTGCCGGCGCGGTCCCAGCTCGTCCTCGCCCGGGGGCCCTTCGCCCTCGACGACGAGCGCGCGCTGCTCGAGCGCCACGGCATCACCGTCGTCGTCGCCAAGGACTCGGGGGGCGGGACGGAGGCGAAGCTCGTCGCGGCGCGCGAGCGCTCGCTGCCGGTGCTGCTCGTGGACCGGCCGCCCCTGCCGGTGGGTGTCGACGTCGTGGAGTCCGTCGACGAGGCGCTCGCCCGCCTGCAGCAGCGCGCACCCTGACCCGCGATCGAGTGCGTGGCGTTGCGGACACTCAACGTCTGCAGAGCCACTCCGCTGACATCTAGAACGCTAGCCCGAACGCGAGGATCGCGGCGACGACGAGCAGGAGCACGAGGTCCCGGCGACCCGGGCGCTGGTCGGGGCCGGCGAGGGCGCCCAGGCCCCCGCGGGCGGTGATCGCCTCGCCGGTCTCGGCGGCCCGCCGCGCCGCCATGGCGCACGCGAGCATCGCCGCGCGGACGGCCAGCCGGACCTGCTCGCGCAGGGGGATGCGCAGCCGCCCCGCGGGCCGGCGTTGCCCCAGCAGGAGCCAGGCGGTCCGGCCCTCGGCCAGCAGCAGCGGCACCAGGCGCAGGCCGAGCGCGATCCCGGTCGCCGGGGTCTGCAGCGGCAGGCGCAGCCGCCGACCCAGCCGCACGACGCGCTCGAGCAGCGGCGGGAACGCGCCCAGCGGCGTGGTGGCGACCAGCAGCGCCGCCCCCAGCAGCGACACCAGCGTCGTCGCGAGGAACAGCACCACGCGTTCCAGCCCGCCGATGCTCAGCTCGGTGCCGAGGACGTCGAGCAGCGGCGGGCGGGCGCTGATCGTCGAGAGCACGATCGCCGGCAGCCAGAGCAGCAGCCAGCGCGGTGGACGCGGCACCGCACCCCGGGGCAACTTCGCCGCCACCGCGCCCACCAGGAGTACCCCGGTCGCCGCGCCCAGCGTCGGCCAGGTGGGGTCGACGAACAGCGCCGCCGCCACCGCGACCAGCGCCGCGATCTTCGTGCCCGCCCAGGCCCGGTGCAGGAACGACGGGCCGGGCAGGGTGCGCACCGCCCCGAGGGCGCCGCGCGCCCGCCGCTCGGGCCCCTCGGCGGGCGACGTCCCGACCAGCGACGGCGGCCCGTGCACCACCCCGTCCTCGACGTGCAGGACGGCGTCCGCGAGGTCGGCGACGGGCGCGGTGTCGTGGGTGACGATCACCAGCGTCGTCCCGGCCGCGCGCGCGGCGCGCAGGGCGTCGCGGACGGCGGTGGCGGCGTCGGTGTCGAGCCCGGCGAGCGGCTCGTCGAGCACGAGGACGCGCGGTCCCGCCCCCAGCAGGCCCGCGAGCAGCACGCGGCGCTGCTCGCCGCCGCTGAGCTCGTCGACGGGCCGGTCGCGGTACACGGCGGGGTCGAGGCCGAGCGCGGCGAGGGTGGTGTCGGCGGTGCGCGGGCCGACGCCGGCGGCGTCCTCGACCTCCTCGCCGACCGTCGGGCGCAGCAGCGCCGGCCGGGCGTGCTGGACCGCGAGCAGCGCCCCGTCGCGCCCGTTGCGCAGCGGCGCCCCGTCGAGGGTCGCGGTGCCCCGCGCCGGCCGGGTGAGGCCCGCGAGCAGCCACGCGAGGCTCGTCTTGCCCGCCCCGTTCGGGCCGGTGACGAGCACCGTGTGCCCGGGCGGGATGCGCAGGTCGACGTCGCGCAGCACCGGGCGGCGCCACGGCGTGCCGGCGTCGTGGACGACGTCGACGCCGCGCAGCTGCAGCGTGCCGCCCGCCGCCGGCCGGGGCGGCCCCCACTCACCCGGCGCCGACGCGGGCGCGACGTCGGGCCCCGGCAGCGCGACGGCGACGTCGGCCGATCCCGGGTCGTGGTGGGTGATGTGCAGGACGGCGACGCGCTCGGTGCGGGTGAGGCTGCGCAGCAGGTCGGTGACCTCGGTACGGCCGTCGGGGTCGAGCATCGCGGTGCTCTCGTCGCTGACGACGACGGCCGGCCGCCGGGCGAGCAGCGCGGCCACGGCGAGACGCTGCAGCTCGCCGCCCGAGAGCGTCGCGGTCTCCCGGTCGCCGGCGCCCTCGAGACCGACCCGCGCGAGCAGCTCGTCGACCGGCACCGGGGCGTCCGGAGGCAGGCCCCACCGCAGGTCGTCGGCGACCCGCACGCCGAGCACCTGGCTGTCGGGCCGCTGGAACACCATCCCCGTCCCGCCGGCGACCCCCAGCCCGGCGTCGCCCGGCCGCTCGGCGGCACCGCCGGACGGCGGGCGGCCGGCGACCACGCGCCCGAGCGTCGACTTGCCGGCCCCGTTCGGCCCGGTGACGACCGCGAACGTTCCGGTGTCCAGGTCGAGGTCGACGGGCGGGCCCGACGGCAGCACCACGCTGCGCAGGTGCAGGGGCAGCGGGGCGACCGCCTCGCCGCGGCGTCCGCCCGGCAGGCGCCCGGCGAGGTCGGTGGGCAGGACGCGCTGCACGGCGCGCAGCGGTCGGGCGAGGACGAGGCCCGCGAGCGCCACCCCGAGCAGCGTGCTGACGACGGCGAGGGCGGGCAGGGTCACCCACCAGTAGTCGGTGATCGCCCGCACCGCCCGGTCCCCGGCGGCGACGACCTCGGGGAGCCCGCCGCGCAGCAGGCGCGCGAGCCCTCCCCACGAGGTGCGCAGCTGGTCGAGGACGAGTTCGCGGTAGTCGGCGAACACGGCGAGCAGGGCCGTCCCCAGCAACGAGGTCGGCAGGGCCAGCACGACGACACCGATCAGGGCGGTCCGCAGCGTCGACCAGCCCCGCCGGGTGCCGACGCCGAGCAGCCAGCCGAGCGACGCCGCCGTCGCCGCGCTCCCGGCGGGACCCACGCCGCCGGTCAGGAACGCGACGACCACGGCGACGAGCACCCCGATCGGGCCGGCCCGTCCCGGACGTCGCGCGGCCAGCACCGCGGCCGGGAAGGCGGCGATCACCGTGCCGAGCGGGCCGATCGGGAACAGGCGGGTCAGCACGCACACCACGGCCACGAGATCGCCGAGGGCGGCCGCCTCCGCGAGCTCGACCGCGTCGAGGGGCCGGCGGGGAGGCGACCGGCGGAAGCGCCGCACGCGTCGAGTATGCCCGGTCCGAAACCACATCCGTCCGTTGACACTTACGAAAGCAGTCACTAACGTTAGCTCCACGCCAACCGACCGAGGAGGTCACCATGGGCCAGCCCGTCGCCTACTTCGAGATCACCAGCACGGCCCCCGAGAAGATCCGCGCCTTCTACACCGAGCTGTTCGGCTGGACCGCCGCGGCGGACCCGTCGATGGAGGGCTACGCGATGGTCGACACCGGCGCGGGCCCGGACGCCATCAGCGGGGGCATCGGGCCCTCGCAGGCGCCTGGGGACACCGGAGTGAAGATCTACGTCCGGGTCGACGACCTCGAGAAGGAGCTCGCGCGCGCCGGCCAGCTCGGCGCCGACACCCTCGCGCTGCCGATGGACCTGCCGGAGGGCTACGGGCGCATCGCCGTGGTCGCCGACCCCGACGGCAACCCCGTGGGGCTCTGGGCCTGATGAGCGAGCGCCGCGTCCTCACCGGGCTGTGGGAGGCGCTGTGGGGCGCGGCGCTCGAGTCGGCCCGACGCCTCGTCCACCGATCCGAAGGAGCACCCGTGTCCCGCGTCCTGTTCCAGGTCGTTCACTTCCCCAAGCCCGAGTACCGCGCCGACATGCTCGCCGCGATGGCCGTCATCCGGGAGACCTCCGCGCGCATCGACGGTCTCGACGAGATCGGCGCCTTCGAGGAGCCCGACGGCTCGCGCATCGTCGCGATCTCCGTCTGGGCCTCGCCCGAGGCGCTGGCGGCCGGCGCGTCCGAGCTGTTCGCCTCCGTCGGCGACCTCCCGTTCGACGTCTGGGAGACCCGACCCGCCGAATCCGCGACGCTCACCCAGGTCGCCTGACACCATCGCCGTCATGGGCGACGAGCAGTGGCTGTGCCTCGGCGGGCTCCAGCACGCCTGGGTCGCGACGAACTTCGACGCGGGCAACGAGTACCTGGCGGCCTACGAGCTGTTCTGCCCGACGTGCGGGCGCATCGTCGGCCGGGAGCGCCAGGACGGGGACTGGACCTGGGAGCCGCTCCCCGGCGAGTGACCGTCAGCCGTACCGGCGCGGTGTGTAGACCGTGCCCGGCGCGGGCCAGCGCGACGTCGACGCCCCGATGATCAGCAGGGTGCGCATGTCGACCTCGCCCGGCACGAGGTCGGCGAGCCGCACCACGCGCACCGACTCCTCGGGCCCGTCGACGTCGCGGCCGACGACCACGGGGGTGCCGGGGTCGCGGTACTTCAGCAGCAGGTCGCGGGCGGCCTCGACCTGCCAGGTCCGCGAGCGCGAGGCCGGGTTGTACATCGCGATGGCCATGTCGGCGTCGGCCACCGCGGCGAGGCGGCGCTCGACGACGTCCCAGGGCTTGAGCCGGTCGGAGAGCGAGATCATCGCGTAGTCGTGGCCCAGCGGGGCGCCGACGCGGGCGGCGACGGCCTGGGCCGCGGACACCCCGGGCACGACGCGCACCGGCACGTCGGGGTAGTCGGCGGCCGCGACCTCGACGACCGCGGACGCCATCGCGAACACCCCGGGATCCCCCGACGACACCACGGCCACCCGCCGCCCGCCGCGGGCGAGGTCGAGGGCGAACGCGGCGCGCTCGGACTCCACCTTGTTGTCCGAGGCGTGCACGCGCTGGCGCGGGTTCACCGGGACCCGCGCGGTGTAGGTCGTGTAGCCGACGACGTCCTCGGCCGCGGCGAGGGCGGCGGAGGCCTCGGGGGTGAGGCGGTCGCGGGCGCCGGGCCCGAGGCCGACGACGACGACCTCGCCGGCGTGCCCGGCCATCGCGGCCGCGGTCTCCTCGCGCGCGGCGGGCGTGGTGTCGGCGTGCACCCGCGACGGCACGACCGCGACCGAGAAGTACGGCACCGAGCCGGGTTCGACGTCGGCGAGGGCGGCGGTGCGCTGGGCCTCGGTGGAGGCGCGCTCGACGTAGTGCGCCTCGTCGAGCCGGCCCGCCGTCGCGAGCGCGGCGCGGACGTTCGTGAACGTCCGGCCGAGCTTCATCACCGCGGCGGCGTCGGTGTCGGCGAGGCGGGCGGCGAGCTCGTCGGAGGGCAGCGTGCCCGGCAGCACGGTGAGCACCTCGTCCCGCTCCACCAGCGGGCGACCGAGCGCGGCGGCCGCCGCGGCCACCGACGTCACGCCGGGCACGACCTCGGTGGGGTAGCGGTCGGCGAGGCGCTTGTGGAGGTGCATGTACGAGCCGTAGAAGAACGGGTCGCCCTCGGCGATCACCACGACGTCGCGGCCGGCGTCGAGGTGCGCGGCGAGCCGGGCGGCGGCCTCGGCGTAGAACGCGTCGAGGGCGCCCTGGTAGTCGTCGGTCGACTCGGTCGTGACCGGGTAGGTCAGCTGCTCCTCGACCTGCGTGCCGAGGTACTGCGCGACGATCGCGCGGGCGTTCGAGCGGCCGTGGCGTGCGCAGTGGTAGGCGACGACGTCGGCGCCGCGGACGAGGTCGACGGCGCGCACGCTCATGAGCGACGGGTCGCCGGGCCCGACGCCGACGCCGTACAGCGTCCCGGTCACGCCGCGCACCCGAGCGCCAGCGCGTTGACCGCACCGACCGTCATCGCCGAGCCGCCGCGGCGTCCGTGCACGACGACGTGCTCCGGCGAGGCGGGGTGGGCCACCAGCGCCGCCTTCGACTCCATCGCCCCGACGAACCCGACGGGCAGCCCGAGCACGACCGCGGGCCGCGGCGCGCCCGCCTCGATCATCTCGAGCAGCCGGAACAGGGCGGTCGGGGCGTTGCCGATCGCCACCACGGCGCCGTCGAGACGGTCGTGCCAGAGGTCCAGGGCGGCGGCGCTGCGGGTGGTGCCCTGCGCGGCGGCGAGGTCGGGCACGCGCGGGTCGTTGAGCGTGCAGATCACCTCGTTGCCCGCGGGCAGGAAGCGCCGGGTGATCCCGCTGGCCACCATCTCCGCGTCGCAGAGCACCGGGGCGCCCGCGCGCAGGGCCCGCTGCGCCGCGGCGATCGCGCCGGGGGAGACCTCGGTGTCGGCGGCGAGGTCGACCATCCCGCACGAGTGGATCATGCGGATGACGACGTCGTGGGCGTCCTCGGGCAGGTGGGTGAGGTCGGCCTCGTCGCGGATGATCGCGAACGAGCGCCGGTAGATCTCCGGGCCGTCGGCGATGTAGGAGGGGACGGCCGACTGCGTCGACTCCGTCGGACCGGCGCTCACGGGGACACCTTCCCTGCTCGGACGATCGTGCGATAGGTACCGCCGGGCGTGCCCTCCACCACGGCCACCGGGCCCGCCGGGGTGCCGCAGGCCCGCGCGCAGCCGACCCAGTGCGCGGGCAGCAGCCCGCCCGCGCGGCCGGTGGCGACGGCGCGGGCGAGGTCGCCGCGGACGTCGGTGTGCGACTTGGCGCACCGCGGCGCGCCGACGCAGGCCGAGAGGGTCGACCACGGCGACGGCCCCGTCTCGACGAGGCCCTCGAGCCGCGCGCGGGCGTCGGCGGGGGCGTCGCGCAGGACCACCGTGCGCCAGGGGGTGACCCGCAGCGTCGCGCCCTCGTCCCCGAGGTCGGCGAGCACCGCGGCGGCCAACGTGTCGACCTCGCCGAGCCGGGGGAGGACCTCGAGCAGTTTGCCCTCCGGGCTCGTGAGCACTTTCCGGTGCTCCCGCACCGGAAAGTGCTCACGAAGGGGCTCGAGGACGGCGTCGGCGCCGACCTCGCGGACCCGCCAGGCGTCGCCGCGCACTGCGAGGAACGCCTCGACGGCGGCGAGGGCCAGGGCGGCGGGGTCGTCGCCCGTGATCCCGGTGGGCGTGCCGGCGAGGTACAGGGTGCCGCCGAGGACGACGGTGACGTCGGCGTCGAGACCCAGGACATCGCCGGAGCCGTCGTCGATGGCGACGAGCAGGCGACCGGGGACGTCGTCGCGGCCGCGCAGCGCGTCGGCGACGGCCCGCGCCGGCGCGTCCACGGCCGGGGTGCGCGGCGAGGCCACGACGCTGCACGGGACGTCGCGCCCGCGGGCGTCGAGCAGGGGAGCCTCGCCGCCGACGCGGGAGAGCGCGGCGGCGAGATCGTCGGCACCCTGGTCCGAGAGGCCCCGCACCTGCCAGGATCCGCGGGAGGTCAGCTCGAGGGGGGCGGTGTCGGCGGCAGCGGCGAGCAGGCGCAGCTCCGCCGACGAGGTCGCCCCGCCCACCGGGCGGAACCGCGCGAGGGCGCCGTCGGCGGCGTCGTGGCGCCGCCAGGCCCCCGGGCAGGCGTCCGGACGGTCACGTGCCGCGGCCGGAGCGGCGGCGTCACGTCGTCGGGCTGCGGACATCCGTGACAGAGTAAGCGTGTTCCATCCTCAACATCTATCTAGGTGTTCAGACATTCTCGGCCTGGAGGCCAGGTGCTCCTGCTGCTCTCGACCTCGGACACCGACCTGCGCTCGGCGCGCGCGAGCGCACCGGGGCAGGAGGGTGCCTGGCGCTGGGCCAACCCGGCGCGGGTGGCGGTGGGCGAGGAGCTCGACCGACTCCTCGACGGCGTCGACCTCGTCGTGGTCCGGCTGCTCGGCGGCCGGCAGGCGTGGGAGGCGGGGCTCGACGCGCTGCTCGCCCCGTCCCAGCCGCGCCCGGTGGTCGTGCTCGGGGGCGAGCAGAGCCCGGACGCGCAGCTGATGGAGTCGTCGACGGTGCCGGTCGGCGTCGCGACCCAGGCGCACCTCTACCTCGCCCAGGGCGGGTCGGAGAACCTCGCGCAGCTCCACCACTTCCTCTCCGACACCGTGCTGCTCACCGGTCGCGGCTTCGACCCGCCGGCCGAGATGCCGAGCTGGGGCCGCCTCGACGGCTGGGAGCGCCCCGAGGAGGCCGCGAACGCGGAGTTCGAGCGCCTAGAAGCAGCGAACAGCACGTTCGCTGCCAACGGGGCGCGCCCGCGCGTCGCGATCGTCTACTACCGCGCGCACCACATGGCCGGGAACACGGCGTTCGTCGACGCCCTGTGCCGCGCCGTCGTCGACGCCGGCGGGGTGCCCGAGCCCGTGTTCTGCTCGTCGCTGCGCAGCCCCGACGACGACCTCGTGGCCGTCCTGCGCAACGCCGACGTCATGGTCACGACGGTGCTGGCCGCCGGCGGGTCCAAGCCCGCGAGCGCGAGTGCCGGCGAGGACGACGAGAGCTGGGACACCGGTGCGCTGGCGGCTCTCGACGTCCCGATCCTGCAGGCCCTGTGCCTGACGCGGACCCGCGACGAGTGGCTCGACGACGACGACGGCGTCAGCCCGCTCGACGCCGCCAACCAGGTCGCCGTCCCGGAGTTCGACGGCCGGATCATCACGGTGCCGTTCAGCTTCAAGGAGACCGACGGCGACGGGCTCCCGGTGTACGTCGCCGACCCCGAGCGCGCCGCGCGGGTCGCCGGGCTGGCCGTGTCGCACGCCCGCCTGCGCCACGTCCCGAACGCGGAGAAGAAGGTCGCGCTCGTCCTGTCCGCCTACCCGACCAAGCACGCCCGCATCGGCAACGCCGTCGGCCTGGACACGCCCGCCTCGGTCGTGCGGCTCCTGGGTGCCATGAAGGACGCCGGCTACGGCATCGGCGAGGTCCCGGGGCTCGCCGAGGGCGACGGTGACCTGCTCATCCGCGCCCTCATCGACGCCGGCGGCTACGACCAGGACTGGCTCTCCGAGGAGCAGCTCGCCGCCAACCCGATCCGCATCCCCGTCGACGAGTACACCCGCTGGTTCGCGGGCCTGCCGGAGGACTTCCGCGCGGGCGTCGAGGAGCACTGGGGCCCCGCGCCCGGATCGATGTTCATCCACGAGCAGGCGATCACCGTCGCGGCCCTGCAGCGCGACAACGTCGTCGTGATGATGCAGCCCCCGCGCGGCTTCGGGGAGAACCCGATCGCGATCTACCACGACCCCGACCTGCCGCCGAGCCACCACTACCTCGCGGCCTACCGGTGGCTGCAGAGCTCGTTCGGCGCCCACGCGCTGGTGCACGTCGGCAAGCACGGCAACCTCGAGTGGCTGCCGGGCAAGACGGTGGCGAGCTCCGCGTCCTGCGCCCCCGACCCGATCCTCGGCGACCTGCCGCTGATCTACCCGTTCCTCGTCAACGACCCGGGCGAGGGCACGCAGGCCAAGCGCCGCGCGCACGCGACGCTGGTCGACCACCTCGTCCCGCCGATGGCGCGCGCCGAGTCGTACGGCGACCTCGCACGGCTCGAGCAGCTGCTCGACGAGTACGCCTCGATCCAGGCGATGGACCCCGGCAAGATCACCGCGATCCGCGGGCAGATCTGGCAGCTCATCCAGGCCGCGAAGCTCGACAGCGATCTCGGCGTCTCCGACCAGCCCGACGACGAGCGCTTCGACGACTTCGTCATGCACCTCGACGGCTGGCTCTGCGAGATCAAGGACGCCCAGATCCGCGACGGCCTGCACATCCTCGGGCGCGCCCCGGCCGGGCAGGAGCGCGTCGACATGGTGCTCGCGGTGCTGCGCGCGCGGCAGCTGTGGTCGGGCACCCAGTCGCTGCCGGGGCTGCGCGAGGCGCTGGGCCTCGCGGAGAACGACGCGCCCCGCGCCGAGGTCGACCGCGTCGAGGAGCTCGCGCACTCGCTCGTCCTCGGCATGGAGAAGCGGGCCTGGGCGGACGCCGACCCCGCGCAGGTCACGCTCGAGGTGCTGGGCCGCAAGGACGACACCGTCACCGACATCCTGACCTTCGCCGCCACCGAGGTCGTCCCGCGCCTCGACGGCACCACCGCCGAGATCGACAGCGTGCTGCACGCGCTCGACGGTGGGCACGTCAAGGCGGGGCCGAGCGGGTCGCCGCTGCGCGGGCTGGTCAACGTCCTGCCGACCGGCCGGAACTTCTACTCGATCGACCCGCGCGCGGTGCCGTCGCGGCTGGCCTGGGAGACCGGGCAGATGCTCGCCGACTCCCTGCTCGAGCGCTACCGCGCCGACCACGAGGGGGAGTGGCCGACGTCGGTGGGGCTGAGCCTGTGGGGCACCGCGGCGATGCGCACGAGCGGCGACGACGTCGCCGAGGCGCTGGCGCTCATGGGCGTGCGGCCGGTGTGGGACGAGGCCTCGCGGCGGGTGACGGGGCTGGAGGTCACGCCGACGTCCGAGCTCGGCCGCCCCCGCGTCGACGTCGTCCTGCGGATCTCCGGGTTCTTCCGCGACGCCTTCCCGCACGTCGTGGCGACGATGGACGACGCGGTGCAGCTGGTCGCGGGGCTCGCGGACGAGGCCGACGAGGACAACTTCGTCGCCGCGCACGCCCGAGCCGACGCGGCGTCGGGGTCGTCGTGGCAGGCCGCGACCACCCGGATCTTCGGCTCACCCCCCGGCGCCTACGGGGCGGGGCTGCTGCAGGCGATGGACTCCCGCGAGTGGCGCGGCGACGCCGACCTCGCCGAGATCTACACGACCTGGGGCGGGCACGCCTACGGCCGCGGGCGCCAGGGCGAGTCGGCCGTGGACGAGATGCGGGCGGCGTACCGGCGGATCGCGGTGGCGGCGAAGAACATCGACACCCGCGAGCACGACATCGCCGACTCCGACGACTACTACCAGTACCACGGCGGCATGATCGCCACGGTCCGCGCGCTCACCGGGGCGGCGCCGGCGGCGTACGTCGGCGACTCGACCCGGCCGGAGAACGTGCGCACGCGGAGCCTGATCGAGGAGACCGCCCGGGTCTTCCGGAGCCGTGTCGTCAACCCGCGCTGGATGGCCGCGATGCGCCGTCACGGCTACAAGGGCGCGTTCGAGATGGCCGCGACCGTCGACTACCTGTTCGGCTGGGACGCCACGGCCGGCACGGTCAGCGACTGGATGTACGGCTCGCTGACCGAGAACTACGTCCTCGACCCGGAGAACCGCGCGTTCCTGCGCGAGGCCAACCCGTGGGCGCTGCACGGCATGGCCGAGCGCCTGCTCGAGGCCGTCGACCGCGGGCTGTGGGAGGCCCCGGACCCGGCGATGGTCGAGCAGATCCGCGAGGCGTTCCTCGAGGCCGAGGGCGACGCGGAGGGTTAGTCCGATCGTCGTACGTGAGTGAAATTGTGGGCTATAGCCCACAATTTCACTCACATAGGACGGGTCAGTACGGCGCGTACGCCCAGCCCAGCGGGTGCTGGAAGTGGTCGATCGGGACGATGCCGACCCGGCCGTGCGCGCTCGACGACACCACGCGTCCGTCGCCCAGGCTCAGGGCGACGTGGGCGTTCGCGGACGTGTCGTAGAAGACCATCGCGCCGCGCGGCGCGTGCTGCCAGTCGCGGTGCTGGTCCTGCGACCGCCAGTCCTCGCGGGCACTGGCGTAGTGGTGCTGGGTGCCGAACGCGTTCTCGACCGCGCGCTCGCAGTAGCCCTCGTAGCGCGTCGTCCCGATCCGGGACTCGAAACGCTCGATCGCGTCCTCGATCTTCTGGTGCTGCGCGTTCCGCGCGGCGGCCTTCGTCAGCTCCGGCACGGTCGCCGCGGCGGAGGTGGCGTCCGGTGCGACCGCCGCGACCGCGGTCACCGACGCCGTGCCGTGGTGGGCGGCCGCCAGGTCCAGCTCCGCCGTCGTCGACCCGACCTCGGGCAGCGAGACGTCCGTGACGTGCGAGCCGAGCACGGCGGCGCCCATCGCGCCGACGGCGACGCCGAGGACGGTCGTGAGCTGCTGGGGGGAGCGCGGCAGGGCGGCAGCAGTCATGGGTGGGGTCACCTCCGTCGACGGCCCGGTCGGGGAGCGGGGGAGCGTGACCGGGCCGTGATGCGACGGAGATTAGCCCAGAATGCGGCGGGCGCCACCGCGGGCGGGCATTCTTTCCGCAGTTCAGGAACGCCCTTGAACAGTTCTTGGGAAACGGTCAGCCGCGCGCCGCGGTGTCGCGGTTCACCCACGACATGTCGCCGGTGCGGTTCCCGACGGCCACGAGCGACGACAACGCCGCGAGGTCGTCGGCGTCGAGCACGACGTCGCGTGCCCCGAGGTTCTCCTCCAGGTAGGTCCGGCGCTTGGTGCCCGGGATCGGCACGACGTCGAGACCCTGCGCCAGCAGCCACGCGAGCGCTACCTGCGCCGGGGTCGCCCCGCGGCGCTTCGCGACCTCACGCACCTGCTCCACCAGCGCGAGGTTCTCGTCGAGCGCGCCCTCGGCGAAGCGGGGCAGGGTGCGCCGGAAGTCGTCGCTCGCGAGGTCGCGCACCGAGGCGTCGGTGAGCATCCCGCGCCCGAGCGGGCTGTAGGGCACGAGGCCGATCCCGTGCTCGCGGGCGGCCGGCACCACCGAGGACTCGATGTCGCGGCTGAACAGCGACCACTCCGACTGCAGCGCCGCGATCGGGGCGACGGCCGCGGCCCGGTGGACGGTCTCCGCCGACGCCTCGGACAGCCCGAGGTGGCGCACCTTGCCCGCGGCGACGAGCTCGGCCATCGCGCCGACGGTCTCCTCGACGGGTGTCGCCGGGTCGGGGCGGTGCAGGTAGTACAGCTCGACGTGGTCGACGCCGAGCCGCTGCAGCGACCCGTCGATCGAGCGCCGCACGTACTCCGGCGACCCGTCCACCTGGCCGTTCGGGTAGCCGGTCGTCGGGTCGGTCTGGATGCCGAACTTCGTCGCGAGCGTGACCTCGTCGCGGCGACCGGCGATCGCCTCGCCGACGAGGCGCTCGTTCTCGCCGTTCGCGTAGACGTCCGCGGTGTCGAGGAAGGTGACGCCGAGGTCGAGCGCGCGCCGGACGGTGGCGATCGACTCGTCGCGGTCCGCGGGCCCGTAGGCCCAGTTCAGACCCATGCAGCCCAGGCCCAGCGAGGGGACGGGCAGCGGGCCGAGGTGACGGTCGGACATGGTGTGCCTCCGGCATGTGAGCAGAAATCGGTGCTGGGGCACGCGAAAGTGCTCACGTGCCGCAGGCACCTCCGTAGGTCGTGATCTTGTAGTCGACGACGGCGAGGGCGCCCTGCAGGTCGTGCAGACGGTTGAGGATGTCCGCGCGGTGCGCCTCGAGGAGCGCCAGGCGTTCGGGCTCGGTGTCCGGCCCCTGCTTGACCAGCTCCACGTAGCGCGCGATGGCCGCGATCGGCATGTCCGAGTCGCGCAGCCGGGTGATGAACACGACCCGGCCGACGGCCTCCCGGTCGTACAGCCGGCGTCCCGCGGCGTCCCGCGGCACCTCGACCAGCCCGATGCGCTCGTAGTAGCGCAACGTGTGGGCCGACAGCCCGGTCAGCTCGGCGACGTCGGCGATGCTCATCTGCTCGTGGACCTCGAGGTCCCGGACCAGCTCGACCGTGAGCGAGGGCAGCTCGCCCCGGGTCGTCTCGATCAGGCCCCGCAACCGTTCCGTCGTCACGCTCACGACGTCGACCGTAGGACTTCGAGTGCGGTCGAAGGCAAGCGATCCCGGGCAGGATGGTGACCGTGACGGCGGCCACCGAGGTGTTCACCGGAGAACGGCCCCGTCTGTTCGGGCTCGCCTACCGGATGCTCGGCTCCGCGCACGACGCCGAGGACGTCGTCCAGGACGCCTGGCTGCGCTGGGCCGGGCACGGGGAGACCGTCGACAACCCGGCCGCCTGGCTGACCACCGTCGTCACCCGGCTCTGCCTCAACCGGCTCGACTCCGCCCGCGCCCGCCGCGAGACCTACGTCGGCCCGTGGCTGCCCGAGCCGATCCTCACGACCGATCCGTCCGTGGCGCTCGAGGAGCGCGAGTCGGTGTCCCTCGCCCTGCTGACGACGCTCGAGCGCCTCACCCCGCCCGAGCGCGCCGTCTACGTGCTGCGCGAGGCGTTCGGCCACAGCCACGCCGAGGTCGCGGCCGTCCTCGACGTCACCGAGGCCGGGTCGCGCCAGCTGCACACGCGGGCGCGCAAGCACCTCGCGGCCGTCCCGACGGTGACGGCGACGCCCGCCGACGTCGGCCCCCTGCTCCGCCGGTTCGTGGCGGCGGCCCGCGACGGCGACCTCGCCGGCCTCGAGGAGCTCCTGGCGGCCGACGTCACCGTCTGGTCCGACGGCGGCGGCAAGGTCAAGGCCGCCCGCCGGCCGATCCACGGCCGGGAGGCGGTGGCGCGGTTCCTCGTCGGCATCCTCGGTCCGGACCGCTGGCACGGGACCGGGGCCGCAGCCGAGGTCAACGGCGCGCCGGCCGTCCTCGCCTTCCTCGACGGGCGGCTGAACGGCGTCCTGGCCGTCGAGGGGGACGAGGAGGTGCGGACCGTCCGCATCCTCCGCAACCCCGAGAAACTGACGTTCCTCGCCGCGCAGCTGTCACGTTCCGCGGGGCTGTCCGGTCGAGGGTCCTGACGGGCGCCGCGAGGGCGCCCCGAGAGGACCGGGAGGACGTCGTGACCGTGCTGGTGACCGGGGGGACGGGCACGCTGGGACGCGCGCTCGTGCCGATGCTCGACGAGCCGCGCGTGCTGAGCCGCCGTGACGGGCCGGGACGGGCCGTCGCCGACCTCGACACCGGCGCCGGGCTCGACGCCGCCATGGCCGGGGTGTCGACGGTGCTGCACCTCGCCGGCCGCCCGAAGGGCGACGCGGCGTCGACGGGGCGGGTCGTGGAGGCCGCACGGCGCGCCGGCGTCGGGCACCTGGTGCACATCTCGATCGTCGGCGCCGACCGCATCCCGCTGGGCTACTACCGCGAGAAGGTCCGCAGCGAGGAGCTGATCGCCGGGTCCGGGCTGCCGTGGACGATCCTGCGCGCCACCCAGTTCCACGACCTGCTCGCGACGCTCTTCGCGACGACCTCCCGCGCCGGGTTCCTGCCGGTGCTCGCCGGGGCGTCGTTCCAGCCGGTCGCGGTCGCCGACGTCGCCGCCCGCCTCGCCGCGCTCGCCGCCGGTCCCGCGCAGGGCCGGGTCGCGGACCTCGGCGGCCCCGAGGTCCGCACGATGGCCGACCTCGCGCGGACGTGGGCGCAGCTGTCCGGCCGCCGCCGCCCGGTCGTGCCGCTGCGCCTGCCCGGGGCGATCGCGCGGGCGTTCCGCGACGGCGCGAACCTCGCGCGCGACCACGCCGACGGCGTCGGCACCTTCGAGCAGTTCCTCGCTACGGGGGCGACCCGATGATCGCCCGGGTGCTCCTCGCCGTCCTCGCGGCGATGCAGTTCGTCATCGGCCTCTGGGCGCTGTTCCTGCCCCTGGCGTTCTACGAGACGTTCCCCTACGGCGGCACCCCGTGGGTCGCCCTGCTCCCGCCCTACAACGAGCACCTCGTACGTGACCACGGCGCCGGCACCCTCGCGCTCGGCGTCGCGCTGGCGTTCGCGGCGTGGTGGCCGGAACGCCGGCTGATCATCGCGGTGGTCGTGGCGTTCCTGGTGTTCGCGGTGCCCCACGCCGTGTTCCACACGTTCCACCTGGAGCACTTCCCGCTCGCCGACGCGATCCTGCAACAGGCCGCGTTCGCGCTCGAGATCGTGCTGGCGGTCGCCGTCCTGGTGGCGCTGCCGCGGGAGCGCGTCAGGCGGTGAAGCCCCGGACGACGTCGGTGATCGAGGCGCGCAGGCCGGCGTCGTCGCGTGGGGGCCGCCCGGCGCCCGCGAGCTGGTCGAACGCGAGGCCGTCGAGGCAGGCGACGAGGTCGTCGGCCCGCTGGCGCGGCTTGGCGACGCCCAGCCCCGCGAGGGTGTCCGCGACCCGCTCGCGGATGCGCGCCCCCGTGGCGCGCAGGGCGGTCTCGAGCTCGGGGCGCCGGGTCGACTCCAGCGCGAGCTCCCAGCGCGCGAGCAGCCGCTCCTGGTCCTTGGTGACCCAGCGCCCGACGATCGCGACGCACGCCTCGACGAGGGCGTCGACGGACGTGACCGCCGGGGTCCCGCTCGCCATCTCCTCGAGCGTGCGCGCGGCCATCCGCTCCACGCAGGCCTGCAGCAGCGCCGAGCGGGTGCGGAAGTAGTAGGAGCTGGTGCCCTCGGCGAGAC
The DNA here is from genome assembly GCF_037400275.1 of Actinomycetospora aeridis. Lineage (NCBI taxonomy): Bacteria > Bacillati > Actinomycetota > Actinomycetes > Pseudonocardiales > Pseudonocardiaceae > Actinomycetospora > Actinomycetospora aeridis. The sequence goes on along the minus strand of NZ_JBBEGL010000006.1, from coordinate 379,963 downwards.
CCGCGGCGGCGTCGACGGCGCGGTGGGTCAGGCCCCGGCTGCCCGCCTCCGCGAGCACGGCGATCGCCGCGTCGGCCAGGACGTCCCGACGGTCCACGAACGGCCCCTTCCACCCGGATTACTACAGCCGTAGAGTACCAACTACTACAGGCGTAGAGGGAGTGTGGGGTCATGGCACGGGCGGTCGTGGTGGGTGCGGGGCTGGGCGGGATGGCGAGCGCGATCGCGCTGGCGCAGCGCGGCTGGGAGGTCACCGTCCTCGAGCGGCGCGAGCACGCCGCCGAGGCCGGCGCGGGCATCGCGCTGTGGCCCAACGCCCTGCGGGCGCTCGACGCCCTGGGGCTCGGAGTGCGGGCCCGCGAGCTCGGCATCGTCGAGATCGGGGGCGGTATCCGCACGATGTCCGGGCGCTGGCTCTCGCGGACGGACGCCGCCGACCTGCGGCGACGCCAGGGCGACGGCGTCGTCGTGCTGCCGCGCCCCGACCTGCACGCCCTGCTGCGCGCCGCGGCGCCCGATCTCCGCGAGAGCGTCGGAGTCCGCTCCGTCGATCCCGGTGACGCCGACCGCCCCGCCGTCGTCCGCGACGACGCCGGGGGAGTGCACGAGGCCGAGCTGGTCGTCGCCGCCGACGGGGTGCGCAGCTCCGTCCGCACGGCTCTGTGGCCCGACGCCCCGGCCCGCGACACCGGGCACACCGCGTTCCGGATGATCGCTGACCACCGGCTCGACGCCGGCGGCGAGAGCTGGGGGCGCGGCGACCTCGTCGGGCTCGCCCCGCTGCCCGGCGGCCGCACCTATCTGTACGCGATGGTCCCCACCGCCGAGGTGCCCGCCGACGCCGAGCCCCTGCCCTGGCTGCGCGCACGCCTGGAGGGCTGGCACGCGCCGGTCGCCGCGGTGCTCGACGCCGTCCAGGGGCGCGTCCTCGTCCACCGCCTCGAGGACCTCACGCCGCCGTCCACCTGGCACCGCGGCCGGGTCGCCCTGCTCGGCGACGCCGCCCACGCGATGACCCCGAACCTCGGCCAGGGCGCCGCGCAGGCCTTCCTCGACGCGGTCGTGCTCGCCGAGGAGGCCACCGCCGATGCCGCCTCCCTCGCCGCCTACGAGCGGCGGCGCCGCCCCGTCGCCGAGGCCGTCGCGCGCCGTTCCCGCACCGCGGGCGACGTCGCCGCCTGGCGCTCGCCGATCGCGGTCGCGCTGCGCAACGCCCTCGTCGGCGCCCTGCCCGCTGCCGTCGCGGCGAGGGCCCTGGACCACCTGCTCGGTACCCCGGACACCACGAAGGAGCACGTATGAACACCACCCACGTCGTCGTCGGCGCCTCGGGCGGCATCGGCCGCGCGGTCTGCGCCGAGCTCGTCCGTCGCGGCCTGCCGGTCCGGGCGGTGACGCGCTCCGGCACACCGGTGACGGGCGCGGAGGCGATCGCCGCCGACGCCACCGATCCGCCGGCGATCCGCGCGGCATGCCGCGACGCCGCCGTCGTCCACCACTGCATGAACCCGCCGTTCGCCTCCTGGCGCTCGGCGTTCCCGGCCGCCACGCGCGCTCTGCTCCACGCGGCGGGGGCGGCCGGCGCCCGGCTGGTCTTCGCCGACGACACCTGGATGTACGGGCGCGTCGACGCCCCGATGCGCGAGGACACGCCCGTCGCGCCCGTCTCGGGCAAGGGCGTGCTGCGGGCATGGCTCGCGGAGATGGTGCTCGCCGCCCACGCGCGGGGGGAGGTCGAGACGGTGATCGGGCGCGCGCCGGAGCTGTGGGGCCCGGGGGTCGAGTCGCTGCTCGCCGGCGGCATCTTCGCGAGCGCCGCCGAGGGCCGGACCGCCCGCTGGCCCGGCGACCCGGACCTGCCGATGACCGCCGGCTACACCCCGGACGTCGGCGCCGCGCTCGTCGAGCTGGGCCTCGCGCCCGCGAGCGCCACGGGCCGCGTCTGGCACACCCCCGTGCCGCCGCCGATCACCGGGCGCGACTTCGTGGAGCGCGTCTTCGCCACCGCCGGCCACCCGCCACGCCTCGGCCGGATCACCCCGGCGATGGTCGCGGGCCTGCGCCTCGTCTCGCCGGTGGCCCGCGAGGGTGCGGAGCTGCTCTACCAGTTCGAGCAGCCGTTCCTCGTCGACGACTCCGCGTTCCGCGCAACGTTCCCGACCCGCGCGACGAGCTGGGACGAGGGCATCGCGACGACGCTCGCCTGGTACCGCGCCGACCCCGTCCGCACGCGACGCCGGCTGGTGCCGGCGTGAGCGGCGCGTTCTGACGCCGCCGGTTCTGAGCGAAGGGCACCTTCGATCGGATAGATCGGCGAGGGGCGCCCTTCGCCGGATTCTCGGCGCTGCGACGGTGGGCGAGCCGACCTCCGGGGCCGCCGCAAGGCCCGTGATCACCAGGCTCCGGTGGGCGATGTCGATCTCCTCGACACCCATGACGGCCTGCTGATCACCCGATGCCGGCGAGGACCAGGCGGCACCCGGTTCCCGGAAGGCCACCGCAGCAGGTTGCCCGCGGAACGGGGAGGAGACTGGGAGGCGTGAGCACGCCCCTGGTCCTCGGTATCGAGACGTCCTGCGACGAGACCGGCGTCGGTCTCGTCTCCGAGGGACGGCTGCTCGGCGACGCGCTGGCCTCGAGCATGGAGGAGCACGCGCGCTTCGGCGGCGTGGTCCCCGAGGTCGCGGCGCGGGCGCACCTCGAGGCGATGGCGCCGATGGTGCGCACCGCCCTGCAGCGCGCGGAGGTCGATCTCGCCGACGTCACCGCCGTGGCCGTCACCGCGGGTCCCGGCCTGAGCCCCGCGCTACAGGTCGGCCTCGCCGCGGGGAAGGCGTACGCGCTGGCCGCGGGCGTCCCCCTCTACGCCGTGCACCACCTCGCCGGGCATGCCGCGGTCGACGTCCTCGAGCACGGACCGCTGCCGGAGAGCTGCGTCGCACTCATCGTCTCGGGCGGCCACACGTCGCTGCTCAGCGTGGGCGACCTGGCCCGCGACGAGGTCGTGCACCTCGGCGACACCGTCGACGACGCCGCGGGCGAGGCGTTCGACAAGGTCGCGCGGCTGATCGGCCTGCCCTACCCGGGCGGCCCGGCGATCGACCGCGCCGCGCGCGAGGGCGACCCGCGCGCCATCGCCTTCCCGCGCCCGCTGACCGGCCCGTCGGACCCGCCGTGGACGTTCTCGTTCTCGGGCCTCAAGACGGCGGTCGCCCGGTGGGTGGAGGCCCACGACGGCCCGCTGCCGGTGCCGGACGTCGCGGCGTCGTTCCAGGAGGCCGTGGCCGACACCCTCGCCCGCAAGGCCGTCGCCGCCTGCGCCGACCAGGGTGCCGACACCCTGCTCATGGTCGGCGGGGTCGCCGCCAACTCGCGGGTGCGCGGGCTCGTCGAGGAGCGCTGCGCTGCCGCCGGGATCACCCTGCGCGTGCCGCCGATCCGGCTGTGCACCGACAACGGCGCGATGATCGCGGCGCTCGGTGACCTGCTCGTCCGTGCCGACGTCGAGCCCGATCCCCTCGACGTCGCCGCCGACCCGCGCGCCCGCCTGACCGGCGCGCTGCTCCACGGGACACGGGCGTTAACCGTGAGCTGAGATCGACTCTGTCGGACCTCTCACGTTGTCGCCCCGGTGGTTCACCGGTACCCGTGGAGGGCGTGCCCGGTTTCCGCGCGGTCCTCGACGGGGAGCGCTTCCCGCTGCGCCGGTGGCAGATCCTGGCCGTCGCCGACGGCTACGGCGTCGACACCCGCACCCGCACGAAGCTCGAGCAGATCCCCGACCGGCCCTACCTCGACGCCGGCGAGGTCATGATCGCCCTTGCCATGACCCCGGCCCACCTGGCGGCGCGCACACCGCTGTGAGGCGCTACCCCGTGGGCGCGAGCGCGAGCAGCACCGCCGTCGCGTTGTCGTGTCCGCCCTCCGCGAGGGCCGCGTCGACGAGCGCGAGCGCGCCGGCGTGCACGGACTCGGCGTCGGTGGGCATCCCGTCCAGCACCGCCGCGAGCACCGCGGGCTCGGGCAGGTGGTTCCACACCCCGTCGCTGCACAGGAACAGCACGCCCTGCTCGTCGAGCTCCCAGCTGCGGTGCCGGGCGACGACGTCGGGGGCGTCGGCGGCGAGCCAGCGGGTGATCACGTGGGCGCGCGGGTCGGACAGCGCGTCGTCGGCACCGACGATCCCGGCCGCGACCATCTCGGCGGCCCACGAGTCGTCCTCGGTGAGCACCGCCGACTCGTCGGGCGAGCCGGGACACAGCCAGTAGGCACGACTGTCGCCCGCCCAGCTGACGACCGCGCGGCCCGCGTCGAGCACCGCCGCGACGTAGGTGCAGGCCGGCGCCGAGCCCGAACCGGGGGCCAGCGCGGACACCGCCTTGCGGGCCGCTTCGGCGGCGGTCGCGGCGACGTCGTCGAGATCCTGCCCGCTGGTGATCGCCTCGTGGCCCGCGGCGACGGCCACGTCGCAGGCGGTGCGCGACGCGGTGTCCCCGCCGGGCACGGACGCGACGCCGTCGCAGACGACCGCGACGACCGTGGCGGTGCCGTCGGGCGTGGTCGCGCGGGTCAGCGCGAACGAGTCCTCGTTGCGACGACGGCGGTGGCCGCGATCGGTGACGCCGGCGCCGAGCACGACGGGCACCGTGCTCTCCGCGGAGCCGGGCGCGTCGAGGACCTCCTCGGCGTGCTCGGCGCCCGCGAACGACGGGGACGACGCTGGCGAGGCGGGTGACGCGGACGCGGGCTCGATCGGCACGGGCACTCCCTACACCCTCGGGCCCCGGAGAACCGGGACGACGCGGTGGGGCGGGCCGGGCGAGTCGCCCGGCGGGTCGCTCCACCACGCGGGCGGGACGAGCGTCACGCGCTGCCCCCTCCCGCGACGTCCCGGTCGTGCCGGGTCGGTGCGCTGGAGGGTAACCGTTCCTGCGAACGGGTGGAGGGCCGCGGTGGCCCCGGCCGTACGGGCCAGTGCGGGTCAGCGCCGGTCAGCGCCAGCCGTAACCGCTGCGCAGCTCCGCGGCCACCCGCTCGAACCGGTCGGCGGGCATGACCGCGCCCTCGCGCCGGATGCCGTGCTCCTCGATCTCCAGCACGCGGTCGAGCCGCACGTACGAGTCGCGGCCCTCGCGGTCCCACGGGCCGGAGCCGACCGGCACCCAGTTCTCGTCGTCGCGGCGGTGCTCCTGGCTGGAGAGCATCAGCCCCAGCAGGTCGCCGTCGCCGCCGCGCGCGACGACGAGCACGGGACGGTCCTTGCCCTGCGAGGCGTCCTCCTCGTAGGGCACCCAGGTCCACACGATCTCGCCCGGGTCGGCGGCGCCGTCGAGGTCGGGCGCGTAGGAGATCGTCCGCGCCCGCTCGTTCGCGGGGGCCGTGCGGACGGGGGCGCCGCCGTCCCGGGGGCGGGGTTCGCCACCCGACGGCCTGCTCCGCTGCTGCCCGTCCACCTGCTTGTTCAGCAGGTCGAGCCCGGCCTGCAGCGCCCGCCCCACGACATCCCGGAATCCCGCCACGGCGCACAGCTTGCCGGGCCGGTCCGGGCGAGGGCATCCCGGGGCGGTGGGCCGGTGCCGCGCCTGGAGCCCTCCCGGCGACGAGGAGACGGCCCGGCAGCGCTCCTCCGTCGCCCTGCCCTGCCGTTGCCGCGCCTGGAGCCCTCCCGGCGACGAGGAGACGGCCCGGCAGCGCTCCTCCGTCGCCCTGCCCTGCCGTTGCCGCGCCTAGAGCCCTCCCGGCGACGAGGAGACGGCCCGGCAGCGCTCCTCCGTCGCCCTGCCCTGCCGTTCCCGCGCCTAGGGTCCGGATCATGGCCGTCCTGCCGCTGGTCGTCGCGGCGCTGTTCGTCGGGGTGGTGCTGGTCGGCGTCGGCGACCGTCTGCGCCTGCCGTGGCCGGTGCTGCTCGTGCTCGTCGGCACGGCCGCCGCGTTCGTGCCCGGCGTCGACGCCCCGGACCTCGACCCCGAGCTGATCCTTCCGCTGTTCCTGCCGCCCCTGCTGTTCGCGACGGCGCAGCGCGCCTCGTGGTCGGTGTTCCGGGCGCGGTGGCGGGCCGTGCTGTTCCTGGCGGTGCTGCTGGTGGCGGTCACGGTCGCGGTGGTCGGCGCGACGGTGGTGTGGCTGGTCCCCGGGATCGCCCTGGGTGCGGCCCTCGCCGTCGGTGCCGCCGTCGCCCCGCCCGACCCGGTGGCCGTCGAGGCGGTCGCCGGGCCGCTGCGGATGCCGCGCCGGCTGGTCGGTGTGCTGCAGAGCGAGGGCCTGTTCAACGACGCGACGGCGCTGGTCGTGTTCCAGGCGGCGATCGCGGCGACGGTCGCGGGGGAGCAGCCGGGCGCCGAGACCGGCCTGCTGCTCGTGTGGTCGGCGGTCGGCGCCGTGGCGGTGGGGCTCGCGGCCGCGTGGCTCGCCGGGGCGCTGGCCGACCGCCTCACCGACCCCGTCGCGCCGAGCGCGCTGACGCTCGTCCTGCCGTTCGCGGTCTACCTCGCCGCGGACGTCGTCGAGGCCTCCGGCGTGATCGCCGTCGTCGTGGCGGCCCTGCAGATGCGCCAGCGCGCCGACGCCGACGACGTCGAGCAGCGCCTGACCGGCAGTGCCTTCTGGAACGTGGTCGAGATGCTCGTGACCGCGGCGGCGTTCGCGCTCATCGGCCTCGAGCTGCGCGCCGTGATCGAGGACGCCGGTGACCAGCTCGGCCGGATGGTCGCCGACGCCGCGGTCGTCGCCGCCGTCGTGATCGGCGTGCGCGCGGTGTGGATGGTCGGCGCGCTCGTGTCGGTGCGGCGCCGGGGCTCGCCGCCGGGCACGGCGCCGCGCACGGTCGCCGAGGCCACCGTGCTGACGTGGTCGGGGATGCGGGGACTCGCGACGCTCGCCCTCGCGCTCGCGCTGCCGCGTGTGACCGACGACGGCTCCCCGTTCCCGTTCCGCACCGAGCTCGTGATCATCGCCGCCGGCGTGCTGGTGGCGACGCTCGTGCTGCCCGGGCTCACCCTGCCCCTGCTGCTGCGGGCGCTCGGGGTGCGCGAGAGCGAGGAGGTCGGGCGCGAGGCCGAGCACCGGCTCGTCGTGCGGGCCCGCAAGGCCGCGCTCACCGAGCTCGCCGCCCTCGACCGCGACGCGCTCGGCGTCGACGACACCATCGGCGAGGAGGTCCTCGGCGAGCTCCGCGCCCGCTTCGCCCGCCTCGGCGTGGGGGAGGGCGGCGCGGGGGAGGCGCCCGGCGAGGACTCCGCCGACCGCGCCGACTACGAGCAGCGGCTCGGGACCCTGCGCCGGCGCCGCGACCAGTGGGTCCGCCTGCAGTCGCTGGCCCTGGCCGCGGCCCGGCGCGAGGTGCTCGCGGCGCGCTCCGAGGCCGGCGTCGACCCCGAGGCCGCCGACCGCGTGCTGCAGCGCCTCGACGTGCGGTCGCTGGCCTCCCGTTAGCGGCGGAGCAGGCCGCCGAGCGCCTCGACGGCCGGGTCGAGCACGGTGCGCGTCCGGGCGGCCGGCGGCGTCGTCGTGGTGGTCGTCGTGCTCGTCGTGGTGTCCGCCGCGGGGGTGGTCGACGACGTCGTGCCGGAGCTCGTGGTCGGGGCGGGCGTCGACGTGGTGGTCGGCGGCGAGCTCCCGGTGGGCCGCGTGGGCACCGTGATCGTCGGCAGGCTCGGCACCGGGACCGAGGGCAGCAGGCTCGGCGCGTCGTCGGGGTCCCCCGGCTCCGAGGACGGCGGTTCCGAGGTCGGGGAGGTCTCCGACGTCTCCGACGTGCTGCTCGACGACGGCGGCGTGCTCGACGCCGCGCCGCCGTCGGAGGCCGGGGCCGGATCGCTCGTCTCCGTGTCGAGGCGCGCCGCCTGCGCGGTGCGGTCAGAACCGTCGGAACCGGACTCCGCGCTGCCGGAGTCGTCGTCGGAGTCGTCGTCGGAACGGCCCGAGGAGTGGCCGCCGCCGAGGCCCGGTGCCCCGCCCGGATCGGCGACGACCTCCGCGGTCGGGGGCGGCACGGTGGCCGCGGGCGGGGTGGCGGTGTTGACGCGGTCGACCGTCCAGGCCGACGCCACGACGACCCCGCCGGCGAGCAGGACCGCGGCGGCCACCGACGCGGCGACCATGAAGCCGCCGGCCTCGGCCACGCCACGGCGGCGCCGCCCCGGGATCCCCTGGGGCGGGACGACGTCGACCGTGACCAACGGACCCCGGAGCGTCTCGGTGGCGGCGTCCGGGGTGCCGGCGCCGGCGACGGGGACCATCGCGTGCGGCGGCGTCGGGGCCTCCGCGGCCAGCGCGGCGCGGCGCAGCCCGACGCAGACGTTCTCGGCGGTGGGGCGGTGGGCCGGGTCGTCCGCGGTCATCGCCTCGAGGAGGGCGAGCACCTCGATCTCGAGCCCCGGCGGCATCTCGGGCCGCCGCTCGAGACGCGCCCGCGCGGCGGCCAGGGGCGCCCCCTCGTAGGCCGGGCGCGCCGTCAGGGCCTCGATCATCACGAGGCCGAGCGCGTAGACGTCGGCCGGGGCACCGACCGTCTCGCCGCGCACCTGCTCGGGCGCGAGGTACGGCGCGGAGCCGACCACCATGCCGGTGTCGGTGATGCGCGGGGCGTCGGCCACGAAGGCGACGCCGAAGTCGGAGAGGTGTGCCCGGTCGTCGCCGTCGAAGAGCACGTTGCGCGGCGTGACGTCGCGGTGGAGGACGCCGCCGCGGTGGACGTGGCTCAGCCCGTCGGCGACCGACGCGATCGCGAGCAGGGTCTCGCCGACACCGAGCGGGCCGTCGCTCTCCAGACGGTCGGCGAGGCTGCCGCCCTCGAGCAGCGCCATGACCACGAAGGCGCGGCCGGCGTCGTGGCCGACGTCGTAGACCGGGACGAGGCTCGGGTGGTCGAGCGAGGCCGTCAGCCGCACCTCGCGCTCGATGCGCGGGTCGTCGGCCACCGGGAAGATCTTGACCGCGGCCTCGCGGTCGAGCAGGAGATCGTGGGCGCGGTAGACCTCCGAGCACGTGCCGCGGCCGAGCAGCTCGCCGAGGACGAAGCGCTGGCCGAGACGCTCGGGCAGGGGGCCGGGCGCAGGACCGGACGCGGGATCCGACGAGGTCGAGCGGACATCGGTCATCGCGTCGCTCCCCTCCCCGGTCAGCGAGCCCCCATCATCCCACTGTCAGTACCCGGATCGGGGCACAACGACATACCGGATTCCCGAATTCGAGTGATGGACCTCGCTCCGTCACCGCCCGGATGCGCCGGGGATCGACCCCATCGGGTGAGCTGCCGCCCAGCTCGGGGCGCAGCATTGACAGAAATTGCAGTCCCGAGTAGAACTTCGGGACGTCCGCCCTGCTCACGGTGGGTCGGGCGACGCAGAGCACGAACGCAAGGACGCGACGGAAGCCGTGGGCGCCGAGAGCCTCGACGACGAGGACACCCCCGCTCTGACCACCGGTCAGGCGGCGGAGTTCCTCGGGGTTCGCCCGGCGTTCCTCCGGAGTCTCGACGCGGGTCGGATGGTCCGCCCGGAACGCTCCGCGGGTGGACATCGGCGCTGGACGCGCCGGCAGCTGGCCCACGCCTGGAGGATCCGCGAGCTGTTCGACGAGGGGCTCACCCTCACCGCGGCCGCGATGATCGTGTCCCTGCAGGACGAGGTGGCCCTGGTCACGCGCGAGCGCGATCAGGCCCATGACGAGCTCGAGCGGGCCCGACGCGAACTGGCACGGGCACGACGCGATCTCGCCGCGGTTCGGGGAGAGCAGACCGCCCACCCCGCGCCCTCCGTACGCGCCCACCGCGTGTGCGGGCCCGAAGTGCCCACGACCGCTCTTCGACCGCCCCTGCCGACCCCTCCACCTCAACGGAACTCCAGGACATGAAGCTCATCGACCACCGTCGGTCCCACCGTCCCCTCCTCCGCACCCCGATGCCGCCCTCGCTGGCCCGGGTCCCGCTCGTGGACCTCTGCTCCTGCAAGCACCCGCGCGAGTCGCACGAGCACTACTACCTCGGCGACGACTGCGCGCAATGCGAGTGCTCCCACTTCCGCCGGGTCGACCCGGCGCGCGCCTGAGCCCGGCGCCACCACCACCGGCCCCGTCACCCCGTTGCGGGTGGCGGGGCCGTGTGCCGTCCGGGTCCTCGTGACGTCCGGGCCGCACCGGGAGATCCGCGGACGGAGAGCGAGCCCACGTCCCTGCCGACGGTCGGCACACCTCGCGGCGCCTAGTGTGGAGATCGTGGAGGGCACCGGGCGGAACGGACGGCCTCGGGCGCTCGTCGTCGGCGCCGGCGTCGCCGGTCTCGCGGCCGCGGCCTCCCTGCACCGGGCCGGCTGGTCGGTGGTCGTGTGCGAACGCGCCGCCCAGCGGCGCACCGGCGGCTACTTCGTGCGCCTGGCGCCGGAGGGCCTCGCCGCGGCCGACCGCCTCGGCGTCTCCCACACGCTGCGCACCCGTCTGCCCGTCGACGGGATCATCACCGGGGTCGACGCCCGGGGCCGCACGGTCTCGCGCGTCGAGGCGTCGCTGGCCGACGACCCGGACGCGCTGGCCCTCGTGCGCGGCGACCTGGAGGCGGCGCTCTGGGCCGCCCGACCCGACGAGGTCGCGGTGCGGTTCGCGACCGTGCCGCGCCGGGTCCACCCGCGCCGCGACGCCGTCGACGTCGTCCTGGAGGGCCCGGACGGGCCGGCCATCGAACGGTTCGACCTCCTCGTCGGCGCCGACGGGGTGCGCTCCGCGGTCCGCGGGATGGTGTTCGGCCCCGAGTCGGAGTTCCGCCACGAGTTCGACCACGTCGTGATCTCCGCGGTGCTCCCGCGGCTGCCGGCGGGGCTGCGGGAGGGCGACTACGTCGTGCCGGCCGAGGCCGGGCGCACGGCGCACCTCATGGCCGTCGAGGAGCACGCGCCGGTCGTGTTCTTCACGTTCCGTGCCGACCTGCTGGGGGCGGACCTCGCGGGTGCCGACGGGCGCGACGCCGCCGCCCGGGCGGCCGCGGACCCCGTCGGCACGCTGCGTCGCGTCTACGGCGACTTCGCGGGCCTCATGCCCGAGATCCTCGACGGCGTGCAGGAGGCGGGCACCACCCACGTCGACACCGTCGCCCAGATCCGCCTCGGCTCGTGGCGCCGCGGCCGCGTCGTGCTCGTGGGCGACGCCGCGTGGTGCCCCACGCTGTACTCGGGGCAGGGCTCGGCGCTCGCCCTCGTCGGCGGCGAGACGCTGGGCACCCACGTCGCCGCCCATCCCGGGGACGTCGAGGCGGGCCTCGCGAGCTGGGAGGCGGCCCACCGCCCGGCGGCCGTCGCGGCGCACAGCGCGGCGCGACGCTCGCGGCACTTCTTCCTGCCCGGCAACCGGGCCGTCGCCGCGCTGCGGCGTACCGCCCTGCGGATCGCCTCGTGGCGTCCGGCGGGCCGGCTCCTGCAGGCGGTGGCGTCGTTGGCGTCCGGCCCCGGGTCGGCCGGGCGAGGCGCGCAGGACTCCGGGACGCCACCCGATCGGCGTGACGTTCACCCGACGGCCACTTCGGGGTCGCGGTCGGTGCGACCTCCGGCGCTGGGCCGCCCGTAAGCTGGTGCACGGCGGGTAGAGAGCGCTGCACCGTCCGTGCCCGCGGCGCGTGCGCCCGTGGTGGCGCGATCGGGTACCTCCACGCGTATCCCCGGGCCCGGCCCGATCCGACGAGAGGACGACAGCCACCCCCATGGCTTCCGAACCCGCCCCCCGGCCGCAGCGCGGCCTGCTCGCACGCGTCGTCGACCCGCTCGGCATCGCCGGCGGCGTGCTCGACCGCGTCGACCCGTTCCGGCACCGCGGACGTCGCGTGTGGCGCGGCGCCGGGCGCGTGCAGGTCGGTGTGCCCGCGGTGACCCGGGAGTCCGGGGCGGAGCTGGGCCGCGCGGTCGAGAAGGCGCTCGCCGCCCACCCCGACGTCGAGTGGGCCGCCGTGAACGCGGCGCTCGGTGCCGTCGTCGTCGGCCTGGCCGCCGTCGGTGACGCGCCCGCAGGCCTGCCCGGCGACGAGCTCGTCGACGACCTGGTCGACCTCGTCGAGATCCTCGAGGAGCGCGAGGGCGGCGACGCCGTCGCGCCCGCGGGCTCGCCCTCGATCGGCCCGGCGCAGCAGGCGTTCACCGCGCTCGCCGCCGACCTCGCGGGCCTCGGGGTCGCCGCGATCGGCCGCATCCTGCGCCGCACCCCGCTGCCCGCCGAGCTCGCGTCGTCCGCGACGTTCGTCGACCACCAGCCCCGCCTGCGCGCGGCCGTCGAGCGCTCCCTCGGCCAGGACCGGGCCAACGTCCTGCTCGCGCTGTCCAACGCCGCGGCCCAGGCGCTCGGCCAGGGCACCACCGGCCTGCTCGTCGACGCCGCCTACCGCACCATGCAGGTCGCGGAGGCCAGGGCGCGCACCGCGACGTGGACCGACGTCGAGCCCCGGCTGCTCGAGTCGGCCGAGCACGCCGCCGCCGTCCCGGACGACGACCTCCTCGAGGAGCGCCCGGTCCCGCTGCCCGCGGGGCCCGTGGAGAAGCACGGCGACGTGGTGGGGATGGCGGCTGCCGGCGGGTTCGCCGCCACCACGGCCGCGACCGGCGACGTCCGCAAGGCCGCCGGCGTCGCGCTGTCGACGCTGCCGAAGGCCGGCCGCCTCGGGCGCGAGGGTTTCGCGACGACGTTCGGCCGCGTCCTGTCGCGCCGCGGCGCGGTGGTCGTCGAGCCGAGCGCGCTGCGGCGGATGGACCGCGTCGACACCGTGCTGCTCGACGCCGAGGCGCTGACCACCGGCGTGCTCATGCTCGGCGACCTGGTCGCCCTGCCCGACGCCGACGGCACCGCCGACCCGCTGGACGACCTCGTCCCGCGGGTCCACGAGCTGTTCGACCCCGCCGCGCCGACCGCGCCGCACCGCGTCTCCGAGGACGGCGAACACTGGCTGCTGGCCGGGCTCGACGACGTCCCCGGCGGTGACACCCCGGAGGCCGCCGAGGCCGGTGACGCGCTGCGCGCCGACGGCGCCACCCACGTGCTCGGCCTGCGCCGCGACGAGCGGCTCACCGCCGTCGTGGGTGTGCTGCCCGAGCCCGCCTCGGCCGCCGAGGCCCTGGCCGCCGCGGCGCGCCGGGCCGACGTCACGCTGATCGTCGGCGGCACCGAGGGCCCCGCCTTCGGCGACCGTGCCGTCGCCGGCGGGGAGGCCCTGCGCACCTCGGTGCGCGAGCTGCAGGCCGCCGGTGCCGGCGTGCTCGTGGTGTCCCGCGACCGTCGCGCCCTGGCGGCCGCCGACGTCGGCATCGGGGTCTCCCGTCCCGACGGCGCGGCGCCGTGGGGCGCGCACGTGCTCGTCGGCGACGACCTGGGCACCGCCGCGCTGCTGATCGAGGGCGTCAAGGTCGCCCGCGGGGTGTCCGGCCGGTCGGTGAACCTGGCCCGTGCCGGGTCCGTGCTCGGCGCCGTGATGGCCACGGCCGGGACGACGCCGCGCGCCCCCGGGCTCGCCGGGCTCGCCGTCAACGGCGCCGCGGGCGTCTCGCTCGGCAACGGGGCGTGGGCGGCCACGGAGCTCGGCCGCCGCGTCGTGGTGCCCGGCGTGAGCCGCACGCCGTGGCACGTCATGCCGACCAGCACCGTGCTCGCCCGCCTCGACGTCACCGAGCGCGGCCTGACCACCGCGGAGGCCCACCGTCGCCACCGCGACGACCCGGCGGCCGCGGAGACCGAGACGACGCTCGGCCGCGCGTTCCTCGACGAGCTGAACAACCCGCTCACCCCGGTGCTCGCCGGCGGCGCCGTGCTCTCCGCGGCCATCGGCGCCGTCGTCGACGCGGCCATCGTCGTCGGCGTCACCGCGTTCTCGGCGCTCATCGGCGGGGTGCAGCAGGTCGCCACCGAGCGCGCCGTCGCCGGCCTGCTCGAGCGCTCCGCGATCCGCACCCGGGTGCGCCGCGACGGCACGACACGCGGGATCGGCGCCGACGAGGTCGTCGTCGGCGACGTCATCGAGCTGGGCCCCGACGACGTCGTGCCGGCCGACTGCCGCGTCCTCGACTCGGACGCGCTCGAGATCGACGAGTCGTCGCTGACCGGCGAGTCGCTGCCGGTGATCAAGACCCCGGCGCCGGTGATCGCCCGGACGGTGGCCGACCGCCGCTCCATGCTCTACGAGGGCAGCACGGTCGCCACCGGCCGCGGGCGCGCCGTCGTCGTGGCCACCGGATCGAGCACCGAGGTCGGGCGCTCCACGGCGGCCGCCAAGGCGAGCGCACCGGTCGCGGGCGTCGACGAGCGCCTCGCGGGCCTGACCCGCATCACGACGCCGCTCGCGCTCGGGTCGGCGGCCGCGGTCGTCGCGGCCGGCGCGCTGCGCGGCCTGCCGTTCCAGCAGAACCTGCACTCGGGCGTCGGCCTCGCGGTCGCGAGCGTCCCCGAGGGCCTGCCGTTCGTCGTCTCGGCCGCGCAGCTCGCGTCGGCCCGGCGCCTCTCCGCGGAGGGCGCGCTGGTGCGCAACCCGCGCACGATCGAGGCGATCGGGCGCACCGACGTCCTGTGCTTCGACAAGACCGGCACGCTCACCGAGGGCCGTCTCGCGCTCTCGGCGATCTCCGACGGCATCAAGCTGCGGCCCACCGACCGGCTGCGCAAGCGCCAGCGCCGCGTGCTCGCGGCCGCGCTGCGCGCGACCCCGCGCCCGGCGCCGGGGGAGCGGCTCGCGCACCTCACCGACCGCGCGGTGGTCTACGGCGGCCAGCAGTTCGACGTCGACCCGTCCCACAAGCGCCCCGGCTGGTGGCCGGTGGCCTCGCTCGACTTCGACCCGTCGCGCGGGTACCACGCGACGCTGGGCGAGGTGGACACCCCGGAGGACGCCTCCGCCGACGACGGACCGTTCCGCCTCGTCTCGGTGAAGGGCGCGCCGGAGGTCGTCATCGCACGGGCCACGACGTGGGCCGGCACGGAGCTCGACGACGAGGCCCGCCAGCGCCTCGTCGAGCACACCGAGCTGCTCGCGGGGCAGGGCATGCGCGTGCTCGCGGTGGCCGAGAAGGTCCTCACCGCCGATCAGCACGCCGCCCGGGTGGCCGAGCGCGACGCCGACGGCGGCGACGACAACATGCTCGACGACACGGACGTCGCGGACCTCGAGTTCACCGGCTTCGTCGGGTTCACCGACCCGGTGCGCGCCGGCTCGCAGGCCACCGTGCGCGACCTGCGGGACGCCGGGGTCCAGGTCGTCATGATCACCGGCGACCACCCGAGCACCGCCGAGGCCGTCGCCGACGAGCTCGACGTGCTCAACGGCGGGATCGTCGTCACCGGCTCCGAGCTCGACGCCCTCGACGACGACGAGCTCGACGAGATGCTCCCCAAGGTCCGGGTCGTGGCGCGCGGCACGCCGTCGCACAAGGTGCGGATCGTCCAGGCGTTCCAGCGTCTCGACCGCACGGTCGCGATGACCGGCGACGGCGCCAACGACGCCCCGGCCATCCGGCTCGCGGACGTGGGCATCGCGCTCGGGCAGCGCGGCACCCCGGCGGCCCGCGCTGCCGCGGACCTCGTCATCACCGACGACCGTCTCGAGACGATCCTGCACGCGCTGGTCGAGGGCCGGGCGATGTGGGCGTCGGTGCGCGAGGCGCTCGGCGTGCTCGTCGGCGGCAACCTCGGCGAGATCGCGTTCACGGTGCTCGGCGCCACCACCACGGGCACCTCGCCGCTCAACGCCCGCCAGCTGCTGCTGGTCAACCTGCTCACCGACCTGGTGCCGTCGCTGGCCCTCGCGGTGCGCGCGCCCGAGCCCGGGTCGGCGGCGTCGCTGCTGGCCGAGGGGCCGGAGGCGTCGCTGGGCGAGGCACTCAACAACGAGATCGGCCTGCGCGCCATGGCCACCGCAGGCGGGGCGAGCCTCGCGTGGCTGCAGGCCCAGGCCACCCCGTACGGCAGCCCGGCCCGGGCCCGCACGGTCGCGCTGACCGCGCTCGTCGGGACCCAGCTGGGACAGACGATCGTGGCCGGCGGTGGCCGCAGCCCGCTCGTGATCGGCGCCAGCGTCGTCTCCGCGGGCGCGCTCTTCGCGGTGGTCCAGACCCCCGGGGTCAGCCAGTTCTTCGGCTGCGTGCCGATGGGCCCGGTCGCCTGGGCCCAGGCCGCGGGCTCGGCCGGTGTCGCGACGGCCGCCTCGGTCGTGGGCCCGGAGCTCGTGCGGCGCTACGGTCCGGTGGTGGTGCCCGAGGGTTCGCCGCAGGCCTCGTGGATCGCGCGGCTGGAAGAGGTCCGCGACGAGGCCACCAAGCGCTACCTCGAGCTGCAGGAGCGCGCGGCGGAGGCACTGAACGGGTGATTGCGTCGCCGGTTACTGGTGCGTTTGTGCAGGTCGAGGCCTGGGCATCAAACCGGCTGAAGACACCGTCGAACAGGAGTTGAGACTGTCATGGCCGACCGGTACGTCGTTCCCACCGAGGACGGCTGGCAGGTGCAGAAGAAGGGTGCCCAGCGCGCCAGCGCCAAGGCGCCCACGCAGGCCGAGGCCGTCGAGCGGGCGACCGAGATCGTGACGAAGGACGGCGGCGGCAAGGTCGTCGTCCACGGCAACGACGGCAAGGTCCGCGAGACCCACCAGGTCAAGGCCGGTGCGGACAACGCCCCCGCGGAGGCGGCCAAGGCCACCGCGAAGGCGAACGCCGAGGGCGCCCGCGCCAAGGCGCAGTCCGCCTCCGACAAGGCCTCGTCGAGCGCGAAGAAGGTCGGCGACGACGCCCGGGCGACCGCGAAGAAGGACGCCGACCGCGTGCAGGAGTCGGCCAAGAAGGCCGCCGCGCAGGCCGAGGCCGGCGCGAGCGGTGTGGCCGACCAGGCCGCGAAGGCGGCGTCGGGTGACAAGTCGCCCTCGGCGGCGGCCAAGGACGCCGCCACCGTCGCGCAGGTGTCCGGTGAGCAGGTCGCGACCACGACCTCGCGTGCCGGCGAGCGCGTCGCCAAGGACGCCACGCGCGTCGCCCAGCACGCCGGCTCGGAGGCCAAGGCCCGTGCGGACGAGGCCGGGGCCGCGACGGCGCAGGCGGGCGACCGTGCCGCCACCGTGTCGTCCGGGGTCGCCGCGGAGCTCGACGACGCGGGCGACACCGCCGCGCGCCGCGTGAACCGCGCGAGCGAGTCGGCCGCCCAGCAGGTCGACCGGTCGGTGCGTGACGCCGCCGAGCAGGTGCGCCAGAGCGCGCCGGACTACAACCCGGTGCGCATCGTGGGCAACGCCGCCGCGATCGCGGTGAAGACCGGCTTCAGCCTGGCCGGTGCCGTGATCTCCACCGGCGGCCAGGTGCTGCAGTTCGCCGCGCGCAAGGTCACCGGCCGGGGCTGAGCAGCTCCGGACGAGACGACGGAGGGCCCGCCCCCGATCGGGGGCGGGCCCTTCGTGTGTGCGCTCTGCGGGTTCCTACGCGGCGTGCGGGCTCGCGACGGAGCCGATGCGCGCGGCGCGGCGCATGGCGCGGCGCTCGTCCTCGCTGGTGCCGCCCCAGACGCCGGCCTCCTGGCCGGTGTCGAGGGCCCACTGCAGGCAGCCCCGCTGCAGGGGGCAGCTCGCGCACACGGCCTTGGCCTCGGCCGCCTGGGCGGAGCCGGGACCGTGCGAGGTGAGGGGGAAGAACAGTTCGGGGTCGTGGTCGCGGCAGGCCGCGAGCTCCCAGTCCATGATCGTGCCAGTCCAATCTCGCTCGTCGGGGTCAGCTCGGCCGTGCCTGCTCGTCGCGAGCAGGGCGGCCGTGGTGCCGCCGGGCCCGACGCGAGGCGCACGTGCGCGCACCTCGCGACGGCCCCTGCGGCACGGTCGTGCGCCGGGCGTCGGTTCGTATCCGGGGGTCGTGCGTGTACGGTCCTCGGAGCGGCCCGGGGTGGGCCCGCGCCCCGGGGTCCGGAGCACCTCAGTACTCATCTATGACGTCGAGGCGACCGGAACGGTTCCCTCGGCCCGCGACATGTCGTCACGGACACGGCCTCCGGACGTGCCGGGGCCGCGTATCAGCGAGCCCCCATGATCTATCCGTACTGCGCGTCGGGCAAACGCATTTGATCCAGGCCACTCTGACGAACGCGTGTGTCGTTCGTCACAACCTGTTCTCACGCTCCGCTGACGGAACGCGGCGAACGGGTGGGGACGGCGGTGCTGTGGCGCGGTGCGCTGCGATTCCGCGCGCGGCGCGCCACACTGACACCGGTCGGGGTGCACGATCGAGCGACGCTCGTGACCCGACGGAGAGGGGTGACCCGGTGAAGACGGCACGGCGGACGGCGCGCGACCTCGTCATCTGGGCGACCCTCACCGGTGGGCTCGTCGCGCTGGTCCTCGACCAGGGGATCATCGGCTTGGTCCTGCTCGCGTTCGCCGTGTGGCAGCTCGTGCTCGTCGCACGGCGCGGTGGCGGCCTCTTCGTCGACCAGCGCGCGGCCGACCGGCCGGGCAAGCCCACGGTGAGCTGACGCTCCCGGGGTGCCGGGAAGATCGACCCGCTCCAGGATGGCGGCATGCGCTGCGCAGTGATCGGGGCGACCGGCTACATCGGCGTGCGCCTCGTGCGGCGCCTGCTCGACGCGGGACACGAGGTCACGGTCCTCGTGCGCAGTCGCGCGAAGTTCGTGGCCACCGGCTGGGCCGAGGAGGTCGAGCCCGTCGACGGCGACCTCGCCGACCCCGCCGCGGTCGCCGCGCTCGTGGCCGGCGCGGACGCCGTCGTCCACCTCGCGCACGCCCTCGAACGCCCCGACTTCCCCGAGCGCGACCGCGCCGCCGCGTGGACGGTCAGCACGGCGGCGTCCGACGCGGGCGTGCGGCGCCTCGTCTACCTGGGCGGGCTGCGGCCGTCGTCGTCCGCGTCCTCGCGCCACCTGTCGTCGCGCGCGGAGGTCGCCGACGTCTTCCTCGCCGGCGACGTCCCCACCGCCGCGCTCGAGGCGTCGATCGTGGTCGGCTCGGGCTCGACCAGCTTCGAGATGATCCGCTACCTGGCCGAGCGCGTGCCCGTGCTGCCCGCGGTGCCGTGGCTCGCGCACCGGACGCAGCCCGTCGCCATCGCCGACGTCCTGCACTACCTCGTCGGCGCCCTCGACCTGCCCGCCGACGTCGACCGGCGCTTCGACATCGGCGGCCCCGACGTCCTGAGCTACCTCGAGCTGATCCGGCGCTACCTGCGCCTCGCCGGGCTGCCCCAGAGCGCCGTCGTGCCGGTGCCCGTCCCCGTGCCGCCCGGCGGGCCCGCGCTCGCCGGGCGGGTCGTCGAGGCCCTCACGCCCCTGTCGCGGGAGCTGGCCACGCCGCTGATCGAGTCGCTCGCCGGCGACCTCGTCTGCGCCGAGGACGACGTGCTCACCGCCATCGGGCCGCCCCCGGGCGGGCGGACCACCTACGACGCCGCGGTCCGGGCGGCCCTCGGCCGTCGCGACGAGCCGACGGCCCCCGCGGGCGACCCCGCCCTCGCCGGACCCACCGACCTCGCGGGTTCCGGGGGCACCGTGCACCGGTGGGGCACCACGGAGCCCTCGCCGGCGGACGTCCGGGAGCTGTGGTCGGTGGTCGACGGGATCGGCGGCGACGCCGGCTGGTTCGTCCCGCTGCGGGCGTGGACCGTCTGGGGCTGGGCCGACCAGCTCCTCGGGGGCGTCGGGGGCTACCGGGGCCGACCGTCCGGGCGGGCGCTGGAGGTCGGCGACGTCGTCGACGGCTGGTGCGTCGAGGCCGTCGAGCCGGGGGTCCGGCTGCGACTGCGCTCCGAGATGCGCACGCCCGGCCGCCTGACCCTCGAGCTCGCCGTCGACCCCGACGTGTCCGGCCACGGCTCGCACCTGCGCCTGGACGTCGTCTTCGTGCCCGCCGGCCTCGCCGGCCTGGTCTACGGCCGGGCCCTGCTCGCCGGCGCGCCCACCGTCTTCGGTGCCATGGCCCGGGGCATCGCGGCCCGCGCGGCCGTCGTCCCGCTGCGTCCCTGAGCGTCCCGCGGGCCCTGAGGAGCGTCCGTCCTGGCGAGCTGTCGCGGCCTCCCCGCGCGACCGGCACGGTTCGCATGATCGAACGTCCCGCGGTCCTGCGGAAGGTGCCGGTCGGCTCTACTCCGGCAGGAAGCGCTGCACCGCGTCGTGGACGACGGCGGCGAGGTCCCCGTCGGACTTGGTCGCCGCGGCGCGCTGGCGCTCGGCGCCGGTGCCGTCGGTGAGCAGGCGGGCGAGGCCGTCGGTGGCCCGCTCCGTGTCCCCGGCGTCGGCGAGGGCGTCGGCGACGTGGGCCCGCAGCGCGTCGAGCACCGCGCTCGCGGCCGCCGGGCGACCGCTGCGCGGGTCGACGAGCTCGCCGGTCAGCCCCCAGCGCGACGCCCGCCAGTGCGCCAGGCGCAGCGCCTCCACCGGCGCGGTGGGCAGCTCGCCGCCGTCCCGGTGCGCCCGCCGGGCCGTGGTGACGAGCGCGCGGGCGAGCACCGCGACGAGCACGGCGTCATCGACCTCCAGCGCCACGTCGCTGACCCGCACCTCCACCGTGCCCAGCCGGCGGGAGAGGCGGGCGTCGAAGTAGACCATCGCGTCGTCGAGCACGGTGTCGGTCGCGAGCATCGCCTCGACGGCCGCGTCGTAGGCGGCGAGCGAGCCGAACACCCGCGTCGGGCCGGCGGAGGGCCAGCGCGACCACACCACCGACCGGTAGCTCGCGTAGTCGGTGTCGTGACCGCGCCAGCACGGGGAGTTCGTCGCGAGCGCGCGCAGCACCGGCAGCCACGGGCCGATCCGGTCGAGGACGCCGACGCCCTCCTCCGGCGAGCCGACCTCGACGTGCACGTGCTGCCCGCTCGTCAGCTGCGAGGTCGCGATGGCCCCGAAGCGCTCGGCGATCCGCCCGTAGCGACCCTCGCCGACCGCGGCGGGCTCGTCCTCGGCGTCCGGGGCGACGGGCGACGTCGCGAGCGCCGCCACCTCGACCCCGGACGTCCGGGCCGCGTCGCGGGCCTCCCGGCGCCGGCGACGCAGGTCGTCGGCGAGGTCGTCGGCGGAGTGGTGCGGGGCGGTGGCCGTCTCGACCTGCTCGGTGCGCATCTCGCCGTCGAGCTCGCCGGCGGCCTCGTCACGCACGACGCCGGAGCGGCCCCGTGGCGCGCCGCTCGCGGGGTCGACCAGCAGCAGTTCTTCCTCGGCCCCGAACGGGGGCACGTCACTCATGGGATCCGTCTACCCGGTCCGCCGTCACGTCCTGCCCTCCCACGCCGGACGGCCTACCGTGATCGCCGTGCGGGGTGACGGCGACGGCTGGGTGGTGTGCGACGCCGGGCACCGGCACTGGGGGCGCTTCGGCGCGGCGGGGCTCCTGCTGCGCCACGGCGACCGCGTCCTGCTCGCCCACCGCGTCTGGTGGAGCCACCACGGCGAGACGTGGGGCATCCCCGGTGGCGCGCGCAACAGCGACGAGACCGCCCGCCAGGCCGCGCTGCGCGAGGCCGTCGAGGAGACCGGTGTCGACGACTCCCGCGTCCACCTGACCGGCGAGACCGTCGACGACCACGGCGGCTGGTCCTACGTCACGGTCCACGCCCGTCTCGAGACCGACGAGGCGCCGGCGCTGGAGCCCACCGACGGCGAGGCGACCGAGCTGCGCTGGACGCCGGTGGCCGGCGTGTCGGACCTGCCACTGCATCCGGGGTTCGCGGCCTTCTGGGCCGGTCCCGACGCCGTGGAGCACCTACCGTGAGGGCATGGCACCTCCCGCTCCGGACCCCAGCGACTTCCTCGGCGTCGACGCCGACCTGAGCGCCGAGGAGCGCGACATCCGCGACGCGGTGCGCGACTACGCCGCCGCGGAGCTCTCGCCCCGCATCGCCGAGTGGTACGAGTCGAACACCCTGCCCCGCGACATCGCCAAGGGCCTGGGCTCGCTGGGCCTGCTCGGCATGCACCTCGAGGGCTACGGCTGCGCGGGCACCAACGCGACGTCGTACGGCCTCGCCTGCCGCGAGCTGGAGGCCGTCGACTCGGGGCTGCGCAGCTTCGTCTCGGTCCAGGGCTCGCTCGCGATGTTCGCCCTGCACCGCTGGGGCTCCGAGGAGCACAAGCAGCGGTGGCTGCCGTCGATGGCCACCGGTGACGCGCTCGGCTGCTTCGGGCTCACCGAGGCCGACGCGGGCTCCGACCCGGGGTCGATGCGCACGCGGGCCCGTCGCGACGGGGACGACTGGGTGCTCGACGGCTCCAAGATGTGGATCACCAACGGGACGCTCGCCGACGTCGCCGTCGTGTGGGCCCAGACCGATCCCGAGGCCGGCTCGAAGGGCATCCGCGGCTTCGTCGTGCCCACCGACACCCCCGGGTTCACCGCCAACGAGGTCAAGCACAAGCTCTCGCTGCGCGCGTCGCTCACCGCCGAGCTGGTCCTCGAGGGCGTGCGGCTGCCCGCCGACGCGGTGTTCCCCGAGGTCCGCGGGCTCAAGGGCCCGCTCTCGTGCCTCAACGAGGCCCGCTACGGGATCCTGTGGGGCGCGGTCGGCGCGGCCCGGGCGTGCTACGAGTCGGCGCTCGCGTACTCGATCGACCGCGAGCAGTTCGGCCAGCCGATCGCCGGGTTCCAGCTGACCCAGCGCAAGCTCGCCGACATGGTCGTCGCGGTCAACCAGGCGGGGCTCACGGCGTCGCGGATCGGGCGCCTCAAGGACGCCGAGACGCTGCACCCCGCCCAGGTCAGCTTCGGCAAGATGGCCAACGTCCGGGCCGCCCTCGACGTCGCCCGCACCGCGCGGACCGTGCTCGGCGGCAACGGGATCACGCTCGAGTACCCCGTGTTCCGGCACATGACGAACCTCGAGACCGTGCTGACCTACGAGGGCACCGAGGAGATGCACGCCCTGTCGATCGGGCAGGCCGTCACGGGGATCCCGGCCTTCCGCTGAGCGCCGAGCACCCCTAGCGCGGGGGAGCGCACTCCACGCGGTTGCGCCCCCCGTGCTTCGCGGCGTAGAGCGCCGTGTCGGCGCTGACCATGAGGCCGTCGAGGTCGTGGGACGCCTCGGGGTAGGACGCCGTGCCGATCGAGGCCGTCAGCCCGGAGACGGTGCCGCCGCCGAGGGTGGGCGAGACCGTCACCTCGCACTCGCTGATCCGGCGGCGCAGGCGCTCGGCGGTGCTCCCGATCTGTTCCGGGCCCGCCTCGGCGAGCAGCACGACGAACTCCTCGCCGCCGAAGCGCCCGACGGCGTCGTAGGGGCGCACCTCGGAGCGCAGGGTGTCGGCGACCGCGCGCAGGACGGCGTCGCCGACGAGATGTCCGTGCCGGTCGTTGATGGCCTTGAAGGCGTCGATGTCGACCATGATCACGCCCAGCTCGCCGCCGCGCCGGCGCAGGCGGGCGAGCTCGCGGTCGGCCTGGTCGCGCCAGGCCGACGCGTTGGCGAGGCCGGTCTTCGTGTCGGTGCGCGCGGCCCGGGCGAACTGCTGGATGAGGAAGCCGCGGTGCATGCCCATGACCGGGATGAGCAGCACCGGCAGCAGCCACGGCGTCGTCAGCGCCACGACGGCCAGGGCGGCGCCGAGGGCCAGGGCGCCGAGGCCGATGAGGGTGTCGGTGGGCGCCCCGAGACGCTTCCACCACGGCGTACCGGGGGCGTTGAGGCAGATCATGAACACGACGAGGCCGTGGTTGACGACCCAGCGCGTCAGGCCGGCGGCGACGAGGACGGCGAGCCCGACGGGGCCGGCGACCTTGGCCAGCAGGCCGCCGGGCATCACCTCGAGCACGCCCCACGCGGCGATCGAGGCGATGAGGACCGTGGCCGCCGAGTACGTCCACCGGTGCACGACGGGGCGCTGGGAGACGCGCAGCCACCAGTAGGCGAACGTGATGACCACCAGCGCCAGGGCGAGCCCGAGCGGGAGCAGCAGCAGGCCGGCGAAGCTCCACACCGACTTGAGCTCGATGTAGGGCTGGCCGTCGGCGACGACCTCGCGGCGTCGCTCGATGCCGCGGGCGGTCTCGACGTGGACGACGAGCCCGAGCACGAGCAGCCCGAGCGCCCGCCAGTCGGCGGGGCCCACCGGCTCCAGCCCCGCCACGGCCACCGAGAGCGCGACCGCCAGCACGTCGATGAGCAGCACGGCGACGACGACCCGTCGTGGCGCCTGCCACAGGCTCCAGCGGCGGGGATCGAGGCGGCGGGGGTCGAGCCGGCGGGGCGGTGTGGGCTGCGCGACATCCGGCGTCCCGGAGCTCCCGGTGGCGCCGCGCTGCCGGCGGGCCGGACGCCAGGCGCGCAGGGAACCACCCGAACCGGACGGCAGGTCGGCGTTGGTAACAGCGCGTACCAAGCCCCCGGGGCCGACTACTCCGGACGCGGGGGCGAGCGCGGACCCGGGGTCGCCAGGACCCGTCGAGGGTTCACGCGCCGTCACGATGAGTGACCTCCTCCAGCTCCGGCGGCACTCCCGACGGGCGGTGTCCGCGTGCGGAACACGGTACCGACGGACTGTGGATCTCGGCAGCGGGCGTCACCCATTGGGAAGAGATCACCCCGTTGGTTGACGCCCAGTCGCCGTCTGGTCACACACAGCTCCATTGAGCAGCATCGAGGGGCGGTTGTGACGCGGAGTGCGGCCAGATGTGACAGTTCGGTCGCTCTCCGTCAACGCGCCGCGCGTCCTTGGCGGCGCGCGTCGATGGACTCGGGTTCACCACACAGCGTGTGTGTTGGGCCACGTCCGTGTCGGCGGGACAGACCCGTCCCGACCGGCTCCGTCCTCTCGAAAGGAAGCCCCGTGGCCGACTCGAACTGGCACCGCGACTCCAACTGGCACTACGCGGACTCGAACTGGCACCGCGACTCCAACTGGCACTACGCGGACTCGAACTGGCACCGGGACTCCAACTGGCACTGAGCACACAACGGGCGCGGCACGGCGTCGCGCGCCCCTCGCGCGACGCCGTCCCCGCTCACCCCGCCCGGGCTCGCGACCACGCGAGCGCGCACACCAGCGCCACGAGCACGCCCACCGCGCCGGCGATCGCCACCGCGACCGCGGGGCCGACCGCCTCGGCCAGCACCCCGGCAAGGAGCACCCCGAGGCCCTGGGTGACGCGCAGGGCCGTCACGGCGAGCCCGAAGGCCTGGCCGCGGTGGGCGTCGGGCACCGCCGCGACGAATGCGGCGTTGGCGGGCACCTGGTAGGCGCACGCCAGCCCGGAGACGACCCACAGTCCGACGACCCCGGCCAGCGGCGGGTCGAGCGCCGAGACGACGAGCGGCACGCACGAGGCCACCGCCAGCGGGCCGAGGAGACGGTCGCGCCGCCCCGGCGGGACGAGGCGCGCGAGCAGCACGATCCCCAGGGCCGCGCCCAGCGGGTTCGCGGCGAGCAGCAGACCCACGGCGACCGGGCCTCCGCCGAGCGCCGCCGCGTAGGGCGCCGCGAGCCCCTCGATCGTCACCACGAACGCGGACACGCACGCGAGGGCCACCAGCGCGCGCAGCCGCCGGTCGCCGGCGACGATCCGCGCGCCGTCGCGCAGGCCCGCCACCGCCTCGGGGCTCCCGGTCGCCCGCTGCTCGGCCACCCCCCACCGCAGGATCGCCGCCGAGACCACGAACGTCGCCGCGTCGCCGAGCAGCGCGGGCGACACCCCGACGAGGGCGACCAGCGGGCCGCCGAGCGCGAAGCCCAGGACCTGCCCGCTCTGGTACGTCGTCCCCGAGAGTGCCGAGGCGACGACGTAGCGCTCCCCGGTGACCACGTGGGGCAGGATCGCCGCGCGCGCCGCCGCGAAGGGGGCGCCCAGGAGCTGACCCGCCACGACGAGCAGGCACAGTGCCCAGAACGGCATCCCCGGCACGGCCATGAGCGCGAGCACGCCGGCGCGCAGGAGGTCGGACACGATCATCGTCGCCCGGCGGGGCGCCCGGTCGGCGATCCCGGAGAGCAGGGGCCCGGCGACGAGGTCGGGCAGGAAGGTCAGCGCGTAGGTCAGCGCGGTGAGCCCCGCGGACGCCGTCTCGGCGAAGACGAGCACCGCGAGGGCGACGCGGGCGACCTGGTCGCCGAGCACCGAGAGCAGCTGGGCGGCCCACAGCGCGCGGAACTGCCGGTCGGCGAGGACGTCGCGGAACCGGGCACCGTCCGTGTGCGGGCGGTCATCCTCGGTCACGGTGAACCGACTCTACGGCTCCGGCGCCCGCGACACGCCCGGAATCCGATGACACTGGCGCCACAGGCGCATCACGGTGCACACTGCGGCAGCGGTTGTGATCGGCTCGGTCTCTGCCTGCTCACGAGGACGTTGGGGAAGACGCTTCTCGTCGAGTCGGAGGTCAGCAGCAGTGAGCACCCGTGGCGTGATCTACGTCCACTCGTCGCCGTCTGCGGTCTGCCCGCACGTCGAGTGGGCGATCTCGAGCGTCCTCGACGCTCGGGTCGTGCTGGACTGGTCCGTGCAGGAGGCGGCGCCGGGGTCGGTGCGTGCCGAGGTGTCATGGG
This sequence comes from Actinomycetospora aeridis, assembly GCF_037400275.1. Taxonomy (NCBI): domain Bacteria; kingdom Bacillati; phylum Actinomycetota; class Actinomycetes; order Pseudonocardiales; family Pseudonocardiaceae; genus Actinomycetospora; species Actinomycetospora aeridis. The sequence goes on along the minus strand of NZ_JBBEGL010000006.1, from coordinate 353,505 downwards.
CCGGGCCCGTGGGCACCGCGGCACGTCTGGCGACCGCGCTGCGCGCCTGGGGCATGGTCCGCTTCGAGGTCACCGAGGACCCGTCGCCCGGCACCGACGGCGAGCGCTTCAGCCATGTCCCCGGTCTCGGCCTCTGGCACGGCCGTACGAGCGCGAACGGCGACATCGTCCTCGGGGAGGACCAGGTCCGTTCCGCGCTCGCCGGGGCCGGCACCCGCGAGTCGCTGACGCGCCGCATGGACGACCTCCTCGGCACCCGCTGGGACGCCGCCCTCGAGGAGTTCCGCTTCGCCGGCGACGGTGTCGCGCCGGCCCGACTGCACCAGGTCGGCTGATCGTCCGACCGACAGCGAACGCAGCACCAGGACACCCCCCGAGGGCGTCGGGGGAGGCTGGCAGGCTGGACGGCATGCTCGGGCGGTTCCGTGACGGTGCGCTGGCCGACCGCCTGCGCCCGGGAATCGTGCTGCCCGTCGTGCTCGCCCTGGCGCTGGTCCTGCTCGTCGTCGCGGGGGCCCTGCTCGGCGCCCGGGCCGCGGCCGTCGGTCGCGCGGCGGTGGGGGACACCGGACCGTCGCTCGTGGGGGCCGAGCTGCCCGACGACGGGTCCGCGGGCCCTCCGACGGTCGTGCTCTCGCCCGCGGCCGCCGTCCACCCCGAGTCGGCGGCGGTCCGCGACGTCCTGCAGCGCTGGACCGACGCCCGCAACGCCGGCGACCTGAACGCCTACCGGGCCACGCTCGTGCCCGACGCGCGCGTCGACCCGGCGTTCGCCGACACGGCACGGACGCAGCGCGTCGGCTCGGTGGTGGTCCGGCGGATCGACCCGGTCGCCGGGGGCGAGCTCGTCGTCCCGCTGGGGTTCGTCACCACCCAGGACCCGGCGGTCGCCCCGCCCGACGTGCGCGTGCCGCGGCTCTGCTGGCAGGTCAGCGCCGTCGTCCAGACCCAGGGTGGTCAGCCCAGGCTCCTCGAGCCCCGGCCGGGCAGCCAGCTCCGCACACCCTGCTAGGCGCGGCACGAGAATGCGGCTCTCCTGGCGTGTGACGCCAGGAAAGCCGCATCGCTCGCACGCGGGGCGGGGTCAGGCGGGGGTGAACGCCAGGCAGACGTTGTGCCCGCCGAAGCCGAAGGAGTCGCTGATCGCGGCGTCCAGGGAGGCCTTGCGGGCTTCGCCGGCGACGACGTCGAGGGTGACGTCGGGGTCGAGCTCCTCGAGGTTCGCGGTGGGCGGGATCAGCCCCTCGCGCACCGAGAGGATCGTCGCGATCGCCTCGACGGCGCCGGCGGCGCCGAGGAGGTGACCCAGCGAGCCCTTCGGCGCGGTGAGCACCGGGTGGTCGCCGATCGACTTCTTGACGGCCACGGTCTCGGCCACGTCGCCGACGTTGGTGGCGGTGGCGTGGCAGTTGACGTGGCCGATGTCCGACGGGTCGAGACCCGCGGTGCGCAGGGCCGCGGCGATGGCGCGGGACTGGCCCGTGCCCTCGGGGTCCGGCGCGGTGATGTGGTACGCGTCGGCGCTGGTGCCGATGCCGGCGAGGCGCCCGTGCACCGTGGCCCCGCGGGCCTGCGCGAAGTCCTCGCGCTCGAGCACGACCATCCCCGCGCCCTCGCCGAGCACGAAGCCGTTGCGGCCGGTGTCGAACGGGCGCGAGGCGCGCTCGGGCTCGTCGTTGCGCAGCGCCATGGTGCGGGCCTGGCTGAACCCGGCGAGCGTGATCGGGTGGATGCAGGCCTCGGTGCCGCCGGCGACGACGACGTCCACCTCGTCGGCCTGCAGCATCCGCCAGCCCCACGCGATGGCCTCGGCGCCCGACGCGCAGGCCGACACGGGCGCGTGGACGCCCGCCGCGGCACCGAACTCCAGGCCCACGTGCGCGGCCGGGCCGTTCGGCATGAGCATCGGGATGGTCAGGACCGCGACCTTGCGCAGGCCCTGCTGCTCGAGGATGTCGTCCTGGCCCAGCAGGGTCAGTGCCCCGCCGATGCCGGTGCCGATGATGACCGCGAGCCGCAGCGCGTCGACCTTCGGCGAGCCGCCCTCGGCGGACGGGTAGTCGCCGAGGTCCGCGTGCTGCCAGGCCTCGCGGGCCGCGATGATCGCGGTCTGCTCACTGCGGTCGAGACGCCGGGCCTCGACACGCTTGATGATCTCGGTCGGTTCGACGGCGAGCTGCGACGCGATCTTGACGGGCAGCTCGTAGGTGTCGACCCAGTCCGCCTCGATGCGGGACGCGGCGCCGCGACCGGCCAGGAGGCCGTCCCAGGTGGTCGCCACGTCGCCGCCGAGCGGGGTCGTCGCTCCCATACCGGTGACGACGACCCCCTGGCCGGTGCTGCTCACGAAGTCGCCCTCTCTCAGGAGTGGTTCGAGATGTAGTCGACGGCGTCCTGGACCGTCGTGAGCTTGGCCAGCTCGTCGTCGGGGATCTTGACCCCGAACTTGTCCTCGGCCTGGACCGCGATCTCGACCATCGACAGCGAGTCGATGTCGAGGTCGTCCACGAAGGACTTCTCCGAGGTGACCTCGGCGGCGTCCACGCCGGCGACCTCCTCCACGATGCTCGCGAGGTCGGGCAGGATCTCTTCGTTGGTCGCCACGGGCTCCCTTTCTTCGGTGGTTCGTTCTCGGGACGGCAGCGCTCGGGTGCGCACCGTAGGACAGGTCGGGGCAGGACGGCTAAGGCAGGACCACGACCTGCCCGGCGTAGGACAGGCCGGCGCCGAAGCCCACGATGAGCGCGACGTCGCCGGACTTCACGCGCCCGGCGCCGCGCATGTGGTCGATGGCCATCGGGATCGACGCCGAGGACGTGTTCCCGGAGTACTGGATGTCGTCGGCGACGCGCAGATCGGTGCGCCCGCCCACCTGGCGCAGGCGCTTCGCGATGGCCTCGACGATGCGCAGGTTCGCCTGGTGGGGGACGAGGACGTCGATGTCGGACGGCTGCAGCCCCGCGGCCTCCACGGCCTTGAGGGCCACGGGCGCGATCTTGGTGGTGGCCCAGCGGAACACCGACTGGCCCTCTTGGCGCAGCGCGTCGGACTCGTCGATGTGGATCGTGGAGACGAGATCGCCGGCCGCGCCCCAGATCACCGGGCCGACGCCGACCTCCTCCTCGGTCGCGGCGGGTCCGAGGACCGCGGCGCCGGCGCCGTCGGCGAAGATGATGCAGGTCGAGCGGTCGTTCATGTCGAGCCAGTCGGAGAGCTTCTCCGAGCCGATCACGAGCACGTGCTTCGCGGTGCCCGAGCGGATCATGTCGCCTGCGAGCCCGGTGCCGTAGCAGAAGCCGGCGCAGGCGGTGTTGACGTCCATCGCGCCGATGCCGTTGACCCCGATGCGGTCGGCGGTCTGCGCCGCGGCGTTCGGGATCGGCTTCGGCATCGTGCAGGTCGCGACGATGACCGCGTCGAGGTCGCCGGGGGCGAGTCCGGCGTCGGCGAGGGCCTTCGACCCGGCCTCGACGCCCATCGACACCACGGAGTCCTTCTCGTCGCCGAAGCGGCGCTCCACGATGCCGACGCGGCTCTGGATCCACTCGTCGTTGGTCTCGACGATCTTCTCGAGGTCGTGGTTGGTCACGACCCGGTCGGGTTGCATGCTGCCGAGCCCGAGGATGCGGGCGCCCGGCGCCTGCGGGGTCAGCTGGAGCTTCACGCGTGCTCCTCGATCATCTGCACGGCCTTCTCCAGGTCGTCCGGGGTGTTGACGTTGTGGACCGGCGTGCCCTTGATCTGGCGCTTCACCATCCCGGTGAGCGTGCCGGCGGGGGTCAGCTCGATCGCGGCGCCGACGCCCCGGTCGCGCATCGTGTCCATGCAGGAGTCCCAGCGCACCGAGCGCGTGACCTGGGCGACGAGGCGGTCGAGGAACTCCGACCCACCGGCGACGACGGCGCCGTCGGCGTTCTGCAGCAGCGGGTGGGACGGGTCGGCGGGGGAGAGCTGCCCGCGGTGCTCGGCGACCCACTCGCCGAGGGCCTTCTCGGCGGGCTCCATGAAACGGGTGTGGAACGCGCCGGCCACGGCGAGCGGACGGACGCGCGCGCCCTCGGGCGGGTTGGCGACGAGCTCGTCGACGGCGTCCCGGCGCCCGGCCGCCACCACCTGGCCGGAGCCGTTGCGGTTGGCGGGCTCGAGGTCGAGCTCGGTGAGGCGGGCGAGCACGGTGTCGGCGTCGCCACCGAGCACCGCGGCCATGGTCGTCGGCTCCGCGGCGCAGGCCTCGGCCATCTCGCGCCCGCGGACGGCGGCGAGGGCGACGGCCTGCTCGGCGTCGATCACCTCGGCGATGGCGGCGGCGGCGAGCTCGCCGACGGAGTGGCCGGCCACCACGGCGGTGTCGGGCACGGAGACCTCGAGGCGCAGCTGGTCCCAGGCGAGCAGCGCCGACGCGACGAGCAGCGGCTGGGTCACCGCGGTGTCCTCGATGGCCTCGGCGTCGGCCTCGACGCCGAGGTGCACGAGGTCGAGCCCGGCGGCGTCCGAGAACGCCTCGAGCCGCCCGCGCGCCTCGGGGCGGTCGAGCCACGGGGCGAGCATGCCGGGCTTCTGGGCGCCCTGGCCGGGAGCGAGGATCGCGATCACGCCTGTCACCTCATCACGGGTCGGGGTCGGTCCGAAGCTGTCGGGACGACGAAGTCGGCTCCGGCGCAGTTGTCGAGTTCCCACAATGCCCTGGGTCACACACCTGGCGCGAGACCCTGACGAATGGCGTGTCCGCCCAGCTCACGGGCTCATCGGGGCGGTCGGTCCGGGTGGAGACGATCGAGGCCGATGGCCAGCCGCAGCACCAGCGCCCCCCGCGCCTCGCCGGGGTGGACCCCCGTGAGTTCGGCCACCCTGCGCAGCCGGTAGCGGACGGTGTTGGGGTGCACGAACAGCCGCCGCGCCGCCGCCTCGAGCACGCCGGCGACGTCGAGGTAGCACTCGACGGTCGCCGCGAGCTCCCCGCCGGCCTCGCGCAGGGGCGCGGCGACGTCGCGGCGCAGCTGCTCGACGGCCCGGGCGTCGCCGTCGAGCACCCGTTCGGGCAGGAGGTCGTCCGCGGCGACGGGCCGCGGGGCGCCCGGCCACGCCCGCACGGCGCGGTGCCCGGCGAGCGCGGCGGCGGCACTGCGGTGGGCGGCGGTGAGCCCGGCGACGGCCGGCCCGGTGACCACCGCACCCGGCCCGAACGACGCCGAGAGCTCCTCGAGCGGTGCGCCGGGTCCGGCGATCATGACGAGGCGGGCGCCGTGGGTGCCGAGCAGCACGGTCGCGCCGGCCCGGTGCGCGGCACGACGCACGGCGTGCAGGGGCTCGGGCGGCTCCTCGGCCGGGGGTTCGCCGACGACGACCGTCGCCTCGGCCGCCGGGTCCCAGCCCAGCGCCGACGCGCGGGAGAGCAGGGTGGCCTCGGCCTCGCCGCGCACCACGGCGTCGACGACGAGCGCCTCGAGCCGCGCGTCCCAGGCCCCGCGGGCCTCCGCGGCGCTCGCGTAGACCGTCGCCGCCGAGAACGCGACCTCGCGCCCGAAGCGCAGCACGCCGCGCACCAGCGCGGCGCGCTCCTCCTCGTCGGCACCCAGCGGCGGGATGCTCTCCTCGAACACCTCGATGGCGATGCGCACCAGCTCCACGGTCTGGCGCAGCGTCACCCGGCGGGCCAGGTCGAGCGGGGCGGAGCGGAACGCCTCGGCGGTCAGGCGCGGGGTGGCGTCGGGGTCGCGCAGCCAGGCCGCGAAGTTGCCGGCGCCGGTCTGGGTGACGAGCAGGACCCCGGAGCGCTGCTCGGCGGTCAGCCGCGCGAACCAGCTCAGCCGCTCGGCCATCGCGGCGACGCCGGCGGCGGCGATGTCGCCGGAGGCCTTCTCCACGCGGCGCAGGGTGGTCAGGCGAACGCCCGCCCGAGCCGCGGCGCTGCCCATGACCCGGGAGCATGTCACGGATGCCGACCGTCCGAACCCTGCTCCGCAGCGCCCGCCCCGTCACCGAGGCCGGTGGGGTGTGCTCGCGGCACGGGCTCTCGTTCGGGCCGCACTACGACCCCGAGCGCACGTCGTTCGGCGCGCTCGTCGCGCACAACGACGACGTGCTCGACCCCGGCGTCGCCTACGGCGCCCACGAGCACCGCGACGTCGAGATCCTGGCGTGGGTCGTCGAGGGCACGATGATCCACACCGGCCCGGACGGCGACGAGACCCCGGTGCCCGCCGGCACCCTGCAGCACCTCGTCGCCGGGACGGGGTGGCGTCACGACGAGCGGGCCGGTCCGTCCGGGGTGCACCTCATCCAGGTCTGGGTGGCCCCGGACCTCGACGACCCGCCCGCGGGGGAGCCGTCGCTGACCCACCACGTGGTCGACGGCTCGCTCACCCTCCCGCTGCGGCGGCCCGGGGTGACGGTGACGGTAGTGCGCCTCGGTGCCGGGGTGAGCTGGTCGCCCGGCGACGGCACCTTCCGGCACGTGCACGTGGTGCGCGGTGCTCTCGGCGATGCCGGGCCCGGCGACAGCCTCGAGATCACGGGCGCGGGGCCGGTGTCGTTCGACGCCGGGCCCGAGGGTGCCGAGCTGGTCGTCGTGACCACGGCCTGACGCCGGCGCCCGGGGGAGCGAGGGACTCCTTGAGCGCGTCGCCGTGGTGCGAAGGACACCCCGACTGCGTGGCAGGCACTCAGGGACTCCCTCGCTCCCACACCCCGGCGCGCCCGACCCCGGACACACGACGGGGGCGGCGCGTCTCCCGACGCACCGCCCCCGTTTTCGAGAGGTGACTCCGCTGAGCCTTACAGCGGCGTGACCTGAACGGCCTGCAGGCCCTTCTGGCCCTGCTCGACGTCGAACGAGACGCGCTGACCCTCGTCCAGGGTGCGGAAGCCGCGGGCCTGGATGGCCGAGTAGTGGACGAACACGTCAGCGCCACCACCGTCGGGAGCGAGGAAGCCGAAGCCCTTCTCGCTGTTGAACCACTTGACGGTGCCTTCTGCCATTCCTGCTCCTCATACCGATGTCACGAGGCGATGATCTTCCGCCCCGACCTTCAGATCCGCCGCCGGAGCCGTGGCTCCCTACGTCGGAGTCGCGTCGTTCGGATCGTCCGGGGGCGTCCGAGCGACGTGACGTCGACAGCCTATCCGGAAGGATGGGGTCGCCCACCAGCCCCGAGCACCATCCCCGCGACGAACGGTCACGACGCGATCACGCGGGGCTCGGCGGGAGCCGCCGCGTGATCGTCAGGCGACCCCGGAGTCCGACGTCTGCGGGCCCGCGGCCTGCGGGTCGTCGATGCTGTACTGCTGGGCCGCCCGGACGACGGTGTCGTGCCCGACCTCGCCGCGCCGGGCCAGCGCCGCGAGCACGCCGACCGTGATGTTCTCCGCGTCGACACCGAAGTGTCGCCGGACCGCCGGCCGCGTGTCGGAGAGCCCGAAGCCGTCGGTGCCGAGCACGGTGAAGTCGCCCGGGACCCACTTGCGGATCAAGTCCGGCACGGCCTTCATCCAGTCCGACACGGCGAGCACCGGGCCGGCCGCGTCCGCGAGCGCCTCGGTGACGTAGGGCGTGCGCGGGTCGGCGTCGGGGTGGGCGTGGTTGTGCTCGTCGCACTCGACGCCGTCGCGGCGCAGCTCGCCCCACGACGTCGCCGACCACACGTCGGCCTGCACGCCCCACTCCTCGGCGAGCATCTTCTGCGCCGACAGCGCCCACGGCATCGCGACGCCGGAGGCGAGGATCTGCGCGCGGGGGCCGGGACCGCCGGGGGCCTGCGCGTAGCGGTAGAGCCCGCGCAGCAGGCCGTCGACGTCGAGACCGTCGGGCTCGGCGGGCTGCTGGTAGGGCTCGTTGTAGACCGTCAGGTAGTAGATGACGTTCGGGTCGCGGTGGGGGTCGGCCTCGCCGTACATGCGGGCGAGCCCGTCGCGCACGATGTGCCCGATCTCGAACGCGTACGACGGGTCGTAGCAGACGACGCCCGGGTTGGTCGCCGCGAGCAGCAGCGACTGCCCGTCGTTGTGCTGCAGGCCCTCGCCGACGAGCGTCGTGCGCCCGGCCGTCGCGCCGAGCAGGAACCCGCGGGCCATCTGGTCGGCGGCGGCCCAGATGCCGTCGCCGGTGCGCTGGAAGCCGAACATCGAGTAGAAGATGTAGATCGGGATCATCGGCTCGCCGTGGGTGGCGTACGACGTCCCCACCGCGGTGAACGAGCCCACCGACCCGGCCTCGTTGATGCCCTCGTGCAGCAGCTGGCCCGACTCCGACTCGCGGTAGGCGAGCAGCTGGTCGTGGTCGACCGAGGTGTAGAGCTGGCCCTGCGGGTTGTAGATCTTCAGGTTGGAGAAGAACGAGTCCATCCCGAAGGTCCGCGCCTCGTCCGGGATGATCGGCACGACCCGCTTGCCGATCTCCGCGTCGCGCGTGAGCTCCTTGACCAGCCGGACGAACGCCATGGTCGTGGCGATCTCCTGCTTGCCCGAGCCGCGCTTGACGACGTCGTAGACCTTGTCGCCGGGCAGCATGAGCGGCTTGTTGCGCAGCCGCCGCTCGGGCAGCGGGCCGCCGAGCTGGCGCCGGCGGTCGAGCATGTACTCGATCTCCGGGGCGTCGGCGCCCGGGTGGTAGTACGGCGGCAGGTAGGGGTCGCGCTCGAGCTCGGCGTCGCTGATCGGCACGCGGACCTCGTCGCGGAACGTCTTGAGGTCCTGCAGCGTCAGCTTCTTCATCTGGTGGGTCGCGTTGCGGCCCTCGAACGTCGGGCCGAGCGTGTAGCCCTTGATCGACTTGGCGAGGATGACCGTCGGGCGGCCCTGGTGCTCCATCGCCGCCTGGTAGGCCGCGTAGACCTTGCGGTAGTCGTGGGCGCCGCGTTTGAGGTTCCAGACGTCGGCGTCGGAGAGGTCCTTGACGAGGTCCTTGGTGCGCGGGTCGCGCCCGAAGAAGTGCTCGCGGACGTAGGCGCCGTCGTTGGCCTTGTAGGTCTGGAAGTCGCCGTCCGGCGTGGTGTTCATCAGGTTGATCAGGGCGCCGTCGCGGTCGGCGTGCAGCAGCCGGTCCCACTCGCGGCCCCAGACGACCTTGACGACGTTCCAGCCGGCGCCGCGGAAGAACGACTCGAGCTCCTGGATGACCTTGCCGTTGCCGTGCACCGGCCCGTCGAGGCGCTGCAGGTTGCAGTTGATGACGAAGGTCAGGTTGTCGAGACCCTCGGCCGCCGCGACGTGGATGGCGCCGCGCGACTCGGGCTCGTCCATCTCGCCGTCGCCGAGGAACGCCCAGGTGTGCTGCTGGGAGGTGTCCTTGATGCCGCGGTTGTGCAGGTAGCGGTCGAAGCGCGCCTGGAAGATCGCGTTCAGCGGGCCGAGGCCCATCGACACCGTCGGGTGCTCCCAGAACGCCGGCATGAGGCGCGGGTGCGGGTACGACGGCAGCCCGCCCCCGGGGCCGGCGTGGGAGAGCTCCTGGCGGAAGCCGTCGAGGTGCTGGGCACCGAGACGGCCCTCGAGGAAGGCGCGGGCGTAGATGCCGGGGGAGGCGTGGCCCTGGATGTAGATGTGGTCGCCGCCGCCGGGGTGGTCCTTGCCGCGGAAGAACCAGTTGAAGCCGACCTCGTAGAGGCTCGCCGCGCTCGCGTAGGTCGAGATGTGGCCGCCGACCCCGACGCCGGGGCGCTGCGCGCGGTGCACCATCGCCGCCGCGTTCCACCGGATCCACGCCCGGTAGCGCCGCTCGGTGTCCTCGTCGCCCGGGAACCAGGGCTCCTGGTCGGTGGGGATGGTGTTGACGTAGTCGGTCGAGAACAGCGACGGCACCGAGACGCGACGCTCCCGGGCGCGCTGCAGCAGCTGCAGCATGATGTAGCGGGCGCGCTGCTCGCCCTGCCCCTCGAGCATCGCGTCGAACGACTCGATCCACTCGGCGGTCTCGTCCGGATCGATGTCCGGCAGGTGCGACGAGAGCCCGTCGCGGATGATGTGGACCCGACCGGTGTCCGCGCCTGCGGTGCCCTTCTGGGTGGTCACGGATCGCTCTCCCTGTCGCTGGTGTGGACGGCGCGCGGCCGGGTCCGGATCGCGGGCTCCTGGCCGGTTCGGAACCGATTCTGCCCGGTGGTCCGTGGTGGCGCCGTCCCGTGGATGTGCTCGGTGGTCTGCACTGGTCACCCCATCGTCACCTGCCATGACCTCGCCGTCACGTCTACTCGCCGGTAGCCCGATGACGCGTGTTCGTGCGGCCTTCACGCGGGGCAGACCACGTCGAGACCCGCGTGGCTGGTTGCGCCATCACCGGCAGCCGTGTTCGCTGGTCGCTTCCGGGTGACGTGCGCCGCACGTCGCCCCCGGTCGAAGAGGAGGCAGAGCGCGTGGTGGCGGCCACGGGGGATTCGGACAAGTCCGATCTCGCCGGCAAGCTCGGCATCGAGCCGGGCACGATCGTTCAGGAGCTGGGCTGGGATTCCGACGTCGACGACGAGGTGCGATCGTCGATCGAGGAACGCTGCGGCGAGGACCTGCTCGACGAGGACGCCCAGGAGGTCGTCGACGTCGTGCTGCTCTGGTGGCGTGACGGGGACGGCGATCTCGTCGACACCCTCATGGACGCGCGCTCGCCGATCACCGACGACGGTGTCATCTGGGTGCTCACGCCCAAGACCGGCAACGACGGCCACGTCGAGCCCTCCGACATCGCCGAGGCGGCCCCGACGGCCGGGCTCTCGCAGACCTCGAACATCAGCCTGTCCGAGGGCTGGGTGGCCACCCGGCTCGTGCCGCCGAAGGCGTCCGCCCAGCGACGTCGCTGACCTGCGCTCCTCGATACGCTGACCGGGTTCTCGGTGACCCGGACGGACAAGGAGACAGGTCGAGATGACCGTCGAGGTGGGCTCGCAGGCCCCCGACTTCACGCTCAAGAACCAGGACGGGCAGGAGGTCTCCCTCAAGGACTTCCGGGGCGAGCGGGCCGTGCTGCTCGTGTTCTACCCCTTCGCCTTCTCGGGGATCTGCACCGGCGAGCTGTGCTCGGTGCGCGACGACCTCTCGTCGTTCCAGAACGACGACGTGCAGGTGCTGGGCGTCTCGTGCGACACCACCTGGGCGCTGAAGGTCTGGGCGCAGCAGGAGGGCTACGAGTTCCCGCTGCTGTCCGACTTCTGGCCCCACGGCGCCGTGGCCGAGAGCTACGGGGTCTTCAGCTCCGACCTGGGCTTCGCCTTCCGCGGCACGTTCCTGGTCGACAAGGACGGTGTCGTGCGCTTCGCGGAGCACAACGGGCCCGGCGACGCCCGCGACCAGCAGGGCTGGCGCGACGCGCTCAAGCAGCTGGCGGGGTAACCAACTCCCTCGCCTCCGGAGCGAACGTGCTGTTCGCTGCTTCTATGCGGCGGAAGTCCCCGTTCGCTCCGGACCGGGGCGCGTAGCTCAGCGGAAGAGCACCGGCCTTACAAGCCGTCGGTCGCAGGTTCGAATCCTGCCGCGCCCACCGCGACGGTCGGCCGTTCCGACCTCGCGAGGCGGATCGGGGAGTGGATCGCGCTCATGCGGTCCCTTCCTCGTCGTGCTCGCGCAGGTCGCGGTCGATGCGGGCGACGGTGCGGCCGTCGGGTGCCACGAGCCAGTTCGGACCCCAGATGCCGGTCCGGGGCGGCTCGCCGGTCGCCCTGGTGATCAGTTCCCGGATCAGCCCCCGCATGGGCCACCGCGACCCGTCGAGCTCCCACCGGATCGGCTCGCGGGCGTCGTTGTGCCACGTGGTCCGCAGGCGTTCCGGGTCCTCCCGGAGCCACGCCTCGATGCTTGCTCGGTCCTCGCCGACGTTCGGCACCGTGATGGTGAGCTCGGTGCCGTCGGCGATGACGCCGCTCTCGACGAGGCGCTCGGTCCGCGGGTTACCGCGCCCGCCCGATGCTCGTCCCCGTTCGTTGTTGGGCCGCACCATGAAGTCGCTCGCCTGCGGCACGGGGATCACCTGATTCGCCGTCATGGCGTGGGTGCCGCCGGGCATCTCGTGCAGGCCGACCCGCATCAGCCGGAGGTCCAAGCCGGCCTCGAGCAGGAACATGCAGGTGTTGGTCAGCACCGGGCTGTAGTCCTCGGCGACGAGGACGATCCGGCACGGCGCGAGCGTCTCGTCGGAGACGTCAGGCGCCCAGCGACGGAGCCTCTGACCGGCCTCCTCCGCGCTCACCTCCTCGCCGTTCTTGGCGAGGAAGCGGGCGTGCGCCTGCGCGAGCAGCGACAGGTCGAACCGCGAGGCCATCGCGGCGTAGTTCAGCGCCTGCACGAGGACACCGTCGGGAGCGCGGTGGCGCTTGAGCTCCGCGACGACGAGCCGCCCGTCCGGATCGAGGGCGAGGATGTCGAGGCGGTCGGCGGCCGCATCGCCCGACGCCGTCGTCCAGCGGTCGAACTCCTCGGTCACGATGAGCACGTCCTCGCCGAGGATGCTCGGGAACTCCTTGACCCACCGCTGGAGGTGGCGCTCGAGGAGCTCGGACTCGCCCATGGACGACCGCGGCGCTCGCACCGCCGTCGTGCCGCTGACGCTGAAGACCTGCTCGCCGGTCACGGCGCTCCTCCCGGTGGGCACGGGGGCCGGGTCGTCCTGCAGTGATGCCTCATAGAGGGCGACACCCACCTCGTGCGGGATGTGGTTGCCGTCGGCGTCGAGGAAGGAGCCGTCGAAATGACCGACGTAAGTCCTCCCGCCCACGGTGAAGGTGAACGGTCCGTCGGTGATGAATTCATCGCTCACGACGCACCCACGCGGCCACCGGTCTTGTGATCGGACATGCGGTCCCCCCTGGCTCAGGGAGGCTATGTCCCAGCTCCGGGCGAGATTCCAGGGGGCCGGGCGCCCATTCGTGGCGAGCTGGAGGGAAGGGACCGTGGACGACATCCTGGTCGACGTACGCGCGAGGCCGGCCACGTTCGCCACGCGGGGAGAAGCAGCGTGGCGCGAGGCCGTCGCCGAGGCGGTCGGAACGCGAGAGGTACCGGACGGCGGGCGGTTCGAGGTCGAGCTCGAGTTCCGCCTTCCGCTGCCGACCAGGGCGAACGAGGCCTGGGACCTCGACAACCTCGTCAAGCCGACCCTCGATGCGCTCGGAGGCGTCATCGGGTTCCGGCGCTGGAACGGCCGCCCGCAGGCCGACGACGAAACGGATCGATCGCATCGTCGCCGCCAAGCGCACGGTGGTACATGGCGAGACGCCTGGCGCGACGATCCGCATCACGACGGCACACCGCTGAACTCCCCGGTCGTGAGCCACCGGGCGTGCATCAGGCTGCGTACCATCGTGCGCATGACCGAGCGCATCACCGTGAGCTTCGACGAGGCCGTGGCGCGGCGGGTGCGGCAGCGCGGGGAGCAGACGCGCGGGGGAGCGTCGGGCTACCTCGAGCGGCTGGTCCGCCAGGACGAACTGCGTGAGGCGTTGCAGGCGCACGGTCGGTGGTTCGCGGCGAATCCTGGATACGAGACCGACGCGCAGGACGAGGCCGCCGCCCGGGATGCGTAGGGGCGAGGTCTGGCGCTACAGCGGCCTGCTCGGCCGGCGCGGTCAGTCCGACAAGCGGCTGGTCGTCTCGGCGGACGTGCTGAACGAGAGCGACGACGTCGCCACCTGCTACGCCCTGCACGTGCTGGACTCGGATCCGGGCTCGCTGCTCGCCGTCGCGACGGAGTGGGGATGGGCGTCGGTGCTCCTCCTCGACCGGCCACCCCGGTCCCTGCTCACCGAGCGCCTGGGTGAGGTGACCTCGGAACAGGTGGATGCCGTGGACAACGCGCTGCGGGCCGTGCTCGAGCTGTGAACCGTCGTCACCGTTCCCGGGTCGCGGCTCGTGGTCGGGTGAGCAGGATGGCGGCCAGGGCGACGACCCGGACGACGAGGGTCAGCGGGACGTAGAGCCGGGCCGGGCCGTCGAGCGCGAACACCGCCATGACGCGAGCGGCGGCGGCCACGACGCCGACCGCGATCAGCCAGGTGAGCGCTAGTCCCATCCGAGGCGTGCCCGCGCGATCCCCGCGATCATGGCGATGTTCGGGAGCGCGCACGCGCCGAGGGCGACGAACTGACCCCGTGTAGGTGCCGGCGACGAGGTCAGCGCCCCCGCCCATGTCGGCGATGCGGACGGTTAGGCCACCGAAGATCGCGGCGACGCAGCTGAGGGAGCCGTGTGAGGGCGGCAGAGCCCAGCCCGACGCGGAGCGCGGTCTCGCCGAGAGCGGACCGCCACACTGACCACGCGAGGATCGCGGCCATGGTCGTCAGGAGGACGGCGAACAGGGCGACGCCTAGCGCACGGGCGCCCCTCTGAGCCAACTGCACCAACGACTCAGGCGCCAGGGCTACCTTCGGCCCAACTGTCAGGCTTGTGTCGGCGTCCGCAGAGCGCAGCGGCGCAGTCTCACCGCGATACGACTCTAGCTCTCTTGGCGTAACGCTCTGAGCGACGAGTCCGACTATCCCGCCATGGGCTTCGGATCGCCACGCCCGCGTCGTCGTTACCGGCGCCTACGCGCCTTCGAGTTGATCAACTCGAGGTCCAGTGCGGACCGTCGAGGGCGCGAGCTCTTAGAGGCAAGCATCGTTTGGGACGGATCGCGATAGGGCTCTTGCGGGGGAGATGTGAGTCGCAATGGGGGATCAAGCCACCCAGCATGGAAGTCCGCAGCCTCGAGGTCTGTGGAGTGCGATGCGGAAGGAGGCGAGTGCTCGCAAGTCTGTGGAAGAGCTTATCCGAGATGTCTCGGGGGTTGAGCGAAGACTAACTCGCCGGCACCTCATCCCTCTCGGCCTCGCCGTCATCATTGGCTCGGGTGCGTTCAATGTCATTGGCAGTACAGTCGACGAGCGTGGGGTTCTAACCACTGGGATTGCTCTTGTGCTTGCTGCCATCGCGTGTCTTGGGGCAGCGATCTGCTTTGCTGAGATGGCGTCAATCGTCCCCGTTGGGGGGAGTGTCTACACATACACCTACGCGACACTCGGTAAATTGCGCGCGTGGCTGGTGGGCTGGTTGCTTCTCCTGCAGTACTCGGCCGGCACCACCTTTGTCGCGATCAGTTGGGCGCGCTATGTTTCTGAATCTCCTCTTAGCGCGCCGAACGACTCGACGTCGTTCAACGTCGCCATCTTAGCGACTCTACTCCTTCTAGGGACAACGTTCATTCTGAGTGTTGTCGACCGCTCACGGCTAAGATCGTCATCGCTCTTCGTCGTGATTGGCGCTTCAGTAGCATTGAAGGTCGTCGCGCTGTTGATTGCGGCAGTCGTGGGCGCCTACCTCGCCCTTGCCCCTCACACCGAACTTGTCAACAGGGTAGACGTACATCCCGAAACTCTAGAGGTCCTACCAGCGTTTGCTCTGCTCTACTTCGCCTACATCGGTTTCGATGCGGTGGGTACGGCGGCCGAGGAAGCGCGGTTCCCGCCCCGCGACCTCCCTCGCGCCATTCTTGTAGCGCTGGCGATTTCCGCGGGGATCTATCTGGCACTAATTAGTGTGAACATCGGGCTAGCGTTCAGGCTGGGGGTCAACGCGGACCTGAACGCACTAATTGCAGCGACAGGCGTCTCCTGGATCTCGTACGTCTTCTATGTCGGAGCAGCTCTCGGCCTTCCCTCTGGAGTCGTTGTCCTGCTCTTCGGGCTCAGTCGCATTTTTCGTGCCATTCGCCGCGACGGCATCTTGACTAGGACTACAGGTAAAGTCTTGACGGCGCGACACAAGAGGCAAATCTTGCGCAGGGACTGCCTCTTAGCGGGTGGAATTTCGATCCTATGGGTGCCGATCATGCTGTTTGGTTTCGATACTGATTTCTTAACAACGGTGGTGAACCTCGCGACCGCCTTTGCGTTCGCGATCTTGGCCATTAGCACCGCAGTGCTTCGATACCGAAGACCTGATCTGCCACGCACGTTCCGTGTTCCTATGTTGCCGTTGGTAACCACGATAACGGTGGCGATCAGCGTGGCTTTTCTGGCGAACGCCATTGTGGAGAGCGTCGTCGTTGTACTGTGGGTTGCGCTCGGAGCGGCCCTACAGGCGCCGTTCGTCATCCTTCGTGCGAGGCGCAAGAGTGGCGGCCAAGGATGACAGGAGAGTCGCGCAGGACACCTTCTGATCTACCACCTACTCAGCGTGCAAAGTGGGCGATCCGTCTCGCTGTGTCACTAATAGCGCTCCTCGGTTGGATCGTACTCCTCCGATTTGAGGCTGACGCCCTTATTGGAACCACGTCCATAGATAATTCCGCCGTCGAGGCGATGTTGAGCTCGCTTGCTTCCATCGTCATACCGGCAGGGCTAACAGGACTGACAGTCCACGCGTACTGGCGTCTCCGGTTGGAGACTCTCGCCCATCGACCTGGTCCTATACTTCTTCACAACGTCCGTGACTATACGAGTCCTGCTGCTCTCCCAGAAGGCCGGAACTCAACGTCTGAATCGTCGCTAGCGGAGTACGTCGGGGCGGAGCTGCAGCAGCGTTTAATGGAGACACAGCTGTATGGATCGACCGCTATTCCGTCGCCCGGGCGGGCTCGCGACTTTGTCCAGGTTGTGGAGGATACGGGAATTCGCACAGACGGCATTTGGAGCGCCGTTCTCCGGTTTCCTCAAATCTTGAGTCCGCGATCTAGTTACGAAGTAATGTGCTCGCTCCTCGAGGCCGAGGGCGACGATGCTCTAGTCGCGTTGAAAGTCGAGCTTACTCGAGCTCCTCGCCTGGCGCTTCCTCAACAAGTCTTCAGGGGATCGAACTGGGATGAGGTGGTCGGGAGCGCCACTGATTGGATATGTTCCGTAATACTTCCTCGCACCAAGCAATCCCGCTCTGCGCCGTGGTCCGAGCGTCAAGGCCTTAGCGTTGATCCCGAGCTCTTTGCGCTTTATCGAGAACATCAGAAGGGCCTGAGCAGGGTTTCGCCTGAGAAGTCTCTAGCCACATTGGAAGCGGCTCGAGTCCACGATAGATCCAATCTTGCGCTCCGACTCGAGAGAGGGAAGCTGCTTGAGCAGAAGAACGATTTCCTCGAAGCCCTCGAGACTTACGATGCGATCTTGACCCGAGCAGCTCGCAGCGACAAGCGGCTGGCGAACCTACGCTTCGGTCCGCCTCCAACCGATCCCAGCGAGCCGGATGAGAACGTCGATCGCCGCTGGTCCGACCGTCGGCGGGTTCGTCGGCCCGACTCGGAGGACCCCACGGTCTTTGTTGCCAGGTATCGTTTCGCGCTGCTTCTGGGACTTGGGCATCAGTTGAGCGCAGAGTGGTGGCCGACGAACGAAGGCGCTGGTGAGGAATCTGGCAAAGGTCTGCGGCAAGACAGACTCGGCGATGTCAGGCGTTCGCTCGCTAACAGAATGAAGATCGCCTATGCTGTCCCCATCTCTCGCATGGAGGAGCAGTTCAAAGGCATATCGCACCGTGTCGAACTGGAAGCCGAGAAGTATCTCGAAGTGAACGTCGAAAGTATCACGGACGCCAGGGAGCGCGAGTGTCGGAGGGCGGGAGTTCGGCTATTCTTCTCCATGATCGGCATGTGGGAGGTGGAGCACCTTATTTCTGAGCAATCAATCTTTCGTTTCACGAGGGGATCTTTTGAGGACGTCACCCCGAGACGATCTGTTGAGCTGCTGCTACCGCGCGCCATACTTCGCCTTGCGCTCGCTATTGGCGAAATTAACTCGGACACTCGGTGGCTCAAGAAGTCGAAGAATTCTGTTCTATTTGCGGTAGATGAGTGTGTCCTCGCTCCCGGGTTGACCTCTCTTATGGATTCTGGGTGGCCGCAAAGCCCTGATATCTTAGTGGGTTGGATCCGAGAGAAGTTTGGTCGAAGTGGTGGAATTCGGACCTGGCACGAGCACTACAACGCAGCCTGTGTCATTGCGATCCTACTGGAATGGCACACGGGGGATGCGGTACGCGGCATAGCAGACGCGGCCGTGATCGAGCTCGAGAAGGCTGTCGAATGTGGCGATGGAGGATTCGAAGAATCAGATCGGTCCTGGATTCTAGATGTTGATCCCGATCTCGATCAGCTACGTAAGACCGAGCCGTTCAAGGATTTTAAGATCTACTTCCTCGGTAGGCGACAGCCTGAGGACGACTGACGCTGGGCAAGATTGGTCTGGCGGCTCGTCGAGGCATGGATTTCAATGACTACTCGCAAATTCGACTCAGCGCGTGATCGTGCAAGTGGTTGGCCTCGCCATGTAGCCCCGTGATAGGAGTCGAACGGGTCTGTTGGAAATGCTTGTGGGTGAGGTGAGTGAGGTGAGGTAGATGGCGCTCGTTCGCACGTCGATGCGAGTTAGGCGCTGTATTTGCCTTACTCAACTCGGCGCCTGGCCCGAGGTTGGCGTGTCTAAGTCGGGACCGCGGGGTATTCAAAGCCACACCTGGCGAGGATTACCGACCGTGCGACGATCATCCCGTGGACGACGTCGACATGACCGCGGCGTTCGCGCAGATGGCCCAGAGCCTCGCGAGGCGTGTGCAGAAGGCCCCCTCGTGGGCCGTCAGGCGGCGCCCGCTTCCGCCTGCGCGGCCTCGGCCTCTTCGGCGGCCCACAGGGCCTCGTCGGCGTGCTCGACTTCCCACGCCGCGTGCTGGCGGATCGAGTCCTGGACCTGCAGGTGCCGCACGTAGGCGTCCACGCTCAGACCGGCTCTCGCGGCGGCGGACCGTAGGGCGGCGGCCGTGGCGTCCTCGAGCTCGATGCTCGTCACGCGCCTGAGCATACGGTGACACCGGACCAGCGTCTCCGTGTCGCGGCAGGTCGGTGTCGCCTTCGTGGGCTCTGAGCGTGTGGAGTGCGCCCACGTCGATCTGCGGGGTGGGCCCGAGCCGGGCCCGCGCCTGATCGAAGCCATCGTGCCGGCCCTCGAGTAGCTCTGGACATCTGATGTCTGGCGCTGGCACGGTGACCTGACAGCGGTGATACGCACCACAACTACCGCTGATGCGCCGAGAGATCAGAGGACCGCCGATGGACGGGGCCATCGTCGACGTGGAGGTCACCGACCTCCGCTTCCCGACGTCGCGGGCGCTCGACGGCTCGGACGCCATGAACGAGGCGCCGGACTACTCGGCGGCCTACGTCGTGCTGCACGCCGACGGCGACCTGGAGGGCCACGGGTTCACGTTCACCATCGGGCGCGGCAACGAGCTCGCGGTCGCGGCCGCGGAGGCGATCGGCCGCCGGGCGCGGGGGTGGCCGGTCGCCGAGCTCGTCGCCGACCCGGGCGGCTTCTCCCGGCACCTGCAGGCCGACAGCCAGCTGCGCTGGCTCGGACCGGCCAAGGGCACGATCCAGCTCGGGCTGGCCGCGGTGGTCAACGCCGGCTGGGACCTCATCGGCAAGGCCGTCGGGCAGCCGGTGTGGAAGGTGCTCGCGGACATGACCCCGCAGCAGCTGGTCGACCTCGTCGACTGGCGCTACCTGCGGGACACGCTCACCCCCGAGGCCGCGCTCGAGATGCTCGAGAAGCAGGTCCCCGGACGCGCTGAGCGCGAGGCCCGGCTGCGCGAGGAGGGCTACCCGGCCTACACCACCAGCGCCGGCTGGCTCGGCTACGACGACGACAAGCTCGCCCGCCTGTGCCGCGAGGCCGTCGACGCCGGGTGGGACGCGGTCAAGCTGAAGGTCGGCGGTGACCTCGCCGACGACGTGCGCCGCTGCGCGCTCGCCCGCGAGGTGATCGGCCCCGGACGCCGACTCATGATCGACGCCAACCAGACGCTCGGCACCGCCGACGCCGTGCGGTGGGCCGAGGCGCTCGCGCCGTACGAGATCTGGTGGTTCGAGGAGCCGACCAGTCCCGACGACGTGCTCGCCCACGCCGCGATCGCCCGGGCCATCGCCCCCACCCGCGTCGCCACCGGCGAGCACGCGCACAACGCGGTGATGTTCAAGCAGTTCCTCGCGGCCGACGCGATGGGCGTCTGCCAGCTCGACGCCGCGCGACCGGGCGGCGTCGACGAGGCCGTCGCGGTCCTGCTGCTCGCCGCCGCCCACGACGTCCCCGTGTGCCCCCACGCCGGCGGCGTCGGGCTGTGCGAGCTCGTCCAGCACCTCTCGATGGTCGACTACGTCGCCGTCAGCGGGTCGCGCGAGGACCGGATGATCGAGTACGTCGACCACCTGCACGAGCACTTCGCCGACCCGGTCCGGATGCGCGGCGCGTCCTACCTGCCCCCGACCCGGCCCGGCTACAGCGCGGAGATCCTCGCCGCCTCGCGGGAGGCGTACCGCTTCCCCGACGGCCCGGTCTGGGCGGGACGAGCGGGACGAGTGCGATGACGAGCACGGGGAGCGTCGTCGACCGGGCGATCGGGGCGCTGGTCGCCCGCGTGGAGAACGGCGAGTTCTCGGCGGGGGAGCGCCTGCCGCCGGAGGCCGACCTGGCCGACGCCCTCGACGTCTCGCGGCTGTCGCTGCGCGAGGCGGTGCGCACCCTCGCTGGCGCCGGGGTGCTCGAGGTCCGCCGCGGCAGCGGGACGTTCGTGACCGACCTGCGCCCCGACCGCCTGGTGGCCGCCACGGGGACGTTCCTCGACCTCGCCGGCGACCAGGGCGTGGCCGAGCTGTTCGAGTGCCGCCGTGTGCTCGAGCCCGGCGCCACGGCCCTGGCCGCGACCCGCATCGACGACGCGGCGCTGCAGGACCTCCAGGAACGCCTCGCGCGCATGCAGGGGCTCGCCGAGCCCGAACGCCTGGTCGCCGAGGACCTCGAGTTCCACGCCGCGATCGCCGCGGCGGCCGGCAACGCGACGCTCGCCTCGCTGACCGCGGCGGTCGCCGGTCGTACCGCCCGCGTGCGGATCTGGCGCGCGATCGTCGAGCACGACGTCCTGTCCTGGACCCACGACCAGCACGTGGCGATCCTGCGCGCCCTGCGGGCCCGCGACGCGCTCGCGGCCTGGACCGCGGCGACCACCCACGTCGTCGAGGTCGAGGAGTGGGTGCGCGCCCATCTGAGCAGCGCGGGAGGCACGACATGAGCGGACGCAGCACGGCGTGGTTCGGCGCCGAGGGCCGGTCGGGGATGATCCACCGCTCCTGGATGCGCAACCAGGGCGTCACCGACGAGGTCTTCGACGGGCGCCCGGTGATCGGCATCGCCACGACGTGGTCGGAGCTGGTGCCGTGCAACGCGCACCTGCACCGCGTCGCCGAGGCGGTCAAGCGCGGCGTGTGGCAGTCCGGCGGGTTCCCGCGGGAGTTCCCGTGCACGGGCCTGGGGGAGACGTTGCTGCGCCCCACGGCGATGCTCTACCGCAACCTCCTGGCGATGGAGGCCGAGGAGCTGATGCGCGCCAACCCCCTCGACGGGCTGGTGCTGCTCTCGGGCTGCGACAAGACGACGCCCGGCCTGCTCATGGCCGCGTCCAGCGTGGACATCCCGGCGATCATGGTGACCGGTGGGCCGATGCTGTCCGGCCGCTACCAGGGACGCCGGCTGGGGTCGGGCACCCAGGTCTGGCGCTTCGAGGAGGAGCTCGCCGCCGGCACGATCACGCAGGCCGAGTGCGCCGTCGCCGAGGGCGCGATGGCCCGCTCGCCCGGGCACTGCATGACGATGGGCACCGCGTCGACGATGGCGTGCCTCGCCGAGGCGCTGGGGATGCAGCTGCCGTACTCGGCGACGTGGCCCGCGGTCGACGCCCGCCGCGACCAGACCGCCCAGCGCGCGGGGCAGCGCGTCGTCGAGCTCGTCGAGGCCGACGTGCGGCCGTCGTCGATCATGACGCGCGAGGCGTTCGAGGACGCGGTCCGCGTCAACGCGGCGATCGGCGGCTCCACCAACGCCGTGATCCACCTGCAGGCGATCGCCGGGCGCCTGGGCGTCCCGTTCTCGCTCGACGACGTCGACGCGCTCGGACGCGACGTGCCGACGCTGGTCGACCTCGAGCCCTCGGGGCGGTTCCTCATGGAGGACTTCTGCTACGCGGGCGGGCTGCCCGCGGTGATGGCCGAGATCGCGGAGCTGCTCCACCTCGGACGTCCCACCGTGGCCGGCGGCACGGTCAAGGACGCGATCGCCGACGCCGCGTGCTGGGACCGCGAGGTCATCCGGGCGATCGACCGGCCGATGGCGCCGCCCGGTAGCGGGACGGCCGTGCTGCGCGGCAACCTCGCGCCCGACGGCGCGGTGATCAAGCAGTCGGCGGCGTCCCCGGACCTGCAGCAGCACCGGGGTCGTGCGCTCGTGTTCGAGTCGCCCGAGGAGTACCGCGCGGTGAGCGACGAGCTCGACATCGATCCGTCGACGGTGCTGGTGCTGCGCAACAACGGCCCGCGCGGCTACCCGGGCATGCCCGAGGTCGCCAACGTGGGGCTGCCCCGGCCGCTGCTCGAGCGCGGGGTCCGCGACATGGTGCGGATCTCCGACGGCCGCATGTCCGGCACCGCGTACGGCACGGTCGTCCTGCACGTCGCGCCCGAGGCCGCCGTCGGAGGACCGCTCGCGCTGGTCGAGACCGGCGACGAGATCGAGCTGGACGTCCCGGCCCGCGCGCTGACCCTGCACGTCGACGACGAGGAGCTGGCCCGGCGCCGGGAGCGGTGGCAGGCCCCCGTCACCCCGAGCACCCGCGGCTGGACCCGCCTCTACACCGAGCACGTGCTCCAGGCCGACCAGGGCGCGGACCTCGACTTCCTGGTCGGCCACAGCGGCGCCGAGGTGCCGCGCGAGTCCCACTGACACATCCGCACCGACGTCCCCACGAGGAGACAGCGAGAGATGGAACCCGTCTTCACCGGCATCGGCGTCGCCCTGGTGACGCTCTTCGACGACCACCGCGCGCTCGACGCCGACGCGACGGCCGGGCTGGCCGCGCGGCTCGTCGAGCTGGGCGCCGACGCGATCGTCGTCGCCGGCACGACCGGCGAGGCCGACGCCCTGGACGACGACGAGCGCCTCGCCCTGTTCAGCGCCGTGCGCGGGGCCGTCGGGGACGCCGTCGTCGTGGGCGGCACCGGGGCGTCGTCGACCCACCAGGCCGCGCGGCTCACCGCCCGCGCCGGTGACACCGGCGTGGACGCGGTCATCGCGCGGACCCCGCGCGGTCTCGTCGACCCGACCGGCTACTACCGCGAGGTGGCCGCCGCCGCAGGTTCGACGCCCGTGCTCGCCTACCACTTCCCGGCGGTCTCCCCGCCCGGCATCCCGGTCGAGATGCTGCCCTCGCTGCCCGTCGCGGGCGTCAAGGACTCCTCGGGCGACCCGACGCGGCTGCTCGCGACGGCCGATTCCTACGCCGGACCGGTGTGGACCGGCAACCCGGCGCTGATCCACATGGTCGGGGCGCTCGGGTGTGCGGGCGGCATCCTGGCGCTCGCCAACGTCGCCCCGGAGCTGTGCGCCGCGGCGTTCGCCGGCGACGCCGACGCCCTGCGCAAGGTCACCCCGACCCATCTCGCCTGCGAGCGCGACTTCCCGCGCGGGGTCAAGGAGCTCGTCGCCGAGCGCTTCGGCACCTCCGCGGTCGTGCGGATGGGCTGAGCCCACCCGCCCTCTCCCGACACCCTCCGACATGATCTGAGTGATCGACATGGCCACTTCCGAGACCGATCGGGCCACGACGGGACCGTTGCTCCGGTTGCCCGAAGCACCCGAGGCGTTGCGCAGGCGGCGGGTGGGGGTGGCGACCGCTCTGCGGTACTTCGGACCCGGGGCGATCATCGCGTCGCTCACCATCGGGAGCGGGGAATCGATCCTCGCCTCCCGTGAGGGCGCGGTCTTCGGCTACGCCGTCCTGTGGGCCGTGGTCGTGGGGTGCCTCGCGAAGGGCGGGCTCGTCTACGCCTCGAACCGCTACATCACCCTCACCGGCGAGCACCCGATGCGGCGCTTCGCGCGGGCGATGCCGGGGCCGCGCGGGTGGTTCCCGATCGTGCTCGTGATCATCTGCTTCGCGTCGTTCCCGGGCTGGGCCAGCGGCGTGGCGACCGCCCTCGGCGATTACCTCGAGGCGCTCGGCGCGGGCAACGCGACCCTGTGGGCCGTCGGCGTGCTGGTCCTCGCCGCGGTGCTGTCGTTCATCGGCGGCTACGCCGTGCTGGAGAAGGTGCAGGTGGCGATCGCCGGGCTCATGGTGGTGCTCGTCCTGATCGCGGTGTTCGTGTCGAACCCCGACTGGCTCGCCGCCCTGCGCGGGCTCCTGCCCGTGTTCCCCGACTACGCCCCGTTCGTCGGGCAGCGCTACCCCGACGTCGCGGAGACGTCGGTGTGGGTCGAGCTCGCGGTGTTCATGGGCGGCCTCGGCGGCGGGATGTACGACTACATCGGCTACACCGGGATGCTGCGCGAGAAGAAGTGGGGGATGCTCGGCCACCGCGACGCCGAGCGCATCGAGGACGAGCTCGCGGCGCAGGACGACCGGGCGACGATCCCGCTCTCCACCGATCAGGCCGACGTCGCGAACGCCCGCGCCTGGAGCCGCGCGCCGCTGTTCGACATGCTCGCGGCGTTCCTCGCCCTCGGCGTCATCGCCGGGGCGTTCATGATGAACGGGGCGACGATCCTCGGCGCGCAGCAGCAGGTGCCCGAGGAGAACGACGTCCTGACCTACCAGTCGCAGTTCTTCGGCGTGGTGGCGCCGATGTTCGAGTACTTCTACATCGTCGCGATCGTCATGGTCCTCTTCGGCACGATCTACGCGCTCTGGGAGGCCTACTCCTGGACCGCGTACGAGAGTCTCGCGGCGGTCTCGGAACGGGTGCGACGGCGCGGGCAACGGGGCATCCGGCCGCTCGTCTACGGCTGGACCGGCGCCATCGCCCTCGTCGCGATCCTCTCCGACCTGAGCTTCACCGACCTGGTCACGCCCGCGTCCATCCTGGGCGGCGTCTTCGCCTGCGGGATCTACGGCGCCGGGCTGCTCTACATCGACAAGGTCAACCTCCCCACGCCCTACCGGATGGGCCGGACGCTGCGCGCCCTCGTCGTGCTCGGCTCGCTGTTCCTCACCGTCTGTGGCCTGGTCGCGATCCTCGAGCTGGTGGGGGCGATCGCATGAGGACCACGGTGACGTGGCGGTACGCGCTGCTCGGCGTGGGCTTCCTGGTCCTCGCCGGGGTGCGGGCCGCGCAGGGCGCGCCGGTGTGGGCGGCGGTGTTCGCGCTCGCGGCGGCGGCCAACGTGTGGCTCGCGCTGCGGGACGACCGCGGCCCGCGTGCTCCCGCCACCCCGGTCGCTGCCACTGCTGACGAGGTCGCGCGCGAGCTGGCGCGGTGCCGCACCGCCCAGCGGCAGTGGCGGGTGCTCGGGGTCGCCGGACTGCTGCTCGCGGGCGGACTCCTGCTGGTCGAGCCGCCCCTGGCGGTGATCGCGGCCGCAGCGACGCTGGTCGCGGTGTTCCGCGCACGGCGGGTCCGCACCTACGCCGAGGGGCTGCCGGTCCGCCTCGGTGACGAGGTCACCCACGCCTGAGCGCCCTCGCCACCGAGCTCGAACCCCGGCGTCGTCACGCCGCGACGAGGTGGTCCCAGCCGAAGGTCATGCCCTGCATCGACTGCGTCTGCGCGAGCTGCCCGTTGCCGTCGATGTGGCAGACGGCGCCGAGGCCGTCGGTGGCGCGGTAGAAGACGAGGTGGTTGCCGGCGGGGACGAGGTGGGTCCAGTCGAACGTCATGCCCTGCATCGACTGGGTCTGCTGGAGCACGCCGTTGCCGTCGATGTGGCACACCGCGCCGAGCCCGTCGGTGCCGCGGTAGAAGACGAGGTGCCCGCCGACGGCCGGGATGTGGGTCCAGTCGAAGGTCATCCCTTGCAGGGACTGGGTCTGGGCGAGCTGCCCGTTGCCGTCGATGTGGCAGACGGCGCCGAGACCGTCGGTGGCGCGGTAGAAGAGCAAGCGGTTGCCGGCGGGGATGAGGTGGGTCCAGCCGAAGGTCATGCCCTGCATCGACTGGGTCTGCTGGAGCACGCCGTTGCCGTCGATGTGGCAGACCGCGCCGAGACCGTCGGTGCTGCGGTAGAAGACGAGGTGGTTGCCGACGGCGACGATGTGGGTCCAGCCGAAGGTCATCCCCTGCATCGACTGGGTCTGCTGGAGCACACCGTTGCCGTCGATGTGGCACACCGCGCCGAGTCCGTCGGTGCTGCGGTAGAAGACGAGGTGGTTGCCGATCGCGACGACGTGGTCCCAGTCGAACGTCATCCCCTGCATCGACTGGGTCTGCTGGAGCTTGCCGGCCCCGTCGACGTGGCACACCGCGCCGAGGCCGTCGGTGCTGCGGTAGAAGAGCAGGTGGCCGGCCGTGGCCACGATGTGGTCCCAGCCGAAGGTCATGCCCTGCTCCGAGTCGGTCTGCTGGAGCTGGCCGTTGCCGTCGACGTGGGTGACGGCGCCGAGGCCGTCCGAGCTGCGATAGAAGAACAAGGTGGTCACGGATTTCCCCCGATGCCGTCGAGAGCGGCGCTGCACCGTTCCCGGGAACTCAGCGTCACACGATCTGCGGGGGCACGACCTCGGTCGTCACCCGAACAGCCGCAGGAAATACGCACCTGGTCACCGTGCGTCGGCAGAATTGCGTACGCCGGTATTCACACGAGTCCGGACTAGATGACGCGGTATCGATCAGACCAGCAGGTCCACCTCTTCGGCCCAGTCGATCTGCCACAGAAAGCGACATCTCTGCGGAACGCTGCACGGATGACCACAGATCAGTCGGATGTCGAGGTGCGCTTCCGGGACGCGGAGACGAGCCCGGAGGTGTCGACGGCGGCTCAGGACTCCGTGACCGCGATGGTCTCCGTCGAGGAGGAGCGGCGGCGTGCGGAGGCGGAGCGGGACGCCGCGTGGGAGGAGGCGACGCGATCGACGATCGAGGAACCGGCATCGGACGGCATCAACGTCCCCGATCCCGTGGCACCGCCGGAGATCGGCGAGCTGGGCGGGCCCGCGGTCGAGGTGCCGCTCATGGCGGACGTGATCGTCCCTCGGGGGACGGGCTGGTCGAACTTCATCTCCGCGAACCCGCCGTTCGACTACGACTGGAAATGGCACGCCGGCGGCGCGCCGCGCACCCTCACCACGACGCGCTCGAGCGGCTACGCCGGGGCCGACTGTCGGTCGGGCAGCGGTGCGGGTGGTGGGGACGGTCCGTCCATCGGGCACGCCGGTTTCGGCATCGTCCGGACCGCGCCGTTCCGCTTCTTCATGAGCGCGGGCGCCGTGATCTCGGCGCGCTGGCACTACAGCGTCGCCGCGAACGGCATCGGATCGAGCGCCACCGCGGAGGGCGGCTACACGCTCTACGTGTTCGAGGACGGTCGGGTGGTGGCCAGCACGTCGGTGAAGCTCTTCCGGAAGAGGGTCAGCTTCCAGGAGCGCGACACGGTGAGCACCGGATACCAGACGATCACCACGTCGAGAGTCGCCTTCACGATGCTCCCGGGGCGCCTGTACGGGTTCAACCTCGGTATCTGGGCCAGCGCCGAGCGATCCAGCGGCGTCGGCGCGGCGGCAGCCCAGGGCCTCGTCGAGGGCAACGTGTCGACGATGACGATGGTCGGACCGTCGATGTGAGGCTCCTCGGGCCTGCACGTCGGCGCTACCGTGCTCCATGCGGATCCTGTTCGCGAGCACCGGCGGGGCCGGGCACGTCACCCCGATGCTCCCGATCGCCGCGGCCTGCCGGCGGGCCGGGCACGACGTGCTGCTCGTGGGCCCGCCCGGACTCGCCGCGACCGCCGAGCGGGAGGCCCTGCCGTTCGCCGCGGGCGCGCTCCCGGACGAGGCCGACACCGGACCGATCTGGGCCCGGATCCCGCACCTGTCCACCCCCGAGGCCGAACGCCGGGTCATCGGAGAGATCTTCGCGACGCTGAACGTGCGGGCGATGCTGCCCACGATGCGCGAGACCGTGGGCACCTGGCGGCCCGACGTCATCGTCCGCGAACCCGCCGAGTTCGCCTCTGCGGTGGTGGCGGACTCCGACGGCGTCCCGCACGTGCAGGTCGGCGTCGGGCTGGTCTCGGCGCAGCGGCAGATCATGGACGTGGCGGCAGAGGCGGCCGACGGGTGGCGCCCGGGGCTGATGGCCCGGATCGCCGCGACCCCGTACCTGACGTTCTTCCCGCCGACGCTCGACGCCGGGCACGGCCCCGACCCGTCGCCGACCCACCGGTTCCGGGTGCCGGAGTCCCGTCCCGAACCGCCGCCCGACCACTGGCCGGGTGACGACCGACCGCTGGTGTACGTGACGTTCGGCAGCGTGGCGGCCGGCGTCCCGTTCGCGGCGCCGATCTACGACGTCGCGCTGGCGGCAGTGGCCGACCTCCCGGCCCGGGTGCTGCTCACCACCGGCCACGGGGTCGAGGAGGGCCGGCTCGCCCCGCCCGGACCGCACGTCCACATCACCCCCTGGGTGCCGCAGGCCGACGTGCTCGCGCACGCCGACGCGGTCGTCTGCCACGGCGGGTCGGGCACGACGCTCGGGGCGCTGGCGGCCGGGGCGCCGCTGGTGATCACGCCGCTGTTCGCCGACCAGCCGGACAACGCCCGCCGGGTCGCCGCGATCGGTGCTGGGGTGGCGGTCGGGTCGGGCGCGCTGGACGGCACCGTCGACCCGGCGGATCTGCGTCGCGCGATCACCGAGGTGCTGGCCGACCCCGCGTACGCGGGCGCGGCACGCCGTGTCGCCGACGAGATCCATGCCCTGCCGCCGGTCGACGAGGCCGTGGAGGTGATCACCGCTGTCGGGGGCTCCGCCGGATGACGCCTTCGCCGAGCCGGCACGGTCCTCCGCCGGCCGCCCCACGGTGCGACCGTGGCACTGGCCTGGATCACCGTGAACGACGGGTGCTGGGCAGCCTCCCGGCAGTTCGCCGGCTACGCATCGCGGTCGCCACGGTCGTGTCGAGGACGAAGGACGGCCGCCGACGAGGTCCTCGGCACGAGGCTGCTCCGGCCACCACGTGTCGTCGGCCGGCCACCTCGGAGACCGTCAGGTCCGGGCTCTGTCGGCGTCCGCCGGCCGCACTCCGACCTGCTCCGAGAACGTCTCCATCAGCACTCGGTAGCGCTTCTCGACGAGTCCTTCCTCGGCCACCTCGGCGGGATCGGCGAAGTAGTCGTCCCAGGCCGAGACCCAGCCGGCGGCGCCACGCTCGTCGCGGAGGTAGTCCGCCTCCATGCGGATCTCGGCGTCCTTCCCGACGCCGGTGTAGTGCCGGAAGCACGTCTCGATGAACTGCTTGTAGCGCTGCGCGAAGGCCTCGGACATGAGGTACTCGTTGACGAAGAAGTGCTTGTCGAGCTCGCGCTTCTTCGCGAGCAGCGCGGGCGGATCGATGTCGCGGAAGTGGCCGATCGCCGTGAAGAAGCAGAGGATGTCGTTCAGCAACGGCGCCATCTTGTCGTACAGCTCCAAGCGGCGTTCGACGACCTTCCGGTTCGCCCACTGAGCGTCCTCGAGGCGGCGCACCGCCCGGGTGACGAAGACGCCGAGACCCACGACAAGGAGCGGGGTGAGGGCGCCGACGACCAGTTTGACGATCTCGAGCGAGTTCCACATGCGCCGCCTCCTGATCTGGTAGGCGAGTCACGCTAGACGGCCGCCCTACGACGTCATTGCCGGGCCGCTGCGCGCCGAGATCGCGGTCCCGGTGACGAAAGCACGTGAATCTGCGGGGTTCCGTCACCCGGTTCGTGACCATGTGGTCCGGGGACCGTGCGCGGCGGGCCGGCGCGGACGTCACGGGGACCGCGCGACCCCTCCGGGCGTTTCCCCGGACCGTTGACGGCATGATGCGCGGACCGTGACGCGGACGACAGGGGGCGCGAGCAGATGCGCGTGGGTGTGCTGACCGGTGGCGGGGACTGCCCCGGTCTCAATGCGGTCATCCGGGCGATCGTCCGGCGCGGCGTGCCCGAGTACGGCTACGAGTTCCTGGGCTTCCGGGACGGCTGGCGCGGACCGCTCGAGGCGGAGACCCGGCCCCTGGACATCCCTGCCGTGCGGGGCCTGCTCCCGCGCGGCGGCACGATCCTCGGCTCGTCGCGCACGAACCCGTTCGCCATCGACGGCGGGGTCGACCGCATCCGTCAGAACCTCCAGAACCTCGGCGTCGACGCCCTGGTCGCCATCGGCGGCGAGGACACCCTCGGCGTCGCGAGCGAGCTCCACGAGCGGGGCGTCAAGGTCGTCGGGGTGCCGAAGACGATCGACAACGACCTCTCGGGCACCGACTACACCTTCGGCTTCGACACCGCCGTGGGGATCGCGACCGAGGCGATCGACCGCCTGCACACCACCGCCGAGTCCCACCACCGCGCGCTGATCGTCGAGGTCATGGGTCGGCACGCGGGGTGGATCGCGCTGCACTCCGGGATGGCGGGCGGCGCGAACGCGATCCTCATCCCCGAGGTCCAGTTCGACATCGAGCAGGTCTGCACCTGGGTGGAGAGCCGCTTCCGGCTTGACTACGCGCCGATCATCGTCGTCTCCGAGGGGGCGACGCCCCAGGCGGGCGAGAACGTCCTGGCGGCGGGCGGCACCGACGAGTTCGGCCACGCCCGGCTCGGCGGCATCGGCGACTGGCTCGCCCGCGAGATCGAGTCGCGCACCGGCAAGGAGGCCCGTACGACGGTGCTCGGGCACGTCCAGCGCGGCGGCACGCCCAGCGCTCGCGACCGCTGGCTCGCGACCCGCTTCGGGCTGCACGCCATCGACGCCGTCGCGGCAGGGCAGTGGGGCCAGATGACGGCGCTGCGCGGCACCGACATCACCATGGTCCCGCTGCGCGAGGCGACCGAGCAGCTCAAGCTCGTCGACCCGACCCTCTACGCCGAGGCGGCCGTCTTCTTCGGCTGACCGGTTGCCGGCGATCACCCGGTGATCCCCGACGAGGTCACGCGCCCGATCACCTCCCGCAGGGTCACGAGGAACCGCTGCGGTGCCGAGGTGCGGCTCTCGCGCCGGGAGCCGGTCACGGTGAGGATCCGCGAGCCCACGTCGACCGCGGAGGCGAAGATGCTCACGCCCTCGGTGCGCAGATAGGACAGCGTGAGGTCGGGGACGATCGCCGCGCCGAGTCCCGCGGCGACGAGCGCCAGCATCGTCTGCGACTCGGTACAGATGTGCTGATAGCCGGGCTTGATGGTGTATTCGGTGCAGAGTCGTTCGAGCATCTGGCGGGTGGGTCGGTCACTCGGCGACGTCACCCATGTCCCCGCGAGGAGTTCTTCGACGCTGGTCGGGATCGACCACAGTTCTGGATAGACGATGCGGAACTGCTCACGATAGAGCTCGTCCTCGGCCAGTCCGGGATAGGACGCCGCCGGACTGGTGCGGTCGACGTAGCGCTCACCGATGAGCAGGTCGAGGTCGCCGGCGCGGAGCAGGTTGATGCCCTGGACCTCGTTCACCTCGATCACCTGGACGTTCAGGGCCGCGTCGGTGATCGCGAGCTGTTGCAGGGTCGGGACGACCAGGTGGCCCAGCGCCGTCGCGAACCCGCCGATCCGCACGGTGCCCGACGTGCCCGCCCGCAGCCGCTCGGCCTCCCGTTGGGCCTCGGCCAGCGCGTCCGCGACGTCGTCCGCGCGCTGGGCCAGTGCGAGCCCGGCCTCGGTGAGACGGACCGTGCGCCCGCCGCCGCGCTGCGTGCGGTCGAGCAACGGCAGCCGCGCCTCGGCCTCCAGCCGCGCCAGGTGCTGCGAGACCCCGGACGCCGTGAGGTGCAGGGCGGCCGCCGCCCCGTGCACGCTCCCGGTCCGGTGGACCGCGCGCAGGACGAGGAGGCGGTGCGGGTCGAGCGGCATGAAGTGATGCTGAACCAGGACTGGAGCAGCTGTCACTGCCGTGGGCGGAACACGTCGGGCAGAATCGGTGGCGAAGAACGAACCGACTCTCCCCGAGAATGCCGCGACCGCCGTCTCGAATGGCGCGACGCGATTCGACGTGCCGAATGGAGTGACGACCGATGGACATCACTGCCTCTGTCATGACCGCTCCGGACGAGCCGTTGGAGACGGTCACGCTCGAACTCGACGATCCCCGACCCGACGAGGTCCTCGTGCGTCTCGCGGCGACGGGCATCTGCGCCTCGGACGCCCACACCCACAGCGGACGCATCCCCTCGCCGTCACCCTGTGTGCTCGGACACGAGGGCGCCGGCGTCGTCGAACGGGCCGGGGCGAACGTGACGCACGTGGGCGTCGGCGACCACGTCGCGCTTTCCTGGATGCCCAGCTGCGGTGTGTGCCGCCACTGCGTGTCGGGCCGCCCGGTGCTGTGCACCGCGGCGGCTCCCGCGCTGCTCGCCGGCACGCTCCTCGACGGCACCGTCCGCCTGCACCGCGACGGCCGGCCGGTCAGTCACTACTCGTTCCTGTCGACCTTCGCGACCCACACCGTGGTCCCCGCCGCGAGCGCCATCCGCATCGGGCGGGAGGTCCCGCTGGCGGTGGCGAGCCTTGTGGGGTGCGGCATCCTCACCGGCTACGGCGCCGTGGTGAACAAGGCCAGGGTCATCCCGGGCAGCTCGGTGCTGATCTTCGGCGCCGGTGGCGTCGGGCTCAGCGCCGTCATGGCCGCGCGTGTCAGCGGGGCCGGGCAGATCCTCGTCGTCGACCCCGTCGCGTCGAAGCTCGAGGAAGCGAAGATCTTCGGGGCGACCGACGGGCTCGTCCCCTCCGAGCACCTGGTGGAACGCATCCGCGACCTCAGCGGCGGGGGCGTCGACTACGCGATCGACGCCGCCGGGGGCGAGGGCATCCTCGGCCAGGCGTTCGCCGCGACGATCCCCGGCGGCACCATC
Organism: Actinomycetospora aeridis; assembly: GCF_037400275.1. Taxonomy (NCBI): domain Bacteria; kingdom Bacillati; phylum Actinomycetota; class Actinomycetes; order Pseudonocardiales; family Pseudonocardiaceae; genus Actinomycetospora; species Actinomycetospora aeridis. Next base: position 320,737 of record NZ_JBBEGL010000006.1, on the reverse strand, counting down.
GTGTGCGTCGGGATGCCCGACGTCCACGCGCGGCCGTCGCTGCCCGGGCCGGAGCTGGTGCGCGACGAGAAGATCGTCACCGGCAGCCTCTACGGGTCGTCGCGGCCCAGCCTCGACATCCCGTCGATCCTGCGCCAGTACGCGGCCGGGGTCCTGCCGCTCGACCGCATGATCACGCAGGCCTACGACCTCGACCGGATCGACCACGCCTTCGCCGACATGCACGCGGGGCTGCTCAAGCGCGGCGTGGTCGTGTTCGACGAGGCGCTGGCCGGGTTCGCGACGCCCCCGGTGACCCTCGCGGCGTAGGGGCGCTCAGCCGATCGCCCGCTCCCGCCCGGCCCAGTGCGGGGCCCGCAGCGCCTTCTTGTCGACCTTCCCGAACGGGGTGACCGGGAGCTCGTCGGCGAGCTCGGCGGACTTGGGGCGGGCGTAGGCGGCGAGGCGGCCCCGGCTCCAGGCGAGGAGCTCGTCCGCGTCGACGGACCCGACGACCACCGCGTGCACCGCCTCGCCCCAGTCGTCGTGCGGCACACCGATCACGGCGACCTGGGCGACCCCGGGATGGTCCGCGAGGACGTCCTCGACCTCGCGGCAGTACACGTTCATCCCGCCGCTGATCACCATGTCGGCGCGGCGGTCGCGCAGGTGCAGGTAGCCGCCCTCGTCGAGGAACCCGACGTCGCCGGTGCGGATCCACCCACCGGGGAGGAACTTCTCCGCGGTGGCGGCGGGGTCGTCGAGGTAGCCCTGGAGGAGGTAGGGCGAGCGCAGGCACACCTCGCCGGTCTCCCCGGCCGCGACCGGCGAGGAGTCGTCGGACGCGATCATCACGTCCGCCACGATCGACGCCCGGCCGCAGGAGTCGAGGAGGTCGGGACGGGCCGGGTCGTGGTCGTCCTTGGCGAGACGGGTGCCCCAGTTCGGGCACTCGGTCTGGCCGTAGAGCTGGACGAACACCGGCCCGAACACCTCGAGCGCGCGGGCGAGGTGGCCGGGCGTGATCGGCGCCGCGCCGTAGACGATCGTCCGCACGCCGAACTCCTCCGGACCGGCGACGGCGTCGAGCAGCCGGTAGAGCATCGTCGGGACGAGGAACGTCCACGTGATCCCGCGGGTGCGCAGGGCGTCGAGCACCCGGTCGGCGTCGAACCCGGGCTCGATGACGCAGGTCGCGCCGCGGATCAGGGCGGACTGCGCGAACAGGCCCGCGGCGTGGGCGAGCGGCGTCGTCAGCAGCAACCGGTCGTCCTGCGCGATCTCGGCCTCGAGCAGCTGGGCGTACTGGACGGCGACCGCCGAGGCCTGGGTGTGCACGACGCCCTTGGGACGCCCGGTGGTCCCGCCGGTGAAGTAGATAGCCGCCCGGGCGTCGGACGCGACCGGAGCCGGGGGCGAGAAGGGCGGGTCGGAGGGTCCGGCGAGGTCGCCCACCGGGATCACCGGCCCGGGAACGTCCACGCCGAGCGCCGGATCGACGATCGCGACGCGCGCCGCGACGGCCTCGACGATGTAGCGGACGGTGTCGGCGGGCAGCAGGGTGTTGACGGGCACCTTCACCGCGCCGAGCCGCGCCACGGCCACGTCGGCGACGACGAACTCGACGCCGTTGCCGAGGTGGAGCGCGACCGGGTCGCCGGCGCGGACCCCGTGGTCCCGGAGCTGCCGGGCCACCGCCGCGGACCAGCGGTCGAGGTCGGCGAACGTCCAGCGCCGACCGCCCGCCTCGACGGCGGTCCGGTCCCGGTAGCGGTCGAACGCCGCAGTGAACTCGGCGCCGAGGGTTCCTCGCATGTGGACTCCCTTCAGTGCATCGCCATGCCACCGTCGACGCTGAGCGTGGTCCCCGTGATGTAGGAACCGGCGTCCGACGCGAGCAGCAGCAAGGGCCCGTCGAGCTCGTCGAGGCGGCCGACGCGGCCGAGGGGCGTGGCGGCGCGGACGCTCGCGGCGCCGCGCTCGTGGGCGAGCAGTGGGGCGGTCAACTCGGAGGAGAAGAAGCCCGGCGCGAGGGCGTTGACCCGGATGCCGTGGCGGGCCCACTGCCGTGCCAGGTCGCGGGTCATCCCCAGCAGCCCGGCCTTGGAGGCCGAGTAGGCGGCCTGGGGGACGTCGGTCGTCGCGAGGGCCAGCGCCGACGAGACGTTGACGATCGACCCGCCCTCCCCGGCGATCATCGCCCGGCCCGCGGCGGCGGCCACCTGGTAGGCGCCGCGGAGGTTGACGTCGAAGAGGCGCTCCGTCTGCGCGAGGTCGTCGCGATCGCTGCGGCCCCCGTAGCCCGTGCCGGCGTTGTTGACGACGACGTGCACGCCGCCGAGCCCGTCGACGGCGGCGTCGATCAGCGTCGAGCACGCCGCGGCGTCGGTGACGTCGGTCGGCACGGCGAGGCACCGCCGGCCCTCGGCCTCCACCGCCGCGGCCACCGTGGCGAGCATGTCGGCCCGCCGCGCGGCCACGACGACGTCCGCGCCGGCGCGCGCGAGGACCACCGCGAAGTGCGCGCCGAGCCCGGACGACGCCCCGGTGACGACGGCGACCCGCCCGTCGAGGCGGAAGGACGTCACGGCGACTCCACGACCAGGGGGTCGGGCATCGCGCCGAGCATCGCGCGCATGCTGCCCCCGGCCGCGAGACCCCCCAGGGCCAGCGCGAACAGCTGGTCCGCGAGCCGGATGTCGGCCTCCTCGCCGTGCGGCGTGAACCAGTGCTGCATCCAGTCGATCATCCCGACGAGGGCGCGGGCGACGATCCGCGGCTCGGCGGCCAGCGAGAACTCCCCGCACGCGGCGCCCTCGGCCACCAGCGCCTCGACGGCCTCCATGTAGCGCGCGTCCATCCGCCGGAACTCGGCGAACCGGGCCGACTGCTCGAGCCGGCCGAGGTGCTCGAGGTACACGAACGCCGCCGGGTAGTACTCGCTGAAGATCCTGACCTGCATCCGCACCAGCTCCCGCAGGCGGATCGCGACCCCGCTGTCCGTGTCGGCGAGCAGGCGCTCGAGCTCGTCGAGCAGGGCCCGGGCGGGCTGCTCGACCACGGCGAGGAGGAGGTCCTCCTTGCTGTCGACGTAGTTGTAGACGCTGCCCTTGAGGATGCCGACGCGGGTGGCGATGCCCTCGAGGGTCGCGTTCTCGTACCCGTGCTCGCGGAACTCCTGGCCGGCGGCCTGCAGGATTTCCGGCCAGCGGCTGGGACGGGGCATCGGGACACTCCGGGGTCAGGGCGTGAACTGCGCGGGGAAGCGTTGCATGCCGCGCGAGAGCAGGACGGGATGCCACTCCAGCGGCTCGTCGGTGAGCCGGAGCCCCGGCAGCCGGGCGAACGCGCGGGGGATCGCGATCGACGCCTCGAGACGGGCCAGCGGGGCGCCCAGGCAGTAGTGCATGCCGATCCCGAACCCGAGCTGGCCCGACTTCTCGCGGGTGATGTCGAAGGCGTCGGGGTCCGGGAACACCGACGGGTCGCGGTTGGCCGACGACGGGCTGAGGAACACGCGCTCGCCGCGGCGCAGCGTCCGCCCGCGCAGCTCGACGTCGTCACCCATCACCCGCGCGACCGTCTTGGCCGGGCCGTCGAACCGCAGGGCCTCCTCGACGGCCCCGCCGACGAGCTCGGGGTGATCACCGAGCAGGGCCCGCTGCCCGGGGTGCTGCACCAGCGCCAGGATCCCGCTGCCGATGAGGTTCGTCGTCGTCTCGTGGCCGGCGAACAGCAGCAGGACCCCGGTCGAGATGACCTCGTCGTGGCTCAGCGCGTCGCGGTCGTCGCGGGCGCTGATCATCGCGGAGATGAGGTCGTCGGCCGGCTCGCGCTCGTGCGCGCGGACGAGCTCGGACAGGTAGGCCGTCAGCTCGGCCATGCCGCGGGCGCCGACCTCGTGGCGCGACGCGTCGCCCATGCCGCCGAAGACGAGCCCGGTGATCTGGTCGGACCAGTCCTTGAACTGCTCGCGGTCCGCGCGGGGCACGCCGAGCATGTCGGCGATCACCGAGGCCGTGAGGGGGTAGGCGAAGTCGCCAATGAGGTCGACGTCGCCGCCCGACGTCGCGACGATCCCGTCCAGCAGCTCGGACGCGATCTCCTCGACCGACGACGTCATCCCCGTGACCGCCCGCGGGGTGAAGGCACGGCTGAGCAGGCGGCGCAGCCGCTTGTGGTCGGGCTGGTCCTTGAACACCATCCAGCCCTCGAGGACCTCGAACGCGGCGCGCACCCCGGCGTCGGCGCCGGGGCCCTCGAGCTTGGCGCGCCGGTAGGGCGTGATCCGGTCGGAGGAGAACCGCTCGTCGCGCAGCGCGGCGAGGACGTCGTCGTACCGCGTGACGAACCACGAGCGGTACCGGGCGCTCCAGTGCACCGGGTCGTGCTCGCGCAGGGCGGCGAGCAGCGGGTACGGGTCGGCGACGGCCTCGGCGCCGAGCAGGTCGGCGTGGGCGAGGTCGGTGGGGGAGACGGTCACCGGGCCTCCAGCACCGTCACGACGCAGGCGTTCCCGTCGAGCACCGACACGCCGCCGCCCATCGTCTCCACGAGCCCGAGGCGGGCGCCCTCGACCTGGCGCGCCCCGCACTGCCCACGCAGCTGCCACGTGATCTCCGCGAGCTGCGCCAGCCCGGTGGCCCCCAGCGGGTGGCCGCGGGAGAGCAGCCCGCCCGACGGGTTGACGGGGTGCGCGCCGCCGAGGGCGGTGACGCCGGTGGCCGCGGCCTTCCCGCCGTCGCCGGGTGGCACGAGACCGAGCGCCTCGGTGGTGACGATCTCGCCGATCGTGAAGGCGTCGTGGACCTCGAGGACGTCGACGTCGGTCGTCGCGTCGAGGCCGGCGGCGGCGAGGGCGTCGCGGGTGGTGTCGGCGACGACGTCGTGACCCCAGACGTGGGGGGAGCGGTGGTTCCAGGGCGCGCCGCTGCGCAGGGCGGCCCCGCGCACCACGACCTCGCCCGCCGCGCCGGTCGCGGCCGTGAGCACCGCCGCCGCGGCCCCGTCCGACGTCGGGCAGCACTGCAGCAGCGTCAGCGGGTCGGCGATCATGCGCGAGGCCAGCACCTCGTCGACGGTGTAGGTCCCGGAGTACTGGGCGCGCGGGTTGTGGACGGCGTGCGCGTGGTTCTTCACCGACACCGCCGCGAGCTGCTCGGGCGTCGCCGCGCCGGTGTGCAGGTAGCGGGCGGCGCTCATGGCGTACATCGCCGGCATCGCGAGCCCCGTGCGCCCCTCGGGGTCGGTGGCCTCCGGGGTGATGGCGCCGGAGAACGCGGTGCTCATCTGCTCCAGGCCGAGCGCGAGGACCCGCCCGTAGCGCCCGGTGCGGACGGCCTCGTGGGCCTCGACGAACGCCGTCGTCCCGCTGGCGCAGGCGTTCTCGACGGTGAGGATCGGGACGCCGGTGATCCCCATGGCGCGCAGCACCCGCTGGGCGACCCCGGCGGGAGCGAAGACGGTGCCGACCCAGACGGCGTCGACGCCGTCCACCCCGGCGTCGGCGAACGCCTCGCTCACCGCGTCGTCCGCGAGGGCCACGAGGTCGCGGTCGGGCTGGCGGCCGAAGTGGGACGTGCCGACGCCGGCCACGGCAACGCTCACCGGGCCACCTCCACCTGCAGGTCGCCCTCGTCCGAGGTCCCGATCAGCCACGCCGGACCGCCGATCGGGGCCGGCTCGTCCCCGGCCACGTGGGCGAGCACCCGCGGCCCGTCGTCGAGGTCGACGTAGGCCAGGGCGTAGGGAGGGGTGTGTCCGGGCACGGCGATCCGGACCACGGTGCTGCTCCAGACGGTGCCCCGCGGGCCGAAGCGCGCCTCCTCCAGCTCCGCGCCGCACGCCGGGCACCGCGGCCAGGCGTAGGCCACGGGCTCGGCGCAGGCACGACACCGCCGCCCCACGACGACCCAGTCGCCGTCGGCGTCGCGGCGGATCTCCGGGCGCGGATCGGCGCCCGTCGGAGAGGACATGAGCACTCCTGCGTCTCGGCTGGCGGCCATGTAAGCAAACGATCGGTCGGTTAACAACCGTCGACGTCGCAGGTTTGGCGCGGGACGCCCTGGTCTGGCTCGGTAGTCGTCAGCAGTCTTGACACGGTCCGTGAGCCGGACCACAGTGGCCCTACCGCCGATGGCAAACAGCAGTTTGCCAACGCCGCCCACTCGCCCCGTTGTGCGCGCTCGAGTCGAGCAGGAGGAACCGATCGATGAAGTTCGGCTTTTTCACGATGCCGGAGCACCCGCCGATCGAGAACTGGACGCTGTCCTACGACCGCGACATCGCCGCGATCGTCGAGGCGGAGCGGCTGGGGTTCTCGGAGTACTGGATCGGTGAGCACCACACCGGCGGGTACGAGAACGTCCCCGTGCCGGAGTTCATGATCGCCAAGGCGTCGGCGTTGACGCACCGGATCCGGCTCGGCACGGGCGTCGTGAACTTGCCGTACCAGGACCCGTTCATGGTCGCCGAGCGCCTCGCGTTCCTCGACCACCTCACCCACGGCCGGCTCGAGTACGGGTTCGGCGGGGGCGGGCTGCCCACCGACAAGGCGCTGTTCGGTCTCGAGCCCTCCGAGGCGTCGCCGCGGACCAACGAGGCGCTGGAGATCATCTGGCAGCTGCTGACGTCCGAGGACCCGGTCAGCTACGAGGGCGTGTACTGGAAGTACGAGAACCGCCAGCTCCAGGTCGGTCCGTACCAGGACGTCCCGCCGTTCGCGATCGCCGGCCTCACCGGCACGCACAACTACGCGAAGTGCGGCGAGAAGGGCTGGAAGCCGCTCTCCGTGCACTTCGCGCCCACCGACAACGGCACGTACATGGACGCCCCGGACCTCAAGGCCATGGGCGCCGCGATGCTGGAGGCAGGCAACCGCGCCGGCATCGCCGAGTCCGTCACCCGCGAGAACTGGCGGGTCGTGCGCGAGGTGTACGTCACCGACAACAAGGACCAGGCGCTCCGCGACATCCGCGAGGGCGTCAAGCTGTCCTACGACTACCTGTTCGGCCTCGGTCTCGGCGCCCTGATGAAGATCGGCGACGGGATGACCGACGCCGACCTGACGCTCGACTGGATGGTCGAGAACATCCCGTGGATCGTCGGCAGCCCCGAGGAGTGCACCCGCCAGATCAAGGAGCTCGAGGAGGAGACCGGCGGCTTCGGCACGCTGCTGATCAACTGCCGCGACTGGGTCACCACCGACAAGTGGAACCGCTCCCTGGAGATGTTCGCCCGCTACGTCATGCCGAACTTCCAGGCCAACCAGCGCATGGCCCGCCGTCAGAAGATGGCCAACGTCGCGCTGGGCATCGCCTGATGGCGCCAGGGATCACCCGCCTCGAGGGGCGGGTGGCCGTGATCACCGGCGGGGTGCAGGGGATCGGCCGCGCGGTGGCGCTGCGCGTCGCCGCCGAGGGCGCCGCCGTGATCATCGGTGACCTCCAGGACGACGACTCCACCGCCAAGCAGATCGTCGCCGACGGCGGACAGGCCACCCACATCGTCATGGACACCCGCCAGCGGGACGACTGGAAGCGCCTCATGGACGAGGCGATCGGTGGTCACGGACGGCTCGACATGCTCGGCAACATCGCCGGCGTCACCAACACGTTCGGTCCCGACAACGTCGTCGACCTCGACGACATCGGCTGGGACCACGTCGTGGGCACCGACCTGAAGGGCGTCTGGCTCGGCATGCAGGCCGCCATCCCGCGGATGCTCGAGAACGGCGGCGGAAGCATCGTCAACATCGGGTCGATGGCCGCGCTCAAGGGTCTCGAGAACCTGGCGGCCTACTCCGCGGCGAAGGGCGGGGTGGTCAGCCTGACCCAGCAGGCGGCCATGGAGTACGGGCCGCGGGGCGTCCGCATCAACTGCATCTGCCCCGGCACCATCGACACCCCGATCCTCGCGGGGATCACCGAGGGCATGCGCAAGAACTTCGAGGCCGCGCACATCATCCCGCGCCTCGGGCGACCGGAGGACATCGCCGCGGCGGCGGCCTTCCTGTTCTCCGACGACGCCGCCTTCTGCACCGGGGAGATCCTCCCGGTCGACGGCGGCTGGAACACCAAGGGCAGCGCCGGCTGACGGCCGGCGCAGCACGGGACCGGCGCCCCACCCCCCGGGGCGCCGGCCCCGTGCGTCCCGACGACCCAGCGACCATCCGAAGGAGACCCATGGACCTGACCGGACAGACCGCCGTGGTCACCGGCGCCGGCAGCGGCATCGGCAAGGGCATCGCCGCGGCGCTGCTCGCGGGCGGGGCGAACGTCGTCGGGCTCGAGATCGAGCCGGCCAACATCAAGGCGGCGGGCGAGGAGCTCGCCGGCGGTGACCGCCTGGCCTGGTCGGAGGGCTCGGTGTCCGTCGCCGCCGACGTCGAGGCCGCCTTCGACCTCGCCGAGAGCCGTTTCGGCACGGTCGACCACCTGGTGAACAACGCCGGCACCGCGTCGCTGTCGCTGATCGTCGACTGCCCCGAGGAGGAGTGGGACCTCATCGTCGACACCTGCCTCAAGGGCACGTTCCTGTGCACGAAGGCCTTCGCCCGGCGGGCGCTCGCCGCGGGTCGGGGCGGCACGGTCGTCAACATCTCGTCGCTCAACGCGATCGCCGCGACCGACGGCCTGGGGCACTACTGCGCCGCCAAGGCCGGCGTCATGAACTTCACCAAGGTCGCCGCCGGGGAGCTCGGGCGCCACGGCATCCGGGTCAACGCGATCGGGCCCGGCACCGTCAACACACCCCTCGGCGCCGGCTTCACCGTCGGGCAGATCGGCCAGGAGTTCCTCGACCGCACCCTGGTCGGGCCGCCCCGTCACCAGGAGCCGTCGGACATCGCGGACGTGGCCCTGTTCCTCATGTCGCCGACGGCAGGGCGGATCACCGGCCATTTCATCCCCGTCGACGGCGGCCAGCACGTGCGCGGCCTGCACTCCTACTGGGACGTGGCCGAGGCGCAGGGCATCGTCGCGCGGCCGACGTCGTGACGACCGAGGCACGCCCGGTCGCGGCCGTCGACGACCGGGGGTTCCCCCGGTTCTGGGACGCCGAGCGGGAGACCCGCGACCCCGCGGAGCGCGACCGGATCATCCTCGAGCGCATGCAGCACCAGCTGCACCACGCCTACGCGGAGCTCCCGTTCTACCGGCGCCACTACGACGCCCACGGCTTCCATCCCGACCAGGTGCGCTCGCTCGAGGACTTCACCGCCAGGGTCCCGGTGATCACCAAGAAGATGCTGATCGCCGATCAGCGCGAGCACCCGCCGTTCGGCAGCTACACCCCCGAGTTCGCGCCCGGACAGATCGCGCGCATCCACGGCTCGTCCGGGACCTCCGGGACGCCGACGATGTACGCGGTCTCCCACGGCGACTGGCAGCGCGCCGCTGACGTGCACGCCATGGCCCAGTGGTGCGCCGGGATCCGGCCGGACGACCTCGTGCAGGTCGGCTTCCCGTTCGGCCTGTTCTTCGGCGGCTGGGGTGTCGTGCAGGGCGCCGAGCGGATCGGGGCCACCGTCTTCCCGCTCGGGGTGACCGACTCCGAGCGCCACCTCGAGCTGATCACCACCCTGGGCTCCACGGTCTTCAGCGCCACGCCGTCGTACTGCATCCACCTGCTCTCGGTCGCCGAGCGCCTCGGCATCGACCTGGCCGCGAGCAGCGTGCGCCGCATCCTCGTCGGCGGGGAGCCCGGCGGCAGCCTCCCGGGCACGCGGAAGATCATCGAGGCGGGCTGGGGCGCGATCGTCAGCGACGCCGGCTCGACCTCGGAGATGTACCCGTTCCAGACCAGCGTCGGCTGCGAGGCCGGCACGGGCACCCACCTCATCACCGACGAGGTGTTCACCGAGGTCGTGGCCGCGGACGACCTGAACGCGGCCGTCCCGACCGGTGAGCGCGGCGCGGTCGTCTACACCCACCTCTGGCGCGGTTCCCAGCCCATGATCCGTTTCGCGCCGGGCGACGAGACGTACCTGGCGACCGACCCCTGCCCGTGCGGGCGCACCTACCCGCGCCTGCCGGAAGGGATCCTCGGCCGCCTCGACGACATGCTCGTCATCCGCGGCGCGAACGTCTTCCCCAGCGCCGTCGAGACCGGCCTGCGCACGATCCCCGAGCTCGGGCCCGAGTTCCGCATCCTCGTGAGCAAGGTGGGAGCGCTCGACGAGATGACGGTCGAGGCGGAGCTGTCGCCGACGGCGGCGAGTGACGCTCCGCGTGACGAGCTGGTCGGCCGTGTCGAGGACGCGCTGCGCCGGAGCCTCCAGATCCGCGTGCCGGTCACGCTGCTCGAGCCCGGCACCCTGCCGGAGACGACGTTCAAGGCCCGCCGCGTCGTCGACCAGCGGCCGAAGCCCTGACACCCCGAGGAGCCGATCCGTGATCGTCCAGCTGTCCGCGGGCTCCGCCCATGTGGCCGAGCCCGACGACTGCACCCGCCTGCACGTGGCGACCTCGCTGCCGACCGATGCGGTCGACGACGCCCTGCGCGCGTCGGGCATCGGTCGGGGCGACGCCGAGGGCGCCCTGCTCGACCTGGAGACCCTGCGGTCACGCGCCCGGGCCGGGGCGCAGGAGCCGGGCTGGGACGAGAAGTGGACCACGATGATCGACTACGCGGGGACGAAGGGCTGGGTCACGGCCGACGGCGCCGCCGTCCGCGCCCACGTCGAGTACGGGGCGTCCGCGTGACCGCGCCGGCGAAGGTCCGCGTGCCCCTGACCGGCGACGACCTGCGGCAGGTCTACGGCCGGTTCCCGACCGGGGTGGTCGCGGTGTGCGCCGAGGTGGACGGCGCGCCCGTCGGCATCGCGGTGAGCACCTTCGTCCCGGTGTCGCTCGACCCGCCGCTGGTCAGCATCTGCGTGCGGACCGCATCGGCGACGTGGCCGCTGCTCCGCCGGGCGCCGGGACTCGGCATCAGCGTCCTCGGGGCGCACCACGAGGGCGTCGCCCGCGCACTCGCCGGGCCCGCGGAGCACCGCTTCCGTGACGTCGCCACCGAGCGGCGGGACGCCGGCGCGCTCTTCGTCACCGAGGCGCCGCTGTCCCTGCGCGTCCGCGTCATCGACGACGTCGTGGCCGGCGACCACCTCATCGCCGTGTGCCGCGTCGACGAGGTGCTCGTCGACGACGGCCACGGCCCGCTGGTGTTCCACCGCAGCGCCCTGCGGCCCCTCGTGGCGGCCTGACGGCTCGCCGGCCGGGTGCAGCGAACGCGCTGTTCGCTGCTTCTTGGCGCGCGAACTCCCCGTTCGCTCGCCGGGGGAGGCGTCCGGGGCGGGAGACGGAGCGACCCGGTCGGCGCTCGCGCGGGGCCGACGTGGTCACGAACTCGGTGACGAGACGCCGCAGAAACGCGGGGTTCCGTCACCGGATCCGCGATCTCGACGTCGCAGGCCGGAGCGCGGAATGCCGGTCTGCGGCACGGGGTTCCCCGCTCATGAGGATCGGCATCATCGGTGCAGGCAAGATCGGCGGAACGCTGACGCGGCGGCTGGCCGCGCTGGGCCACGAGGTCCGGGTCGCGAACTCCCGGGCCCCCGAGACCCTGGCCGAGCTCGCCGCGGAGACCGGCGCGACGGCCGTGTGGGCGTCCGAGGCCGCGGTCGACGCGGACGTGGTGATCGTCAGCATCCCGCAGAAGAACACGCCCGACCTCGCGGCGGGGATCGTGACGTCGGCGAAGCCCGGCGCGCCCGTGATCGAGACCAACAACTACTACCCGCAGCAGCGCGACGGCCGGATCGACGCCCTCGAGGACGGCACGCCGGAGAGCGTCTGGGTCTCCGGGCACCTCGGTGTCCCGGTGTACAAGGCGTTCAACGGCATCAACTGGAAGCACCTGCTCGACCGCGGCGTCGCCCGCGGGGAGGCGGGCCGCATCGCCCTCCCGGTCGCGGGCGCGGAGGGTCCGGCGAAGGAGACGGTCCTCGCGCTGATCGACGAGCTGGGGTTCGACCCCGTCGACGCCGGTCCGCTCGAGGAGTCGTGGCGTCAGCAGCCGGGCACGCCGGTGTACGGCGCCGACCTCGACGCCGACGGCGTCCGCCGGGCCCTGGCCGAGGCGCCGGCGGAGCGTCCGGAGGGCTTCCGCGCCGCGTGATCCGGCCCTACTCGGTCCCCACCAGCACCGGGTAGCCGACGCCCTCGGCCTGCAGCGTCAGGCAGTCGGCGTCGGTGGGGCGGGGGAGCGGGCGGGTCCCGAGGGCCCGGAGGACGAGGCCCATGACCAGCCGGGACCCGGGCAGCGAGGCGTGCGGCGTCCGCGCGGCCGGGCAGATCGACTGCAGCCGGATCGCGGTGATCCCGGGCAGCGCCGCGGAGTCGGGCGGTGTGATGACCCCGTCGGTCTCGGTCCAGATCGAGAGCCACGGGATCGCCGGCCGGGGGAGCGCGGCGAGCCCGGTGAGCAGCGCGCTGCCGGGCACGAGCTGGCGGCACGCCTGCTCGCACACCTCGGGGGTCAGCGCCGTTCCGGCCGCGGCGATCTGCGTGCCGCGCAGCGGCGAGCCGAGGGTGACGACGCGACGCACGGCCGGCGCGGTGCGGCCGGTCGCGAGGTACTGCCACACCGCCACCCCGCCCGAGGAGAAGCCGACGAGGTCGACGGTCGGGGTGCCGTGCCGCAGCAGGTCGCGGACCGTGCCGTCGATCATCGCGGCCTGCGTCCGGAGGTCCCCGGTGCCGTTCGCGGGCAGCGCCATGACCACGGCCGGGCGACCGACGACGCGCAGCCGGAACGCGAGCCCGACCAGCGCGTCACGGGCGCCGCCGTAACCGGGGACCAGCACCACGGCACCCTTGTCGCGCGGGTCCGCGGCGGGCGGCACGCCCCACTCGCGCGCGACCGCACCCGTCACGAGCGACCCCGCCACCACGAGCAGGGCGGTCACGACGACGAGGAACACCCGCCGCAGCGGCGCACGGTCGGAGAACGGTGCCCACGCCGGCCACCGGTCCCGAGCTGGTCGTCGTGGAGCGGCCATGCGCGTTCCCCTGCTCCGCGGGGTCCGCGACGACCCCCGAACACCCAGTATTCGGGGACGTCAACGGTCAGGCGGGGGAGGACAGCTCCTCCGTCAGCAGCGCCACGAGGGCCGCGTGCTGGGCGTCGCTCGACGCCCCGAGCTCCTCGTCGGCGCCGTCGAGGGCGACGGCGGCGAGGTTGGCCTTCTCGCCGAGCAGGTCGGCGATGCGGGCGTCGATGGTCTGCGCGGCCAGGATGCGCCAGGCCGTGACCGGCTCGGTCTGGCCGATGCGGTGACAGCGGTCGATGGCCTGGGTCTGCTCCGCGGCGGTCCAGGGCAGCTCGGCGAGCACGATGTTCGACGCGACCTGCAGGTTGATGCCCACCCCGGCCGCGGTGAGCGAGCAGACCGCGACGCCGACCTCGGGGTCGTCGACGAAGGCGTCGATGTTGCGCTGCCGCACGGTCGGGGTCTGGTCGCCGCGGATCGAGGAGAACCGCACGCCCTGCTTGGCGAACGTCTCCTCGGCGGCGTCCATGACGTCGACGTGCTTGGCGAAGAACACGACCTTGCCGGCGCTGCGCGCGAGCTGGGCGGCGTAGTCGGCGGCGAGCGTCGCCTTCGCCGTGCCGATGCGGCGCATCATGCTGAACACGTTGTCGCCGTTCGACGCGCCCGCCGCGTCCTTCTGCTCCCAGGTGGCCACCCGGGACACCAGCTCGTGGTCGATCCCGTCGACGGCGACGCCGCGGGCCGCGATCGCGTCGGTGTAGCGCGCGACCATCCGTCGGGCCAGGTCGCGCTCGGCCGCCCGGATCGAGCGCCCGGTCGGGCCGTCGAGCTCGACGGGGAGGTCGGCGATGCGGCGTGCGGGGATGTCGGCGGCCACGTCGACCTTGCGGCGACGCACGATGCCGCGATCGACGACGGCGGAGCGCGCCGCGGGATAGAAGCCCCGGTCGGCCGGCGTCAGGCCCGTCTCGGTGAGGGCGTCCATCAGCTCGGAGCGCGGCTTCTTCTCGTCGATCCAGCCGAGGAACTCCCAGATGGCCAGGAAGTCCTCGATGTCGTTGATCAGCGGCGTGCCGGTGAGCGCCATCAACAGCGGGTCGGCGGTGAAGGAGCGGATGCGCTCGGCGAGCGAGAGCACGTGCTGCGAGCGCTGCGACGACTTGTTCTTGATGAAGTGCGCCTCGTCGACGACCATCCCGCGGAACCCGAAGGTGCGCAGCCACCCGACGTGGCGGTCGAGCACCTCGTAGTTGACGACGACGATGTCGGCGAAGCCGTCGACGTTGTCGCCGTCGCCCTGGATCGCGGTGGCCTTGCGGCGGGTCGACCAGAGCCCGGCCTCGCGCACCCAGTTCGTCTTGACGACGTTCGGTGCGACGACGAGCAGGGGGTACGCCTTCGCGGCCTCGGCGGCGAGCAGCGCCTGCGCGGTCTTGCCGAGTCCCGGCTCGTCGGCGAGCAGGAAGGTCCGGTGGCCGTCCGCGGCGGCCGCGACGACGCCCGCCTGGTGGGGCATGAGCTCCTGGCCGCCGTGCACCTTGCGCGAGCCGCCCGTCGGCAGCGTCATGCACGCCGAGCCGTCGCCCGAGCGCTCGAAGGACCGCAGCAGCGGGTCGAGCAGCTCCCAGCCGTCCAGGCGTGTGGGGCGGTGCCCGGTGGGCCGGGCCGCGGAGAAGTCGGGGGCGAGGAAGGGGTTCGCCATCTGCCGCGAGATGACCGACTGCGGCACGACACCCTGCTTGGCGGACGCCGCGGGCGTCTCCTCCTCCTCGGCGGGGGGTGCCTCCTCGCGGGGCGGCGCGATGCCGGCGCGGCGCATCATGTCGTGCTCGAGCGAGCGGGCCTCGTCGGTGACGACGGCGTCCTCGCCGAGCAGCGCGAGCAGCGCCTGGTCGCGGACGGCGGTCTTCGCGAGCGAGGTCGCGAGGTCGTCGAGCCGCTTGAGCTGGTCGTTCCGGCGCGCGTCGCTGAGCTCCTCGTTCGCCCGGACGCGGACGCGCTCGTCGCGCAGCAGCAGTGCGACGGCCTGGAACTTCGTGCGGGTCGCCGAGGTCGGGCGGCCCTTGCGCAGGGCCGCGCCGATCTCGTCGACGGCCTGCGAGAGCACCGAGGTGATGTCCTCGCGCCGGCGGCCGCGCCGCCGGTTGTTGTTGCTGGGAGCGCCGCCGCGAGCCCTGTTGTTCTGGGGCTGGCCTCGACGAGCCATGTGCCTCCTCCGGCGCGCCCGGTGGTCCCACCGGACGTCGGTGTCGTGATCGTGGGCGGCGCCGGGGTGGCTCCTCCCGCGATGCGGGTCCGGTCCGCGGGCCCGTCAGATGGGGCGCGTCCCGGGTCCGGGCCGCTGGCGCGACCCGTGATGGTCGCCGCACCGGCCGAGGGGCGGTGGCGGCGAACGACTGTCACCGGGCAGGTTACCCGTTCCGCCGCCGCTGCGGCGCACGGCGCGCCCGTCCGGCGGGTGACGTCGGGAGAACGCGGGCGGTGACCGCTCCATTCCTGCGGTCACTGTTCGCGACCCGTGTCCCGAGGACACGGGTCGCCGACGGACCGGATGGCCCGGCGAGGTGAGCGGTGACCTCCCGACCGCCGACGATCTTGGGCTCGGGCGGCGTGGCGGTTAGGCTCCCCGCATGCTCGGCCGTGTCCGACTGACCACCCGGGGTCACGTCGACCTCGCGCGCGTGTCGTCGGCCCTCTGTCGCCGCTGAGCCCCGCTCGCCTCTTCCTTCCTCCTCGCCCCGGACCGCCGGCCCGGCTCCCTGCCGCCGCGCGCCGTCCCGGCGAGGCCCCCTGCGAAAGGACACCTCCGTGACCGCGACGGCCGTCTCCCGCTACACCGACGAGCAGCTCGACGAGATCTTCACCCCGGTCTACGCCCGCATCGCCGAGGGCGCGGTGCAGCGCGAGCAGGACCGCTCCCTGGCCCACGACGAGGTCGCCGCGCTGAAGGAGGTCCGCTTCGGGGCGCTGCGCGTGCCGGTCGAGCTCGGCGGCTACGGCGCGTCGGTGCGCCAGCTCTTCCGCCAGCTCGTCCTGCTCGCGGCGGCCGAGTCGAACCTGCCCCAGGCGCTGCGGGTGCACTGGTGGTTCGTCGAGGAGCAGCTGCTCGCCGAGGACGGTCCGGAGCGCGAGCGGTGGCTGCGGGCCGCGGCCGACGGCGTGCTCGTCGGCAACGCGATCTCGGAGCCGGGGGTCGGGGCCATCGACCGGTACAGCACGGCGGTGACGCCGGACGGCTCCTCCGACAACGCCCTGCGTCTGAGCGGCACGAAGTACTACAGCACCGGCAGCCTCTACGCCGACCACATCGTCGTCGCCGCCGACCAGGACGGCGACCGGGTGGCCGTCCTCGTGGACGCCGACGCCGACGGGGTCACGCAGTACGACGACTGGGACGGCTTCGGTCAGCGCCTCACCGCGAGCGGGACCACCGAGTTCAGCGACGTCGCCGTACCGTCCGACCGCGTCCTCGGCCCCGGGTACGGGACACCGGGCCGGACGTACGGGACGTCGTACCTCCAGCTGGTGCAGCTCTCGGTGCTCGCCGGCATCGCGCAGCGGGCCACCGACGACGTCGCCGGCTGGGTGCGGGACCGCACCCGCACCTTCACCCACGCCGCCGCCGACCTGCCCCGGCACGACCCGCTGGTCCAGCAGGTCATCGGACGGCTGTCGGCCACCGCCTACGCGGCGCGCACGCTGGTCCTGGACATCGCCGACCAGCTCGACCACCTGCTCGCGAACGACAGCGGCGACGCCGAGCTGCTCGACCGCGTCGAGTTCGACGTGGCGCGCGCCCAGGCCGTCGTGATCCCGACCGTCCTCGACGCGACCACCCAGCTGTTCGAGGTGGGCGGCGCCTCGATCACGTCGGAGAAGCTGCGCCTCGACCGGCACTGGCGCAACGCGCGCACGATCTCGGTGCACAACCCGCTGATCTACAAGCTGCAGACCGTCGGTGACCACGTGCTCAACGGTGCGGAGCTGCCCTACGCCTGGAGCGCGGGACGCCGCTGACCTGCGGCCGAACGGCGGCGTTCGGGGCCGCGCAGCGTCCCTATCCTGTCGCGGTGTCCCTGCTGGAGTTCGGCGACGACGCCGCCCGGCGGATCGAGCGCGTCTACGCCACGCGCGACGTGGTGGCGCAGCGCGAGCAGGTGCTCGAGCTGCTCGCGCCCGCGCCGGGCGAGGACGTGCTCGACATCGGGTCCGGGCCCGGCTTCCTGCTGCGCGCGATCGCCGAGGCCGTCGGCCCGAACGGCACGGCGCGGGGCCTCGAACCCAGCCCCGCCATGAACGCCCTCGCGCAGGCCCGGTGCGGTGACCTCGCCTGGGTCGGCATCGACGAGGGGAGCGCCGAGGCGCTGCCCTACGGCGCGGCGGCCGTCGACGCCGTCGTGTCCACGCAGGTCTACGAGTACGTCGCCGACGTCCCGGGGGCGCTCGTCGAGGTCCGGCGGGTCCTGCGACCGGGCGGGCGGGTGCTCCTGCTGGACACCGACTGGGACTCGGTGGTGTGGCACGCCGCCGACCGGGAGCTGCACCGCCGGGTCATGGCGGCGTGGGAGGAGCACCTCGTCGATCCGCGCCTGCCCCGGACCCTGCCGGGGCTGCTGGAACGGGCGGGGTTCCGGGTCGTCGAGCGGCGGCTGATCCCGCTGTTCAACCCGGTCCACGACGAGGACACCTACAGCGCCGGGACGATCGGCACGATCGCCGCCTTCGTCGCCGGCCGGCAGGGGCTCACCGAGGACGACGTCGCGCGCTGGGCCGCCGACCTCCGCTCCCGGGGCACCGACTACCTCTTCAGCCTCAACCGGTACTGCTTCGTCGCCCTCGCGGTGGACGACCCGCCCTGACCTGCGACGACGTCGCTCAGGGGAGTCGGTCGGCGCCGCTCGGTAACATGTTTGTATTCACTGCATAGCCGTTCTACCTTCGGCGGTATGGCAGAGCCGACGACCCGGGCGTACCGGTCCCCGCGGCGGGCGTTGCAGGCCGCGCAGACGCGCACCGCGGTCCTGCGCGCCGCGCGCGAGCTGTTCGCCGAGAAGGGCTGGGCCGCCACCGGCATGCGCGACGTCGCCCGGGCCGCCCAGGTATCCGTCGAGACGATCTACGGGACGCTGGGCGGCAAGGTCGGGCTGCTGACGGCGGCCCTCGACGGCGCCGTCGTCGGCGACGACGAGCCGGTGCCCCTGGCCGAGCGGCCCCTGTTCCGCGCGCTGGGGGAGGGCGACCTCGCCGCCCGCGCCGCGGCCGGTGCCGCGCTGATCACCGACATCCACGTCCGCACCATCGGCCTGCACCTCGCCCTCCGCGAGGGCGCCGGGAGCGAACCGGCCCTCGCGGAGCTGCGGACCACGCAGGAACAGGGCCGGCGTGGTTCCACGGCCGACGGGCTGCGGCTCGTCCTCGGCCGCCCGGTCGACGACCGCGAGGTCGACCTGTTCTGGGCGCAGACCTGTCCCGAGGTCTACGAGCTCCTCGTACACCGCTCGGGCTGGAGCGTCGAGCAGTACCAGCAGTGGGTCCTCACCCTGATCACAGAACTGGAGAACGGATCATGACGATGACATGGGACGGCCAGGCCGACACCCGCATGATGGGGATCGTCCACGACGCGCTGCGCCGCGATCTCGGACGGACCCGCCACGCCCTGGCCGGCACCCCACCCCCGCGACGACGGCGGGCCCTCGCCGCACACCTCGCCTGGCTGATGGACCTCCTGCACGCCCACCACACCGGGGAGGACGACGGTCTCTACCCCCTCGTCCGCTCGAAGAGCCCGGAAGCGGCCGACCTCCTGGACGTCATGGCCGAGGACCACGCCGCCATCGACCCCGCCATGGACGCGCTGCGCACGGCCGCCGCCCGGTGGGGCGACTCGGGCGCCGACGACGACCGGCGGGCGCTGCTCGCCGCGCTCGACGACCTCGAGGCCGTGCTGCTGCCGCACCTCGACCGCGAGGAGAACGAGGCGATGCCCCTGGTCTCGGCCACCATCACCCACCGCGAGTGGCACACCTGGGACCAGCGCTTCAACATCGCGCCGAAGTCGTTGCCGACGCTGGCCGAGGAGGGCAACTGGCTGCTCGACGGCCTGGACCCGGACCGTCGGGCGGTCGTCGAGGCCGAGGTGGCGTGGCTGCCGCGCCAGATCGTCCTGCACGTCTTCGGTCCCGGGTACCGACGCCGCGCGGCGGCCCGCTGGGCCGGCACGTCGGTCGGGGTGTCGTCGTGATCCCGCGGCTGCCCCGCCACGGCGCCGTCGAGGTGGTCGTCGACGCCCCACCGGAGGCGGTCTGGGCGGTCCTCGCCGATGTCACCAGGATCGGGGAGTGGAGCCACGAGTGCTCCCGCGCGGAGTGGCTCGGCGGCGCGACGGCGGCGGCGCCCGGTGTCCGCTTCCGGGGCGCCAACGAGGCCGGACGGATCCGATGGGCGCGGGTCTGCACGCTGCGCGTCGTCGACGCCCCGCGCGAGCTCGCGTGGCGCACCCACGGCCCGCGGCTCCTCGGCGACTCCACGGACTGGACCGTGCGTCTCGAGCCCGCCGGCGCCGCCACCCGTATCCGGCAGGAGTTCACCGTCGTCTCCCTCCCGGCGCCCGTCGACCATCTGATCGCCACCGTCCTCCCCGCCCATCGTGACCGCCTCCCTGCGCTGCGCGGGGACCTCGAGCGCCTCGGCGAGGTCGCCGCGACGGTCGCGTCATCGTGTTGAGGTCATGTTTCGGATCGGTGCTGAACGTGCGTTCTGTCCGCTTCTGACCGACCATTCCGCACATGACCGACACCGGGCAGACGACCGAGCCGCCGGCGCAGGAGACCAAGCTGGCACGGAACGTCGGCACGGTGCTGCTGTTCTTCTTCATCGTGGGCGACACCCTCGGCGCGGGCATCTACACCCTCGTCGGCACGATGGCCGAGGACGTCGGCGGCATGCTGTGGCTGCCTCTGGTGATCGCGCTGGTCGTCGCGCTGCTGACGGCGGGGACCTACGCCGAGATGATCTCGAAGTACCCGCACGCCGGAGGCGCCGCGCGCTATGCGGAACGCGCCTACAAGAAGCCGTTCCTGACCTTCATCGTCGGGTTCTTCATGCTCTCGTCCGGAATCGTCACCGCCGCACTGCTCGCCAACGCGTTCGCGGGCGACTACTTCACGACGCTCGTCGACGTGCCGGCCGCGCCGGTCACCGTGGTGTTCCTCCTGGTCCTCATCGGGATCAACCTCCGGGGCGTCCGGGAGTCCCTGGCCGCGAACACGGTCGCGACGATCATCGAGACCACCGGTCTGGTGATGGTCATCGTCGTCGCGGCGATCGTCTTCGGCAGTGGCGGTGGCGACCCGGCGCGCATCCTGATGCCGTCGCCCGACCAGCCGATCCTCGTCGGCGCCTTCGCCGCCTCGGTGGTCGCGTTCTTCTCGTTCCTGGGCTTCGAGGCGGCCGCGAACATGGCCGAGGAGGTCAAGGAGCCGAGCCGGGCATATCCGAGGGCACTGTTCGGGGCGATCAGCACCGCCGGCGTCATCTACCTGCTCATCGCGCTCGGCTCCGCCATCGTCGTCGACCCGAACGTGATGGCCGAGTCCACCGGCCCGCTCCTCGAGGTGATCACCGCATCCGGGCTGCCCATTCCCGGCTGGCTGTTCTCCCTGATCGCGCTCGTCGCCATCGCCAACGGCGCGCTGCTGTTCATGGTGATGGCGAGCCGGGCGACCTACGGGCTCGCCGAGGTCGGCCTGCTGCCGTCGATCTTCGGCAACGTCGCGCCGACACGGCGGACGCCCTGGGTCGCGATCCTCGCCGTCGGCGCGGCCACGATCGGCATGAGCTTCGTCGGCAACATCGGCACCCTCGCCGACACCACGGTGCTCCTCCTGTTGTTCGTCTTCATCTCGACGAACGTCTCGTGCCTGGTGCTCAAGAAGGACGAGGTGCCCCACGAGCACTTCCGGGTGCCCACGATCATCCCCGTGCTCGCGATCATCGCCAGCATCGTGCTGTTGACCCAGCAGTCGCTGGAGATCTGGTTGCTCGGGGCCGCGTTCGTCGTGGTGGGCACGATCCTGTTCCTCCTCGCGCGCATCGGGCGGCGCCGCTTCGACCAGGGCCCGCACGAGACGACGTTGACCTTCTGACCGGCCTACTCGCGCTCGACCGTGCGCAGCCCCCGCGCGGGCGTCCACCACTCCACGACGAGGAGCGTCGCCTGGGCGTTGAGGTGGGTGTGGACGACCTCGGTGATGTCGGCGTGGAAGAGGTCGCCGCCCGGCCCCTCGGTGACGGCGCCCGCGGCGACCGCGCGGCCGGCGATCTTCGCCTCGCCCGGCCACTGCGCCTCCGCGCCCTCCACGGGATCGACGGTGGCGCTGTGCAGGGCGAAGCGGGGGTCGCGGCGCAGGTCGGCGCCCTTCCGGGCGGCGGACATCGAGCCGAACGTCAGCTCACCGTCGGTGAACTCCGTCTCGATGCCGGAGATCCGCGGCGACCCGTCGGCGCGCAGCGTCGCCAGGGTCTTGTGCTTGTGGGCCTCGAAGAGCGCCCGCACGCGCCCGGCGAACTCCGGCGCGGCCTTCTCGACGTCCTGCCAGCTGGTCACGCGGCGATGATGGCACCGGGGTCCGACAGGGCACCTTGTCCCGCATCGGCCGTCCGGCCACGATGCGAACGGTGACCCCGACACCGCCGACCACGCTCGGGGTCGTCTACGACGTCGACGGTGTCCTGCGCGTGGCGCCGCTGCGGCGCCAGTGGGGCCGCCTCCGCGCCCTGGCCACCCGCGGCCCGCACGACCGGCGCTCACTGCTGGGGATGCAGCGGGTGCTGCGGACGGTCGCGGCGCCGGGCGCCGAGGTCTACTTCCTGACGGGTCTGCCGATCCGGCTCGCCCGCGTCGTGCGGGCGGCGCTGCGCCACGACCAGTACCCGCCGGGCACGCTGCTGATGGCCGGGCGCCGCCTCTTCTCGGGATGGCTGTTCGGGGCGGGGCTCGAGGCCAAGCGCGACGCCCTCGAGCGCCTCGCCGTCGAGCATCCGGACGTCTCCTGGGTGCTCGTCGGCGACGACGCCGGTCACGACCCCCAGCTCTTCGCCGACTTCGCCCGCGACCACCCCGACCGGGTCGCTGCGATCGCCCTGCGCCGCCTCGTCGACGTGGTGCGGTCCGACTCGCCGGTCGCCCGCGACGACAGCCCACCGGTCGTCGAGGCCCCGAACGGCGAGGAGATGCTGCCGGGACTGCGCGCGGCGCTGGGACTCCACGAGCCCACGGGGGAACCGCGGATCGACGACTGGTTCCTCACCGAGCAGGAGCGCGGCAACCCCGCGACACGGCTCCGGCCGTGGACCGAGGGCAACGACGTCCGGCTGCGCGTCCACGGCCACGCCTACTACGCGACCCTCGCCGAGCGCCTGGCCGCGACCGGCCCCGGCGACCAGGTGCTGTTCCTGGGCTGGCGCGGCGACGGCGACCAGCAGCTCGTCGACGACGGGCCGACCGTCGCCGAGGCCCTGGCGGACGCCGCGCGCTGCGGGACGCGGGTGTGCGGGCTGCTGTGGCGCTCGCACCTGTCGGTGTTCGGCTACCACGTCACCCAGAACCGCCGTCTCGCCGCGGCCCTGCGCGCGGCCGGCGGCGAGGTCCTGCTCGACCAGCGCATCCGGCCGCTGGGCAGCCACCACCAGAAGCTCGTGGTGATCCGCGGCGACACCGACCCGGCCGGCGACGTCGCCTACGTCGGCGGCATCGACCTCGTCCTCGGCGCTCGTGACGACATCGTCCACCGCGGAGATCCGCAGTCGGTCGCGTCCGGCGACGCCTACGACCGCGATCCCCGCCACGACGCCCAGCTCGAGCTGCGCGGACCCGTCGTCCGGGACCTCCACGAGGTGTTCCTGGAGCGCTGGATCGACCCGACGCCGCTGGTGCGGCTGCCGTGGCACGTCGTCCCCGACCTCGTCCACCGCCTGCCGCGACGGGGCGCCGTCCTCCCGCCCCCGACCCCCGACCCACCCGCCGCGGGGCGCTGCGCGATCCAGGTCCTGCGCACCTACCCCCGCCGGACCCCGCCGCTGCCGTACGCGCCGTGGGGCGAGCGCAGCGTCGCCCGGGCGTTCATCAAGGCCCTGGGGCGGGCACAGCGGCTGGTCTACGTCGAGGACCAGTACCTCTGGTCGGCCGACGTGGCCCGGGTCTTCGCGGCCGCGCTGCGCCGCGCGCCCCAGCTGCACCTGGTCGCGGTGGTGCCGCGCCCGCACGCCGACGCCGGTCCGAGCCCCGCGATGATCGGGCAGGCGGAGGCGGTCGCGATGGTGCACGAGGCCGGTGGCGACCGCGTGCAGATCCTCGACGTCGAGAACGACGAGGCGAGCCCGGTCTACGTGCACGCCAAGATCTGCGTCGTCGACGACGTGTGGTGCACCGTCGGCAGCAACAACTTCAACTCCCGGTCGTGGACGCACGACTCGGAGCTGGTGACCGCGATCCTCGACGAGGAGCGCGACCGGCGCGCTCCCGCCGACCCGGGCGGGCTGGGCGACGGCGCCCGCGTCCTGGCCCGCCGGCTGCGCCTCGAGCTGATGCGCGAGCACCTGGGCGAGCCCGACGACGCCGCACTGCTCGACCCCGACCACGCCGCCGAGCTCGTGCGCTCCCGCGCCGCGGCGCTCGACGCCTGGCACGCCGGGGGCGAGCAGGGCCCGCGGCCGCCGGGCCGGATGCGCCGCCACACTCCCGCCCACGAGCAGGTGGAGCTGACCCTGCGACGTCGGTGGATCACCGGCCCCGCCTACCGGATGGTGCTCGACCCCGACGGCCGCCCGCTGAGCGCGCGACTGCAGCGGACCTACTGAACGGGCCCGTCCGACGAGCCCGTGGTCGTCCCGAGCCCGTGCCGCACGACGAACAGCACCGCCATGTTCGGCCACCGCGAGTGGGGCTCCACCACGACCTCGTCGACGAAGCACGCCTCGGCGAGCGCTGCCGCCTCCGCACCGAGCTGCGCGACCGTGACGCCGGCCGGGCACCACACCAGGACGTAGGTCCCGTTCGTCCGGGCCGCGCTGCGCACCACCGTCGGGACCGTCCCCGAGCGGTTGCACACCGGGAGCTCGAGGAAGGCGGTCCGGAGCCGGCGCTCGATCACGAGCCGCCGTACCTGGGCACCGAGGGCGTCGCGGAGGTCGGGGACGGCGAGCGCCGCCGCCTGGCACCCGGCGAGCGCGGCCATGACCTCCCAGGACCCGGTGGCCACCCACACGACGGCGAGTGGTCCGATGACCCAGAGCAGGGCGACGACGAGGGACCGGTGGCGGAGCAGCGCCCAGCCGACTCCCTGCGGGTCGGTCGGGATCGGCCACTGGCCCCGGCTGCCGGGGTCGTGGCGCCGGGTGCTCACGACGTCCCCGTCCCGGTCGGGATCGGACGCGGTGCACGGCCGCGGGACCGACTGGTGCGCTGAGAGCTGGTGGTGACCGTCATGACGCGACTCCCCGACGCCGACCTACAGTAGGTAAGAGAGTAGGTAGGGTAAGGGTCGTACACCTACCTACTTTGCTGCCGCCGAAGGGATCGGGACGCAACCGTGACTGATCCACCGAAGGGAAGATCGCGTGCAGGCGATGGACACGCTGGTGGCAGCCGGGCGCCGCGCTTGGTGGGGTCGCTACGCTGGCCGGATCGATGGCCTACCGAGGTAGGTGATGTGATGACGGCCGTCGGAACGAGCGGGAGCCTCAACGCCGAGGCCTTCGGTCGTGTCCTGCGCGAGCACCGGGTCCGTGCGGGGCGGACGCAGCAGCAGCTCGCCGACACCCTCCGCGTCAAGCGCGCCACGCTGTCCCAGTGGGAGACGGGGCGCCACCTGCCGTCGCCGGGCAAGGTCGACCACCTCGACACGCTCCTGGGTGCGCGGCGGGCGCTGGTCGAGCTCGCCGCCTCGATCCGGGGGGAGGTCGACGACGAGGTCGCGGCGCCGGTCGCCCCGACCCCGACGACCCTGCGCGACGTGTACCAGGCTCTGGGTCGGGCGATCGTCGACAACCTCGTCGTCGACGGGAACGGCTCGCCCCAGGGATGGACCCGCGACTTCCGCCGCGACCTCGGCGTGACGCCGCTGAGCTCGGCCTACGCGATCAAGACACTCGCGCTGATCGACGCCCCCTACGTCGACCCACACGCCCTCGGCACCTGGCTCCACGGCGCCCAGGAGCGCGGGGGCGGGTGGACCTCCCGAGGGTCGGGACCCCGGCCGGAGGCCACCGCGGTCGTCATCGACGCGCTGAGCCACATCGGCGGTCCGAAGCCGCTCGGTCCCTCCCTGGACGTCCTGGAGTCGCTGACGTCCGGGCCCGCGCGCGCGAACACCTTCATCCTCACCAGCGTGCTCGAGGTGCTCGCCCGGATGCGCCCGGACAGCGCGTTCACGCGCCGGACCGTCCGTGACCTGCTCGCGCTGCGGCAGGCCGAGGGAACGCTCGGGGTGTGGCCGGAGAAGACCTCCGGTGCGGTCGGCGGACGCCCTCGACCGTCGGCGGCCCACACGGCCCGCGCCGTGATCGCCCTGCGGATCCTGCGTGCGACCGGCGCCGCCACCGACGCGGACGAGGTCGACGAGGCCGTCGCGGCGGGTACCCAGTGGCTGCTCTCGGGCTCCCACGACGACGTGATCCGCGAGAACCTGGAGCCCAAGGACGAGCACGGACGGGTGCGCGACCTGGAGATCCGGCACTTCACCCCGGCGCTGGTCGCCCGCGCACTGTGTCTCGTCGAGGACCCGCCGTGGCCCCGCATCCAGGTGCTGCTCGACTCGCTGTGGAGCTTCTACGACGCCGGTCTCGGGCTGTTCGTGTGGCCCAACGGCGACGTCCCCATCTGGCTGCAATATGACGCCGTCACGGCAACCCGGCTGGCCGCCGAACGTCATGCGATCGTGCCCCAGCCCCGAGCTGTCCCGGACCAGCAGCCGTGAGCGGACCGGAGAGCGCGCTCCACGACGGCATCGCCGCCTGCCTGTCCGCCGAGCCGACCCTCGACGAGCTGACCGCGGCCATCGCGACGGTGCGGGCGGAACCCGCGGCGCAGTGGGCGCTCCTGCGGGCACTCCGCGACGACGACCCCCGTCTCACCGAGGTCGCCAAGGCGTCGTGCTGGCACCCGAACGGGTTCGCGAAGATCGTTCTCCACGAGGCCGTGCTTCCCCGCTTCCGGATGCGGCTGCACGTGTGGCCGGCGGCCGACCTCGGCGTCGCGCCGCGGGGGGAGACGAACGCCCACAGCCACCGGTGGGACTTCGCCTCCACGGTCATCTGCGGCGCCGGTCTCGAGGTGCAGCACTTCGTGCAGCATCCCGACGGCCTCGAGCACGACCGCTTCCGCTGGGGACCCGAGCTCGACGGGCTGCAGCCCGCCGGCACGGCCACCCTGCGGTCGAGCCCCGTCGTCGTCCGTCCGGCCGGCGACGTCTACCGGTGCGACACGAGCGTCGTGCACACCGCCGAGCCCCTGGGGCGCGGCCTCGTCGCGACGCTGGTCCTCCAGGGTGCGGACCGCGCCTCGGTCACCGAGGTCTACCGACGTCCCGACCAGGCGCCCGACCGCCCTCCCCGGGACCTCGCGAAGAGCGAGCTCTGCGCGCTGCTCGACACGACCCTCGCGGAGCTCTGATCCCGGGACCGGCACGCCTGCGGTTCATGACGTTCAACATCCGCGGGTTCACGACGCCCGTGGACGGCCGACACGGCTGGTCGCACCGGGCGCGCGCCAGCGTCGCGACCGTTCTCGACCAGGCGCCCGACGTGCTCGGCGTCCAGGAACTGCAGCGCCCGGCGCTCGCGACCTACCGCGACGAGCTGCCCGGCTACGGGCTCGTCCTCGGTCCGGCCGCGGGCCCGCGATGGCGCCCGGAGCACAACGCGATCCTCTACGCCCGCGACCGGCTCGAGGTGCTCGGCTCCGGCGGGTTCTGGCTCAGCGCGACCCCCGAGGTCCCGTCGGCGTCGTGGGACTCGCGGAACGTGCGCGCGCTGAACTGGGTGCGGTTCGGGGTCCGCGGCACCGACACCACCTTCCGGCACGTCAACGTGCACCTCGACCACTGGAGCGACCGCGCCCGGGTGGAGAGCGTCGCCCTGCTGCTCCACCGGCTGGCGGGCAGCGCGGAGCCGACCGTCGTCACCGGCGACTTCAACTGCCCGCCCGGCTCGGCGGCGCACCGGACCCTGCTCGCCCAGGGATACGCGGACACGTGCGTCCAGGACGAGGACACCTTCCACGGGTTCGGGCGGCTCGACGCGGCGGTGGCGCGCCGCTTCCACCGCGGTCGGCTGCGCCTGGACTGGATCCTCGCGAGCGGCGACTGGGACGTCGGGGGCTCGTGGATCGTGCGCGGCACCGGGGCGAGCGATCACGACCCGGTGGTCGCCGATCTCGGGCTGTCCGGGGAACGACGACTACAGTGCTCGCGGGGTGATGCGGGTGGACGTCGATGACCTCGAGGGCTACTTCGACCGCTGGTCGCGGGCCCACGGCGGCTACGACGTCCGCGGCTCCCGGCCCACCCGGGCCTGGTTGCGTGTCGCCCACTTCTTCGGAGCCCCGCTCGCCCGTCGCGGGGTCTCGCCGACCACGGTCACGCTGGTCGGCGGCGTGGGTGCGATCGCCGTCGGTGCCGTCGCCGCGCTCGGCGGACGCTGGCCGGTGCTCGCCGCGGCCCTCGTCGTGGTGGTGGCGGTGCTCGACGGCGTCGACGGGGCCGTCGCCCAGCTGACGGACTCCTCGACGGCCTGGGGTCGCGTCGTCGACCAGCTGGTCGACCGGGTCGGCGACCTCAGCATGGTCGTCGGGTTGTGGGCCCTCGGAGCGCCCGGGCTGCTGTGCGCCGCGGCCGCCGTCCTCACGGTGCTCGACGAGTCGATCCGGGGGAGCGCGGCCGCCGAGGGCGTGGGCGCGGTCGGTCTCGTGAGCTTCCCCGAGCGCCCGGCCCGCCTGCTCCTCGGTGGTCTCGCGTTCCTCGTGGCGGGGCTCGTGCCGGATGTCGCCGGCGTGACGGTGACGGTCGCAGCGGCGGTGTGGACCCTGCTCGCCGTCGTCGCAACCGGGCAGCTCGTCGTCAACGTCCGCCGGAAGCTGCACGGACGCCCGCGGAACCTGAGCGACCTCGACGGTTGAGACCGGGCACGCGTGCCTTGTGCGACAGGAAGCACGACAGCAGCTCGCTACGCTGCTGCGCGTGGGTCGCGGACGGGGGGAGCGGGTGGGGTGGGTCGAGGGCCTGACGTCTTCATCAGCTACCGCACCGCAGACGGCGGTATCGCCGCGGCACACCTCGCCGGGCGGCTCGCAGAGGTGGTCGGTCCCGATCAGGTGTTCCGCGACTCCGACACCCTGCTCCCGGGTGCGCCCTGGCCGGACGCGCTGACGTCGGCGCTGGACGAGGCCCGTGTCCTCGTCGCTGTGATCGGTCCCGCCTGGGCAGGCACAGGCCGACCGGGAAGCCGGCGCATCGACGACCCCGGTGACTGGGTGCGCCGAGAGATCCTCCACGCGCTCCGGCGAGACGTCCCCGTCGTTCCCGTCGTGCTCGACGGAGCGAGCGGCCCGGCGGAGCTCGGGCTCGACGGGGAGCTCGCCGGGCTGGAGGACGTCCAGACGGCTCCATTGCGACACCGAGACCTGACCGGCGACACCGGTGCCCTGATCGACCGGCTCCTGCGGCTCGTGCCCGAGCTCGCCGTCCACCGCGTGTTCGAGGCGCCACCGGTGCGCCCCGCAGAGCTGTCGCCGAGCGCGCTCCTCCGGCCCGAGTTCGGGATCGTTCCCTTCGCCGGGCGAGACGAGGAGCTGACCGACCTCGACGGCTGGCTCGACTCCGTCGCAGGTGAACCGGTGCGCCTCCGCACAGGTCGTGGCGGCGTGGGGAAGACCCGACTGGCGCTCCGCCTGGTGTCCTGCGCTCACGAACGGGGATGGCCGGCCGGGTTGCTGGCCGAGGATGCCGACCCGGCGCTCCTCGCCACGCTGCGGGTACCGACGTTGGTCGTCGTCGACTACGCGGAGGGCCGTTCCGATCAGGTCGGGGCCCTCCTCGCCGCAACGGCGACGGCCCCACTGCGCGTCCTGCTCCTCGCCAGGACGGCGGGACGGTGGCGTCAACGCCTGGCGCGCCATCGCGACGAGCACGTCGCGGCTCTCGCGGAGAGCCTTGTCGGGACGCCGCTCGCTCCGCTGGCGCCGAACGATCCGGTCGCCGAGTTCGAGCGGGCTCTCGACGCCTTCATCGACCATCTTCCCGGTGCTCGCCGGCCGCGTTCGCCGTCACGGCTGGACGTCGTCCACGCCCTCGACGTCCACGCTGCGGCGCTCGCCGAGCTGCTCGATCGCACGCATCCCGCGACGAGCAGCGTGGACCCCGTGCGCCGGGTCCTCGCCCATGAGCGCCGCTTCTGGGCGTCCGTGGCGCGGCCCCACGGCCTCGATCCCGAGCCGGACGACCACCTGGCCGTCGTCGTCACCTGCGCGACCCTCACGGCCGCTCCACCCGACGCGGACGCGGGAAGCCTGGTGGCCGACGCGCTGCGGACGGCCGATCCGGTGCCCTACCTGCGGTGGCACGCCGAGGCGTACCCGGATGCCCCTCCGTTCTCGTCGCTACGACCCGATCGGCTCGGCGAGGAGCTCGTCTCCGACACGCTGGCCGACCATCCGGACCTCCCGGACCGGATCGCGACGTCCTTCGGGACCCGCGACGTCACGCGTGCTCTGACCGTCCTGAGCAGGGCGGCCGGCCGCCATCCTCACCTCGAGCGCGCGCTGACGGCGATGATGCGCGCCGACCCGACGACCAACGTGCCGCTGGCGATCGCCGTCTCCACCGGCGACCTCCTCGACGACGACACGCTCGGGCGTGTCCTGTCGGGTCTCGTCGGTGAGGACGCCGGTCCCGACGTACTCGACCAGCTTCCCGACCGGAGCTCGGCGCTCGCGGGGCTCGCCGTCGTGGCGACCCGGGCGTCCTTGCGTCGCGAGGAGAACAGCAGCCACCCGGATCCCGTCACGCGGGCCCGGCTGACGCACGATCTGGCCGTCAGGCTCAATCACATCGGCGAGTCCGAGCACGCCCTCGCCGAGGCCGTCGCGGCCGTCGACCTGTACCGAACGCTGAGGGAGCCGACCGCCACGGCGATGGCCCTCGACACCCTCGCGACCGTGCTCTACGCCCTCGGCCAGCACCATGACGCCCTCGACCGTGTCGAGCAGGGCCTGGCGCTGCTGCCCGCGGATGCACCGTCGCACCACCGCGCGACACTGATGGCCACCCGCGGCAACCTCCTCGGAAACGTGCATCGGCCCGGCGAGGCCGTCGCGGCGCTGGAAGCCGCCCTCGAGGCGGCCCGCGTCTCCACCGATCCCGAGGTCGAGGAGCTCGACCAGCGTGCGGCGATCCTGACCAACCTGGCCGTCGCGCACCTCGATCTCGCGCACCTCGATGATGCGCATCTCGACGCGGCGCTGGAAGCGGCGTCCGCATCCGAGGCCCTCCGCGCGGAGCTCGCCGACGAGCAGCCCGACCGGTACCGCGAGGACCACATCCAGGCACTGGTGAACCTCGGCGCGGTGTACGCCGAGCGGCGGGAGCACGCCAAGGCTGCTGCCCTGGCCGACGGCGCCATCGTGCTCGCGCGCGGCCTGGTCGGGCGGTACGGCGACCGACATCTCGACGCGCTGGCGGACGCCCTCAACAACAGCGCCACGGCGCTGCGTCGGACGGGTGACCCCGAGGCCGCCATCATCCGGCTGACGGAGGCCGTGCTCGTCTACCGGGACCTCGCCGACGCCCGTCCGGCGGTCTCGCTGTCGTCGCTCGCCGCAGCCCTGCACAACCTCGGGAGCGCGCTCGACGATGTGGGGCGCGTGTCCGCGGCGCTCGACCGCTACGACGAGGCGGTCGACATCTTCCGCAAGATCGCCGGTCCGGGCCCCGAGGGCTCGGACGCGGTCGAGCTCGCCGAGACGCTGCGAGCACGGGTCGGACCTCGACTGGCGATGAAGGACGTCGCCGGAGCCGTCGAGGACGCCGAGGAGGCCGTCGAGCTGATGCGACGGCACGCCGACGGGCGAGGCCGCGCGCGACGGCAGATGCTCGCCGGGGCCCTGCACGAGCTCGCGAAGGCCACGAGCGACCCGGAGCCGGCCGAGGAGGCCGTGGCGATCCTGCGCGAGCTGGCGGACGGCTCGCCGGACGGGGACCACGACCTGAACGTCGCGCTGCACGGACTCGCCCAGCACCTCGACGAGGCCGGCGAGCACGCCGTCGCCGCTCCCCTCTTCGCCGAGGTGCGGCGACGCGTCACCGGTGATCCTGACCTGCTCTCGACGGTGCTCCACGACGAGGCCCTCTGCCGCAGCGAGCTGGGCGAGCACGTGGTCGCCCTCGAGTTGATCACCGAGGCGGTGGCACTACGGCGGCAGCGGGCCGACGCAACAGCTCTGGGACGGCTGGAGCTCGCCGAGTCGCTCAACAACCTCGCCGACACGATGCGGGACGTCGGACGCGACGCCGAGGCCGTGGCGGTGGCCACCGAAGCCGTCGAGGTCGCCGGCGCACTCGCGGACGACCTCCCCGGAGGCGCCCGCTTGCACGTCTTCTGCCTGCTGACGCTCGCCGGGGTCCTGGACGAGCCCACCCGGACCGAGGTCCTGCACAGGGCGGAGACAGCAGCCGGCGGCGACGAGGAACTCGAGGAGATGGTCCGGGAGAGCTCGTGACCGGCCGGCGCTCGGGTGGCT
The DNA here is from genome assembly GCF_037400275.1 of Actinomycetospora aeridis. Classification (NCBI taxonomy): domain Bacteria; kingdom Bacillati; phylum Actinomycetota; class Actinomycetes; order Pseudonocardiales; family Pseudonocardiaceae; genus Actinomycetospora; species Actinomycetospora aeridis. Next base: position 288,971 of record NZ_JBBEGL010000006.1, on the reverse strand, counting down.
GGGGCGAGAGGCACGTTCGGCAGGTCGCGAGGCCCGATGATCATGCCAAACGTGCCGGTCGCGCCCGTGGAGGTCGTGGCGACCCGGCCATCTCAGAGCACCGCGCCCAGGGCGAGCGTGGCGCCCAGCCCGACGACCGAGGCGACCGAGACGCCGAACGAGCAGGTCTTCAGCGCGCCCCGCACCGTCTGCCCGAGCAGCGACTGCAGCAGCCAGAACGTGTTGCTCGTGACGTGCACGAGGAACAGCGCGCCCGTGCCGGCGGCCAGGGCGATGAGGACCGGGTCGAGCCCGATCGCCGGCGCGACGGGCGCGAGCACCCCCGCCGCGGTGATCGCGGAGATCGTCACCGATCCCACGGCGACGTGCAGGACGGCGGCCGTGAGCCAGACCGTCGCCAGCGGCAGCGCGGTGTTGGCCGAGAACAGCCCGCCGAGCACCTCGCCCAGCCCCGACTGCTTGATCGCCTCGGCGAGCGAGCCGCCGACACCGGTGAGCACGAGGATCAGCCCGCTCTCGCGGAAGCCCTCGGTGAGCGGGCCCTCGATCCCGTCGCGGCCCAGCTCCCGGCGCGCCACGGCCATGGTGCCCAGCACGCCGAGCAGCAGCGCGATCGGCGGCGCCGCGACGAAGGCGAGCACGGGCACCGACGCGCCGGCCGCCTCGACGATCGCGCCGGCGGCGATGAGGGTCAGGGCGCCCAGCAGGGGCGCGAGCAGGACCGCCAGGGGAGTGGTGGAGGTCGGGACGACCACCTCGTCCTCGACCCCGCTCTCGTCCCCGTCCCCGTCCTCGACCTCGGGCTCATGCTCGACCACCGGCTCGTCCCGCGCCGGGTCCCACCAGCGCGAGAGGATCGCGCCGGTGAGCGCGGAGGCGATCACCACCGTCGGCACGAGCACCACGAGCCCGAAGATCAGCATCCGCCCGAGCGGGACGCCGAGGACACCGGCGATGGCCACCGTGCCGATCCCCGGCACCATCATCACGATCCCGCATTCGCAGCCGATCGCGATCGCCGCCGCCATGCGCGGGACGCCGGTCGGCCCGATCCGCGCGGCGATGCGCCGGGCCAGGGGCGCCGCGATGACGATGAGGACGTCCACGAAGATCGGCTGCAGGACCGTCGCACACGCCACCGTCATGGTCATCGGCATGCGCCGCGGGCCGAACCAGCGCAGCAACGTCGCCACCAGGCGTTCGATCGCCCCCACCGCGCGCAGCAGCGCGCCGATGAGCACGCCGAACGCGATCAGCAGGCCGGCGTCGGCCATGATGTCGCCGAAGCCGGTGGTGACGGCGTCGACGGTGCCCTCGACACCGAGGCCGGTGACGAGGCCGACGGTCGCCGCCGCGAGCGCGAGGACCACGGCGGGGTGGATGCGCACCCGCACGATCAACAGGACGGCGAGCACGACGACCGCGGCGGTCGCCGTCACGAGGTACCAGCCGGGCATGGGGCGGGAGTCTGACGCAAACCGCCCGCCCACGCTCGATCACTCTCGGTGAGACTATTGCGCTGTTCGCGCCCCTGCTGGCCCTGCGTCGCCCGGTATTGCATACTCAGCGTGACATCGAGCCGGGGGGCTGAGGTGAGCCGGGCCGCCCACGACGCAGGAGAGCGCCGCATGAGCACCGGCCACGTGCCCCCGACCGCCGACGCCGGGACGGAGACCTTCGGGCCGTACCGCCTCGAGGAGCGCATCGGACGCGGCGGGATGGGCGAGGTCTACCGGGCCTTCGACACCTCCCGCGAGCGCACCGTCGCGGTGAAGCGCCTGCACGCGGGCCTCGGTGACGACGACGAGTACCGCGAACGCTTCCGCCGCGAGTCGCGGACCGTCGCGCGGCTGTCGTCGCCGCACGTCATCCCGATCCACGACTTCGGCACGATCGACGGCCACCTGTACATCGACATGCGTCTCGTGTCCGGCGACGACCTCTCCGGCGTCATCGAGAAGAACGGCCGCCTGGAGCCGGCGCGCGCCGTGGAGATCGTCCGGCAGATCGCCGACGCCCTCGACACCGCGCACGACGACGGGCTGATCCACCGTGACGTCAAGCCGTCGAACGTGCTCATCGCCCAGCAGCGGGGCCGCGACTTCGTCTACCTCGTCGACTTCGGCATCGTCCGCGGCGTGGCCGGCCGGGCCGACAGCAACGCCCTCACCGGCACGGGGCTGGCGATCGGGACGCTCGCCTACATGGCTCCGGAGGTGTTCGTCGGCGGCGAGCTGGATCGCCGGGTCGACGTGTACGCGCTGGGCTGCCTGCTGTTCGAGGCGATCGCCGGGCGCCCGCCGTTCGTGTCCGAGGGGCCGGCGCTCATGTACGCCCACCTCGACGAGGCGCCGCCGCAGCTCTCCGCCCTCGTGCCCGGCGTGCCGCCGGAGCTCGACGCGGTGATCGCGCGGGCGATGGCCAAGGACCCGGCGCAGCGCCCCGCGACCGCGGGCGAGCTCGCCGACGCCGCCGCCCGCGCGACGCCGGGCGCCACCGTCACGGAAGCCGCCTCGGGAGCCGCTTCTGGAGCCGTCGCGGGAGCCGCCCCGGGACCCACCGCCGTGCCCGACGCCGCCGCCACGACGGTCCACCCCGGCACGCCGCCGCCCGCGGCGCGCCCCGGCGCGACCCCCACCCACGTCCCCGGCCCCCGCGCGGCGCCTCCGCCCTCGGGCACGCAGCACGTCCCGCCGTGGCAGCCGGCCGGCCCCCCGCCGCTCCCGCCGCCACCCTCACCCTTCGCCTACCCGACCGGGCCGGCTCCGCAGCCGCCGCGACGCGGCCGGGGCAAGGTCGTGGCGCTCGTCGCCGGCCTCGCCGCGCTCCTGCTGGTGCTCGGCGCCGGCGTGCTCGTCCTGACTGCGCAGAACGGGACCTCAACGCCCGCGGCCCCGGCGGCCCCGACTGCGCCGGCGGGGCAGCTCGCCCTCGCCGAGGTCTTCCCGACCGCCGGCGGGGCGGACTGCCGACCCGCGAACTCCGGCGACCGGCTGACCACGAGCACGGGGGTGAACCCCCTCGAGGCGATCGTGTGCGTGTACCCCGACGTCGACCCGAGCGCCCAGGTCATCTACGCGCGCTGGCCCGACGCCGCCGGTGCCCGGGCCTGGTACCAGGACACCGAGTCGCTGGGCCCGCGTGTGGACCAGTACGCGACGTGGAACGCCGGTGACGTCCCGCAGGGCCCGCTGTACACCGCGGAGCGGGACGGGACGGTGTACTCGACCGGCATCTACGAGGGGATGGCGTACAGCTGGGAAATCCGTACCGCGACGATGGACCAGTCGTGGGCGGTGTGGCAGCAGCTGCGCTTCCGTCCGCGGACCGAGATCGGCGGCTGACGGACACGACACGACGGGGACGGATGAGCGACGACCGGCGGGTGCTGTTCCTGCAGCACCAGGACGACTGCGGGCCCGGCTACCTCGGGGACCGGGCGCGGGAGCTCGGGTACTCGGTGGAGATCGCCGACCTCGCCCGCACCGACCGCCCCGAGGACCCGACGCCCTACGCGTTCGTCGTGTCCCTCGGGTCCGACGACTCGACGCTGGACGGGTCGGTCGCCTACCTCGCCACCGAGCGGGCCCTCCTCGCGCGGGCCGTCGGGGCCGGCGTCCCGGTGCTCGGGGTCTGCTTCGGCGCGCAGCTCCTCGCGACCGTGCTGGGCGCGCGGGTGCGTCCCCTCGAGCGCCCCGAGATCGGCTGGCTGGAGGTCGACGCCACCGACCCCGAGGTCGTCGGGCCCGGTCCCTGGCTGGTCTGGCACCTCGACGCGTTCGACTGCCCGCCGGACGCCGACCTGCTCGCCACCACCGGCCTCGCCGTGCAGGCGTTCCGCCAGGGTCCGCACCTCGGGGTCCAGTTCCACCCGGAGGCGACGCCGGAGAGCGCCGGCGCGTGGGCCGCGAAGTACGGGGCGGCGCTCGCCGCCGCGGGGATCGACGGCGAGACACTGCTCGACGAGACCGTTCATCGGCAGGCCGAGTCCCGCGAACGGGCCGCCGCGCTGCTCGACCGGATGGTCAACGGCGTTTCCTCTGCGGGTACGGGGACTACTCTGGGGCGGTGACGTCAGCGACCGACGACCCGGGCGCCGCCGAGCCCGCGCCGATCCCGGAGGAGCCGGCCGCTCCGGGGCTGGGCGAGCTCGAGCACGTGATCGCCTCCCGGACCCGGGAGTACCGGATCGCCAAGGGCCTGACGATGACGTCGCTGGCGCGTCGGGTCGGCATGTCCAAGGCGATGCTCTCGAAGATCGAGAACGCCCAGACCTCGTGCAGCCTCTCGGTGCTCTCGCGCCTGGCCGCGGCGCTGGAGATCCCGGTGACCGCCCTGTTCCGCGGAATCGACTCCGACCGCGAGGCCGTCTTCACCCGGGCGGGCCACGGCGCGGAGATCTCACGCCGCGGCAGCAACGTCGGGCACGTCTACCGGATGCTCGGCGCCCTCCGCGGCCAGCACAAGCGCCTCGAGCCGCTGCTGTGCACGCTCACCGAGGCGAGCGAGGTCTTCCCGCTGTTCCAGCACCCCGGCACCGAGTTCCTCCACGTGCTCGACGGGGTCATGCGCTACGTCCACGGCGACGCGCAGTACGAGATGCACGCGGGCGACTCGCTGATCTTCGACGGCGAGGGCCCGCACGGCCCGTCCGAGCTGGTGACGCTCCCGATCACGTTCCTGACGGTCACGGGCTACGGGCACATGCCGGCCGTGCCCTGACGTCAGCTCCCCGCGGCGGCGAGCAGCTGCCCGATGATCACGACGACGACGCCGCCCCCCAGCACGAGGTAGGGCCGGATGCCGGCGCGGCGCGGGAGCACCACGGCCCCGGCCTCGCCGTTCTCCGCGGGCAGGTCGTCGCTGAAGGACGGCGGGAAGACGCCACCATCGACGACCTTGTGGCGGTAGTAGAAGACCGGGACGACGATCGCCGCCGCGATGAGGCCGGTCGCCAGCGCGCCGCCGCCGTACACGTTCGCGCCCCAGCCCAGCAGCAGGGCGTTGACGAACGCGAGGACGGTGCCGATCGCGATGAGCGCGGTCGGCGCGCGGTACGGCCGCGGTGCGTCCGGGTTGTCGACCCGGTGCATCCACCCGGCGTTGAGGTTGAGGAAGTTGAAGATCATGTAGCAGACGGTGGACGTGGCCAGGACGAACACGTAGTCGCTGAGCAGCAGCAGGACGAGGTTGAACCCGAGGTCGGTCCACATCGCCCGCGTCGGGGCACCGTGCTGGTTGGTGCGCGACAGGAAGCGCGGGAGCCACCCGTCGCGCGAGCCCTGGTAGAGGGTGCGCGACGAACCGGCCATCGTCGTCATGATCGTCAGCAGCAGCGCGAGGACGAGCATGACGATGAGCAGGTTGGCGACGACCGGGCCGCCGCCGACGATCTCGGTCATCGCCTGGCCGACCCCGTTGCCGTCGACGATGTCGTCCTGGGTCAGGCGCTCGACGCCGAGGGCACCCTGGAAGGCGAACGGCACGAGCGTGTAGATGACCAGGCAGGCGATGCCCGCCGAGAGGATCGCCCGCACGGTGTCGCGACCGGGGTTCCGGAACTCGGCCGTGTAGCAGATCGAGGTCTCGAAGGCGTACGCCGACCACGCGGCGAGGAAGAGCCCGCCGGCGAAGAGCGTCCACCCGCTCGCGTCCCAGGCGCCGGAGAGCGGGACGAACGGCGCGAAGTTGGCGGCGACGACGTCGCCGGTGATCAGGGGCACGACGCCGATCACGAGCAGCGGCACGAGGACCGCGAGGCCGATCACCGTCTGCACCCGGGCCGCCCGCAGGATGCCGCCGTGCTGCAGGCCGAAGACCAGCAGCAGGAACAGCGCCGCGATGACGAACTGGGCGTTGAGGCGGACCTCGAGACCCTCCTGGATGAAGCCCAGCGGGAGCAGGGTCATCGACCAGGTGTTGATCGTCGCCTCGGCCGGGAAGAGCGCCGTGAGCACGTAGCCCGCGGCGAGCCCGGACCCGACGGTGAGCACCGGCGACCAGGCGAGCCAGTTGCACCACACCGAGAGCGGGGCGACGGGCTTCGCGTACCGCACCCAGGCCATCGCGCCGTAGACCGAGGCGCCGCCGGACTTGCTCGGGAAGAGCCCCGCGATCTCGGCCCAGACAAAGGACTGGAGCAGGCCGAAGATGATCGACACGGTCCAGACCAGCGGCGACGGGGCGCCGACCGTGGCCGCGATCGCGCCGATGGAGAAGAGGACGAGGGCCGGGACGCCGCTGGCGATCCAGAAGGCCCCTTTCCAGTCCAGGGTGCGGTGCAGACCGCGGTCGATGCCGCCGCCCCCGGTGTCCGGGATGTTCGGCGTCCGTTGCGGTTCCGGTTCCCGCGTCGTCTCGGCCATCGCCCGTTCCTCCGTCCTGCGCGGTGCGTCAGTCGGTGTCGTCGGGCGTCTCCGGATGCTCGTCCCCTGTCGGATTGCCCGTTCCCAGATGTGACTTCGTGTGGTTCAGAAGGTGAACGACTTCTCCCAGCTCGCCATGGTCGGCGGGGTCCAGTTCTCCCCGACGGTGGCCGATTCGGTCAGCCACGGACCGAGCTCGGGCTGGGGGAACTTCGCGTGCTGGTGCTTGAGCCAGATCCCGTAGGAATTGCCCTCCTGCAGGTGCTTGATGAGCACCTTCCGCGCGAACTCGTCCTCCCGGCCCTCCGGGATGTCGAAGTGAATCTTCAGGAAGGCGTTCGTGTACCGGTCGAAGACGGCCGGGATGCCGTCCTCGGACATGAGGTGGATGTCCTCGAGCCAGTTCAGGTCGTCACCCGGGGTCGCGGCCTGCAGATCGATGTCCTCGACGAGCGCCGGGTCGAACTGGTACGGGAACGTCCGCCCGGTGAGCTCCTCGGTGTCGATGCCCTGGCGGGTGGTCAGCCGCCGCTGGGACAGGTCGAAGAGCTTCTGGGGGTCCTCAGACATCCGAGCCCCTTCCGTCGTTGGCGACGTGCTTGGCAAGCAGGTTCTTGATCTCCTCGAGGGTCTGCGACTCCGTGACACCCGGGATGTAGCTGGTGCCGGCGAGCGGCACCCGCGCCATCGCCGCCGCCTCGGTGGTCAGCGCCGCGAGGTCCTCGGGCTCGAGGCTGTGCACGTCGGTCTTGCCGCAGGCCCGGGCGAGCATCTGGACCTCGAGGGTCAGGGTGTGCAGGAAGTTGTAGACCCGCGTGGCGCCCTCGTCGACGTCGAGGCGCTTGCGCAGCTCCGGGTCCTGCGTGGTGATGCCGGCCGGGTCCTTCCCGGTGTGCCAGTGGTAGAACTCGGCCGCCGAGACGCCGAAGGTGCCCTGGTAGTCGGCGCCCTCGACCTCCTTGTTCGAGCCGAGCGCCATGAGCGCGGCGCTGCCGATCGCGATGGCGTCGGCGCCGAGCGCGATGCACTTGGCGACGTCACCGCCGTTGCGGATGCCGCCGGCGACCACGAGGTCGATCTCGTCGGCGAGGCCGACGTCCTCCAGGGCCCGCCGGGCCTCGGGGATCGCCGCCAGCAGCGGGATCCCGGTCTCCTCGGTGGCGATGTGCGGGCCGGCACCGGTGCCGCCCTCGGCGCCGTCGAGGAAGATGACGTCCGGGCCGCACTTGGCGGCCATCCGCACGTCGTCGTAGACGCGCGAGGCGCCGAGCTTGAGCTGGATCGGGACCTGGTAGTCCGTCGCCTCGCGCACCTCCTGGATCTTCAACGAAAGATCGTCCGGGCCCAGCCAGTCCGGGTGCCGTGCGGGGCTGCGCTGGTCGATCCCGGCCGGCAGCGAGCGCATCTCGGCCACCTGCTCGGTGACCTTCTGGCCCATGAGGTGCCCGCCCATGCCGACCTTGCAGCCCTGCCCGATGAAGAACTCGACGGCGTCGGCGAGCATCAGGTGGTGCGGGTTGAACCCGTAGCGGCTCTGGATGACCTGGTAGTACCACTTCGTCGAGAAATCGCGCTCCGGCGGGATCATCCCCCCCTCGCCCGAGCACGTCGCGGTGCCGGCCATCGACGCGCCCTTGGCGAGCGCCATCTTCGCCTCGAGCGACAGCGCGCCGAAGCTCATCCCCGTGATGTAGATCGGGATGTCGAGCTCGAGCGGCTTCTTCGCGAACCGCGACCCGAGGACGGTCCTCGTCGTGCACTTCTCGCGGTAGCCCTCGATCACGAAGCGCGTGAGCGTGCCGGGGAGGAACACCAGCTCGTCCCAGTGCGGGATCTTCTTGAAGATGCCGCCCCCGCGCATCCGATAGCGGCCGAGATCGGCCTTCACGTGGATGTCGTTGATGACCTCGGGGGTGAAGATCCTGCTCTTGCCCAGCCCCATGCTCTCGGAGCTCGCCATCTCGTCGGCCATGTGACCCTCTCCCCTCAGAGGACGAGCTTGCGCTCGGACGGCTCGAGGTTGTCGTAGTTGTAGAGCTGCTTGCCGCAGACGAACTTGCGGAACGTGTCCGGCCGGTCCATGCGGTAGATCCCGAGCTTCCGGTCGAGCAGTTCCTCGTCGTCCGGGGTCAGTTCCGCCTCGATGCAGTCGACCCCGAGGGTGGCGACGGAACCGCCGACGTAGATGGCGCCGTCGTACATGGAGTCGCCCATCCCGGGCCCGACGTCGCCGCAGATGATCTGCCGGCCGCGCTGCATCATGAAGCCGGTCATCGACCCGGCGTTGCCGCCGACGACGATCGTGCCGCCCTTCTGGTCGATGCCCGTGCGTGCCCCGACGTGCCCGCGGACGACGAGGTCGCCGCCGCGCATCGCGGCGCCGGTGAGCGAGCCCGCGTTCTTGTCGATCACCACGACGCCGGACATCATGTTCTCGGCCACCGACCAGCCCACGCGGCCGGTGATGTGGATCTCCGGCCCGTCGCCGAGGGTGGCCCCGAAGTAGCCGAGGCTGCCGTCGATGGTGATCCGGCAGCGGGCGAGCAGGCCGACGGCGAGCGAGTGCTTCGCGCCGGGGTTCTCGACGGTGACCTCCCGGACGCCCTCGTCGTAGATCAGCCGGCGGAGCTCGAGGTTGACCTGCCGGGGGCTCAGGTCCGCGGCGTCGAACGTCGCCGTCCCGCCCTCGACGCGGGCCACCTTCGGGGCCTCGGCGTCGGGTTCGGCGAGCCCGCGGATGTCCCGGCGCACCCCGCGGTCCTGGTCCGTCGGTGGGTTCATCGCGACCACACCAGCACCTCCGACTCGTAGGGGTCGTAGGAGTCGATCTCGTGGGGCAGGACCGCGCGGATGGCGCTCTCCTCCGAGGCGAGGGCGACGAGGTCCTCGCCCTCGTGCAGGACGAGCGGTTTCGCGGCCATCGCGTCCTTCGCCATGCCGAGGCTGTCCTCGGTCACGACGAGGTAGGTGAAGACCCCGTCGAGGTCCTCGAGGCTCTGCTTCATCGCCGTCTCGAGGCTGGTGCCGTCGGCGAGGCGTTCCGCCAGGTAGACCGCGATGATCTCGGAGTCGCACTCGGACTGGAACCGGTGGCCGTTGCGCTCGAGGCGCCGGCGCCACTGGTGGTAGTTCGTCAGCTGTCCGTTGTGCACGACGGCCACGTCGGAGAAGGGGTAGGCCCAGTAGGGGTGGGCGCCGGCGATGTCGACGTCCGACTCGGTGGCCATCCGGACGTGCCCGATGGCGTGCGTCCCGCGGAACCGGTCGAGGCGGTACTGGTCGGCGACCGTCTGCGCGTCACCCAGATCCTTGACGATCTCCAGCGAATGCCCGAGCGAGAGCACCTCGCAGCCCGGGATGTCCTCGACGTAGTCGGCGAGGGGCTTCAGTTCGCCCTCGTAGCGGAAGGTCGCGCGGTAGGCGTAGGCCGATTCGCCCTCGACCCGGTCGACCGTCGCCCCGATCTTGGACAGGCGCGATTCGACCTCACGACGGTTGCGCTCGAGGCGCTCGGTGTAGTCGAAGTCCGACGTCTCGTTCGGATCGGCGAGCTTGAAGCGCATCACGACGAGCTCGGACGGTTCGCCGTAGAGGGCGTACCCGGCGGAGTCGGGTCCGCGGTGCTTCATCGACTGGAGCATCTTCGTCATCTCGGCACCGACGTCGCCCGGCCCGTCCGTGTGGATGATTCCGGCGATCCCACACATGTGGGGTCTCCTCTCGGTCAGGGGAGGATGTCGAGGTATTCCTTGACGTCCCAGTCGGTCACGGCCGCGCAGAAGCGCTCCCACTCGTCGCGCTTGTAGTGCTCGAAGACGCGGTACATGTCGCCGGGCATCGCGCTGCGGACCACCTCGTCCGCGTCGAGGGCGCGCAGGGCGTCCCCGAGGTTCATGGGGATCTTCCGGACCTCCTTGCCCTCGGCCATGGCGTTGTAGATGTTGCGTTCCTCGGGCGGTCCCGGATCGAGGTTGCGCTGGATGCCGTCACCCATCGCCTGGATCAGCGCGGCGAACGAGAGATAGGGGTTCACCGCCGAGTCCACGGAGCGGTACTCGAAACGGTCCGGTGAGCTCACGCGCAGCGCCGTCGTGCGGTTCTGGAATCCCCAGTCGGCGAACAGCGGTGCCCAGAAACCGGCGTCCCAGAGCCGCCGGTAGGAGTTCACCGTCGGCGACGTGATGCAGGTCAGGGCCGAGAGGTGCTCCAGGACGCCGCCGATGGCCGCCAGCCCGATCTTGCTGGGCATGCGGGGGTCGTCGCCCTCGGGCAGGAAGACGTTGGTGCCGCCGCGGTCCCACAACGACATGTTGTGGTGGCACCCGTTGGCCGACACCCCGGTGAACGGCTTGGGCATGAAGCACGGGAAGGCGTTGAACTCCCGGCCGACCTGTCGGCAGATCTGGCGGTAGGTCGTGAGGCGGTCGGCGGTGAGCTCGGCGCGGTCGAACTGCCAGTTGAGCTCGAGCTGGCCCGGGGCGTCCTCGTGATCGCCCTGGATCATGTCGAGACCCATCGCCTCGCTGTACTCCATGATCCGGTGGATCAACGGCTGCAGTTCGCTGAACTGGTCGATGTGGTAGCAGTACGGCTTGGTCATGCCGTCCACCGACGGCGTGCCGTCGGGGTTGCACTTGAGCCACATCATCTCGGGCTCGGTGCCGATCCGCAGGTGGTAGCCGGTGCGCTCCTCGAAATCCCGGTGGATGCGCTTGAGGTTGCCGCGACAGTCCGACGTGAGGAAGGCGCCCGGCTCCTCGACCTCCTCGCGGCCACGGAAGAGCGTGCAGAAGACCCGCGCGGTCTTCGGGTCCCACGGGAGGATCTGGAACGTCTCGACGTCGGGGATCCCGACGAGCTCGGTGGCCTCGGCCCCGTAACCGATGTACTCGCCGTGGCGGTCGGTGAAGAGATTCGCGGTCGACCCGTAGACGAGCTGGAAGCCTTTCTGCGTGAACCGTTCCCAGTGGTCGGCGGGCGCGCCCTTGCCCATGATCCGGCCCGTGACCGAGGCGAACTGGTAGTAGATGTACTTGACGTCGCCCTCGTCGATCTTCCGTCTGACCTCCGCGACGGCGTCGGCGCGTCCGTCCTGGGCGACGAAGTCCTCGATGTCGGTCGGCAAGTCACTGCCCTCCCGGGTCACGGTCCTGTGTGGACCTTGTGAGCGCGGCCACATCGAGTAGACCGTGTTCACCGACAGGAGACAACCGGCTGTCCGGAAGTTGTTGTGATCGACCTCGCGACGAACCGTCGACGGAGATCCGGGACAGCGGCACCACTCTCAGGAGACGGCGTCCACTGGGGCTTTACACGAAGCTCACCGTGGGGCCATGATCTGGGTCACATCCGAGGCCGACCCGGACCGCTGCCAGCACATCCCGGCCCGAACGGCGTCGCCCATCGACCGCAGCAGCGTCCGGCCGTCGGCGCCGTCTGCTCGGAGGTGACCATGACGAGTCCGACGCAGATCGACGAGCTCCGCAACGAGTACCGCAACCGTCAGGTCCGGTGGGGCTTCATCTGGGCGCTGACGTGCGCCGTGCTGTGGGGCGCCTGGTACGTGCCCGGCTCGGTGATCTACGCCGAGTCGCCCTTCGTCGACGCCCCGACCAGCGGCGGGGGCTACCTGCTCGCCGCCGTGGTGGTGACGATCCTCAATGCCGTCGCGGTGCTCGTCGCGATGGGCGTGTGGGTCGCCGTCCTGGGCAAGACGAAGGACTTCGGCCGCACCCTGCGCCAGGTGAAGATCTCGCGGTGGTACCTGCCCGCCGGCCTGGCGGGCATGCTCGCGATCTTCGGTTCGGTCGTGGCGATCGCCTACATCGGGGCGGGCTTCTCCGCCGTGGCGGCGCTGCTCTACCCGATCGTCGGCGCGCTGGCCGCGCGGGCCTGGTACGGCGAGACGATCACCAAGCGGGCCGCGCTGGGCATCGTCGTCATCGTCCTCGGCGGCGTCGTGATCTTCGCGCCCGGCATCCTCGGCGAGATCAGCGGCGCGGGCGGCGGCGCCTGGCTCGGCTACCTCGGCGGTGTCTGCGCCATCGTCGGCTGGGGCCTCGAGGGCGCCATCGCCGGGCGCGCGCTCGACGTCAGCGACCCCGACGTCGGCCTGACCCTGCGCTTCGTCGCCGAGGTCGCGATCTGGGTGGTCATCGTCGTGCCGATCTGCTCGATCGCCGCCGGCGCGACGTTCTGGTCGACGGTCGGGGCGGCGCTCACCAGCCCCACGGTCCTCCTGCTGCTGGTGCTGCTCGGGCTGACCTTCGGCTTCTGCTACGTGTCCTGGTACAAGTCGTTCCCGCTCATCGGCGTCGGGCGCGGCCAGGCGATCGCGGCGCTCTACGGCCCGCTCGCGCTCGTCTGGCTCTACGTGTTCACCCTCGAACCGCCGGGTCTCGAGTTCGTCATCGGCGGTCTCATCGCGGTGATCGGCAGCTTCGTGCTCTTCACCGAGAAGCGCGACGTCCTCGAGGTGATCCGCGCGGTCCCGGCCCGCTCGACCCGGACGGGCTCCTCCACCTCGGCGCGGCAGGAGGCGTGATGCTGCACATCAAGGGATACGTGCTGCGGCTCTTCGCCGACCGCGGGCCGCTGTGGACCGACGAGGTGATCGACGCCGTCGAGTCCGAGTACGGCGTCTCGGGCGCCTACTGGCGGGGGACGGTGCGGCTCACCCTCGTCGACCTCTACGCCGGTGGGCTGCTCAGCGAGCAGGACGCCACCGTCGACCCGGCCCGCACGCAGTCCGAGGAGCGCGTGCTGTTCCGGTACGCGCTCACCGACTTCGGGCGCGAGCGCATGGCGCAGTCCGGTCTGGCCACGCAAGGAGCACAGGCATGAGCGACTTCTTCGCCTACGGGGCCGGCCCCGTGCTGGCGACCCTCCTGTTCATCGGTCTGCCCGTGGCCGCCCTCGTGATGGCGCGCCTCTTCGTCCGCCGCCTGTAGCAGGGGAGCGCCGATGGCTGTCCCGACCGCACCGCTCGTCCCGTCCCGTCGGCTCCGCCTGCCCGGCCTGCTCGAGGCGGTGCCGGGGGTCGAGACCTACTGGGTGCGCCCCGCTGGCGTCACAGCCGTGCGGGTGCACGGCGGCGACGAGGTCACCGTTGTCGACCGGCAGGGCCGGCAGCGGGCGGAGGTCACGGCGCTGGGGCAGGACGGGGCGTCGGCGCGCGAGCTCCTCGGCCTGACCGCGGACGCCCCGGCGACCGTGCTGCGGGCGCTCCCGAGCGCGCCGTACGGGATCGAGGACCCGGTACTCGCCGCCCTGGTCGCGCACGGCCTCGACCCCACGGCGCTCCGCGCCGCGTACCTGTTCGGGGAGTGGTCGCCGGCGGGATCGCGCGAGACCCTCCGCGCCGCGGGGCCGGGCATCGTGCTCGTCGCGGCCCCGGCCGGACCGATGGCGGTGGACGAGACGACGGGCAACCCGCCGTCCGACCTGGTCCTCGAGGTGCGTCGCGCCCGGCCCCGGGTGCCGGAGGTCCCGCCCCTGCCGCCGCCGCTGGCCGAGCCGATCCTCGACGTCCGCGTCGACGCGGCCACCGCGCTCAGCTACGAGGTGAAGGCCGGCCAGTACATCCAGGTCCTCGACGTCGAGGGCCGGCAGTGCTCCGACTTCCTCGCCTTCCACGCCCACCGCCTGCAGGAGGGCCGCGAGCGCGGGCTCGACGCGACCGCCACCCGGTACTTCATGGGCCAGGCGTACCCGCAGCCCGGGCTGCACGGGAAGTTCTACGACCAGGACATGGAGCCGCTGGTCGAGATCGTCCGCGACACGGTGGGCCGCCACGACACGTTCGGCCTGGCCTGCAACACCAAGTACTACGAGGACCTCGGCTACTTCGGCCACATCAACTGCACCGACAACTTCAACGCGCAGCTGCGGTCCTACGGCATCGAGGAGCGCGCCGGGTGGCCCGCGCTCAACCTCTTCTACAACACCGCGTTCGACGCGCAGAACCAGCTGGTCTTCGACGAGCCGTGGTCGCGGCCGGGGGACTACGTGCTGATGCGCGCGGGCGTCGACCTCGTGTGCGCGACCTCGGCGTGCCCCGACGACATCGACCCCGCCAACGCCTGGACGCCGACCGACATCCACCTGCGTGTCTACTCCGCCGAACGGAAGTTCTCGATGGCCATGGCGCACCGCCCCACGCCCGAGCACCCCGCGTCGCTGACCAAGGAGACGGCGTTCGCCCCGCGGACGCGGGCCCTGACGCGCCAGTTCACCGAGTACCGCGGCTACTGGCTGCCGACCAGCTTCGACGGCCACGGCGCGCTCGACGAGTACTGGGCGTGCCGTGAGCGGGCCGCGGTGATGGACCTGTCGCCGCTGCGCAAGTTCGAGGTCCTGGGGCCCGACGCCGAGGCGCTGCTGCAGGCCTGCGTCACCCGCAACGTCCGCAAGCTCTCGATCAACCAGCTCGTGTACTCGGCGGTCTGCAACGAGACCGGCGGCATGATCGACGACTGCACGGTCTTCCGGCTCGCGGACACGAACTTCCGGTTCATCGGCGGCGACGAGTACACCGGCACGTGGCTGCGCGAGCAGGCCGACCGGCTCGGGCTGGACCGGGTCTGGGTGAAGCACTCGACCGACGAGATGCACAACATCGCGGTCCAGGGGCCCGCCAGCCGCGACATCCTGCGCGAGCTGGTCTGGACCCCGGGCACCCAGCCGGCGTTCGGGGACCTGACGTGGTTCCGGTTCACGATCGGCCGGCTCGGCGACCACCGCGGCATCCCCGTCGTCGTCTCGCGCTCGGGCTACTCGGGCGAGCTCGGCTACGAAATCTTCTGTCACCCGTCGGACGGCCCGGCGGTGTGGGACGCGGTCTGGGCGGCCGGCGAGCCGCACGGGATGCTCCCGCTGGGTCTCGACGCCCTCGACATCCTGCGCATCGAGTCCGGCCTGGTCTTCGCCGGTTACGACTTCGACGACCACGTCGACCCCTTCGAGGCCGGCGTCGGGTTCACCGTGCCGCTGAAGACCAAGGAGGACGACTTCGTCGGCCGCGACGCCCTCGTCGCGCGGAAGGCGAGCCCGCAGCGGCGGCTGGTCGGCCTCGAGCTCGCGGGCAACGAGCCGGCCCACCACGGCGACTGCGTCCACGTCGGCCGCCACCAGGTCGGCGTGGTCACCAGCGCCACCCGCTCGCCGATCCTGCGCAGGAACATCGCGCTGTGCCGCCTCGCCGTCGAGCACTCCGAGATCGGCACGGAGGTGGAGGTCGGGAAGCTCGACGGCCACCGCAAGCGCATCCCGGCCCAGGTCGTCCGCTTCCCGTTCTACGACCCCGACAAGGAACGCCCGCGCTCCTGAACGCGGCTCACCCACACAGGAGGACTGTCCATGACACGGGTTGCCATCGTCGGCGCCGGACCGAGCGGGCTGGCCCAGCTGCACGCGTTCGAGCAGGCCCGGGCGGCGGGCGCCGACGTGCCCGAGCTGGTCTGCTTCGAGAAGCAGAGCGACTGGGGCGGCCTGTGGAACTACACGTGGCGCAGCGGCCTCGACCAGTACGGCAACCCGTGCCACGGCAGCATGTACCGCTACCTGTGGTCGAACGGCCCGAAGGAGTGCCTCGAGTTCGCCGACTACCCCTTCGAGCAGCACTTCGGCACCCCGATCCCGTCGTTCCCGCCGCGCGAGGTGCTCTTCGACTACATCAAGGGGCGCGCCGAGAACAGCGACGTGCGCCGGCACATCCAGTTCGACACCGCGGTGCGCTGGATCGAGCACGACGCGGCACGCGACACGTTCGACGTCACCGTCGAGGCGCTCGCCGAGGGGGCCTCGCGGGTCGAGCAGTTCGACTACGTCATCGTCGCGACGGGGCACTTCTCGGTGCCGAACCTGCCCGACTTCCCGGGCTTCGACCGGTTCCCGGGCCGCATCCTGCACTCGCACGACTTCCGCGACGCCCAGGAGTTCGCGGGCAAGGACCTGCTCGTGGTGGGCGGCAGCTACTCGGCCGAGGACATCGCGCTGCAGGCGAAGAAGTACGGCGCGAACACCGTGACCATCAGCTACCGCAGCGCGGCGATGGGCTTCCCGTGGCCCGACGGGATCAGCGAGGTCCCGCTGCTCGCGCGCCTGGAGGGTCGCACGGCGCACTTCACCGACGGCAGCTCCCGCGACGTCGACGCGATCATCCTGTGCACCGGCTACCAGCACCACTTCCCGTTCGTGGCGTCGGAGCTGCGGCTGCGGACGGCGAACGTGCTCTACCCGCCGGACCTCTACAAGGGCGTCTTCTGGATCGACAACCCGAAGATGATGTACCTGAGCATGCAGGACCAGTTCTACACGTTCACCCTCTTCGACGCGGAGGCGTGGGTCGCCCGCGACTTCGTGCTGGGCCGCGTCACGCTGCCCTCGCGCGAGGAGATGGCGAAGGACGTCGCGGAATGGCGGGCCCGGGAGGACGCGCTGCCCGACCCGTTCGCCCAGATCGATTTCCAGGCCGACCACATCGCCGACCTCATGGTCGGCACCGACTACCCCGAGTTCGACCTCGACCTCACGCGCGCCCACTTCAAGAAGTGGGAGCACGACAAGGAGGAGAGCATCATCGGCTACCGCGACCGCGGGTTCTCCTCACCGTGCACCGGCACGCAGGCGCCGATCCACCACACCGCCTGGTGGGAGGCGCACGACGACTCCCTCACGACGTTCCTGGCCAGAGAATCAGGCAAGGAGTGAAGGAGTAGCTCCCCCCTGCCTCTCCCCGTGACGGGGGAGTCGGGGGAGGGCGGGGCGACCTAGCGTCGAGGGCACCGCATGCCGCTCGTCGGGAGGAACGGCCGTGAAGATCGGAACGACGCACCTCTTCGTCCCCGGCCCGACCACCGTGCCCGAGGTGGTCCGCCGGGCGATGAACGTCCCGATGGAGGACCACCGCGCTCCGGACTTCCCGGACTTCGTCCTCGACCTCCTGGGTGACCTCTCGCGCGTCCTCCGGCTCAGGGAGGGCCGCGTGCTGCTCTACCCGGGGTCCGGGACCGGGGCCTGGGAGGCGGCGATCAGCAACTGCCTCTCCCGCGGCGACCGGGTCCTCATGTCGCGGTACGGCCACTTCTCCACCCTCTGGGCCGACATGGCGCAGCGGCTCGGGCTCGACGTCGTCCTCCACGACGTCGAGTGGGGCGAGGGCGTCCCGGTCGAGGCCTACGAGCAGGCGCTGCGCGCCGACCCGTCCATCCGGGCCGTCTTCGTGACCCACAACGAGACCGCCACCGGCGTGACCAGCGACGTCCGGGCCGTGCGGAGCGCGATGGACGCCGCCGGGTCCGACGCTCTGCTGTTCGTCGACGGCGTCTCGTCGATCGCGTCGATCGAGTTCCGCCAGGACGACTGGGGCGTCGACGTCGCGGTCGCCGGGAGCCAGAAGGGGTTCATGCTCCCCGCGGGCCTCGCGATCCTGGGCGTCAGCGAGAAGGCGCTCGCCGCCGCGGAGCGCACGACGACGGAGCGGTGCTACTTCGCGTTCCGCGACATGATCGCCGCGAACGACGTCGGCTACTTCCCCTACACCCCGCCGACGCCGCTGCTGCACGGCCTGCGGGCCTCGCTCGACCGGCTGCTCGACGAGGGCATGGACGAGGTCGCCGCCCGTCACCACCGGCTGGGGGAGGGGGTCCGGCAGGGCGTGAAGGCGTGGGGACTGGACCTGTGCGCGCTGTCGCCGCGCTGGTACTCGGACACGGTCACCGCCGTGCGGGTGCCGGCGGGGGTCGACGGGGCCGCGGTGTGCCGCATCGCCTACCACCGGTACCGGACGTCGTTCGGCGGCGGCCTCGGCAAGGTCGCCGGGAAGGTGTTCCGCATCGGGCACCTCGGCGACGTCAACGAGGTGTCCTGCCTGAGCGCGCTCGCCGCGGCCGAGATGGCGCTGCTCGACGCGGGCGTGCCGCTCGAGGCCGGCTCGGGCGTCGCGGCGGCCCAGCAGTACTACCGCCAGGCCCTCGTCGCCGGGGAGGAGAGCGCGGCCGAGCCGTGGGCGCGGACGCGCCTGACCGCGGTGCGCTGAGCCGTCCCTCAGAACGCCGAGGCGACCGTCCGGGCGTGCTCGGTCAGCGTCCCGGCCAGCACCTCCGCGCGCGGTGCGTCGAGCCGCCCGCGCGGGCCCTGCACGCCGAGGATCGCGATGAGGTCGCCATCGGCGTCGCACACCGGCACCGCCACCCCGACGAGGTCGGCCTCGCGCTCGCCCAGGGAGAGCGCCCAGCCGGCCTCGCGGATCCGCGCGATCTCGCGCTCGAGGACCGCGTGGTCGGTGATCGTGTGCTCGGTGAACCGGGTGAGCTCCGCCGGGGCCGTGCCGCCGTGGGCGAGGAAGACCTTCCCGACGGCCGTGGCGTGCCGCACGCTGTTGCGCCCGACCTCGGCGACGCTGCGCACCGACTGGGGGCTCTGCACGAAGTCGAAGGTCATGACGTCGTGCTCGCCGGGCACCGACAGGGTGGCGGTCTCGCCGCTCACGGCCGCGATGTCCTCGAGCGACGGGCGGGCGATCCGCCGGATGTCGAGCGTCTCCCGCGCCGCGCCGGCGAGCTGCAGGATGCGGATCCCCAGGCCGTAGCGCCCGCTGGTGACGTGGTGGGTCACGAGGCCGGGCGCGGCGAGCGTCGCGAGCAGCCGCGACACGGTGCTCGCGTTGATCCCCGTCCGGCGGGCGATCTCGTTGGTCCCGAGCTCCTCGCCGGCGGCCGCCAGGACGTCCAGGACGGCGATCGCCTTCTGGACGGACTCGACCTGCCGATCTGCTGGTCGACCGGTTCTCGCCATGTTAGCTTCGTCTCCCAGAGAGAAATACCGTTGCCTCTAGGGCAATGGTAGCGCGGAACGGGTGAGCAGCATGGTCCCCTCGCAGACCCAGTACCTGATCATCGGCGCGGGCATCCACGGCCTGTCCACCGCCTGGCACCTCGCCACGGAGCTGCGCGAGCGCGGCCTGGGCGACGGCAGCGAGGTGCTGGTGATCGACAAGACCGCCGTCGGCGCCGGCGCCTCCGGCGTGGCGTGCGGCGTCATCCGCAACAACTACTTCCAGCCCGCGATGCGCCGGCTGATGGCGCACTCGGTCGACGTGTGGGAGTCCGATCCCGAGGCGTTCTCCTACCACGGGGTGGGCTACGTCCAGGCCGCGCCGGAGGCGATGCACGCCGACGTCGTGCAGATCCACGCCGAGCAGCAGGCGATCGGCTACGACTCGGTGCTCGTCGAGGGCGTCGACGCCTGCCACGACTACATGCGCGAGATGTTCTCGGACTGGCAGGCGCCCGGCGTCTCGGTGATCCTGCACGAGCTGCGCGGAGGCTACGCCAACAACGTCGCCTCGCTGCGCGGGCTCGAGGAGAAGGTGCGCGCGGCCGGCGCCTCGATCGTCACCGGCGTGACCGTCACCGGGCTGCAGTTCACCGACGACTCGAGTTCATCCCGTCGCTCCGCTCGCCCGAGTGTCAGCGCCGTCGAGACCGACGCCGGGACGATCACGTGCGAGCACGTCGTCGCCGCGGTCGGGCCGTGGGTCCGCGACCTGTGGTCGATGCTCGAGCTCCCGTCCACGACGCCGGTGCGGATGCCCGACGGCCGCACCGTCGACGTCCCGATGTGGACCTACTGGGCGCTGCAGGAGGGCATCCTCGGCGTCGACCCCCACGAGTTCATGGACAACCGCGGCGAGCTGCCGCCGGTGATCCACGTCGACTCCGACGCCCCGCTCTACGACGACATCGACGGCGAGCTGATCACCGATCAGATCTGGGGCATCTACTACAAGCCGGACTTCCACTTCGGCGGCGTCCAGGGCGGCGCGTCACCCGAGCAGGTCGGGCGCCCGGCCGACACCGTGGCCGTCGACCCCTACGGCGTCTCCAGCCCCGAGTTCGTGGTCGGCGAGGACTTCGTGCGGATGTGGACCTCCGCGCTCGCCGTGTGCCACAAGCGCTTCCAGGGCCGTCGCGACGTCTACCGCAAGGAGCCCTCGGGCGGGCTCGGGGCGTTCACGCCGGACAGCTTCCCGGTCTTCGATTCCTTCCGGGGGAACGCGTACGTCATCGCCGACTCCAACCACGGGTACAAGATGATCGGAGTCGGCGCGCTGGTGGCCAAGGAGCTGCTCGGCGAGCCGCAGGACCTGCTGGAGCCCTTCCGCTTCGCGCGCTACGCGGCGGGAGAGCTCCACCCGACGAGCCACTCGCCGTTCCCCTGGAGCTGATCATGGAAGCCTCCCTGCCGGACCCCGAGGTCGGGCGTCTCCTCGTCTCCTGCCCGGACGGGCCCGGCATCGTGGCGGCGATCAGCGGCTTCCTCCTCGCCCGCGGCGCGAACATCGTCCAGTCCGACCAGCAGACCACCGACCCCGTCGGGGGCCGGTTCTTCCTGCGGATCGTGTTCCGGATGCCGGAGCTGACGACGTGGCTCCCGGCCCTGGAGGAGGAGTTCGGCGCGGAGGTCGCCGAGCGCTTCGGGATGTCGTTCCGGATGCGGGCCGCGTCGGTCCCGACGCGCGTGGCGCTGTTCGTGTCGCGCTACGACCACTGCCTGCTCGACCTGCTGTGGCGGTGGCGACGCGGGGAGCTGCCGATCGACGTCGTGCAGGTGGTCTCCAACCACCCCGACCTGCAGAAGGAGGTCGCGACCTTCGACGTGCCCTACGCGCACATCCCGGTCACGCGCGACACCAAGCCCGAGGCCGAGCGCCAGCAGGCCGAGCTGCTCGACGGCCGGGTCGACCTCGTCGTGCTCGCCCGCTACATGCAGGTGCTCACGGGCGGGTTCCTCGAGCGCATCGGCGTGCCGGCGATCAACATCCACCACTCGTTCCTGCCCGCGTTCGCGGGGGCGGGCCCCTACGAGCAGGCGAAGACGCGCGGGGTGAAGCTCGTCGGCGCGACGGCCCACTACGTCACCGAGGACCTCGACGAGGGCCCGATCATCGAGCAGGACGTAGCCCGGATCTCCCACCGCGACCGGGTCGCCGACATCACCCGCCGCGGTGCCGACGTCGAGCGGACCGTGCTCGCGCGGGCCGTGCGGTGGCACTGCGAGGACCGGGTGCTGCTCGACGGGCACTCGACGATTGTCTTCTGACCTGGCTGTGTTCTAGTCCTCGCCGTTCCCCGCGTCGGGGTGGGCGACCACCGACAGGAAGCGGATCGGGAGCTCCAGCAGGTCCTGCGGGCCGTGCAGCCCGTTGCCGTCGAGCTGGAGCGCGTCGCCGGGCAGCAGGTCGTAGCTCGACTCGCCGTGGCTGTAGACCATGTGGCCCTCGAGCATGTACAGCAGCTCGGTGCCCGGGTGCTGGAAGAGCGGGAACTCCTCGCTGCGCTCGGTGAGCGTGACGAGGTGGGCCTCCATGCGCTTGTGCTGGCCGCGCAGGCCGCCGAGCAGCGTGTAGTCGTGCCCCACCCGGGTGCCGCGCGCGACGATCCGCGCGCCGGCACCCGAGCGGGTGTGCACGGCCTCCCGCTCGACGTCGGCGCCGCGGAAGAACGCCGTCACCGGGATGTCGAGCGCGTCGGCGAGCCGCGCGAGCGTCGTGAGGCTGCACGACGTCTGCGCGTGCTCGATCTTCGAGAGCATCGGCTTGGAGATGCCGGTGCGCACCGACATCTCGGCGAGCGTGGCCCCGGAGGCCCGGCGCAGCCGCCGGACCTCCGCGCCGATGGCCCGCTCGAGCCGCCCCTCCTGGGAGGTCGGCGTCGCGACCTCCCGCGCTGCCGGCCCCCCGGGGTCGACACCGTCCTCCTGGCTCATGACGGGGAGTATGCCGTCAGCGCATCTCCCCGGCGCCGACGTAGGGGTGCGGGCTGCGCAGGAGCTCGCCCTCGGCGAAGCGGGAGAGCCGGAAGTCCGACGCCGGGATGTCCGGGTCGCGGCTCGTGCCGTACATCACCAGGTCCGCCACGAGCCTGCCCACCGACGGCGCGATCTTGAACCCGTGCCCCGAGAACCCGGCGGCGACGATCAGCCCCTCGATCTCGGTCTCCGAGATCGCCGGGTTGAAGTCGGGCGTGACGTCGTAGCACCCGGCGTAGGTCGACGCGATCGCCGCGTCCTCCAGCCCCGGGAAGCGCGTCCCGACCTTCTCCACCGCCAGGTCCAGGAACGACGGCGTGGCCTGGTTCGAGTAGCGGTCCGGGTCGGCGGGCTCGAGCTCGGCGAGGTCGGAGTTGCCGAACAGGATCTCCCCGCCGCTCTCGGGCCGGACGTACTGCAGCGAGACGAGGTCGGAGAACACCGGCACCGGGCCCAGCGCCTCGCCCGGGTCGATCAGCACGATCTGCTCGCGGTGCACGGTGATCGGCAGCGTGATGCCGTGCTTGGCGAGCAGCGGCACCGACCACGGGCCGGCCGTCAGCACGACCGTGCCCGTGTGGATCTCCGAGCCGTCGGCGAGGCGGACCCCGGTGACGGCGCCGCCCCGCGTGACGAGGTCGGTGACCGTGGTGCCCTGGCGCAGCCGGACGCCGGCGCGGCGCGCGGCGCCCGCGAAGGCCTGGGCGGTCTGGTAGGCGTCGCCGTAGCCGCCGCGCTCCTCCCAGGCGAACGCGGCGAAGGGCTCGAGGTCGGCCGACGGCCACAGCTTGGCGACCTCGGAGGCGTCGATGTCCTCGGTGCGCACCCCGACGGCGCGCTGGTCGGCCATCGAGGCGCGCAGGGCGTCGACGTTCGGCTCGCCGACGCCCACGACGTAGCCGGTCTGGTGGAAGCCGACGTCCTCGCCGAGCACGTCGGCCGCGTTCTCGAAGACCTCCAGCGCGCGGGTCGCCATGGCGGCCAGCGAGGAGACGCCGTAGTGGCAGCGCACGACCCCGGACGACTTGCCGGTGCCGCCGGAGCCCACGGTGGAGCGCTCGACGATGACGACGTCGGTGGTGCCGCGCTCGGCGAGGGCCCAGGCGGCGGCGCAGCCCTCGAGGCCGCCTCCGACGATGACGACCTCGGCGGTGTCGGCGCTCACCGGGTCACCCCCGGGATCCAGCTGGTGCCGGCGAGCGGGACGCGGGCCATGGCGGCGGCCTCGATGGTCAGGGCGACGAGGTCCTCGGGCTCGAGGTGCAGCACGTGGGCCTTCCCGCAGGCGCGGGCGATGGTCTGGGCCTCCATGGTGAGGACGCGCAGGTAGTTCGCGAGGCGTCGTCCGGCGTCGACGGGGTCGAGGCGCTGGGCGAGTTCGGGGTCCTGGGTGGTGATCCCGGCGGGGTCGCGGCCGTCCTGGAAGTCGTCGTAGTACCCCGCCGCCGAGCCCATCGCCTCGTACTCCGCGGCGTACTGCGGGTCGTTGTCGCCGAGCGCGATCAGGGCGGCGGTGCCGATGGCGACCGCGTCCGCGCCGAGGGCCATGGCCTTGGCGACGTCGGCGCCGGTGCGGATGCCGCCGGAGACGATCAGCTGGACCTTGCGGTGCAGCCCGAGCTCCTGCAGCGCCTGCACCGCCTGCGGGATCGCGGCCAGGGTGGGGATGCCGACGTGCTCGATGAACACCTCCTGGGTGGCGGCGGTGCCGCCCTGCATCCCGTCGACCACCACCACGTCGGCGCCCGCGGCGACGGCGAGCTTGACGTCGTAGTAGGTGCGGGTCGCGCCGACCTTGACGTAGACCGGCTTCTCCCAGTCGGTGATCTCGCGCAGCTCGCCGATCTTGATGGCGAGGTCGTCGGGGCCGGTCCAGTCGGGGTGGCGGCAGGCGGAGCGCTGGTCGATGCCGGGTGGGAGGGTGCGCATCTCGGCGACCCGGTCGGAGATCTTCTGGCCGAGCAGCATGCCGCCGCCGCCGGGCTTGGCGCCCTGCCCCAGCACCACCTCGATCGCGTCCGCGGAGCGCAGGTGCGTCGGGTTCATGCCGTAGCGGCTGGGGAGGTACTGGTAGACGAGGTGCTTGGACTGGCCACGCTCCTCGTCGGTCATGCCACCGTCGCCGGTGGTGGTGGAGGTGCCGACCTCGCTGGCCCCGCGGCCGAGGGCCTCCTTCGCCTGGGCGGAGAGGGCGCCGAAGCTCATCCCGGCGATCGTCACCGGGGTCTGCAGGTGCAGCGGGAACTTCGCGTGGCGGTCGCCGAGGACGACGTCGGTGTCGCAGCGCTCGCGGTAGCCCTCGAGCGGGTAGCGGGACATGCTCGCGCCGAGGAAGAGCAGGTCGTCGAAGTGCGGGACGGCGCGCTTGGCGCCCCAGCCGCGGATGTCGTAGACGCCGGTCTCGGCGGCGCGCTGGATGTCGGCGATGACGCCGCGGCCGTAGGTGGCCGACTCCCTGAGGGCCATCAGTAAGTCCCCGAGTGCTCGCTGGTGAAGTGGTAGAGGGAGCGCGCCGACCCGTAGCGGCGGAACTCCGCCGGGTCGTGGTCGAGGCCGGCGTCGGCGAGGAGCTCGGCGAGCTCGGCGCGGTGCTCGTCGCGCATCTCCTTCTCGACGCAGTCGGCGCCGAGGGCGCCGACGCAGCCGCGGACGTAGAGCCGCGCCTCGTAGATCGAGTCGCCGAGCCCGTCGCCGGCGTCGCCGCACACGACCATCCGGCCGGCCTGAGCCATGAACGCGCTCATCGAGCCGACCGAGCCGCCGACCACGATGTCGACGCCCTTCATCGAGATCCCGCAGCGCATCGACGCCGAGCCCTCGATGACGAGCAGGCCGCCGTGGGCGGTGGCGCCGGCGGACTGGGACGCGTCGCCGGTGACCCGCACGGTCCCGGACATCATGTTCTCGGCGACGCCGGTGCCGGCGTTGCCGTGGACGGTCACGGTGCCGCCGTCGTTCATGCCGGCGCAGTAGTAGCCGGCGTGGCCGTGGACCTCGACGGCGAGGTCGGCGTCGATCCCGGCCGCGATCGCGTGGGCACCGGCGGGGTTCGCCACCGCGTACGACTTCGACGTCGGCCGGTGGAGCTCGGCGTTGAGGGCGCGCACGCCGCCGGTGTCGGCGAGGTCGAACGTGACGGTGTCTAGCGAGTCCATGCGTAGACCTTTCCGGGCTCGGGCTCGTAGAGGCGGGCGTCGTCGATGCCGGGCAGCGGGGCGAGCGCGCGGAACTCCGAGGCCATGGCGACCCAGGCGTCCGTCTCGGCGATCACCGCGGGCTTGCAGGCGATCGGGTCGCGCACGACGGCGAACCCGTCCGCGCTCGTGACCAGCAGCGTGTAGAAGCCGTCGAACGTCTCGCGCAGCGCGAGCAGCGCCTTCTCGAGGTCCTCGCCCTGCGCGAGGCGGGAGGCGACGAAGCGGGCACCGACCTCGGAGTCGTTCGCCGAGTCGAAGGTGACGCCCTCGCGCACGAGGTCGCGGCGGATCGTGGCGTGGTTGGAGAACGAGCCGTTGTGCACCAGGCACTGGTCCGGGCCGACCGAGAACGGGTGGCAGCCCTCCGGGGTCACCGCCGACTCCGTCGCCATCCGCGTGTGCGCGAGGCCCTGCCAGCCGTGGGCGCCCGCGAGGTCGTAGGTCGCGGCGAGCTCACGGGGGTGGCCGGTGCCCTTGTAGACGGCGAGGTCGCGGCCCGAGCCGATCACGGTCGCGGCCGGGAACGCAGTCCGGACCGCGGCGACGAGCTCGTCGACGCCGGTCGGCGCGGCGACCACGGTGGTGTCACCGGCCGGGGTGACCTCCGGCGCGAGCGCGGCGAGGGCGTCCTTGAGCGCCTCCGGCGTCGCCTCGGACGGGAGCAGCACCGACACCGCGGCGTGGCCGTCCGGCACGCGGCGGGTGTCGCCGTAGACGGCGACCCCGGCGGAGTCGGGGCCGCGCTCGACGACGCCGCACAGCATCGACTCCAGGAGCCGGCCGAGCTGCGGGTACAGCTCGGGGTCGCGCAGGTGGAGTCCGACGATCCCGCACACGGGCGGTCTCCTCTCGTTCTCGGGGTGGCGGAGGGCCTGTCTCAGAAGGCCGTCAGGTACTGGTCGTGCTCCCAGGGCCCGACCGTGGCGTGCCAGTCGAAGAACTCGTCGCGCTTGCGGGCCGCGAAGTACTCCGCGACGCCCGGCCCGGCGGCATCGAGGCCCCCGGTGACGACGGGGTCGAGCCCGAGGGCGTCGACGGCGTGCAGCAGCGTCGGCGGCAGCTCCGCACGCTCGGTGGTGGCGTCCGGGTCGGTCTCGCGCTCGATCCCGTCGAGCCCGGCGGCGAGCGCCACGGCGAGCGCGAGGTAGGGGTTGGTGGCGCCGTCGCCGCCGCGCAGCTCGATGCGCTGCCCGTCGGGGATCCGCACGTAGTGGGTGCGGTCGTTGCCGCCGTAGGTGGGGCGGCGCGGTGACCACGTGGCCCCGGAGCGGGTCGAGGTGGCGCCGGTGCGCTTGTAGGAGTTGACGGTCGGTGCGAGGACGGCCTGCATCCCCGTTGCGTGGTCGAGGACGCCGCCGAGGAAGCGGTAGGCGAGCTCGGAGAGGCCGAAGCCGCGGGGGTCGGCGTCGTCGGGGAAGCGGGACGCGCCGTCCTGCCAGAGCGAGAGGTGCAGGTGCATGCCGGAGCCGGTGCGGTCGGCGAACGGCTTGGGCATGAAGGTGGCGGTCATGCCGCGCGCCTCGGCGAGCATGGAGATCAGGTAGCGGGCGGTGATGACGCGGTCGGCCGTGGTGAGGGCGTCGGCGTAGGCGAAGTTCTGCTCGAACTGGCCGTTGGCGTCCTCGTGGTCGTTGGCGTAGTTGCCCCAGCCGAGCGCGTTCATCGCCGCGGAGATCCCGGTGAGGTGCTCGTACATCCGGGTCAGCCCGCGGGCGTCGTAACAGGGCTTCGTCTCGCGGTCCAGGGCGTCGGCGAGGGCGACGGCGCCGTCCTCGTCGCGGCGGACGAGGAAGTACTCGATCTCGGCACCGGCGAAGAGCTCCAGCTGCCGGGCCCGCGCCCGCTCCAGCACCCGCTGGAGGATCACGCGCGGGGCGAAGTGCCAGGGCCGGCCCTCGACGTGCGGGTCGCAGTGCACGAGCGCGAGCCCGTCGCGCACCCACGGCAGCGGGGTGTAGCTGGTGACGTCGGGGATGGCGACGAGGTCCGGGTCGCACGGCTGCTGGCCGATCGCGCCGACGGCGTAGCCGGCGAAGCCGACGCCCTCGTGCTGCAGCTCGTCGGCGGACTCGACGGGGACGAGCTTGGCGCAGGGCTTGCCGGTGAGGTCGACGAACATCGCGAGGAGGAAGCGGACCCCGTCCTGCCGCGCGCGCTCGGCGAGGGACGGCTCCGGCAGGGTGATGCCGGTCGGGAGCGGCGCGGGTGGTGCCAGCGGGGAGGTGTCCGTCGTCATCGGGGTCCCTTCTCGTCTCTTGTCGAGAAATCTAGTCTCTCCACAGGAGATTGCCTAGAGCTCGCTGCTCCTGTGATGAACTCGTGTCTCCTGACAGGAGACGAGACGGACGTGACCTCCGTGTGACGCCGGCGTTGCGTTCCCGACCCGGCGGTACCGGGCCAGGATGGTGCTGCGGAGGTGATGCGACGTGGGCGTCTGGGACATCGCGGAGCTGCCCGCGTGCGAGCAGTTCGGGTACTGGCGCGAGGTCATCTGCGAGGCCTTCGTGCCGCTGACGCCGCACCGCACGACCGACGCCCCGGGGTTCGCCGCGACGGTGGAGACGCGGCCGCTCGCGGGGCTGAACCGCGCACGGATCGCGGCGCAGGCCCAGCGCACCGACCACGGGCCCCGCGAGGTCGCCCGCACCGCGGGTGAGTACTACTTCGTGAACCTGCAGCTCGCCGGGCGGTGCGTCACCACCGTCGGCGACCGGACGACCGTCGTGCGGCCCGGTGAGCTCGTCGTCGTCGACACCACCGAGCCCTACTTCTTCCGCTTCGACCGGGCGTGGCGGATGGTGTCCTTCCGGGTGCCGCGCCGTGACCTCGGCGGGCGGCGCCCCGACCTGGGACGCCCGATCGCCCCGACCGGGTCCGGCGCCGCGGTGACCGCGCTGATGTCCGCGCTCTGGTCGGTCGAGGCGGACGCGCCCGGCGCCCCGGAGCTCGCCACCTCCTTCGCGGCGGCGGTCGCGGGGGCGGTGGCCGCGCCCGGGACGGGCCCGTCCGGGGTCACCCGCGAGGCGGTCCTGGCCCACGTCGACGCCCACCTCGGCGACCGCGACCTCACCGTGCCGGGCGTCTGCCGGCGGTTCGCGATCTCACCGCGGACGCTGCACAACCTGTTCGCCGACGCCGACGAGTCGTTCGCCGCGACCGTGCGCCGCCGGCGGCTCGAGCGCTGCGCGTCCCTGCTGGCGGACCCGGCGACCACCGCGACGGTGACGGCCGTGGCGGCCGCCCACGGCTTCGACGACCCGACGTCGTTCAGCCGGGCCTTCCGCCGACGGTTCGGGGTCTCGCCACGGGAGGTGCGGCCCTCCTGACCCGCGGGGTGCACGAACGGGACGCCGGGCGTGCACGGACGGCCGAGACGCGCGCGGGTCGCCGGGCCAGGCTCGACGCACCCGCGCCGAGGAGGAGTCGTCATGGTCGTGTCGTTCACGCTGAGCCCGGAGCAGGAGCAGCTCAAGGCCGCCGCGCGGGGGTTCGCCGAGGAGCACCTCCGCGACCTCGCCGCGGCCGTGCGCGCCGAGCCCGACCCGCTCGCCCGCGCGCTGCTGGCCCGGCCGGTGTTCGAGAAGGCGGTCGGGCAGGGCTTCCTCAAGGGACTGATCCCGGCGCCGGTCGGCGGCGCCGCCTCGAGCGGGGTCGATGCCGCGATCTTCATCGAGGAGTGGGCCGCCAAGAGCCCGGACTTCGTGATCTCGATGGCCGGCCCGCTCATCGCGCTCGCCCCGGTCTACGAGGCCGGCACCCCGGACCAGGTGGGGCGCTTCGTCGCGCCGTTCCTCGCGGACTCCGGGGCGCCACTGGCGGCGATGGCCTACAGCGAGCCCGAGGGCAGCGCGAACTTCGACGCCGAACCGCCCGCCGCCGGCACCCGCACGACGGCCGTGGTCGACGGCGACCACTACGTGATCAACGGACGGAAGGCGTGGGCGTCGCACCTGTCGGGTTGGGACGGCGACGGCCCGGACCTCATGACGATCGTGTGCCGCGCTCCGGGCGGGGTCTCGCTGGTCGTCGCCGAGCGCGACCACCTGGCGGGGCACGTCGAGGTCGAGCAGCACCACGACCTGCCGGGCCTGCGGGGCTGCCTGACCTCACGGGTGCGGCTGCACGACGTCCGGGTGCCGCGCGCGAACCTGCTCGGGGCCGAGGGGCAGGGCGTCGCGCTCACGCGCAACGCCTTCTTCCCGAGCGGGGCGTCGATCGGCATCTTCGCCGTCGCCGCGATGCGCGAGGCGTTCGACGTCGCCTACCGCTTCGCCACCACCGAGAGCCGGGGCGGCCCGGGGCCGATCATCGAGCACCAGGCGGTGTCCGACGTCCTCGCCGACGCGAAGGGCCGCATCGAGGCGGTGCGCCTGCTGGCCTGGCGGGCCCTCGACGCCGTCATGGCCCAGCACCCGAGCGGGCCGGAGCTCGCGCTGCACGCGAAGGTGTTCGGGTCCGAGACCGGCGTCGACGTGGTGAACGCGCTGGTGAAGCTCGTCGGGGTCACCGCCTACGACACGGGCTTCCCGATCGTCGGGCACCTGCACGCCGCGCTCGCGTACCCGGTGATCGAGGGCAGCAACATCGGCGTCCGGCGCCGCCAGCTCCAGGACCTGTTCCGGACGGCCGGGTGGGACCCGCTGGCGGCGTCGGGGATGCAGTGACGCGGACGGGGAGGAGCTAGACGGGGAGCACGCGCCGGAACGCCGGCACCGCGACCGCCGCGACCACGACGTGCATGATCATCAGCGCGATCACCAGCAGCACCGACATCCCGAAGGTGAGCAGGTAGAGGTCCGGGATGAAGCTCAGCACGACCACCAGCGGCACCACCCAGCGCAGCACGGCCGCCGGGCGGGGCGCGAACTGCCGGATCAGCACCCAGCCGACGAGCCCGACGAGCACGCCGATCACGCTGTAGATGATCGCCGTGGTCGGGTTGTAGCCGGTGCCCTCGATCAGGCCGACCAGCAGCCCGATGAGGGTGTTGACCACGGCGGCGACGACGGCCGCGAGCACGACCGCCAGCGCGATGCGGGCGGGTGGCGCGGCGGGCGGGACGGTGCTGGTGCGGACGCTGCTGCTCATGACACCCCTCGTGAACGATCCGTGACGTTCTGTCCGGATCGATCTTAGGGCAGGCTTGCCTGAATGCGGTGTCAGGTGTAATCGGCGACGTACGCCCGCACGACGTCGTCGAAGGACTCGTCCGCCCGCAGGCCCAGCGCGTGGGCGCGGGGCGTCGCGAAGCGCGGGGGCCAGCTGCCGACGATCGCGACGACCGTCGGGTCCTCCACCCAGTCGACGAGCTCGCTCGTCCCCGGGCCCGCGACGCGGTCGAGGGCGGCGGTCATCTCCCGCGGCGTGGTGGTCAGCGCGGGGAGGTTCATCGCGGTGCGGCTGCCCCAGGTCGCGTCGTCGAGCTCGGCGGCCCGCAGGATGCCCTCGAGGGTGCGGTCCGGCGACGACAGCGCGACGGGCATGTCGAGGGGCGCGGGGCACACGGCGCGCTCGCCGGCGAGGGGCTCGCGGACGATGCTCGACAGGAAGCTCGAGGCGGCGGCGTTGGGACGCCCGGGGCGGACCGACACGGTCATCAGCCGCACCGAGCGCCCGCGGACGAAGCCCTTGCGCGTGTAGTCGGCGACGAGCTGCTCGCCGATGAACTTCTGGATGCCGTAGCTCGACTGCGGGCGGGGCAGGGTGTCGTCGTCCACGGGGCCCACGGGGCCGATCGCGGGGTCGCTGCCGAACACCGCGAGCGAGCTGGTGAACACCAGCACCGGGGGCACGGCGTGGCCGCGCGCGTACTCGAGGACGGCGCGGGTGCCGTCGAGGTTGGTGTGCATGCCGGCGTCGAAGTCGGCCTCCGCGGCGCCGCTGACCACGCCCGCGAGGTGGAAGATCGCGTCGGCCTCGTCGCCGAGGGTGCGGCTGAGCTCGCCGGACACGTGCTCCACCCGCGGGTCGGCGGCCACGTCGTCGTCCGGGGCGACGAGGTCGACGACGGTCAGGCGGTCGACCCGCGCGGCCGCCCCGCCGATGCCGACGGCACCGTCGAGCAGCCGGCGGCACAGCAGCGTCCCGAGGAACCCGGCCCCGCCGGTGACGATCACGCGCATGCCGCGGCCTCCAGACGGTCGACGACGTCGGCCAGGGCGTCGTCGTCGCCGACGTTCCCGGCGAACACCACCAGCGGCGGGCCGCTGGTCGGTGCCCAGAGCGAGACGATGCCCGGCAGCAGCGAGCCGCGGACCCACGCCCGGTCGGCCCGCAGCGCCGCGGTGGCGACGTCGGAGGACGTGATGCCGCCCTTGGCTAGGACCCACGCGGGTGGGCCCGCGGCGACGACCCGCGCGGTGACGCCGGTGAGGGCGGCGCTGACCCGGCGGGCGATGTCGAGGCTCTCCGCCTCGTCGCGGCCGGTGACGAGGGTGCGGGAGGTGGCGAGGACGGCGGTGCGGGTGCCGAGCTCGTGCTCGAGGTGCGCGGCGGCCTGCTCGAGGTGGTCCGCGTCCTCCTCGAGGACGCGCTGCACGTCGAGCTCGACGCGGGCGAGGTCGCGGCGGTCGGCGAGGCGCTCGAGCTGGCGGCTGGTCCGCCCGACGTGGGAGCCGGCCACCACGAGTCCGTGACCGCGCCCGACGGCGTCCCGCAGCTCGGCGTCGGGGATCGGCGGCTGCTCGGGCTGGCCCACCCGGGCGCGGACGAAGGACGGGCCGACGCGGTGGACGAACCGGGCGCCCGCGCGCTCGGCGGCGAGGATCGCGAGGACGGCGGCGCGCAGGTCGTCGTCGACGAGGGCGTCGAGGACGATCACGCGGGCGTCCGGGAGCCGCACCGGGCCGGCGCGCAGCGCGTCGATCCGCACCTCCGCGACGTCGCCGGCGGGGATCGCGCCGTCGCTCTTCTCTGCCACCCAGTCGGCCAGCCGGGACGAGCGGTAGCCGAAGGTCGCGTCGGCGGCGAACTCGCTCTCGGCGACCGGGGTGAGCTCGTCGCCGTCGCGCAGCCAGTGGACGCCGTCGAGCGTCACCCGGCCCGCGTCGGTGTAGGCGGGGGCGAGGATCACCGCGTCGGGCTCGCCGGTCTCCTCCGCGATCACGTCGGTCTCGAGCGGGAAGTGCCCGCGCAGGGTGGAGTCGCCGCGGCTGGCGAAGGCGACCTCGACCCCGGCCCGCCGGGCGGCCTCGAGGCAGGTCCGGACGACCTCGCGGTCGCGGGCGGCGGCGTCCCCGGGGGCGAGGCTGCGGGTGTTGGTGAGGACGAAGAATGCCGGCGTGCCCTGTGCCAGCGCCCAGCCGACGTCGTCGGCGGACCAGCGGGTGAGGACCGGCAGGTCGCGGACCGTCTGCGTGCCGGTCGGGTCGTCGTCGAGCACGACGAGCGTCGGTGTCCCGGCCAGCGCCTCCGCGACCCGCTCGTGCGGCACGGCGCGCACCGGCGGCAGCGCGGCGAGCCGTCCTGCACCCATGACCTCATGATCGCAGCCCAGGCCTGCTGTCGGGAGCACACTGGCGGGGTGGAGTACGTCCGTGCGTTCGCGCAGGTGGGGAGCGACGACGTCGCGCTGGTCGGGGGCAAGGGGGCCAACCTCGGCGAGCTGGTGCGGGCCAGGCTGCCGGTGCCGCCGGGCGTGGTGCTGACGACCGAGGCCTACGCCGTGGCGGCCGCCGGGTTCGACGTGGGCTCGCCCGAGGTCCACGAGGCGTTCCTGGGGGTCTCCGTGCCGCCCGGGGTGGCGGCGCAGGTCCGCGCGGCGTACGCCGACCTCGGCGGGGGACCGGTCGCGGTGCGCTCGTCCGCGACGGCCGAGGACCTCGCCGACGCCAGCTTCGCCGGCCAGCAGGAGACGTTCCTCGACGTCCGCGGTGAGGACGCGGTGCTCGACGCCGTCGTGCGGTGCTGGGCGTCGCTGTGGACCCCGCGGGCGATCGACTACCGCTCGCGGCAGGGCGTCGCGGCCACCGACGTGCGGCTCGCCGTGGTGATCCAGCGGATGGCCGACGCCGGCGCGTCCGGCGTGCTGTTCACCGCCGAGCCGACCACCGGCCGGCGCGACCGCATCGTGGTCAGCGCGGCGTGGGGCCTGGGGGAGTCGGTCGTCGGCGGGCTCGCGGCCACCGACGAGCTCGTCGTCGACCGGGCGACGTTCGCCGAGGTCGGTCGCACCGTGGCGGTCAAGACCGAGATGACCGTCGCGACGGGTGGTGGCACCGACCAGGTCGCGGTGCCGTCGGACCGGCAGCGGGTGCCGGTGCTGCGGGCGGACGAGGTGGCGGAGCTCGCCCGCCTCGCCGTGCGGGCCGAGGAGCACTTCGGGGTGCCGCAGGACGTCGAGTGGGTGCGCGTCGACGGGGCGTTCGCGCTGGTCCAGGCCCGCCCGATCACGGCGTTGCCCCCGCCGACCGCCCCGCCGCCCGAGTCCTGGCCGGTGCCGTACCCGGGCGGCGCGTACTTCCGGGCCAGCATCGTCGAGCAGATGCCGAGCCCGCTGACGCCGCTGTTCGCGGACCTGATCGGGCCGGCCGTCACGGGGTCGATCCGCGGGCTGTTCGCCGAGATGCTCGGACGCCCGGTGCCCGAGGGCGACATCGCCTTCCCGACGATCAACGGCTACGCCTACTACTTCTACCGGACCCGCGGTCTGCTCTGGATGACGGTGCGGCTCCCGTGGGCGGCGCGCGGCCTCACCCGACCCGAGACGCGCGGCGGTGTGCGGGGCTGGCGGGAGCGGGCGCACCCGGCGTACGCGGCGACGGTGGCCGCGTGGTCGGCGAAGGAGCTCGCGGGGCTGTCGTCGGCGGAGCTGCTCGACGGCGTCGTCACCCTGCTCGGGGCCGGCGCGACGTACTACACGGCGGTGCAGTCGGTGATCCCGCTCGCCGCCACCGCGGAGATCGGCTTCACCGCCTTCTACGACCAAGCGGTCCGGCGGGCGGGCGACCCCGCCGCCCACGTGCTGCTCGTCGGGGAGGACAGCGAGCCGCTGCGGGCGGAGCGGTCGCTGTACGCGCTGGCCGTGGCGGCACGGACGTCCGGCACCGAGACCGAGGCCTGGCAGCGGGGGTTCGCCGAGCACCTCGAGCGCTTCGGGCACACCGTCTTCGACCTGGACTTCGCCGAGCCGGTGCCCGCTGACGACCCGAGCACGCTGCTCGACACCATCCGCTTCCAGATGT
The DNA here is from genome assembly GCF_037400275.1 of Actinomycetospora aeridis. Lineage (NCBI taxonomy): Bacteria > Bacillati > Actinomycetota > Actinomycetes > Pseudonocardiales > Pseudonocardiaceae > Actinomycetospora > Actinomycetospora aeridis. The sequence goes on along the minus strand of NZ_JBBEGL010000006.1, from coordinate 254,417 downwards.
CCCCGGCCGGCGTCGACCCGGAGGCCCGTCGCGAGCGGTTGCGGGCCGAGAGGGACGTCCGGACCGAGGAGCTGCGGGCCCGGCTCGGTCCGGTCCGCCTCCGGGTGTTCGACGCGTTGCTGGCGCGCGCCCGGTCCCTCGGCCCGGTCCGGGAGGACGCGCTGGCCGACGTCGGGCTCGCGTGGCCGGTGATGCGCCGGATGCTGCGGGAGCTCGGCGACCGGCTCGCCGTGGACGTCTTCTGGCTCACCGAGCCGGAGCTGCGCGCAGCGATCCGGGGTGCGGAGGTGGACCCGCCGGTGGCCGAGCGGAAGGCGCTGCGACGGGGGCGTGCGCTCGTCTCGCCGCCGCAGATGCTGCCGCACGTCCCGTGGCTCAGGACGGTGTTCGGCCGGTTCATGCCGGGGGCGGAGACGCCCGCGGGCGGGGAGCTCCGGGGGGTGCCCGGCTCGACGGGCTCGGTCACCGCCGTGGCGCGGGTGCTACGGGGCCCGGAGGACTTCGGGGCGATGGCGCCGGGCGAGGTCCTGGTGGCCCGGATGACCACGCCGGCCTGGACGCCGCTGTTCGCCCGGGCGGCGGCGGTCGTCACCGACATCGGCGGCCCGCTGAGCCACAGCTCGATCGTCGCCCGGGAGTACGGCATCCCCGCGGTGCTGGGCACGGGGTCGGCGACCGAGCGGATCCGCACCGGCGACCGGGTGCGGGTCGACGGCGACGCGGGGACGGTCAGCGTCGTGGGTCCGTAGGGTCGGGGTCGGCTGGAGGTGGGCCCATGACGCAGACACGGAGCGGCCGCCGGGGCGACGAGCCCGAGGACGAGGTGCCGCCGGTGCCTCCGGTCCCTCAGCGTCCGGTGCCGCGGGTGCCCGATCACGAGGTGCCCGAGCTCGGCGAGGACGAGGTCCCGGAGGTCGCTCGCGACGAGGTGCCCGAGCTCGGCGAGGACGAGCTCCCGGAAGTCGCCCGCGACGAGGTGCCGGAGACGCCGGGGACGCCGACCGTGGCGGGGGAGCAGCCGGTGGAGGCCGTCAGCGACCCGTAGGTCGTCGCGCAGCAGGTCGGGGCGGTCGGTCCATCAGTCGGTCCATCAGAACGGTGGCGGATCGTCGGGGTCGTGGACCGCGGGTGGTGTCGCGGGGGTCGTGCGCTCCGCCGGGATCCGCTTCCCGCGGACCGTGCCGCCGGTGCGGCGCAGGAACCGCTCGCGCCAATGGGCGTCCTCGGCGGCGGCGAGGTCGTCGGTGCTGTCGTCGTCGGTGCGGTCGGGGTGGGTCGGTCGGCCGTCGTCGGGCAGGGGTCGTGGCCGGCGCGCGGGCCTGGGCTCGGGAAGGTGCTCGAGGATCTTCTTCGGGGTGGTGGTGAGGCGCTGCCCGGCTCGCGTGCGGATCGTGAAGTGTCCCGGGGCGGGCTGGGTGATCTGCCACCCACCGTGGTGCTTCGCGCGGTGGTGGTGCTTGTCGAGCACGCCGAGGTTCCCGTGTGCGGAGGGTCCGTGGTGGGCCCAGTCGCGGGTGTGGTCGAGCTCGGCGCGATGGGCGGGGCGGTGACAGCACGGGATGATGCAGTGCCGGTCGCGGACCCGGGTCCAGCGGTCGACCTCCGCGCTGGGCCGCCGCCGCCACCGCTCGGCCAGGCTCTCGCGCGGCGGGCCGGGGTGCTCGAGCTCTCCGAGCCGGGCTTGGAGCTCGCGGAGCACTGCGGTCCACGCGGGGTGGGCCTCGGGGTCGAGGGCGGCGAGCAGCGTCGTCGGAACCTGGAGTTCGACGATGGCGCGGCGTTGCCCTGGCCCCCGCGGCTCGTGTCGGCCGTGGGGGCGGGCTGGTCGGTGTCGGGCGAGCAGGACGTGCTGGAGGTGGCCGTCGGGAGTGGTGAGCACGATGCGCCATTCGCCGTACCGGGCGTCGGTCAGCAGCGTGCGGGCGTGGTGAGCCAGGACGGTGCCGTAGCCGGGGACGGTGGCGGGGAGCTGGTCGAGTCCGAGCGCGGTGGTCAGGCGCAGGCGCAGCTCGCTGGTGCCGTTGCGGGGGACCCCGGGTCCGGGGTCGGGCCCGGTGATCTCCGTCGGGGAGTCCGGCACCGGCGGCTCGTCGGACTCGTCGGACTCGTCGGACTCGCCGGACTCCTCGGGAAGCGGCATCCCGGGCAGGTCGAGGACACCCTGACCTGCTGGACCGACCGGGTCCTCGCCGGTGCCAGCGGCGCGGTCTCTGTCCTCAGGCGGGGTGCTGCCATCGGATCGGTCGCCGTCGTCAGGCCCGTCGTCGTTACTGGGCTCGTCGCCGGGCCCGGGGTCCGCAGGACCGTTGTCGCGGGGTCCGTCGTCGCGAGGCCCGCTGGAGTCGTCACCGTCCGGGTCGTCACCGGACCCCTCGTCGCGGGAGTCCTCGGGCGGTTGGCCGGCGGCGTGGTACTCGGCGGCGAGGAGGCAGACGATCTGCTGGTCGGTGAGCCCGGCGGTCGACCCGTCGAGCAACCGGGCGGCGACCTCGCCGCGCAGGTCCTTGATCGGGATGCGCACCCCGAGCGCCCGCACCGCGGCGGCGATGGCGTCGCAGCGGTCGCGCATCGCCAGCCCCCGCGGCGCGGTGGTGTCGCAGACCGCGAAGGTGGCGGTGCCCGACGGGTTCGCGGTCAGCATCACCCGCAGGTTCTTCGCCGCCCGCGCCTCGCGCCGCGCGGCCCACTCCGGGTCGATCGCCGCGCCGGTCTGTTCGATCCGCCGGATCAGCTCCCCGACCGGCAGCTCCGGTGCCTCGGGCAGCAGCTCCTGGGCGACATGGCGGGCGTGGTCGTCACAGAGATCCCGGGTCCACTCGCAGAGCCGGGTCGCCTTGGGCTCGTCGAGCCACCCCTCCCACAACGCTTCGCCCACCGCAGGCAGGCGGACGGCGAGGTCGTCGGCGAGGTCGAGCTTGCGGCAGGCCATCGACCGCGACCACCCCAGCGCGACGGCGACCTCGTCGCCGGAGTACTCGTCGAGGCCCGCGTGGCGCTCGCTGCGTCCTTCCTGAGCGCGCCCCAGGTGGTGCATCCCGTCGAGCAGCCGCGCGGTGCCGTGGTTCGCGAGCCGCGCCGAGGCCCGGACGTAGGCGGCCAGGTCTTCTCCGATCAGCGTGTCCGGCGAGAGCGCATCCAGGGCCGTGAGCAGCTCCGGGCCAGCCTCCAGGGCATCCAGGTCGGCCATCCGGCCGTCCCGCACATCCTGTTCGCTCATGTGTTCGACTCTAGACCGGACCCCCGACAACGCCGCGCCGCCAACGGCTCGTCGACCTCGAACACCAGATCACGGAACGGTAACGATGCGCAGCTCCGAGGGGCGTTGCCGCGTTCGAATCAGACGCCGTTGGAGGTACACCCTGCGTCACCACGCCGAGCCTTCACCGCCGCGAGCGTGTGGCGTTGCGGACGCCCAGTGTCCGCGGTGGCCCACCGCTGACACTCCCACCACCGGGAGGCGAGTGCGGGGAGTTACGGACACTCAACGTCTGCGGAGCCACTCCGCTGACACGTCGGCGCCGGCTCCCCGCACGCATCTGGACCGCACCCCCGCCCCGGCGCCATCCTCGGGAGCCTCACCACGAGGAGCACACATGGGGCACCACGCCGTCGCGAGCTCCGTGCTCGAGGCCGTGGGCCACACGCCGCTGGTCCGCCTGCGCCGGCTCGTGCCCGAGGAGAGCGCCGCGGTGCTGGTCAAGCTCGAGGGCGCCAACCCCACCGGCAGCTGCAAGGACCGCATGGCGCGGGCGATCGTCGACGGCGGGCGCCGCCGCGGTGAGCTCGCGCCCGGCCGCCGTGTCGTGGAGTTCACGGGCGGGAGCACCGGGTCGTCGCTCGCGTTCGTCTGCGCGATCACCGGCCACCCCCTCTCGCTCGTCACCTCCGACGCGTTCTCCCCCGAGAAGCTGCGGACGATGCGCGCCTTCGGGGCCGACCTCACCGTCGTCCCGAGCGACGGCGGGCAGATCACGCCGGACCTGTTCGTGCGCATGCGCGCGGAGGTGGACCGGATCGTCGCCGACGAGGGCGCGTTCTGGACCGACCAGTTCCACAACACCGACGCGCTCACCGGCTACGCCGAGCTGGGTCGGGAGATCCTCGCCCAGGCCCCGGCCGTGGACGTGTTCTGCGCGGCGGTCGGGACGGCGGGGATGCTCACCGGGGTGGCGGAGGTGCTCCACGCCGCGGGCGCCACGCGGGTGGTCGCGCTGGAGCCGGCGAGTTCACCGGTGCTCACGACCGGGGTCGCCGGGCCGCACCGGGTGGAGGGCACCGCGACCGGGATCGTGCCGCCGCTGCTCGGTCCCGGGACGCACGACGACGCCCGCGCGGTCTCCGAGGACGACGCCCGCGTGCTCGCCCCGCGCCTCGCCCGCGAGGAGGGACTCTTCGTGGGGACCTCGTCGGCGCTCAACGTCGCCGGCGCCCTCGAGCTGGCCCGTGAGGCGGGGCCGGGTCGCACGGTCGTCACCGTCGCCGCCGACACGGGCCTGAAGTACCTGGCCGGCGACCTGTTCGGCTGACGTCAGCGCCGCCACACCCGCGCGAGCGGACGGAACCTCGAGCCCCGGCCGGCCTCGAGCCGCGCCTGGCGGTCGTGCCACCGGCGGGCCCACTCCGCCATGTGCGCTGCCAGCAGTGCCTCGGTCTCCGTGCTCCGGAGGAGCGTCGTCGCCAGGGGGTCGCCGCCGAGCTGCCGGGCCAGTGCCCGCGCCGGGAGGTCGGCGCCGTGCACCGGCACCCCGTAGCGGCGGGCGAGCGCCGCCCGCTGCTCGGCGGGGATGGCCGGGCCGGTGACGAGGAACCGCGGGTAGCCGTGCGACGCGCGCCAGCCCCGCGACCCCTCGACCACCTGCCCCCACAGCGCCACGACGCCCATCACCTCGAAGTCCGACGGGCCCCACTCCAGCGTTCCGGGGTCGTGGACGGCGTACAGCCCGCACCGGCACCGGTCGCCCGGCGCCTCGTGGCTCGACGAGCCGCAGGTGGCCACCATCGCCCGGCGGGCCGGCCAGATCACCTGGGCGAGCGGGGCGACGAGCTCGGCACGGCGCTGGGCACGGCGTCCCACGCGCCAGGTGCGCCAGCCCAGGATCGCCTCGGAGACGTCCGGGACGCCGGCGGCGTCGAGGGTGGTCGCCGGCGGGTGGATCACCGCGCGGGCTCGGGCCGCGGGGTCGGGACGGTGGTGCCGGCCGCCTGCTCGCTCACGGGCGCGGGCTCGACGGGCCACTCCTCGCCGGGAACGGGCGAGCTGACGGGTTCTGCGGTGAGCCGCCGACGCACGGGGCCGATGTCCATGGCCGGAACGCTAGACACGCGCCCCGCTGCCGCACCAGAGCCCGGCCGCCGGGCGGCGGTGAGACGCCGACGACATCACCCGCTCGGCCGCACGATCACGGGACCGGGTGCCGGGGTTCGTAGAGGCCGAGCCGGCCGCCGCCGGGCAGGTGGATCGCGGTCAGCCGGCCCCAGCCCTGGTCGGTGACGGGGTCGACGCCGACGCCCCGGGCGCCGAGGTCGGCCACGGTGGCGTCGACGTCGTGGCACATCAGGTAGAGCTCGTGCTCGGGCGGGCCGTCGGTCGGGTGGACGGCGACCTCGGCCGGCGGGAGCCCGATGATCAGCCAGCCGCCGCCGGCGTCGACGGTCCGGGTGTCGAGCAGGTCCTTCAGGAACGCGCGGTCCGCCTCGGCGTCGGCGCTGTACAGGATGGCGTGCGCTCCGGTGATCACCTCGTGGCCTCCTCGGTCGGGGACGTCAGTGTGCCGCTGCGTGGTCGTCCGGGCACGGCTCGAAGTGCCCGTTGACGGTCGATCCGGACGCCGCTTCGATCATTGGTAGCTCTACCAATGAAGGGGACGACATGAGCATCACGAGCGGCGTGCTGGTCGTCGGGGCGGGGCCGGTGGGGCTGGTGGCCGCGAGCCAGCTCGCCCGGCTCGGCGTTCCCGTGCGGATCATCGACACGCTCGGCGCGCCGACCGACGAGTCCCGCGCCGTCGTGATCCACGCCCGCAGCCTGGAGATGCTCGCCGCGCTGGGCGTGTGCCCCCGGCTGGAGGCCCGCGGGCGCCGCGTCGACGGCTTCGAGATCGCCGACGGCACGACGGGCGCGACCCGCGCCACCGTCGACCTCACCGGCATCCCGTCCCGCCACCCGTTCATGCTCGACATCGCCCAGCCCGACACCGAGCGGGTGCTGGCCGAGCGGGCCGCCGAGCTCGGGGTCGTCGTCGAGCGCGGCGTCGAGCTCACGGCGCTGACCCAGGACGGGGACGGCGTCGAGGTCACCCTGCGGACCTCCGCCGGGGACGAGCGCGCCCGCGTCGGCTGGGTCGTCGGTGCCGACGGCGCGCACAGCACCACCCGCCACCTCGTCGGCACCCGTCTCGAGGGCGACTTCCACGGGCAGCACTTCGCGATGGCCGACGTCGAGGTGGAGACGTCGTTGGACCCGGGGACCGGGCGGATGTTCACCCACCCCGACGGCCTCGCGATGCTCTTCCCGCTGCGCGGCACCCGGGCGCGCGTGATCTTCCTCGTCGACGACCCCGGCGACGCGCCGGCGCCGACCCCGGAGCGGATCGAGGCTCTCACGCACGAGCGCACCGGAGGCCGGGTCCGGGTGACCGGGTCCCACTGGCTGACCTACTTCGAGATCCACCACGCCCAGGTCCCGCAGTACCGTCACGGCCGGGTGCTGCTCGCCGGCGACGCCGCCCACATCCACAGCCCCGCCGGCGCCCAGGGCATGAACACCGGCATCCAGGACGCCGCGAACCTCGCGTGGAAGCTCGCCCTCGTCGCCCGGCACGGGGCGGACCCGGCGCTGCTCGACTCCTACCAGGAGGAACGGCACCCCGTCGGCGCCGAGGTGGTCCGGGTGACCACGCGCCTGACGGACATCGGCACCGCCTCGGGCCCGCTCGGGGTCCTGCGCAACGCGGCGATGGCGGTCGCCGGACACCTGCCGGGGTTCGGCGAGGCCGCGGCCGAACGCCTGGCCGAACTGACCATCGGCCACCCCGGCAGCTCGCTGGCGGTGCAGCACGGCGGACACCGGCGTGGCGCCGCCCGCGCGGGCGAGCACGCCCCCGACCCCGCGGGGCTGCGCCGCGCCGACGGCACCCCGGTCGCCGTCGAGGAGCTCCTGCAGCGGCCCGGGTTCGTGCTGCTGGTGCACGGCGACGACGGCGACCTCGGCGAGCTCGGCGACGTGCTCGGCGACCTCGGCACGGTCGTCCGGCTCGACGCCGACGAGCACGGTATGGCGCTCGTCCGCCCCGACGGCTACCTCGGCCTGGTCGCCGACACCGCCGACCCCGACCTCGTGCGTCGCTACCTCACCGAGGTCCTGCGCCTCCCCGCCACGGTGGCCGCGACCTGACGGGCTCTCGCCCGTCCGGACCAGCGACGTGTCACCCTGTCGCGACGCCACCGCCGTCGATCGCGAACGGGAGACCGTCATGAGCGACCAGACCGTCGAGCACTACGAGCGGATCGCCGCGGACTACGACGAGCACTGGTCCTACGACCCCGACCACATCCGGCGGTTCTCCCAGGCGATCGTCGACTCGCTGCGCCTGACGGCCACCGACGCGATCGCCGACGTCGGCTGCGGCACCGGCCTCTACACGCGCCGGCTCGCCGCGGAGGTCGAGCCCGAGCGGCCGATCCTGTGCGTCGACCCCGTGCCGGCGATGCTCGACCGGCTGCCCCGGTCGCGGAGCCTGCAGCCGCTGGTCGCGAGCGCGGAGGACCTGGCGACGGGCCGCGTGGCGGCGCCGGACCGGCTCGACGCGATCGTCCTCAAGGAGTCCTTCCACCACGTCGCCGACCGGCGGGCGACCCTCGAGGGGCTCGCGGGCCTGCTCTCGCGGCACGGCCGGATCCTCGTGGTGATGCTGCCGCGCACCATCGGCCACCCGCTGTTCCGGGAGGCCCACGAGCGGTTCGAGGAGCTCCAGCCCGAGCCCGCGGAGGTCGTGGACATGGTGTCCGCGGTGGGCCTGCGGGCCGTCGTCAGCTACCGGACCTTCCACACCACGATCGACCGCGAGCGCTACGTCCGGATGCTCGAGTCGCGGTACATGTCGGTGCTGGGGGAGTTCTCCGACGAGGAGCTGCGGGCCGGGATCGACCAGTTCCGCCACGCCTACCGGAACGACCCCGTCCTGCGCTTCGACGACCACTTCGCGTTCATCAAGGGCTGGGTCCGTCCCGGCTGACCCCGAACGGTTGTGCACCACCGACCCCGGGTGTCAGAGTGAGCCCGATCACGCCGCCGTTCCACCACATCACCGGCGGTGACGTCTCCAGGGGGTCCGATGCCCGAGCAGTCCCTGTACGAGCGCCTCGGCGGCACCTACGGCATCGCGGGAGCGGTCGACGTCCTCGTCGACCGGCTCTTCGCGAACGCCGCGGTCAACGCCAACCCGGCCGTGCACGAGCACCACGGCGTCGCCGCCAACGCGCCCGGCTACAAGTTCCTCGTCACCGCCTGGTCGATCGAGGCCGCGGGCGGGCCGAAGTGCTACATCGGCGACGACATGATCAAGGCCCACGACGACCTGGCCATCGACCGTGCGGGCTTCGACGCGGTGTTCACCGAGATCGACGCGACGCTGAACTTCCTCGGGGTCCCCGACGCGGAGCGCCAGGAGTTCATGGACATCATCGAGAGCTACCGCGGGCAGGTCGTGCAGGCGGCCTGACGGCCGGGGGACCGCCACCCAGCCGCCGCGTGACCTCGGTGGCGGTCCGCCCGACGACGGCGGCGAGGTCGGCGAAGTCCGCGCCGCACGGCGGGTCGCACCCGTGCGGGAACGTCACGCTGATCGCCGCGACCGCCTGCCCGTCGGCGCCGGAGATCGGGCGGGCGACCGAGGCGTAGCCGCGGCTGACCTCGCCGTCCTCGACCGACCAGCCACGACGGGCCTCGGCGGCGAGCACCCCGCCGAGCGCCCGCAGGGAGGTCGGCCCGCGGTCGGTCCGGCGTGCCAGGGGTCCGGCTCCGGCGAGGAGGGCCCGGCGCTGACCGGGGGCGAGTCCGGCGAGCACGGCGCGTCCCGACGCCGTGAGGTGCGCCGGCAGCCGGACCCCGACCGCGGTGACGAGCGTCTGCGGACGGGGCGGGCGCTCGCGGAGCAGGTAGAGCAGCTCGCGGCCGTCGAGCACCCCGAGGTGCGTGTCGTGGCCGGTGCGGCGGGCGAGGCGGCGCAGCGCCGGGCCCGCCACCTCGTCGAGCGGGTGGTGGCGCAGGTACGCCGTCCCGATCTCGAACGCGCCGATCCCGACGGCCCAGCGCGCGGTGTCGGGCAGGTGGGCGACGACGCCGGCGGCCTCCAGCTCGGTGAGCAGGTGGTAGGTCGTCGAGCGGGGGAGGCCGAGGCGCGCGGCCAGCGTCGCCGCCGTCAACGGCTCGCCCGCGGCGAGCAGGCGCAGGATCCCGAGCCCGCGCCGCAACCCCGGGACACCCGCCACGTCACCGGAGTCTCGTATCCGAGACAGACGGACGCCAGAGGGGCTGTCCGGGATGCCTCGACCGCGCTGCACTGTCACCCATGCCAGCAGCCCGAGGTACGACCAGGTCGGCCCGCACGTGGAGCGCCGAGGGCGCGCTGCGGATGCTCGACAACAACCTCGACCCCGAGGTGGCCGAGCGGCCCGAGGACCTCGTGGTCTACGGCGGCACCGGCAAGGCCGCCCGCGACCACGCGAGCCTCGCGGCGATCCGCCGGTGCCTGGTCGACCTCGGCCCCGAGGAGACGCTGCTCGTGCAGTCGGGCCGGCCGGTCGGGGTGTTCACCACCCACGAGTGGGCGCCGAGGGTGCTGCTGGCCAACAGCAACCTCGTCGGCGACTGGGCGACCTGGCCGGAGTTCCGCCGCCTCGAGCACCTCGGCCTGACGATGTACGGGCAGATGACCGCCGGCTCGTGGATCTACATCGGCAGCCAGGGGATCCTGCAGGGCACCTACGAGACCTTCGCCGCCGTCGCCCGGCCGCGCGGCGGCTCGCTCGCCGGCACGCTCACCCTGACCGCGGGCCTCGGCGGCATGGGCGGCGCGCAGCCGCTCGCGGTGACGATGAACGGCGGCACCGCGCTCGTCGTCGAGGCCGACCCGGCCCGGGCGCACCGCCGGGTGGCGACGGGCTACCTCGACGAGGTCGCCGACGACCTCGACGCGGCGCTGCGCCGGGTCGACGCCGCCCGCCGCGCCGGGGAACCCGTCTCCGTCGGCGTCGTCGGCAACGCCGCCGAGCTGCTGCCCGCGATCCGCCGGGCCGGGGCGCCGGTCGACGTCGTCACCGACCAGACCTCGGCGCACGACCCGCTCTCCTACCTGCCGATCGGCGTCGACCTCGCCGACTGGGCCGAGTACGCCCGCGCCAAGCCCGAGGAGTTCACCGACCGCGCGCGGGCGTCGATGGGCACCCACGTCGAGGCGATGCTGGCGTTCGCCGACGACGGCGCCGAGGTCTTCGACTACGGCAACTCGATCCGCGCCGAGGCCCGCCTCGCCGGGGTCGAGCGAGCCTTCGACATCCCGGGGTTCGTCCCCGCCTACATCCGCCCGCTGTTCTGCGAGGGCCGCGGGCCGTTCCGGTGGGCCGCCCTCTCCGGCGACCCGGCCGACATCGCGGCCACCGACCGCGCGGTGCTCGACCTGTTCGGTGACGACGAGCCCCTCGCGCGCTGGATGCGCCTGGCGGGGGAGAAGGTGCGCCACCAGGGCCTGCCCGCGCGCATCTGCTGGCTCGGCTACGGCGAGCGCCACCGGGCGGGGGAGCGGTTCAACGACATGGTGGCCTCCGGCGAGCTGTCCGCGCCGGTGGTCATCGGCCGCGACCACCTCGACGCCGGCAGCGTCGCCTCGCCGCACCGCGAGACCGAGGCGATGGCCGACGGCTCCGACGCGATCGCCGACTGGCCGCTGCTCAACGCCCTGCTCAACACCGCGTCCGGGGCGAGCTGGGTGTCGCTGCACCACGGCGGCGGGGTCGGGATGGGGCGCTCGATCCACGCCGGGCAGGTGTGCGTCGCCGACGGGACGGCGCTGTCCCGCGACAAGATCACCAGGGTGCTCACCAACGACCCCGGCACCGGGGTGATCCGCCACGCCGACGCCGGCTACGCCCGCGCCCTCGAGGTCGCCGACGAGCGCGGGGTCCGGATCCCGCTACGGGAGACGCAGCCGTGACGCTCCTCGACGACATCGCCGACGTCGGCCGCGACGCCCGCCGCGGCGGCTGGTCGCGCCACCTCGGCGACGACGGGGAGGCGACGCTGCGGGAGTGGTTCGCCGAGCAGGCGCAGCGCCGGGGCCTGCAGGTGGAGACCGACGCGAACCTCAACCTCTGGGCCTGGTGGGGTTCTCCGGGCCCGGACGCCGTCGTCACCGGCAGCCACCTCGACTCCGTCCCCGGCGGCGGCGCCTACGACGGACCACTGGGGGTGGTCTCGGCGCTGGCGGCGGTCGACGCCCTGCGCGAGCGCGGCGTCCGGCCGTCGAGGCCGCTCGCGGTCGTCGTCTTCGCCGAGGAGGAGGGCGGGCGCTTCGGGGTCCCGTGCCTGGGGTCGCGGCTGCTCACCGGCGCGCTCGACCCCGACCGGGCGCGCGGCCTGCGCGACCCCGACGGGATCACGCTGGTCGAGGCGCTGGGCGGCCACGCGGCACGGCTCGGGCCGGATCCGGAGCGCCTCGCCCGGATCGGCCGGTTCGTCGAGCTGCACGTCGAGCAGGGCCGCGTGCTGGCCCCGCGCGGGGAGGCGCTGGCGGTGGGCTCGACGATCGTCGCCCACGGGCGGTGGCGGCTCTCGTTCACGGGCCGCGCCGACCACGCCGGCACCACCCGTCTCGACGACCGGCGCGACCCGATGCTCGCGGCGGCCGCCGCGGTGCTCGCCGCCCGCGCCGCGATGGTGCGCCACGGCGACGAGGCCCGGGCGACGGTCGGGCGCCTGCACGCGACCCCGGACGGCACCAACGTCGTCGCCTCCCGCGTCGACCTCTGGCTCGACGCCCGCGGGCCGCTGCCACAGGCGCTCGTCGACGACGTCGTCGCCGCGGCGCGGGAGGCCGCCGACGCCGAGGGCGTGACGCTCGAGGTCCGCTCCGAGTCGAGCTCGGGCGCCGTCACCCTCGACCCCGCGCTCGCCGACACGCTCGCCGCCGTCACGGGCGCCGGACGGCTGGCCACCGCCGCGGGCCACGACGCCGGCGTGCTCGCCGCGCAGGTCCCGACCGGGATGCTGCACGTCCGCAACCCCACCGGCGTGAGCCACGCCCCCGACGAGCACGCCGAGGACGCCGACGCCGAGGCCGGCGTGACCGCTCTCGCCGACGTCCTGGAGGAGCTGTGTCGCTGACCCCCGGATCGACGACGCTGTGGTGCGAGCAGGCCTGGCTGCCGGGCGGGCCGGTCGCAGGTGTCCTCCTGGAGATCACCGACGGCGCGATCACGAGCATCACGACCGGCGCCGACCGGAGCGGCACCGTCCTGCCCGGCCTCACCGTCCCCGGCTTGGTCAACCGGCACTCGCACGCGTTCCACCGCGCCCTGCGCGGCCGGCCCGCACGGGCGGCGGACTCGTTCTGGAGCTGGCGCGAGGGCATGTACCGCGTCGCGGGGGCCCTCGACCCCGACGCCTACCGGCGCCTCGCCACCGCCGTCTACGCGGAGATGGCGCTGGCGGGGCACACCGCGGTCACCGAGTTCCACTACCTGCACCACGCACCGGGCGGGCGCCCGTACGCCGACCCGATCGCGATGGACCGCGCGCTCGTCGAGGCCGCCGACGCCGCGGGACTGCGGATCACCCTGCTCGACACCTGCTACCTCGCCGCCGGGTTCGACCGCCCGCCCGAGGGGGTGCAGCAGCGCTTCGCCGACGCCGACGTCGACGCGTGGGCGGAGCGCGCCACGCTCGTCGCGAAGCTGGACGACGGCGACCGGACCCGCGTCGGTGCGGCGATCCACTCGGTGCGGGCGGTGCCCCGGGCGGCCCTGGGAACGGTCGCGCGGTGGACCCGCGGCCGCCCGCTGCACGTCCACCTCTCCGAGCAGCCCGCCGAGAATGCCGCGTGCCTCGCTGCCCACGGCCTGAGCCCGACCGGGCTGCTCGACGCGGAGGGCGTGCTCGGCCCGGCCACCACGGCCGTGCACGCGACCCACCTGACCAGCGGTGACGTGGAGACCCTCGCCCGCTCCGGCACGCGGGTCTGCTTCTGCCCGACGACCGAGCGCGACCTGGGCGACGGGATCGGCCCGGCCGGCGCCCTGGCCGTCGCGGGCGTCCGGCTGTGCCTGGGCAGCGACAGCCACGCCGTGATCGACCCGCTCGAGGAGATGCGCGCCCTGGAGATGCACGAGCGCCTGGCGCACGGCGTCCGGGAACGGTTCACGCCCGCCGACCTGCTCGCCGCCGGCGCGGACGGCGACGCGATCGTGGTCGGCACCCCGGCCGACCTCGTCACCCTGGACACGGAGACGATCCGCACCGCGGGCGCCCGGCCCGACGGGGTGCTGCTCGCGGCGGCGTCGGCGGACGTCCGCGAGGTCCGCGTCGGCGGCCGGGTCGTGGTCCGCGACGGCGAGCACCAGCTCGTCGAGCGTCCCGCCGCGGACTTGGCTCGGGAGATCGCGGCGGTGCACGCGTGACGTCCCTGCTGGTCACCGGCATCGGCGAGCTGACCACCCACGACGACGAGCCGGCCGGACCGGGTCCCTGCGCGGTGGTGATCGAGGACGAGCACGTCGCCTGGACCGGGCGGGCCCGGGATGCGCCCGCGGCCGACACCGCCGTCGACGTCGGCGGCCGCGCGGTGCTGCCCGGCTGGGTCGACAGCCACACCCACCTCGTCTTCGCCGGCGACCGGGGCGAGGAGTTCGCGCAGCGTGTCGCCGGCCGGCCCTACGCGGCCTCGGGGATCCAGGACACGGTCGACGCGACCCGCGCCGCGTCCGACGACGACCTCGCCGCCCGGCTGCGCCGCCACGTCGACGAGGCCGCGCGGCAGGGCACCACCTGCCTGGAGACGAAGACCGGCTACGGGCTGACGGTCGCCGACGAGGTCCGGGCGGCCCGGATCGCCGCCGCCGCGGTCGACGAGGTGACCTACCTCGGCGCTCACCTCACCCCGGCCGGCACCACGCCGGAGGAGTACCTCGACCTCGTCTGCGGACCGATGCTCGACGCCGTGGTCGAGGAGGCCGGGCACGTCCGGTGGATCGACGTGTTCTGCGAGGACGGGGCGTTCGGCGGCGACGCCGCCGCGCGGGTGCTCGCGGCGGGCGCCGCGCGCGGTCTCGGCGGGCGGGTGCACGGCAACCAGCTCGGCCCCGGCCCGGGGGTCGGCGTCGCCGTCGCGGCGGGCGCGGCGTCGGTCGACCACGCCACGCACCTGGGCGACGCCGACATCGACGCCCTGGCCGGCTCGTCCACGGTCGCGACGCTGCTGCCCGCCTGTGACCTCTCCACCGGCCAGCCCCCGCCGCCGGCCCGCCGGCTGCTCGACGCCGGGGCGACCGTCGCGCTGGCCAGCAACGCGAACCCCGGGAGCTGCTACACCACCTCCATGGCGCTCTGCGTGGCCCTCGCCGTCCTGCAGTGCGGGCTGTCCGTCCCCGAGGCCGTCCGCGCCGCGACGCTCGGCGGGGCCCGGGCCCTGCGCCGCGACGACGTCGGCCACCTGCGCGTCGGCGCCCGCGCGGACCTGCACGTCCTGGACGCGCCGACCGTCGTGCACCTGGCCCAGCGCCCCGGCGTCCCGCTGACCGCCGCGGTCTGGCGGGCCGGGCGCCGCGTGCCCGCCCCACGCTGTCCGATCACCGAGGAGGCCCGCCCATGAGCACCGACACCGCCCACCCCGGGGCGCACCTCCCGCTCCTCGACGGCCGACCCCCGCTCTGGCTCGACGGCGCGTCGCTGTCCGCCCACGTCGTCGCGGCGGTGGCGCGGACGGTCGGGCCCACCGACCTGCACCTCGACCGCGCCGCGCTGGTCGCCGTCGAGCGCGCCGCCCGGCTCGGCGCGGACCTCAGCACCCGCCGCGCCGTCTACGGGCGGACCACCGGCGTCGGGGCGAACCGTGACGAACTGGTGCCGGAGCAGGGCGAGCACGGCCTGCGCCTGCTGCGCAGCCACTCCGGCGGGACGGGCGATCCGCTCGACCCCGAGCTCGTGCGCGCGGCGCTGCTGATCCGGCTCAACCAGCTGCTCGCCGGGCGCTCCGGGGTGTCCCCGGCCCTCGTGCGGGCGCTGGCGGACGCCGTCGCCGCCGGCGCCCGGCCGGTGGTGCACCGCCTCGGCGCCATCGGCACCGGGGACCTCGCGCCGCTGGCGCAGATCGCGCTGGCGCTCGCGGGGGAGGGGGCCTGGGACACGCCGGCGCCGGTGTCACCTCCCGCGCGCGTCGAGGTCGGTGCCGGGGACGCGCTCGCGTTCGTCTCCAGCAACGCGGTCACGCTCGCCGAGGCCGCGCTCGCCGCCGGGACGCTCGACGTCGTCCTCGCCTCCAGCCACGCGGTCGCGGCGCTGTCCTACCTCGCGCTCGACGGCAGCCCCGAGGCCTACGCCGACCCCGTGCACCGCGCCCGCCCGCACCCCGGCCAGGTCCGCTGCGCCCAACGGATGCGGCACCTGCTCGGGATGGAGCGCACCCCGCCCCGGGGTCGCCGCATCCAGGACCCGTTCGGCCTCCGCGCGTTCCCGCAGGTCAACGGGCCCGCCATCGACGCACTGGCGACGCTGCACGGCGTGCTCGACGTGGAGATCAACGCCGGCGCGGAGAACCCGATGATCGCCGTCGCCGAGGACGACGCGTACCACCACGCCCACTTCCACACCGCCTACGTGGCGGGCGCGCTCGACCACGTCCGCGCGTGCGTCCACGGCGTCGCCGAGCTGTCCGCGGCCCGCCTCGGGGACCTCGTGGAGCCCGAGCAGACGGGCCTGCGGGCGTTCCTCGCCGACGGCCCGCCCGGCAGCTCCGGCGTGATGATCCTCGAGTACATGAGCCACGACGCGCTCGCGGCGCTGCGGCAGGCCGCGCTGCCGGTGACGCTGGGCAGCGCGGTCGTGTCCCGGGGCCTCGAGGACCACGCGAGCTTCTCGACCCAGGCGGCGCGGGCGACGACGGAGGTGGCGACGGCCTACACCCGGGTGCTGGCGTGCGAGCTCGTGGCGGCGGTGCGGGCCCTGCGCCTGCGGCGGGAGGCCGGGGCAGTCACGGCGAGCGCGGCGAACGGCGGTCCGGTGCCCGTCGAGGAGGCCCTCGCCCGCGCCGAGGAGGTCCTCGACCCCCGCACCGGCGACCGGCCCCTCGCCGCCGATGTCGACGTCGCGGCGGAGCTCCTGCGCGACCCCACCTGGGCGCAGGTCTGACGCCCCGGACGGACCAGATCGACTTTCGTCCCGGCCCACGGAACGGCGGGTTCGCTGAAAGAACCGTGACCGTCGGCGACCGCGCGGGCACGAGTGGAAGTGTTCGGTCACAGGTCGGTGTCGAGTCCGGTGATCTGCGGATCGCGGCGCATGCTCCTCGTGCGACATCCATCGCCACGAGGGGGATTCGACATGTCGGTCGAGCGGGACGAACGGCTCGCCGCGGACCCCGCGCTGAGCCCGTGATCACCGTCCTCGCCGTCCGGCACGCCGACGTCGCCGCGCCGGCGGCCGGCGGCGATCCGTCGCTGTCGCCGGCCGGACGGCGGCGGGCGGCCGCGCTCGCCCACGTCGTCCGCGACCTCGTCGTCGACACGGTCGTCGTGTCGTCGCTGCGGCGCACCCGGGAGACGGTGGCGCCGGTCCTCGACGAGCGGCCCGGCCTCGAGCCGCTCGTCGAGGACGACCCCGCCGTGCGTGCCGACGCCCTCCGGGCGGGCGACCTGGGTGAGGTCGTCCTCGTGGCCGGGCACAGCAACACGGTGCCCGCGCTGGTCCTCGCGCTGGCGGGCGACACGGTCCCGCCGATCCTCGAGACGGAGTTCGACCGCCTGGTGGTCCTCACGGTCACCGACGCCGGGACGGGCGTGCGCGGCCTGCGCTACGGCGCCGAGAGCTGACCCCCGCTCCGGAACGAGGGCTATCTCGATGCGGCGTTGTGAGGTTAGCCTCACCTCATGTCACCGAGGTTCGCCGACGACCACCGCCCCGCCGCGGTGCGTCTCAGGTTGACACTCGGAGGCCCTGTCCCCGGATGTCGTGTCTGCCACAGTCGAATTCCTGCTGATGAGGCGCGACGAGGCGCGGGGGAGGCGACATGACCGGCACCGTGCCGTGCGAGCGCGAGCGGCTCGCGCTCGCGCAGCACCACGACCCCGCGGTCCTGCCGCACCGGCTCGTCGCCTCCTGGAAGCGCAGCGCGGGCTACGGCGTCCCGCTGGACGCGGTCGAACCGGAGTTCGCCGGCGCCGTCGACGACCAGTCGTTGTTCTTCGAGTCCGGCCACCAGGTCCTCGCGGAACTGCACGACACGCTCGCCGACGAGCCGGTGAGCCTCATGCTCACCGATCCCGACGGCCTCGTGCTCAACCGCGTGTGCAGCAACCGGGTCCTGCTGGGCGCCCTCGACGGCGTCTCCCTCGCGCCCGGCTTCGACTACTCCGAGCGCACCACCGGCACCACCGGGCTCGGCCTCGCGCTCGCCGACCGGGTGCCGACGCTCGTGCGCGCCGACCAGCACTACTCGACCCGCCTCTGGGGCTACACCTGCGCGGCCGCGCCGGTGTCGGATCCCGTGTCCGGCGACCTCGTCGGCAGCGTCAACCTCACGACCTGGTCGCAGCAGTCCTACAACCTCCTGCTCGCCCTCGCGCGCACGGCCGCCCGCACCACCGAGGCGCTGATGCTCGCCCGCGGCCACGGTCGCGAGGCGCGCCCGGCGTCGCGCGGGCGTGTGGTCCGCGTCCGGACGGGTCGCGACGAGGGCGACGCGGCGTGCCCCGAGGAGCTGGGCGCCCAGTGGCGCGCGGCCGCGGACGCGGCGCGCGCCGCCCTGCTCGCGGGACGGGGCGTCGCCGTCGTCGGCGAGCCCGGCGTGGGCAAGACCGTGCTTCTGGGCGGCGTCCAGGCGCGCGGACGCCGGGTCCTGCACGTCCGGCCCCCCGAGCCGGAGGACGTGACGTCCTGGTGGTCACTGTGGTCGCCCGAGCTGGGCAAGCCGGGGACGAGCGTCATCGTCGGGCGCGTCGACCGGCTCCCCGCGTGGGCCGCGGGCGAGCTCGCCGGGCTCGTCACCGGCGACGGGGCCCAGCTGTCGATCACCGCTGAGGACCCGGCCGCGGTGCCCGAGGTCCTGCGCCGGGTCGTCGGTGCGGTCGTCGAGGTCCCGCCCCTGCGCCACCGGCGCGACGACGTCCTGCCGCTCGCGCGGCGGTTCGCCCGCGACGCCCGCGGCCGCCCGGTGCGGTTCACCGCCGGCGCCGAGCAGGTCCTCGCCACCTACCACTGGCCGGGCAACGCCGCGCAGCTGCGCGACGTGGTCCGCCGGGCGGTGGACCGCACCGACCTCGTCTCCGAGCGTGACCTGCCGCCGGAGGTCTTCACCGGCACCCACAGCCGGCTCACCCGCCTGGAGACCCTCGAGCGCGACGAGATCGTCCGCGCGCTCGCCGAGCCCGGCGCGACGCCCGCCCTGGCCGCGAGCCGGCTGGGGATGAGCCGCTCGACGATCTACCGGCGGATCGCCCGCTACGGCATCCGGCTGCCCGCCGAGAGCCCGTCGTAGCCCGGAGCACAGAAGAACACCACCACCACACCCACTTCCGACGTCCCGCCCGGGACGCCGGCCGGACGAGCACGCCCCGAGTACGCCATCACGAGAGAGGACGGGTGCGGTGGGAAGCACGTTGGTGACGGCACAGGACCGTCAGACATTGGTGAACGTCGTGTCTGCGGCGTTCCCGCACAGCACGTTCCCGCGAGGGCCCTACGAGCGCGCCGCGGACGCGGTGATCGCCCAGGCCGGGACGGACCCGAGGTTCCTCGCGCAGCTGCTGCAGGGACTCACGGACCTCGACGCGCAGCGCGAGGTGCGCTTCTCCGAGCTCGACGCGGAGACCGCGGGCGCGGTGCTGCGCGGGGCGGACGGGTCGCCGTTCCTCACCTCGATCGTCGACAGCGCGATCGTGACCCTCTACAGCGACCCCGAGGTCTGGGACCTGCTCGGCTACGAGGGGCCCTCCTACGACAAAGGCGGCTACGTCGACCGCGGGTTCGACGACCTCGACTGGCTGCCCGACCCCAAGATCGAGTTCGAGGACGAGGTGCCGGCATGACGCGTTTCTCCTACGACGACTCCGACGTCGTGGTGGTGGTCGGCTCCGGGGCCGGCGGCGGCACCGTGGCCAACGAGCTCTGCCAGCGGGGCCTCAAGACCGTGGTCCTGGAGGCGGGGCCGCACCTGACCGGCGAGGACTACCACCAGGACGAGTGGCCCGCCTTCGCGCAGATGGCCTGGGGCGACACCCGCACCACGTCGGGGAGCTGGCAGGTCGCCAAGGACTTCCCGAACCTCCCGGCGTGGCTGGTCAAGGCCGTCGGCGGCACGACCACGCACTGGGCGGGCGCCTGCCCGCGGTTCAAGGCCCACGAGTTCACCGCGCGCTCGACGTACGGCGACCTCGAGGGGACGTCGCTGCTCGACTGGCCGATCGCGCTGGGCGAGCTCGAGCCCTATTACGACAAGGCCGAGATCAAGATGGGCGTCACCCACCGGCACGGGCGCCCGCCGCTGCCGGCGAACAACAACTACAAGGTCTTCGCGAACGGCGCCGAGAAGCTGGGCTACCGCTACTACTCGACCGGCCCCTACGCGACCAACGCCGAGCCCTACGACGGGCGCCCGGCGACGCTGCAGGACGGCTTCAACTTCCAGGGCGACAAGCACGGCTCGAAGTGGTCGACACTCGTGGCGGAGCTGCCCAAGGCCGAGAAGACCGGCCACCTCGACCTGCGCCCCGACAGCCACGTCGCGCAGATCGAGCACGACGCCAAGGGGCGCGCGACCGGCGTGCTCTACATCGACCGCAACGGGACGCTGCGCCGCCAGCGCGCCGCGGTGGTCGTCGTCGCCGGCAACTCCATCGAGACGGCCCGCCTGCTGCTGCTCTCCGGGTCGCCCCAGTTCCCGGACGGTCTGGCGAACTCCTCCGGGCAGGTCGGGCGCAACTACATGCGCCACACGACCGGCACGGTGTGGGGCCAGTTCGACAAGCCGGTGCGCATGTGGCGCGGCGAGACCATGGCCGGCGTCATCGCCGACGAGTCGCGCCTCGACACCGACCGCGGTTTCGTCGGCGGCTACTACATGGAGACGATCAGCCTCGGCCCGGCGTTCCTGGCCAAGTTCATCGCCCCGGGCCGCTGGGGCAGCCACATCTCCGACCTGCTCGACGGCTACCGCAACACGGCCGGGATGTGGATCGTCGGCGAGGACATGCCGCGGGCGGACAACCGCATCACGCTCTCCGGCGACACCGTCGACCAGCACGGCCTGCCGGTGGCCAACGTGCACTTCGACGACCACCCGAACGACGTCGCCATGCGCGCCCACGGCCAGCGCCAGGGGGCGGCGGTCTACAAGGCCGTCGGGGCGCTGAAGACGATCGAGACCCCGCCGTACCCGTCGACCCACAACCTCGGGACCGCCCGCATGAGCCAGCGGCCCCGCGACGGCGTCGTCGACCGGTTCGGGCGCGCCCACGACGTGCCGAACCTGTTCGTCGCGGACGGCAGCGTCTTCACCACCGGCGCCGCGGCGAACCCGACCCTGACGATCGTCGCGCTCGCGACGCGCCAGGCCGAGTACATCGCGACCGAGCTCAACAAGACCCTGGCCTGAGGGGAGACACGATGACCACCGCTCTCGCTCCGCCCGACCCGTACACCTTCCTCCCGGAGGTGCCGACCTTCACCCTGACCAGCACCGACATCGCCGACGGCACGCCCCTGGCCCCGCCGTACACCAGCGGGATCATGGGCGTGCCCGGCGGCGAGGACCGTTCGCCGCAGCTGCGCTGGCAGGGCTTCCCGACGGCCACCCGCAGCTTCGCGGTGACCTGCTACGACCCCGACGCGCCCACCGCCAGCGGCTTCTGGCACTGGGCCGTCGCCGACATCCCGGCCGACGTCACCGAGCTCGTCGCGGCGGCGGGCGACCCGGACGGCTCGCGCCTGCCGCAGGGCGCGATCGCCCTCCCGAACGACGCCGGCATCCACCAGTACCTCGGGGCCGCGCCGCCCGAGGGCCACGGGGTCCATCACTACTACTTCGTCGTGCACGCGGTGGACGTGCCGACGTTGGGGATCCCGCGCGGCGCCTCCCCGGCGTACCTGGGGTTCAACCTGTTCAGCCACACCCTGGCCCGGGCGACCATCACCGCGGTCTACGAACGCTGAGCATGGCGACGAGACGAGCCGCCGCCGCGGGTTCCGCGGCGGCGGCCTCCGCGCCGGTCCGGCCGTGCTGACCACCCGCGTGTGCCTGCTCCCCGACGCCCGTCTCGCGGCCGTCGTGCTCCAGCACGCCGAGCGTGTCCTGCCCTCGGCCGTGCGGGTCGTCGACGTCGACACCGGCCGGGCGGTCGCGCGGCTGCTCGAGACCCGCCGCGAGCTGGGCTGCTGCCAGCAGAACGCCTACCGGCGCCTGGACGACCTCATCGCCCGTGCCCACGACCCCGCCTGAGGTCCTCATGTCGGCCGCAGGACGGCGGGCGTAGGGGCGTGCGTTCCGTGGGTACGTCCCGTCCGTGTTCACCGAGCAGGACGGACGACTGCGCGACTTCCTGGCCACCGGACGACGTTTCGTCGCCGCGACGAGCGTCGAGGAGACGCTCCAGCTGATCCTCACGTCGGCCGTCGACACCTCACCGGCCACCGACCTCGCCGGTGTGCTCCTGCTCGAGGGGCGCAACACGATCACGTCCCCGGCCACCACGGACGAGGTGGTCAACGAGCTGGACCGGGTGCAGGCGCAGTACACCGAGGGCCCGTGCGTCGAGTCGATCTTCGACCACGAGATCGTGGTCGTGGAGGACTTCTCCGACGAGCTCGAGCGCTGGCCGCACTTCGCCCGCAGCGCCCTCGACCACGACGTCCACAGCTCGCTGTCCTTCCAGCTCTACAGCGAGGGCAAGCAGGCCGGGTCGCTCAACCTGTTCAGCCACCGCAAGCGGGCCTTCGGCGAGGACGACCGCATCCTCGGCGCGCTGTTCGCGAACCAGGCGGGCCTCGCGCTCCGCGGCGCGCAGCGCGTCGCCCACCTCGACCAGGCGGTGGCGTCGCGCGGGGTGATCGGGATGGCCAAGGGCATCCTCATGGAGCGCTTCGGCATCGGCGACGACGAGGCCTTCCAGCGCCTGGTGCGCAGTTCGCAGGACACCAACCTCAAGCTGGTGGACGTGGCGCAGTGGCTGGTCGACGAGACGACCCCGCAACGCCGGACCTGACGAGCCGCGGGACGACGACCCCCGGACGACTCCTCAGGCCACGACCTCGGAGGCGAGGGAGCCCTCGAGGTCCCGGTCGCGCAGCACCGTCTTCTGCACCTTGCCCGTCGCGTTGCGGGGGAGCACGTCGACGAGCGCGATGCGGCGCGGCCGCTTGTAGCGGGCGAGGTGCTCGCGGCAGTGGTCGTCGATCGACGCCGCGGTGGGCGGGTCGTCCGGGTCCTTCGGCACGATCACGGCCAGCGGGGTCTCGCCCCAGGTCGGGTCGGCGACGCCGATGAGGGCGACGTCGGCGACCTGCGGGTGGCCGGCCAGCACGTTCTCGACCTCGGCGCAGTAGATGTTCTCGCCGCCGGAGATGATCATGTCCTTCTTGCGGTCGACCACGTAGTAGTAGCCGTCCGGGTCCTGGCGGACCAGGTCGCCGGAGTGGAACCACCCCCCGCGGAACGCCTCGGCGGTCTGCTCGGGCTTGTTCCAGTAGCCGGACATGACGAGCGGGCCGCGGTAGACGATCTCGCCGACCTCGCCCGAAGCGACGTCGCGCATGTCGTCGTCGACCACCCGGACCTCGACGTTGATCATCGGCGTGCCCACCGACCCGATCTTGCGGACGGCGTCCTCGCCGCGCAGGGTCGTCGTCACCGGGCTGCACTCGGTCTGGCCGAACGACGTGACGATCTCCGCGTCGGGGAACGTCTCGATCATCGTGCGGAGCAGGGCGTCCGACGCGGGGGCGGCGCCCCACGACGCCTTGCGCAGGGCCGAGAGGTCGCGCTCCCGGGCGCCCACCCGCGCGCAGAGCGCGGCCCACTGCGCGGGGACGAAGAAGCACGCGGAGACCCGCTCGCGCTCGAGGGTCGCGAGCATCGCGTCGGGGTCGAAGCCCGTGGACGGCGGGATCACCGTCGTGCCGCCCGCGAAGAGGGACGGCAGGAAGCCGGCGACGCCCGCGATGTGGAACAGCGGGGTGCCCGAGAGCCAGACGCCCGGGCCGCCGGGTCCGCCGAGGTGCATGGTCGACGAGAACGCGTGCAGGTACAGGTTGCGATGGGTGAGCATCGCGCCCTTCGGCGCCCCGGTGGTGCCGGAGGTGTACATGATGAACGCGGTGGCGTCGTCGGGGACCGCGAGCTCGCGGTAGGTGGGGTCGGCGGCGGCGAGGACCTGCTCGAGGTCACCGCCGATCGTGATCGTCCGCCGCACGCCGGGCGCGTCGGGGAGGGCGTCGCGGAGCAGGTCCGACGTCGCGGTGTCGGCGATCGCGACGACCGCGCCGGAGTCGTCCAGCGCGTACGCGACCTCCTTCGCGACCAGCCGGAAGTTGACCGGCACGCAGATCGCCCCGGCGCGCAGGACGGCGAGGTAGGACTCGAGGAGGTCGGCCGCGTTGAGCCCGAGCACCGCGACGCGGTCGCCGGGCTCGACGCCCTCGGCGGCCAGGACGTTGGCCAGCCGCGTGATGCGGTCGCCGGACCGTGCGTAGGTCCGCCGCTCGCCGCCGCCGTCGACGAGGAACTCCGCGTCCGGCGTGACCCGCGCCCAGCGGGCCTGGATGTCGCTCAGGGTCATGCCCCGGCCGGTGATCACTCCGGTCGTCGCACCAGTCGTCATCGGCCCGCCCGTCCTCGCCGGTGTGTCCGCCCCAGAGGTAGGGCCGCGGGCCCGACGGTGTCAAGAGCGTCCCGCCGTCCCCGGTTTCCGGGAATGGCGGGAATCGTCGCAGCATCGTTGCCGGGGCCGCGCCCGGGAAGGAGGACGATGAATGGGAGGAATGGTCCTCCCGGAGGGGGTCGGGATGTCGCAGGACCAGTATTCCGGTGCCGCGCCGAAACCGCGGGTCGGTCGCGCCTGGGCCCAACAGGTCGAGGTGTCGGTGGCGGCGCTGCGCGCGCAGATGTGCGTCACGGTCGCCGAGAGGACGACGGCCGAGGGCATTCCGCGCGAGGTCGCCGTGGTCCGCGACAACGTCGAGCGGCTGCTGGTCCGGGCCGAGGAGGCGGCGCGGGGGCAGGACCCGAAGCGCGTGTGGCTCGTGAGCTGGTGGCGCGGCACGGACATCGAGGCGGCCTTCGGCCACCTGCACAAGGCGCAGGTCGAGGCGATCCGCCTGTACGACGAGGCCGACATCGCGGCCGAGATCCCGGCGGCCCTCGCCCGGGTCGAGATCGCCCTCGAGCGTGACGACCCGGTGCGGATCGCCGCGGGCCGTCTGGCGGAGGTGGACCACGCCGCGCCGGCCACGCCCGCCACACGCGCCCTGCTGCGGACGGTCGTCGCCGACGGCTTCGAGGCGGCGGACCGGCAGCTCACGCGCGTGCGCAACCTGCGCAACGTGCTGCTGATCGCCACCGTGCTGATCACGGTGCTCGACCTGCTGTTCGGCTGGATCGCGTTCGAGACCCCGGCCATCCTCCCGCTCTGCTTCGAGCCGAGCGCCTCGAGCACGGTGGCGGTCGAGGTCGCGTGTCCCACCGGCGACGGGTTCGGCCGCGTCCCCGACCGGCTCGACATGGTCGTCGTCGCGCTGCTCGGGCTGCTCGGCGGCTCGCTCGCCGCGGCGGTGTCCATCCGCAACATGCGCGCCACGGCCACGCCGTACGACATCCCCGTGTGCCTCGCGCTGCTCAAGGTGCCGACCGGGGCGCTGACAGCCGTCGGGGCGCTCATCGCCATTCGCGGACAGTTCATCCCGGGTCTGAGTGCACTGGACAGCCAGGAACAGATTCTCGCCTACGCATTGGTGTTCGGATACGCGCAGCAGCTCCTCACCGGACTCATCGACCGGCGGGCGCGGACCATCCTCGACAATCTCGCCGGCCCCAAGGATCCCGAACAGGCGCACCCGGTGCACGGGGTGCCCGGCCGGTGATCACGGTGGGGACGCCGAGAAATGGTCGCTCCATTCGTGGACGAGCACGGGGGCGTCGACGATCGTCGCGCCGGTCCGCCGGGGCAGGCCCTTCGCGGCCCGCACCACCCACCGCAGCTGGTGCTCGTGCGCGCCGCGCACGCGGATCAGCGCGTCGAGGGGGTCCCGCACACCGTCGGCGTCGGTGAGCGCGACGAGGATCGACCGGGCGCTGTGCGGGGCGAGCTGCAGCGCGGCGACCTCGGGCAGGGCGCGCGGCGAGTCCGACTCGACGGTGAGCGTGCGCGACCACGCCGAGGCGTTGCGGACGTCGAGGTGGAGCGTGGCGTCCGGCCCGTGGGCGGTGTGGAGCTCGCCCAGCCACCGCGGCACCCAGATCGGGGTCGACGCGGCCCCGCGGCACCCGGGGTGGGTGCAGCGCACGCCGGCGAGGAGGTGGTGCAGCACGCTCATGTCGGTGCCCTTCCCGTCGAGGCCCGTGTCGAGGTCCGCCCGACGTGGATCTCCACGCGGTAGGTGGTGCCGGCCAGCAGCCACGTGCCGGCGTAGGAGCGGCCGGGTTCCTGGTCCCCGGGGATGCGCAGGGTGCCGGCGAGGTCGCGGACCTCGCCGGGGGCGAGATCGCCGTGCCCCGCGATGTCGGAGACCACCACCAGGCCCCCGTGGCGCCGGGCGAGGGCGTCGGCGAGGACGGCGACGCGGTCGATGCCGTCGCGGGACGAGCGCAGTGCCGCCCCGATCGCGTCCTCCACGCCGCGGCGGGCCATGACGCCGAAGGCGCCGAAGCGCGGCAGGGGCGTGGCGACGTTGCCCACGTTGGCGACGGTGAGCACCACCGGCACGTGCTCGCCCGGCGCCCCGCGGACCACCAGCGACGGCGGGGAGACGACCACCCGCGGCTCGGGGTGGACCTCGACCGCGATCTCGGCGGCGGTCGCACCGGCACCGCCGGCCGGGGTGAGCGTCGCGGGGTACGGCCCCGGGGCGGTGTCGGCGGGCAGGGAGGCGGTCAGCCACACCGCCCCCGGCCCGGCCGGGGCGACGGAGACCGGGACGCCCGGCGCGGCCCCCAGCGCCAGCTCGGCGGAGCCGGTCGGGGCGTCGTCGGCGGCCGCGAGCGCCCGCAGCGCCCCCGGCGGGCCGTGGAAGCGGATCGTGGCCGGCCCGTCCGGTGGGGTCACGGGGGCGGCCCGCCCGTGCCGGTCGCCAGCTCGGACGGCGTGGGCCGGTAGGGCTCGGTGACGACCTGGGCCTCGCCGCAGAGATGGATCGAGAACACGGTGATCCCGAACAGGCACAGGCTCACCGAGAAGTTCGCCGGGACGTGCGCGCGGACGTCGGGCAGGCGGGACACCGCGAGGTCGACCGCCACCGGCTCCAGCGCGACGCGGGCGTCCGCGGTGACGGGGTCGAGGGCGACGTGCGCGTCGGCGGCGACGGGGTCCAGCGCCACGTGGGCGTCGGCGGCGACCGGGTCGAGCGCGACGTGGGCGTCGGCCGACACCGGCGGGAGGGCCGTCACGCCGAGCCCGAACTGGGTCGGTATCCCCGCGATCGTCACCGGCCCGATCGGGCCCTGCAGCGGGATGTCGAAGCTCATGCCAGTCCCGCCGCCGACACGAGCAGCCAGGCGATCTCGTCGTGGCGGATGTCGCTGTGGGCCCCGGAGAACCACGACAGGTCGTGCCGGACGACGTCGCTGACCTCGACGTTGGTGAACCGCCCGGCCGGGAAGCCGTAGGGCGTGCGCGTCGGGACGACACGGGTCTCCGCCGCGGCGACCTGCTGGTAGCCGTCGTGGCCGACCGCGCCCCAGCGGTAGAGCGCCGAGGTCGAGGCCTGGTTGTCCTGCCGCGCCAGGACGCTCGCGTTGGGGTACCACCAGCCGACGGCACGGTCATTCGGGGTGTGGGTGCTGACGAGCGGGCCGTGCACCCGGTCGACGTGGCCCGCGAGCCGGCCCGCTCCCGCGGCGACCGGCGCCGTCGCGGAGAACGCGAAGTGGCTGAACGCGCCCTGGACCAGGGTCAGCGAGGCCACCGGCGAGGTCGCGGGCTCCAGGGCGGTGAGGGCGAAGGACACCAGCCGCGCCCCGAAGCTGTGCCCGGCGAGGTGCACCCGCAGGTCGGGGCGCGCCAGCCCGGCGACCAGCGGGCCGAGGCCGGAGGCGCCGACGACGCCGGCCCGGTCCTTCATCTCGTAGTAGCTCAGCGTCCGCAGCACCTCCTTGGCGCCGCGCCACAGGCCCGCGAAGGGGTTGGTGCCCTGGGCGTCGCCGACGTCCGGCCGGGCGAGACCGGCCATGGTCTCGAACGCCTCCCGCGGCGTGGCGTCCAGCAGCGCGAGCTCGCCGGTGTCCTCGTCCTTGCCCGCGTCGGGCCGCGCCACGAGCGAGACGACGAGGTCGTGACAGCGCCGGAGCTCCGCCCCGTCCTCCGGCGCCCGGTCGAGCAGGGCCCCGATCTCGGCGAGGGTGTCCTCCCGCCCGGGGAAGGCGGGCGCGAGGGCCTCGGCGATCGCGGCGCCGGACGCGGCGGGCCCCGGCGGGACGGGGGTGGGGGCGGCGCCGGACGCCTGGGCGCCGCCGCCGGCCCCCGCGGACCCTGCCATCACCGGGCCCGTCGCGGCCGGCACGTCGTCGGGCAGCAGCAGCGACGGCCACAGGACCCCGACGAACCCGACGGACCGGTCGGGGGCGATGAGCGGGGCCATGCGCCCGAACAGGTCGGCGTAGAGACCCAGGGCGCCCTCCCGGGAGTTGTTCCACCCGTGGCAGAGCACCACGAGGTCCCGCACCTGCCCGCGCTGCGGGCTCTGCGCGAGCCCGTCGTCGCCGAGCGGCCGCCCGTCCTGGTCGAAGTCGACGACCCAGAAGGGGCGCCCCGCGATGGGTTGCATGCCGTCTCCTCGTTCCCGTCCCGTCCGGCCGGCGACCGGGTCACACCCGCGCCAGCACCGCCATGAGGTCGACCAGCCCGTGGCCCTCGAAGAACCGCTCCCGCTGCAGCGACATCGCGCTCTCCAGCAGGTGCTCCTTGACGTCCTCGGCCCGGCCCTGGAACTCCGGGCGGACCGAGAGGAACGCCGCGACGGCCCCCGAGACGTGCGCGGCGGCCATCGACGTCCCGCTGTCCTCCGCGTAGCAGGCCGCGGTGGGGTCGGCGGCCTGCAGGACGGGGTTGCGCTCGCGCAGGCGCCCGGCCGCCGCCGACGTGATGCGTTCACCCGGCGCGAGGAGGTCAGGCTTCAGCCGCCCGTCGAGGGTGGGGCCCTTCGACGAGGAGTAGGTGACGCCGAACGTGTGCGGGCGGTCGCGGTGGGTCGACCCGACGGTGATGGCGCGCTCGGCGTTGCCGGGATCGGTGATCGTCGACAGGACGCCGCGGACGTCGCCGCCCTCGCCCGGCCCGAGGCCCGTGCCGTAGCCGCCGTTGCCCGCGCTCACCACGACGACGACCCCGCTCGCGACGAGCAGGTCGATCTCGCGGCACAGCGGGCTCCGTCCGGCCGCGTAGTCGCGGTAGAACCACGGGCAGCCCAGGCTGAGGTTCACCCCGTGGATCCGCATGTCCTGCCCGTAGGCGTTGACGTCCTGGACGTGGCGCAGCGCGGCGATCACCGCGCTCGACGTGGTGGTGGGCTCACCGTCGGTCGCGTCGAGGACGCGCAGGCTGACCAGGTGGGCGGCCGGGGCGACGCCCCGCAGCTCGGCGCCCCGCTCGAGGCGGCGCTCCTCCCAGGACGGCAGGTCGTCGTCCTGGTCGTCGGTCGAGGGCATGCTGGCGATCAGCGCGGTCCGGTCCGCGGCCAGGCGCCCGGCGATGATGCCCCCGACGTGCGTGCCGTGGCCGTCGGGGTCGACGAGGGCGGCCTTGGGGTCGGTGTGCGCGGGGGGCTGCTCGCCGCGGACGAGCCAGGTGAAGTCGGCGTGGAGCTCGGCGACGTCCGGGTGGCTCAGGGCGCCGCCGTCGGGATCCCCGCCCTCGAAGTGCGGGTGTCCGACGTCCACCCCGGAGTCGATCACCGCCCACACCACGCCACGGCCGTCCGCGCCGTAGGTCCGCTCGGCGGCGTCGGCCTTCACCGTCCGGCAGGACCGGTCGATCTGGCGGCGGAGCACGTAGTCGGGCCAGATCCGGTGCACCACGCGCCGGGCACCCGGCTCGCGGTCGGCCCCCACGAGGGCCTGGATGTCGTCGCGCGTGAGCTGGCACCGCACGTAGGTCGGCGAGACGCGCACCGGCGGCGGGCGCCGGGTGACGACCCGGGCGAACAGCGCGAGGAAGCGGTCGTGGACCTGCTCCGGGGTCGCCGCGGCCCGCAGGTCGAGCTCGACCATCACGCCCTGCAGCTCGCGGCCGTGGTCCATCGTGGTCGGCACGACGGCCCGCACGAGGGCCGAGGGCACGGTGTCGTCCACGAGGAGCGGGCTGACCGGGGAGCGGGGGAGCGCCCTGCCGGACGGACTCCCGGATGCAGCGGCCACGGGGTCGCTCACCGCCCCGTCGCGGTGGTGCGCCAGGGCGCGAACGCGTTGCCGACGCCCGCCAGCGCCGGCCGCAGCTCGGGGTGGTGGCGCAGGACGACGCTCGCCATCGAGTTGTCGGCGATCCAGGCGAGCCCCTCCGGGGTGTAGACCTCCGGCGTGAAGTACTCGGTGAAGAACCGATCACTGTTGAGGCGGCGCGACGCCATGAGGATGAAGATGCGGAACGCGGTGTCGGAGAACGCGAACCCGCGCGGTTTCCGTTCGGCGAACATCCCCACGGTGAGATCGACCTTCTCGATGTCGCCGTCGTAGACCCGGCGAATCTCGCGCGCCCAGTCCGCGTTGTCGGTCAGCTCCTCGAATGTACTCGCGGGCCGCAGTCGCAGCAGTCGGCGGAAGGCGTTGTACCGGGGCACGCCGAGCTCGCGCGAACGCAGGATGTCGGTGGCCGCGAGATCCTGGTGGTGGCCGTCGGAGCGTTCGAACTCCTGGAGGGCGCGCGGGAAGTTGTGCATCTCGACCAGACCGGGCGGCAGGGTGCCGAAGGAGTACAGGAGATCGCTCATGGAAACGTCGGCGAGCACCTTGAGCGCCTTCGGTCCCGCGAGGTCGCCGAACGCGTACTCGCGCACCGGGGAGTCGTCGGCGGCGGAGCGGACGTCCCAGTCGTCACGGATCAACGGGTGCATCCGGTACACCGCGACGAACTCCTCGGTGAGCGCGAACGGCACACCGTAGTGGTCGCGCCGCGACCCGGGGATGCCGCTGATCGCCTCGCTCTCGCTGATCCGGCCGAGCAGCCGGTGCAGCCGCTCGCCCGCGAGCCCGAACCAGTTCGCCCGCAGGGCGGTGACCGTCGTGGGGTGGCTGATCACGGCCGGGGTCCACTCGACGGTGTGGAGCTTCGCGATCAGCGCCGCGACGACGAGCCGGGCGCGCTGGAACAGGGCCTCGTCGTCCCACGTCGGGTAGGAGGCGGCGAGCCGGGAGCACACCGCGTTGTGCTCTCGCGTGAACAGCGTGCGCAGCATCTCGGTGCCCACCCAGAACCCGGGCACGCGGCTCGGGTCGAGGTCGGCGTCCTCGGGCAGGGGGAGCCGCCCGTCGTCGAGCACCCGCAGCAGCCCGCCGTGGCCGGCCCGCACGAACGCCTGCTCGCGGGCGTCGACGCCGTAGATCTGCGAGCCGTCCCACCAGTGCGTGAGGACGTTGACCCGCGTCTGCGGGCCGGGCGAGCCCGCGGGCCGGGTCGGGTCGTCGGGCGTGCGCGGGATCTGCATCGGTCGCTCGGGCCACGGGTCGTCGGCGGCGAGCGGCACCGTCCAGGGGCGGTCGGCCGGGCTCGTGCCGTGGCTGAACCAGTCCCTGATCATGAACTGGAGCCAGGCCGCCACCAGCGAGTTCACCGACGTCGCCGGGACGAACGCGGTGCGAGTGAGCAGCGCCCTGCTCACCTCCCGGGGGTTGGGGTGCAGCACGTCCTCGGGGCTCTCGTCCCGGACGGCGTCGAGGGGGACGTTGCGGCCGAAGCGGGTGCCGGCCATGCCCATCGCCGGCTGGTCGAGGTCGTTGTGCGCGCCGTCGACGGTGCGCGCGACGCGCTGGTCCGCCGTGGCCGGCCCCGGGTCGGGCCCGCCGGCGGAGGGGAGCCCGGAGGTGTCGTGCAGGTTGTCCTGCCGCAGCGCGGTGCGCAGCCCGATGAGCACCGCGAGTCCGAGCGGGAGCGGCATCCGGTCCCACCCGACGGTGCGGTCGAGGTGTCCGGCGAGGGCGGTGTACGCCCGCCAGAACGGGGTCTGCCGGTAGGTGCTCACCACAAGCCTCCGAGCCGTCCGAGCCGTCCGAGGGATCCGCGGCCGCCCTCACCGATGCCGAGCAGGTCGTCCCTCGACGCGGGACGCAGCGCGACGAGGGCGAGGACGACGTTCGTCGCCGAGATGCCGGTCAGGAGCGCCCCGGTGCGGGGCGGGACGCGGTGCCCGAGCGCGAGGGCGGCCGCGGAGACCGTGTCGCTGCCGTGCACGACGAGCGCCCGGCGCAGGGCGCGCCGGCGGCCCTCGCCGCGCACCACCAGGAGCTCGATCGCGAGGAGCACGGTGCGGACGCCGAACATGCGGAACGCGTACGTGGCCGCGGTCGACCGCGGCTCCTGCGACGCCACCCGCGACGCGAGGAATTGCGGCGCGAGGAGACCCAGCGCGCCGTTCACGAAGCGCACGATCGCGAGTGCCCAGCGTGCACGACGCTGGACGTGAGATTCGTCCATACCCCCACCCGAATCCGTCCTGGTATTCGAGGGTTCGCCCCGGTGCGGAGCGGGGCAAGGCCTTTCTTCTCGCTTTCACGGCAACCACCCGATCAGCCGCATCAACCGCGAGCGACGGTTCCGTCACCGCAGGTGAATCGCTTTGCTTTCGATCTCGCCCCGTGCCAGCCTCGGCGTCGTCCCTGTCGGGCACCGATGCTCGCGTCCGTCGACGAAGCGAGGTCGATCGTGCATTCGATCACCGATACGGCATTGCTCCAGACCGATGGTCACACGTTCCAGGAGATGTTCCACGCCGCGAAGGCGGGAGACGTCCCGCTCGGGCGCACCGAGGGGCGTGCGCACCTTTTCCCCGGAACGCTCGAGAACGAGTCGTTGTCCCGGTTGATCCAGGTGTTCGCCTGGCGCGGGAAGACGTTCGACCTCGACGGCACGATGCTGAGCAACCGGGTCTCCGCGCTCGATCTCCCCGCGATCCGGGCCAAGGTCTACCGCGGGTCGAGCTGGCTGGACCGGGAGGACTGCATCGTCCTCGACTACTCGCGGACCTCGTTCGTGGCGAGCGCCGTGCGCGACGAGATCCGCGAGATCGCCCCGGGCCTGCACCTGGGCCTGATCTGGCTGTTCGGGCGCCGGGCGGGCTGGTTCACGCTGCGGGCGCTCGAGGGCACCCGCTCCGACGGCCCGGGGGGCACGGCGTGAGCCACCAGGTCGCCCTGACCGTGCACGGGCCGCTCGGCCCGGACGCCGATCCCGAGGGGTCCCTCGACGGGCCCCTCGACCGGGCCCTGGCCGCGCTCGCCGCCGCCACCCCGCCCGGCAAGGGCGACTTCGCCGCGCTGGGCGCGATCCACTTCGCGCGGGTGTTCGCCCTGCCCGGCGACGACGAGCTCGGCGTGCCGCGCTCGCTCGTCTACATGGCCGACGTGGACGCCCCGGTGGACGACCACCTGCGCCGGCTCGCCGCCCTCGAGGACGGCCCGCTCGCCGCCGTCCTGCGCTGCTGGGACGGCTACCCCGACACCGCGCACGCCCGCACCCGGTGGCTGCGTGAGCACCGGATCCCGGCGGCCGCCACGTACGTCCACCAGGTCGGCCGCGACCTCGATCGCGTCCTCGCCGAGGCCGAGCTGCGCCGCGAGATCGACGCGTTCCTCGACACCCACGACTGGGCCGACCACACCGACGTCGAGGTGCACCGCGCGGTCCGGGCGTTCGTCGACTCCCGGGACGACCTCGTGTGGGCGCTCGCACCACCCGCGCCGCCGGAGACGTCGTTCCGCCTCCGCGAGGCCGTGCACGCGGTCGCGCTGCCGGCGCTCGGGCTGCTCGGGCTGCCCGTCCTCGCGCCCGTCCTGCCGCTGTGGCTGGTGGCGATCCGCCTGCTGGAGACAAGGGAGGTCCCCGAGACCGCGCCGGCCGACCCGGCCGCGACGGCGCAGCTGCTCGCCCTCGAGGAACGCGCGGTGCAGAACCCCTTCACCGCGACCGGTCGGGTCAAGGCCGGGGTCGTCCGCCGCACGACGATCGCCGCGGTCCTGGCCGGGCTGGACTACGCGTGCCGGCACGTCTTCCACCGCGAGCACCTCGCCGGGGTGCGCTCGATCCACTTCGCGCGGTGGGTGCCGATCGACGGCGGCCGGCGGCTGATCTTCGCCAGCAGCTACGACGGCAGCCAGGAGAGCTACATGGACGACTTCATCGACCGGCTCGCCTGGGGGATCAACGCCGTGTTCGGCAACGGTGAGGGGTTCCCGTCCACGCGCTGGCTGCTGGGCGGCGGGGCGCGCGACGAGCAGGCCTTCAAGAACTACCTGCGCCGCCACCAGCTGCCCAGCGTCTGGTATTCGGCCTACCCCGCCGTCACCGCCCGCACCGTCGACGACGACACCCGCCTGCGCGACGGGCTGCGCCGCGACCTGGACACCGCGGGCGCGCAGGACTGGCTGGCGCGGGTATGAGGCGGGCCGAGGTCGTCGACCGCGAGGACGTGCAGGGCCTGGTC
This sequence comes from Actinomycetospora aeridis, assembly GCF_037400275.1. Classification (NCBI taxonomy): domain Bacteria; kingdom Bacillati; phylum Actinomycetota; class Actinomycetes; order Pseudonocardiales; family Pseudonocardiaceae; genus Actinomycetospora; species Actinomycetospora aeridis. The sequence goes on along the minus strand of NZ_JBBEGL010000006.1, from coordinate 220,324 downwards.
GCGCGCGGCTACGGCCGCCTGCCGCACGCGAGCTACTCCCTGTACGCGATCGAGCGCCCCGGCGAGGCGCGGGCGCTGCTCGCCCGGTGGGCGGACGTCGTCGGGACCGCGGGCCCGGCGGGGGAGGGGACGACGCTCAACGTGGCGCTGAGCGCCGCCGGCCTGCGCGCCCTCGGGATCGCCGAGAGCCGGATCGCCGGCTTCGCGGCGCCGTTCGTCGAGGGCATGGTCACCGAGCACCGCAGCAGGCTGCTCGGCGACACCGGGGAGAACGACCCGGCGACCTGGAGCTGGGGCGGGCCCCGGCACGACCCCGTCCACGTCCTGGTCCTGCTCTTCGCGCCCAGCCCGGCGGAGCTGGACGAGCGCACCGCCGCGCTCGACCGCGAGGCCTCGGCGCTGCGGCTGCTCGTGCGCCACGACACCGACGCCCTCTCGCCCCACGAGCCGTTCGGCTTCGCCGACGGCATCTCCCAGCCGCGTGTCGCCGGGCTCGGCCGCGACCCCGGCGGGCTGCCGGCCGGGGAGTTCGTCCTCGGGTACCGCAACGCCTACGGGCAGCGGACCTGGCGCCCGCTCGTCCCGCCCGCGGCCGACCCGCGGGGCCTGCTGCCCGCCGACCCCGACGGCTCGGGCGCCCGCGACCTGGGGCGCAACGGCACCTACCTCGTCGTGCGCCAGCTCGAGCAGGACGTCGACGGGTTCTGGGACTTCGTCCGGACCCGCACCGAGCGCGACGGGACGGCCGATCCCGACGCGGCCGAGCGGCTCGCGGCCCGCATGGTCGGGCGCTGGCGCAGCGGGGCCCCGCTCGTCCTGACCCCCGAGCGGGACGACCCCCGCCGTCGCACGGAGGACTTCGCCTACGGAGCCGACCTCGACGGCCTGCGCTGTCCCCGCGGCGCCCACGTCCGGCGGGTCAACCCCCGCGACGCCCTCGCGCCGGTCGGCACGACCCGCGAGATCGTCGACCGGCACCGCGTGCTGCGCCGGGGCCGGCCGTACACCGTCCCACCGGCGGACGGCGAGGCCGCGCGACGCGGCCTGCACTTCCTGTGCCTGGGCGCGAACATCGCGCGGCAGTACGAGTTCGTGCAGCACACCTGGATCAACGACCCGCACTTCGACGGTCTGCGCGACGACGCCGACCCGCTCGTCGCCCCGCGCGCCGAGCGGGGGCGCACCTTCACCGAGCAGGCCCGCCCGGTGCGCCGCCGCCACCGCGGGATGCCGGCCTTCGTGCGGGTGCGCGGCGGCGAGTACTTCTTCCTGCCGAGCCGGCGCGCCCTGCGGTGGCTGGGCAGCGGGGACGGCCCGGGAACGGGGGCGACGTGATGGCACCGGCCTCCGCGAGGGCGACGATCGACCCGCACGGCGCCCTGACCGCCGCCGTGCTGCGCCCGCTGAGCGACCTGTTCCTGTGGGCCTGGCAGCTGGAGCGCCGGACCGAGTTCCTCTACCGGCCGGCGTTCGACCGCTGGGCCCGCCCGGTGCTCTTCGAGCTGGCGCAGGCGGTGCAGAACCTGTCCCGCCGGGACGAGGGGCTCGCCCTGGTCGAGGAGCGGCTGCTCGAGGGCGAGGAGGAGCTGATCCAGGACATCATCGATCAGCTCGCCCTGTTCACCCGCGAGAACTGGCTGCCCGGGTCCGCGCAGCGTTTCGGCAACACGAAGACCTTCGGCGTGCTGCGGGGCGAGCTCGAGGTCCGCGACGACCTCCCCGCGGCCCTGCGCCACGGCGTCCTCGCCGAGCCGCGGACGTTCCCCGCCTGGGTGCGGTTCTCCGGGCCCGGCCCGTTCGCCCCGCCGGACATCGCCGACCTGGGCCAGTGCTCCGTGGGGATCAAGCTCATGGACGTGCCGGGCCCGAAGCTCATGGACGACGAGGCGCGCACCCAGGACCTGATCCTCGTCTCGCCGGCGAGCTTCGTGACCCCGGACATCCGCGAGAACGCGCTGATGCAGCACTGGGTGCGCGCGAAGGCGCCGCTGGGCTACGCCCTCGACCCGGCGAACCCGCACCTGCTGCACCTGTTCATGCAGCTGCTCTACTCGCCGATGCACGCCAACCCGCTCGAGGTGCGCTACTACAGCAACGTGCCGTTCCTGCTCGGCGCGGAGCAGGCGGTGCAGTACTCCCTGCGGCCCGTGCCGCCCCCGCGCTCGCGGATCCCGGCCGTGCCGGCGGAGAACTACCTGCGCGACGCGATGGTGCGCACGCTCGCCGCGGGCGAGTGGTCGTTCGACCTCATGGTGCAGGTGCAGACCGATCCGCACCGGATGCCGATCGAGGACAGCACCGTCAAGTGGCCCGAGCGGCTCTCGCCCTACGTGCCGGTGGCCCGGCTCCGGCTCCCGGCGCAGCGCTTCGACTCCGACGCGCAGCTGGCCTTCGCCGACGCCCTGCGCTTCAACCCCTGGCACAGCCGCCCGGAGCACCGGCCGCTGGGCAACTCGAACCGGGCGCGGTACCGGATGTACCTCGAGCTCGCGCGCCTGCGCCAGGCGATGAACGACGTGGCGCACGTCGAGCCGACGGGCGAGGAGCGCTTCGACGAGCGCGCCGGGCCCGCGCTCGCCCTGGCCGACTGATGCGCCGCCTCGTGGTGTGCTGCGACGGCACGTGGAGCACACCCGACCTGGCGTCGGTGACCAACGTGCGGCGCCTGCGCAACGCGCTCGCCGAGGTCGACGCCGACGGCCACCCCCAGCTCGCGTTCTACGCCTCCGGCGCCGGCACGACGGGCGGCGTCGTCGCCCGCCTGCGGGGCGGGGCGCTCGGCGACGACCTGGACGACAGGATCCTCGAGGCCTACCGGTGGCTGGCGACCACGTACCGACCCGGCGACGAGATCGCGCTCTTCGGGTTCAGCCGCGGCGCCTACACCGTGCGGTCGCTGGCGGGCATGGTCCGCTGGTGCGGCCTGCTCGACACCGCGGGGCTGGACGGGCCGGAGATCACGCGCCGGGTGGCGCGGCTCTACCGCGAGGGCTACCGGGGCCGCCGCGCCCACGGCCCGCCCCTGGAGGGGGCCCTCGCGCACCGCCCCGAGGAGCCCGACGTCCCGATCACCTTCGTCGGCGTGTGGGACACCGTCGGCGCGCTCGGCATCCCCGACCACCTCGGCTGGCTGGAGCACGGGGATCCCGGGCGGTACACGTTCCACGACGTGGGCCTCGACCCGCGCATCCCGCACGCCCGGCACGCCGTGGCCGTCGACGAGCGCCGCGGCCCCTTCGCGCCCACCCTCTGGTCCGACCCGGCCCCCGGGCAGGACACGGCGCAGGTCTGGTTCCCCGGCGGCCACCTGGACGTGGGCGGCGGGCACGAGGACCGCGGCCTCGCCGACGTCACCCTGCGGTGGATGCTCGACGAGGCCGAACGGGTCACGCCGCTGCGGTTCCGGACCGCCGCCCGCGCCCAGATCCACCCCGACCCGCTCGCGGTGGCGCACGACGACAACCGCCACCAGCTCGCGCCGCTGACCTCGCTCGTCTTCGACGACCTGGTCGCCCGGGCGACCGGCTTCGTCTGGCGACCCGAGCCGCGCGCGGTGCCGCTCGTCGACCCCGCGCGGCGCCGTCCCGACGTCGACGACGCCGTGTACACGCGTCAGGCCGAGGTGCCGATCACCAGCGGTCCCTACCGGCCGACCCGGGTGGTCGAGCGCGGCGCGCCGGTCGTCGTCGCGGTCGCGGCCGACGTCCCGTGGAACGACACGGGCCTCTACCTGCGACCGGGCGACCACGTGCTCGCCGCGGCCGGGCGGTGGACCGACGACACGTGGTCGTGCGGACCGGCGGGCGGGGATGTGGGGCCGGCCCCGGCGCAGCTGCCGGAGGCCGCGCTCGGGCTCGGCCTGCGCCTGGTCGCCACGGCCACCCGGGCACGCCCCCGTCCCGCCTGGGCGTTCCCGGGGCTGGTGCGGCGTCCGGAGCTGGCGCGGATGCGCCTCGTGGCCGTGATCGCGGACGGCGGGCCGGGCGGGCACCAGGTCGTCGACGTCGGTGCCGGGCCCGTCCGCGTCACCGTCCGGACGGGGGGCTACCTCTACGCCTGGGCGAACGACGCGTGGAGCTCCTACGACGACAACGACGGCGCGGTCGAGCTGTCCGTGCGGCGGGCCTGAGCCCGACGTCTGGTCCCGCGGCCCCCGCGGCGGTAGGAACAGCGGGGTGAGCCGGATCAACGACGTGGGCGGCATGGTCGGGTTCCCGCCGATCGTCGAGGAGCCCGACGAGCCCCGGTGGCACGCCGACTGGGAGGCGCACGTCGTCGCTCTCAACGGCGCGCTGCTGCGCCGGGGCGTCTACAACCTCGACGAGTTCCGGGACGCGATCGAGCGCATCCCGCCCGGCGAGTACCTCGCCGCCTCGTACTACGAGAAGTGGCTGCGGGCGATCACGGCGCTGCTGGCCGAGAAGGGCGTGGCGCGCCCGGAGGAGCTCACCGGTGACTGACCGCTTCGCGCCCGGCGACCGGGTCCGCACGCGCATCGCCGACCCGACCGGCCACACCCGCCTGCCCCGCTACGCCCGCGGCGCGTCCGGGGTGATCGTCTCGACGGCCGGGCACCACCCGCTCGCCGACGAGCGGGCCCGCGGTCTCGCGTCCGCGCCCCGCGCCGTGCACCACGTGCGGTTCGCCGCGCGCGACCTCTTCGGCGAGGGCGACCACGCGGTGGTCGTCGAGCTCTGGGAGGACTACCTCGAGCCCGACGGGAGCACCTGATGAGCGGGGACCACAGGAGTGCGCCGGCCGCCGCGCAGGTGCGGCACGTCGAGGCCCTGCTCGAGGCGCGGGGGCTGCTGGCGCCCGGGGAGATCGACGAGCGGATCGACGCCCTGGCCGCGGGCGGGACGCCGGCCCACGGGGCGGCGCTGGTCGCGCGGGCGTGGGTCGACCCGGCGTTCCGGGAGCGGCTGCTCGCCGACGGCAACGCGGCCATCGCCGAGCTCGGGTTCTCGATGGGCGGCGCGCTGCAGGAGCAGAAGCTCACCGTGGTCGCCAACGACGAGGACGAGCACCACGTGATCGTGTGCACGCTCTGCTCGTGCTACCCGATCGCGCTGCTCGGGCCGTCGCCGGGCTGGTACAAGAGCGAGGCCTACCGCTCGCGGGTGGTGCGCGAGCCGCGGGCGGTGCTCGCCGGGTTCGGCCTCGAGCTGCCCGCCTCGACGCGCATCACGGTGTGGGACGCGAGCGCCGAGTCGCGCTACATGGTGCTGCCCCTCCGCCCCGAGGGCACCGCCGACGTCACCGAGGACGAGCTCGCCGGGCTGGTCACGCGCAAGGGGCTGATCGGCACGGCCGCGGTCTGACCCGGGGTGCGTGCTACGGTCCGCGCCCGTTGCTGTCCTCTTTTCCTCGCTGTGCTCGTGCTCCGTGGATCAGTCGATGTCGACTCCGCCCGCACAGCGGACCCCGCTCGTCGCGCTCGTGGAGTCGGGCAACCCCACACGGACGGCACCGTCGTCCGGCCCGACACGAAAGAGGTCCCATGTCCGACGGCACCGTGAAGTGGTTCAACTCCGAGAAGGGGTTCGGCTTCATCGCCCCCGACGACGGCGGCAAGGACGTCTTCGTCCACTACTCCGCGATCGAGGGCGGCGGCTTCCGCTCCCTCGAGGAGAACCAGCGCGTCAGCTTCGAGTGGAGCCAGGGCCAGAAGGGCCCGCAGGCCGACTCGGTCCGCGCTCTCTGACCGTCTCCCCACCCTGAGGGCGCGCCCGGCCGGGCGCGCCCTCAAGGTGCCTCCCCCGCCCGTCGGTTAGCGTTGACAACGATGAGGGAGCAGACGGCGCTGAGGACCGGGGCGGGAGCCGTCGCGATCACCACCGCCACGGTGCTCCCGGTGTTCCTGCTCGGGGCGCTCTCGGTCCAGATCGGCGCGGACCTCGGGTTCGACCCCGCCGCGCTCGGGCTGGTCGTCTCGGCGTACTTCGGGGTGTCGGCGCTGGTCTCGCTCCCCGTCGGCAAGCTCGTCGAGAAGCTCGGCTCGCGCGTCACCAGTCGCATCGGGCTGGTCGGCGCCGCCGTCGCGATGCTGCTGACCGCCGTGCTCGGCCGGAGCTTCACCGCGGTCGTCGTGCTGGTGCTCGTCGGGGCGTGGACGAACGTCATGGGCCAGCTCGCCACCAACCTCACGCTCGCCCGCGCGATGCCGGCCGGGCGCCTCGGGCTCTCGTTCGGGGTCAAGCAGGCCTGCGTCCCGCTCGCGACGCTGCTCGCGGGCCTCGCCGTGCCGACCGTCGGGCTGACGATCGGCTGGCGCTGGGCCTACGTCATCGGCGCCGGCCTGGCCCTCGCCGCGCTCGTCGTGGCGCCCCGCGGCTCGGGCCGGGGCGAGCGCTCCGCCGACCGCACCGCGGAACGCGCGACCGCGGCGCTGGCCGTGATCGGGGTCGCGGCGGGCCTCGGCGCAGCGAGCTCGACCGGGCTGAGCATCTTCCTCGTCGCCTCGGCCGTCGACTCCGGCGTCGCACCGGGGCTCGCCGGCCTCGTCCTGACCATGGGCAGCGTCGTCGCCGTCGTCGTGCGGATGCTCCACGGCTGGCTCGCCGACCGGCGCAGCGGCGGCCACGTCGCGGTGGTCGCCGGCTGCCTGATCCTCGGCGCCGGCGGCGTGCTGCTGCTCGCCGTGCCGGGCTCGCTCGCGCTGGTCGTCGGCACCGTGATCGGCTTCGGGCTCGGCTGGTCCTGGCCCGGGCTGCTGCAGTTCGCCGTGGTGCGCCTCAACCCGGGCGCGCCCGCCGCGGCGACGGCGATCGTGCAGGTCGGGGTGTACGCGGGCGGGTGCCTCGGGCCGGTCGGGTTCGGCCTGCTCGCGACCGGGCTGTCCTTCGCGACGGCCTGGGTGGTCGCCGCGGTCGCGATGCTCGTCGCCGGGGGCGGGGTGCTCGTCGGGCGGCGGATGCTCCTCCGTCACCGCGCGGCAGCCGAGGGTCGGGCGCGCGCGGAGGTCCCCGCCTCGGCCTGAGCCCTGGCGTCCGTCTGATTCGTCCCGTTCGGGAACTCCTCACGTCGGGCATCCGTTGGCGGCACACGACGAAGGAGGCTCCATGGGATTCCGACTGCTGCCCCACGTCCACCCGCGCCACCACCTGCGGCGCACCTTCCGGCTCGGCCCGCTGCGCCTGCACGCCGGGCCCGACGGTGTCAGCTGGGGACTCGGCGCCGGGCGCTGGTCCTGGAACGCGAAGAGCCGGCGCCACACGGTCGACACCCCCGGGCCCGGCTACTGGCAGAGCAGGGGACGCCGCTGAGGCCGCGGGCTCACAGCTCGACGTAGACACGCCGCCACGGCTGGTCGTCGACGAGCTCCCACCGGTGGCCGCCGCCGGCGGTGTCCTCGGCGAGCAGGACGTCGCCGGGCGCGAGGAGGAACGTCGCGCCGTCGCGCGTGGTGAAGCGCAGCGTGCCGGTCAGCGTGATCACATACTGCCGGCACGGGGCGTCGTGCCAGGACAGCGCACTGCCCGGTGGCGACTCCTCGGCGTGGACGCGACGCGCGTCGGCGGCGGGCGGCAGACCGGTCTCCTCGCGGAACCGCGATGCGCCGTCCTCGGTCCAGAGGCGCACGAGGCGGCTCACCGGACCACCGAGGTCGTGCTGCCGGGCGCGTCCGTGCCGAGCCACTCGCGACCGAGGCGCTCGAGGGTCCCGTCGGCGCGGAGCTCGTCGAGGGCGCGGTCGACGTCCGCGGCCAGGTCCGCGTCGTCGCTGCGGACGGCGACGCCCAGCTCCTCGTGGGTGATGCCGGCCTGCACCACCGCGAGCGTCGGGCGGTCGCGGGTGAGGGCCCGCATCACGGGTTCGAGCTTCATGAACGCGTCGATCGTGCCCGCGGCGACGTCGTCGAGCGCGGTCAGGATGTCGCGGTAGGCGTAGCGGCGGACGCCGGCGATCCGCCCGTCGCGGGCGAGGGCGTCGGCCACCGGCTCGGAGGTGTTGCCCCGTTGCACGCCGAGCGTGAGCCCGCCGAGGTCGTCGACGCCGCGGACGTCCGGGCGGAGCTGCCGGTCGACCACCAGGCTCTGCCCCGAGCGCACGTAGGGCCGGCAGAAGCGGGCGAGCGTGCGGCGGTGGTCGGTGATGGTCGCCCCGGACGCGACGACGTCGTAGTCGCCGTGGTCGAGACCCGCGAAGATCCCGTCGAAGTCGTCGGCCTCGTAGCGCAGCTGGACGAACGTGCGCCCGAGGCGGGCGGCGACCTCGGACATCACCGCCGGGTCGAAGCCGACGGCGTCGCCGGCGCCCCCCACCAGCTCGAACGGCGGGTCGGGCAGCGCCGATCCGACCCGCAGCACGCCGTCCCCCATGACGGGCAGTGTGCTCGGGTGGGTCGGGCGGCGGAAGGCCGCCGGACGGGCTGCCCGACCGCGCCGACGTGCACCGCCGACGTCCACCGCCGAGGTGCACCGCCGACCTGGTCGCCCGCTGTGGGTGCTCGACGCCGGGCCCGCCGGGGAGCAGGGTGCCGTCCGTGAGCGACACCGACGACGCCCGCGCGCTGGTCCCCGGCGCCATGGACCGCGTCACCGCCCGCGTCCGTGCCGTGGGCGCCGGCATCTGGCGCGCCCCGACCCCGTGCACCGAGTGGGCCGTGCGCGACCTCGTCTCCCACCTGTGCTTCGAGCACCTGTGGGCGCCGCACGTGCTGGCGGGCACCACGATGGGCGAGGTCGGCGACCGGTACGACGGCGACCTGCTCCACGCCGACCCGCCGGGTGCCTGGGAGCGCGCCGTCGCCCGGTCACGGCCGACGTGGGCGGCCACCGGGACCCACGCCGCGCGCGTGCACACGATCTTCGGCTGGATCCGGGTCGAGGAGTACGCCGAGCAGATGCTGCTGGACCTGACCGTGCACGAGTGGGACCTCGCCCGCGGCGCCGGGCTCGACGAGGAGCTCGACCCCGTCGGCGTCGAGCGCGCGCTGACCTACATCCGTCGCGATCCGGTGATGCTCACCGGTCAGGGGCTGTGGCGTCCGCCCGTCGCGCCGAGCAGTGACGAACCCCGTGACGTGCTGCTCGCGCTGCTCGGACGGCAGGTCCAGATGACCCCCCTCGAGCCGCCCCCCACCCCGGTGCCGTGTGAGCGTCCCGGCCCGCCGGGCGCCCCGACGCCGCGTCGGGCAGGTTCGGAGTCATGACGACGCTCCCCGTGACGGTCGAGATCGCCGACGCCGACGCCGACGCCGCCCGCCTCGCCGTGGTGACCATCGACCACCCGCCCCTCAACCTCTACGACCAGGCGCTGCACGAGGCGCTGCGCGACGCCGTCGCCGAGCTGGAGCGCGCGCGCCCCCGGGCCGTGCTGGTGCGCGCCGAGGGCAAGCTCGTCAGCGGGGGCGTCGACGTCAAGCAGACCTTCCAGCCCCTCGCCGAGAGCGGGGACGCCGCGGGCGGCACGGCGTACTTCGCCGAGCTGGTCGAGCTCGGGCGCCGGATCCACCACCTGCCGTGCCCGACGGTGTTCGCCGCCCACGGACTGACGCTGACCTGGGCGTTCGAGGTGGCGCTCGCCTGCGACCTGATCGTCGCCACCCCGCGGGCGTCGTTCGGGCTGATCGAGGCCACGGTCGGGCTGACCCCGGCGATGGGCGGCACGCAGCGCCTCGCCGAGCGCGCCGGGATCGGACGGGCGCGCCTGTTGGTGATGACCGCCGGCCGCTTCGGCGCCGAGGAGCTGGAGCGCTGGGGCGTGGTCGACCGGCTCGTGCCCGAGGACGGGTTCGACGACGCGGCGCGGGCGCTCGCCGCGCAGCTCGCCGCCGGGCCGACCCGGGCCCACGCGGCGACGAAGGAGATCCTGCGTCACCTCACCGAGGGCGGGCTGGAGGCCGCGAACGCCGTCACCCCCGACGCCGCCGGCGCGCTGTTCGCCACCGAGGACCTCGCGGGCGCGATGCGCTCGTTCGTCGAGCAGGGGCACGGCAAGGCGACGTTCCGGGGCGAGTAGGAGCTGATCACCCCTGCTCGCGGCGCATCTGCCAGGCGTCGGTGAGCAGCTCGGTCAGGCGTGGCACGTCGACCTCGTCGAGGCGCAGCAGCACGAACGGCAACCCCTCGTAGCTCGGGGTGGAGAAGAACAGGTCCGGCTCGCCGCGGAGCAGCGCCTGCCGCTCGGCCTCGTCGCCCACGAACAGGACGGCGACGTCTGTGCGCAGCACGCGCCGGCCGCTGCTGCGGTCCGGGTACGACCAGACGAACCCGCGCCCACCCACGCGGAAGTCGAAGCCGGCGCAGTCGATCTCCTCGACGTCGTCGAGGCCGAGTGCGAGCCGGCGGACGTCGTGCACGTCGGCCACGGCGCGAAAGCTAGCAGCACGGACCGACACGGATGATGGGGATCGTGACCGTCCTCGTCGACGCCCTCGGCCCGGTGCTCCGCGGCCGCGTGCTGTTCGCCGTCCCCACCCGCGTCCCGCGGTTCGCCGTGACGCTCGACGACGGCCCCGATCCGGCGACGACGCCCGCCCTGCTCGACGTGCTCGCCCGGCACGGCGCCCGCGCCACCTTCTTCCTGCTCGGGGAGCGGGCGGCCGCGCACCCGGAACTGGTCGCCCGGATCGCCGCCGAGGGCCACGAGCTCGGCAACCACACCTGGCGCGACGAACCGACCCACCGCCTGCCCGCCGAGGAGTTCGCGGCGAAGCTCGCGGACACCCGGCGCACCCTCGAGGCACACGGTCCGGTGCGGTGGTTCCGGCCCGGCTCGGGGTGGCCGACCGCCCGGCACCTCGCGATCACCGAGGCGGCGGGCCTGCGCTGCGCCCTGGGGAGCGCGGTGGCCATCAGCGGGGCCGGCGCCGGGACCGCGGACAGTCCGGCGTGGCTCGACGCCGTGGTGCGGCGGGGCAGCGTGCTCGTGCTGCACGAGGGCCCGGGCCGCACCGGTGTGGCCGCGACGCTCGACGCGCTGCTCACCCGGACCGGGCGCCGCGGCCTCACGGCGGTGACGCTGTCCGCGCTCACCGGATCGCGGGCTCCGATTCCTCCAAGAGATCCCGACGCCGGCCCGGCACGATGACCGCATGAGCGACGTCCTCGTGGTCGGGGCCGGCGTGATCGGCCTGACCAGCGCGGTGCGCCTCGCGGAAGCGGGCCACCGCGTCCACGTGCTCACCGACCGTCCCGTGACGGCGACGACCTCCGTCGCGGCCGGCGCCATGCTCGGGATCAGCGGCACGGGGCCCGACGACCCGCTGACCCGGTGGACCGAGCGCTCGACGCCCGTGTTCACCGCGCTCGCCGACGATCCCGCCAGCGGCGTGCGGCGGCGACACGGCCGCGTGCACGTCGACGTCGCCGACGACCTCCCGCCGTGGGCACGCGTGCTCCCCGACTTCCGGCCGCTGGACGAGGCCGAGCGCGGCGGCTTCCGCACGGGGATGGCGGTGACGCTGCCCTTCGCGGACATGCCGACCTACCTCGCCCATCTCGCGCGCCGGGCCAAGGCGCTCGGCGTCACCCTCGAGCAGCGCCACGTCGACGTCCTCGAGCAGGACGGCGCCGTCGTGGTGGACGCCGCCGGCAGCGGGGCCCGCGAGCTCGCCGGGGATGACACGCTGACCCCGGTGCGCGGCGTGCACGTCGTGCTCGACGGGACGCCGGTCGAGGAGTTCCGCATGGAGATCGCCGCCGACCCGCGGTGGACCAACGTCTTCCCGCACGCGAGACGCACCGTGGTCGGCGGCGTGGCCCTGCCCGAGGACGACACGACGCCCGACGACGAGGTGGCCGCGGCGATCCTCGCCCGCGCCGTGGCCGCCGAGCCCCGCCTCGCGGACGCGCGCGTGCTGGGGTGCGAGGTCGGGTGGCGCCCGGTGCGCCCGACACCCCGGGTGGAGCGTGACGAGCGCGGCGTGGTGCACGCCTACGGCCACGGCGGCGTCGGCGTGACCGTCTCGTGGGGCGTCGCGGACGACGTGGTGGCGCTGGTCGGCTGACCGGCTCCGACGGCCCGGCTCAGCGGTCCTCGTCGATGAGGTGGACCGCGGCCTCCTCGGCGCTCGCGCCGGCGCCGTCGATGCCGGCGTCGTCGGCGAAGAAGTCCTCGCCGTCCTCGCGCAGCACGAGACGCCCGGAGCGCGCCTCGCCGACCTCGTCGTCCCAGAGCTCGCCGTCGGTGTCGCTCGCGTCGCCGAGGCCGTCGCCGTCGTCGTCACCGGACGTGCCGTCGGTGTCCTCGCGGCGCAGGCGCCCCGCCAGCGGCTGGCCGTCGCGCTCCTCCTCGGGCGTGACGCCCCAGGCGTCGACGCCCCAGGGCTGCTCGTTCGGCGAGACGCCCTCGTCGAGCTGGTCCTCGAGATCGGGGTCGTCGAGCGACTCGGCCTCGTCGAGCTGCTCGAAGACGGTGTCGTCGGCGCTGTCGGGGTCGTCGCCGCTGGTGACGTCGGGGGTGTCGGGCGTGGTCACGGGCCCAGTCTGCCCTGCTCGCGCGTCACGGGGCGGCGTCAGGTCGCCGGTGCCGCGTGGTTGGTCGGCGCGGTCACCGGGGGTTTGCCCTCGGTGCCCGCGGGGTCACCCTGGGCGTCCGTGCCGGCGTCGGCCGCGGCCTCGTCCTCGGCCTTCTCGCCCTTCTTGTTCTTCTTGTCCTCCTTGGGCGGGCTGTTCGCGCCGATGAGGGCGTCCACCCAGCGGGCGCTCGGGTCGCAGTCGACGAGCACCGCCTTGATCAGCAGGGTCGCGGGGATCGCGAGCAGCGCGCCGAGCGGGCCGAGCACCCAGGCCCAGAACAGCAGGGCGACGAACGTGATCGTCGTCGAGAGCCCGACGGCGTCGCCGGTGAAGTGCGGCTGGATCAACGACTGCACGATGGCGTTGAGGATGCAGTAGACGAGCACCACCGCGAGGGCCTGCTGCCACCCGCCGACGAGCAGGCCCACGAGCGCGGGCGGGACGACGCCGATGATGAACCCGATGTTCGGGATGAAGTTGGTGATGAACGACAGCAGGCCCCAGAGGACGACCAGCGGGATGCCCATGATCGCGAGGGCCACGGAGTCGAGGACCGCCACGATCAGCCCGAACACGGCGGTGACCACGAGGTAGCGCCGCGTGCCGTGGGCGAAGCTCTGCATGGCCTCGACCATGTGCGGGCGGTCGGCGCCGATCGCGTCGAGCCGCCGGCTCGCCCCGCTCGCCTCCGCGATGAGGAAGAGCAGCAGGGCGAGGATGAACACGAGGCTCGTGAGGGCCCCGCTCACGCCCGACAGCAGCCCCCCGACGGCGCCGGCGATCCTGCCGAGGTCGACCGACGACGCCGTCGCCTGGGCGTGCCCGGGGTCGAAGCCCACGCGGTGCAGCAGCTGGGTCAGGGAGTTCGTGAGGCCCTGGATGCGGTCGGAGTACTGCGGTACCAGCGCCACGAGCTGCCCGACCGAGGCCGCCAGCACCACGACGAGCCCGACGATCAGTCCGAAGATCACCACGACGAGGGCCAGCACCGTCAGCCAGCCCGGCACCCCGAGCCTGCGCAGCCACGTCTGCAGCGGGGCGACCGCGATGACGATCACCAGTGCGAGCAGGATCGGCGCGATCAGCCAGGCGCCGGCCTGGAGGCCGGCGATGACGATGACGACACACGCCGCCCCGAGCATCAGCATGAGGGCGCGCGGGACCCCGAACCGTCCGGTCTGCGGACCGGCGTCGGGCACCTCGGTCGGAGTCGACATGGTCGAGGACGGTAGGAACGCGGCCCCGGTCGCGGCTCACCCGTGCGGGGTGAGCACCGGGCGGCGCGCGCTGCCTAGCGTCCCCGGACGTGACCACCTCGCCGGACGCGCCGTCCAGCTCGGCGCCCCACCCGACGACCGCGTTGCGGCGACACCGGCTGCGGGCCGCGGTGTACGGGACGCTCATGGCGATGTCGGTGCTCGCCTACCTCGGTGACCACGAACCCGCTCCCGGCGTCGCCGCCCTGACCGTCGCGGGCACCGGCGTGGCCATCTTCCTCGCCGAGACCTACGGCGGCGTGCTCGCCGGCACCCTGACCGGTCCGCCGCGGTCGGGCCCGCGGGTGCTGCGCTCCGTGGTGGCGGAGAGCGCCGGGACGGCCCTGCCCGGCGTCCTCGCCGGCGTGCTCCTGGGCGTGCTGACGCTGACCGGTCTCGACGTCGCGCTGCGCATCGACATCACCCTGTGGGTCGGCGTCGCCGCCCTGGGCGTGCTCAGCGTGCTCGGCGGCCGCGCGGCGCGGCGCCGGCCCGCGGTCCAGGCGGCGTGGGCGATCGCCTCGCTGCTCGTCGGGGCGTCGATCGTGCTGCTCAAGGCCGCGCTGCACTGAGCGGGCGCGCGTGATGAACCCCGACGGACCACCGCCGCCCTGGCGGGACCGGCTGCGCGACACCCGTGCGCGCTTCGACGAGAGCGGGCTCGGGCACCTGCAGCGGCGGGTCGTCGACACCCAGCTCACCAAGCAGGCGCTGATCCTCGCCGCCCTCGCGTTCATGCTCGTCATCCCGGCGCTGGTGACCCTCGCGGCCGTGCTGCCGCTCGGGCGTCCCGGCGGCGGCGTGACCGCCTTCGCGACACGCCTCGGGCTGACGCCGCAGGCCACGTCGGACCTCCAGCAGCTCTTCCCCGCGCCGACGACCGTGTCGAGCGCGTCGACGTGGTTCAGCGCCCTGCTGACAGTCGTCCTCACCGTCCGGTGGCCGCTCGCGCTCCAGCGCGGCTACGAGCTCGTCTGGAACCTGCCGCACCGGGGCATCCGGACGCTCTGGCGCCCCCTGGCGTGGCTCGGGGGCTTCCTCACGCTCGTCGCCGTCGTCGTCCTCGTCGGTCCCGTCGACGGCGGCCTGCCCCTCGTGCTGGTGATCGTGCTGGGCACCCCGGCCGCGGCGGCGTGGGCGTGGTGGAGCCAGTACCTCCTGCTCGGTGGGCGGGTGCCCTGGGTGCGCCTGCTGCCCGGAGCGGTCGTCGTCGGCGTCGGGCTGGCGGGGCTGCGGCTGGCGGCGCCGCTCGTGCTCTCGCCCCAGATCACCGCGCACTACCGGCAGTTCGGGCCGCTCGGGATCGTGTTCGTGATCCTCTCGTGGTTCGTGGCGTTCGGCGTCGTGATGCTCGGCGGGGCCCTCGTCGGCCACCTCGTCGCCGTCGGCCTGCTCGGGTCGCGCCTGCTGTCACCCCGCGGGGATGAGGTCGCCGCGGACGCCGACCGCGAGAGTCCGGACGAGCCCGCCGCACCGGCCGCGCCGGTGACGGAGGGCGTCCCGTGGCACCGAGGAGGATGACGGATGGCGACCTTGACGGCATGGAAGTTCCCGACCCCGGAGGGCGCGGAACAGGCCCTCTCGACGCTCGAACGGCTCCAGAAGGAGGAGCTGATCCAGGTCATGGACGCGGCCGTGGTGACCTGGCCCGCCGACAGGAAGCGGCCGAAGACGCGCCAGCTGCACGACCTCACGGGCGGCGGCGCCCTCGGCGGCAGCTTCTGGGGCCTGCTCTTCGGCCTGATCTTCTTCGTCCCGCTGCTCGGCGTCGTCGTCGGCGCGGCGGCGGGCGCCCTGGCCGGCTCGCTGTCCGACGTGGGGATCGACGACGAGTTCATCGACGACGTGCGCCAGCAGGTCACGCCCGGGTCGTCGGCGCTGTTCGCCCTGACGGCGAACGCCGTGCAGGACAAGGTCGCGGAGGCCTTCCGGGGCAGCCAGGCCCAGCTGCTGCACACCAACCTCTCCTCCGACCAGGAGGAGCGGCTGCGCGAGGCGTTCTCCGACGTCGACGACGACCGTCCGGTCCAGGTCTGACGCAGCACCCCGGGAGCCCGGCGGGACGTGCCCTCACGTCTCGTCGGGCTCCCGCACCTGCCGCAACGAGACCAGCTCGAGCCCGAGCGACTGGATGCGCTCGAGGATGCCGTGCACCTCGTCGTCGTCGGTCGACCAGCCGGACAGGACGGTCTCCGCGGGCACCTCGGCGACGGCCATGTCGGGGAAGGCGGCCCGCACCCGGTCGGAGAGGCGCCCGCTGACACGGATCTCGAAGCGTCCCGGCACGGCCGCCTCCTCGCTGGTGCTGGCTGGGTCGTCGACGATCGTCGTCCCCGCGGCGCCGGACCGCCTCATCCCGGGCAGGTGAACGGCGGGCGAACCCGGGCGGTCAGACGAGCAGGCCGCGCTCCTGGGCCTCGGTCACCGCGCCCCGCCGCGAGGAGACCCCGAGCTTCGCGTAGATCGACCGGATCTGGGTCTTGACGGTGTTCACCGAGACGACGAGCTCGTCGGCCATCGTCGGGGCGTCCAGCAGGGACGGGAGCAGGGCGAGGACGACCAGCTCGCGCTCGCTGAGCGGCGGCGCGGGCGCGTCGGTGACCGCCGCGCAGGCGGCGGCGACCCGGCCGGCGTGGCCGGTCCCTGCGGGCTCCCCGAGGAGCAGCACGCGGGTGCGGGGGCCCGCGAGCGCGAAGGGGCGGACCAGGTCCCGGTCGCGGCCGACGGCGAGGGCGGTGGCGAGCGCGGCGCGGCCGCGGGCGGCGTCGTCCGCCCGCAGCGCGGCCTCGGTCTCGAGCAGCGCCGCCTCGACGACGACCGTCGCGGGCGGGCAGGCCGGGGTGGGGCGACGGAGCGGGGCCACGGCCGCCGACGCCGACTCCCAGCGGCCCGTGGCGGCCTCGGCCCGGGCCCGCAGGAGCACGGTCTCGTCGCCCTCCCCGCCGAGGCGCCCGGCCAGCCAGCCGACCACTTCACCGGCGACGCGCAGGTTGCCCAGCCGCAGCGCCCCGCGGTGCTCGAGCAGCGCGAGCGCGCCCGCGAGGGGCGCCGGGAGCGGCGCGTCCCCGAGCGCGATGCGGGCGTCGCGGGCCTCGGTGAGCCCGGCGCCGCGGCGGCCCAGGTCGCCGGCGGCGGCGCCGTGGACCGCGTGCAGCGCGTAGCGGTCCGCGGGCGCGAGCCGGCCGGGGAGGCCGAGGACGTCCGCGCAGCGGCCGGCGGCCCGGCCGGGGTCGCCCCGCAGCAGGTCGGACCAGGCGAGCAGCGCCGCGGTCCGCGCGGTCCGGGACGGCGGGCCCCCGCGGTCCAGGGCGGCCTCGCCGGGTCCGGTCACCCCACCCGCGTCGCCCTCGGCCACCGCGGCCAGCGCGAGCTCGCCGAAGGCGGCGACCTCGAGTCGGACGAGCCGGTCCGTCCGCGCCGGGACCAGCGCCCGGTGGAGTTCCGTGCGGGCGGTCGCGGTGTTCGCGGGGGAGGCGGCGAGCAGGGCGGTGCCGCGGGCCAGGTGGAGCAGTCCCGCCAGTCCGGCGTCGTCGGGCTCGGGTGATGCCGTCCGTGCCGGGTCGCCCGATCCGATCCCGACGCTGCCCGCGAGGAGCTCGGCCGCGGCCCGCAGGGCGGTGAGGGACGGTCCGGGCGCGGCGGGCCAGGCCCGCGCGGCGACGCGCATCCGGGCCGCCGCGGCCGCGTGCTCGCGGGCGTCGAGGTGGACGAGCGCGGCGACCAGGGCGAGGCGGGGATCGGCGTCGACGACCGCGGCGCCCACCAGGTCCAGGGCCCGGCGCAGCGCGGGGAGCTCCCCACGCTGCAGGAGCGGGACGGCGAGCCGCTCGAGGAGCTCGGCGGTCAGGGCGGGGTCGCCGGCGCGCTCGGCGTGGTGCAGGGCGTGGGCGGGGTCGTCGTGGGCGGGGCCGTCGTGGGCGGGGTCGTCGTGGGCGGGGTCGTCGTGGCCGGCCCACCACCGGGCCGCCGTGGCGTGCTGCTGCCGGTGACGCTCGGGGCGTCGCCGCGCGAGGTCGGCGGCGAGGTGGAAGCGCAGGAGGGCGTGGACGTGGTGCTCGCCGGGGCCGGCGCGGTCGACCATCCCGAGCCCGTGCCCGAGCTCCTCGAGCCGCAGGACGACGTCGTGGCGTCCGGTGAGCGCCACGGCGAGGGCGTCGGGCAGGCGACGGCAGACGCTGAGGTCGTCGAGCAGCTCGCGGTCGTCGGGCGCGAGCCCGTCGAGGAGCTCGCCGCCGAGGTAGTCCGCGACCGACCGGTCGTCCCCGGAGAACCGGTCGAGCAGGGGGCCCTCGGGTCCCTCGCCGCTGCGCAGGGCGAGCACCGCGAGCCGCAGGCCGGCCGCCCAGCCCTCCGTGCGCCGGTGCAGCGCGTCGACGTCGTCGGCCTCCAGGGCGACGCCGCTGGCGGCGGCGAGCGCGGCGGTGGCGTCCACCGAGAAGCGCAGGCCCTCGGCGCGCAGCTCCCGCAGCCCGTCCTCGAGGCGGAGCCGGGGCAGCCCGACGGCCGGGTCGGACCGCGCGGCGAGCACGAGGTCCACCCCGGCGGGACGGTGGCGCACCAGCCGGGCGAGCGCCCGGACGCCGGCCTGCCGGTCGGCCAGCACGTGGACGTCGTCGAGGACGAGACGGATCCGCGGGCACAGCGTCCCGAGGCCCTCGAGCAGGGCGTCGGCGAGGTCGTCGCCGGTCGCGTCCCGGCCGGACAGGTGGCGCAGGGGGTGGTCGGCCGGGACCGCGCCGGTGGCGAGCACCGCCGCGAGCACCACCGACCAGAAGCGGTCCGGGTCGGCGTCGTCACGGTCCAGACTCGCCCAGGCGGTCGGCGGCCCGTCGCCGTGGCGGGCCCACTCGGCCAGGAGCACGGTCTTGCCCGACCCCGCGGGGGCGATCAGCGCGACCAGCTGCCCGGGCCGTGCCGCGGCGAGGTGCCGCCACAGCGCCGGGCGGGGGACCAGCCAGGTGGGCAGCGCCGGCACGGCCGTCCTGCTCGCGGGGATGCGGACCATGACCACGGAGGGTGGCGCTCGGCCGGGTGAGACGGCGTCCCTCGCCGAGGATGAGGCGGATGAGGGTGAGCTGGTCGCGAGCATGACCACTCACAGCAACTCGAGCTCGCGCGCCCGGCGCACCGCGTCCCGGCGACCGGAGGTGCCGAGCTTGCGGTACACGGCCCGCTGGTGGGACTTCACGGTGTTGACCGAGACGTAGAGCTCGGCGGCGATCTCCGGGTTCGACAGGGTGCTCGCGAGGTAGCGCAGCATCGTCGCCTCCCGTTCGGTCAGCGGCTCGGCGAGGGCGCGCCGGGGCGGGGTGTGGTCCGCGGGCCCGCCGGTGCGGCGCTCGAGCAGGTCGACCGCGAACCCCACGGCGCCGCTGCCGAGGTCCACCCGCCGGCGCAGGACCTCGGCGAGCGCCGGCTCGGCGAGGAAGGGGCGCCGCAGCCCGTGCGGCGCGGCGGCGAGGAGGGCGTCCTCGAGCAGGGTCAGCGCGCGCTCCGGGTCGCCGGCGCGCGCGGCGGCGAGCGCCGCGACCACGCCCGCGCCGGCCCGGACGCGGGGGAGCGGGCTCGCGGTCGTGTCGCCCAGCGCCTCCTCGACGCCCGCGTCCCCGAGGTGCAGCAGCAGGCGGGCGGCGGCGATCCGCCCGCCGTCGGTCCGCGGCGTCCCGAGGCGGGCGGCCACCGCGCGCGCCGCGTCGGGGTTGCCCGTCCGGGCGAGCAGGTCGGCCTCGCCGAGGCGCCACTGCTCGGCCAGCGGTCGGGGCGGTGTCCACGATCCCGCCCGCGCGCCGGCGGCCCGCAGCCGGGCGAGGGCGTCCTCCGGATCACCGGCGGCGTCCTGCCGGGCGGCGAGCGCCAGCGACCGCGCGAGCTCGACGTGCGGTTCGGGGGCGACCTCCTCGACCTCCGCGAGCCGGGAGAGCCAGCTCCCGCCGGCCCCGGGCTCGTCGCGGTCGAGCACCAGCCGGGCCATCGCCAGGTAGGCGGGGGCGACCTGGGGCATCCGGGACCACCCTGCCGCGTCGGCGGTCGCGACGACCGCGCGGACCCGCGACTCCGCGGCGTCCAGCTCGCCGCGCTCGCAGGTCAGCAGGGCGAGGTGGGCCGCGGCGTTCACGCGGGGGAGCGTCGGCGGCCCGGCGCCGTCGGCGATCTCGCGCAGGTGGCCGTCGGCGGCGGCGAGGTCCCCGGTCCAGAGCTCGGCGGTCCCGAGGTTGGCGAGCACGACCGCCGGCACGATCGCCGCGTCCAGCACGCCGTACCGGTCGAGGGTGGCCACGTCGAGGGTCACGGCGCGGAACGCGAGGGCGACCGCGTCGAGGTCGCCGCGGGCCCGGGCGTGGGCGGCCTCGATGAGGGAGTGGTGGACCGCGAGGCGCTGCTGCCGGCGCTCGCCGAGCGCGCCGGCCCCCCGGCGGGCCGCGGCGAGCAGGGACGGGACCTGCGTCCTGGCCCCGATGGCGACGCGGGCGCCGGCGAGCGCGGTCGCCAGTTCGGGGCGCTCGAGCAGGACCGGCTCGGGGATCCCACCCAGCACCCGGATGACCTCGTCGGCGGAGCCGCGCAGCACGAGCAGGGCCAGGTGCGCGGCGACGACCTCGGCGGCGAGGGCCCACAGCTCGCCCCGGACCGCCGAGCGCAGCGCCTCGAGCGGCATCCCGCGCTGCCGGAACCAGTCCGCGGCCCGGCGGTGGCGCTCGCGCCGGTCGCGTCGCGACGCCGGGCGCGCGCGCAGGACGTCGAGCACGAGGCGGTGGAGCCGGTACCAGCGCCCGGGGTGATCGAGCGCCTGGACGAACAGGTGCGCCGCGGAGAGCTCGGCGAGCAGCGCCTCGCCGTCGGTGCCGCCGGTGATCGCGTCCGCGAGGTCGGCGCTGACGAGGTCGACGACGCTGATCCGCTCCAGGAACGTCACGAGCTCCGGCGGCTGGCGCCCGAGGACCTCGTCGAGCAGGTAGCCCGAGACGCTGTGCGCGTCGCCCGAGAACGCGGCGACGGCGGCGTCCACGTCGGGGCGTGTGGCGAGGTCCAGCGCCGCCAGGCGCATCCCGGCGGCCCAGCCGCCGGTCCGGGCCACCATCTCGCGGACGTGGTCGGCCGCGGCGTCCACGCCGAGCTGGGCGAAGAGGGCGGCGGCCTCGTCGTCGAGGAAGGCGAGGTCGTCGGGCCGGACCTCCGCGACCAGACCCGCCAGCAGCAGGCGCGTCCGGGGCCACGGCGGGTCGTGCCGCGTGGTGGCGACGAGCGCGAGCGACGGCACGGGCCGCTCGACGAGGCTGCGCAGCCCGGCGTGCACCGCCGGTGACGTCACCTCGTGGAGGTCGTCGAGGACGAGGACCACCGGGCGCTCGGCCTGCCGCAGCGCGTGGGCGAAGGCGCCGGGCAGCTCCTCGGGGTCGGCGGGACCGAGCTCCACGCGCCGCAGCGCCGCGGCGGTCGCCGGCCCCGCCGTCGGCCCCACCGCGCGGGCCAGGGCGGCCCAGAACGCCCGGGGCTCGTCGTGACCGGCGCCGAGCGACACCCAGGCCGTCCCGCGGTCCCCGCCCGCGGCGAGCCACGAGCCCACCAGCAGCGTCTTCCCCCAGCCGGCCGGCCCGACGACGAGCGTCATCGCCGCGTCCGCGACGGCCCGCTCGAGGCGGGCGTGCAGCCGGGGGCGGTCGACGACGTGCGTGGCCACCGGGACGGCGTGCTCGGCGTCGGTCGGCCCGTCGGTGTGGGGACCGGTACGGGGAGGGTGCGGGAGCGGGACGGCGGCGGTTCCCGCGGTGGCCGCGGTGGCCGGGGTGGCCGGGGTGGTCGGGCTGGTCGGGGTCGTCGGCGCAGCCGGCCAGGGACCCGCGACGACGGGCCCGGACGAGCCGGCGGCACGGCGGGTGGCCACGGTGCTACCCCCCGCCCGCGGGGACGGCGTCCGCGGTGAGGCCCGCGGCGCGGTCCCCGGGGTACGTGCGTGCCGCGGCCAGGAAGGCGCCGGCCGCGACGACGCCGAGGCAGGCCATGACGGCGAACGTCGTGGTGAGCCCGACCGCGTCGGCGAGGACGCCGGTGAGGACGGGGCCGACGGTCAGACCGAGGAGGTTCTGGGCCACGACGAGCACCGAGACCGCGGTCGCCCGCACTGCGGGACGGGTCACGTCCACGACCACGGCCGCCGCGGGCCCGACCGCCGCGGTGACGGCCGCCGCCCCGAGCAGCACGAGCACGACCCGGGCGGGGCCGGCGGGCACCAGCGTGAACGCCGGGACGAGCAGGGCGGTGGTGGCCAGGCCCGCGAGGACGGGCGTGCGCAGCCGTGCCCCGGGGTCGTGGCGGGCGGCGCGGTCGGTGAGCAGCCCGGCGCCCGCGGTGCCGGCCACCCCGGCCAGCATGACGACCGCCGCCAGCCCACCGGCCGGGACCGGGCCGAGGTGGAGGTCGCGCTCGAAGTGCGTCGGCAGCCAGGTGTAGAGCGACGACGCGACCACGAGCAGCAGCACCATGCCCGTGACGGCGGTGACGAGCGTCGGCGTGCGCAGGAGCCCGGCGACGGCCCGCGGCCCGCGGGGCGCGGCCCGGACGGTCGGGTAGTCGCGCACCCGCAGCACGGCGAGCGCGAGCAGCAGCCCCGGCACGACCATGATCGCGACGGCCCACCGCCAGCCCCACTGGGCCGCCACCACGCTGCCCAGGACCATCCCGACGACGGTGCCGAGCGGCCCGGCCGCCTGGAAGACGCCGAGGACGCCGGCCCGTCGCCGCGGCGGGAAGACGGTGGCGAGCAGGGCACCCCCGGCCGGCCCGTAGCCCGCCTCGCCGGCCCCGACACCGATCCGGGCGGCGAAGAGCGCCCCCGGGCCCGGGGCGAGCGCCGAGGCCGCCGCGGCGGCGCTCCACACCGTGCCCATGAGCGCGATGGCCCGCGTCCGGCTCCACCGGTCGACGACCGCGGCCACGGGCAGCGCGCCCAGCGCCACGGTCAGCGTCACGACGGAGACGAGCGCGCCGAGCGTGGTGTCGTCCAGGCCCCACTCCCGGCGCAGGTAGGGGAACGCCGCGACGAGGACCTGCCGGTCGGCGAAGTCGACCAGCATCAGCGCGGCGAGCAGCGCGAGGACGGTGCGGGGGGACGGGGGCGGGCGGGACCCGCTCATCCCAGGAGACCCTGCTCGTGCGCGACGAGCACGGCGTCCCGGCGCGTCGTGACCCCGAGCTTGCCGTAGAGGGCGCGGACGTGGGTCTTGATCGTGTTGATGGAGACGTCGAGGTCGCCCGCGATCTCGTCGAGGCTCTCCAGCGAGGGCAGCCGGGTCAGGACATCGTGCTCGCGCACGCTCAGCGCGATGCCGGCGGGGGACGTCGCGCCGGCGGCGAGGGCCCGCGCGACGAACGCGGCGCGCGGCGCACCGGTGGCGAGCTCGTCCACCAGCAGCGCCCGCACCCCGGCGTCGGCGTGGGCGAAGGGGCGCAGCACGTCGTGCGGTGCGGCCAGGCCGACGGCCTGACGTGCGGCGGCCCGGGCGCCGGGACGGTCGTCGCGGGCGAGGCGGCCGGCGCTCTCCAGGAGCCAGGCCTCCACGTCGAGCGCGTACGGCGTCGGGCGCGGGCGGCGCGCGAGCAGCGGAGCGACCGCCTCCCGGGCGCCCGCCGGGTCGCCGGCCGCGACCGCGGCCCAGCCCCGCACGAGGCCGAGGGCGGGACTCCCGGGGTGCCGGCCGGCGAGCCAGCCCGCCACGGCGCCCGCCGCGGTGGGGTGGCCGAGTGCGAGGGCCGCCCGGTGCTCGAGCAGCGCCGCGACCGCGGCAAGGCCCCCGGGCACGGCGGTGTCGCCGAGCTCGGCACGGGCCGCCTGCAGCTCGAGCAGGCCTGCCGTGCGGTCGCCGAGGTCGACGGCGGCTCCGCCGCGCGCGATGCGTGTCGCGAACCGCACCGCCGGGACCAGGTCGCCCCCGTCGTGGGGTGTCGCGCGGGCCGCGGCCGGGTCGGCGCGCAGCAGCGCGGCGTGGGCGGCGACGGCCCGGGCGACCGCGGTCCACGGTGCGAGGGCGGGCCCGTCGGCCCCGTGCTCCCCGACGACCCGGTCCGCGGCCTCCCGGGCGCGGGGCCCGTCACCGGCGAGCCACAGCGCGGCGGCGAGCAGGGCGCGGCCCCGGTGGGCGAGGACCTCGAGGCCGAGGCGGTGCGCCGCCGCGAGGCCCGCCCCGAGCTCGGTGCGGGCGCGCGGCGCGTCGCCGGCGAGGAGGGCGGCCGCACCGCGCCCGACCCGGACGTGCGCGGCCAGTGCGGGCTCGGTGGGGGCCGGTTCGGTGGGGGCGGGCTCGGACGTCGCCCGCGGGCCGAGGGAGGTCCGGCGGCCGAGCACCCGTTCGGTCGCGACGAGGAAGGCGTGGGCGTCGGGGTCGCGGGAGCGGTCACGACGTGCCCGCCGCAGCGCGGCCCGCGCCCCGTCGTGCTCGCCGCGGGCGAGGTGGACGTGGGCGGCGACGACCGCGAGGCGGGCGTCGCGGGGTTCCGCCGCGTCGCCGGGTCCGGCGGCCCGTGCCGCGCTCACGGCGCCCGCCGCCGGCCCGGGCTCGCCGCGCCCGGCGAGCCACGGTCCCCAGCGTCCGGCGAGATCGGCGAGGAGCGCGCCGTCGCCCGCCCGGGCCGCGTGCCGCATCGCCTCGACCGGTTCGCCCTGCTCGGTCCACCAGCGCGCCGCGGCCGCCTCGAGCCCGGGCACGAGGCCCGCGTCCCGCCGCCCGAGGTCGGCGACGAGGTGGGACCGCAGGAGCTCCGGGAGGCGATAGGGGTCGCCACGGGTCCCGCTGCCCGTCACCAGGCCCGTGTCGCGGGCGAGGGCGTCGAGCACCTCCGTCGCGTCCGCCCGCCCCGTGAGCCGCGGGGCGAGCGCGGCCGGGACCCGGGCGGCGACGCTGATCCTGCGCAGGACCTCGCGCCGGGTCTCGGCGAGGCCCGCGAGGACCTCGTCGACGAGGTAGTCGGCGACCGGGCGCTCGTCGCCCGAGAAGCCGGCGAGGAACCGGTCGGGGTCGGGGTGGTCCCGCAGCGTCAGCGCCGCCAGGCGCAGCCCGGCCACCCAGCCCCCGGTCCGCTCGTGCAGGACCGCCACCTGCGTGTCGGTGAGCTCCGGCCCGCAGGCTGCGAGCAGCGCCGCCGACTCGTCGGGGGAGAACTGCAGGTGACCGGCGCGCAGCTCGGCGACGCGCTCGTCCATCCGCAGGCGCGGCAGCGGCAGCAGCGGGTCCCGGCGCCCCGCCAGCACGAGCCGCAGCTGCGGGGTCGCGTCGCGCAGCAGCGTGGCCAGCCCGTGATGGGAGATCGGGTCCGTGAGGTGCTGGACGTCGTCGAGCACGAGCCGGACCGGCGTGGGCAGGGCGGTGAGCGCCTCGGTGAGCTCGTCGAGGAACTCCGGGGCCACCGTCGACCGGGACACCACCAACCGGTGCAGCCGGCTGGACGACGGCACCGCGGGCAGGGACGTCAGCGCCCCCAGGACGGCGCTCCACAGCCGCCGCGGGTCGCGGTCCTCGGGCTCCAGGCCCACCCAGGCCGTCGTCCGGCCGACGTCGTCGCGCAGCCACGCGGCGAGCAGCGAGGTCTTGCCGAAGCCCGGCGGCGCGGAGAGCAGCACGAGGTCCCGCTCGGCCCCCCGGTCGAGGACGGCCTCCAGTTCCCGGCGGCGGACGTGCGTGTCCGGGACCTCCGGGGGACCGGTCCGGGACCGGGGGACGTGGGCCATGGAGTTGACCTCGGGTGGCAGGGTGCGCCGTCGCGGTGGGCGTCGACCCTGGCCACGATAAGATCTGCGGGCCTTCTCCGGAATCGGGCAACCTCCTCGATCGGGTGCGCCCCCGGGTGCAGGGACGCCGACGTTCGGCCCAGTCGGCGACGGCACGGAAACGCCTGGTCACGGGCGGTCCTGTTGCCTGCGACTGATCGTCGACGACGGCCCGGGCCTACTGCCGCGCCATGGCCACGCGCAGCCGCTCCTCGGGGTCGAGGAAGTGGTCGTGGTCGTCCGCGCCGACGTCGAGCTGCACCCAGTGGATGCGGCCGGTGAAGCGGCTCGCCGGCCCGGTGTGGTCGGGGCTCACGGGGGTGCCCTCGTCGCGTCCGACGTCGGTCGTCTCGTCGGCGGAGAAGGACCATCGGCTGGGTCATCGCCACGCGCCCGGTCCCGGCCGCGGCGCCGTCCACGAACAGCGACACGTCCCCGCCCTTGGCCAGGCCGCCGCCGTCGTAGGCGAACTCGGCGCGGACCTGGTGGACGCCGCCCGGCACGGGAGCGTCGGCGCGGGCCGTGAAGATCTGGATGCCGAGCACGTTGTAGCAGAACGTCAGTCGGCCCTCGTGGAGATGGACCGACCACCCGCCGAAGCGGCCGCCCTGCGCGATGACCACGCCGTCGGCCCCGCCGACCGGGACGTCGACCTCGGCGGTCACCGAGAACGAGCGGTTCTTGATGTTGAGCACGCTGTTCTCCGACAGCCGCCCCATCCCCGGGAAGAACACCTGCGAGGTGCCGCGGATGAGCGTGGGTCGTCCGGCGATCTCGGGGTTGATCCGCTCGGCGGTACGGTCGTCGATCGGGAGGACGCCGTACTTCGTGGCCTCGATGAGCCAGAGCCGCTGCAGGCGGGCGAGCACCTCCGGCTTGTCCGCCGCGAGGTCCCGGGCCTGGCTGTCGTCGCTGTGCCCGTCGTAGAGCTCCCAGACGTCCTCGTCGAACGGCGGCGGCGTGTGGCCCACCATGAGCCAGGGCGTGCGGTGCTTGGTGACCGCGCTCCAGCCCCGGTGGTAGATCCCGCGGTTGCCGGCCATCTCGAAGTACTGCAGGTCGTGGCGCTCCGCCGCGTCCGCGTCGGTGAACGTGTACAGCATGCTGGTGCCCTCCAAGGGGGACTGCAGCACGCCGTTGACCGTGGTCGGCTCGGGGATGCCGGCGGCCTCGAGGATGGTCGGGGCCAGGTCGATGACGTGGGTGAACTGCGAGCGCAGGCCACCGGGGCCCGAGGTGCCGCGCGGCCAGTGCACGATCGTCCCGTTGCGGGTGCCGCCCCAGTGCGAGGCGACCTGCTTGGTCCACTGGTAAGGGGTGTTCATCGCCCACGCCCAGCCCACCGCGTAGTGGTTGTAGGAGCTCGGCGCGCCGAACTCGTCCATCTTGCTGCGCAGGAACTCGGTCGTCTCGAGGGCGGCCATCCCGTCGAAGTTGGCCATCTCGTTGAACGCGCCGTTGACCGTGCCCTCGGCCGAGGCGCCGTTGTCGCCGACGATGTAGTAGACGAGCGTGTCGTCGAGGATGCCCAGGTCCTCGAGCGTGTCGACGAGCCGCCCGACCTGGTGGTCGGTGTGGGAGAGGAACCCCGCGTAGACCTCCATCTGGCGCGCCAGCACCGGCTTGAGCTCGTCGGGCATGTCGTCCCAGGCCGGGATCTCGTCGTGCCGCGCGGTCAGCTCGGCCTCCGCCGGGATCACCCCGGCCTCCTTCTGGCGGGCGAACGTGCGCTCGCGCGCGGCGTCCCAGCCGTCGTCGAACTCGCCGGCGTAGCGGTCGGCCCACTCGCGGGGCACGTGGTGGGGCGCGTGCGTGGCGCCCGGCGCGAAGTAGACGAAGAACGGCCGGTCGGGCATCAGCGCCTTCTGCTGGCGCATCCAGCTGGTCGCGCGGTCGGCGAGGTCCTCGGTGAGGTGGTAGCCCTCCTCGGGGGTCGCCGGGGGCTCGACCGGGGTCGTGCCGTCGTAGAGCGCCGGCTCCCACTGGTTGTTCTCGCCGCCGATGAACCCGTAGAACGTCTCGAAGCCGCCGCCCCCCGACGGCCAGGCGTCGAACGGTCCCATCGGCGACGACTGCCAGACCGGGACCTCGTGGCACTTGCCGAACTGGGCCGTCGAGTAGCCGTTGAGCTTGAGCGTCATCGCCAGCGGGGCCTTGGTGTTCGGCCGGACCGAGCTGTTGCCGGGCGCGGACGTCGCGGTCTCGGTGATGCTGCCCATGCCGACCGAGTGGTGGTTGCGGCCGGTGAGCAGCGCCTGGCGCGTGGGCGCGCAGAGCGCGGTGGTGTGGAAGCGGCGGTAGCGCAGCCCGTGCGCCGCCAACCGGTCCGCGGTGGGGGTGCGGCACGGGCCGCCGAACGTCGACGAGGCCCCGAAGCCCACGTCGTCGAGCAGGACCACGACGACGTTCGGCGCTCCGGCCGGGGGGAGGAGCGGCTCGATCGGGGCGAAGGACGTGTCGGGGTCCTTCGCGTCGTACGTCGTGAGCCCGGGCACCGGCCGGTCCGGGATGGGCAGCATGCCGCGGGCGTGACGGTCGGGTGCACTCATGGTCCCGACGGTCGTGGGGGGTCGGTCGCACCGGCTCACCCCGGCGGGATGAACGCGTCCTCCGAGCGCCGGACCATCCTCGGCGGGTGAGGGTGACCGGTCGCGCGGTGCGCAGGCTGGTGGGCGACACATCGGGGAGGTCCCATGACGGACCGGTGGTACGAGTTCCGCGTCGACGGGAGCCTGCCCGCGCGGTCACGCGAGGAGTTGCGGGACCTGTTCGGCGACATGGAGGTCCGGGAGGTCCGCCCCGGCGCGGTCCTGCGCGGCGCGGTGATCGACGACGCCCACCTGCACGGCATCCTCGAGCAGCTGCGCCTGCTCGGGCTCACGGTGGTGGCGGCGCACCCGCTGCCCGGGACGCCCGAGAGCTGAGGCCCCGCCGGTCGACCCTCAGGCCATCTCGAGCCCCTCGCCGACCTCACGGACGACGCGGTGGACGTGGTCGCGGGCGAGCACGTGCCCGACGCCGACGACCAGCGCCACGGGCCACGCGACGGCATCGACCGCGGCCAGTCCGCCGAGGACGACGACGAACGCCAGCGTCCCGGTCGGCGGCCAGCCGACGGGGCCGAGCAGGGGCACGTCGACCTGCCACGGGCCCGCGGCGTCCGGCGGTGTCTCGGGCATGGCGGTGTTCCTCTCGAGCTACGGGGGCGGGGCGGGGCGGCGCGAGCGGCCGCGGCGGACCGCCTCGAGCATGGAGTTCACGAGCAGGCCGAGGACGAGGAGGTCCGCGACCATCTGGATCGTCACGAGGATCCGGGCCGCCTGGCTCAGCGGCGTGATGTCGCCGAAGCCGACGGTGGCGAAGACGGTGACGGTGAAGTAGAGCGCGTCCACCCGCGTCAGGGGGACCGTGAACATGTCGGGCCGCGCCGCGGAGATGGCGGTGTAGGTCGCGGCGAACAGCAGGAGGAACAGCGGGATCGCGCTCGCGAACGCCTCGACGGCCCGCAGGCCCGGGTACCGCGCGGTGACGATCGCGCGGAGCTGGAAGACGACCATGGCGACGAGGGCCACCAGGCCCAGCAGGAACAGGATCAGCGTCCCGGTGTCCTGGCGGGGGTCGAGCGGCGCGAGGAAGTAGAGGACCACCAGCAGCACGATCGTGATCACGGACCGCGCCAGGACCAGCACGACCCGCCGGGCCGACGGTGACTCGGGCTCCACGGACACCACCCTTCCCCCTGATGCATGCCGAAGGCCCGCCCGTCACCCGGGCGGGCCTCGGCGTGTCCCCTCCGCGGCGTCGACGGTCCGGCTCAGTAGTCCGCGTCGCCCCACGTCACCATCAGCGCGTAGATCACGATGACGTCGAGGACGATCATGATGATCGACCAGAACGGATAGGCCGGCATGAAGGCCAGCTGGACGACCGTGTTGAGCGCCAGCAGGACGATGGCGGTGCCCCGGGCCCAGGACGGCGCGCTGCCGACGAGGCTCAGGCCGGTTGCGAGCACGAGGACGCCGAGCAGGAGGTGGACCCAGCCCCACGCGGTCAGGTCGAACGCCAGGACCCCGGCGCCGGTGAGCGTGACGTAGGTCGGCGAGAACAGCGCGAAGAGGCCCTCGATCACGGCGAAGCCACCGATGATCGTCATCATCACGCCGCCGAAGCGGACCCACCCGCCCATGGTGTCCACACCGCGCGGGGCGACCATGCCGTTCCTCCGGGGCGGGTTCGTTGACGGCCCCGGGACCTGTGACGGGATCTGCTGTTCGGTCATGCTCTCCTCCTGACACGCGTCGGACGTTGCGACGGACCGTCCTCCGGGCGGCGGGGGCGGACCTCACCCGAGCCGGATGAGACGCGCTCACCCGCGGTGGATGAGGTGCGGACCCCCGCCGGGACGCAGGCTCGCCCCATGAGCGACACGAAGGCGCGGGCCACGCACGGCGCGGCGAACGTCATCGGGGTGAGCTGCCTGTCGACGTTCGTCGTGAACGCCAACACCTCGGCCGTGAGCATCCTGCTGCCGTCGATCAGCGCCGACCTCGGCGCCCCGATCGCGCTGCTGCAGTGGGCGGTGACCGGCTACCTGCTCGTCGGGGCCGCCACGATCGTCACCTCGGGCGCGCTCGGCGACGTCTTCGGGCGCCGGCGCCTGTTCGTGGCGGGGCTCCTGCTGTTCGTGGTGTCGTGTGCGCTCATCGCGCTCGCCCCGAACGGCGAGATGGTCGTGATCGGGCGCCTCATCCAGGGCGCGGCCGGCGCCGCCATCCTCGCGACCGGGCTCTGCCTGCTCTCGGTGGCCACCCAGGGCCCCGCGCGATTGCGGGCGGTGTCGCTCTGGGGTGCTGCCTCCGCGGCCGGCGCCGCCGCCGGGCCGGTCGTCGGCGGGATCCTGGCCCAGGCGACGGGGTGGCAGGGGCTGTTCTGGATCGACGCGGCCATCGCGGCGGTCTGCATCCCGTGGGTCGTGACCACCGTGGGCGAGTCCCGCGACCCGGGCCGCCCGCGCTCGGTCGACTACGCCGGCACGGCCCTCGTCGCCCTGATCCTCGCGCCGTTCGTCTTCGCGGTGACGATGGGGTCGACCTGGGGCTGGTTCTCGGCGGGCACGCTCGCGTGCTTCGCGATCGCGGTGGTCGCCACCGTCGGTTTCGTGGTGGTCGAGAAGCGGGTGGCCGCCCCGCTGGTGGACCTCGCGCTGCTGCGCAACAAGCTCCTGGTCGGCTCGACCATCGCCATCCTCATCGGCGCCGGCGCGATCGCCGGACTGTCGTTCCTCATCAGCCTGTACTTCCAGGACCCGTCGACCTTCGGGATGTCGAGCCTGCAGGCCGGGCTGGCGACGCTGCCGTTGGCCGTGGTCGTCATCCTCACCGCGCCCGCGATCACCCCGCTCGCCAACCGCTTCGGCGGCCGCCCGATCGTCGTGGCCGGCTTCGTCCTCGTCACCGCGGGCTTCGTGATGCTCGCGTTCGTGCGGACCTCGTGGTCGTACCTGACGTTCCTGCCGGCCCTGCTCGCCATCGCGATCGGGCTGGGCCTGTCGAACGGGCCCGCATCCTCGGCGGCGACCGCGGCGGTGCCGCCGGCGCAGGTCGGAGCCGCCTCGGGGATCTCGAACATGGCGCGCTACGTCGGCGGCGCGGTGATGACGGCGATCGTCGCGGGGATCTACGCCTCGGTCGACACCGCGCGCCTCGCCGAGGGCGGCGCGCCCGGCGAGTCCCTCGCGACGGCCCTGTCCCGTGCGTGCATCGCGCTCGCGATCGTCTCGGCGATCGGCATCCCGCTCGCCCGCCGCATGGGTCGCAAGCCCGCACCGCGCGTGGTGGAGCTGGCCGCCGCGGCCGCCTCGACGAGCCACACCATCCCGGTCACCGACGAGGCGATCGAGGCCGCGCTCGCACCGCCGGTCGCCTCCCCACGTTCTTGACAACCTGTTGGTTGAACACGAGACTGCAACTCGTTGGTTCGACAACAGGACTCCGGAGGGAACTGCCGTGGCCGAGACGATGGTCCTGCCCGTGGACGGCGCCGAGATCGCCTACGACGTCTACGGTCCGCTCCCGCCCGCCGACGGGCGGCCGGTGCTGCTGATGTTCGGTCAGCCGATGGACGCCTCCGGCTTCCGGGCCCTGGCTGCGCGGTTCCCGGACCGCACGGTCGTCGCCTACGACCCGCGCGGGCTCGGGCGCAGCACGCGGAGCGACGGCCGCACCGACAACACCCCGCAGACCCAGGCCGAGGACCTCCACGCGCTGATCACGGCGCTCGGCACCGGCCCGGTCGACGCCTTCGGCAGCAGCGGGGGAGGGGTGACCGGCCTGCAGCTCGTGACCGCCCACCCCGAGGACGTCGTCACGCTCGTGGCGCACGAGCCGCCGATCAACGGCGTCCTGCCCGACGCCGCGGCCGCCGACCGCGCGAGCAAGCAGTTCCGCGAGGCCTACCAGGCGAAGGGCTGGGGCCACGGGATGGCGGGCTTCATGGCGCTCGGGTCGTGGCAGGGCGAGTTCACCGACGAGTACTTCGCGCAGCCGGCGCCGGACCCCGCGATGTTCGGCATGCCGACCGAGGACGACGGCTCCCGCGACGACCCGCTGCTCTCGAACAGCTCGCTGGCGGTGATCGACTACGAGCTCGACGTCGACGCCCTGGCGGCCGCGCCGACGCGGGTCGTCATCGCGGTGGGAGAGGAGACCGGGGACACCTACACCGCGCGCACCGGCCACGGCACGGCGAAGGCGCTCGGGCAGGAGGCCACGATCTTCCCCAGCCACCACGGCGGGTTCCTCGACGGCGAGTTCGGCTGGCCGGGCAAGCCCGACGAGTTCGCGGCGAAGCTCCGCGAGGTCCTGGACGGCGGCTGAACCACTTCTCGACCTCACTCCTCGACGAGGCGGCGCAGCAGGCGCCCGAGCTCGGTGCGCTCGTCCTCGTCGAGGGCGGCGAACACCCGGTCGGCCTCCGCCGCCCG
Organism: Actinomycetospora aeridis; assembly: GCF_037400275.1. Lineage (NCBI taxonomy): Bacteria > Bacillati > Actinomycetota > Actinomycetes > Pseudonocardiales > Pseudonocardiaceae > Actinomycetospora > Actinomycetospora aeridis. Next base: position 187,864 of record NZ_JBBEGL010000006.1, on the reverse strand, counting down.
CGTGGCCCGCACCGCCGCGCCGAGCTCGGCGCCGGCGTCGGTGGCGACCACCTGGGTCGCGCGGCGGTCGCCCGGGTCGGGTCGGCGCTCGACGAGGCCGCGCCCGGCGAGGGCGTCGACGACCTCGGTCGCCGAGCGCGGGGCGATGCGCAGGTGCTCGGCCAGCTCTCCGGAGCGCGTCGGTCCGTGGCGCAGCAGCACCTCGAGGGCGCGCAGCTGCGAGAGCGAGACGCCCCACGGGGCCAGGGCCTCGCGCGACTGGTGACGCAGCCGCCGCGCGACCGTCCAGAACGCGTCGGCCAGCGAGCCGTCCTCCTCCACGGGGAATACCGTAGGGCGCTTGCTGTTGTAGCCTCATGTTGAGGATACCTCAGCAAATCGACCGCTCCCCGGGAGGCGCCCCTTGCCCCGCCCCACTCCACCCTCTCCCGAGACGCGCGCGCTCGAGGCCGAGCAGGCCCGCCACGTCTCCCTGCGGCGCATCGCGCGCCTGTTCCGGCCGCACCGCGGCCCGCTCGCGGTGGTCATCGCCGTCATCGTCGCGTCGTCGATCGTCGGGATGGCCTCCCCGTTCCTGCTGCGCGCCGTCATCGACGACGCGCTCCCGCACCGCGACCTGCGCCTGCTCGCCCTGCTGGCCGCCGGCATGATCGGCGTCGCCGCCGTCACCGCCGTGCTCGGCGTCGTGCAGACCTGGATCTCCACCGGCGTCGGTCAGCGCGTCATGCACCGGCTGCGCACCGACGTCTTCGCCCACCTCCAGCGCCAGTCGCTGGGCTTCTTCACGCGCACCCGCACCGGCGAGGTGCAGTCGCGCATCACCAACGACATCGGCGGCATGCAGACCGTCGTGACCTCCACGGCCACCTCGATCGCCGCCAACCTCACCACCGTCGTCGCGACCGCCGTGGCCATGGTCGCCCTGTCCTGGCAGCTCTCGCTCGTCACCCTCGTCGTGCTGCCGCCCGCCGTGCTGATCAGCCGCCGGGTCGCGCGCATGCGCCGCGAGCTGACCGCGCAGCGCCAGAGCGAGCTCGCCGACCTCAACGTCACCATCGAGGAGGGCCTCTCGGTCGACGCCGCCGCGCTGCACCGCACGCTCGGCACCGGCCCCGCCCTCGTCGATCGGTTCACCGCCTCCTCGGCGCGCCTCACCGACCTCGAGCTCCGTTCCCAGCTCGCCGGACGCTGGCGGATGGCCACCATGGGGGTCGTCTTCGCCGCGATCCCGGCGCTGATCTACGTCGGCGCGGGGCTGCCCTGGACCGTCGGCCAGCTCTCCATCGGCACGCTCGTCGCCTTCACCTCGCTGCAGGCCGGGGTGTTCCGGCCGCTGTCCGGCCTGCTCGACGTCGGCGTCCAGGTCGCCAGCTCGCTGGCCCTGTTCTCGCGGATCTTCGAGTACCAGGACCTCACGGTCGACATCGCCGACCCCGCCGAGCCCGTCGAGCTGGGCGAGCTCCGCGGCGACGTGCGCATCGAAGACGTCACGTTCACCCACCCCGGCGGCGACCGCCCCGCCCTCGACGGCGTCGACCTCGCCGTCCCCGCCGGCACCACGCTGGCGCTGGTGGGGGAGACCGGGTCGGGCAAGACCACGCTGGGCGCGCTCGTGGCCCGCCTCCACGACCCCGACGCCGGCCGGATCACGATCGACGGCGTCGACCTGCGCGACATGCGCCTCGCCGACCTCGCGGGCGTCGTCGGCGTCGTCAGCCAGGAGACCTACCTGCTGCACACCACGGTCCGCGAGAACCTGCGGGCGGCCAAGCCCGACGCGACCGACGCCGAGATCGAGGCGGCCGCCCGGGCCGCGCGGATCCACGACGTCGTCGCGGCGCTGCCCGAGGGCTACGACACGATGGTCGGCGCCCGCGGCCACCGGTTCTCCGGCGGCGAGAAGCAGCGCATCGCCATCGCTCGCACGCTCCTGCGCGACCCGCGCGTCCTCATCCTCGACGAGGCCACCAGCGCACTGGACACCGAGACCGAGCGTGCCGTGCAGCTCGCGCTCGACGACCTCGCGCGGCACCGCACCACGCTGACGATCGCCCACCGCCTCTCGACGGTGCGCCACGCCGACCGGATCGCGGTGCTCGACCACGGCCGTGTCGTCGAGAGCGGCAGCCACGCCGAGCTCGTCGACCGCGAGGGCCGCTACGCGGCGCTCGCCGCCTGATCGCCCGGTCCCCGGACACGCGACGGCCCGCCCCGAACGGGTCGGAGCGGGCCGGTCGGTGACGGCTGGTCTCAGCGCAGGGAGCGGTCGATCCAGCGGGCGTCGACGCCGTTGCGGTGCTGCTCGATGCGCCGCAGGCGGGTGCGCGCCTGGTGGGTGAGGCCGTCGAGGCGGTCGAGGATCTGGCGCAGCTCGGCGATCTCGGTGTCGAGGGCGCTGTCGGCCTCGGACTGCGGGGTGGTGCTAGCAGTCAAAGCGAACCTTCTTCGGGTCGCGGGTGGTTCGGTACGGCGCCGCCGGACCCGTCCCGTCCGAGGAGTTCGGGATCGATCCAGTGACGCTGCGTCCGATGCTACGCCTGGGTCAACGAGTGATGTCACCGGGCTCGCCGCCGAGCCCCGATCGGGTCACCGGCGACGTGCGATCCCGTGCACCAGCTGGTCGACCAGCGTGCCGGCGAACTTCTCGGTGAGCGGCTGGTCGGGGATGAGCAGCCGGTGGTAGCAGGCACCCCAGAGCTGGTCGACCACGGCCTCGGCGTCCACGTCGTCGCGGACCTGGCCGCGCTCGCACGCCCGGCCCACCGCAGCGACGGCCAGCGCGCGCCGCGGTGCCGAGTAGTTCTCGCGGTACGCCGCGGCCAGCTCCGGGTCGGTCTGGGCGGAGCCGATGAGCTCCGCGATCACCCGCCCCGCCGGCGTCTCCGTCATCAACCGCACGAACGCCCGCACCTGCTCGGTGAGGTCGGCGGCGATGTCCCCGGTGTCGGGGAACGCGAGCGTGCTCTCGACGGTGCGGAAGTACGCCTCGAGGGCGAGCGCGCCGCGCGACGGCCACCACTTGTGCAGCGTGGTCCGGCTCGCACCCGAGATCGCGGAGACCCGTTCGAAGGTGAACCCGGCCATGCCCTCGGCGAGCAGCAGGTCCCCGGCGGCGGCGAGGACCTCGCTGCGGACCTCGTCGGCCGGGCGTCGCCCCCGCCCGCGCCGCCGGGTCTGCTCCTCGGTCACCGTCGTCACGCTAGCGGCCGCGCGTGCAGCAGGTCGTCGAGCCCGATGCGCCGGTAGAACTCGGTGCGGACGCGGTCGCCGACGGCGTTGACGACCTCCGCGCCGTCGTCGGCGGGGTCGACGTGCACCCGGAACGGGCGCGCCCCGGCCGGGGTGTCGACCACCCGGACGATCGCCCGCGCGACCTCCTCGGGGTCGGCGTCCGCGGGCGCGAGCTCGGCGAGGCGCGTGCCGACCTGGTCCATCAGCCCGCCGTAGCGCTCCTCGTAGGCGGCGGCCACGGCGTCGTCGGCCGCGTGGCCGGCGTGCGCGAAGTGGTTGGTGCCGCTGGTGAACGCGCCCGGCACGACGATCGAGGTGTCGATCCCGAACCGCGCGAGCTCGGCGGCGTAGCTGACCGCGAGCGCGTCCATGCCCGCCTTGGCCGCGAAGTACGGCGCGAGGTGGGGCGGGGTGCCGCCGCGGGTGCTCGTCGACCCGACCCACAGCACCAGCCCGTGCCCCTGGGCGCGCAGGTGCGGCAGGGCGGCGCGGTTGAGGCGCTGGGTGGAGACGACGTTGGTGTCGTAGACGCTCGCGAGCTGCTCGGGCGTGAAGGCCTCGGTGGGGCCCAGCACCATGTGCCCGGCGTTGTGGACGACGACGTCGAGCCGGCCGGCCTCGTCGACGATCCGCGCGACGGCGGTGTCGACGGAGGTCTGGTCGGCGACGTCGAGCTCGACGGTGCGCAGGTCGACCCCGTGCTCGGTGGCGAAGGCGCGGGCGTCGGCGACCGCCGGGGCGTTGCGACCCGCGGTGTCGCGGACGCCGGCGTAGACGGTGTGCCCGGCCCGCGCCAGCGCGCGGGCAGCCATGGCGCCGAAGCCGGACGAGGCGCCGCTGATGACGATGATCATGATCGTGCCCCTCTCAGGCGAGCCCGCCGTTGGCGAAGAGGGTCTGGCCGTTGACCCACCGGGCCGGACCGGCGAGGAACGCGACGGCCTCGGCGATGTCCGCGGGCTGCCCGAGGCGCTCGAGCGGCGGCGCGGCCGCCAGCCCCGCGACCTGCTCCTCGCTCTTGCCGTCGAGGAACAGCGGCGTGGCGGTCGGCCCGGGCGCGACGGCGTTGACGGTGACGTCGCGGCCGCGCATCTCGCGGGCGAGCACCGGCACGAGGGCCTCGACGGCGCCCTTGCTGGCGACGTAGCCGCCGTAGGTCGGGAAGGACAGGCGCGTCACCGACGTCGAGAAGGCGATGATCGCCCCGCCGGCGCGGACCCGGCGGGCGGCCTGCTGGGCGACGACGACGGTGCCGCGGATGTTGGTGCGGTGCATGCGGTCGAGGTCGTCGAGGTCGAGCTCGGCGATCGGGGCGAGGGTCATGATCCCGGCGGTGTGGACGACGACGTCGATCCCGCCGAAGGCCTCCTCCACGGCGTCGAACGCGGCCGCCATCTCGTCGGGGTCCGCGACGTCGCCGCCGACGGCGATCGCGCGCCCCGGGTGGGTGGGCGACGCCGCGGACTGGATCGCCGCGACGACCTCCTCGGCGCGGGCCTTGTTGCCCGCGTAGTGCACGCCGACCGCCGTGCCGTCGGCGGCGAGACGCTCGGCCACCGCCCGGCCGATGCCACCGGACCCTCCGGTGACGAGTGCTGCGCGGACGTTCTCGGTGGTGCTCATCGTGCCCTCCGGGTGATCGATGTGAACGCTGTGCCCATATCGAACCATGAAAAGAACGTTGTGTCCATATCGCTGCGTGTTCCCCGCGGGGTGGAGATCGACGTCTCAGCGGGATGTCCGGTTCGCCTGGGTAACTTGGCACTGAGTGACATGAAAGCTGTGACAGGAAAGTTCGCCGACAGGGGAGGACCCGTGACCGACACCGCCGCGCCCGCGAGCGCCGCGCCCGACCACGAGGCCGAGCGGCAGGCCCCGTCACGGAGCGGTCTCCTGCTGGCGGTCCTCGTCGGCTCGGCGTTCGTCATGATCCTCAACGAGACGATCCTGTCGGTCGCGCTGCGGGACCTGACCGTCGACCTCGGCGTCTCGACCACCACCGTCCAGTGGCTGACCAGCGGGTTCCTGCTGACGATGGCAGTGGTCATCCCGACCACCGGCTTCCTGCTCGAGCGCTTCACGCCGCGCACGATCTTCCTGGTGTCGCTGAGCCTGTTCAGCCTCGGCACGCTCGTCAGCGCCCTCGCGCCGGGCTTCGCCGTACTGCTCGTCGGCCGCATCATCCAGGCCGCCGGCACCGCGGTGATGGTCCCGATGCTGATGACGACGGTGATGCGCCTCGTCCCGCCGGAACGGCGCGGCGCGACGATGGGCACGATCACGATCGTCATCGCCGTCGCGCCCGCGGTCGGGCCGACGATCGGCGGCGCCGTCCTCGAGTACCTCGGCTGGCGGTGGATGTTCTGGCTGGTCCTGCCGCTGTCGGTGGCCGCGCTGCTCGTCGGCGCCCGGTGGATGCACCTGCCGACGGCGACCCGCCGCGTGCCGCTCGACGTGCTCTCGGTGCTGCTGTCCGCGGTCGGCTTCGCCGGCCTGCTCTACGGGCTGTCGTCGATCGGGGAGTCCGGCGGCGGCGAGCACCCGGTGCCGCCGTGGGTGCCGATCGTCGTCGGCGTCGCGGGGCTGGTCGTGTTCGTCTGGCGGCAGCTGCGCCTGCAGCGCCGCGACCGCGCCCTGCTCGACCTGCGGCCGTTCACGCAGCGCGCGTTCTCGGTCGCGATCCTGCTGTCCGTCCCGTTGTTCATGAGCCTCATCGGCGCCGCCGCGGTCCTGCTGCCGCTGTACCTGCAGACGGTGCTGGGCACGACGACGTTCGTCAGCGGGCTCGCGGTGCTGCCCGGCGGGCTCGTCCTCGGTGCGCTCGGGCGTCCGGTCGGCGCGCTCTTCGACCGGTACGGCGCGCGGCCGCTGGTGATCCCCGGCGCGGTGGCGATGGCGACCTCGCTGTGGCTGTTCGCCTCGCTCGGCGCGGGATCGTCGATCGCCGCGGTGATCGGGATCCACGTCCTGCTCATGGCCGGTCTCGGCCTGATGATGACGCCGCTGATGACCGAGGCGCTGGGCAGCCTCCCGGACAAGCTGTACTCCCACGGCAGCGCGATCCTCTCGACGTTGCAGCAGGTCGCCGGCGCGCTCGGGACCGCGGTCTTCGTCACCGTCGCCGCGCTCGGCGCCGCCAACCCGGCCGGCACGCCCGACGCCGCCGGCATCCGCTCGGCGTTCGTGGTCGCGGGCTGCCTCGGCGTCCTCGCCCTGGTGGCCTCGCTGTTCGTGCGCAGGAGCTCGGCCTCGTCGGCCCCGTCGTCAGCGTCGTCGTCGGCACCCGAGCCGGTGGCCGAGCCCGTCGACGGCCGGCCGGTCGTCGCGGGGACCGTCGAGGGCCCGGCCGAGGCCGTGGTGACGCTGGTCGACACCGACGGCCGTCAGCACGGGCGCGCGGGCACCACGGATGGCCGCTACCGCCTCCCGGTGCCCGCGGCCGGCACGTGGCTGGTGATCGTCAGCGCTCCCGGGCACGCGCCCCAGGCCCGGCGGGTCGAGGTGCGCGGCGGCGACGACCGCGCCCACGACCTGCGCCTGACCCTCACCGCTCGCTGACGCCCGGGGGTCCGTCAGCCTGGCGGCCACGCTGACGTTGGACGTCAGAAAAGCCGCCAGCTCGATCCGCGGCGACCTCGAGCAGCGTGCCGCTCGTGAGCGCGACGAGCTCGGCGGCGGTCGTCGGGAACATCGAGTGCTCGTCGCCCGCGCCCGCCCAGACCGTCGGGTAGGCGGTGAGCGCGACGTCGACGAGACACGGCAGCGTGGCCGGGTGGCCGACCGGCGCCACGCCGCCGACGCGCTGGCCGGTCGCGCGCTCGACGGTGTCGGGGTCGGCGCGCCTGACCCGGCGCTTGGCGACCTCCAGGTGCGCGGCCACGCGGCCGGGATCGACGCGGTGCGCGCCCGAGGCCAGCACGAGCACGACGCCGTCGCCGGCGGTGAAGACGAGGCTGTTGGCGATGGCGCCGACCGCGCAGCCCAGCTGCTCGGCGGCCGCCGCGGCCGAGGGGACCGCGGTCGCGAAGGTCCGGATCTCGCGCGGCGTCCCGGCGTCCTCGAGCGCGCGCCGGACCGCCTCCCTGCCCGTGGTCACGAGCGGGCAGGGTAGCGATCAGGGCAGGAGGGGGCGCATGAACGTGCGGTCGTACCGCAGGACGCACCCGCTCTCGTCGCGGATGCGGTCGGCCTCGACGAACTCGGGATCGTCGCCGAAGCGGGCGCGGTAGGTCTCGTAGTCGGCGAGGCTCGGGAAGCTGAACAGGGCGAGCGCGGCGTCGCTGGCGCCCTCGGCGGGCAGGAAGTAACCGTGGTGGACGCCGCCGTGCCGGGCGACGAGCTCCATCCAGCGGGTGGCGAAGCGCTCGAAGTCGGCGGTCTTCGCCGGGTCGATGACGTAGTGCACGACGCAGGTGATCACGGTGGGGCAGTACCCCGCGGGGGCGAACCCGCTCGGCCCGACGGAGGAGTGTCAGGAGGGTGGGTCGTCGGCAACCCTGCAGGTCATGACCACGACGGCTCCCCGCCGCGCCTCGGTACCGCGCGCCCGCATCCGCGACCGCGGCCAGGTCGACGCGCTCGTCCTCGCCGCCCTGGCCGACGCCCCGCTGCGGCAGGAGGAGGTCGCGGACACCCTGCGCCGGCGGGTCGGCGACACGCTCGACGTCCCGTACTCCCGGATCGTGCCGACCCTGCACCGCCTCGCCCGCAACCGGCTCGTCGTCCGCTCGAGCCGCGATCCCCGCCGCTACCGGCTCACCGAGGTCGGCACCCGCTCCCTGACGGCCCGCCGGCGCGCCGCCGACGCCTTCGCGTCCGGGCTGCACGGCCTCGCCGACGGTGGCGAGGAGGGCTCGGATTCTGAACGAAGGGCACCTTCGCGCGGATAGACGGGCGAGGGGCGCCCCTCGCCAGGACGTCGTGTGCCGGCGCGCACCGCTCCGTCCGCGCATCTCCGGCGCGGCCCGGGAAGCCGGCTCTCCGCCCGCGAGGAGCACGTTCCGCATGATCGACATGCTCCTGGGCCTGCGGAACGTGCCTCTCGCGCCCGCGTCGGAAGGATCGACTCACGCCGGGGGACCCGCGAGCTCCTCCTCGTCGACCTCGATCCCCAGCGGCCGCAGCGACGCCCACGCCAGGAACGCGACCGCGACGACGACCAGCACGATCCCGGTCCACAGGTTCACCGCGAAGCCCGCGGCCTGGGCGAGCTCCTCCGTGCCGTCGAGGAGTCCGCGGATCACCAGCACGACGCCGTAGAACCCGAGCAGGCCCCCGATCACGTAACGGACGTCGAACAGCCGCGCCATCCGGCTCGTGACGGCGGGACCACCTTCAGTGCTCATCTCGGGACTCCCTCAGGCGAACAGGATGTTGAGGACGACGGTCAGGGCCAGCGCGATCCCGCCCAGCAGGACCGGGCGCCGCCACCACACGGCCTCGCGCGGTTGCTTCAACGTCGGCACGACGCCGTCGGCCCCGGCGACGCCGTAGACAATCCCGGCGAGCTGCGACCGGGCCGGGGCGCGGCCGGACAGGGACACCAGCACGGTGACCACCGCGTCGACGACGAACGCCGCGCCGGCCTGGTAGAAGGTCACCTCGATATCGGAGCCGAAGGTCAGCACCCCGGCCTTGGACAGCACGAACACCGCCGTGCCGGCGACGACACCGGAGAGCAGGCCCCAGAAGCCGCCCCAGCCGGTGGTCCGCTTCCAGAACATGCCGAGGATGAACGTCGCGAAGATCGGCGCGTTGAAGATGCCGAACAGCGACTGCAGGTAGGTCATGATGTTGTTGAAGCCGGCGGCGAGGAACGCGGTGCCCACCGCGATGAGCACTCCGCCCGCGGTGACGGCCCGGCCCATCGTCAGGTAGTAGGCGTCGGAGCGACCGCGGGCGAGGTAGGGCTGCACGAGGTCGTAGGTGACGACGGTGTTCAGCGAGCTCACGTTGGCCGCGACGCCGGCCATGAACGACGCGAACAGGCCGGTGACCGCCACCCCGAGGATGCCCTGCGGCAGCAGCTGGCCCATGAGCGCGGGGATGGCGTCGTTGTACTCGAGGCCGCCGGTGTCGTCGTTGCCGAAGTTCGGGATGGCGACGAGCGCGACGAGCCCGGGGATGATGGTGACGGCCGGGATGAAGATCTTCGGGAACGCGGCGATGAGTGGGGTGCGCTGCGACGCCGAGCGGTCCTTGGCCGAGAGCGCGCGCTGGATCTCGGCAAAGTTCGTCGTCCAGTAGCCGAAGGACAGCACGAAGCCGAGGCCCAGCACGATCCCGATCCAGCTGGCGCCGATGGGATTGCTGACGTCGCCGACGCCGGTGCCCTGCCACGCGTGCAGGCCGTCGGGTCCGAGCGCCGACGCCTCGACCCGGGTGGCCAGCTCACCGAACCCGCCGACCGAGCGCACCGCGACGATCGCCAACGGGATCAGCCCGGCGAGGATGATGAAGAACTGCAGGACCTCGCCGTAGATCGCGCTGCCGAGGCCGCCGGCTCCGATGTAGATCAGGACGACCGCGGCGGAGGCGAGGATGCCGGCCCACAGCGGCCAGCCGAGCAGCGCCTGGAGCACGATCGCCAGGGCGTAGAGGTTGACCCCGGCGATGAGCACGCTGGCCACCGCGAAGACCACGGCGTTGAGCACGTGGGTCTGGTTGTTGTAGCGCAGCTTGAGGAATTCGGGGACCGAGCGGACCTTCGAGCGGTAGTAGAAGGGCATCATCACGATGCCGAGGAAGACCATCGCCGGGATGGCGCCGATCCAGTAGTAGTGCACGGTCGCGACGCCGTACTGGGCGCCGTTGGCCGCCATGCCGATGATCTCGGTGGCGCCGAGGTTCGCCGCGACGAACGCCAGGCCGGTCACCCACGCCGGGAGCGACCGCCCGGCCAGCAGGAAGTCGGCGCTGGTGCCGACGGCGCGCCGGGCGACGACGCCGATCCCCAGGACGACCACGAAGTAGACCGCCAGCAGCGTGTAGTCCAGCCATCCCAAGTCGAGCCGCAGCATCGCGTCTCCCTGTCGCATCCGGGCCGTGAACGTTAACGTGATGGTTCACGAGATTGATACCGGCGTGAGGTCGACGTCAAGGGGGAGGCGTAGTTGGACGAGCACGCAGCGTCGACCAGGGACGAGGACGCGGCCGTCCGGGAGGAGACGGAACAGCTCGCCGACGGGAGGACCATCCGGTTCTTCTCCTGGGCGCCCGAGGGGGAGGACGCGTGAGCGAGCGCCGCTACGACCCCACCCACGACGAGTGGGTCACCTTCGCGACCCACCGTCAGGACCGGACCTACAAGCCGGCCGCCGCGGCCTGCCCGCTCTGCCCGACGCGTCCTGGCGGCCCCGAGACCGAGGTCCCCCGCGAGCACTTCGACATCGCGGTCTTCGACAACCGCTTCCCGTCGCTGTCGACGCGGCCTCCCGCACCCGACGTCGCCGGCACCGACCTCGTCCCGGTCGAGCCCGCCTACGGCCACTGCGAGGTCGTCGTGTTCACCGACGACCACGACGCGACCCTCGCCGACGTCGGTGTCGCCCGCGTGCACCTGCTCGTCGAGACCTGGGCGCGTCGGGTCGCCGACCTCGGCGCCGACCCCCGCGTGCGCTACGTGATGCCGTTCGAGAACAAGGGCGAGGCGGTGGGCGTCACGCTCCACCACCCGCACGGCCAGATCTACGCCTACCCGGACGTGCCCCCGCGCCCGGCGCGCGAGCTCGCCGCCGGACGCCGCCACCACGCCGCGACCGGGCGCTGCGTGTTCTGCGACGTCGTCGCGGCGGAGGCGGGCGGTCCCCGCGAGGTCGTCGCCGGAGACCACTTCGTCGCCGGGGTGCCGCCGTGGGCGCGCTTCCCCTACGAGGTCGACGTCTGGGCGCGCGAGCACGTGCCGTCGCTGCCCGAGACCAGCGCCGCAGCGCGAGCCGACCTCGCGCGCGTGCTGGCCCGGGTGCTCGCCGGCTACGACCGGTACTTCGGCTTCAGCACCTCCTACCTGATGGGCGTCCACGCCGCCCCGACCGACGGTGGCGACCGCGACGTGTCGCACCTGCACCTGGAGATCTGCCCGCCGCACCGCGGCGCTGGCAAGATCAAGTACCTGGCGGGCTCGGAGACGTTCGGCGGGGCGTTCCTCACCGACGTGGCCCCCGAGCTGGCGGCACAGCGTCTCCGCCAGGCGTGTGCGGACGTGGAGGTGCCGGCGTGAACGAGCGGGCGGATTTCCTGACGTCCGACGACAGCGTGGCCGCCACGCTGACGACCCCGGGCGTCGCGCAGGCGTTCCGCGACGCCGTCGGGCACGACCCCGAGGGCGTGTTCGCGGCGCCGGGTCGCGTGAACCTCATCGGCGAGCACACCGACCACAACGAGGGGCACGTGCTGCCCTTCGCCATCGACCGGCACTGCCGCGTGGCGGCCGGGCGCCGGACGGACGACGTGGTGACGGTCCGCTCGGCCCAGGAGCCCGGCGAGACCGTGACGACGACGCTCGACGCCCTGCACCGCGCGACCGGCTGGTCGGCCTACGCGCTCGGCACCGTGTGGGCGCTGCGCGAGGCCGGGCTGCCGGGCGAGGACGGCTGGGACCTCGTCGTCGCCGGCGACGTCCCGCTGGGCTCGGGGCTGTCGTCGTCGGCGGCGCTGGAGTGCGCGGTCGCCCTGGCCGTCGCCGACCTGACGGGCAGCGACCTCGACCGCCACACCCTCGCCCGGGCGGGCCGCCGCGCCGAGAACGACGTCGTCGGCGCGCCGGTCGGGATCATGGACCAGGCCGCCTCGCTGCTGTGCCGCGACGGTGCCGCGCTGCTGCTCGACTGCCGCACCCTGGAGGGGCAGGACGTGCTGCTCGGGCTCGACGAGGTCGGGCTCGTCACGCTCGTCGTCGATACCCGCGTACGTCACGACCTCGCCGACGGCGGGTACGCCGACCGGCGCGCCGCGTGCGTGGCGGCCGCGGAGGCGCTCGGGGTGCCGGCGCTGCGCGACGCGACGCCGGACGCGCTCGACCGGCTCGACGGGACGCTGCGGCGACGGGCCCGGCACGTCGTCACCGAAGAGGCGCGCGTCCACCGGGTGGTCGAGCACCTGCGCGCCGGGCGGCCCCACGAGGTGGGCCCGGAGCTGACCGCGTCGCACGCCTCGCTGCGCGACGACTTCGAGGTCTCGGTGCCCGCGCTCGACGCCGTCGTCGACACCGCGCTCGAGCACGGCGCGCTCGGCGCCCGGCTCGTCGGCGGGGGCTTCGGCGGCAGCGCGCTGGTGCTCGCCCCCGCGGACGCGGCACCAGAGATCGGCGAGGCCGTCGTGCGCCGGGCGGCCGACGACGGCCACCCCGAGCCGGTGATCCGCGAGGTGCACCCCGCCGGCGGCGCGCGTCGCGAGGCGTGGGCCCCGGGCGGACGGCACTAGGCTCGCCGTGATGGAGGTCGAGCCGTCGGTCCGGGTCACGATCGACGACGTGGCGCGCGCCGCGGGCGTCTCCCGCCAGACCGTGTCCCGGGCGATGAACGGCAAGGGCGAGATCAGCGCGTCCACCCGGCGCCGGGTGCTCGCGACGATCGAGGAGCTCGACTACCGGCCCAGCGTGTTCGCCCGCGGCATGCGCACCCAGCGTGCGGGGACGCTCGGGCTGATTCTCTCCGACATCGCCAACCCCTTCTTCCCCGCCGTGGCGCGCGGGGTGTTCGACGCCGCCGCGGCGCACGGGTTCTCGGTGGTCGTGCACAACACCGACGCCCACGCCGGGCGGGAGGCCGCGGCCACGCGGGAGATCCTCGACGGGGGCGCCGAGGGCGTCATCGGCTTCTTCGAGGCCCTCGGCGACGACGAGCTCGTCGCGCTGCACCGGCGCCTGCCCCTGGTCGTCGCCGACCGCCGGGCGCCCGCCCCCGACGTGGCGAGCGTGTCGTCGGACTTCGCCACCGGCACCCGCCTGGCCGTCGAGCACCTGCTCGCGCAGGGCCACCGGCACCTCGGGATGCTCGACGGCGCCGTCGGCGTCGACCACGTCCGTCGCCACGCCTTCGCCGCGGCCGCACCCGGCGCACCGATCGTCACCGGCCCGCCGACGCTCACCGGCGGCACCGCGGCCGCCGTCCAGCTGCTCCGCGAGCACCCGGACGTGACCGCGCTCTTCGCCTTCAACGACCTCATGGCGGTCGGCGCCGTCCGCGCGCTGCGCGAGCAGGGACGGCAGGTGCCCGGGGACTGCGCGGTCGTCGGGTACGACGACCTCACCCTCGCCGCCGACCTCGACCCGCCGCTGACCACCGTGCACACCGACAAGTACGAGCTCGGGAGCACGCTGGTCGAGGCGCTCGACGGCGTCATCCGCGCCCGGCGCGCCGGCGACGGCGCCGCGGCGGGACCGGAACACCGGCTCCTGCCCGCGACGCTCGTGGTGCGCCGCTCGGGGTGAGTGGGTAGACCGCCGCCATGGCACCCACCCGCGTGACGATGACCGAGGGCGGTCCCTTCCTCGTCGAGGGGCCCGTCGAGCTCGAGCTCCCCGACGGGACCACGGTGACCAGCGAGCGCCCGGTCGTGGCGCTGTGCGCGTGCCGGCGGACCAAGCGCTACCCGTTCTGCGACACCAGCCACCGGCGCAAGGAGCGCCCGGCGCGCCCTCAGGCGGGCGAGAGGGTGAGCAGCGACGACTCCCCGGCCGACCAGGCCGCCACGAGCTGATCGGCGAGCCGGTCCTCGAGCAGCGTCGAGGCCTGGATGCCGAGGACGACGTCGGCGGCGAGCTCCGGCTCGCGCTCCAGCAGCCCGGCGATGAGCTCGCGCCGCACCAGCTGCTCGTGCACGGCGTCGGCCTCGACGTGCTCGGCGTAGAACGCGGTGACCTCGGGCGGCAGCCCCAGACGCTCGATGGCGGTGACCAGGCGCGCCGCCCCGGGCGGTGAGGTGATCTCGATGAGCGCGAACTGGCCCACCGACGCCCCGCGCCAGCGCCGGTGCAGCCCGAACAGCGACATGATGTTGACCGTCGCCAGCGTCGCCGCCGGGGCGACGTCCAGGTAGGCGCCGTAGGCGGTGTCGAGACCGAGGCCGGCCATCATCTCGTTGTAGATCCGCGCGTGGACGCGCTCGGCCCGTCCGGCGCCGTACTCGTCGTGCTCGACGGTCATGAGCGACGCCTTGGCGCGCCCCTGGACACCGTCGAGGCGCGGGATCACCCAGGCCTGCGGGTCGGCCTCCTTGAGGTGGTAGATCGAGCGGTGCGCGACGTACTCGTCGAGCTGCCAGCGCTCGCCGTCGCGGGCGAGGAGCCACGACGGCCCCGTGCCCTCGGTCGGCTCGACGAGCAGCGCGTCGACGGCGGCCTCGACGTCGTCGCCGCCCTCGACCCGGGCGCGCACCGCGCCGAGGAAGAGCTCCTCGAGGTGCCCGCGCAGGCGCAGCAGGTCCGGGTCCCACTCCAGGTCGTCGGCGACGCCGTCGAACGAGCGGTAGTGCAGCTCGTAGCAGCAGTAGAGCGCGAGCTGGAGGTCGTCGCCCAGCGGATCCCCGTCGGGCCGGTGCGGCATGTCGGCCGCGGCGCGGCGCCCGGCGAGGACGTCGAGCACGGCGGTCGAGATCGGGCCGCGGGCGTGGGGCAGGACGGGCACGGATCGCTCCTCGCTGGATGGGGGCGGGGACGGGGCAAGCCGTCGTGGTACCCGATCGGGTCGCCCGATCCGGCCGGTCCCGCACGTGAGATCCGTGACCCCTCCCGGCGGGCTCGTGGACGGCGGCGGGCGGGTAACGCCTGCTGCTGGGTCGACGCCGAGGTCGAGCACAGCGCCCGCGACCCGTCTCGTCACCACCGAGCCGAGCCGAGGAGCCGCATGACGACCGTCGCGCCGGAGCCACAGGACCAGAGCACCACCCCGGGCACGAGCCCCGACATCCGCCCGCACCACCGCGTGTTCCGGGTCCCCGGCGTCTATCCCGTGCAGCGGGACACCTGGCTGCTCGCCGACGTGCTGCGCGACGAGCTGACCGACCACGGGTGCGGCGCCGAGAGGCCGTGCCGCGTCCTCGAGCTGGGCGCCGGCGCCGGCGCGCTGTCGGTGGTCGCCGCCGGGGTGCCGTGCACCGAGGTCACCGCGGTCGACCTGTCCCGGCGGGCGCTGCTCTCGACCCGGATCAACGCCGCGCGCCACGGTCGCCGGGTCCGCACGCGCCGCGGCGACCTCACCGCGCCGGTGGCGGGGGAGCGGTTCGACGTCGTCGTGTCCAACCCGCCCTACGTCCCGGCCGCGACCGACGACCTGCCCGTCCACGGGATCGCCCGCGCCTTCGACGGCGGCCGCGACGGGCGCGCCGTCCTCGACCGGGTGTGCGACGAGGCCCCCGACGTCCTCGCCGACGGCGGTCGCCTGCTCGTCGTGCACTCCGCGTTCAACGACCCGGCCCGCACCGTGCGGCGCCTCGAGGCGCGCGGCCTGGCCGCCGAGGTCGTGGCGCGTCACGAGCACCCCTACGGACCGGTGCTCACCGCCCGCCGCGAGCTGCTCTGCCAGCGCGGTCTGGCGGCACCGGGCCAGGACACCGAGGAACTGGTCGTCGTGCGGGCCGTGCGGCCCGGCCGCTGAGGGGGGGCGCCGTGCACCACCAGATCGACGTCACCGTCCCGTCCGCCGCGGCCGACGACCTGGTGGGCAGGCTCGCCGCCCACGACGGTGTCCTCGCGCTGACCCATCAGCGGGACGGCTCGGTGAAGCCACCCGGCGACGTGCTGAGCCTGCACGTGCTCAACCGCTCCATCGACGACGTCCTCGCGAGCGTCGAGCACGCCCGGCAGTACGGGCCGATCACCGTCGCCACCGTGCGCACCGAGAGCGTCGTGGCCTCCGGGGTGCAGGACGCGATCGAGGACGACGCCGACGAGTCGCCGTGGGAGGAGTTCGAGCGCACCCTGCGCCACCACGGCCGCCTGAGCACGAACTACCTCGCCCTCATGGCCCTGGGCGGCGCGATCGCGGTTGCCGGCCTCGTGTCGCCCCCCGTGCCGCAGGCGCTCGCGCTGGCCGCGTCGGCGATCGTCGCACCGGCGTTCGAGCCGGTCGCCAAGCTGGCCGTCGCCGCGCTGCGCCGCGACCTCCACCGCATCCGGCGCGCCCTGGTGTCGGTGGTCGTCGGCTACCTGGTGCTGGCGGCCGCCGGGGGTGTCGCGTTCCTCGTCCTGCGCGCGCTGGGGATGGGCAGGCCGGAGATGCTCGCGAAGAGCGAGGGCGTGCACATGGTCGTCGACCCGACGGCCGCCGACTGGCTGGTCGGGGCCGGCGGGGCGCTCGCCGGGCTGGTCATCATCACCTCGTTCCGCGAGGCCGTCCTCGCGGGCGCCCTCATCGCCCTGGCGCTGGTGCCTGCGGCGGCGCTCGTCGGCATCGGCGTCGTCGGCGGGGACTGGACACTCGCCCTCGAAGGTCTCCAGCGCACCGCCGCCGACATGGGCCTCGTCGTGGTGCTCGGCGGTGCCGTGGTGCTGGTCAAGGACCGATGGCACCACGGACGCCGCCGTCCGCTCGCGTGAGGCCCTACCCGCGATCCGCGGGGTGCGGGTCGGTACGACCCTCGTTGACGCCCGAGTCGCGGCTCGGCTCGGGCTGCCCCGGCGTGGGCCCCTGCGGCGGGTCCTCCCCGGTCGACAGGACGCCGGGGTAGGGCAGCGACCCGGGCGGCGGCTCGATGATGCGCGCGCTGGAGATCATCACCGTGATGAAGCCGAGGATCGCCAGCACCCCGTGCAGGACGAGATCGGGGGTGTTCAGGGCCAGGAACGTGGCGGACCCGGTGTTCAGGCTGTAGGCCGCGCCGAACACGAACACCAGCAGGTAGACGATGGCCTGGCCGCCCGCGAAGAACCGCAGCCAGGTGCGCTTGCGCAGGCACACGGCGGCGACCACGGCGGTGGCCAGCAGCAGCACGCTGTGCGCGGGGTTCAGGCGCAGGGCCAGGACGGTGTCCTGCGTCTGCTCGGTGAACCCGCTGCCCCAGGTCATGATCAGCCCGGCCACCCCGACCACGGCGAGCACCACCGCCTCACCGGCGACGATCGCCGTGGCGATCCGGCCGAGCAGTCCCTCGTGCGGGACCGACGGGACCGGGTTGCCCTGCTCGTCGCGGCCGGGCGGGGCGTACGGACCCGCACCGTGGCCCTCCTGGTCGTGCTGTCGAGGTGTGCCCTCGGTGTCGGGGTTGGGTGGCTCCCCGTGGCGGTGGGTCGGCTGCGTCATGGCGACGGGGATGCCCGATCCGGGGCGGTCGGGGAACCGCCGACGGCGACGTCGCAGCGCACGGATCGATCCGGACGCGACACGAATAGTCGGCGCCTACCCATGGGTAGCCATTGCGTGACCGGCCGAGAGGCCGCACTCCGACGGTGGGCGTGTCGAGCCCCGGCACGCCGCGAATGCCGCAAGACGTCTCCGACTCGATGACGAGGAGAAGTGTGAGCACCCAGGCCCACATGATCGCCCAGCTGCGTTCGATGCTGCAGCTGACCCAGACCGAGGCGCAGGTCGCGCGCATCCGGATCGCCCAGGCGCGGACCGAGGCGGTCCGCAAGGAGCTGACCGAGAACGCGCAGAACGCCGAGCGCCGCACGCAGGAGATCACCCGCGAGCTGCAGCGCCTCGGCGGTGTCGCCGACATCGTCTCGCCGCTGGTGGGGCGCGTCGGCGCCGTCGTGAAGGGCACCGTCGAGCAGGCGGGCCCCGTGGACGAGGCGCTGCTCGGCGACCTGACGCTCGAGCACCAGCTGCGTGACCGCGCCGTCTACCTGCGTGGCCTCGCCGAGGCGGCCAAGGACAACGGCGTGCGCAAGCTCGCCGACCGCCTCGAGCAGGCCCACAGCGCCACCATCGAGTGGCTGACCACCGTGCTGGCGGAGCACGCCCTCGGCGGCCCGCCCGCGCTGCAGCCGACCCCGGTGCAGATGGTCGTCGGCGGCGCCACCCGCGCCGTGCGGCTGCCCGTGAACTTCGCCCGCGAGCAGGTCAGCCGGTTCGCGGCCCGCCTGCAGCAGCGTGGTGACCAGGTGCGCGAGGTCGTCACCGACACCGCCGGGCGCGCCGCCCGGTTGGGCGAGGATGCCCGCGACGTGGTGCTGACCGGGCGCAACGCCGCGCTCGACCGCGCCGAGCAGGTCAGCCGTCGCGAAGGCGCGACCGACGCCGCGCAGGTCCTGCACGAGGCCCGCACGCGCCTCGGCGCCCTGCACGCCTCCGAGCTGCCGATCCGTGACTACGACGCGCTCGGCGTGAGCGACGTCGTCGCGAAGGTCAAGCAGCTCGACGAGGTCGAGGACCTCAACAAGGTCATCGTCTACGAAGAGGCGAACAAGAACCGCTCCGGTGTCGTCTCCGCGGCCCAGACGCGCCACGCCGCGCTGGCCCAGGAGGTCGTCGGCATCCGCTGAGCGGACCGTCCCCTCGTCCCGCGGGTCGCCCGGTGCGCCGGTCGGCCCGCGGACGTGTGTCGTGAGCAGTGTCGCCAGGGAGGCACCGTGCCCGCGCTCCAGGTGATCACGAGCGTCGCGCAGACGCTCTCGCCCGTGCTGTACGCCGCCTTCATCGTGGTCATCTGGTTCCAGCTCCGGGCCGCCCGTGAGTCGGTGCGTGAGGTGCGCCAGGAGTTCCTCGCCGGCGGGCGCCCCGTCGTCGCGGTCCACGACGAGTTCGACCACGCCACCCGGGCGCTCAGCCTCGCCGTCGAGAACGTCGGCCAGGGGCCGGCCAAGAACATCAGCTTCGTGTTCTCGCGACCGATCGAGAGTTCCGACGGCGTCGAGATCTCCGGTCTCCCGGTGTTCACCATCGGGCTGACGTCGCTCTCGCCGGGCGCCCGCATCACGTGCTTCTGGGACGACCTCGACGACCAGATGGCCTTCCTGCGCACGAACGGCCTCGACGGCGAGGACTTCCAGGTCTCCGTGGAGTACACCGACCTGCCCGGCGCCCGGTACTGGAACAGCTGGGACATCCAGCCCGCCATCTACGAGGGTCTGCGTGCCCCGGCCCGGCCGGCGCAGCACGCGCACGACCAGGCCGGCGAGGTCACCGAGACGACGAGTGGGGACACGGCCCGGGCCACCGCCCCGGCCGCTGCGGCCGCCGAGGGCACGTGAGCGGGCGCGCCCCGGCCGGTGCGTCAGCCGCTGACCGCGCCCACGATCCCCGCGATGATCAGCACGATGGCGAGCACGAGGATCGCCACGGGCGAGAGCACCGCCACCAGGATCAGCAGCAGCCCGAGAAGGATCTTCGTGGTGGTGCTCATGGCCGAGACCGCGCCCGTGATGGCGGCCCAGACGGGGTTCTTGCCCTGCATCTTCGCCAGCCCCGCGCGCACCATCGCGGTCATCCCGATGCCGCCGGGGTTCTGCGCGAAGTCCTGCAGCCGGTCGGCGAGCTCGTCGACCTTGTCGACGGCCGCCGCGGCGAGCCGGTCGATCAGGGCGACCGCGATCCGTTCCAGGCGCTGCCCGGTGGTGGGGGCCGCCGGGGGCGTGGTCGTGGCCGCCGGGGCCGTCGGGGCCGTCGGGGCCGCCGCTGCGGTTGCTGCCGTCACGCCTGCTCCTGCGCCCGCCGCGCGAGCGCGAGACCGTCCCGCATGCCCTCGGCGTAGGACCGCGTCTCGCGCTCCTCGACCGACGGCTCACCGGCCGGCTCGCTCTCGATCAGCGTGGTCAGCACGGCCTCGACGTCCTCGATCCGCCCGGCCGCGACCAGCTGGTGCAGACCGTCCACCACCTCGTCGGTGCGGTCCTTCTTGTCTCTCTGCGACCTACCTGCCGACACAGCCACGATGACTCCCTACTCGGTGGTGCACAGCCCATCAGCCCGGTACCCGCCCGAGAAGGTCCGCCACGGGGTTGGCGACCCATGGCCCTGCGTGTTCGGCCGTTCGCTCTCGGTGAGAGGTCTGGTCGGCTCAGAAGTTCTGCACGTGCTGGAAACCGAAGCGCCCCTTGATGCACAGGTGCCCGTGGGTCACCGAGTGGTCGGCGGGGCTCGTCACGTTGACGATCTCGTTCTGCTGGACGTGGAGCTCGAGGTTGCACCCCACGCCGCAGAACGAGCAGATCGTCGTCGTGACGGTCTCCTCCTCGGGGTGCCAGTCGTCGGCCTCGCGCAGCTCGTGCTCGCGGACCGAGACCAGGGCACCGGTGGGGCAGACGCCGATGCAGTTGCCGCAGTAGACGCACGCCGACTCGGGCAGCGGGGCGTCGAACTCCGTGGCGATGCGGGCGTCGAACCCCCGCCCGGCCGCGGCGATCGCGAACGTGAACTGCGCGTCGGTGCCGCAGGCGTTGACGCACTTGTAGCACATGATGCAGCGCGAGTAGTCCCGCACGTAGAGGTCGTTGTCGACCTTGACGGGCTGCGCGACGGTGGCCGCCGTGGCCCCGTCCGGCGCGTGGTGGTGCCCCGGGTGGCGACGGTCGCGCTCGCCGGCCGCGGCCGGTGCGGCGGGGGGCCCGTAGCGGGCGGTGTCGACGCCGTAGTCGCCGATCCAGCGCTGGACGTCCGCGCTCGCCCGGTCCATGTCCACCGACGAGGTCAGCAGCTCGAGCACCATCCTGCGGCTGTGCCGCACCTTCTCGGTGTCGGTGCGGACCTCCATGCCGTCCTCGCACTTCCGCGCGCACGATGGCACGAGCGTGCGCGACCCCTCGACCTCGACGACGCAGACGCGACAGGCGTTGATCGGGTCCATGTTCGGCGCCCAGCACAGCGTCGGCGTGTCCGCCTGCTCCGGGGTGCCTTCCTCGTGCAGCGCCCCGAGGATCGTCGTGCCCTCGGGCACGCGCACCTCGCGCCCGTCGAGGCTCACCGTCACGCGGCGGCGGATCTGCCCGAGCATCACCGGGCCGGAGCCCAGGCGCTCCTCGGTGCGGCGTTCGGGCGCCACCGGGTCGATGACGGTGGGCCCGACCGGCGCGGGGACGTCGGTGTCGCCGTCGGTGCCCTCACCCGGCGGCGGACCGGTCTCCACCGGGGCCGTCGTCACGGCCGCCCCGCCCGACGCCTCGGTCGGCCCGTCCACCGGCTCGTCGGTGGGCGCGCTCGACCCGCCCCCCGGCCCGGCCGGTCCCTTGCCCGTCGTGGTCATGAGGTGGGCACCTTCCCATTGGGTGACCGGCCGGCGGGCCGGTCGAGCAGGCCCAGCTGCAGGGCCGAGGCGATCGCCGCGGGAGCGGTCTGGCCCAGGCCGCAGATCGAGGCGTCCCGCATGACGCGGGCCAGGTCGTCGAGCAGCGCGATCTCCGTCTCGCGCGAGCCGATCGGCGCGTCGCGCTCCAGGCGCGCCAGGGCCTCCTCCTGGCGCACGGTGCCGACGCGGCACGGCACGCACTGCCCGCACGACTCGTCGCGGAAGAACGCCGCGATCCGGCGCAGCGTGCCGGTGAGGTCGGCGTGGGAGTCGAACACGAGGACGACCCCGGACCCCAGCGTGGCCCCGATCTCGCGGGTGCCCTCGAGGGTGAGCGGCACGTCGAGGTCCGCGGGCATCACGAACCCGCCCGCGGCGCCGCCCAGCAGCACCGTGCGCAGGTCGCCCCGCAGGCCACCGGCGAGGTCGAGCAGCTCGCGCAGCGTCGCACCGAACTCGACCTCGTAGACCCCGGGCGTCCCGACCGCCCCGGCCACGCAGAAGAGCTTGGTGCCCGTGGAGCGCCCGCCGCCGATCTCGGCGAACGCCTGACCGCCGATGTCGAGGACGCCGAGCACGTTGTAGAGGGTCTCGACGTTGTTGATCGCCGTCGGCTTGCCGAACAGGCCGGCGACGCTCGGGAACGGGGGCTTGTTGCGCGGCTCGCCGCGGAAGCCCTCGATCGATTCGAGCAGCGCGGTCTCCTCGCCGCAGATGTAGGCCCCGGCGCCGCGGCGCAGCTCGATGTCGAAGGCGAAGCCCTCGCCCATGACGTCCTCGCCGAGGTACCCGCGGGCGCGGGCGGCCTCGATCGCGTGCTGCAGACGCCGGGTCGCGAGCGGGTACTCACCGCGGATGTAGAGGTAGCCGGTGCGGGAGCCGGTGACGTAGCCGGCGATCGTCATGGCCTCGATCAGCCCGAACGGGTCGTGCTCCATGAGCACGCGGTCCTTGAAGGTGCCGGGCTCGGACTCGTCGGCGTTGCACACCAGGTAGTGCGGCCGCTCGGGGGCGCCGGCGACGCCCTTCCACTTCACGCCGGTCGGGAACGCGGCACCGCCGCGCCCCATCAGCGAGGAGTCCTCGAGCTCGGTGATGACCCGCGTCGGGCCGAACTCGATCGCCCGCCGCAGGGCGCCGTACCCGCCGTGCGCGCGGTAGTCGTCGAGGCTCTCGGGGTCGACGACGCCGATGCGGCCCAGCAGGCGCAGGGGGCGCCCGCTCGGGAGCCGGGCGCCGGGGCCCGACTGCGGCACGCTGACCCGCGTGTCGGCGAAGACGGCGTCGGCGGTGTCCGCGGCCGCGGGATCGTCCGACCGCGCCGCCGCGACGACCGCGTCCGGCGTGGTCGGCGCCTGGCTCAGGTCCGGCTCGGCGGCGCGCTGGTGGAGCACCGCCGGAGCCCGCTCGCACAGGCCGAGGCAGGGGCTGCGCACCCAGCAGACCTGGTCGCCGGACCCCTCGGGACCGAGGTCGTCGGTGAGCGCGGTGATGATCTCCTCGCCGCCGTACGGGCCGCACGCCACGTCGTCACAGACGTGCACGACCCGCGGCGCGCGGGGCTCGACGGCGAACATCGCGTAGAAGGTCGCGACCCCGTAGATCTCCGCCGGCGGCACCGAGAGCGTCCGCGCGACGTGGTTGAGCGCGCCCTCGGAGATCCAGCCGACGGCGTCGTGCACCGCGTGCAGCACCGGCAGCAGGAGGTGCCGGCGGGCGCGGGCGTCGTGGCCCGCGTGGTGCGAGCGCGTCGGCCGGTCCTCCCGGCTCGACGGGCCCACGAGGACGCCGAACGCCGCGTCGATCGTCTCCTGCTCGAGCGTGGAGGGTTCGGCCTTCGAGAGGTGCAGATCCATCCGTCAGCTTCCTGCCACCGGCAGTGCGGGGGCGCGCTCGGACAATTTCTCGACTCGGACCGCCGTCGCCTTGAACTCCGAGGTCCCCGACTTGGGGTCCCAGGCGTCGTTGGTCAGCACGTTGACGTCCACCTCCTCGGTGAAGTGGGGCGTGAACGAGGCCAGCCCCGGGCGCAGTGACGGGTCGACGGCGATCGGCGCCTCGACGGCGCCGCGCCGCGAGACCACCCGGACCCGTTCGCCGTCGGCGATGCCGAGACGTTCGGCGTCCGTGGCGTCGATGCGCAACGACTCGCGGCGGCGCAGGGGGGAGGCGTAGCCCCCGGTCTGCACGCCGGAGTTGTAGGCGTCGAGCACCCGCACGGTGGTCAGGCGGATGGGGAACTCGGCGTCGAGGGCGTCGACGGGCGCGACGTGCTCCACCGGCGTGAACGGGGCCGGGCGGCCCCGCTCCTCGGCGGTGTCGGCCCAGAGCCGGGCGTGCATGAGCGGCGTGCCCGGGTGGTCGAGCGACGGGCAGGGCCACTGGATGCCGCCGAGCGCGTCGAGGCGCGCGTAGCTCATGCCGGCGTGCCAGTTCAGCGAGACCGAGCGCAGCTCGTCCCAGACCTCCTCGGCCGTCGGCTCGCCCCAGGCGTGCCCGAGCCGGTCGGCCAGGGCGCTGATGATGTGGGTGTCCGGACGCGCCCGGCCGGGGGGGTCGATCGCCTTGCGCACCCGCTGCACGCGCCGCTCGGAGTTGGTGACCGTGCCCTCGTACTCGCACCAGTCGGCCGTCGCCGGGAAGACGACGTCGGCGAGCTCGGCGGTGGCCGTGCGGAAGATGTCCTGCACGATCAGGCAGTCGAGTCCCTCGAGCATGTGTCGCGCGTGGGTGGCGTTGGCCTCGGACTCGGCCGGGTTCTCGCCGATGCAGTAGAGCGCGCGCAGCTCGCCGCGTTCCATGGCCTCGAACATCTGCGAGAGGTGCATGCCCGGCTCGGCCGAGAGCGTCACCGGGTGCTCGGGCGTCGACCAGGCCGTCTCGAAGCGGTGGCGGGCGTCGTCGTCGCCGAGGTCGTAACCGCCGGGCAGCTTGGCGGGGATCGAGCCCATGTCGCCGCCGCCCTGCACGTTGTTCTGCCCGCGCAGCGGCACCAGCCCCGAGCCGTACCGGCCGACGTGCCCGGTGAGCAGCGCCAGGTTGATCAGGGCGAACACGTAGTCCGCCGCGTTGTGGTGCTCGGTGATCCCGAGCGTCCAGCAGATCTGCGCGCGGTCGGCCCGCGCGTAGGCGTGCGCCAGCTCCTTGATCGACGCCGCGGGCACGCCGGTGATCTCCTCGGCGCGCTCGAGCGTGTAGGGCTCGACGGCCGCGACGTAGTCGTCGAAACCGGAGGTCGACCGGTCGACGAACGCGTGGTTCACCAGGCCCGCGTGGATGATCTCGCGCCCGATCGCGTTGGCCAGCGCGATGTCCGTGCCGACGTCGAGACCGAGCCACGAGTCGGCCCAGTGGGCGGTCGAGGTGTGGCGCGGGTCGACCGAGTACATGCGGGCGCCGTTGCGGAGCCCCTGCAGGACGTGGTGGAAGAAGATCGGGTGGGTCTCACGCGCGTTGGAGCCCCACAGCACGATCAGGTCGGCGTGTTCCGCCTCCACGTAGGCGGAGGTGCCGCCGCCGGCACCGAACACCGTCGTCAGACCGACGACACTGGGAGCGTGTCAAGTGCGGTTGCAGCTGTCGACGTTGTTGCTGCCCATCACCACCCGCGTGAACTTCTGCGCGGTGTAGTTCATCTCGTTGGTGGCCTTCGAGCAGCTGAACATGCCGAACGCGTCGGGCGACACGCCGCGTAGTCCGGCGGCGGCGCGCTCGAGCGCCTCGTCCCAGCTCGCCGGCCGGAGCTCGCCGTCCTCCCGGACGAGGGGCTCCGTCAGACGGACGTGGCGTGGCTTGCGTCGCATGTTCGCTGCTCCCAACTCGACGGGGTGTCGCCGTCCTCACCATCGTAAGTGCCGTTGGGAGGCGCGTCACACACGCATTTCGCGGAGGGAAACAAGGTTTCGCGCCGGTGTCCCGGCCGTCTGGAACGTCCCATCCGCTCGCCTGTTTGGGGGACGGGTCTGTCCGGGAAACGAGAGGCAGCCGACGGTGTGGCGCAGCGACGGCGCGGCACGGGACGAGGAGGAGCGATGGCGGGCAATCCGAGGGTCGAGCAGGTGGTCGAGCAGGTGCGCAGCCTGAACGAGCAGATCGTGAGCCGGGCCCGCGAGGGCGGTGAGGAGTCGCTGCGCGCCTACAAGGAGCTCCTCGAGAACGTCGCGCAGGCCGAGGAGGCGGCCGGGAACCGCACCGCCGAGTGGGTGCAGGCGTTCGCCCGCGCCCAGGCCCAGTTCACCCGGGAGCTGGCGCAGGCGTTCCCCGCGCTGCTGCAGCGTCTCGGCTCCGGCATCGGGGGCGCGGCCGGGGCCGCCGCCGACCGGGCCCGCGAGGTGCCCGGCGTCGCCACCGCCGAGGGGGAGGCCAAGGGCGCGGTCTCCGTGGAGGACGACCTGCCGATCAAGGACTACGACGACCTCAACGCGGCCGACGCGGTCAAGGCGCTCGACGGGCTCTCGACCACCGACCTCGGCAAGGTCGACGCCTACGAGCGGCGGACCAAGAACCGCAAGACGGTGCTCGACAGGATCGCGTCCCTGCGCTGACAAGGAGCGGCGGCGTCACGCACCCCGGCTGACGTCACACCCGGTGTCCGCGGCGTCGGCGGCGGGGTAGCCGACCGCATGAAGGTCGTCTATGTGTCCTACCCGCCGTCCGACGCCGCCGAGGCCGACGTCCCGGCGAGCGCCGACAACGCGCTGGGCCTGCGGGAGCACCTCACCTCCCGCGGCCACGAGCTCGTCACCACCTCCGACACCGGCGACGGTCTCGACGAGGAGCTCACCGACGCCGAGGTGCTGATCACGACGCCCTTCTGGCCGGTCTACCTCGACGGCGACCGGCTGGCGAAGACGTCGTTGAAGCTGGTCGTCACCGCGGGCATCGGCTCCGACCACACCGATCCCGAGGCCGCGCAGCAGCACGGGGTCACCGTCGCCGAGGTCACCGGCAGCAACGTCGTCAGCGTCGCCGAGCACAACGTGCTGCAGATCCTCGCGCTGGTGCGGAACTTCGTGCCGGCACACGAGGAGGCCCGCAACGGCGGCTGGGACGTCGCCAAGGTCGTCGCGCCGTCGCACGACCTCGAGGGCAAGACCGTCGGGATCGTGGGCCTCGGCGCGATCGGGGCCCGCACCGCGCTGCGGCTCAAGGGCTTCGACGTCGAGATGCTCTACTACGCCAACCACCGCCGCTCCGCCGGCGAGGAGGCCTCGCTGGGCGTGCGCTACGCCCGCCTCGACACCCTCGTCGAGCGCTGCGACGTCATCTGCCTCGCGCTGCCCCTCATGGAGGGGAGCCAGGCGCTGTTCGGTCCCGAGCGCCTCAGGGCCATGAAGCCGGGCTCCTGGCTCGTCAACACCGCGCGCGGCGCGATCGTCGACCGGGACGCCCTGGTCGAGGCGCTCGAGTCCGGGCACCTCGCGGGCTACGCCGGCGACACCTGGTACCCCCAGCCCGCGCCGGCCGACCACCCGTGGCGCTCGCTGCCCGCGGGCTCCGAGGCCATGACGATCCACTGCTCGGGGATGACGCTCGAGGCCCAGGACCGTATCGCCGAGGGTGTACGGGAGATGCTCGACGCCCACCTCGACGGCCGCCCGGTGCCCGCGGACTTCCTCGTCGTCGACCCGGCCGCCTAGCTATGTGAGCGAACTTCGGGGCTATAGCCCCGAAGTTCGCTCACATGGGGTCAGGCCGCGACCGGCTGCTCGACGCGGGGCCCGGTCTCGTGGCGGGGGGCCGGGACGTCGGCGGCGACCGGCTTCTCGCGCCCGGTCAGACGGTCGACGAACCGCTTGAGCTCGCCCGCCACCGGCAGTGAGAGCTTCCAGATCGAGCGGGTCGACTGCCAGAACTGCCGCGGGAACGGGCCGGTCGTGTAGGGCAGGTCCCAGTGGGCGCAGATGTCCCGGACCTTCTCCGCGATCTCCGGGTACCGGTTCGACGGCAGGTCGGGGAACAGGTGGTGCTCGATCTGGTAGCCGAGGTTGCCGCTCATGAGGTGCATGAGCCTCCCGCCGGTGAAGTTCGCCGAGCCGAGCAGCTGGCGCAGGTACCACTCGCCCCACGTCTCGCCCTCGAGCTCCTCCTCCGTGAACACCTCCGCGCCGTCGGGGAAGTGACCGCAGAAGATGATCGCGTACGACCACACGTTGCGGATGAGGTTCGCCGTGACGTTGGCGGCGATGGTGGCCGGGAAGAACGGGCCGGACAGCGCGGGGAACGCCACGTAGTCCTTCAGCGCCTGCTTGCCGGCCTTGCGGCCGATCTGACGCAGCTTGGCCTTCATCTCCTCGGGGTCGGCGTCCATCTTGGCGGCGCCCTCGATGTCGAGGTCGTGCAGGGCGACGCCCCACTGGAACAGGAACATCAGCAGCGCGTTGTAGAGCGGCTGGCCCAGGTAGTAGGGGTGCCACGGCTGATCGGACCGGACGCGCAGGATCTCGTACCCGACGTCCTTGTCCTTGCCGATGACGTTCGTATAGGTGTGGTGCAGGTAGTTGTGGGAGTGCTTCCACTGCTCGGCCGGGCAGACGTTGTCCCACTCCCACTGTGCCGAGTGGATCTCCGGGTCGTTCATCCAGTCCCACTGGCCGTGCATGACGTTGTGGCCGATCTCCATGTTCTCGATGATCTTGGAGGCGGCCAGGGCGGCGGTGCCGGCGATCCACAGCGGCGGCAGGATGCTGCCGACGAGCGCGACGCGCCCGCCGATCTCGAGCCGGCGCTGGAGCTTGATGACGCCGCGGATGTAGGCGGCGTCGTCCTCGCCGCGAGAGGCCTCGACCTCGCGGCGGATCGCGTCGAACTCACGCCCGATGGCCGCGACGTCGGCCTCGCTCAGGTGCGTGAACTCCTTGATGTCCGAGATGGCCACGGTGGGGTTCCTTTCCGCGTCGGGGGAGCCGTTCGGTACCTGAAGTACTCGGTACCGACGGTACCGACTCCAGTCGCCGAGCGGGCCCCTGGTCGCTGTGTCCCCGGGCACCGCAGCGCTGATGGCCTGCGTCACAGCGACCGGCGGCGGGTCGGGTGCGGACGGTCCCGGCTGCCGGGCGAGGATGCGGGCCCACCCGATCGGGGGGTCCGGACGATCCGTGCGAGATTTCGGTAACGGAATGGTCACGGCCCGCGATAGGTGGTCACGGAGCAGAAGGGAGGGGCATGTCGACGCCGACCTCGGTGCCGAGCGCCCTCGGGGACGGCCGGGCCACCATCGAGCCCGGTCGCCTGGTCGCCGGGCGCTACCTCCTGCTCGCCCCCGTGGGGCGCGGCGGCTCGGGCTCCGTCTGGCGGGCCCACGACGAGCTGCTCGACCGCGACGTCGCGATCAAGCGACTGCACGGCGGGCGCGCGCTCGACGCGGAGCGGGCCCGCCAGATCCGCGACCGGGCCCACCGCGAGGGCCGCGTCGCGGCGCGGCTGCACCACCCCCGGCTCGCCGCGATCTTCGACATGACCGACCTCGACGGCGAGGTCTGCCTCGTCATGGAGTACGTCGCGGCCCCGTCGCTCGCCGACCTCCTCGACCGCGAGGGCCCTCTGCCGCCGGTGCGGGTCGCGGCCATCGGCGCGCAGATCGCCGAGGGCCTCGCCGCCATGCACGAGCGCGGGATCGTGCACCGCGACGTGAAGCCGGCCAACATCATGATCGGCGCCGGTGACGCGGTCACGGTCACCGACTTCGGCATCGCCGTCGTCGACACCGACCCCGGCACAGCCGACCAGCTGGTCGCCGGCACGCCCCACTACATGGCCCCCGAGCTCGCCCGGGGTGGCCCGGCGACCGCGGCCGCCGACGTCTTCTCCCTCGGCGCCACCCTCTACGCGACCCTCGAGGGCGCCCCGCCGGCCGGCGACGGCGGCAACGCGCTCGAGGTGCTCTCCCGCGTCGCGACGGGCGTCGTGGCGCCGGCCCGGCGTGCGGGCGACCTGACCCCGGTGCTGCGGGCGCTGCTCGACCACGACCCGGCCCGTCGTCCCGACGCCGCTCGGGCGGCCCGGATGCTCGCGGGCCACGAGGTCGTCGCGGGCGCGGGCGGGCGCACGGCAGGCGCCGCCGCGGCCGTCCGGTCGGACCTGCTGGGGACCGGCTCCGGGACGGCCCCGCCGGAGCGGGACACCCCGACGCCGGCCCCGGGCCCCGGCCCGGACGAGGCGCACACGGGACCGCTGCTGCTGCCGGGCCGCGGTGACGCCCCGTCGGCGCCCCGCCGCACGCGCGTGGTGACGCCCGCGCCGGCGCCCGGCCTCGTCCGCTCGCTGCGCACCCGGCGGCCCGCGCGCCGGGTCGCCGCGGTCGGCGCCGGCCTGGTCGGCGTCCTGGGTGCGGCGGGGATCGTGGCCGCCGCGAACGCGACGTCCGACCCGACGCCGGTCGCGGCGCCGGAGACGGCCGCGCCGCCGGCGCCGTTCCCGGTGCCCGTGGCCGCGCCCCCGGTGATCCCGGCGGGCCCACCGACCACCACGGCCCCGCGCAGCACGCGCACCACCACCGCCGACGACGTCGAGGAAGTGGCCTCGTCCTCCACGTCCACGCGGCGCACGCGCGACAGCGCCGACCGCGCCGCGGCCAACTGGGAACGCTGGTTCGAGCGGTGGCGCGCCCAGGCGCGGTCCGACCGGGACGACGACCGGGACGACGACCGCCCCCGCGGGCGGGCCCGCGGTCACGACCGCTGAGTCAGCTCGCCCGCTCCTCCGGCCGCTCGTCGCGCGGGGGGACCCGCGGCGTCGGCACGGACCGGTCGTCGGCCGGGGGCTCGCTCGGCGCCGGGCGTGGACGCACGTTGCGCCGAATGCGCGGCTCCTGGATCAGGCGGTCGGTCATCCGGTCGCGCATCACGCCTCCCGTGCGTCCTCGGTGGCGGGGACGATCACCGAGGCTACGGGCGGACACCGACCGAGCGCTGTACGTCATTGTGCGTACGTCCGGGTGCCGAGCGCCCGCGACGTGCTGATCCGCCTTCACGGGGAGCGGACCGCCCGGTACGTTCCGAGTACGGGACCGCCGGTGCGGACGAGGGGCCCGCACCGGCGTGGACCCGTGACGTGGTCGCCGACGCGGGCCCTCAGGTGCCGCGGCGCAGCACCTCGCACAGCACGATCGGGTCGGCGTCGGCCTCGACCGCGAGCGGTCGCCAGCGCGGCGGACGGCGCAGCGCGGGGTCGGCCGTCACGTCCCACCCGCGCGCCGTCGACCAGTGCAGCGCGCGGACGGCGCGCGGCGGGTCCGCGTGGACCTTCAGGGTGAACCCGTCGCCGGCCGCGTCGGGCAGCGTCTCCACCTCGTCGCCGTCGAGCAGGTCGAGCGCCGTCGCCACGGCCTCGGCGCACGCGGTGGCGTGGGGCAACAGCCAGGGAGCGGCCGGTGCGGCCTGTGCGGTCGGGGCAGTCATCGGGGGTCACCTCGCGGCGGCCCCGGGGACATGGCGGGGGGTGGGGCCGCATCGGTTACCGACGAGTATCCCCGCGGTCCGGCGGCTCGTCACTCCGGGGTCACTCCGGGTCGTTGTGGGGGTCGCCACCCACGCGGTACGGCGTCGTCACGCCCTCGTACATGAGGTGGGCCATCAGCCCCTCGGACGGGTGCGCGAGGTTGTGGCAGTGGTCCATCCAGAGCCCGGGGTTGTCGGCCACGAACGCGATGTCGTAGCTGTGGCCGTCCTGGACGTCGAGGCTGTCCGACCACCACGGGCTGCCGGTGGCGGGGACGCCGTCACGGGCGAGCACCACGGCGTGGTGGCCGTGCAGGTGCATCGGGTGCAGCTCGCCGCTGCCGTTCTCGATGTGCATCCGCACGACGTCGCCCTCGCGCACCACGTACATCGGCACGTCGGGCCACAGGTGGCCGTTCACCGTCCACCACATGCCCGGGGTCCCGTCGAGGAACCCGAGACGCCGGCCGATGACGTAGTCGAACCGCCGGTCCGCGGCCGCGGGGTCGAAGGGCAGCGCCGCCGGGCTGCCGTAGCGCAGCGGGTCGAGCTCGCCGGCCGGCCGGGGGGTCGGGGGCAGCGGACGCCCGAAGGTCACCGCGGACGCGCCGCCGAGCTCGACGCGCACGCCCGCGCCGTCGGCGGGGAGGTCGATCTCCAGGTCGGCGCGCCCGCCGGCGGTCACCGGCAGGGAGTCGGTCGACGGTGTCGGGCCGTTGACGTCCGTGCCGTCGAGGGCGGCGAGGCGGTACGGCGCGCCGCCGACCCAGACCTGGACCGGCCCGTTGTCGGTGTTGACGACGCGGACGCGCACCCGCTGCCCGGGTGCACCGGCGGCCGGGACGTCGCCCTCGAGGCCGTTCACGGTGCGGCGGCCCGCGTAGTTGTGGGTCATCACGGTCACGTCGGCCGTGTCGCCGAGGCCGTCCCGCGGGGTGACCACCAGGGCGCCGAACAGCCCGCCCTTCACCTGGGGGTCGGCCACCTGGTGCGAGTGGTACCAGAACGTGCCGACCTGGTCGGCGCGGAACCGGTAGACGAAGGAACCGCCGGGGCCGACCGCGTCCTGGGTCACCCCGGCGACGCCGTCGTCGCCGGCCGGCACGTCGTAGCCGTGCCAGTGCAGGGTGACGCCCTCGGCCACGTTCTCGTTGACGAGGCGCACCTGCACCATCTGCCCCTGGACCGCGCGGATCTCCGGCCCGGGGGTGGTGCCGTTGAGGGTGTAGCCGTCGACGACGCGCCCGGACGGGAGCGTGACCCGGCCGGCGCGGGCCGTGAGGGTGACGTCGACGTCCGCGGGTCCCGGGGGCTCGCGGAGCTGGTCGACCGCGGTGCCGGTCATGCCCGCCATCCCGGCGTGGTCCATCCCGGGGCCGCCACCGAGGTCGGGCGTGCCCATGTCCTCGACCGAGTAGCTCGAGGGCATCTGGCTGTCGATCCACATCCAGGCGATCGGGGCGATGACCACGAGCGCGGCGACGACGGCGATCAGGGCCCGGCGTCGCGGGCCGCCGGCCCGGGTGCGCCAGGAACGCCCGAGGCGCCATGACCGTCGCCGCGCTCGCAGCATCAGCTCGACCCGCCGCTCAGACGACCGCGGCGGAGGGGGCCTCGACCGGGCGCTGCGCGGGGGTGAGCCGGGCGGACATGACGGCGGTGACGAGGATGGCGAGGGCGAGCGCGCCGTGGAGCATGCCGAGCGACGGGATCGCGTGCGCGAACATCCCGAGCAGGACCTGCGCGACGACCATGAGGAACAGGGCGGCGGCGAACGCCACGCCCCGCGTGAGCCTCGCGAAGAACGAGACCACGAGCAGGAGCAGGGCGACGGCCGGGACGATCATCGTCCCGTTCAGCCCGTGGACCATGAAGCCGACGACCCCGTCGAACTGGGGCTCGGCCTGCATCGCGGCCGCGTCGAGCACCCCGCCGCTCTCGATCCAGGCGGACAGGCCGAACAGGGCCCACGCGATGGCTGCCGCCTGGACGACCACCTCGACGGCGAGGATCCAGGCCAGAACCCGATAGGTCGTGCGCACGGCCGACCCCTTCCCGCGGGATCGCCGGGTCGCGTCCGGGCTGCCCGCACTTCGTGGTGGTGGTCCACCGGAGTCCCAGTGGTGTCGGTCACGATAAGTCATATCCGGAGCGCTCCACTAGTCCGAAGGAATGACTAGACGGGTGACGGGACCTGGATCGTGACGATCCGTCACGGTCGGGGTCGCCCCCGGCGGGATCGGGGTGGGGAACCAGGGTCGGACCGGGGGTCGACCCGGAGGGCGCGGGCGCTCCACGGCGGCAGGCTCGACGCCATGACCACACCGGAGAACACCCCGCACCCGACGAGCCCCGAGGTGGGCAGTTCCGAGCCGAGCAGCCCCGAGCCGTCCCGGTCGACGTTCGGCTTCCGCCGCAGCGTCCACGACCGGTGGATCGCCGGCGTCTGCGGCGGCATCGCCGCCCGCACCGGGCTCGACGTCACTCTCGTCCGCGTGCTCGCGGTACTCCTGGCCGTGTTCGGGCACCTCGTGGGTCTGATCGCCTACCTGGCCGCCTGGGCGCTGGTGCCGGAGGAGGACGTCTCCCCGAGCACCGTGTGACCCCGGCGGCGAGCGGGCGGGCGATCTACGCTCGCCCGCGTCGCCGTGCCCGGAGGAAACCTGCCGATGCCCACCCCGCCCTTCACCTCGGTGTACCACCAGGGCTTCGTCCGGGTCGCCGCGGCGACCCTGCGGACCTCGATCGCCGATCCGGCGGCCAACGCGTCCTCACTCCTGGCGGTGGCGCGGGAGTGCCACGACGACGGCGCCGGGCTCGTCGTCTTCCCCGAGCTGACGCTCTCGGGCTACTCGATCGAGGACCTGCTGATGCAGGACACGCTCCTCGACGCCGTGGTCGACGCCCTGGGCGAGGTGGTCGCGGCGTCGGCGGACCTCACGCCCGTGCTCGTGGTCGGCGCGCCACTGCGCCACCGGCACCGGCTGTACAACTGCGCGGTCGTGGTGCACGGCGGGCGGGTGCTCGGCGTCGTGCCCAAGACCTACCTGCCGAACTACCGCGAGTTCTACGAGCCGCGCCAGGCCGCCTCGGGGGCGGGGGAGGGCGGGACGACCCGTCTGCTCGGCGCCGACGTGCCGTTCGGCGCGGACCTGCTCTTCGCGGCGACCGACGTCGACGGTCTCGTGCTGCACGTCGAGGTCTGCGAGGACATGTTCGTGCCGATCCCGCCGAGCGCGGAGGCGGCGCTGGCGGGGGCGACGGTGCTGGCGAACGTCTCCGGCAGCCCGATCACGGTGGGCCGCGCGGACGACCGCCAGCTGCTGGCGAAGTCGGCGTCCGCGCGCTGCTCGGCGGCCTATGTCTACGCCGCGGCGGGCGAGGGCGAGTCGACCACCGAGGTGTCCTGGGACGGGCAGACGAGCATCCACGAGAACGGGGTGCTGCTCGCGGAGACCGAGCGGTTCCCCTCGGGTGAGCGCCACGCCGTCGCCGACGTCGACCTGCGCCTGCTGCGCTCGGAGCGCCTGCGGATGGGCACGTTCGACGACAACCGCCGTCAGCACGGGCGCGAGTTCCGCACCCTCGGGTTCGCCCTGGTCCCGCCGACCGGCGACATCGGGCTGCGCCGCGAGGTCGAGCGCTTCCCGTTCGTGCCGTCGGACCCGGCACGCCTCGAGCAGGACTGCTTCGAGGCCTACAACATCCAGGTCGCGGGCCTCGAGCAGCGCCTGCGGGCGATCGGCGGACCGAAGATCGTCATCGGGGTGTCGGGCGGGCTCGACTCCACCCACGCGCTGATCGTCGCCGCCCGCGCGCTGGACCGTGCCGGCCGCCCGCGCTCGGACATCCTGGCGTTCACGCTGCCCGGCTTCGCCACCGGCGAGCGGACCAAGTCGAACGCGCAGCGCCTCGCCGAGGCCCTGGGCGTCACGTTCGAGACGATCGACATCACCGAGACCGCGCGGCTGATGCTCAAGAACCTGGACCACCCCTTCTCCCAGGGCGAGCCGCAGTACGACGTGACGTTCGAGAACGTCCAGGCCGGCCTGCGCACCGACTACCTGTTCCGCGCGGCGAACCAGCGGGGCGGGATCGTGCTGGGCACCGGCGACCTCTCCGAGGCGGCGCTCGGGTGGTCCACCTACGGCGTCGGCGACCAGATGTCGCACTACACTGTGAACACCGGGGTGCCGAAGACGCTGATCCAGCACCTGATCCGCTGGGTGATCAGCTCGCGGCAGTTCGACGACGACGTGGCCACGGTGCTCCAGGACGTCCTCGACACCGAGATCAGCCCCGAGCTCGTGCCGGCCGACTCCGAGGAGGAGATCCAGTCGAGCGAGCAGAAGATCGGGCCGTACGACCTGCAGGACTTCACCCTCTTCTACGTGCTGCGCCACGGCTTCCGGCCCTCGCGCATCGCGTTCCTGTCCTGGCACGCGTGGCACGACCTCGACGTGGGCACCTGGCCGCCCGGCTACCCGGACGCCGACCGCCGCGCGTACGACCTCGCCGAGATCCGACGCTGGCTGCAGGTGTTCGCGCAACGCTTCTTCGGCTTCGCGCAGTTCAAGCGCTCGGCCATGCCCAACGGGCCGAAGGTCGTCGCCGGCGGGTCGCTCTCGCCGCGCGGTGACTGGCGGGCCCCGTCGGACTCGTCGGCGACGATCTGGCTGCAGGAGATCGAGCAGAACGTCCCGGAGCCCTGAGCTACCCGGCGGCCCGCTTGTACGGGTCGGGCGGGAACCATCCGCGGGCGACGACGGCCTCCGACCAGGTGCCCAGGGTGTCCACCAGCCCGTCGAGATCCGCGCCGAGGGCGTCGACGAGGGGCTGCTGGGCGGCGTCGGTGGCCTCCTCGATCCCGTCGCGGGCCCGGCGTCCCGCGGCGGAGAGGGCCTCGCCGTCGAGGAGGCCGCGCCCGCGCAGGCGGGCGATCGCGGCGTCCATGGCCTCCTGGGGCCACCCGCGCGTCGCGGTGTACTCGAGCAGCGCGAAGCCGACCCGCAGCTCGGTGAGGATGTTCGCCTCGATGCCGTCGAGCCCGGCGGCCACGCACGCGGCGACGTGGGAGTCGCCGCGGTGCTCCCGCACGAGCGTGGTCGCGTGCCACAGCCGGCCGTGGACGTCCTGCGGCCATTGCCGCGCGGTCATCCCCGCGACGAGGGGCCGTCCCATGAGGTCGGCCGGAGCGAGCGCGGCGCGCAGCGTGGCGGCGACGGCGTCGATCCCGGCCTCGTCGACGTCGTCCAGCACCGAGCGCAGCGCGGCGGCGCCGGCGCGCTCGCGCATCGCGGCCAGGTCCGCGACCGGGCAGCTCGTCCGGGCCTGGTCCCACAGACCGCCGACGAGGCCGGGCTCGAACACGGCGAACGCCGCGGCGACCACGGTGCCCGGGACGTCGCCGAGGGCGGACGCGCGGCCGCCGACGTAGCCGCCGAGGAAGTCGAGCCCGGCCGCGGCGCTCTCGTCGGCGGCCGGGTCGCTCCACACCGTCACCATGGCCAGCGGCTCGATGGCGTCCCGCAGCCGGCGGGCCGGGGTCGTGGCCCCCGGGTCCGCGGCGACCGGGCCCGTCCGGGGCCGGCAGAACACGGAACGGGCCTCGTCGAAGTCCATGGTGCACAATCGTTGTCCGTGACCGGACTCACGTCCAGCTCGACGGGCGGTTTCCGGTGGGCCGAATGCCGACTCGACGTGCGGGCGAAGGTCTGATCTTCTGACCGTGCCGGCACGGGCACCACTGGAGGACCCCGCATGACCATCACCCCCACCCGTTCCACCTCGATCTTCGGTAACTCGGTCAAGCGCACCGAGGACGACGGCCTGATCCGGGGTGCCGAGGACTACACCGCCGACCTCCCGGTGGAGGGCTCCCTCCACGCGGTCTTCGTCCGCTCGCCCATCGCGCACGGGACGATCACGGGCATCGACGCCGACGAGGCCCGCTCGATGCCCGGCGTCGTGGCGGTCTACGTCGACGGCGAGCTGGACATCAACGACCGTCCCGGCCTGCCCGGTGTCGTGCCGGACGCCATGAACCGCCCCGCCTTCGCGCGCGGCAAGGTGCGCTTCGTCGGCGACATCGTCGCGGTCGTCGTCGCGCAGACGGCCGGCCAGGCCCTCGACGCCTCCGAGACCGTGTTCGCCGACATCGAGCCGCTGCCCGCCGTCACCGACATCGAGGCCGCGCTGGCCGACGGTGCCCCGAAGCTGTTCGACGAGCTCGAGTCGAACCTCGTCGCGGGTGCGGGCACCGGTGAGGTCGCGGGCATCTTCGACTCCGCCGACACCGTCGTGCAGCACACCTTCTACAACCAGAAGCTCGCCGGCGTGCCGATGGAGCCCAACGGCTGCGTGGCGATCCCCGGCGAGGCCGGCAAGATCAAGATGT
This sequence comes from Actinomycetospora aeridis, assembly GCF_037400275.1. Taxonomy (NCBI): domain Bacteria; kingdom Bacillati; phylum Actinomycetota; class Actinomycetes; order Pseudonocardiales; family Pseudonocardiaceae; genus Actinomycetospora; species Actinomycetospora aeridis. The sequence continues at coordinate 150,640 of NZ_JBBEGL010000006.1, read as the reverse complement.
ACGTCTCGAGCCAGGGCCCCCACGGCGCGCGGGACGCGATCGCGGGCGACCTCGGCGTCGAGGGCGCGAACGTCCACGTCATCGCCCCGCGCGTGGGCGGCGGGTTCGGGCCGAAGATGCACGCCTACCAGGAGTGGGGCATCGTCGGCGCCGCGGCGCGCACCCTCGGCAAGCCGGTCCGCTGGACCGAGACCCGGTCCGAGAACATGCTCTCGATGGTCCACGGGCGCGCCCAGGTCCAGTACGTCGAGATGGGCGTCAAGAACGACGGCACGATCGTCGGTCTCCGTGCCACGGCCATCGGTGACGCCGGCGCCTACCCGGTGCTCGGGACGATCCTGCCCAGCCTGACCCAGCTGATGGCGCAGGGCGTCTACGACATCCCGGCCATCGACTTCACGTGGAAGGCCGTCGCCACCAACACCACGCAGGTCGGGGCCTACCGCGGCGCCGGGCGGCCCGAGGCCACGCAGATGCTCGAGCGGATCATCGACATCGCCGCCGACGAGATCGGCGTCGACCCGCTGGAGATGCGGCGCAAGAACTTCCTCGCGCCCGACAAGTTCCCGATGACCAGCATCACCGGCGCCCAGTACGACAACGCCGAGCACGCCAAGGCGCTCGACGCGGCCAGGGAGGCGGCGGGCTACGACGCGCTGCTCGCCGAGCAGCAGCAGCGCCGCGCCGAGGGCTCGCGCGTCGCGATGGGCATCGGCGTCGCCTCCTACGTGGAGGTCACCGCGCCGCTCGGGCTCGACGTCGAGTTCGGCTCCGCGCAGGCCCACCCGGACGGCACGTTCACCGTCAAGGCCGGCACCAGCGCCCACGGCCAGGGCCACGAGACGGCGTTCACCCACATCGCCTCGCAGATCCTGCAGGTGCCCATGGACAAGGTGCGCCTCGTCCAGTCCGACACCGAGCTGGTGCGCAGCGGCGCAGGCACGGCGGGCTCGCGGTCGCTGCAGACCGGCGGCAGCGCGATCTGGACCGCCTCGGAGCAGCTCGTGTCGCGGGCCCGCGAGATCGCCGCGCACATGCTGGAGGCCTCGCCCGACGACATCGAGCTGGTCGACGGCGGGTTCGGCGTCAAGGGCATCGCGGACACCCAGGTGAGCTGGGCGCAGGTCGCGACGGCGTCGGAGGACGGCTCGGGCTACGACCCGGGTGTCGGCGGCAAGCAGCTGCTCGAGGAGCTCGACTTCACCCAGGGCCAGTCGAGCTTCCCGTTCGGCTCGCACATCTCCGTGGTGGACGTCGACCTCGACACCGGCATGGTGAAGCTGCGCCGTCACATCGCCGTCGACGACTGCGGCCGCATCCTCAACCCGATGCTCGTCACCGGGCAGCAGCACGGCGGCATCGCGCAGGGCATCTCGCAGGCCCTCTACGAGCGCGTCACCTACGACGAGGACGGCAACCCGACGTCGGGCAACCTCGCCTCGTACGTCATCCCCTCGGCCGCGGACCTCATCACCTACGAGGCCACCAACACCGAGACGCCGACCCCGCTCAACCCGCTCGGGGCCAAGGGCATCGGGGAGTCCGGGACGATCGGCTCGACGCCGGCCGTGCACAACGCCGTCATCGACGCGCTCTCGCACCTGGGCGTGAAGCACGTCGACATGCCGCTGACCCCGGAGACGGTGTGGCGCGCGATCCAGGGCGTCTCCGCGAACGACCCGGGCAACCGCCCCACCGCCGGTCCGGAGTACGCCGGCGAGCCGGGTCCGCAGCACTGACCCCCATGTGAGCGGAATTCCCGGCTATGACCGGGAATTCCGCTCACATACTCTGCGGCGATGGTCGCGTGGTTGGGGCACGCCCCGCTGCCGGTATTGGTTCTGGTGGTCTTCGCCGCGGTCTACCTGGCTGCGGCGCTGGTCCTCGCCGGGCTCTGGACCGCGCGTCGGTCGGGTCACGGCGAGTCCCTGGGTCCGCTGAGCCCGGGCCTGCTCTCCCCGCTGGGGCTGATCTTCGGCCTGCTCGTCGGGTTCCTCGTCGCCGACGTCTGGGCCGACCGCGACGACGCCGCCGCGGCCGTGAGCCGGGAGGCGAGCGCGCTGCGCGACGTCGACCTGCTGATGGGGGCCTTCCCGGCACAGCGCCCCGAGGTCCGGCGGCTGCTCGCCGAGCAGATCGACGAGTACGTGGCCGACGAGTGGCCGGAGATGGCCGACGGCGACGCCACGCTGACCGTCGCGCCCGCGCGGCTCGTCGGCGTGCAGTCGGTCGTCCTGTCGCTGCCGGTGCAGACCGAGGGGCAGCGGGTGGCCCAGGACCGCCTCGTGACCGCGGTCGACCAGGCCCTGGAGTCGCGGCGCACCCGCCTCGTGCTCAGCGGGTCGGCGATCGACCCGCTGCGGCTGACGGCGCTCTACCTCGTCGCGCTGACGACGCTCGCCGCCATGGGCTGCATCCACGCCGACCGCCTGCGGCGCGCCGCGGTGTCCCTCGCGCTGCTCGCGACGGCGATGGCGCTCGCCCTGACGCTGCTCTGCGCCCAGGCGGCCCCGTTCGCCGGGTACTTCGCGATCGACCCCGACCTGTTGCTGCAGGTCCGCCCCATGTGAGCGATCTTCGGTGCGATAGCACCGAAGATCGCTCACATAGGCCGGACGGACTAGTCGGGGAGCACCCAGCCGACGGGGTCGGCGAGGCGCAGGGCTGCCTCGGGGCCCCAGGAGCCGGGCGCGTACGACTCGGGCGCGCGGTCGTCGTCGAGCACCTCGGCCGCGGCCGTCCAGACGTCCTCGAGACCGTCGGGGCGGGTGAACAGGGCGCGGTCGCCGGTGAGCACGTCGTGGATCAGCCGCACGTACGGCGGCAGCGGGTCGCCCCCGGACAGGGTGTCGAGCGGGATCTGCGTCCACGTCGTGCCGAGGTCCGACGACGCCCCGGGCGTCTTGACGTTCATCGACAGCGCGAGCGCGCCGTCGCCGGCGAGGTCGAAGCACAGCACGTTGCCCCGGGTCGGGAGGTCGCGCTCGTCGACCGGCCCGTTCTCCGGGTCCCGGAAGACCAGGTTGACCTTCTGGTGGCTCTCGGCCATCCGCTTGCCGGTGCGCAGCAGGAACGGCACGCCGCGCCAGCGGTCGGTGTCGATCCACAGCCGGGCGGCCACGAAGGTCTCGGTGGTGGAGTCGTCGGCGACGTGGTCGAGGTCGCGGTAGCCCTCGAACTGGCCCCGCACGACCTCGTCGCGCTGCAACGGCCGGAAGTGTCGTACGGCCTCGTCGCGGGCGGCGGCGACGTCGTCGGCGCGGAACGTCGCCGGCGGGTCCATGGCGACCTCGGCGGCCACCTGGAACAGGTGGGTGACCAGCATGTCGAGCACGGCGCCGGTGGCGTCGTAGAACTCGGCGCGGTCGGCGACGTCGAGGGTCTCCGGGACGTCGATCTCCACCGCGGCGACGTGGTGGCGGTCCCACGAGCTGCCGAACAGGCCGTTGGCGAAGCGCAGCGCGCGCAGCTCCTGGGTCGCCTCCTTGCCGAGGAAGTGGTCGATGCGGAAGACCTGCGACTCGTCGAGGACCTCGTGCACCACCCGGTCGAGCTCGCGGAAGCTCTCGAGCGACGTGCCGAAGGGCTTCTCGTAGACGACACGCGAGCCCGTGGCGAGGCCCTGGGCCCCGAGGGCGCGGGTGTAGTCGCCGAACGTGGTCGGCGGCAGGCCCAGGTAGTGGACGAGCTGGGCGTCCTCGCCGATCTCGCCGCGGGCCTCGGCGATCCGGTCCAGCAGCTCGCCCGGGTCGTCCGCGGTGAACCCGCCGCCGGCGAAGCGCAGACCCGCGGCGAACTCGTCCCAGGGCCCGTCCTCGGGCCGCAGGCCACCGAACTGCTCCAGGGCCTCGCGGACCTCGTCACGGAACTCGTCGTCGGTCTTGGTGCGGCGGCCGTTGCCGATCAGACGCCAGTCGTCGGGGAGGAGCTTCTCCTGCACGAGGCGGAAGAACGACGGCAGGACCAGGCGCTTGGCCAGGTCGCCGGTGGCGCCGAACAGGACGAAGACGGTGGGGCCGGGGGTGGCCTGTGAGGATTCGGGCACCAGCGCATCGTGCCCGTGATCCGGGGGGCCCGACACCCGGCGACCCACCGTCGTGGCTCAGCGACGCGACGCCACCAGCTCGCGCGCCTCCTGCTCGGTGGACACGGCCGGGTTGGAGCCCGGCAGCGGCTGGCCCGCCGTCTCGCGCAGCTTCAGCAGGACGGCCGCACCGACCAGCCCCGCGAAGACCAGGTAGACCGCGGGCCAGTACGCCCAGCCCGTCCCGAGCACGACCGCCGTCATGATCAGTGAGGTCGTCCCGGCGAAGGCCGACACGAAGATGTTGAACGAGATCGCCAGCCCGCCGTAGCGGATCTCGGTCGGGAACAGCGCCGGCAGCGTCGACGGGCAGGTCGCCGAGAAGAGGATCAGCAGCAGGCCCATGACGGCGAGGCCGACGCCCACCAGCGGCACCGAGCCGCTCTTGAGCACCAGGATCATCGGGAAGGCGAGCGCGACGGTCCCGATCGAGCCGGCCCACAGGACCGGCTTCCGGCCCACGCGGTCGGACAGACGGCCCAGGAACGGGATGATGAACACCGCGACCCACAGGACGGCGATCTGCAGCCACTGGGACGTCGTGCTGTCGATCGGGGTGCCGCCGACCACCGAGACGTTGTCCTCGAGGTAGGTCGGCATGTAGCTGGTGAGCATGTAGTTCGGGATGTTCCAGGCCACGACGAGGCCGCCCGCGGCGAGCATCGCGGGCCAGTACGTCCCGAACAGCTCTTTGAGCCCCGCCCCGGCCTGTTGCCCCTCGCGTTCCTCGGACTCCGAGAGCAGCGTCTGGAAGGACGGCGTCTCCTCGAGCTTCACGCGCAGGTAGACACCGACGATGCCCAGCGGCAGGGCGATGAAGAACGGGATGCGCCACGCCCAGGTCGACGCGAACTCCTCCGTGGAGACCAGCGGGATGACGGTCGCGACGGTCGCGCCGAGCGCGTAGCCGATGAACGTCCCGCATTCCAGGAAACTGCCGAAGAATCCGCGGCGCCGGTCGGGGGAGTACTCGGCGATGAACGTCATCGCCCCCGCGTACTCGCCGCCGGTGGAGAAGCCCTGCACGACGCGGCAGAGCACGAGCAGGATCGGCGCCCAGATGCCGATCGACTCGTACGGCGGGATGAAGCCGAGCAGGAACGTCCCGACCGCCATCATGATGACGGTGATGGAGAGGACCCTGGTGCGACCGATGCGGTCGCCGAGCGGTCCGAAGAACAGGCCGCCGAGCGGGCGCACCAGGAACGACACCGCGAAACCGGCGAACACGCCGATCTGGGCGAGCGTCGGGTTGTCGGGCGGGAAGAAGTTCTCCTCGATGGTGGTCGCCAGGTAGGCGTAGACGCCGAAGTCGAACCACTCGGTGATGTTGCCGACGGCCGCCGCGCCGACCGCGCGCTTCATGGTGCCGGTGTCGGTGACGGTGACGCCGTCGGGCACTCCGCCTGCGTCACCCGATTCGGTTTGCGTCATGGTGTTCTCCCCTCGCCCCCGACGGGATCGCAGTGCGTCCGATTTGACGGAAACGACCCGAAAGTCGTTAACGCCCGTTTACTTTCGCTGGCTCGTCGGACACTACTGGGGACGGGTGGGGGACACAGGGTGAACGCGTGCGGTCGCTGTGAGTGGGGTCATTGCGTCATGGCCGGACGCGATGGAACACCACCCCCTAGCCGTGCGTCTCTCCTTGTGGGTGCAGTCAGCACCCACCGTTCGCAAGCGCACGCGGGCCGGTCGGGTCATCCGGACCCGGGCACCGGCCGCGGCGCGTGCACGTGGTGAGGAGGAGCCGTCATGGCTGCAGTGTTCGTCGGCATGATCGTGAGCGCCGGAGCGGGCGTCGGAGTGGCGGGCGTCCTCGTACGCCACGCGCAGCGGAACTGGGCCCGCCGCCCGGCCGCGGTGGCCGTCCAGGCCTGACCGCCCGACCCGACGTCACGACGGGCCGTCCCGCACCGGCGGGGCGGCCCGTTCGTCGTCGTGCGGGGCTGATCAGCCCCCGGGACGGAGGTCCGCCTGCATGAGCACGGTGTCCGCCCACTGCCCGTTCTTGTTGCCCACCGACGGCATCCGTCCGACCTCGACGAATCCGAGGCGGCGGTGCAGGACGATCGACGGGGTGTCGTGGCGGGAGCCGGCGATCGCGGCGATCACCGCGACGACCTGCCGGATCTCGGTGCCGTGCAGGGCGTCGAGCAGGCCCGCCAGGAGGCGCGAGCCCAGGCCGCGGCCGGCCGCCTCGGGCGCGATGTAGATCGAGTCCTCGACCGTGTACCGGTATGCGGCGTGCGGACGGAACGGCGCGGTGTAGGCGAAGCCCTCGACCTCACCGTCCACCTCGGCGACGAGGAACGGCAGCGTCGGACCGGCGGCGGCGATGCGCGTGCGCCAGTGCTCGTCGGACGGGGGCTCCTCGACGAACGTCGCGATCGACTGCAGGACGTAGCCGGCGAAGATCGCCGCGACCCGCTCCGCGTCCTGCGCGGCGGCGGGACGCAGCACGCCGGTGGGGGCGGCGGGATCCGTGGTCACGACCGTGATTCTGGACCATGACCGCCCGCCGCCACGAGGTCGCGGTGGGGCGGCCTTCCCGGCCTACTCGACGCGGATCAGCGTGAACTCCCACTCGCCGGCGGGCTCGTTGTAGCCGGTGCGCTCGTAGATGGCGGTCTGCCCGCCGCCCGCCATGTCGGACACCGTGCGGCGCAGGCCGTGCTCCCCGCTGGGCAGCGGGATGCGCTGGAGCAGCGGCGGCTCCTCACCGGCGTCGTCGGGCTGCGTGATCGACCCGATGCCCTGCAACGGGCCGTTGACGTACCGGACGACGAACTCCATGTGCCCCTCCTGACGCGCGACTGGCACACCCTACGACCCCGTCGCGCGATCGTCACCGCCACCACGCGCACCTGGTTGCCCCGATCGGCCGACTGCTGGTCGCGAAATGACCACGTAGCGTTGTTCCTCGTGCGGTCGGCTCTCCTCCTCTTCGGCGGCCTGGTCCTCCTCGGGGCCGGGATCGCGGTGCTGGCGCTCGGCATGCCCGGCGCCTGGGTGGTGGGGCCCGCGCTCATCGTGGCCGGCGTGCTCACCAAGCTGGCCGGATTCCTGCTCACCGGCGACGCGCCCGGCGCGACGCCGCCGGGCTCGGGGCGCACGGTCACGACGCTCGGCACCGCAGCCGCCGACCGCGCCGGCGCGGCGGGGCGTTCGTCGGCGGGGCGTTCCTCGACGGGGCGCGCCTCGGCGGTGCGCCGCGCCCGCACCGCGCGCACCGCGCGGGCGAGCGAGACCGCCCGCGCCGTCGCGCAGTCCCGGCCCTTCCCGGAGCACCGCCGGGGCGGGAGTCGGCGCGCGTCCTGAGCGTTAGGGTCGGCGCGTGGCCGGCGCCTGGGAGTACGCGACGCTGGAGATCTCCGCGGTGGGTCTGGCCGAGGACGCCTCGGGCGGGGCGAGCGCCGAGTGGCAGATCTACGCCATCGGCCCCTCCGACGAGCTGATCCTCGAGGAGTACCGCCCGTACCGGGTGGCCTGGGCCCGGGTGTACGCCGAGCAGCTCAACCGGCTGGGCCAGCAGGGCTGGGAGCTCGTCGCCCTCGCCGGCCCGCAGGGCGCGCTCGTCCCCAGCGCCCCGGGACGCGCGCCGGGCGCGGCGCCGCACGTCGTCGAGACCCGGTTCGTGCTGCGGCGGCCCGCCGAACCGTCGGGCTAGACCGGCCAGTCCTCCTGACGCCACGCGGCGTCCCAGAACATCCACTCGTAGCGGCACGTCGTCACGTAGTGCTCCCGGACGCGTCCGCGCTCGACGTCGCCCAGCGGCGGCCCGACGCGGTCGGTCAGCGCGAGCACCGCGTCGACGACCGCCTGGAACTCCTCGCCGCCGTACATCGCGATCCAGCGGGCGTAGAGCGGGTCGGGAGAGGAGGCCTCGAGCAGCGCCTCGCCGACCCGCGCGTAGATCCAGTAGCACGGCAGCACCGCGCCGAGCCCCTCGGCGAACGAGCCGCCGTGGCAGGTCGCGAGCAGGTAGCTGGTGTAGGCGGTGGTGGTGGGCGCGACCGGGAGGTCGGCGGTCCCGCTGATCCCGAGCGCCTCGGCGAGCCCGGCGTGCATGTCCTGCTCGGCCGCGATCGCCCCGGCGGCGTGCTGGGCGAACATCACCGTGTCGGCCTCGGTGGGCGCCCGTGCCGCGAGGACCGCGAGCGCCCGGGCGTAGCCGCGCAGGTAGTGGGCGTCCTGCACGACGAAGTGCCGGAACGCGGCGTGCGGCAGCGTGCCGTCAGCCAGGCCGGTGAGGAAGGGGTGCTCGCGGACGCGGTCGTAGATCCCGGCGCCCGCGGCCCAGAGGTCATCGCTGAATCCCACGCCGGCGACCCTGTCACGGTCGGGGTGAGATCATCGCGGGGTGATCGCGCGCCCCCCGGTTTCGAGCGAAGGGCACCTTCGGTCGGAGAGACCGGCGGGGGGCGCCCCTCGCCGGAACGCCGGTGCCGCGCGACGAGGGGCACGTTCCGCATGATCCACAGGGCTCGGCGGCTGCCGGACGTGCCGCTCGCGCGCGCCGCGGGCCTCGCCCTCGGGGTGCTCGCCGACGCCGTGCTCGGCGACCCGCGCCGCGGTCACCCTGTCGCGGCGTTCGGGTCCGTGGCCGCCGCCCTCGAGCGGCGCTGGTGGGCCGACCGGCGCGCCCCGGGCGTCGCGTACGCCGCGGTGCTCGTCGGCGGCGCGGTGGGCGTGGGGGTGCTCGCCGAGCGCGTCCGCCACCCGCTCGCGCGCACCCTGCTGACCGCCGCGGCGACGTGGACCGTGCTCGGTGGGACGTCGCTCGCGGGGGAGGGCGCGGCGATGGCGGCCTCGCTGGGCGCCGGCGACGTCGACGCGGCCCGGGAGCGCCTGCCCCACCTGTGCGGGCGCGACCCGTCGGCGCTCGACCCGGACGGCCTGGCGCGCGCGGCCCTGGAGTCCGTCGCCGAGAACACCGCCGACGCCGTGGTCGCGCCGCTGGTGTGGGGCGCGGTCGCCGGGATCCCGGGCCTGCTCGGTCACCGCGCCGTCAACACCCTCGACGCCATGGTCGGGCACCGCTCGGCGCGGTACCGGCACTTCGGCTGGGCCGCGGCCCGCGCCGACGACGTCGCCGGCGTCGTGCCCGCGCGCGTCTCGGCGCTGGTCACGGCGGCGTGCGCGCCCCTGGTCGGGGGTCGCCCGGCCGACGCCTGGCGCATCTGGCGGCGCGACGCTCCCGCGCACCCCAGCCCCAACGCCGGGCCGGTCGAGGCGTCGTTCGCGGGCGCGCTCGGCCTGCGGCTCGGCGGGCGCACCGTGTACCCGTACGGCGTCCAGGACCGCCCCTTGCTCGGCGACGGCCGCACCCCGGCGGTCGCCGACCTCCCGCGCGCCGTGCGCCTCTCCCGCGCGGTGGGTCTCGCGACGGCCGTGCTGGCCGTCGGGGTGTCGGCAGCTCAGCGGCGGCCGTAGCGGTCCGCGAGCTTCTCCTCCGTGGCGCTCGACGACGCCCGCGCGTCCCAGTGGCTGCCGTCGGCGGCGTCGCGGGGGTCCTGGTCGTCGCGGGGCCGCGGCTCGAGCCCGTGCTCGCGGCGGTACTCCAGCCGCGCGAAGTAGATCCACGCCCCGATGGCCATCAGCCCGAAGATCAGCCACTGCCAGGCGTAGGAGTACGACGGGTTCGGGTCGGGCGGCGGGAGGGGGACGGCGGTGAGCACCCCGGGCTGGGCCGGCAGCAGCTGCACGTACCCGGGGCTCGTCGCCACCCCGCCGGTGGCGGCGATCGTGGCCGCGTCGGCCGCGTAGACCTGCCGCTGCCCGTCGGCGACGAGCGCGGGCCGGCTCGGCGCGCCCTCGTCGAGACGCTGGTACCCGCTCACCGTCACCACCCTCGGCGGTGGAGGCGGGATCGGCGGGAGCGCCCCGCGGTCGTCGGTGCGCACGTACCCGCGGTCCACGAGCACCGTCTCGCCGGTGGTGGTGGCCAGCGGGGTCATGACCTCGCTCGCCGGGTGCCCCTCGATGCTGCGCAACCGGACGAGGACCTCGCCCTCGGGTCGGTAGGTGCCGGTGACGGTGACCTGGCGCCACGCCACGTCCTCGCCGGGCGTCGCACCGGGAGCGACGACCTCGCCGCGCGGCACCGGTGCGGTCGCGACCGCGCGGGTGAGCGCCGCGTTGTCGCCGTCGCGCTGGTCGCTGCGGTGGAACTGCCACGGGGCGAGCAGGTAGTAGCAGGCGAACGCGAACGCGGCCACGACGAGCGTCAGTGCGATCCACCCGGGTTTCAGCAGGAACCGCACGACGTCAGGTTATCCGCTCGCACACCGCGAGGGCCTGCCGCGCGTACCCGCCCCCGAACAGCTCGGCGTGCACCAGCAGCGGCCAGAGCTGGTGCAGCCCGACACGGTCGCGCCAGCCCTCGGCCAGCGGCGCGGCCTCGTCGTACGCGGCGAGGATCGTCTCCAGCTGCGGTGCGCCGAAGAGCGCGAGCATGGCGAGGTCGGTCTCGCGGTGCCCGCCGTGCGCGGCCGGATCGATCACCCAGCCCTGCCCGCCGGACCACAGCACGTTGCCCGTCCACAGGTCCCCGTGCAGGCGCGCGGGCGGCTCCGGCGGGCCCGCGACGGCGTCGAACCGCGCGCACGCCCGCTCGACCAGCGCGAGCTCGTCGGGTCCGAGGGCGCGCCGGGCGTGGGGGAGGACGCGGTGCTCGGCGTACCAGGCCGGCCAGTGCTCGCCGGTCTCGTTGTCCATCCGCGCCTCGCCGATCCACGCGTGCACGGGCCCGCCGGGCGGCGGCGAGCCGAACGCGGGCGCCCCGGCGGCGTGCAGCGCGGCCAGACCGCAGCCGAACGCCTCGGCGGACGCGCGGTCGGCGCGGCCCGACGGCACCCGCGTCGACACCATGCGGCCCTCGGTCTCCCCGAGCACCTCCGGCACCCCGACGACGCCGGGCTCCGCGAGCCAGCGCAGCCCGGCCGCCTCGGCCGCGATCGCCGACGGCGCCCCGCCCTTGACGACGACCTCGGTGCCGTCGTCGAGCGTGGTCATGGAGACCCCGCGCCCGGCGCCGGCCAGCAGCGCCTCGACGGTCACCGCCGCACCCGCTCGACGAGCTCCGGCATCGCGGCCTCGATCATGTCGATGACGTCGGTGAACCCGTCCGGACCGCCGTAGTACGGGTCGGGGACCTCGGCGCCCTCGGGCGCGTCGGGGTCGAACGCGCGCAGCAGCACCACCCGGGACGGGTCGGCGCCGGCGGCGAGGAGGTCGCGGACGTGGTCGTGGGTGGCGGCGACGAGCAGGTCGGCGCCGAGGAGCTCGTCGTCGACCTGCTGCGCGGTGTGCCGGGTGTCGTAGCCGCGCTCCCGGAGGCTGGCCGCCGCGCGCCGGTCCATGGGCTCGCCGGCGTGCCACGACCCGATCCCGGCGCTCGCGACGGTCACCGTGTCGGCCAGCCCGGCCTCGGCCAGCCGGGCGCGGAAGACCTTCTCGGCGACCGGCGAGCGGCAGATGTTGCCCGAACAGATGAAGACCACGAACACGGCGCCATGATCCCGCGCGTCGGGTCGAGCGCCGCGAACGGGGACTTCGGACGCGTAGAAGCAGCGAACAGCGCGTTCGCTGCGAACCAGGAGGCGACCGGCCGCGCGCGCCCGCACCGGGGCACCACGGCCATCTCCTCAGCGGCGGTGGGCAGAATGGACCGCCATGACCCCCGCCGCCCCCGTGACCGTCGCCGACGCCGTCGCCGCCCTCGAGGCCGCGTACCCGCCGGCGCTGGCGCACGACTGGGACGCGGTGGGGCTCGCGGTCGGCGACCCGACCGCCCCGGTGCGCCGGGTCCTCGTCGCTGTCGACCCGCTGCCGGCGGTGATCGAGGAGGCCGTGGACGGCGACGTCGACCTGCTCGTCACCCACCACCCCCTGCTGCTGCGCGGGGTGCACGCCGTGGCGACGACGGCGCCCAAGGGCTCGGCGATCCACCGGCTCATCCGCGCCGGCACCGCCCTGTTCACCGCGCACACCAACGCCGACGCGGCGGACCCCGGTGTCTCGGACGCGCTGGCCGCCGCGCTCGGCGTCACCGTCGAGCGGCCGCTCGCCCCCGAGGGCGACGGCACGGTCGGGATCGGGCGGATCGGCACGCTCGCCGCGCCGGAGACCCTCGAGGCGTTCGCCCAGCGGGTCGCCGACGCCCTGCCCGCGACCGCCTGGGGCGTCCGGGCGGGCGGCGACCCCACGAGGACGGTCAGCAGGGTCGCCGTCTCGGGCGGCGCCGGCGACTCGATGCTCCACCTCGCCCGCGCGGCCGGGGTCGACGTCTACGTCACCGCCGACCTGCGCCACCACCCCGCCACCGACCACCTCGCCGAGCCCGGCGCCCCCGCCCTCGTCGACGTCGCGCACTGGGCCTCCGAGCACCCGTGGTGCGGGCAGGCCGCGGACGTCCTCGCGCGGGCCGCGCCGGGCCTCGAGATCACCGTGTCCACCACCCGCACCGACGCGTGGACCGTCGGCCAGCCGTCAGGAGCCGTGAACGCATGAAGGCCGACCCGACCGCCCAGCGCCGCCTGCTCGAGCTGGCCGGGCTCGACGCCGAGCTCGCCCGGGCGCAGTACCGCCGCCGCACGCTGCCCGAGGCGACGGCGGTGGAGGAGGCGGAGACGACGGTGCAAGGCCACCGCGACGCCGTGGTCCGCGCGAGGACGTCGGTGAGCGACCTGGGCCGCGAGGTGGCGAAGCTCGAGCAGGAGGTCACGCAGGTCCGCACGCGCGAGGACCGTGACCGCGGGCTCATGGACTCCGGCAGCGTGTCGGCCAAGCAGATGACCGACCTGTCGCACGAGCTCGACACCCTCGCCCGCCGCCGCGGCGTCCTCGAGGACGAGCAGCTCGAGGTCATGGAGCGCCACGACGCCGCGGAGACCGACCTCGCCCACGAGCAGGCCGAGCTCGACAGGGCCGAGACCGCGCTCGCCGACGCCGTCGAGCGCCGCGACGGCGTGCTGGGCGACCTCGACGTCCTCGAGGAGCGCCGCGGCGCCGAGCGGACCGAGGTCGCCAAGGACCTGCCCGCGGACCTCGTCGGCCTCTACGACCAGCTCCGCGCCCGGTCGGGCACCGGCGCGGGCGAGCTGGTCGGCGGCCGGTGCGGCGCCTGCCGCCTGGAGATGGACCGCAGCGAGCTGCGCGACGTCGCCGCGGCGGCCCCCGACGACGTCGTGCGCTGCGAGCAGTGCGGGGCCATCGTCGTGCGCACGGAGAAGAGCAAGTGAGCACCGCGGGGTCGTGGACGGGACGCGGGAGCACCCCGCCGACCCGCGTGCTGCTGCTGCGCCACGGGCAGAGCCCGCTGTCGGTGGAGCGCCGCTACTCCGGGCGCGGCAACCCCGAGCTCACCCGCGAGGGGCTGGAGCAGGCCGCGGCCGCGGCGACCGCGCTCGCCGCGCGCCACGTCGCCGCGGACAGCCCGATCCGCGCCGTCATCAGCTCACCGCTGATGCGCGCGCGCCAGACCGCCGAGCCCGTCGCCGGGGTCCTGGGGCTGGGCGTCACCGTCGACGACCGGCTGACCGAGACCGACTTCGGCACGTGGGAGGGGCTGACGTTCGCCGAGGCCTCGGCACGAGACCCGGAGGTCCACCGGGCCTGGCTCGGCGACAGCGCCGTCAGCCCGCCGCAGGGCGAGAGCTTCGACCTCGTCGCCGGACGCGTGTACGCGGCGCTCGACGACCTGCTGCGCCGCTTCCCGGGGCAGACGGTGGTGGTCGTCAGCCACGTCACGCCGATCAAGCTGATCCTGCGCCGTGCCCTCGACGCCGGGCCGGCGATGCTCTACCGGCTGCACCTCGACCTGGCGTGCCTGTCGGTCGTCGAGTTCTGGCCCGACGGCGGGGCCTCGGTGCGGCTGGTGAACGACACGTCCTACCTCGCGTAGCTCACGGCGGCCCCAGCTTCTCGATCTCCTTCTCCAGCCGGATCAGGACGTCGATCTGCGCGGTGCTGTAGAGCTCGCGCAGCGCCTTGCCCATCGTCTCCCCGGCGCGCCGCCGGCCGAGCGGGCTGTCCTCACCCACGTCCGGCACGGGGTGCACGGCGCGCACGGCACGGGTCGGGGCGGCCATCCGCTCGGCGAGGTCGCGGCGCATGTCCTCGTCCGCGTCGGCGGTCAGGTCGTCGAACTCCTGGAACACCGGGTCGGTGGGCGCGTTCTGGAGCAGCTCCGCGTACGCCTGCAGGCTCTGTGACCCGAGCACCCGGCTCATCACCACCGAGAAGGACCGGTCGGCCTCGGAGAGCTCGGCCTTCTTCGCGGCCGCCGCCAGCTCGGGCGGCAGGTCGGTGGGCGCGGCCTGGGTGAGGATCAGCCCCAGCTCGATGCGCGCCCGCTGCAGCCGTTCGATCGTGGCCGCGAGCTCGGCGTCGAGGGTGCGCAGGGCCTCCTCGGGATGATCGTCGGCGTCGCCCATCTCCGCGATCTGCGAGAGCCCGAAGCCCAGGTCCGTCAGCCGCTTGATCCGCAGGACGCGGACGAGGTGGGCCACGCCGTACTGCTTGTAGCCGTTGGACCGGCGTTCGGGCTCGGCCAGCAGCCCGACCTCGTGGTAGTGCCGCACCGCGCGCAGCGTCGTCCCCGTGAGCTCGGCCAGCTCGCGCGTGCTCCACGCCATGGATCGGTCCTCCTGGTCGGCGGCGTCCCCACCAGTGGAGACCGTGCCGCTGCGTCATGGTCAAGCGTGATCCGGATCACGCGACCGTCTCCTTGAGTGTGCCCCGGCGGCCGGGTGCGCCCTGTCCCTCGACACCGTCCGAGGGAGGGAACGCGATGACCGGCGACCGGACCCGCGCCAGCAGCACGATCTTCTTCGCCTCGTACGGGCTGTCGCTGCTCGGGCAGGGCATCGCCTCGGTGGTCCTGCCACTGATCGTGCTGGCCCGCACCGGTGACGTCCTGGCGGCCGGCGTCCTCGCCACCGCCACCACCACCGCGGCGGCCGTCGCCGGCCTGGTGTCCGGACTGGTCGTCGACCGGATCGACCGGCGGTGGGTCTCGATCGTCGGCGATCTGCTGGCCGCGGCCACGGTGGCCGCCCTCCCGGTCGTCGACGCCCTCGTCGGCCTCGACATGGGCTGGTTCCTGGTGCTCGGCGTGCTCGGCGCGGTGATCCGGGTGCCCGGCATGACCGCGCGGGAGACGCTGCTGCCCGCCCTGGCGCGCCTCGGGCCGGGCGGGCCGGGAGCGCTCGACCGGCTCGTCGCCACCCGCGAGACCGTCGGCAACGTCCTCGTCCTCGCGGGCCCGGGCCTCGGCGGGCTGCTCGTCGCCGTGCTCGGCCTGACGCCGCTGGTGCTGCTGGTGACCGCCACGACGAGCCTGCTCGCCGCGCTGACGGCCATGGTCCTCGACCCGCGGGCCGGCGCGGTGGCCGCGCGGACGTCCCCGGGCGGGCCGGGCGTCGCCGGCTCCGTCCGCCGTGCCGTGGTCGACCTGGTCGACGCCTGGCGCTTTCTCGCCCGCCACCGGCTGGTGCTGGGCGCCACCCTGCTCACGTCGGTGCTCGCCGCGGTGCTCGGTGCGCTGCAGAGCACGCTCATGCCCGCCTACTTCTCCGGCGAGGGCCTCGCGTCGCTGACCGGCCTGACGCTCTCCGGGATCGCGGGCGGCAGCATCGCCGGCTCCGCGGTCTACGCCGCCGCCGCGCGGCGGCTGACGCGGCGGACGTGGTTCGTCATCGGGATGGTCGGCACCCTCGTCGGCTTCGCCGCGGTCGGGAGCATGGTGTCGCCGTGGGTCGTGCTCGGCGGCGCCGCGTTCGTCGGGCTCACCTACGCCCCGGCGGCCGCCCTGCTCGGCGTGATCATCGTCGAGGCCACGCCGGACGCCATGCGCGGGCGCGTCCTCGGCGCGCAGAACACGGTCACGCTCGCCGCGCCGGCCCTCACCAACGCCCCGATCGCCGCTGTGGCCGCCGGGGCCGGGCTGCCGGTCGCCGGGCTCGTGCTCGCGGGAGCGGTCGGCGTCGCGGTGGTGCTGGCGCTGCTCGCGCCGGCCTTCCGCGGGCTGGACCGGCTCGACGGCGTCACCACCACTCCAGCCACGCCCCACCCGGATGGGCCAGACCCAGCACTTCTCCGGACGACGACCCGTCCGGACGCACCGACAGGTGCCCGATGACCCCGGTGACGCCCGCGCGGGTCGCCTCGAGCGCCCGCGGCGGGACCCGCAGGTACTGGGTGCTCTCGCGGCCCTCGACACCGAGCGGGACCAGGGGATCGACCGAGATCCACTCGACGTCGCGGCCCAGCTCCGCCAGGTCCCGGCGGAACCGCGCCCGCTGCTCGTCGGTGAGGAAGACGGTGACGTAGGTGTCGACCAGCACCAGCACGGCCTCGTCGGGCATCCGCGCGCACAGGGCGGGGAGGTCCTCGGCCAGGTCGGCCCGCACGGTCGTCGCCGGGTGCGTCCGCGCGACCTCCGACGCGGCGGCGAAGCGGTCGACCGCCGAGGTCTCCGGCGGGATGCAGGCGGCCAGCCAGTCGTGCACACGCCGGTCGGAGAGGTCGAGCGGCTCGACGTCGACGCCGAGCCGTGCGGCGATCGGGGGCAGCCGCGCGGGCAGCGGGGCCGGAGACCCGCGCAGCTCCGGGGTGATGGTGAGCACCGCGTCCTCGGGGCCGAGGGTCCGGCCGCCGAAGTCGTACCGGTAGCGGTCGAGGTGCAGACCGAGCCCGGCGCCCGTGCCCAGGTCGACCAGGGCGATCGGGCGATCGGGGTCGAGGCGGCTCAGGGCGGCCACCACGTCCGCGCTCCGCGCGACCTCGTTCATCTGGTAGCGGTGCTCGACGCAGAGCTGCGCGAGCTCCCCGCCGTGCTCGCGGGCGAACGCCACGAGGGCCGGGCGGAACCCCTCGTCCAGGTCCGGCTGGCCGCCGCCCGGGACCGGGAAGTAGCCCACCAGGGGCTCCGGCTCCCGGCGCGCGACGAGCGCGCGCACCGCGGCGCTGAGCAGCAGCGGCGGCAGGCGGTCCAGCGGGATCGCCGCGGCGAGCTCGAGCAGCACGGGCTCCTCGGAGATCGCCCGGAAGAGCTCCGCGGTCAACGCCCAGGTCGGGGGCGCGTCCGGCCCCGACCAGCCCGCGGCGATCCCCTGGGCCTGCTCCCGCACGCGCGCGCGTGCCTCCACGTCGGCAGCCGTCACGACCATGAGCCTGCCGAGCCGCGGCCCCGACCTCAACTCAGCGCTCTCGACTCAGGCGATCGCGTCGAGCTCCGCGACCGCGTCCGCCGGGAGCACCAGGTCCGCCGCGGCGAGGTTCTCGCGCAGGTGCGTCCGCGACGACGTGCCCGGGATGAGGAGCATCGTCGGCGAGCGCTGCAGCAGCCAGGCCAGCGCGGTCTGCTGCGGGGTGGCATCCACGCGCTCGGCGACGTGGGAGAGCGTGTCCGACTGCAGCGGCGAGAAGCCCCCGAGCGGGAAGAACGAGGTGTACGCGATCCCCTCGGCCGCGCAGTGGTCGACGAGGTCGTCGTCGGTGCGGTGCACCAGGTTGTAGTGGTTCTGCACGCAGACGACGGGCGCGACCTCGCGGGCCTCGGCGAGCTGGGCGGGGGAGACGTTGCTGACCCCGAGGTGACGGATCAGGCCCTGCTCGCGCAGCTCGGCCAGCGCGCCGAAAGCCTCGGCGAGGGACTCGTCGGGGTCGTCGGAGACCCGCAGGTTGACGACGTCGAGGGCCTCGACGCCGAGCCGGCCGAGGTTCTCGTGCACCTCGCGGGTCAGCTCCTCGGGCGAGGTGTCGAGGTTCCACGCGCCGTCGTCGCCGCGCCGGCAGCCGACCTTGGTGACGATGCGGAGGTCCGCCGGGTAGGGGTGCAGGGCCTCCTTGATGATCTCGTTGACGACGAACGGGCCGTAGAAGTCGGCGGTGTCGAGGTGCGTGACGCCCCGGTCGACGGCCTCGCGCAGGACGGCGATCGCCTCGCCGCGGTCGCGCGGCGGCCCCATGACGTGCGGACCGGCGAGCTGCATGGCGCCGTACCCCATGCGCGTGAGGACGAGGTCGTCGGCGAGGGCGAGGCGGTCGGTCAGCTCCGATGTGGTCATGCCGCCATGGTGACCCGTCCGCGACACCGCGGGGAGCGAAGGATCGTCCTGGTACATCCCGTACCCCCCAGCGGGTGCGGTTCCGGCGGATGATCGGGGCCGTGAGCACCGGTGAGCTGGCGGCGTCCCTGCGGACCTGGCGTGACCGCACCGACCCCGCCGAGGTCGGGATGGCGGTCAACGCCCCGCGCCGCGCGCC
Organism: Actinomycetospora aeridis; assembly: GCF_037400275.1. Lineage (NCBI taxonomy): Bacteria > Bacillati > Actinomycetota > Actinomycetes > Pseudonocardiales > Pseudonocardiaceae > Actinomycetospora > Actinomycetospora aeridis. The sequence goes on along the minus strand of NZ_JBBEGL010000006.1, from coordinate 132,282 downwards.
CGGCCTGCGCCGCGAGGAGCTCGCGCTGCTGGCCGGCATCTCCATCGACTACGTCGTGCGCCTCGAGCAGGGCCGCACCCGCACCCCGTCGGCGCAGGTGTGCGCCGCCCTGGCCCGGGCACTGCGCCTCTCCGACCACGAGCAGGCCCACCTCTTCCGCCTCGCCGGGCACGCCGCCGACCGGGGACGGATCTCGCGGCGCATCCCCGCGGGCGTGCGCCGGATCGTCGACGCGCTGCACGACCACCCCGTCGCCCTGCTCGACGTGACCTGGACGCTCATCTCCTGGAACCCGCTCTACGCGGCGCTCATGGGCGACCCGAGCGGGCTGTCCGACCGCGAGCGCAACACCCTGTGGAAGCAGTTCACCGAGGGCCACACCCACGCGCGCGTGCAGCACACCCCGGAGGAGCGCGACGTGCTCGTGCGCTCGCTCGTCGCGGACCTGCGCGGCAGCACCAGCCGCTATCCGGAGGACCCCGACCTGGCCGCGCTGATCGCCGACCTCTCCGCCACGAGCGCGGAGTTCGTGGCGCTGTGGGACTCCGGGGTCGTCGCGGGCCACCAGCAGAGCCGCAAGACCGTGGTGCACCCCGATGTCGGTGACGTCGTGATCGACTGCGACACCCTCACCACCGCCGAGGACGACCTGCGCCTGCTCGTGTTCACCCCCGCGCCCGGCAGCGACGCCCGCAGCCGGCTCGACCTGCTCGCCGCCGTCGGGACCCAGGCGATGGGAACCGTCAATACGTAGCTCTCCGTACTGCCCGGGCCGCCCGGACCGGTCCAGGCTCGGCCCCACGAGCCGCGACACCGACCGGGAGAACCGCCATGAGCTCCGTCGCCACCGACAACGCCGCCCTCGTCCGCGGTGCCTACGAGGACTTCGGGCGGGGTGACATCCCCGCCGTCCTCGGCTTCCTCGCCGACGACGTGGTGTGGACAGAGTCCGCCGGCGGGCTCTACGGCGGCACCTACGAGGGCCCGCAGGCCGTGCTCGAGGGCATCTTCGCGCGCGTCGGGGCCGAGTGGGACGGGTTCGTCGTGGACCTCGAGCGCGTGCTGGCCGACGGCGACGCCGTGGTCGGGGTCGTGACCTACCGCGGGACCTACCGCGCCACCGGTCGGTCCGTGGTGGCCCGCGGGGCCCACGTCTGGGAGGTGCGCGACGGCCGGGCGATCCGGGTCGAGCAGTTCACCGACACCGCTCAGTTCGCCGCCGTCGTGAGCTGACCGCTCACACCACCAGCGCCAGCGCGGCCGTCCCGGCGAGGACGGCCGCGGGCACGGTCGCGAGGCCCGCGACCGTGAACGTCCCGAGCGGGGCCGGCACCCCGCGGTCGGCGAGCACGCGCCGCCAGAGCAGGGTGGCCAGCGAACCGACCGGGGTGAGGTTCGGCCCGACGTTGACGCCGATGAGCACGGCGAGCACGGCGCCCACCGCCGGCGACGGGCCGAGCGCGGCGAGCAGGATCAGCGTCGCCGGCAGGTTGTTGACGACGTTCGCGAGCACGGCCGCGATCGCCGCCAGCCCGAGCAGCGCCGTGAACGAGGTGCCGGTCGGGAGCAGGGCGGCGACCAGCGCGCCGAGGCCCCGGTCGGTGACGGCGGCCACGACCACGCCGAGCGCCAGCACGAACAGGCAGAACAGCGGCGAGGCCGCGGCGACGACGTCCCGGACCCGCGTGCGACGGGTGATCAGGGTGCGCACGGCGAGGACCACGGCACCGGCCACCGCGACCCACACCGGCTCGATCCCCAGCGGCGAGGCGGCCGCGAAGCCGAGCAGCGTCGCCGCCAGCACCACGAGCGCGACGCGGGGGACCGAGGCCTCCTCCTCGTCGGGACCGTCCGCGTCGGCGGGCGCGGCGAGGTCGTCGCGGAACGTCAGCCGCAGCCCGACGTACTCGACGAGGAGCACCGCGAGCTGCGGCAGCAGCATCAGCGCCGCGAAGCCGAGGAACGTCAGGCCGCTCGCCTGCAGTGCCAGCAGGTTGGTCAGGTTGGCGACGGGCAGCAGCAGCGAACCGCTGTTCGCGAGGTGGGCGCAGGCGAAGGCGTGCGGGGCCGGGCGGGCGCCGATGCGCCGCGCGGTGTGGAGGACGACCGGGGTCAGCAGCACCACGGTGGCGTCGAGGCTCAGGACGGTGGTCGTCAGGGTGGCGGCCAGGACCACCAGCACGAACAGGCGCCGCGGCCGGTGCCGCGAGTGGTGGGCGAGCAGGCCCCCGGCCCAGCGGAACACGCCCTCGGCGTCGGCGAGGTGCGCCAGCACGAGCACGGCGGCGAGGAAGCCGACGGTCGGACCGAGCTCGCGGACCTCGTCCCAGGCCTTGTCGGTCGCCAGGAGACCCGTGACGAGGACGATCGCCGCGGCGGGCACGGCGGCGGCCGCTTCCGGGAGGCCCCGCGGGCGCGTGACCGCGACGACGAGGACGACCGCCAGCAGCGCGACGGCGAGGGCGGTCACCGCAGGAACAGGTAGATCGCCACCGCGACACCGAGCACGACGACGCTCCAGCGCAGCACGCCGTCGGGCATCTTCTTGGCGACGGCCATGCCGAGGAAGCCGCCGACGAGCGTGGTCGGCGCGAGCAGCAGCACCGCGAGCCAGTCGACGGGGGCGAAGAGCGCGAACAGCACCACGGTCACCGTGCTCGTCACCAGCGAGAGCAGGACCTTGAGGGCGTTGAGCCGCTGCAGGGTGTCGTGGGCGAGCAGTGAGAGCACGGCGATGAGGACGACGCCCAGCGCGCCGCCGAAGTAGCCGCCGTAGACCGCGGCGACGAAGATCGTCGGGAGCAGGACCTTCGGGTTGTCGGCGGTGCGCTCCGCGCGGCCCGTCCACTTCTTGATCCAGGGCTGGGCGCCGAGGGTGAGGCTCGCGAGCAGCACGAGGATCGGCACGACGGCGTCGAAGACCGACTGGGGGAGGATCAGCAGCAGGGCGCAGCCGAGCGCGGCGCCGAGGGCGGCCACGAGGCTGGTGCTGACGGCTCGTCGTCGCTGGCCTCGCAGGTCGTTGCGGGCGTTGACCGTCGACCCGGCGTAGCCCGGCCACTGCGCGACGGAGTTGGTGACGTTCGCCGGCAGCGGCGGCAGGCCGACCGTGAGCAGGGCGGGGAAGACGATGAGCGACCCGCCACCCGCCACGGCGTTGACCGCGCCGGCGAGGAGACCCAGCGCGGCCAGCAGCACGATCTGGAGCACCGACGGGTCCGACACGGTGCGCGACGCTAACGGTCGTGCCGACCCGTGTCCTGGGGACACGGGTCGGTACCATCGTCGACGCGGACGAGTCGGCCGGGCGACCGCGGCGGGTGATCCCCGTCGAGGAAAGTCCGGACTCCACAGGGCAGGGTGGTTGCCAACAGCAACCCGGGGTGACCCGCGGGACAGTGCCACAGAGAACAGACCGCCACCGGGTCCCGCTCGGTGGTGAGGGTGAAACGGTGGTGTAAGAGACCACCAGCGTCCTGGGTGACCAGGACGGCTCGGTAAACCCCACCCGGAGCAAGGTCAAGAAGGTCGGTCCGCGAGGACCGGCCGCGCAGGTCGTCCGAGGGCTGCCCGCCCGAGACCTGCGGGTAGACCGCTGGAGCCCGCCGGCAACGGCGGGCCGAGATGGATGGTCGCCACCCACGCGCCCGCGAGGGACGTGGGCACAGGATCCGGCTTACAGGCCGACTCGTCCGCCCCCGCAGCCTCCGGCCTGCAGAGTCGCCCGTCGCGATCGCGGTCTGGGTGACGATCGCTGTCACATCTGACATGGATCGTCACCGAGACGGCGATGAAGCGGCTCCGACACGTCGGACACGCCCCAGGCCTGCTCTCCGCCCCACGCGTTCACCAGAGCGACGCCGCGGCCGGGGGCGCGTCGTCCAGGAAGTCCGTGATCATCGGCGCGAGGACCGGCACCGCTGCGAAGATCGAGATGTGCGACGTCGCCGGCAGGACGACGAGCCTCGCCCTGGGCGTCTCCGAGAGCTCACCCGTCGCCGCGGCCTCCTCGTCGCCACCGCCGCGCAGCGCGAACATCGCCACGGCGTGCTCGGGCCGCAGGCCGTCCGCGTCGCCCACGATCACCATCGTCGGGGCCGGGATCGAGTGCATCTGCTCGTCGCTGATGTGGTGGTCCTCGATGCCCAGCACCTTCATCTTCTCGACGTACGCGTCGAACGCCCCGGGGTCGGGAGTGTGGCGGCGGAAGGCCTCGCCGATCGGCGTGTCCGCGAAGAGCTCGCCCCTGACGCCCTCGATCGCACGGGGGACCGACGGGTACCAGCCGTCCGGGCGGTAGGTCGCGGACAGCACGACCAGCCTTCGCACGAGTTCCGGGTGCCGCAGCGCCAGCTGGAGCCCGACGGCACCGCCCTGCGAGTAGCCCATCACGTCGCAATGCTCGACCTCGAGCGCGCGCAGCAGTTCCGCGGCGTCGTCGCCGAACTGCTCGTACGACATCGGGCGCGGCGTGTCCGGCGTGCGGCCGTGTCCCTGCTGGTCGAACACGATGACCGGACGCGCGGGGGCGAACGTCGCGACCCACCGCTCCATCGAGGTGGTGGAGAGGAAGGCCCCGGGAACGAGCAGCAGGGGCACAACCCCGAGATCGCCGTACACCTCGTAGTACAGCTGGAGGCCGTTGATCGGCAGGTGACCGCTGCGGGAGGGCTCCACGCCACGAGGCTAGTGACCGCGACCACCTACGATCCGGACCGCATCCGACGGGTGAGGGGGGCACGGTGAGCGGGACGAAGGTCTTGGTGGCGGGGGCGAGCATCGCGGGGCCGGCGCTGGCCCACTGGCTGCACCGGCGCGGGGCCGAGGTGACGGTGGTCGAGCGGGCACCCGGCCTGCGCCCGGGCGGGCAGGCGGTAGACGCGCGCGGGGTGGCCAAGGACGTCATCGTCCGGATGGGGCTCGACGCCCCGGTGCGCGCGGCCCGCACGCCGACCGCCGGCGCGTACACCGTCGACGTCGACGGGAACGTGCTCGAGACCTACCGCGCGGAGGACGACGGCGGCGACGGGTTCATCTCGGACATCGAGATCCTTCGCGGGGACCTGTCCCGGGTCCTGTACGACGACACGCGGGACGGCGTCGAGTACGTCTTCGGCGACCGCATCGCCGAGATCACCCAAGATGCCGACGGCGTCGACGTGACCTTCGAGGGCGGCAACCGGCGGCGTTTCGACCTGGTGATCGGGGCGGACGGGCTGCACTCCTCGCTGCGGGCGATGGCGTTCGGGCCGCACGAGGAGTTCGTCCGTCACCTCGGGCACGTGCTGGCCTTCTACAGCGTGCCCAACGAGTTCGAGCTGGACAGCTGGTTGATCGACTGCCAGGAGCCGGGCACCGGGCGGTCGGCCGGCCTGCGGCCCATCCAGGACGCGACGCGGGCGATGGCGATGTTCTCCTTCCCCTCGCCCGACGTCGGCTTCGACCACCGCGACGTCGCCGCTCAGAAACGCCTGCTGCGCGAGCGGATGGAGGCCTGGGCTGGCAGACCCCGCGGATCCTCGCCTACCTCGATGACACCCCGGACTTCTACCTCGACCAGGTCGCCCAGGTGCTGATGGGCCGCTGGTCGACCGGGCGCGTGGGGCTGCTCGGCGACGCGGCGTTCAGCTCGTCGCCGATGTCCGGGCAGGGCACCGGGCTCGCTCTGGTCGGCGCGTACGTCCTGGCCGGGGAGCTGGCTGCCGCCGGCTGGAACCCGGAGGCCGGGTTCGCCGCCTACGACAAACGGATGCGCTCGTTCGTCGAGGCCAACCAGACCATCGGCCGGTGGAACGCCGAGAGCCGGATCCCCGGCGCGAACGTGGACCCCTCCGAGTGGGACATGGCGGTGATCGAGCGCGCGATCAACGGCATCGACCTGCCCGACTACGCCGGCGTGCCGGACTCCCGGGCTTCGTCCCGGACATAGGTGACGGCCTATGCCGCGGCGGGGAGGGGTGGTGCGGGGCCGCCGGGGCGTGGCTGCTGGGTGGGGTCGATCCAGGGTGGCGGGGTGAACCAGGGCCGCCGGTCGATCATCTCGATCTGCCAGCCGGCGTGGTGGATCTGCTGGTGGTGATGCGTGCAGAGCAGTACGAGGTTGTCGATCTGGGTGGGGCCGCCGTGGCCCCAGAATCTGATGTGGTGGGCGTGGCAGCGCCGCGGTCGTCGGGTGCAGCCGGGGAACGCGCAGCCCTGGTCGCGGACGGTGAGCGCGCGGCGCAGGGCGTCGGGGACGGTGCGGGAGCGACGTCCGATGTCGAGGGGTTCGGAGCGGGTGCCGAGCACGATCGGGATGATGTCGGCGTCGCAGGCCAGCCGCCGCAGGGTGGCGGCGTCGATGGGGTGCTGGTCGTCGAGGACCCCGTGCCCGACGGCGCGGCGTAGCCAGTCGTGGTCGATGGTGACCGTGATCAGCGCCCGCCCCGCTCCTGCCTCTGCCGCGGTTGCTGTGGCGGGCCGGCCGGTGTTGGCGCCGTCGGGGCGTGCGTCGCTGGAGCGGCGGGGCGCGGGGATCAGTGCCTGCTGACCGTCGGTCGGCTCGTCGGTCGGCTCGTCGGTCGGCTCGTCGGTCGGCTCGGCCGACTCGGTCGGTTCGGCGCCGGGTTCGGCGGCCGGCTCGGCGGGGGGTTCGGGGTCGGGCCCACCGGCCGGCTCACCGTTGCCCGGCTGGTCGGGCTGGCCTTCGCGGCGGGTGTCGGTGATCAGCCCGCCGGGGCCGAAGGCGTGGGCGAAGAGCTCTTTGAGCGCTTCGGCGCGGCGCACGGCCACGTCGCGGTGGTCGTCGGGCCCGGCGGGGCGCGACATGACCTCGAACCCGTCGTCGATCATCGTGGCGGCGATGACGTCGCTGAGGCGGGCGCGCAGGTCCATGGTGCCGTTGCGGTGGCGCAGCAGCTGCACGGTGTCCGGGCCGTCCTCGCCCGGGGTGGGGGCGGCGCCGTCGGGGTCGAGGTGGGCCAGCAGCCGCTGCGCGGCCCGGGTCAACCCGGCCGGGGACAGCGCCCGCGCCTTCTCCGCCAATGACTGCTCGGCCTCGGCCACCACCTCCGGGGTGAGGTGCTCGAGCTTGTCGATGCGGGTCATGGTCCGGCGGATGATGACGATGTGCGCCTCACCGACCGCGCCCTCGGCCAGGGCGGCCGCGGTGTGCGGCAGCCGCGGCGGCGGCGTCTCCCCGCTGACCGCGACCCGCGGGATCAGGTCGCGGGCCTCGTCGACCAGCCGGGTCGCTTCCCGGCGGTCGCAGCGGGCGAGGTTCTCCACCAGCCGCTCGGTCAGCCGGTCCCCGGTCCGGTCGGCCACCCCGGCACGGTCGAGCTCGGCCACATCCTCGAGCAGCCGGTAGTGCTCCACCCCCCGGGCCGCGAAGCGGGCGCGGGTACGGGCGAGCAGTGCCCGCTCCGCCGCACCCACCTGTTCGCTCACGTGTTCGAGTCTACCGCACATCGGCGACACCCGCGACACCGACGTCACCCGCGATCGGTCCGGTAGGCGTCGTGATCGTCGCGCTTTTCTGACGTTGAACGTCAGCGTGGCCGCCAGGCTGAGACACTCCGTGCCTCAGCCGGGCCCCTCCGGCCTGAGGTGTGGAGGTCGAAGGGCCCGAGATCGATCAATCGTGGGCGCTCTCGCGACGTACGAGGCCTCCCCAGCTGACCGACGCGATCTCGGACGTCCTGACGATCGAGTGTCCGAAGATCACGTACCGGTGCACCGACTCCTCGTCGGTCCACGAGTCGGTGATCTCGCTCGTCGTGGTCCTGAAGTCCGAGTTGAGCATGCGCTGTTCGATGACCACCCCACTCCTCAGTGTCAGCGTGACGACCTGCTCGGTCTCCACTTCGTCCACGTAGGCGATCCTGTCCCACCCCTCGTGCTGAACGTTCCTTGGGTCGGGCGAGGGTCGTCCCCCGATCGTGGTCGACGTCCGCCACCCGGCTGGCCAAGAGCGGACACGACGGTCACGCTCGAGCGCATGGATCACGGCACCGTGCGGTCGTTGCGTGTCTGGCTCACGGCGGGGGCCGTGCTGGTCGCCGGGCTCGTGGGCTGGACCTGGGCCGACGCCATCGACGACCCGTCGCGGTGGCAGGGATGGTTCCCCGTCGTCCTCGCGACCGCCGCACTGGTCTGTCTCGCCGTGACCGGTCGACGTCTGCGACGTCAGCAGCGGGCGGCGCCGCGACCGGGGAACGGCGTCGGGGACGCCGCGGAGAGGCCGGGTGCGGAGCGCAGCGCGACGCCCTGACCGTCCGGCCACCTACGTAGTTCCCGCCCGGTGTGGCGAGCGGGCGGCTCCGGGGCGTTCGGTCTGCGACCGTGGAGGGCCGGACCGCGCAGGAGTGGTCCCGCTCCACCTCGGGAGTGCCGATGTACGTGATCCACATCGCTGTGAGCCTCAAGCCGGGCCGTGCGGACGAGGCGCAGCGCATGCTCACCGAGCAGGTCGTCCCCCGGAGCAAACAACGGCCCGGGTTCATCAAGGGGACGTGGTTCGGGGACGCGGAGACGAAGGGTTTCGCCCTGCTGACGTACAGCTCCCAGGAGCTCGCCGAGCAGGCCGTGGCGGGCATGGCCTCGGGCGCCGGGCCCGACGACCCGATCACCGTCGACTCGGTGCAGGTCTACGCCGTGCAGGCGGAGGCCTGAGAAGCCTGGCCGCTGGTCACGGAGGCGGCATGCCCCGACACTGGGTCGGTGCGCGTCACCCGCATCCACACCGACCTGCGCGTGCCCGACATCTCGGCCGCGCGGGAGTTCTACGCCGGCTACCTCGGCCTGACCGACGAGAGCATCGGCATGGACTGGGTGACCCGCTTCTCGTCGCCGGAGTCCGGCGCGAATCTCCAGCTCGTCACCCGCGACGCGACGGCCCCCGAGGACCCGGTGGCGTCGATCGCCGTCGACGACGTCGAGGCGGCCCACGACGAGGCCCGCCGGCGCGGCTTCGAGATCGTCCACCCGCTCACGACGGAGCCGTGGGGCGTGCGCCGCTTCTTCGTCCGTGCTCCCGACGGCAACGTGCTCAACATCCTCCAGCACCGGGACTAGCCTCGGCGGCCGGGACCTCGAGGGGCAACGAGTTCTGCCTCCTCGAGCCGCGCTGAGCTCCCCGGAGACCAGCCTCACCTGGCCCGGACCGCGGTGCACCTGAGATCGTGATGCCGTGCCCCGGTCGATCGGGGTTCCTGGACGAGCGGCGCCGTACCCAGACCACGACAAGACGGCGACCTGGTGAGGTCGTCATGGCGTGGATCGTGCTGGTGCTGTCCGGGGTCATGGAGGCGGTCTGGGCGACCGCTCTCGGGAAGGCCGCCGGCTTCAGCCGGCTGGTTCCCTCGGTGGTCTTCGTGGTCGGGCTCGTGCTCAGCATGATCGGCCTGGCGTGGGCGATGCGCACCCTGCCGACGGGCACCGCGTACGCGGTGTGGGTCGGCATCGGCGCGGCCCTGACCGTCGCCTACGCGATGGCGACGGGCGAGGAGCCGGTGTCAGCGCTCAAGGTCGTCTTCCTGCTCGCCATCGTGGGCGGCGTCGTGGGGCTCAAGGCGCTGCACTGACCTCGGCGAGCTCCTCGTCGGGCACCCACCGCAGGATGTCGCCGGGCTGGCACGCCAGCACCCGGCAGACGGCGTCGAGCGTCGTGAAGCGGACCGCCTTCGCGCGGCCGTTCTTGAGCACGGCGACGTTCGCCGGGGTGATCCCCACCGCCTCGGCGAACTCGGCGACCGACATCTTGCGGCGCGCGAGCATGACGTCGATGTCGACGACGATCATCAGACGACCTCGTCGAGCTCGCGGCGCAGCACGGTCGCGTTCTGGAGCAGGCCGCGCATGACCATCATCAGCAGGGTGTAGACCGCGCCGGCGACCGCGACGCCGCCGCCGATCAGCACGAGGCCCGGTGCGTCGTCGAGCTCGCCGTAGTGCACGCAGACGGCGGCGACGGGGAGCGCGGCGGCGAGCCCGGCCACGGTGACGATGCGGACCCAGCGGAACGCGCCGTCGTCGAAGATCGCGCCGCGGCGCACCATCGCCAGCAGCACCCACAGCGCGACCAGCCCGACCTCCAGCGCGGCGAGCGCGACGACGCCGAGCACCGCGTAGACGGCGACCGTCGCCACCACTCCGCCGCTGGTGGCCACGGCGACGACGATCGTGACCTGGACGCCGGCGGCACCGAGCCCGACGAGCACGAGCAGGACCCGCAGCGCGAGGATGACGACCGGACTCATGAATCGATCGTCGACGGATATCTATCGATAGTCAATAGCTCATCGCGGTGGTCGGCCGCCGCCGGGGCCACCTGCCGACGGTGTCGTCCGGGTGTCGACGCGGACGGGCAGCACGACGGTGTAGCCGCGCGCGACGTCCCCGCTGACGGTGGCGAGCTGGCTCGCGCCGCCGTCGTCGGAGAACACGTTGTCGGAGGCGAGGGTGACGTCGGCGAGGTTGGTGACGGACTGCTCGTAGCCGGGCTGCCCGTAGACCTGCCGGCACGTGTCCTCGGGCAGGGCGACCTGCGAGGTCGCGAGGGCGTTGGCGGCGTCGGTGATGCTCCCGGCCTCGGGGTAGACCTCGAAGTGGACGTGCGGCCACCGTCCCGCGTAGCAGGCCGGCACGATGCTGGTGAAGCGGACGCGACCCCGGGCGTCGGCGATCTGCACGCCCCGCAGGTAGTTCTCGCCCGCGATCGCGTCGGTGTAGAGGGAGTACTCGCCGTCACGGTTGCAGTGCCACACGTAGACCGCGGCGCCGGTGAAGGGCACGCCGTTCCGGGCGAGGTCGGCGACCGTGAGCTCGAGGGTCATGGGCACGCCCTCGGCAACGCCCGTGGGACCGCCGAAGCTGGAGCGGATGTCGCTGCGGACGATCCCGCTCTGCGTGAGCACGTTCGCGCCGTTCGACCCGTCGCCCGGGTACGGGCCGGCCGTCTCGTCGGGGATCTCGCCCGGGCTCGTCGTCGGCGCCGACGCCGCCGGCGGGCTACCGCACGCCGCCACCCCGACGGCGACCGCGCCGAGGCCGAGCACGCGCAGCAGGCCGCGCCGGTCGAGCGTGCCGAGGTCGAAGCCCAGCCCCTGGTCCTCGAGGTCGTGCCCCGGCCGGGGGAGGGGCCGTCCCTGATGGGTCTCGCGTTCCACGGGTCCTCCGTACACCTCGCTCGGCCGTCGTCGAGGACATGCCACGTCATCGGGATGGGTGGTGGGTGTGGCGACGCTGGTCGGGGCCTGTGTCCGTCGCTTGCGACATGCCGGGCACACGTTCACTCGATCAGAGGTAGAGGGTCGCTTCCGGGTCATTGAGCGAAACCTCTATGGTGTTCCACGCTGTGACGCGTGTGGTTCCTGTGACTGATGGGACGGTTGAGGCTGATGCTCACCCCTCGGCAGCGCGTCATCCTGCGCCAGATACTCAGCCCGCCCTACATCTACCGGTGGGCCGGGTTGCTGACGACGGTCGCGCTGATGACTGGCGTGACGATCGTGGTGCTCAGTGACGTCGGGGCCCGGCAGGTGCTGGCCACGGGCCCCGCGCCCGCCGTCGCGGCCGCCCCGGCGGGCCTCCCGGCGCGGTCCGGGGCCGACGCCCCCGCGCGCGGCATGCCCGGCATGGCCCGGCCCGCGATCACGCCCTCGCTGCTGACGGTGACCGACACGAGCACCGAGCGGCCCGCGGTGGCGCTGACGTTCGACGACGGGCCGACCCCGCAGTACACGCCCGAGGTGCTCGACATCCTCGCCGAGAACGGCGTCAAGGCGACCTTCTGCATGATCGGCAACCAGGCGCTGGCGCACCGCGACATCGTCGCGCGCGTGGTCGCCGAGGGGCACCGCCTGTGCGACCACACCATGACCCACGACGCCACCGTGGGGGCGAACGCCCAGGACCTCATGAGCGAGCAGCTGCACCGGAGCCGGGGCTCGCTGTCGACGGTGATCGACCCGCCCGAGACGATCGACTACTTCCGCGCCCCCGAGGGCCGCTGGTCGCCCGAGCTCGACCAGGTCGCCGCGCAGACCGGCATGCGCCCGCTGGGCTGGTCGGTGGACACCCTCGACTGGACCCAGCCCGGCACGGGGGCGATCGTCGCGAGCGTCCAGCAGTCGACGCACCCAGGCGCCGTGGTGCTCTTCCACGACGGCGGTGGGCCGCGCGAGCAGACGATCGAGGCCGTGCGCCAGCTCGTGCCGTGGCTCAAGGACCAGGGCTACGAGTTCGTCTTCCCGAGCTGAGGCGCCGGCTCGGGAGCTCAGTGCTTGCGCACGACCGTCTCCTGCCCGCCCTCGCGCCACGTGGTGACGTCCATGTGCTCGTCGCCGACCGCGACCGACGCCGCCCCGACGACGTCGGCACGCAGGAACTGGTCGAACCGCTGCCCGCGCAGATCGAGGCCGATCTCCTCGTAGACGGCCTCGGCGAAGCGCTGGTGCAGCGCCTCGTCGCGGACGTCCTCGACCCGCCCCCAGAGCTTGGCATCGCCGTCGCTGACCTGGGTGTCGACCGTCGCGGTGTGCAGCGCGAACCGTGGATCGGCCCGCAGGTCCGCGAACTTGGCGGTGTCCGGCATGCCCACGATCCAGAGATCGCCCTCGAGGAACCGCGGCTCCATCGGGCTGATGCGCGGGAACCCGTCGGGCCGCAGCGTGCCGAGCATGCAGAGACTGCCGGTGGCCGCGTGCCGGCGCGTGAAGACCTCGGCGATGCGGGGTGCGGCCGCGGCGAAGTCGGTCCAGTGAGCCATGGACCGGACGCTAGAGGTGCCCCCCGACAACGGCGGTCAGGTCAGGCTGCGGACGCCCGCCACGTCGTACTCCGCGACCTCGGCCCCCAGCATCGCCGCGCCCTGCTCGTCGCTCGGCCCGCTGCCGCGGAAGGCCTCGACGGCCTCCTGTGAGGCCCAGCGCTCGAAGACGTTGATCCGGCCCGCGTCGAGGAGGTCGGCGCTGATCGCGAAGTCGAGACAGCCCTCCGCGGCACGGGCCTGGTCGACGACGCCCACGCACCCCGCGAGGTAGGCCTCGCGCTCGGTGGGATCGACTTGGAGGTGTCCGGCGACGATCACCATGTTCGACTCCTTCAGTGGAAGTTGTCGGTACGGTATCAGGACTCATCGAGGTCGTCCCACGCGTCGCGCACGATCTGCTCGATCGTCGACCACCGCGGCGTCCAGCCCAGCTCGTCGCGCGCCCGGGACGGGTCGACCCTGACCGCGGGCGCCTCCGCGGCCGCCTCGCGGTGGCCCACCGGCACCGGGCGGCCGGTGACGCGCCCGACCGCGTCGAGGACCTCCCGGATCGCGACCGGCCGTCCCGACCCGACCGGTACGACGGAGAACGTCCCGGGGTCCGCCGCCCCCAGCGCTGCGACGAACGCCGTGGCGGCGTCGGCCACGTGCAGCAGGTCCCGCACGGCCGACCCGTCGCCGTTGACCACGAACTCGCCCGTCCGGCCCGCCGCCGCGGCCAGGATCGCCGGGATCAGGCGCGTGGGGTCGCGGTCGCCGGGACCCGCGACGTTCGCCAACCGCAGCGACACCGCGCCGATCGCCCCGGTCGTCGCCACCTCACCCAGGGCCACCTCGGCGGCGAGCTTGGAGGCGCCGTACGGGTGCTCCGGCGGGGGATCGCCGGCCCCGAGCGCCGCGGTCGAGGCCAGGACGACACGCGCCCCCGGCGGCACGGCGTCGAGCACGGCGAGGGTGCCGCCGAGGTTGGTGCGCCAGGTCCCCAGCGGGTCGGCGCGCGAGTCGCGCACCCGCACGACGGCCGCGAGGTGGCAGACGGCGTCCACGTCGCCCAGGGCCGCCGTCACCTGATCGGGACGGTCGAGCGCGGCGGCGCGGGTCGCGGCCCCGGCGACGGCCGACCCGGACCGCGTCACGCCCACGGCCTCGTGCCCGGCCGCGAGCAGTGCCGACACCACCGCCCGCCCGACGAAACCGCCGGCTCCCGTCACCGCGACCCGCATGCGGTCAGCCTCGCAAGGCCCGCTCGCCCGTCGAAGTGAGGCTAGCCTTACTCCGGCGTGGACCCTACTGTCGTCACGGGAACCGGCGACACCCGGCGACACCTCGGAGGCGGACCGTGACCGTGAGCGTCAGCGAGCACCAGCCCTTCTCCCAGAGCCTGCGCCGGGCGACGGCCGCGGCGCACGAGCGCGCGCACCACTCGACGTACATGGGCGCCCTGCTCGGCGGGCGCCTCCCGCTCGACGACTACGCGACGCTCGTCGTCCAGTACTGGCACGTGTACAGCGCGCTCGAGGACGGCGCCGACCGGCTGGCCGGCCATCCCGTCGTGGGCGGCTTCGCCGTCGACGCGCTGCGCCGCCGCGACGCCATCGCCGCCGACCTCGCGTTCCTGCGCGGCGCCGGCTGGGCCTCGGACCTCACGCCGCTGCCCACCACCGCGGCCTACGCGGACCGCATCCGCGCGACCGTGGCCGACTGGCCCGGTGGCTGGGTCGCCCACCACTACACGCGCTACCTTGGCGACCTCGCCGGCGGGCAGGCGGTGCGGGTGCTGCTGGAGCGCACCTACGGCGTCGTCGGCGACGGGGCGCGGTTCTACGACTTCTCGACGCTCGGTCCGGTGCCACCGTTCCGCACCCGCTACCGCGCGCTGCTCGACGCCGCGGCCTGGGACGACGTCGAGCGCGCCCGGATCGCCGACGAGGCGTGCCACGCCTTCGAGCTCAACATCGCGATGCTCGTGGAGCTGGCCGACACCGTGCCGCCGGAGCACCTGGCCGCGTAGCTCACACGCGGCGGGCGACCGCGAGCCACGCCGGCAGGTCGACGTGCCCGCCGACGGGCACGCGCAGCTTCTCGGCCTGCTCCATGTCGGGGACGCGGCCGCGGTAGGTGCTCTCGCGCAGGTCCTCGACCGCCCAGCCGGGACGGGAGAACGCCGTGCGGATCTGCTCGTCGGTGACCTCCGGCCCGAACGCGGGTCCGGGGGCGAGGCCGAGCAGCACGACGCGGCCGCCGTCGACGACGACGTCGCGCAGGGCGTCGGCGTACCGGGCCTGGTCGCCGTCGTCGAAGATGTGGAAGAGCGCGCTGTCGAGGACGGTGTCGAAATCGCGCAGGGCGTCCGGGTGCAGCGCGTCGGCCACGACGAACGCCGGGGCGACGTCGTGCCCGGCCGCGACGGCGCGGGCGCGGTCGAGCGCGGCCGGCGCGGAGTCGGCGCCGACCACCTCGTAGCCGCGGGCGGCGAGCAGGACGGTGTGCTCGCCCGTGCCGCAGCCGAGGTCGAGCACGCGACCCCGGATCAGGCCCTCGGCCTCGGCGGCGGCCACCGCGGGCTGCGGCTCGCCGATGATCCACGGCGGTTCGCCGGTGAGGTAGGCGTCCTGGAAGCGTGACGGGGCGGGTGTGGACATGGGGACCTCCGGGCTCGTGCCGCCGACGTGGTCGTCGCTGGTGTCGAGCTTCCGACCTGAACGTCGCTCGAGGTCAAGGGCCGCGCCGGGGCGGGCGTCCGGGCGGGGGGCCCCACGCCGGCGGCGGCCCCGGCGGTCCCCACGGTGGCGGCCCGGGCGGTCCGGGCGGCCCCACCGCGGTGCGTTGTCGACGCGACCTCCGGACGAGGACGACCACGATCACCGTGACCACGACGGCGATCACCAGTCCGACGACGCCGACCGCGATCGCCGCCGATCGGAAGCCCGAGCGGACGTCGCCGCCGAGGCCGGCGGCGTCCAGGGCCGGGTCGCGGGGGCCCAGGCGGGCCGTCAGCTCGGCGGCGGTGGCCGACGCCGACCGCCCGCCGACCGAGGCCGTGATCCCGTCGAGGCGACGCGGGAACGTCCGCCAGGTGATCTCCACGGCGCGCCCGACCGCCGCGTCCGGGGCGAGGCGGGCGTGGCCGGTGCTGCGGACGACGACCTGGTCGCCTCCGGTGCCCGCGCTCGCCGACACCGTCGGGTCCGCGAACCCGTCGTCGGCGAGACGCCCGCTCAGCGCGAGGGTCTCCCCGAGCGCCGCGCAGCCGCCCAGCGTCAGCAGGAGGACGACGAGGGCGGCGGCGCGACGGAGGACCACGGTCAATCGTCGACGGCGACGAACATCGTGACCCCGCCCGTGGCGAAGTTCGGCACGTCGGCGACCGCGGCCTGACCGGCCTCCGAGGCCAGCGCGCCCTGGAGGGCCTCGAGGGAGTCGAAGGCGAGCTCGGCGATCAGGTGGTACGGCGGCGGGTTCTCGTCCAGCGAGACCGTGTTCCGGTAGGTGAAGGACCGGACGTCCGGGATCGCGGCACCCAGGGGCACGTGCGTCGCGCGGTAGTACTTGTCGAACGCGGCCGGGTCGTCGGGGTGGTGGTACAGGACGGTGAGGATGTGCACTGGATCACTCCACCACGAACGACGGCCCCGGAGCCACGGTCTGTTCGCACAGTCCGCAGCGGCCGGGGCCGTCGTGGGGGAGCGGGGGAGGTTCAGCCCCGGGCGTGCTTCTCGATCACGGCGCCGAGGCCGGGCAGGGCCTCGATGACGTTCTCCTGCGCCTTCGGGCGCAGCTTGCCGTAGATCGAGGTGATCGCGGCGCGGCTGCTGCTCTCCGCGCGGCGGTCGGTGACCGCGAGGAGCGCCTCGGAGGCCTCCTGCGGGCGGGTGCCGAGGAAGGTGCCGAAGTCGCCGGCGGCCTCGGTGGTGTAGGTGGTCCAGAAGGGCTCGAGCTGGTCGACGAACTCGTCGAGCATCTTGTCGAGGGCCTCGCGGACGATGCCCGGCTTGACCTTCTTCACGCCGGCGTAGCCCGTCTTGACCACGCCGCCGGACAGACCGCTCTTGTTCGCGACCTCGGAGTCGACGAGGCCCTGCAGGTCGTCGATCACGGCGCTGCGACGGTCGGAGTCGAGAAGGCGAGCCTTGAGCGTCTCGGCCATCGGTGTCCTTCCTCGGGGAGCAGGGGAGCGGCGCCGACCGTACGGGAGGTGCGGAGGGGGATCTCCGGCAGGGGCCCGCGAACCACACCCGTGTGATTCGGGCCCGCGGCTCACTCCCGGTCGTGGTCGGCGAGGAACGCCTGGAGGTCGCTCCAGGAGTTCTCCCGCGCGCGGCGGCCGGCGAGGACGCCGAGGTGCCCGCCCGGGCGGACGACGAAGCGCAGGTCGGGGGAGGCCGTGAGCAGCTCGGTGGCGCGCTCGACGGCCGCGACCGGGGCGATCACGTCGTCGGCCCCCGCGATCAGCAGTACGGGGACGTCGACGTCGGCCAGCCGCACCGGCCGCCCGGCGAGGCGGAGCTCGTCCTGCGCGAGGTCGTTGCCCCGGATCACGTGGTGGTAGAGCTGCCCGAACGCCCGCCCGGGGTAGGCGGTCATGTTGGCCATGAGCGTGTCGACGGCCTCGATCTGCTCGAGCAGCTCGCGGTCGTCGAGGTGGGTCGCGAGGGTCACCGGCTTGGTCAGGTACCGCTCGACGCTGGTCAGCTGGAACGCCCACTTCACCGCCGTCGCCGGGAACGAGCCGAGCGTGCGGTAGGCCGCCGAGAAGACCCGCCCGCCCGTGTACTCCGCGACCGACCGGAACGGCGCCACGAGGGGCACGGCGGAGACGTCGACGGGCGAGGCGAACGCCGTGACCGAGCGGATGGGCGCGCCCGACACGCCGCTCGCGGCCGCCAGCAGGGTGAACAGCCCGCCGAGGCTCCAGCCCGCCAGGTGGACGGGCTGGTCGGCGTGCCGGTCCGCGATCGCGAAGAGGGCGGCCGGCACGATCTCGTCGACCCAGAGCTCCAGGCCGCGGCGCCCGGCGGCGCGGCCGGTCGCATCGTAGGTGACGATGAAGATCTCCCGCCCGGTGGCGAGGAGGTCCTCGACGAGGCTCGCGCCGCGGCGCAGGTCGAACGCGAAGTCCGGGGCCCCGAGCGGTGGCACCAGCAGGAGCGGGGCGAGCGCCGGGTCGACCGGCGCGGTCGGCTCGTAGCGGTGCACCGTGTAGCCGTCGCCGAGATGGATCGGCAGCCGCGGCATGCGGCGCGTGTCGGCGAGATGGCCGTGGGTCGCCCAGTCGCGGACGTTGCCCCACGCCCGCGCGACGGTCTGCGTCGGGAGGCCGGCCAGCCCGGCGAGGGCGGGCAGCCCGCCCCGGGCCGCCGGCGCGGCGGCGTCGGTGCCCGTGGCGGCGGTGTCATCGGGCTGCGGTGCGGCGCTCACGCGCGCTGATGCTAGGGCCGTCCGTGCGTCCGTGGGCGGGCCGATCACTCACGCGTCGTGATGCCCGATCACTCCGAGTCACACGATGGCGGCGCCCGTGGCGGCATTCGGCCTGCTCACGCGCGGGGAACGGGGTGACGGCGTTGGGCCGTCCGCGCCGCGACGGGTCCGCCCGATCGTCAGAACCACCGTCACACCTCTGCCGCGTTGGACCGGGTGGCGCCGCCCCGGGATCTTCGCCCGGGGCGGCGTGGCGCACTCCGCGGACCGTCGCGGGGACGCACCGAGCCGGGCTGCCGAGGGACGAGGAGACGACGCGTCGTGACCCTGTGGGAGCCCGAGACGCCGGCGCCGGCGCCGGAGCCGGTCGCCGAGACGCCCTGCGACCTGCCGGTGGCGCCGCGGCCGGACCGGCACGGTCGGCGCACCCGGATCGCGGCGGGGCTCGGCGTCGGGATCATGGGCGCGGCGTCGCTGACGACGGCGGTCTACCAGACGACGACCCAGGCCTCGACGGCCATCGGGATGCCGAGCGCGGTGCACGAGCTCGAGAGCCCCCTGCCGTGGGCGGCGGCGACGCCCGTCGCGGCCGCGCCGGTGCTCCCGTCGTCGACGACGATCAGCCCGACCGTCGCCGACCTGGACCTGCGCGCCGACCGCCAGCCCCTCCCGGCCCCGCCGCCGGCCGCGGCCGCCCCCGCGGCGGGGAGCTCCGCGCCGGGGCCCGTCGTGGTCCGCGTGCCCGACGCCGGCCCGCGTCCGGCACCGGTGGTGCGCGGCGGCGAGCGACCCTCGCGTCCGTCGGGGACCGGTCGCCCGACGACCTCGCCCGGCACGACCTCGCCCGGCACGACCCCGCCCGGGTCGACGAGCCCGGGGACGACGGCAGCGAGCAGCAGCACGCCGTCGTCGAGTGCCCCGACCTCGTCGCCGGAGCCCACGACACCGTCGTCGTCCCAGCCCACGTCCCAGCCCTCGTCCCAGCCCACGTCCCAGCCCAGCTCGCCGCTCGCGTCGTCCGCGCCGTCCGGCGGCGGGACCACGACCCCGTCGGGCGACGCCGGCTGACGCACGCAGGCGGGGCTCCCTGGCCCGGGACGCCGACGGCCCCGCTCCCTCGCGGGGAGCGGGGCCGTCGGTGGGACCCGGTGTGCGCCGATCAGCGGATCAGCCCAGGGGGCGGCGCAGCGCGGTGCGGCGCTCGGGGCGCAGGTGGTAGATCACCGCCGGCAGGACGACGACGGCGACGAACGGCAGCCCGACCAGGGGCAGGACGAACAGCAGGGCGAGGCCGAGCAGCATCACGATCAGCGCGGTGAGCGGGTTGGTCGCGAGGGCGCCCAGGCGCACGAGCCGGGGACTGCGGCGCGCGGCCGTGCCCACGCGGTCGACGAGACCGGTGGGCGCGGGGCGGGTGGCCGCGGGGACGGGGCGGGGCAGGGTCGGGGCGGTGTTCGGCCAGGGGAGAGCCATCGCGAGCGTCGGTCCTTCGGGGTCGTGAGTGAGGGTCCAGCGGGGCACGTCGGGGGACCGCGCCGGTGCTCGCGGCCGGGGTGGCCGGGGAGCTCCGGGGCGTCGCGGGGATCGACACCGGGATGACGCCTGTGCGGCCCGGAAGGTTCCCCGCCGTTCGGTATCGATTCGGCAACGGCGGGTCCCCGTCGTCGCCGACCATCATCCTTGTGTCACCCGGATGGCGGCAGTGACCTGAGCAGGTGAACCTCGGCCGCATCCTAGGGTGACGCCGATGAACGCCGTACCCGACGGTCACGACGCGGACACCTCCCGCGCGCCCCTCGATGCGGGCGTGCGCGCCCTGCTCGACCGGTGGGCGGGCGAGCCCGCGATGTTCGCCGGGACGACGCCCGGCACCACCGACGGGATCCCCGCCGCGCGGGCCCGCTTCGCGGCGCAGCTGACCGACGCGGCGGGGCTCCCACCACGCGCGCCGGAGGTGCGCGAGGTCGGCGGGGTCGCGGTCCGGGTGCACCGCCCGTCGGCCCCGGCGACCGACGCCCTCGTCGTGTTCGTCCACGGCGGCGGCTGGGTGCTCGGGGACGGCGACGCCTACGACGCGGTGGCCGCCCGGCTGGCCGACGACCTGGGCGCCGTCGTGGCGGCCGTCGACTACCGCCCGGCGCCCGAGCACCCGTTCCCGGTGCCGCTGGAGGACACGCTCGCCGCCGTGCGGGCGCTGACCGCGGACGGAACCCGCTACGCCCTCGTGGGCGACAGT
Organism: Actinomycetospora aeridis; assembly: GCF_037400275.1. NCBI lineage: Bacteria > Bacillati > Actinomycetota > Actinomycetes > Pseudonocardiales > Pseudonocardiaceae > Actinomycetospora > Actinomycetospora aeridis. The sequence goes on along the minus strand of NZ_JBBEGL010000006.1, from coordinate 111,877 downwards.
GCCGGCGCCAATCTCGCCGCCGTCACCGCGCTGACGCTGCGCGACGAGGGCCGGGCGCCCGCCGCGTGCCTGCTCGTCTACCCGCCGCCGGACTTCGAGGGGCGCTACCCCTCGGTGGCCGAGAACGCCGAGGGCTACTGGCTCACGGCGGCCGACGTGAAGGCCTGCTCGAAGCACTACCTCGCGGGGCACGACCCGCGCGGCGACGTGCGGCTCTCGCCGCTGCGAGCGCCGTCGCTGGCCGGGTTCCCGGCGACGATCGTGGCGACCGCAGGCTACGACCCGCTGCGTGACGCCGGGCACGCCTTCGCCGACGCGCTCGCCGCCGCGGGTGTGGAGGCGCGCCGTCGTGAGCACCCGGCGCTGGTGCACGGCTTCTACGGGTTCACCGCCGCGGTGCCCGCCGCCGATGCCGCCGTGACCGCGCTGCACGCCGAGCTCGCCCAGCTGCTCACGCGCTGACCGTGGTAGGAACCAGTCCGATCTGACCGTTCGTGGCAGGGAGCGTCCCCCGTGAGTGCACCGTCGTCCTCGTCCTCCGGGGAGGCCATCGACCCGACCGCGTGGACCGTCGGGGTCCTGGGTGGCACCGGCAACCAGGGCAAGGGCCTGGCGCTGCGCTGGGCCGCCGCCGGCGTCGAGGTCATCATCGGCTCGCGCGCCGCCGAGCGCGCCGAGAACTCCGCGCAGGAGTACCGCGAGGCGACCGGGGTCGACCACGTCCGCGGCACCGACAACGCGACCTGCGCCGCCGAGGCCGACATCGTGCTCGCCGCGATCCCGTGGGAGTCGCACGCCGAGACGCTCAAGGGCCTCGCCCAGCCCCTCCAGGGCAAGATCCTGATCGACTGCGTCAACCCGATCGGGTTCGACAAGAAGGGCCCCTACCCGCTGCCGGTCGAGGAGGGCAGCGTCGCCCAGCAGGCCGAGCAGCTGCTGCCCGAGACCCGTGTGACCGCGGCGTTCCACAACGTCTCGGCGGTCCTGCTCGCCGACCTCGAGCAGCCGCGGGTCGACTGCGACGTGCTGGTGCTCGGCGACGACCGCGAGGCCACCGACGTCGTGCGGGCCCTCGCCGACGCCATCCCCGGCGTGCGCGGGATCTACGGCGGACGGCTGCGCAACGCCTACCAGGTGGAGTGCCTGACCGCGAACCTCATCGCGATCAACCGCCGCTACAAGGTCCACGCCGGCATCAAGATCACCGACCTGGACTAGGTGGCCTCCGGCCATGTGAGCACTTTCGCGTGCTCCAGCACGCGAAAGTGCTCACGTGCGCGGAGCGCACCTCACTTCAGCGGGTCGTGGCCCCAGTTCATGAGCGAGTAGCGCCACTTCGAGGTCGTGATGTCCTCCTGGGACGGCTCCTGCTTCCGGTGTCGCTCGACGTACCCGTGGACCTTCTTCATGGCCGCGAGGTCGTCGTCGTCGAGGTCGCCCTTGTTCTTCTCGAGGATCTCGACGATGCGCCGGCCCATGACGTGGCCCGTCGACTCCTCGCCCTCGCCCGACGACTGACCCACCGACTGCGACTCGTCGGTCCCGAGCCACTCCTGCAGCTCCTTCGAGCCCATGGTCACGACGTCGTCGAACTCGGAGCGGATCTGGTCGCTGCTCTTCTCGGCCATGGCGCGGGCTACCCGCTCGGGCGCACACGGCGTGGCTCACGCCATGTGAGCACTTTCGCGTGCTCCAGCACGCGAAAGTGCTCACGTGCGCCGCAGGCGCACCTAGTCGAACGAGTGCTCGGGCCCGGGGAAGACGCCCTCGCGGACCTCGCGGGCGTAGCTGGTCGCGGCATCCGCGAGGACCGAGCCCATGTCGGCGTAGCGCTTCACGAACTTCGGGGTGCGCCGGGCCGGGTCGGAGAGCCCGACCATGTCCGTCCACACGAGCACCTGGGCGTCGCACTCCGGGCCCGCACCGATCCCGACGGTCGGGACGGCGATCTCCGCGGTGACCCGCTTGGCGACGTGGGCGGGCACCATCTCCAGCACGACCGCGAAGGCGCCGGCCTCGGTGACCGCGCGGGCGTCGGCGATCAGCTTCTCCGCCGCGTCCTCCCCGCGGCCCTGGACGCGGTAGCCGCCGAGGGCGTGCTCGCTCTGCGGGGTGAAGCCGAGGTGCGCCATGACCGGGATGCCGGCGTCGACGATCGCCTGGATCCGGTCGGCGTAGTGGGCGCCGCCCTCGAGCTTCACCGCGTGGGCGCCGCCGGACTTCATGAACTCGACGGCGGTCGTCACGGCCTGCTCGACCGAGACCTGGTAGCTGCCGAAGGGCAGGTCGGCGACGACCAGGGCGTGCGGGGCGCCGCGCACCACGGCGCGGGTGAGGATCAACAGCTCCTCGGTGGTCACCGGCACGGTCGAGTCGTAGCCCAGCACGGTGTTGCCGGCCGAGTCGCCGACGAGCAGGACGGGGACACCCGCCTCGTCGAAGATCCGCGCGGTGTTCACGTCGTACGCGGTGAGCATCGGCCAGCGCTCGCCGCGGGCCTTCATCTCCTGGAGGTGGTGCACGCGGGTGCGCTTCGGGCGCCCGGAAGAGGTCGACACAGGACCCTGGGGTGACGTCATCGTCGTCCGTCCTTGCCTCGAGGCCCGCCGAGGGCGGCGGGTCCCCGGGTCGTCGGGGTGGATGAGCACACGGTGGCACCGCCCGCGCGGGTCGGCCGCCCGCTGGGACCAGACTCACAGGGTCGTCGCAGCGACGGGCCCCGATGCGCGGGAGCCCGTCACCGGACGATCACGGACCGCGTGGGATGGTGGCCGCCGTGCGCGCCCTCACCCTCCGGAGCCGACGGAGCCGCCGGACCAGCACCCTCGCCGCCGTCGCCCTCGGGGCGGTGGCCGTCGTGCTCGGCGGGTGCGCGCAGGTGGTCCCCGGCGTCGCGGTCCCCGACCCGGCGGCCAGTGCCCCGCCCGGGCTCGAGCGCTTCTACGGCCAGCAGCTGGCCTGGGGGCCGTGCGCGCCGTTCGCGGCCACGGACGAGGACCGCCAGATCTACGCGGACCCCGCGCTGCAGTGCGCGCGCATGGAGGTGCCGCTCGACTACGCCCAGCCCGGCGGGCGCACGGGCACGATCGCGGTGCTGCGCCACGCCGCGCCCGACTCGCCGCAGCGCATCGGCTCGCTCGTCATCAACCCGGGCGGGCCCGGGGCGTCGGGGATCCAGACCGCGGCGTACCTGTCGACGTCGCTCGCCCGCACCGAGGTGGGGCGCCGGTTCGACGTCGTCGGCTTCGACCCCCGCGGGGTCGGGGCGAGCGAGCCGCCCATCCGCTGCCTCGAGGGTCCCGAGCGCGACGCCGACCGCCGCGACGACGACACCGACCCGTCGCCGGCCGGCGTCGCGCAGACCGAGACCGAGGAGCGCGCGACCGTCGACCGCTGCGCCCAGCGCACCGGGGTCGACGTGCTCGCGAATGTCGGGACCCGCGACGTCGCCCGCGACATGGACGTCCTGCGCGCGACCCTCGGCGACGCCCGGCTGAGCTACCTGGGCTTCTCGTACGGCACCCGGATCGGGTCGACCTACGCCGAGCAGTTCCCGCAGAACGTCCGGGCGATGATCCTCGACGGCGCGCTCGACCCCGACCAGGACCCGACCACCGAGCTCATCGAGCAGGGTCGCGGGTTCCAGGGGGCGTTCGACGCCTTCGCCCGCGACTGCACCACCCGCCCGAACTGCCCCCTCGGCCAGGACCCGGCGCAGACCACGGCGGCCTACCAGCAGCTGACCCGCCCGCTGATCGACGCGCCGCTGCCGCTCGCGGACGGCCGCGTGCTGTCCTACGCCGACGCCCAGCAGGGGACGATCAACGCGCTCTACGTCGAGGCCTACTGGCCGCGCCTGAGCCGGGCGCTGGCCGACCTGCGCGCCCGTCAGGGCGGTCAGCTCATGACCCTCGCCGACGAGTACTACGAGCGGAACCCGGACGGCACGTACGCCGCGTCGCAGGACGCCTTCGAGGCGATCCGCTGCGTCGACGACCCGCGCGTCACCGACCCGGAGCAGTCGCGGGCCCGCGCCGAGGCCTACAACCAGGCGGCGCCGTTCCTCGACAGCGGGCGCGGGGTCTCCGCGGCCCGCGACAGCTGCGCGTTCTGGCCGGTGCCGCCGACCAGCCAGCCGCACCTCCCGCAGGTCCCGGGCCTCGCGCCGCCGCTGGTCGTGTCCACCACCGGCGACCCCGCGACGCCGTACCAGGCGGGCGTCGAGCTGGCCCGGGCGCTGAACGGGTCACTGCTGACGAAGGTCGGCGACGAGCACACGGCGGTGTTCCAGAACTCCTCGTGCGTCGACGACATCGCCACGCGCTACCTGATCGACGGGACGCCGGCGCCGCCGAACGCGACGTGCCCCGCAACGTGACCCATCCCCGGCTTCCGGGCGTCACACCGCGCACTTAGGGTCGGGCCATGGATCGCCAGCAGGAGTTCGTCCTGCGCACGCTGGAGGAACGCGACATCCGCTTCGTGCGGCTGTGGTTCACCGACGTGCTCGGTTACCTGAAGTCGGTGGCCGTCGCGCCGGCCGAGCTCGAGGGCGCGTTCGCCGAGGGCATCGGGTTCGACGGCTCGGCGATCGAGGGCTTCGCGCGGGTCTACGAGTCGGACATGGTCGCGAAGCCGGACCCGGCGACGTTCCAGGTGCTGCCCTGGGAGACCGCGGGCGGCGGGCACTACTCGGCGCGGATGTTCTGCGACATCACCATGCCCGACGGCTCGCCGTCGTGGGCCGACCCGCGCCACGTGCTGCGCCGCGGGCTCTCGCGGGCCGCCGAGGCGGGGTTCACCTGCTACGTGCACCCCGAGATCGAGTTCTACCTGCTGCGCGACCTGCCGGGCGACGGCACGCCGCCGGTCCCGGCCGACACCGGCGGCTACTTCGACCAGGCGAGCCACGACGCCGCGCCGCACTTCCGGCGGCGGTGCATCGAGTCGCTCGAGGCGATGGGCATCTCGGTGGAGTTCAGCCACCACGAGGGCGGTCCCGGCCAGCAGGAGATCGACCTGCGCTACGCCGACGCCCTGACGATGGCGGACAACATCATGACCTTCCGCTACATCGTCAAGGAGGTCGCGATCACCCAGGGGGTGCGCGCGTCCTTCATGCCCAAGCCGTTCACCGAGCACGCGGGCTCGGCGATGCACACCCACATCAGCCTGTTCGAGGGCGACCAGAACGCGTTCCACGACGCCGCCGAGCCCTACGAGCTCTCGAAGACCGGCAAGGCGTTCGTGGCGGGCATCCTGCGCCACGCCCGCGAGATCTCCGCGGTGACGAACCAGTTCGTCAACTCCTACAAGCGCCTGATCGTCGGCGGCGAGGCCCCGACCACCGTCTGCTGGGGCCACGCCAACCGCTCGGCGCTGGTCCGCGTGCCGATGTACTCGCCGGGCAAGGCGTCGTCGCGCCGCGTCGAGGTGCGCACCATCGACACCGCGGCCAACCCCTACCTCGCGTACGCGGTGATCCTCGGGGCCGGCCTGCAGGGCGTGGCCGAGGGCTACGAGCTGCCGCCGGCGGCCGAGGACAACGTCTGGATGCTCTCGGAGAACGAGCGCCGGGCGATGGGCTACGAGACGCTGCCCCAGAACCTCGACGGCGCCCTCGCGGCGATGGAGCGCTCCGAGCTCATGGCCGAGATCCTCGGCGAGCACGTCTTCGACTTCTTCCTGCGCAACAAGCGCGCGGAGTGGGACGCCTACCGCCGCAACGTCACGCCCTACGAGCTGGCGACGTACCTGCCGACCCTCTAGCTCCCCACGGGACGCTCGAAGGTCACCAGCAGGCCGTCCACCCCGCCGGGGCCCATCCGCCCCTTGACGTCCGCGCTCGTGATCGTCTTGAGCTGCCAGCCGTCGGCGGCCTCGCCGTTCAGGACCTTCTCGAGCTTGCTGTCCGAGAGCTTCCCACCCATGAGGCTCTCGCGGAGCTGCACGACCTTGTACTCGAAGCGCTGCATGCCATCGATCCTGCCAGCGGTCGCGCCCGTGACGGCTCGAGCTGGAATCCTGGAACCATGACCGAGCCCGCCATGGCGACCCCCCGCCGCGACCGCACGGGACGTGCACCGGCCCGGCTCGGCCTCACCGACCCGGACGCGGGCCACCGGCTCGCGGCGCTGGGCTGGTGGGACGGTGACGCCCCCGTCGAGGGCAACGAGCTCGTCGTCTGGGCCCTGGCCCGCAGCCCCGACCCGGACCTCGCGCTGCTCGCCGTCGAGCGCGTGCGCGAGGCCCTGGGGGAGCAGGAGTGGTCGGCCCTGGCCGAGGCGCTGCGCACCGACCAGGGCCTGCGCGGGCGGCTGCTCGGCGTCCTCGGCGGCTCGACGGCGCTGGGCGACCACCTCGTCGCCCACCCGGACCGGTGGCGCTCGCTGCGCACCGAGAGCACCCCGGGGCGCACGTACGACGCCTCCCTGCTCCCGGACCTCGACGACCGGACGCGCACGCTGCTCGACGCGGTGGGCGCCGAGCGCGCCGGCGACGGGCCGCCGCGGGCGAACGTGCTCGAGCCCGAGGGGATCGGGGCGCTGCGCCTGGCCTACCGCGACGAGGTGCTGGCGCTGGCCGCGGCCGACCTGCAGTCGGTGTGCGAGCCGGACCTGCCCGTCGTGCCGGTGGAGGTCGTCGCCGCCCAGCTCGCCGACCTCGCTGCGGCCGGGCTGCGGGCCTCGCTCGCGGTGGCCGACGCGACCATCGCCGACGCGCTCGGGAGCCGGGACGACCGCCGGCCCGACGACCCGCTGCCGTGCCGGCTCGCCGTGATCGGCATGGGCAAGTGCGGCGGGCGCGAGCTCAACTACGTCAGCGACATCGACGTCATCTTCGTCGCCGAGGGCCCGACGGACGTCGCCACCCGGCTCGCCTCGACGATGATGCGCGTCGCCACCGAGGCGTTCCTCGAGGTCGACGCCAACCTGCGTCCCGAGGGGCGGCAGGGCGCCCTGGTTCGGACGCTCGAGGGGCACGTCAGCTACTACGAGCGCTGGGCGAAGACCTGGGAGTTCCAGGCGCTGCTCAAGGCCCGGCCCGTGGCGGGTGACGACGCCCTGGCGCGCGAGTACTGCGAGGCGCTCGCCCCCATGGTGTGGAGCGCCGCCGACCGTGACGACTTCGTCCCCGACGTCCGCGCGATGCGCCGCCGGGTCGTCGACCACATCCGCGCCGAGCACGCCGACCGCGAGCTCAAGCTCGGCCGCGGCGGGCTGCGCGACGTCGAGTTCGCCGTGCAGCTGCTGCAGATGGTGCACGGGCGCGGTGACGAGACGATCCGCAGCCAGAACACGCTCGAGGCGCTGGCCGCGCTCGCCGACGGCGGCTACGTCGGGCGTGACGACGCCGCCAACCTCGCGGCGTCGTACCGCTTCCTGCGCCTGCTCGAGCACCGCGTGCAGCTGCAGAAGATGCGCCGTACCCACCTCTTCCCGCCCGACGACGACACCACCGGCCTGCGCTGGCTCGCCCGCGCGGCCAAGCTCCGCCCCGACGGCACCCGGGACGCGGTCGGCGTGCTGCAGCACGAGCGCTCGCGGCACACGGTGCGCGTGCGGCGCCTGCACGAGAAGCTCTTCTACCGCCCGCTGCTCGAGTCGGTGGCCCGCGTGCCGGGCGAGGACCTCGTGCTCACCTCCGAGTCGGCGATGCGCCGGCTCAAGGCGCTGGGCTGGACCTCGCCGCAGGGCGCGCTCGGGCACCTGCAGGCGCTCACCAGCGGGGTCAGCCGCGCGAGCCGCATCCAGCGCGCGCTGCTGCCGGTGCTGCTCGACGAGCTCGGCCACTCCGCCGACCCCGACCACGGCCTGCTCGCCTACCGCAAGGTGTCCGAGGCGCTCGCCGACACCCCGTGGTTCCTCGGCTACCTGCGCGACGAGGGCGTCGCCGCCGAGCGGCTGATGCGCGTGCTGGGCACCTCGCGCTGGGTCGCCGAGATGATGCCGCGCACGCCCGAGGTGCTGCGGCTGCTCGCCGGCGACGGGCCGAACGCCGACCTCGTCGCCCGCCGGCCCGAGGACGTCGCCGCCTCCCTGCGCCGCGCCGTCGCCCGCCACACCGACCCCGACTCGGCCGGCCAGGTGGGCCGCTCCATGCGCCGCATCGAGCTGGTGCGCGTGGCGTGCGCCGACCTGCTCGGCCTGCTCGACGTGACCGCCGTCTGCGAGGCGCTCTCGAGCATCTGGGTGAGCGTGCTCCAGGCCGCCCTCGACGCCGCGGAGCGCGGTCACGCCGGCGACGGCCCGGCCCCGGCGCGGATCGCCGTCATCGGGATGGGACGGCTCGGCGGCGCCGAGCTGGGCTACTCGTCGGACGCGGACGTGCTGTTCGTGTGCGAGCCGGCCGAGGGCGTCGACGACGCCGAGGCCGTGCGCTACGCCAAGGCCGTCGCCGAGGCGACCGTGTCGGCCCTCGGCGCCCCGAGCCCGGACCCGCCGCTCGAGGTCGACACCAAGCTGCGCCCCGAGGGCAAGAGCGGCCCGCTCGTGCGCACCCTCGACTCCTACCGCCAGTACTACGCGAAGCTCGCCGACACCTGGGAGTTCCAGGCGCTGCTGCGCGCCCGCCCCGTCGCCGGCGACGACGACCTCGGCGCCGCGTTCGTCGAGGTGATCGACCCGTACCGGTACCCCGCCGACGGCCTGCCCGACCAGAAGGCCCGCGAGATCCGCCGGATCAAGGCGCGTGTCGACAACGAGCGCATGCCCCGGCGCGCCGACAAGGCCCTGCACACCAAGCTCGGCACCGGCGGGCTCTCCGACGTCGAGTGGACCGTGCAGCTGCTGCAGCTCCAGCACGCCGGCGCCGTGGCGGCGCTGCGGACGCCCTCGACGCTCGGGGCGCTCGGTGCGGCCGCCGAGGCGGGGCTGATCGCGCCGGGCGACGCCGACGAGCTCGCCGCCGGCTGGACGATGGCCACCCACGCCCGGGGCGCCGCCACCCTCGTCCGGGGTCGCCCCACCGACGAGGTCCCGCGCTCGGGGCGCGACCTCGCCGCCGTCGCCTCGGCCCTGGGCCACGACCCGGACGACGACCCGGGGGAGTTCCTCGACGAGTACCGCCGCGTCACCCGGCGCGCCCGCGGGGTCGTCGACCGGATCTTCTACCTCGTGGACTGAGGCAGCGTGCTCTGGTGCAGCGACGCGCCCCTTTCGCAGCGAACGGGCGGTTCGCTGCTTCTACGCGCGCGAAGTCCCCGTTGATCACTCGCTACCACGCCCGCACGGGAGATCAGCAGGCCGAAAAGCACCCCGAGGAGCGTCCTCGGGGTGCTTGTCGACCTGGTGATCTTCAGCAGACGGTGTCGGTCCGCGACGGCGGCTCCTCGTGCGCCGGGGTCCGCGGGGCCGGGGGACCGAACGGCGACACGACCGGGGGCTGCGGGGCCTGGGGATAGGTGCCCTGCGGGGGCGGGCCGTAGGGCCATGTCGCCGGCGGGAGCGGGCCGGTGGGCGGACCCATCGGGTACTGCGGCCCGATCGGGTACTGGGGACCCACCGGATCCGCTGCCCGGCGACGGCGTCGGACGACGATCACGGTGACGGTCGTGGCCACGAGGAGCAGCAGGACCGCCCCGCCGGCGACGCCCCACACCATCGCCGGCCGCTCGCTCGCGTCGCCGTCGGCGAGGTAGGCGGCCTCGGCGAGCTGCAGCTGCTCCTGGGCCCGGCCGTGGTCGGGCCGGAGGCGCAGGGTCTCGCGGAAGGCGGCGACGGCGTCGGCGTTCTCCCCGCTCACACGGTGGTCGAGGCCGGCGCGGTAGGCGAGGTCGACCGGGCCGGGCCCGGTCCGCACGCCGTGGCGGTCGAGCATCGTGCTCAGCGTCGAGGTGGGGGCGACGAAGTTGAACGAGCCGGACTCGTCGAGCCCCATGCTGTTCAGCCCGATCACCCGGCCACGGCCGTCGACGGCCGGCCCTCCGCTCATCCCTGGAGCCATCGCGGCGCTGACCTCCACGAACGGGATACCGCCGCGTGCCTGGACGGAGCTCACCGTGCCGTCCTTCCAGCTCGGCTCGCGGCTCGGGTCGAGGGCCCGGTCCCGGTCGGCGGGGTAGCCGACGGTGGTGACCGGGGTGCCGGGCGTCAGGTCGCCGGCCGGGGCGAGGGTGACGGCGGGCAGGTCGGTGGCGTCGACGTCGAGCAGCGCCACGTCGCCCCGGCGGTTCGGCTCGGCGTCGACGATCCGCGCGGGCATCCGCGTCCCGGCGCCGGAGGAGCTGTCGGCGCGCACGGCGGTCACCGTGCGGTCGATCGGGCTGCCGGGGGTGCGCCCCTCGAACTCGTAGCGGATGAGGATGAACGCGTAGAGCCGGTCGCGCGGGCCGACGCCGCGGGCCTCGAGGCGCTCGGCGAGGTCGCGGGCCATGGCGTTGCGGATGTCGTCGGGGTGCACGCAGTGACCGGCGGTCGCGATGTGGCCGTCGTTCGACACCACGACGCCCGAGCAGGAGCCGGTGACCGACACGGTCCCGATCTCGCGACCGGAGCCCCGTTCGCGGACGACTGCCTCGCTGCGGGTCTCGAGGTAGGTGACGGCGGGCAATACCTCGGCGACGACGCGCTCGCGGGGGTACGCCGGTTCCGCGGGGGTCGTGGCGAGGGCCGGGGCTGCGGTGAGGAGGAGGGCAGAGCCGGCGACGACGCCGGCGAGCACGGAGGACCACGGTCGAGTCATGGGGGCTCGCTTCTCTCGTGTGTCGGCCGCGGGTCTGACCTGCGGTGACACCGAAACTACGAAGCGCAGCCGTGTCCGGTATGCGTAGAGCTACCCGGTCCGGGCAGGGGTTTCCCCGGGCGCGTGAGGTGCACCGCGTTCGGGGACACGCACGGCCGTGTGGGTGGCGTGTCGAGGCTCCATCACCGACCATCGAACACGTGTTCGATGAACGGGGTCCGGCGCAGCGCCGCAACGACCGCTCCGGCGCGCTGCAGCGCGACGAGGTCAAGCGGGTCTGGGTCGACCTCGCGATCGCCTACCCGCGCCCGCAGGAGCGGCCCGTCCGCCCGATGCCCGAGGGCGTCGACCTCCAGAGCCGCGTCCCCGGCGAGCTGCTGGCCTGGCGGCGCACGACGACGGGGGAGTGGGTGGGCTGGGTGTGCCTGCCCGTGCGGCGGGGCGAGGAGATCCGCTACGTCTACCAGTACGTCGTGGCGGCCGCCCTGTCCCCGCGCGACGACGTGCCGGACAAGAGATCACACGACGGGCCACCCAGGCGGTGACGGGTTCCGTGCCAGCATGGCGGGCATGTTCTCGGCTCTCGGTCTCACCACGATGCGCGGCTGTGTGATCGGCTGGGTGATCAGCGCCGTGCTCCTGGTCGCCGGCCTCCTCTTCACGTTCACGCCGAACCCGGTGCCCGGGATCGTGCTCTTCGCCCTCGGGGTCGTCGGCATCGTGCTCGTCACCCTCGCGGTGCTGCGGGTGCGCAAGCAGACGGGCTGAGCGCACGGCCGGAACAGCACGACGGCCCGGCCACCCGCGAGGGGTGACCGGGCCGTGTGCTGCTCAGGGGCTCAGCAGTTGTAGTACAGCTCGAACTCGTACGGGTGCGGACGCAGTCGCAGGCCCGTGACGTCGTCGCGCTTGAGCTCGATCCACTTCTCGATGAGGTCCGAGGTGAACACGCCGCCCTCGAGCAGGTAGTCGTGGTCGGCCTCGAGGTTGTTGATCGCCGCGTCGAGGCTGGCCGGGACCTGCGCGATCTCGGCGGCCTCCTCCGGGGGCAGCTCGTAGAGGTCCTTGTCGACCGGCGTCGGCGGCTCGATCTTGTTCCGGATGCCGTCGAGGCCGGCCATCATCATGGCCGCGAAGGACAGGTACGGGTTGCCCGACGAGTCGGGGCAGCGGAACTCGAGGCGCTTGGCCTTCGGGTTGTCGCCGGTGATCGGGATGCGGACGCACGCCGAGCGGTTGCGGTTCGAGTAGACCAGGTTGATCGGGGCCTCGAACCCGGGCACCAGGCGGTGGTACGAGTTCGCGGTGGCGTTGGTGAACGCGACCAGGCTCGGGGCGTGGTGCAGGATGCCGCCGATGTAGTGGCGGCCCAGGTCCGACAGGCCCGCGTAGCCGTTGGCGTCGTAGAACAGGGGCTCGCCGCCCTTGAACAGCGACTGGTGGCAGTGCATGCCCGAGCCGTTGTCGCCGGCGAGCGGCTTCGGCATGAAGGTGACGGTCTTGCCCGCCTGCCACGCCGTGTTCTTGACGATGTACTTGAACAGCTGCAGGTCGTCCGCGGCGTGCAGCAGCGTGTTGAACTTGTAGTTGATCTCGGCCTGGCCGCCGGTGCCGACCTCGTGGTGCAGCTTCTCGAGCTCGAAGCCGGAGTTGATGAGGTTGGTGCCGATGGCGGCGCGCAGGTCGGAGCTCTGGTCGGTCGGCTCGACGGGGAAGTACCCGCCCTTCATGCTGACCTTGTAGCCCTTGTTGCCGCCGACCTCGTCGCGGCCGGTGTTCCAGTGGCCCTCGATCGAGTCGACCTCGTAGGAGGTGCCGTTCGCCTTCGACTCGTAGCGGACCGAGTCGAAGATGTAGAACTCGGCCTCGGGGCCGAAGAAGCACGTGTCGGCGACGTCGACGGTCGAGAGGAACTTCTCGGCCTTGCGGGCGACGTTGCGCGGGTCGCGGCTGTAGGCCTCGAGGGTCAGCGGGTCGTGCACGAAGAAGTTGACGTTCAGCGTCTTCTGCGCCCGGAACGGGTCGATCCGCGACGTCGCCACGTCGGGCAGCAGCGTCATGTCCGACTCGTTGATGCTCTGGAAGCCGGTGATCGACGAGCCGTCGAAGGCGAGGCCGGTGGTGAACACGTCCTCGCTGAACTCCGACGCCGGCACGGTGAAGTGCTGCATCTGCCCCGGCAGGTCGCAGAAACGGACGTCGACGTACTTCACCCCCTCGTCGGAGATGTACTTGAAGACCTCGTCCTGGTTGTTGAACACCCTCGGTGGCTCCTTCACACGCTTGCCGGGGACGACGGGGGTCGGTGTCGTCAGCGGGTCGCACGGTACCCACTGATCGGGTGGGTCGACCGTGACCGATCCTGGTGATCCTGACGCTAGGTCGACGCTGTTGCTCGGCCGTCACCGGCATGTTTCACAGCAGTTAACGAGCGCTGGGTGGTCGTGCGGCGACTCACTGCCCCCGCGCTCGGCCGCCGTAGCCTGTCACGGTGGCGTGGTTTCGGGAATGGCTCGAGGGCTCGAGCGGTGAGGGGCGGGCGGCGGTCACGCCGCAGGCGCCCGAGACGCAGCGCACACCGCCACCGGAGATCACCGAGGAGGGCTACCCCGGCGAGCGCTTCGGGCTGCCCGAGGACGGGCCCGGCTCGGTCGCGACGCTCGGTCGGCGCGGTGCCCAGTTCCTGCTCGACGCGGTGCTCGCGGGCGTGCTGGCCGGGCTGTTCACCTACCCGGCGCTCCCGCAGAACTGGAGCCTGCTGACCTGGGCGATCCTCATGATCGTGCCGGTGGCGGTGGTCGGCGCGACGCCCGCCATGGTCCTGCTGGGCCTGCGCATCGTGCGGCTCGACCGTCCCGAGCGCCCGGGTGTCGGCCTGCTCTGGACGGTGGTGCGCACGGCGTCGCTGTTCTTCGTGATCCCGGCGCTCATCGTCGACCGCGACTCGCGCGGCATCCAGGACCGCGTGAGCCGGACGGTGGTGGTGAAGGTCCGCTGACTCGCCCTAGCGGCGGCGGGCCGTGCGCTGCATGCCCTTGAGCTGCTGGGCGTTGCGCGGCATCGGGCCCTTGGGTACGGCGGGCCCGCTCCGGTTGGCGAGCGCGGCGAGGCGCTTCTCGACGGTGTCCATCTGGGACTTGTCGATGTTGCGCGGCAGCTTCGTCATGTGGCGCTGCAGCTTGGCCAGGGGCACCTGGCCCTCCTCCTCGCCGACGGAGACCTCGTAGATCGGCACCTGGCCGATGATGCGCGAGACGCGCTTCTTCTCCTGGCTGACCAGGCTCTTGGTGCGGTGCGGCGCGCCCTCGGCGACGAGCACGACGCCCGGCCGGCCGATCACGCGGTGGACGGCGTCGAGCTGGGTGGTGCCCGCGACGGCCTGGGTGACGCGCCACTGGCCGCGCATGTTGTCGAGCGCCCAGCCGGCCGCGCCGGGCTGGCCGGTGGCCTTGGAGTAGACGTTCTTCTGCACCCGACGCCCGAAGATGATCACTGCGAGGAGGACGCCGAGCAGGATGCCGGTCGGCAGAAGGAACCACTGCTGGCCGATCAGCAGGCCGATGCCGAACAGCACGAGCGCGGTGACCACGACCGCGCCGATCATCAACGGGAGCAGCAGCTTGTCCTCGCGGCGCTGCATCTGGAACGCCTGCCAGATCTGGCTGAAGCGCTCGCGGCGCGCCACCTTCGCGGCCTGCTTGGCGGCCTTCTTCTCTTCCTTGCTCGCCGCGCCGGAGCCCTGCTTCGCCATGGCCGACATTCTGCCCTACGGGCACGTCACGGTTCGCCTCTGGCGGGCGCCCCGACGTCGGCCCACCGACGTACGGGGCGCCGAAGGTCTCGGGGGAGATGTCGGGGTCGTCCCGGATGTCCGGTGCGGGCCCGGTGACGACGCTCACGGTCATGTCGAACGTCGAAGCACCCCCGGCCCCGGCGAGCACGGGACGGTGGATCCCCGCGGGTCTGGTGCTCGCCGTCGTCGCGACGATCGTGCCGACCGCCGTGCACGGCAACCCGCCCATCGAGTCGGCCGAGCTGACCCTGCGATGGATCGCCGAGCGCCCGAGCTGGCGCCCGGTGCACCTGCTCGCCGTCGCCGCGATCGTGCTCTGGGCCGCCTGCCTCAACGCGCTCGCACGCGGGGCCGGACCCCGCCCGGCCGGTGACGTCGGACGGGTCGCGGCGCTGACCATGACGGTCGCGACCGCGGTGTTCGCGGTCTACTTCGGCCTGCACGCCTGGCTGGCCGTCCCGGCCGCGGAGCTCGTCGCCGGCGCGGTGCCGGCCGCTCTCGTCGTCGAGCGGACGGCCGCCGCCATGATCGTGCTCGGCGCGGTCGCGTTCACCGCGCAGGCGCTGCTCGGCGCGGCGATCGCGCTGCACGGACTGACCCTGGCCCTCGACCGTCGCTTCCCGCGATGGCTCGGCCCGGTGGGACTCGCGGCCGGGCTCGGCTGGCTGACCGGCGCGGTGATCGTCGACTTCGCGGTCATCGTGCCGTTCACCGCGGCGGCGTGGCTGTGGTCCCTCGTGCTCGCCGGGGTGTGCTGGTCCCGCCGTCGGAGCTAGCCGGAGCCAGCCGGATCTAGCCGGCCTCGGAGTGCCGCGCGCGGGCCAGCACCTCGCCGACCTCCTGGCGGGCGGGGCCCTCCTCGGCGAGCTCGGCCATGCCCGCGGGCAGCTCCTCGCCGCGGGCCAGCTTGGCCTGCGCGTAGAGACGCCCCGCCCGGTAGGACGAGCGCACGAGCGGGCCGGCCATCACGCCGGGGAACCCCATGGCGAGCGCGGCGTCGCGGTGCTCGACGAACTCCTCGGGCTTGACCCAGCGCTCCACGGGGTGGTGGCGCACGCTCGGGCGCAGGTACTGGGTGAGCGTGAGCAGCTCGCACCCGGCGTCGACGAGGTCGCGCATCGCGGCGGTGACCTCCTCGGGGGTCTCGCCCATGCCGAGGATGAGGTTCGACTTGGTCACCAGCCCGGCGGCGCGCGCCTGGCGGATGACGTCGAGGGAGCGCTCGTAGCGGAACCCCGGCCGGATGCGGCGGAAGATGCGCGGGACGGTCTCGAGGTTGTGCGCGAGCACCTCGGGCGCCGCGTCGAAGACCGGCCTGAGCTGGTCGGGACGACCGTCGAAGTCGGGGATGAGCAGCTCGACGCCGGTGCCCGGGTTGAGCTCGTGCACCTGCCGCACGGTCTCGGCGTAGAGCCAGGAGCCGCCGTCGTCGAGGTCGTCGCGGGCGACGCCGGTGATCGTGGAGTACCGCAGACCCATCTGGCGGACCGACTCGGCGACCTTGCGCGGCTCGAGGGTGTCGAGCGGGGAGGGCTTGCCGGTGTCGATCTGGCAGAAGTCGCACCGGCGGGTGCACTGCTCGCCGCCGATGAGGAAGGTGGCCTCGCGGTCCTCCCAGCACTCGAAGATGTTGGGGCAGCCGGCCTCCTCGCACACCGTGGCGAGGCCCGAGCCCTTCACCAGGCCCTTGAGCTCGGTGAAGTTCGGTCCGGTGGCCACGCGCGTGCGGATCCACTCCGGCTTGCGCTCGATGGGCGTCTGGGCGTTGCGGACCTCGAGCCGCAACATCTTCCGTCCTTCGGGGGCGACCGTCACGAGCGCGAGCCTACGCCGCTCGGTGTACGCCGTCCGCCGGACGAGACCCGGGGGGACGGTTCGGGACGTGACGAGATGACTACCCTGATCGTGTGGACCTCCGGATCTTCACCGAGCCGCAGCAGGGCGCGTCGTACGATGACCTGCTCCGCGTGGCGCGGGCGTCCGAGGACGCCGGGTTCGACGCCTTCTTCCGCTCCGACCACTACCTGGCCATGGGCGAGGCGAACGGCCTGCCGGGGCCGACCGACGCGTGGGTGACCCTCGCCGCACTGGCCCGCGAGACCCGCACCATCCGGCTCGGCACGCTCATGAGCGCGGCCACCTTCCGGCTCCCCGGTCCGCTCGGCGTCACCGTGGCGCAGGTCGACCAGATGTCGGGCGGGCGCGTCGAGCTCGGGATCGGCACCGGGTGGTACGAGGCCGAGCACCGCGCCTACGGCATCCCGTTCCCGCCGCTGCCCGAGCGGTTCTCGATCCTCACCGAGCAGCTGGAGATCCTCACGGGGTCGTGGCGGACGCCGGTGGGCGTGAAGTTCACCCACCACGGCGAGCACTACACGTTCGACGACAGCCCGGGCCTGCCCAAGCCGGCGCAGACCCCCCACCCGCCGATCATCGTCGGCGGCAACGGGCCCCGCCGCACGCCCCGGCTCGCCGCGGCCTTCGCCGACGAGTTCAACATGCCCTTCGCGGGCCTCGACGACGTCGTCGCCGGACAGGAGCGCGTCGAGGCCGCCTGCCGCGAGCTGGGCCGCGACCCGGCGACGCTGGCCCGCTCGAGCGCCCAGGTGCTGTGCGCCGGGCGCGACGACGCCGAGGTCGCCCGCCGTGCCGCCGCCATCGGCCGCGACCCGGGCGAGCTGCGCGCCAGCGGCATCGCGGGCACCCCGGCCGAGCTCGTCGACAAGATCGGCACCTTCACCGAGCGGGCGGGTCTGGGCCGGCTCTACCTGCAGGTGCTGGACCTCTCGGATCTCGACCACCTCGACCTCGTCGCGTCCGAGGTCGTCCCGCAGCTCTAGCGTCGCCGTGTCAGCATCGAGGGGAGCACGCCGAGAGGGGCTCCGCAGACGTTGAGTGTCCGTATCTCCACTCCCACGCGCCGGCTCAGCGCGAGGTCGCGGCGTCGTGGAAGCGTTCGAGCTCGCGGCGGGTGTCGGGCCCGCACGGCTGGAAGACGATCTCGGTGACGCCCTGCTCGGCGAGCTGGTCCAGCCGGTCCCGGACCTCGCCGCCCGTCCCGCTGAGCGTCGCGTCCCGCAGCATCGCGTGCCCCCCGGCGTCCCAGGCGGCGCGGTCGGCGTCGTTGAGCTCCACGCAGTGCCCGACGTGGACGGCGAGGTGCCGGCGGCCCTCGGGGGCCTTCTCGACGGTGTCCATCCAGGCGTCGCCGCCGACCAGCTCGCGGACCGCGTCGGGCCCGCCGAACTCGTAGGCGCCGTGGTACGCCAGCGCCCAGCCGGGCCCCGCGGCGACCTTCGCGTGCTCGGAGTCCTGGGCCTCGTCCTCGTCGAGCACCGTGCCCCACGCCAGGTACGGCACCCAGGAGTACGCCGTCATGAACTCCGGCTGCGCGAGGGTGACGTACAGCCCGTCGCCGAGCTCGCGCGCCACGGCGTCACCCTTGGGGCCGAGCGCACCGACCAGCACGGGGACGTCGACGGGCCGGGCGGGCGCGTGCCCGTCGGGGTGCAGCATCTGCATCTGCGCGCCCTCCCACTCGACGACCTCGCCGCGCAGCAGGGCGCGGTAGGTGCGGATGTAGGCATCCATGAACGACCACGGGATCGCGCGGTAGCCCATCGCGCGCCGCCCGGTGAACCCGGTGCCGAACGCGACGGCGACACGTCCCGGCGCGAGCGCGGCGAGGGTCGCGGTGGCGGCGGCGTTGGTCATCGGATGGCGCAGCGTGGGGACGAGCACGCCCGGCCCGAGCCCGATCCGCTCGGTGCGCTCGGCCGCGAGCGCGAGGGTCATCCAGACGTCGGGGCTCTGCTGCGGCGTGTCGTAGACCCAGGCCCGGGCGTAGCCGAGCTCCTCGGCGAGGGCGATGTCGTCGGGCGAGCTCAGCGCGGTCGGGAAGGCGACGGATACGTCCACGGCGATCTCCTCGCGACGACGGTGTGATCGCGATCACCGTCGCGTCGCCGTGTCGGGCGTGTCAAGGCGCCGCCGGGGGAGGGCTGGCTCGGGGGGCGGCTACCGGGCGGCGAGTGCCCTGGCGTCGTCGCTCACGGTCCGGATGACCTCGTCGGTGGAGACGATGCGTGCGAAGACCATGCTCAGGCTCGCGCAGGTCGCGCGGTGCAGCGTGGCGGCGTCGACCCCGGCCATGTCCTGGGTGCCGGTGGCGTCGTCGGCGAAGAGGACGTGGAAGTCGCGGACGGCGGCCTCCCGGGCCGTGGTCTCGCAGCAGATCGAGGTGGCGATCCCCGTGACGATCACCGTGTCGATACCGCGATGGCGCAGCACCAGTTCGAGCTCGGTGGCGTGAAAGGCGCCGTAGCGGGGCTTGTCGAGCACGATGTCGCGCTCGTCGACGTCGAGGTCCGGGTGCAGTTCGGCGCTCTCGGCACCGGCGGTGTAGAGCGCGACGATGAAGGGCGGCACGAGCCGGTCCATGACCGCCCCGACGTCGGTCCGGTCCGGACGCATCCAGCTGCGGGTGTGCACGACGAGAGCTCCCGCCGCGCGACAGGCGCCGACGAGCTCGTTGATCCGACGGAGCACGTCCGGTCCGTCGGGGGCGGCCAGTGGAGTGTTCTCCACGAAGCATCGCTGCACGTCCACGTTGACGACGGCCGTGCGCGTGGGGTCGATCACGAGCTCGCTCCGGGGCGGGACGAGGTCGGACATGGGTGCCTCCCTGAGGATTCGTGCTGCCCGGCGGGGCCGTCGATCAGCGGCCGCGTCACCCCGTGCAGCGATACTGTCTCAATACAGTGCTACTGTATTGAGATGGCACCGCCGGTCAAGGGGCAGCGCCCACCGCGTACCCGGAGAGAGCAGCAAGCCGCCGAGACCCGCGACCGGATCGTGGGGGCCGCGACCGAGCTGTTCGGCGACCCGGGGTACGCCGCCACCACGATCACCGCGATCGCCGACCGGGCCGATGTCGCGGTCGAGACGGTCTACTCCCGCTTCCGGAACAAGGCGGGTGTCCTGAACGCGGTGTTGGAACCCGCGGTGGTCGGCAACGACCAGGGGCTCGACATCCTCGAGCTGCCCGCGATCGCGGTGATCCGCGACTGCGCCGACCATCGGGAGCAGGTCCGGCTGCTCGCGGAGTTCTCCAGGACCTTGCTCGAACGCACCGCTCCGGTCCAGCACATCCTCGCACTCGCGGCCGCCGTCGACCCCGGCGCGGCGGAGCTGCAACGCCGGGATCGCGCCCGGCGGCGCGAGGTCCAGGCGGTGTACATCGACATGCTGCTCGCCCGGGGCCCGATCCGCGCCGGCCTGACCGCCGAGCAGGCCGGGGCGACCTACTCGGCAATGGCGAACCCGAGCACGTTCGCGCTGCTGACCGTCGAGCACGGCTGGAGCGCGGACGACTTCCAGGCGTGGCTCACCGACAGCCTGACCCGGCTCCTGCTCGACCCCTGACCCGGCGTCCGTGGTGCGGGACCAGGTCGCGCCGGCCGGCGACGCGTGATCAGGGTGGAGCTACGGACACTCAACGTCTGCGGAGCCACTCCGCTGACACTCAGCGAGCGGCGCCCACACGCACGGTCAGGCCGCCGACGGTGACGTCCTGCGCCTCGGCGCCCGCGGGCACCGGCAGCGACCGGTCGGTGATCTCCAGCGTGCCGTCGAGCGCCGCCAGCACGGCCTCGCGGACGTCGTCGCGGACCTCGTCGACACCCACGTGGCGCCCGAGCTCGGCGGTCAGGCTCGTGACGCCCGCGTCGCGGATGCCGCACGGCACGATCGCCCCGAACGCGGCGAGGTCCGGGTCGGCGTTGAGCGCGAACCCGTGCAGCGTCACCCCGCGGGCCACGCGCACGCCGATCGCGGCGATCTTGCGCGCGGGGCCCCGGTCGTCGGCGGGCAGCCAGACGCCACTGCGACCGTCGATGCGCCCGACCGTCAGGCCGTAGCCGTCGCAGACGGCGATCAGCGCCTGCTCGAGACGCCGCACGTGCTCGACGACGTCGACGGGCTCGGCGAGCCGGATGATCGGGTAGCCGACGAGCTGGCCCGGGCCGTGCCAGGTGATCTTCCCGCCGCGGTCGACGTCGATCACCGGCGTACCGTCGAGCGGCTTCTCCTCGGGCAGCGTCCGGCGTCCCGCGGTGTAGACCGACGGGTGCTCGAGCAGCAGCAGGACGTCCCCGCCGGTGCCGGCCACGCGGGCGTCGGCGAACGTGCGCTGGCGATCCCACGCCTCGAGGTAGTCCACGGTGCCGAGCTCGTGGACCTCGACGGGCTCGCCGGCGGCGCGACTGGAGCGACTCACGCCCGCGACGCTACCCCGCTCGCGAGGTGGCGCAGGGCCTCCTGTGCCGTCCGCCGCCCGCTGACCAGCGCACCCTGGGTCGAGGGGGTGTCCCGGTGGTCGCCGGCGACGAAGAGGCCGTCACCCACGTCCACCGGCCGGCGCAGCCCCGCCGGCGTGGGCGGCACCGCCGCGGGCAGGGCGTGGGGGATGCGCACGGTCGCGAGCTCGTCCCACGCCCCGACCGGCGTGCCCCAGATCCGCGCCAGCTCGCCCCGCAGCTCCGGCTCGGGCAGAGGCTCGACGCCGAGGACGGTGCTCGCGACGAGGTGGCGGTGGTCGGGGGAGTAGGACGGTGCGGCCGCGGTGAGCACGACGGTGTTGACGACCGGCCCTCCGGCCCCGTCGAGGTGCAGCAGCGCCTGGCGCGTCGGCGGCTCGGTCACGACGTGGTACCGGGTGGTCAGCGCGAACGAGCGCGGCGGCGGGACGCGCCCGGCGAGCAGCGCCGACGCCGACGGGCCCTCGGTCGCGACGATCACCGCTCCGGCGCGGACGGCGCCCCGCGGGGTCCGCACCACGCCCGGGGTGACCTGCTCGGCGGGTGTGTCGAGGTGCACGGTCCCGGCCGGCAGGCGGGCCGCGAGCTGCGCGGGCACCGCACCGATGCCGCGCGAGGGCAGCGTCAGGTCGCCGAGCGCGAAGCTGCGCCAGAACAACGAGAACACCCGCGACGAGGTCTCCAGGTCGCGGTCGCCGAGCACCCCGGCGAGGAAGGGCCGCAGGAAGGTGTCGGTCGGTGTGCCGCCGAGGCCCCAGCGCGCCAGCTCGTCGGCGGTGGAGCGCTCCGCGGCCTGGGCCTGGCGCGATGGCGGCACCAGCAGCGACCGCAGTGTCACCGCCCCGATCCGGGCCTTGTCGCCGGGCCCGAGCAGGGCGTCGAGCGCGGTACGCGGCGCCCAGGTCGGGACGCGGCGCGGGTCGGCGAGGCGGTGCAGGCGCCCGTCGGCGTCGCGGACCGCCGCGCCCGGCACGAAACGGCGCAGGTCGAGGGCGTCGAGATCGACGGCGGCCCGCAGCGCCGGGTAGGACGTGTTGAGGATCTGGAACCCGCGGTCGACGAGGAAGCCGTCGACGACGTCGGTGCGCACCCGGCCGCCGACCCCGTCGCCCGCCTCGCAGACGACCACCGAGCGCCCCGCCCGCGCGACCGTCTGCGCCGCCCGCAGCCCCGCGAGCCCGGCGCCGACCACGACGACGTCGACGGCGTCGGGCAGGCCGGTCATGAGCCGTCGAGGACGGCCGACAGCGCCTCGGTGAGCGTGCCGTGGCGGAACGTGAAGCCCTCGCGCTCGAGCACCGCGGGCATCACCCGCTGGCTGACCAGCACGCCCTCGTCGGCGAACTCCCCGAGCACCGTGCGCATCGCGATCCCCGGCACGACCCACGGGGCGGGGCGGTGCATCTGCGCGGACAGGACGCGGGTGAACTCGTCGTTGCTCACCGGGTCCGGCCCGGTCGCGTTCATCGGGCCGACCACGGTGTCGTGCTCGAGCGCGAACACGATCGCGCCGACCTCGTCGTCCAGGGAGATCCACGGCCAGAACTGCGACCCGGACCCCAGCCGCCCGCCGAGCCCGAACTGGAACAGCGGCTTGATCCGCCCCATCAGCCCGCCCGAGGGCGAGAGCACGAGCCCGGTGCGCACCAGCACGACCCGGGCGCCGGCCTCGGACGCCGGGGCGGTGGCCGCCTCCCAGTCGCGACACAGGTCGGCGAGGAACCCCTGGCCGCGGCGCGAGGTCTCGTCGACGGCCATCGCGCCGGTGTCGCCGTACCAGCCGACCGCCGACCCGCTGATCATCGTCGGGATCCCGTGCTCGGCGACGGCCCGGGCGAGCACGTCGGTGGGGATCATGCGGCTGTCGCGCAGCTCCTGCTTGCGCGCCCCGGTCCAGCGCTTGTCGCCGATGCCCGCGCCGCACAGGTTGACCACGGCGTCGGCACCCTCCAGGGCGCCCGGCGCGACGTGACCGGCCGCGGGGTCCCAGCCCCGCTCGTCGGGCGCCTGCGGGGTCCGCCGCACCAGGCGGACGACGTCGTGGCCGCCTTCCCGCAGGCGGGGGACCAGGGCGGAGCCGATGAGCCCGGAGGACCCGGCGATGACGACGCGCATGGGGTGATCGTCGCGGAGTGTCCGGCCCGCCGCGACCCGGGGCCGTCGGTCCGTGGTGAGCGAAGGGCACCTTCGCTCGGATAGACGGGCGAGGGGCGCCGACCGCCGGAACCTCGCCGATCACTCCGGAACGATCGAAGGGCACCTTCGCTCGGATGGATCGAGCGAAGGTGCCCTTCGGTCAGAACGGGGCGGTGCGCGCTACAGCCCCAGCTCGCCCTCGAAGGCGCCGCCCTCGAGGCGCTCCTTCACCGTGGTGAGGAAGCGGGCCGCGTCGGCGCCGTCGACGATCCGGTGGTCGTACGACAGGCACAGGTACGCCGTCGACCGGACCGCGATGACGTCGCCGCCCGAGTCGTCCTGCAGCACGACCGGCTTCTTGACGACGGCGCCCGTGCCCAGGATGCCGACCTGGGGCTGGTTGATGATCGGCGTGTCGATCAGCGCGCCGCGCGAGCCGGTGTTGGTGATCGTGAACGTGCCGCCCGAGAGCTCGTCCGGCGTGATCTTGTTCGTGCGCGTCCGCTCGGCCACGTCGGAGATCTTGCGGGCGAGGCCGGCCAGGTTGAGGTCCCCGGCGTCGTGGATCACCGGCACGATCAGGCCGGCCGGCGAGTCCACCGCGATGCCCAGGTGCTCGGCGCCGTGGTAGGTGACCTCGCTCTTCTCGGTGTCGATCGAGGCGTTCACCGCGGGGTGGGCCTTCAGGGCCTCGACCGTGGCCAGCGCCATGAACGGCAGGAACGAGAGCTTGACGCCCTCACGCTTCTGGAACTCGCCCTTGACGCGGTCGCGCAGGCGGGCGATGCGCGTGACGTCGGCCTCCACGACGGTCGTGAGCTGGGCGGAGACCTGCAGCGACTCCACCATGCGCTTCGCGATCGTCTGCCGGCGCCGCGACATCTTCTGCGTCGTGCCACGCAGCCCGGAGGTGTCCGGCGCGGGCGCCCCCGACGAGCCGCGCGCACCGGAGGCCGACGGCTTCTGCACCTCGCCGCCGTGCACCGTCCCGCCGCCCGAGCCGCCCGAGGGGGTGGCCGCGGCCGCCGGTGCCGCCGCCTGCTCCTGCTCGTCGGCGGCCTTGACGACGTCCTGCTTGCGGATGCGTCCACCGACGCCCGTGCCGGTCAGCGACGACAGGTCGACGCCGCGCTCGGCCGCGAGCTTGCGGACGAGCGGCGTCACGTACGGCGCGCCCGTCTGCTGCTCGCCGGCCGGGGCGGAGGTCCCGTTCGACGGGGTGCTCTCCCGCGGCTGGAGCGCGCCCGCGTTGGCGGGGCCGCTCGCCGTGGTCGGCTGCTCGGTCTCGTGGGAGACGTAGTCGTCGGCACCCGAGGCGGCCACCGGCTCAGAGGGCTGGGCCGGCTGGCTCGGCTGGGACGGCTGCGACGGTGCCGGCTGCGACGGCTCGGGCTGGCTCGGCTGGCTCGGCTGTGCCGGCTCGGCGGGCGCGGACGGGGCCGCCGAGGCACCTCCGGACGCCTGGGACGCGTCGCCGATGACGGCGAGCGCACCCCCGACCTCGACGGTGTCGTCCTCGCCGGCCTTGAGCTCGAGGACCGTGCCGGCCACCGGCGACGGGATCTCGGTGTCGACCTTGTCGGTGGACACCTCGAGCAGGGGCTCGTCGACGTCGACGGAGTCGCCGACCTGCTTGAGCCAGCGCGTCACCGTGCCCTCGGTGACCGACTCGCCGAGCGCGGGCATCTCGACGGTGGTGCCGCCGGAGGAACCCCCGGAGGACGCCGCGGCCGGGGCGGGCTCCGCCGGCTGGGAAGGAGCGGGCTCCGGCTCGGACTGCTGCGGCTCCGGTGCGGACTGTTGCGGCTCGGGTGCGGACTGCTGCGGCTCCGGCGCGGCCTGCGCGGCGCCGCCACCGGTCGCCTCGCCCTCCTCGCCGATCACGGCCAGCTCGCCGCCGACCTCGACGGTGTCGTCCTCGCCGGCCTTGAGCTCGAGGACCGTGCCGGCGACCGGCGACGGGATCTCGGTGTCGACCTTGTCGGTGGACACCTCGAGCAGGGGCTCGTCGACGTCGACGTGGTCACCCTGCTGCTTGAGCCACCGGGTGATGGTGCCCTCGGTGACGCTCTCCCCGAGAGCAGGCATCTGGACGGAGTGGGCCATCGTGCTCGAACTCCTCGCTCGGTCTTCTCGGGGTCAGCTGTGGCTGTGGAGCGGCTTGCCGGCGAGCGCGAGGTGCGCCTCCCCGAGGGCCTCGTTCTGCGTGGGGTGCGCGTGGATCAGGTTGGCGACGTCGTCGGGCAGCGCCTCCCAGTTGTAGATCAGCTGCGCCTCGCCGACCTGCTCGCCCATCCGCGTGCCGATCATGTGGACGCCCACCACCGGGGCGTCCGCGGCCGTGCCGCCCTTGACGAGCTTGATCGCCCCGGCGGTCTTGAGGATCTGCGACTTGCCGTTGCCGGCGAGGTCGTAGACCTGCGTGGCCACGTCGCCGTAGAGCTCCTTGGCCTGCGCCTCGGTGAGCCCCACCGACGCGACCTCGGGCTCGCAGTAGGTGACCCGCGGGATGCCCTTCTCGTCGATCACCGGCGGGTTCAGCCCGGCGATCTCCTCGGCGACGAAGATGCCCTGCTGGAAGCCGCGGTGGGCCAGCTGCAGGCCGGGCACGATGTCGCCGACGGCGTAGATGTTGCCGACGCCGGTGTGCAGCCGGTCGTTGGTGGGGACGAAGCCGCGGTCGAGGGTGACGCCGTTCTCCTCGTAGCCGAGGTCGGCGGTGTTCGGGCCGCGGCCGACGGCCACGAGCAGCAGGTCGGCCTCGATCTGCTCGCCGGTCTCCAGCGAGATCGTCACCGAGTCGGAGGTCTGCGAGACGCCCGTGAACTTCGTGCCGGTCTTGAACGCGATCTTGCGCTTGCGGAACTGGCGCTCGAGCTGCTTGGAGAGGAACTCGTCCTCGTTGGGCACCAGGTTCGGCAGCGCCTCGACGATGGTCACCTCGGCGCCGAAGCTCTTCCACACGCTGGCGAACTCGACGCCGATGACGCCGCCGCCGAGCACGACGACCCGCTCGGGCACGAAGTCGAGGTTGATGGCCTCGGTGGACGTGAGCACCCGCCCGCCCAGCTCGAGGCCGGGCAGCGTCTTCGAGTACGAGCCGGAGGCCAGCACGATGTTGCGGCCCTGGTAGCGCTGCCCGTCGACCTCGACGGTGTCCTGCCCGACGAGCTTGCCCGCGCCCTCGATGAGCGTGACCTTGTTGGCCTTCACCAGGCCCTGCAGGCCCTTGTAGAGGCGGGCGACGACGTTGTCCTTGTAGGAGTTGACGCCGCTCATGTCGATGCCCGACAGCGAGCTCTTCACGCCGAACTGCTCGCCCTCGCGCGCCGAGTCGGCCACCTCGGCGGCGTGCAGCAGGGCCTTGGTCGGGATGCAGCCGCGGTGCAGACAGGTGCCGCCGACCTTGTCCTTCTCCACCAGCGCGACCGACAGGCCGAGCTCGGCGGCCCGGAACGCGCAGGCGTAGCCGCCCGAACCCGCTCCCAGGATGATGACGTCGTACGTGTCGCTCACTGCTGCTACTCCCGCGTCGGCGTGTGGCGTGCGGCGGCCCCGGCCGGGGCTGGTGACCCCGGGGAGGCGATGTCGGGGCTCATCCTTCCACTTCGTCCCGACCCACGTCGGGGCCGATCAGCCGTGCTGTCAGCCACGACGGGCGATGTCGTCGAGCACCGCCGCGATGGTCCGGACGGGGACGCCGGTGCCGCCCTTGGGCGTGTAGCCGTGCGGGCCGCCGGTGTTGAACGCGGGGCCCGCGATGTCGAGGTGCACCCACGGCACGCCGTCGGCCACGAACTCGCGCAGGAAGATCCCGCCGACGAGCATCCCGCCGAAGCGGTGGTTGGTGACGTTGGCGAGGTCGGCGACGCGCGAGTCGAGGTCGGAGCGGAGCTCCTCGGGCAGCGGCATGGCCCAGCCGCCGTCGCCCGCGGCCACGGCGTGGGCGGCGACGCGGTCGCGGAACTCGTCGGTGCCCATGACGCCGGGGGTACGCGCGCCGAGGGCGACGAGCTGGGCGCCGGTCAGCGTGGAGGTCTCGAGCAGGTAGTCGGGGGAGTCCTCGCAGGCGCGCGCGATGGCGTCGCCGAGCACGAGCCGGCCCTCGGCGTCGGTGTTGAGGACCTCGACGGTGGTGCCGCCGTACATCGTCAGCACGTCGCCGGGGCGGTACGCGGTGCCCGAGGGCATGTTCTCGGCCATCGGCACGGTGGCGACGACCTCGACGTCCAGACCGAGGTCGGCGGCCAGACACACGGCGGCGACGACGCCGGCGGCCCCGGACATGTCCGAGGTCATGTGGTCCATGTTCGCGGCCGGCTTGATCGAGATGCCGCCGGTGTCGAACGTGATGCCCTTGCCGACGAGGGCGACCTTCTTGCTCGCGTTCTCGGGCCGGTGGGTCAGGCGGACCAGCCGCGGCGGCCGCGAGGACCCGCCGCCGACGCCGAGGACGCCGCCGAAGCCGCCCTCGGCGAGCCGGCTCTCGTCGAGGATCTCGACGGTGAGGCCCGCGGCCTCGGCGAGGGCCTTCGCCCGCTGCGCGAAGGCGTCGGGGTAGAGGTCGTTGGGCGGGGTGTTGACGAGGTCGCGGGCGTGGCGCACCGCCCGGGCGATCGTCGCCGCGCGGGTGGCCGTGGCCTCGTCCCCGTCGCCGACGAGCCCGAGGCGGGCCAGCTCGGTGGGCTCCTTCTCGGGCGTCTTCTTGTAGTCGGTGAAGGCGTAGTCGCCGAGCAGCGTGCCCTCGACGGTCGCGGCGAGGTCGAGCGTCGAGAGCGTGGTGACGACGTGCGCGGCGTGCCCGTGCAGGGCGCGCGCGGCGGCGCCGGCGGCGCGGCGGACCTGCTCGGCGACGTCGGGCGCCTCGCCGGCCGACCCGGTGGGGCTCTCCGCGCCCAGCCCCACGGCGAGCACCAGCGGCGCCCCGATCGCCCCGCGCGTCGGCACCCGGGTGACCTCCTCGGCCTTCCCGCTGCCGCCGAGGAGGGCCACGAGGCCGGGCAGCTCGCCCGCCAGGTCGCCGAGGACGGCCGAGTCGCCGGCCACGACGGGGTCCGCGCCCCCCTCACCGGGACGGACGCCGACGACGAGCGCGTCGACGTCGGTGAGGGTGTCGGCGCCCGGCGTGGCGCCGAGGAGCTCGAGGGCGGGGGTGCTGCTCACGGCGGGTCTTCTCCCCAGGTCGGCGGTGTCGATCACATGCTAGGACCGGAGCGGCTCGGTTACCGTGCCGCGGGTGTCCGACACCGTGACCGACCCGAGACGTAGCCCGCTGCACGACCGTCACGTCGCCCTCGGGGCCTCGTTCGCGCCCTTCGGCGGCTGGGAGATGCCCGTCCAGTACAGCCGTGACGGTCGTGGGGGCACGGTGGCCGAGCACACCGCCACCCGGGAGGCCGTCGGTCTCTTCGACGTCAGCCACCTGGGCAAGGTCCGCATCAGCGGCCCGGGCGCGGCGGCCTTCGTCGACGCGTGCCTGACCAACGACCTCGCGCGGATCGGCCCGGGGCAGGCGCAGTACACGCTGTGCTGCGCCGCCGACGGCGGGGTGATCGACGACCTCATCCTCTACCTGGTCGGCCCCGACGAGGTCTTCGCCGTCCCCAACGCCGCCAACTCGGCGGGGGTGGGACGCCAGCTCGCGGACGTCGCGCCGGACGGGGTCACGGTCGCCGACGAGCACGACGCCCACGTCGTGCTGGCGGTCCAGGGGCCGTCGTCGCCGGCGGTGCTCGACGCGCTCGGCCTGCCCGCCGTCGAGGACTACATGGCGTTCGTCGACGCCGAGTGGTCCGGACGCCCGGTGCGGGTCTGCCGCACGGGCTACACCGGCGAGCGCGGTTACGAGCTGATCGCCCCCGCCGACGGCGCCGGTGAGCTGTGGGACGCCCTGGCCGCCGCGGTCGGCGAGCGGGGCGGCCTGCCTGCCGGCCTCGGCGCCCGGGACACGTTGCGCACCGAGGCGGGGCTGCCGCTGCACGGTCAGGACCTCGGCCCGGACATCACGCCGCTGCAGGCGCGCTGCGGGTTCGCGGTGGGCTGGAAGAAGGACGCCTTCTGGGGTCGCGAGGCCCTGGCCGCCGAGCGCGCGGCCGGACCCCGCCGTCGCTCGTGGGGCCTGAAGGCCACCGGACGCGGGGTGCCGCGCGGGCACATGGCCGTGCGCCGGGGCGATGAGCAGGTCGGCGAGACCACGTCGGGCACGTTCTCGCCGACCCTGAAGACCGGCATCGCGCTCGCGCTGCTCGACACCGCGGCCGGGCTCGACGAGGGCGACGTCGTGGCCATCGACGTACGCGGCCGGGCGCTCGAGTGCGAGATCGTCAAACCACCTTTCGTGGCCTCGCACGTGCGGTGAGGATGCCCCGGTGAGCTTCCCGACGGACCTCCCCGAGGCCGGCCCCGGCGTCTACCGCTTCCGCGCCGACGCCGAGCAGGCCGGCCCCGCGCGGTTCATCGCGCCGTCCGACGTCGTCGGCGGCGGTTTCGGGCTGTTCGAGAGCGCGGCGGTGCCCGGCCGGTGGGGCGCGATCCCGCACTACCACCAGGGCTTCTCCGAGTCGTTCTGGGTGATCTCGGGGCGCCTCGGCGTGATGAGCGGGACGGGGTGGCGGGTCCTCGGCAGCGGGGACTTCGCGCACGTGCCGGTCAACGGCGTGCACGGGTTCCACGCGGTCGGCGACGACGTCGCGCGGTTCCTCATCCTCTTCGTGCCCGGCGCCCCGCGGGAGCACTACTTCCGCGGCCTCGCGGAGCTCTTCGCCCGCGGCGCCACGCCCGAGGAGATCGACGCCTTCGCCCTCACCTGCGACCAGGTCAACCTGCGCGACTGGCCCCACGAGCCCGTCCCCATGTGAGCGAACTTCGGGCCTATAGGCCCGAAGTTCACTCACGTACGGGACCGGCGGCCGCCCGGGCGTTCGGCGGCGTCGTCGAGGTCGACGCCGACGTGCTCGTCGAGCCACTTCCCCAGCGGCGCGAGGCGGCGCCAGGTGGCCGCCACGCGGTCGGCGAGCGCAGGCTCGTGCAGCTCGTCCGACGGCGGCCACGAGCACCAGGCGAACAGGCTCTTGTGGCGCAGCAGGTCCAGGCGCGGGTGCTCCGGGTCGACGCCGCGGGGGCGGGACTTCAGCCGCTCCCCGCCGACGGTGAACCCGTCGGCGCGCAGCCCCTCGACGATCTCCTCGAGCGCGGGGCCGTGGCGCTCGTCGTCGACCGCCGCCCGGAACCGGGCGACCTGCCCCGAGGTCATCCGGTAGTACCCGCCCGCCGCCATCAGCCCGTCGGCGGAGACCTGCACGTAGTGCGGCCCGGCGGTCGCGCCGCACTGGACCTTGTAGGGCGTCTTGTCGGCCGCGAACCGCACGTCGCGGTAGGGCCGGAACACCTTGCCCGCGCCGAACTCCGACTCGAGGTCCGCGAGCAGCGCGAGCATCGGCGCCCGCACCTGCTCGTCGTAGACCGCCTTGTTGTCGGTCCAGTACGCCTTGGTGTTGTCGGCCTCGAGACCCTCGTAGAAGTCGACCACCGCCTCGCCGAAGCCCGGGAACGTCACGCGCCCATCCTGGCGTGTAGACACGAGCCGTGTCCGGAGCGGTTCACGAGTCGGTACTCGACGCCATCGGTGCCACGCCCCTGATCCGCCTGCGCAGGCTCGCCGACGGGCTGGCGCCGCGGATCTACCTGAAGGCCGAGTGGCAGAACGCCGGCGGCAGCGTCAAGGACCGCGCGGCGCTGGCGATGGTGCGCGCCGCCGAACGGTCCGGGGCGCTGGCCGCCGGCGGGGTGATCGTCGAGGGCACGTCGGGCAACACCGGGATCGGGCTCGCGCTCGTCGGCGGCGTGCTGGGGTACCGCACGGTGATCGTCGTGCCGGACACCACGGCGGCCGAGAAGATCGCGGCGCTGCGGGCCTACGGCGCCGAGGTCGTGCCGACGCCGGGCGGACTGACCCGCGAGGATCCGCGTCACGTCACCAACCTCGCCGCGCGGATCGCCGCCGAGACCCCGGGCGGGTGGCTCGCCGACCAGTACGGCAACCCCGCCAACCCCCAGGCCCACCGCGACACCACCGCGCCCGAGATCTGGGAGCAGACCGGCGGCGCGGTGACGTGCCTCGTCGCCGGCATCGGCACCGGCGGCACGATCTCCGGGACGGGGGCGGCGCTCAAGGAGCGCGGCCCGGTGCGGGTCGTCGGCGTCGACCCGGAGACCTCGGCCTACGGCGGCGGGGACGGCAGCCCGTACTACGTCGAGGCCATCGGGCACTACCGCCACCCCGACACCGTCGACGACCCCTGGCCGGCCAACTGGGACCGCGCGGTCGCCGACGAGATCGTGCGTGTCGACGACCGCACGACGATGCTCACCGCCCGCCGCCTGGCCCGCGAGGAGGGCCTGCTGCTGGGCGGATCGTCGGCGACGGCCGTGGCCGGAGCGCTGCGCGTGGCCCGCGACCTCGGGCCCGACGACGTCGTCGTGGTCATCGCGCCCGACTCGGGCCGCGCCTACCTCTCGAAGTACTACGACGACGGCTGGCTCGGCCGGCTCGGGTTCACCGACGAGGAGCCCGGATCGGTCGGTGTGCTGGCGGTCGACGTCCCGGTGCTCCGCGCGTCGTGGACCGTCGCCCGGGCCCGGGAGGTCCTCGTCGACGTCCCCGGACCGGTGCCCGTGTCCCGCGACCGCGACGCCGGGGCCGCCGCGCCGTCGGAGATCCTCGGAGCCGTGGCGGCCCGTGACCTCGACGGTCGGCCCGACGGCGACGCCGTCGTCACCCACGCGCGCCCGGCGGCGCCGAGCGTCGGGGCGGGGGAGGGGGTCGAGGCCGCCCGGGCGATCATCGGCGACGCCGACGCGGCGTGGGTGGTGCGGGACGGGCGGGTCACGGGGCTCGTGACGCGCTCCGCGCTGGGGCTTCCCCCCACGGTCTAGGCTGGCCTCATGAGTACGACCTTCGCCCACACCCCGCACCCCGCCCCGGCGACCGCGGAGCGTGTGGCGGAGGTACTGGCCGCGCCCGGGTTCGGGAAGTTCTTCACCGACCACATGGTCACGATCTCGTGGGACGCCGCGCGCGGCTGGCACGACGCCACCGTCGGCCCGTACCAGCCGCTCTCGATGGACCCCGCCTCCGTCGTGCTGCACTACAGCCAGACGATCTTCGAGGGGCTCAAGGCGTACCGCTGGGCCGACGACTCGGTGCACGCCTTCCGCCCGGCGGCCAACGCGGACCGGATGGCCCGCTCCGCCGAGCGGCTCGCGATGCCCCCGCTGCCCGAGGACCTGTTCCTGGGCTCGCTGCGCGAGCTCATCACCGTCGACCACCGCTGGGTGCCGGCCGCGGGCGGCGAGGACTCGCTGTACCTGCGCCCGTTCATGATCGGGTCGTCGACGGGGCTCGGCGTGCGACCCAGCGAGGAGTACCTCTACCTGCTCATCGCCTCCCCGGCGGGCGCCTACTTCCCGCGCGGCCTCGCCCCGGTCACCGTGTGGCTGTCCACCGACTACGTCCGCGCCGTGCCCGGCGGCACCGGCGAGGCGAAGTGCGGCGGCAACTACGCGGCCTCGCTCGCGGCCCAGGCCCAGGCGTCGGCCCAGGGGTGCGACCAGGTGGTGTGGCTCGACGCGCTCGAGCACCGGTGGATCGAGGAGATGGGGGGCATGAACCTCTTCTTCGTGTTCACCGACCCGTCCGGCGCCGTCGAGGTCGTCACCCCGGAGCTCTCGGGCTCGCTGCTCCCCGGCGTCACCCGCCGCTCCCTGCTCGAGCTCGCGCAGGAGGAGGGCGCCACGGTGAGCGAGCGGCGGATCTCCACCGACGAGATGGAGAAGGAGGTCGCCGCGGGCCACCTCACCGAGGTGTTCGCCTGCGGCACCGCTGCGGTGATCACGCCCGTGGGCACCGTCAAGCACGAGGGCGGGCAGTACGACATCGGCGACGGCACCCCCGGCCCGATGACCCACCGCCTGCGCGACCGCCTCACCGCCATCCAGCGCGGCGCGGCACCCGACACCCGCGGGTGGATGACGCAGCTCGCCTGACCGTCACAGGAGGGTACTGGCTGGTATCGCTCGCTCAGCGAGGGATACCAGCCAGTAATCGCCGATCAGGCGGTCGCGAGGACGATCAGGGCGGCGGTGGCGGCGAGCTCCGCGCACGCCCCGAACACGTCGCCCGAGACGCCGCCGAGGCGTCGGCGCGCGTGGGCGGCCACGAGCACGACGACGACCGCCGCGAGCACCGCCGCGACGGGGGCGCGCCAACCCAGCACCGGGAACGCGCCCGCCGCGAGCACCACCGCCCACAGCGGCGCGACCCACGCCGGCTGGGTCCCGGCGACGAGGGCGCCGAGCCCGTCCGGCGACGCCGCCGGCACCCCCCGACGGGCGACCCACGCGAAGGCCGCCCGCCCCAGCCCCAGGGCCAGCGCCCCGCCGACGGCCGCGACGAGCAGACCTCGCTCGGCGAGCGCACCCAGGGCCGCGGCCTGCACCCCGATCACCACGACCAGCCACACGACCGCGAACGCCCCGGTGCCCGGGTCGCGCATCACGGCCAGCGTGCGGGCGGGGTCGCCGTGGCTGCCGAGGCCGTCGGCGAGGTCGGCGAGCCCGTCGAGGTGCAGGCCCCGGGTCGCGAGCGCCCCCACCCCGACGGCGACGAGGCCGCCGAGCAGCGCGGGCGCCCCGAGAATGACGAGGCCCGCCGCGGCCGCCCCGAGCAGGCCGCCCAGCGCGACGCCGACCAGCGGGACGACGGCCAGCGCCACCCCCGCCGCCGGGCGGTCGATCCGCGACGCGCGGAGCGGCACGACCGTGAACATCGCGATCGCGAGCGCGACCCCCGCGCGGAGGGCGCTCACACCGAGGTGGCGGCGCGCACCAGCCCGACCGCCGTGAGCGCGCCGGTGCCCTGGCCGGCGCGCATCCGCAGGTCGAGCAGCGGCTCGAGGCCGAGCACGTCGAGCGCGAGGGCCTGGGCGGGCTCGGTGCACCGCGACCCCGCGACCCACCAGGCCCGCGCGCCGGGCGCCTCGGCGTCGGCGAGCAGCGCGGCCACGGCCGTCGCCACCCCGTCGAGCAGCACCGGCGTCCGCCGCCGCGCCGCCTGGGCGAGGAAGCCCACGAGTGCCGCGAGGTCCGCCCCGCCGGTGACGCGCAGGAGGCCCTGGGGATCGCGGCCCACCGCGCGGGCGCGCCACAGGCCGTCGCGCACCGCCGCGGCCTTCACCATCCACACCCGGTCGTCGATGCCGCTGCCGCGCCCCACGACGGCCACCGGCTCGCGGCCCGTCATCGCCGCGGCCAGCACCGCGGTCGGGGTGCTGACGCCCACGGCCAGCTCGCCGGCCACCAGCAGGTCGGCGCCCTCGTCGACCTCCTCGTCGGCCACCTCGCGGCCCGCGCGCACCGCGGCGGCGGCCTGCTCGGCGGTCAGCACGTCCTCCCGGTCGAGGCGGCCGCCGCCCCGCACGGCCGCCCGGTCGTCGCGGGCGTCGCCCGGCGCGGGCACCGCGAGCCCCACGTCGACGACCCGCACCCCGGCCCCGGCGGTCTCGGCGAACCGGCAGACCGTCGCGCTGCCGTCGCGGACGGCGGCGACCCGCGCAGCCGTCTCCTCGGGGGCGTGCGCGGACACCCCGGCGGCCGCGATCCCGTGGTCGGCGGCGAAGAGCACCGCCCGCACGCGCTGCGGGGCCCGCGCGGGCGCCCGCCCCTGGCAGGCGGCGAGCCACGCCGCGAGCTCCTCGAGACGCCCGTAGCTGCCGCCGGGCAGCGCCGCGAGGGCCTCGCGGCGTGCCGTGTCGTCGGGCGGAGCGACGGCGTTCGTCGAGGCGCTCGAGATCGCGGGCTGCACGCCGCCGACGGTATCCAGAGGTCTCACCGCAGGCGCAGCGGCACCCCGGCCACCAGCAGCCACACCTCGTCGCAGACGGCCGCCAGCTCCTGGTTCAGCGCGCCCAGCTCGTCGCGGAAGCGCCGCCCCGCGCTCGTCGACGGGACGACGCCGAGCCCGACCTCGGCCGAGACCAGCACGAGCGTGCCGGCGAACCCGGCGACGGCGGCGACCAGGTCGGCGCGCGCGGCCGCCACCGACGGCGCCTCGCGGGCCCAGCCGGCGTCGTCGAGCAGGCCGGTCACCCAGGTGGCGAGGTCGTCCACGAGGACGGGCTCGTCCGGCGCGCCCCGGAGCACGGCGGGCAGATCGGCGTCCTCGACCGTGCGCCACCCCACGGGCCGCCGGGCCCGGTGGGTGGCGACGCGGTCGGCCCACTCCGGGTCGGCGGCAGGGTCGACGCCGCGCGCGGTCGCCACGTAGAGGGCGGACGCGTCGGCGTCGAGCATCCCCTCGGCGTGGGCGGACTTGCCCGAGCGTGTGCCGCCGAGGACGAGGACGCGGCGGATCAGTCGACCACTCAGTCGACGGCCGTGCCGCGCGCCACCCGCGGCGCCGGCATCCGCAGCTTGCGGATCTGGGTGGCGCGGGTGAAGGCGTACCAGCCGTACGACAGACCGCCGACCTGCTCGTCGGGGAACTTCGACCGCACGCGCGTCACGACGTAGCGCCCGAGCATGACGCCCTCGAGCGCCATCATCACGAGCATGACCAGGCAGACCAGGCTTCCCGCCGTCTGCACCGCCGGCACCGGGACGACGACCGTCACGAAGATGACCACGGCGAGCGGCATGAACAGGCCCATGAGGTTGCGCCGGCCGTCGACGAGGTCGCGGGCGTAGGCGCGGGCGGGGCCGCGGTCGCGGGGCATGAGCACCGCGTCGTCGCCGGCCATCATCCGCTTGCGGCGGTCGGCGGCGGCCTGGCGGCGGTCGTCCTTCGTGCCGCGCAGCGAGCGCGCCCGCTTGATCGCCTCGCGCTGGGTCTTGGGGGCCGGCGCGACGGGGCCGCGCTTCTTGCCCTCCGCGTCGCGGCGCGACGGCGTCGGGCGGCCCTTGCCCGCGGTCTGCGAGCGGACACGCTCGCCCACCACCACGGACTCACGGTCCTCGGTCGCGTCCGACGCGGGGACGTCAGCTGACTCGGAGGAGGCGGTGCCGCGGCGCAGGAACTTCACGCCGACCAGGATAGGGCAAGGGCCCGACCCCCTACCGTGATCGGCATGCGCGTACTGCTCGCCCCCGACTCCTTCGGCGGCAGCCTGACCGCCGCCGAGGCCGCGACGGCGATCGCGGAGGGCTGGGCGCGCACCCATCCCCACGACCGGACCGTCCTGTTGCCCCTCGCCGACGGCGGCACGGGGTTCGTGGAGGTCCTGCACACCGCCCGCGGCGGCACCCGTCACGACGTCGAGGTCACCGGGCCGCTGGGGGAGCCGACGACGGCGACGTGGCTGGAGCTCGACGGGCCGGGGGACGGCGGGCGGAGCTCGACCGCCTACGTGGAGTCCGCGTCGGCGTGCGGCCTGCACCTCGTCCCCGAGCGCACCCCGGACACGGCGGCGGCCGCGACGAGCCGGGGCGTCGGGGAGCTGGTCGCCGCCGCCCTCGGGCGCGGCCCGGCCCGCATCGTCGTCGGCCTGGGCGGGTCGGCGTGCACCGACGGCGGGGCCGGGATGCTCGCCGCGCTCGGGGCCGTCGCCCTCGACGCCCGCGGCGACCCCCTGCCCGACGGCGGCGGTCCGCTGGCGGGTGTCGTGCGGCTCGTCGGGCTCCCCGAGGTCCGGGAGCGCCTGGCGGGGGTCGCGGTCGTCGTCGCGGCGGACGTCGACCACGTCCTCACCGGCCCCGAGGGCGCCGCCGCCGTGTTCGGGCCGCAGAAGGGTGCCGACGCGGACACCGTCGCGGCGCTCGACGCGGCGCTCGCGGCGTGGGGCGGCGTGCTGGGGGAGGAGTGCGGGCTCCCCGGCCTCGCCGCGCAGCCGGGCGCGGGTGCGGCGGGCGGGCTCGGGGCGGCGCTGGCGGCACTCGGCGCCGAGCGCGTGCCGGGCGGCGAGCTCGTCCGCGACGTCGCGGGCCTCGACGCGGCGATGGAGCGGGCCGACCTCGTCGTGACGGGGGAGGGGCGCCTCGACGGGCAGTCGCTGCACGGCAAGCTCGTCTCGGTCGTCGCCGCGCGGGCCCGCGAGCACGGCGTGCCGTGCATCGCCCTCGCCGGGCAGGTGGAGATGTCGACGGGCGAGGCCCTCGAGGCCGGGCTGGACGGCGCGTACTCGGTGGCCGCGGACGCCGGATCAGCCGAGGCCGCGCTCGCGGAGCCGGCGGCCCGGCTGGCGGACCTCGCCGAGGGCGTGGCCCGCCGGTGGGGGAACCGCCCACCGGGTGACGCGGGTGATCCCGCGCACGCATGAGGCATCGCCGCACGTGTGCGAGCATGGTGGGAGGCCGCGGACCGGGTACTCCGGTGCCGCGGGAATACACGGCACCGCGACGAGTTGTGCCGGGTGAGTGCACTGCGTCCCGGGAGCTCAAGGGAGAACCATGACCGTCGAGAACCCTGCCGCGCCGACCGAGGCCGAGCTCAAGCCGCACGGCGTCGAGCTGACCGACCAGGCGGCCGGGAAGGCGAAGGCCCTGCTCGACCAGGAGGGCCGCAACGACATGTCGCTGCGCATCGCCGTGCAGCCCGGTGGCTGCGCGGGCCTGCGATACCAGCTGTTCTTCGACGACCGCAGCCTGGACGGCGACCTCGAGCGCGACTTCAACGGCCTCACCGTCGCGGTCGACCGCATGAGCGCCCCGTACCTGCAGGGTGCCGTCATCGACTTCGTCGACACGATCGAGAAGCAGGGGTTCACGATCGACAACCCCAACGCGGGTGGCTCGTGCGCCTGCGGCGACAGCTTCAACTGATCGCCCCGTAGACGACACACGGCCCCGGACCTCGACGAGGTCCGGGGCCGACGTGCGTCCGGGGTCCTACAGGCCGTCGACCTCGGCGGCGACCTTCGCGCGCAGGTCCTGCGGGGGCTGGGCGCCGAGCTGGGCGACGACGTGCGACGCGGCGACGGCGCCGATGCGCCCCGAGGTCGCGTGGTCGAGCCCGCGGGTCCAGCCGTAGAGGAAGCCGCCGGCGTAGGCGTCGCCCGCGCCGGTGGTGTCGACGAGCTCGTCGGCCTCGCGCACGCCGACCTGCTCGACGGTGCCGTCGGCGTCGTAGACCGTCGAGCCCTCCGGCCCGTGGGTGACGACGACGACCTCGGCGTTGCCACCGTGGCCGCGCAGCAACGAGGTGATGTCGTCGGAGCCGACCAGCGCGGCGACCTCGTCCTCGTCGGCGATCAGGATCTCGACGTTCTCCCGCAGCAGCTCGCGGAAGTACTCGCGGTGGCGCTCGACGCAGCCGGCGTCCGAGAGCGTCAGACCCACCCGGGCCTCGCTCTTGGACGCGGCGTCCACGACCTTGCCGATCGTCGCGCGGGCCTGCTCGGTGTCGGCCAGGTAGCCCTCGATGAGGCTGACCTTCGACCCGGCGACGTCGTCCTGCTGGATGTCGTCGGGACCCAGCGCGGTGCAGGCGCCGAGGAAGGTGCTCATGGTGCGCTCGCCGTCGGCGGTCACCATGACCAGGCAGCGCGCCGTCGCCGGGCTGCCCGACAGCGCGGGCGTCGTGAAGTGCACGCCGTGCGAGCGGATGGACTCGGTGAACGAGGAGCCCAGCCGGTCGTCGGAGACCTTGCCGACGTAGCCGGCGTCGGCGCCGAGCGCGGCCGCGATGGCGATGGTGTTGGCGACGCTGCCGCCCGAGCGCTCCGTCGTGTCGCCGGCCTCGGTGTACAGCTTCTCGGCCTGGGCCTCGTCGATGAGCGTCATGCCGCCCTTGGGCAGCTCGTGCGCACGGATGGTGTCGTCGTCCGTGCGGAACAGCACGTCGACGATGGCGTTGCCGATCCCCAGTACGTCCATGCCTACCTCTCGTATCGCTACGTCCTCCGGACCTGGCGACCGTAGGGGAAACTCAGCGCGACCGGGACCGGACCGTTGCGTGGCGCACGTTCACGCATACACCGGGTAGTTGGGCTCGGGGATCTCCGGGCGGATGCGCTGCTCGACGAAGATGCCGTGCCAGATCATGAACACGAGCAGTGTCCAGATGCGCCGCGAGTGGTCGACCGGACCGGCTCGGTGCTCGTCGATCAACCGCAGCACGGCCGCCTTGTCGAGGATCGCGTCGGTCTGCGAGTCGCGCACGATCTGCCGCGCCCAGTCGAGCATGTCGTTCGCGAGCCAGTGGCGGATCGGGACCGGGAACCCGAGCTTGCGGCGGTTCAGCACGTGCGGGGGCACGATGCCGTCGATCGCCCGGCGCAGCGCGTACTTCGTGGTGCCGTGGGCGACCTTCTGCTCGGTGGGCAGGTGGGAGGCGACCTCGAACACCTCGCGGTCGAGGAACGGCACGCGCAGCTCGAGCGAGTTGGCCATCGTCATCTTGTCGGCCTTGACGAGGATGTCGCCGCGCAGCCACGTGAACAGGTCGACGTGCTGCATCCGCGCCACCGGGTCCCAGCTGCCAGAGTCGGCGTAGAGGGGCGCCGTGACGTCGACGTGCGAGAGCTCGGGGTCGTGGCCGCGCAGGACCGCGGCGAGCTGGTCGGTGCGGAAGATGCGGGCGTTGCCGTAGTAGCGCTCCTCGAGGGGGAGCGCGCCGCGGCGCAGCAGGTCCTTGCCGCGCATGCCGTCGGGCAGCCGTGTCGAGAGTGCCCCGGCGAGCTTGCGCACGGCCCCGGGCAGCTTCTCGAACGGCGCGAGCGAGAGCGGCTCCTTGTAGATCGTGTAGCCGCCGAAGAGCTCGTCGGCGCCCTCGCCCGACAGCACGACCTTGACGTGCTTGCGGGCCTCGCGCGCCACGAACCACAGCGGCACGAGCGCGGGGTCGGCCACCGGGTCGTCGAGGTACCAGACGATCAGCGGCAGCGCGTCCATCATCTCCTGGGCGTCGACCGTGCGGACGACGTGGCGCACCCCGATGGCCTCGGCGGACTCGCGGGCGACGTCGACCTCGGAGTAGCCCTCGCGCTCGAAGCCCGTGGTGAAGGTGATGAGGTCCGGGTTGTGCTCGCGGGCGAGCGCGGCGATGGCGGTGGAGTCGATGCCGCCGGAGAGGAACGCGCCCACGGTGACGTCGGCGCGCATGTGCTTGGCCACCGAGTCGCGCAGGACCTCGGTGATCTCGCCGTGCAACCGCGCCTCGTCGTCGACCGGCTTCTCGTCGAACGTCGGCACGAAGTACCGCTGTGCCGTCATCGGCTCGCCGGGGGAGACCGTGAAGCTCGTCCCGGACTCGACGCGGCGGATGGAGCGGTGCAGCGTCAGCGGCTCGGGGACGTACTGCAGCTGCAGGTAGTGCTGCAGCGCGGTGGGGTCGGGCGCCGTGGTGGGCTCGCCGAGGGCCTTCGCGAGCTCGAGCAGGCTCTTCTTCTCGCTCGCGAACGCGACCCCGTGCGGGCCGGCGGAGACGAAGAGGGGCTTGATGCCGAACGGGTCGCGCGCGCCGAAGAGCACCTGCTCCCGGGTGTCCCAGATGAGGAACGCGAACATCCCGCGCAGCCGGCGGACCGCGTCGGCACCCCAGACGTCGTACGCGGCGACGATGGCCTCGGTGTCGCCGTCGGTGACGAACTGCGCGCCGTGGTCGCGGGCCAGCTCCTCGCGCAGCTCGAGGTAGTTGTAGATCTCGCCGTTGAACACGATCCGGTAGCGGTCGCTCGCGTACGTCAGCGGCTGGTGCGAGCCCTCGACGTCGATGATGGAGAGCCGGTTGAACCCGAGCACCACGTCGTCGTCGTGCCACTCGCCGGACTCGTCCGGTCCGCGGTGGCGCATGCAGGTGAGGCTCTCCCGCACCGCCCCGGCGCGGGCCGGGGCCTCACCGCCGGGCGTGATCAATCCCATCAGGCCGCACACGCGTCCGCTGACACCTCCGGTTGCGGGGTCGCCGTCCCGACCCGGACGAGCCGGGTCGGCCCCAGTATGACGAGGCCGCGGGGTCGATCCGGTGACGCCCCGGGCCGCTGGTCGGGACGACCCGCCGCGCCCCTCCGACAGCGCGTAGTGGCTGGCTCGGCTAGTCTCCGCACCGACGTCGGGGCCCGGGTCCGCCGGGCCGCTCACCACGCCGACGGCAGGTCGCATGACCAGCGCCGACGTGGGGAGCACCGCCCGAGAAG
Source organism: Actinomycetospora aeridis (assembly GCF_037400275.1). Lineage (NCBI taxonomy): Bacteria > Bacillati > Actinomycetota > Actinomycetes > Pseudonocardiales > Pseudonocardiaceae > Actinomycetospora > Actinomycetospora aeridis. Next base: position 70,823 of record NZ_JBBEGL010000006.1, on the reverse strand, counting down.
GAAGGCAGCCAGCAGTGCGCCGAGATGGGACGCCGGTCCGGAGCCGCACCGGTCGCGCGCGCCGGGCCGTGGGCCTCGCCGTGGCGGCCGTCGCCGTGGCCGTGACCACCTCCGGCTGCTCCGTCGACGAGGTCCTGCGCTTCGGCTGGCCCGTCGGCGTGACGCCCGAGGCCACGCAGATGCGCACCCTGTGGACCTGGGCCGCGGTCGCCGCCCTCGTCGTCGGCGTGATCGTGTGGGGCCTGACGGCCTGGACGGTCGCCTTCCACCGCAAGAAGGCCGGCGCGTCCGACCTGCCGCGTCAGTTCCAGTACAACCTGCCGCTCGAGCTGGTGCTCACGGTGGTGCCGCTGGTCATCGTCGCGGTGCTCTTCTACTTCACCGTCGTCGTGCAGAACGTCGTCGACCGCAGCGCCACCGGTGACGAGCTGCAGATCGAGGTCGTCGGGTTCCAGTGGAACTGGGAGTTCAGCTACCCCGAGACGCGCGCGCCCAACGGGGAGCCGGCCTCGGTCGTCGGCACCACCACCGAGGTGCCGCTGCTCGTGCTGCCGACCGACCGCCCGATCGCCTTCACCCAGCGCTCGCAGGACGTCATCCACTCGTTCTGGGTGCCGGAGTTCCTCTTCAAGCGGGACGTCATGCCGAACCCCGAGGCGAACGACCAGAAGAACACCTGGGTGATCGACCGGATCGAGCGCCCCGGGGCCTTCGTCGGTCGCTGCGCCGAGTTCTGCGGCGCGTACCACTCGATGATGAACTTCGAGGTCCGCGCCCTCCCGCCGGCCCAGTTCGACCAGTTCCTGAGGCTCCGCGGCCAGGTCGACCCGCAGACCGGTCAGGGCTACACCACGGCCGGGGCCCTGGCGGCGATGAACTGCGGCGAGCTGTGCGCCCCGCTGTCGATCACGACGCCGCCGTACGACCAGAGCCCGACGTCCCAGCTCGCCGTCAAGTGACCGTGCGCGCCCGCCCCACCCATCCCAGAGCGAGGACCCGATGAGAGTCGAATCCCGCATCTTCGAGATCCTCACGGTCTTCTGCTTCGTCTGCGCGATCGTCTACGGGATCCTCTCCGGTGAGGAGGTCGGCATCGTCGCCCTGACGCTGACCGGTGGCCTCACCCTGATCGTCGGGACGTACTTCCGCTTCGTGGCCCGCCGCCTCGAGGAGCGCCCCGAGGACAACCCCGAGGCCGAGATCTCCGACGGCGCCGGCGACCTGGGCTTCTTCAGCCCGGGCAGCTATTGGCCCATCGCCGTCGCCGGCGGCACCGCCATGACCGGCCTGGGCATCGCCCTGTGGCAGTGGTGGCTGATCGTCCTCGCCGGCATCGGTCTGATCATCGCCATCTGCGGCCTGGTGTTCGAGTACCACGCGGGCCCCGAGGCGCACTGACACCTCCCGCTCGCCCCACGGCCCCGCTCCGCACTTTCGGAGCGGGGCCGCGGTGTGTCCGGGGCAGGCGTTCCCGGGGCTGAGTGGCGTCCTGCGGGGCTCGGGACCGTGTGGCTCCCATGGGAGGACCCCGCCCCCACGAGCCCCGGAACCCAGGAGCCCTGGAGCCCTGGAGCCCAGGAGCCCCGTGCAGCGAACGTGCTGTTCGCTGCTTCTATGCGCGCGAACGCCGCGTTCGCGCCGTCGAGCCGGGGCGACGTCGGCGCGCGGCGTCCACGAGCAGCACGTTCTGCAGGTCGGCAGGGCTGTGGATCATGCCGAAGGTGCCTCTCGGCGCCGGGTAGGACGGGTGCCTCGATGAGGCACGGTGACACCCCTGCGGCTGCTTCCCACGGTCCCGGCGCGTGATCACGGAGTGCCGCTGCGGGACGTCGGAAGTCGCTCGAGCCGGCGGATTCTCTGACGTCTGACGTCAGCGTGGCAGCCACGCTGACACACCCCGTGCGTCGCGAGCTCGGCGTGTCGCGCCGGCGAGGCTGTGGCGATCCTGGCGTCACACGCCAGGAAAGCCGCATTCCTCGCACGACCCACCCACGCACGGAAGCCGTGCGCACGACGACGACGGGCCGGGAGCGTCGGTGACGCTCCCGGCCCGTCGTGGTCGTGCTGCTCGGTGCTACTCCTGGATGTCGCGCGGACGCCCGGCGTCGGGACGGCCCGCGAGCTCGCGGGTCTCGCCCGGCTCGACCTGGAGCGGGTCGGTGCCGCCGTGGAGGGCGGTGTCCTGCTCGTCGGCCGGGTCGGGACGGAACCAGCCGCCCTTGAGGGGCTGGCCCGCCGAGCCGAGGTCGTTCATGCGCTTGGGCACCTTGGCGCCCTGGTAGGCGAGCGGGACGGCGTGACCGTGCTCGTCGACGCCGCCGAGGGGCTGGTGCACCTCGATGAACTCGCCGTGCGGCAGCCGCTTGATGTGCCCGGTCTCGATGCCGTGCTCGAGGACCTCGCGGTCGCTGCGCTGGAGACCCAGGCAGATCCGGTAGGTCGCGAAGTACACGATCGGCGGCAGCACGAGCAGGCCGATGCGCCCGATCCACGTCATCACGTTCAGGGAGACGTCGAACGTGTAGGCGAAGATGTCGTTGCCGCAGGCCAGGACCAGCCAGAAGTAGAAGGCCATGGCCATCATGCCGGTCGCGGTGCGGACGGGGACGTCGCGCGGGCGCTGCAGCAGGTTGTGGTGGGCCTCGTCGCCGGTCAGCTTGCGCTCGATCATCGGGTAGAGCGCCAGCAGCGTGGTGAGGATGCCCATCCCGATCACGGCCGGGAAGAAGATCGCCGGGATCGTGTACCGGCCGAACAGGTACATCTCCCACGACGGCCACAGCCGGACCGCGCCGTCGAACACCGCCATGTACCAGTCGGGCTGCGAGCCGGCCGAGACCTGTGTCGGGTCGTACGGGCCGAGCTTCCAGATCGGGTTGATCTGGAACATGCCCGACATCATCGCCATGGCGCCGACCGAGACGACCATGAAGCCGCCGGCCTTCGTCGCGAACGTCGGCAGGATGCGGACGCCGACCACGTTGCGCTCGGTGCGCCCCGGGCCGGGGAACTGGGTGTGCTTCTGGAACCACACCAGCGCCACGTGGATCGCGATGACCGCGGTGATGAGCCCGGGCAGGAGGAACACGTGGACGATGTAGAGGCGCGGGATGATGATCGTCCCGGGGAACTCGCCCCCGAGGATCGCCCAGTGCAGCCACGTGCCGATGACGGGGATCGACATGACGATCGCCGACAGGCCCGTGCGCAGGCCCGTGCCGGAGAGCAGGTCGTCCGGCAGCGAGTAGCCGAGGAAGCCCTCGATCATGCCCGTGAGCAGCAGGACGACGCCGAGGATCCAGTTGGTCTCGCGCGGGCGGCGGAACGCTCCGGTGAAGAACGTCCGCATCATGTGCGCGATCATCGCGGCGACGAAGAGCAGCGCCGCCCAGTGGTGGACCTGGCGGATGAACAGCCCGCCGCGCACGTCCATCGAGATGTTCACGGTCGACTCGTAGGCCATCGAGACCGTGACGCCCCGGAGGCCGGGGTAGACGCCCTCGTAGGTGGTCTCCGCCATGGACGGGTCGTAGAAGATCGCCAGCCAGGTGCCCGAGATCAGCAGCACGATGAAGCTGTACATCGCGACTTCGCCGAGCATGAACGACCAGTGGGTCGGGAAGACCTTGTTGATCTGCCGACGGATGCCGCCCGCGGGGTGGATGCGGCTGTCGACCTCGTCGGCGGCGGTGCCGGCGAGCTTCATCGCCAGGCCGCCACCCTTACGCGTGGGTGTGGTGATCGAGCTCATGAGTTGCGCTCCCAGAACGCCGGACCCACCGGTTCGATGAAGTCACTGCGTGCGTACAGATACCCCAGATCGTCCACCGCGATCGGCAGTTGCGCCAGTGGACGGGTCGCCGGGCCGAAGACCGGCTTCGCGTACTCGTTCGCCTGGAACTGCGACTGGTGGCAGGGGCAGAGGATGCGGTTCGTCTGGTCCTCGTACAGCGACGTGGGGCACCCCATGTGGCTGCAGATCTTCGAGTAGGCGAACAGCGTGCCGTAGTTGAAGTCCTCCTGACCCGCGCGCTTGATGACGGCGACGTTCGGGCGCAGGCGGATCAGCATGACCGGCGAGTCGGACGAGCGGACGGTCTCGGCGACGTGCTCGGGGTCGACGAGGTCCTCCTCGTTGAGGACCGCCTGCCCACCGGTCGCACCGGCCCGCAGGAACTCCTCGAACACGGCGGGGTCCTTGACCTCGCTCGCGTGGAACGGGAAGACCGTCTCCATGGCGCCGGGCTCGAGGTCGCCGGCCCGCACGAGGACGATGTCGCGGGCGTTCCCGTTGAACTTGCGGACGTAGACCCGCTCGCCGCCCTTCGACTTCCAGTCCGTGACGAGGAGCGGCGAGTTCGGCCCCTCCTTCCACGGGTTCTTCACCAGGCCGCCGAACGCGGCGACGAGGACGCCGATGCCCAGGACGCCGCCCGCGGCGCCGACGGACCGGTAGATCAGCTTGCGGCGGGACAGGCCGCTCTGCTGCCCGGTCTGGACGAGCCGCGCGGCCGCGGTGCGCCGGTCGACCTCGGAGGAGCGCCCGTCGTGGCGCTGCTGGATGGTCAGGTCCTCGGGCAGCAGCTTCTTGGAGTAGGCGATGACGCCCATGCCGACCGCGAAGACGGCGAGCCCGAAGGTCACACCGATGATCGGCGTGTAGAGCGCGTAGACCCACGCGCCCTCCTCGGTGGGCGACCGGTACTCCCAGGGCCACGCGATGAACGCGACGATGAACGCGAGCCCGGAGATCGCCGCGAGGACGAACCAGCCCGCGACCTGGCGCTCGGCGCGCTTCTCGGCCCGCGTGCCGGGCACCGGGAAGCGGTCGCGGGACGAGACGACCTCGATGTCGTCGATCTGGTTGCCCAGACGGACGAGGTCGTCGGTGGACATCTGCGCGAGCTCGTCGTCCGACGGGATGCGCGGCGTGGCGTCCGACGGGTGGGGCTCGCTGGGCGCGTTGGCGCCGCGGTCGGCGGGACGGGTGCTCACTGGCGGCTTCCGATCCAGAGGGAGATACCGATGAGGGCCGCGAGGCCGACGAAGAACGCCACGATGCCCTCGGGCACCGGGCCGAAGCCGCCGAGACCGTTGCCGCCCGGGTTCGCACCGGTGTTGTTGCTGGAGACCGACTTGATGTAGCCGATGATGTCGCGCTTCTCCTCGGGGGAGAGCTGCGAGTCGGCGAAGGTCGGCATGTTGGCCGGCCCCGACAGCATCGCGGCGTAGATCTGCTCCTCGTTCGCGGGGTCGAGGTTCGGCGCGAACTTGCCCTGCGACAGGGCGCCGCCACGGCCGGTGAAGTTGTGGCAGGAGGCGCAGTTGAGGCGGAACAGCTCGCCGCCGCGCCCGAGCTCCTCGCCGCGCAGGGCCTCGCCGCGGTCCGCCGGCAGCACCGGACCGCCGCCGTTGGCCTGGATGAAGGCGCCGAGGGCGTCGATCTGGGCCTCGTCGTAGCGCGGGGGCTTGCGCTCCGCGGCCGCGCCCTGGGCCGCGAGCGGCATCCGGCCGGTGGAGACCTGGTAGTAGACCGAGGCCTCGCCGACGCCGACGAGGCTCGGGCCGCGACCCTCGACGCCCTGCAGGTTGCTGCCGTGGCAGGTGATGCAGGAGTTGTCGTAGATCTGCTGGCCCTCGCGCACGATGGCCGGGTCGGCGGCGATCGCCTGGTCCGGCTCCGGGGTGAACACCGTGTAGAGGCCGCCGACGGCCACCAGGGCCACGCCCAGGGCGAGCAGCCCGGAGAGGCGCCGGCGCATCTTCGACCCGCGCCGTGCCCGGCGGGCGGGTCGCGGCTTCTCGTCACTCATGGGGTGCCCAACCTCGAGCTCTCCTCGCCGTGGGTGGTGGTCCTGGCGGTCGTGCGGGGTGTCGTCCGGTGTCGCGGCCATCGTCAGCGGATGAAGTAGATGACGGCGAACAGGCCGATCCAGACGACGTCGACGAAGTGCCAGTAGTACGAGACGACGATCGCCGCCGTCGCCTGCGCCGGCGTGAACCGACTGAGGAACGTGCGGGCGATCAGCAGGATGAACGCGATCAGACCGCCCGTGACGTGCAGCGCGTGGAACCCGGTCGTGATGTAGAAGACCGAGCCGTACGAGCTGCTCGAGATCGTCGTGGCGTGCTCCGTGACGAGCGTGTGGTACTCGAGCACCTGCCCGAGCACGAAGATCGTGCCCATCGCGAACGTGATCGCGTACCAGCGGCGCAGCCCGAACACGTCGCCGCGCTCGGCGGCGAACACGCCGTACTGGCAGGTGAACGACGACGCCACCAGGATGATCGTGTTGACCAGCGCGTACGGGACGTCGAGCTCGGTCGGCTCCGGAGGCCAGCCCTCGGTCGCGTTCGCCCGGGCGACGAAGTACATGGCGAACAGCCCGGCGAAGAACATCAGCTCGCTCGAGAGCCAGATGATGGTCCCCACGCTCACGACGTTGGGCCGGTTGAGGGAGTGAATCCTCGCGCTGAAGGAAGGCGCCGGCGCACCCTGGGCGGTCGTCACGGGCGTCATGATGACACCTCCGGCCGACAGCAGCCCGTCGGGGCGAGGCCTCGATGTGTCGTCGCGGTGTCGCCCCGCGCTCCCTCCGGCGGCGAGCCCCGCACCCGCGCCGACCTGCACCGCCTCTCACCTGCGTGTTCTCCTACCCGTCGTCGTACGTCGGGTCGTCGTACCGGTCGGCGGGTGCGTCGGCAGGCGGTCGTCGTCGTCGGGGCCGCCCGCTAGCATCCGGCGTATGCAGGACACGCAGCGCAGCGGAGCTGGACCGTTCGACACGGACACGGGGTGCAGCGTCCGATGACGGCACTGACCCCGACGCTCACGGTCGTCGTGATGAGCCACCGTCCGGAGGTCCGCGAGGCGATCGCGGGGGCCGTCGGGCGCCGGCCCGCGCCCGACCTGCCGCGTCTGCGCTTCGTCGAGGCGGGCAACGTCGCCGAGGTGCTGGGCGCGGCCGACGCCGGCGAGATCGACCTGGCCGTGCTCGACGGCGAGGCGCAGCCCACCGGCGGGATGGGCGTGTGCCGCCAGCTCAAGAACGAGAGCGACGACCCGCCGCCCGTGATCGTCGTCGTGCGCCGTCGCGACGACCACTGGCTCGCGACCTGGTCGCAGGCCGACGCCGTGCTCGTGCAGCCGCTCGACCCGCTGACCGCGGCCGAGACCGTCGCCACCGTCCTGCGCGAGCGGGCGCGTCCGGCCGTCCGCGGGTGACCGCGCGGGCGGACGGGAGCACAGCGACGGCGCCGAGCTGGCCCGGGCTGCTCGGGCGCCTGCTCGCTGGCCACGACCTCGCCGCGGACGACACCGAGTGGGCGATGGACCAGGTGATGTCCGGCGAGGCGTCGCCCGCGCAGGTGGCCGGCTTCGTCGTGGCGCTGCGCGCGAAGGGGGAGACGGCCCCGGAGATCGCCGGGCTCGCCACCGCGATGCTCGCCCACGCGCGGCCCGTGGACGTCGCGGGGCCCGTGGTCGACATCGTGGGCACCGGCGGCGACGGCGCGCACACCGTCAACATCTCGACCATGGCCTCGGTGGTGATGGCCGCGGCGGGGGCCCGCGTGGTGAAGCACGGGGGGCGCGCGGCGTCGTCGCAGAGCGGGTCGGTGGACGTCCTCGAGGCGCTCGGCGTCCCGGTCGACCTCGGTCCCGACGCCGTCGCGCGGTGCGTCGCGGAGGTCGGCATCGGCTTCTGCTTCGCCCAGGTCTTCCACCCGGCGATGCGCCACGCCGGGCCCGTCCGGGGACAGCTCGGCGTGCCCACCGCGTTCAACCTGCTCGGCCCGCTCACCAACCCGGCCCGGCCCGGTGCGGCGCTCATCGGGTGCGCCGACGTGCGGTTCGCGCCGATCCTCGCCGAGGTGCTCGCCGCGCGCGGCGACCGCGCCGTCGTGGTGCGGGGCGACGACGGGCTCGACGAGATCACCACCGCGACGACGACCACCATCTGGCACGCCGGCCCCGGCGGCGTGCGCGTCGAGACCCTCGACCCGGCGACCCTCGGTGTGCCCGTCTCGGGGCCGGGCGACCTGCGTGGCGGGGACGCCGCGCACAACGCCAGCGTGGCCCGCGCGGTGTTCGCCGGCGAGCGCGGCCCGGTCCGCGACGCCGTGCTGCTGAACGCCGGTGCCGCGCTGGCCGCCTACGAGGAAACCGTCAGCGGGGCGGCGATGACCGACCTGCACGAGGGCGTCGCCGCCGGCCGGCGACGGGCCGCCGAGGCCGTCGACTCGGGCGCGGCCGCGGCCCTGCTGGAGCGCTGGTCCGCCGTGGCGCACGCCGTCCGCGGCTAGCGTGTGGCGGTGTCAGCGGAGTGGCTCCGCTGACGATGAGTGTCCGTATCGCCGCTCCGTCGGCCGGCGCTCAGTCCAGCCCGACGGAGAAGGCGGACGCGTCGTCGCGCGAGGAGTAGGAGCGGAAGGCGATGTGCGTGGTCGTCGTCTGCACGCCCTCGACCTTCGACAGGCCGCCGGCGATGGCGTCGGCGAGGTCCTCGTGCTCCTTGACCCGGACCACGGCGACGAGGTCGACGTCGCCCGCGCAGGAGTAGACCTCCGCGACGCCGTCGAGGTCCGCGATGGCCTGGGCGGTCTCGGGTATGCGGTCGGCGTCGGCGTTGACCAGCACGAAGGCCGTGATCACGGGTGCTCCTCGTCGCTCGGGGTGGTGTCGCCCGCGGAGTCTAGGGCGAGTCGCCCGGCACCCTCGCGGGCTCGCGGCGTGCCTCGCGGGCGCGTCCCACCCAGTCGGCCCACGCCCCGGCCCCCGCGGCGGGCATGGCCCAGGGCGTGGTGGTGCGCACCATGCGCGTGCCGGGTCGCTCGAGCCACCGCGTGACCACCGCGACCTCCTCGGGCGGCGCGCCCCGCAGCGGCCCGTCGCCCGGGATCACCGTCTCCGCGGAGGCCACCAGGGCCTCGACCACCGGCATCGGCGGCACCCCGCGCCGCGCCCGGCCCGCCGACGCCAGGCGCCCGTGCCGGACGACGGCGAGATCCCAGCCGCGGGCGCCGTCGGGCCGCGCGGCGATCATCTCGGGCGCCGCGGCGACCGAGGACAGGCGCTGCACCCGGCCCAGCGCGGCGGCCAGGTCGGCCAGACGGTCACGGTGGGCGGCCGCGTCCTCGAACCGTTCCGCGTCCGCGAGCGCGCCGACCGTCGCGGAGAGCCTGCGCAGCCCGGCGTCGTCGGCCCCGCGCACCAGGGCCCGGGCGTCGACGACCACGGGCCGGTAGGCCTCGACGTCCACGTGCCCCGCGCACGGGGCCGCGCAGCGGTCCATCTCGTACAGCGCGCACGGCGTGCCCGACGCGCCCCGGGCCGGGATCCGCTGGGTGCACGGGCGCAGCGGCACCGCGTCCTGCAGGGCCTGGACGGCGGCGACGGCGTCGGCGCGGCGCCCGAACGGCCCGACGGCGTCGGCGCGCGGCGTCCGCACGACGGAGAGGCGGGGGAAGGGCTCGTCGGTCAGCGCGACCCACCAGCCGCGGTGGGGGAAGCGCGAGCGCCGGTTGTACCGGGGGGCGTGCCCCGCGAGGAGGCGCAGCTCGCGGACCTCCGCCTCGAGCGACGTCGCGCAGACCACCCAGTCGACCCGCTCGACGAGGCCGATCATCTCCTTCATGCGCGCCCGCCTGTCGCCGCCGGTGAAGTAGGAGCGCACCCGCCGGCGCAGGTCGATGCTGGTGCCGACGTAGAGCACCTCGTCACCCGGCCCGCGGAAGAGGTACACCCCGGGCTCCTCGGGGACGGCGTCGGCGAGGTGGCGCTTGGCGCGCTGGGCCGGGCTGACCTCGACCTGCAGGGCCAGCAGGTCCTCGAGCGTCGAGACGCCCCGCCCGCCGACGCGTTCGAGCAGGCCGTGCAGGACGTCGACGGTGGCCTTCGCGTCGTCCAGGGCCCGGTGGATCGGCCGTGTCCGCGCGTGGAACAGCGTCGCCAGGGCCGAGAGCCGGCACGACGGGGCCTCGTCGCGGGACAGGACGCGGCGGCCCAGCCGCGCCGTGCAGACGACGGCGGGCCGCGCCCACGACGGGCCGTGGCGCCGGCACGCCGCCCGGAGGTGGCCGATGTCGAACGGGGCGTTGTGGGCCACGAGGACGGCGCCCGCGCAGAACTCCAGGAACGCGCCCAGCACCGCCGGCAGCTTCGGGGCGTCGCGGACCATCGCCGTGGTGATCCCGGTGAGCGAGACGATCTGCGGGGGCACCGCGACCCCGGGGTCGACGAGCGTCGCGAACTCGCCGACGACCTCGCCCGCGCGGACCTTGACCGCCCCGATCTCGGTGATGGCGTCGGAGTCGGGCGGCCCGCCCGTGGTCTCCAGGTCGACGACGACGAACGTGACCGCCGAGAGCGGCGTGCCGAGCTCGCCGAACGAGAGCTGGGGGTCCGGACCGGTGACCGGACGGGCGGGAGCGTCCATCGCCGGCGGACGCTAGGACCGACCCCCGACAACCCCGCCCGCGTCGGCGCGTCGCGGGGCGTGTCGCGTGTCGGCGGTGGGCCACCGCAGACACTGGACGTCCGCGACGCCACACGCTCGCGGCGAGGGCGGCCCCGGCACCTGGGGCGGGTCTAGCCTGACCGGTCATGGGGGAGGGCGACGCCGAGCCGGGGCAGCCGGCTGCGCCGTGCCCGGACGATCCGGACGCCGCCCCCGACGCCGCCCTCGACGCCGACGACCCGGCCGCCCGTTCCGCGGTCCGGGTGCGCCTGCTGGAGTCCGCGCCCGAGGCGGTGCGCGCCAAGGTCGCCGAGCTCGTCGCCGTGGCCGTCGGGAACCTGCCCGTCACGGAGCTCCCGCCGCCGGTCCGGCCGGTCGCGCGGTTCGCGCCCGCCAAGCGCGCCCGGGTCGGCGCGGGGCCCCTCCTCGGCGCCCTCGGCAGCGCCACGGGCTTCGCGACGCTCGTCGTCGACTGGTGGGCCGAGGAGCGGCCCGCGGACTGGCGGCCCCCGGCGCCCGACCCGGTGCACGCCGCGGCCGTGGCCGTGCTCGAGGGGCGGGAGGACGGGTCGGGGCTGGTCCGCGACGTCGGGGAGCGCGCCGACGCCGGGAAGGCCCGCGCCGAGCGCGACGCCGCACTGGCACGGGTCGAGCGCCTGGAGGCCGAGGTGCACCGTCTGACGGGCGAGCGCGACGAAGCCCGCGCCGCGGTGGACGCCGCCGCGGCGGAGAGCCGTGACGAGATCGCCAAGCTCCGCGCCCGGCTGCGCGAGCAGGGCACCCGTGTCCGGCGCGCCGAGGACGAGGCCGCCGAGCTGCGCGCCGCCCGCGAGGCGGGGGACGGCGGCCTGCGCGCCGAGCTGGAGGAGCTGCGCCGCGACCGCGACCGTCAGCGCGAGCACGCGGCGGCCGCCGAGGACCGGGCTCGACGGGCAGCGGCCGACCTCACGAACGCGCGCCGCGCCGCGGTCGACGCCCGGCGTGCCGACGACGCCCGGCTCGCGCTGCTCGTCGACACCGTCGCGGGCGCCGCGGAGGGCCTGCGCCAGGAGCTCGGCCTGCGCGCCGGGGACACCGGGGCCCGGCCCGCCGAGCTCGTCGGCGCCGGCTCGGGCACGACGCCCAAGGCCCGCGTCACCGACCCCGCCGCGCTGGACCGGTTGCTCGCGCTGCCCGAGGTGCACCTGGTCGTCGACGGCTACAACGTCACGAAGACCGGCTGGCCGGAGCTGTCCCTGGCCGCGCAGCGCGAGCGGCTCGTCGCGGCGGTCGCCCCGCTGACCGCGCGGACGGGTGCGGAGACGACGCTCGTGTTCGACGGGGCCGGGATCACCGGGGTGCCGACGCACTCGGTCCGCGGCGTGCGGGTGCTGTTCAGCGACCCCGGCGTGATCGCCGACGACCTCATCCGCTCGCTCGTCGGGGCGGAGCCGGAGGGGCGGCCCCTGGTGGTCGTGACCTCGGACCGGGCGGTCGTCGACTCGGTGCGCCGGCAGGGCGCCCACCCGGTCCCGTCGAGCGTGCTGCTGACCCGTCTGGCCCGTATCTGACGCCCATCTGACCTGGTCAGCGCCTCGCGCGCCCGGCGTTGTCGGGGGTCGCTCCTACCGTTCGCGTCAACACCCCGGACCGGCCGGGGAGCGAGCCACGGAGGCTCCCGTGCTGATCGACTGCGACACCTGCGCCGTCCGCGACGTCGCCTGCCACGACTGCGTCGTGGGCGTGCTCCTGGGCACGCCCACGGTCCCGGCCGCCGGCGACGGGACGGTCCGCCCGTCCGACGCCCCGCCCGGCGGGCCGCTGCCCCTCGAGTTCGGGCCCGTCGAGCAGCGGGCGCTCGAGGTCCTGGCCGACCACGGGCTCATCCCGCGGTTGCGGCTCGTGCCGCCCGCGCCGGAGGCCCCGCCGCGCCCGTCCCCGGAGCGGTCGGCGTCTCGTCGGGCCCGGGGCGTCGGGTGATCCGCCGGCTGCGCCGCCAGCGCGCCGGATCGCGCGCCGGACCGCCCGCCGCCAGGGCGCCCGCCGGGCGGCCACGGCCGGTGCGGGACGTCCGTTACGCCTCGGTAGGGTTCGCCCGTTCGCGAGGCGCCCGCGGTGCCGTCGCGAGCTCCGGACCGTGGCCGTCGGGGGCCGAGGTGTCCGGCACCGGGGTGGCCCGTGAGGTCCGCCCGTGCCGGGTGCGCGGTGGCGCCGAGCAGCGCAGAGAGGACCCGACGAGATCGTGGCGTCCCCCCGTGACAGGGCGTGCCGTGGCGAGTGCGTGCGTGCCGGCGGACGGCGGCGGGCACGACGCGGTGCCGGGGCGACCGTCGTCGCCGCCCTCGCGGCGGCACTCCTCGCGACCGGGCTCGCGCCCGCCGCCCCCGCCGCGGCTGACCCCATCGTCCCGCCCGGAGCCTCCGACGCCGTCACGGCCCTCGCCCAGGCCAACGCCCGCGCGGCCGACGCCACGGAGGCGTCGCTGGACGCGGAGGAGCAGCTGCGGGTGCGCCGCGGCGAGGCCGAGCGCACCCGTCGCGAGGAGCGTGCCGCCCGCGAGGTCGCCGACGAGGCCAGGGCCGAACGCGACCGGGCGTTCGTCGACGTCGACGCGATCTCCCGTGCCGCGTTCCAGGGCGGGCAGCTCGACGCGCTGGCCGCGGTGCTCGGCTCGGAGTCCCCGCAGGCCTACCTCGAGCGCACCACCCTGCTCGACACCATCTCCACCGAGAACCGCGCGTTCGTCCAGCGCTTCCTCGACGCCACCGCCGCCGCGGAGAACGCCGAGCGCGACGCGGCCGCGCGCACCCTGGACGCCGAACGCTCTGCCTCCGACGCCCAGCGCACCGCCGACGACGCCGCCCGCCGCCAGGACGACGCCGACCGCGAGGTCGCCGCGGCCGAGGACGCCCTCGCCGACGCCGACCCGGCCACCCTGGCCGCACTACGCCGCGGAGGCACCACCGACTTCCCGACGAACATCCCCGGCTCCGGGATCGCGATCGAGGCGCTGCGGGTGGCGCTGACCCAGCAGGGCAAGCCCTACCTGTGGGGCGCCACCGGCCCGTCCACCTACGACTGCTCGGGGCTGGTGCAGTGGGCCTACCGCCAGGTCGGGGTCGGGCTGCCGCGGGTCAGCCGCCAGCAGGCCCTGATCGGCATCCCGGTCGCGATGTCCGACGCCCGCCCCGGTGACCTGCTGTTCTTCAACGAGCCGGTCACCCACGTCGGGTTCTACGTCGGCGACAACAAGTTCCTCGAAGCGCCGCAGTCCGGCGACGTCGTCAAGGTCTCCGAGGTCCGCTCCAGCCTCAGCGGGGTCCGGCGGGTCGTGCTCTGAGGCGGTGCCCGGGACCGTGTCCGGATCACCCGATTGACACCGGCGTGGTCCACGCCACACGATCCGGCCCCATGAGCGCGGCCCGGACGATCACAGTGCCCCACCTCGGCTCCTCGCACGTCGGGTACGCGCTCGGCGAGCCGTTCGACGAGACCCTCCCGACGCTCGTGATGGTCAACTCGTTCACGACGTCGGTGGACCTCTACCGCCCGCAGTTCGCCGACGAGGAGCTCGGCCGCACCGCGAACCTGCTGGCGATCGAGCCCTACGGCCACGGCAGCACCCGCGCCGGGTTCGCCGACTTCACCTACTGGGACACCGCCGCCGCGGCGCTCCAGGTCCTCGACGCCCTCGGCATCGGGCGCGCCTTCGTGCTCGGGACGTCGCAGGGAGGCTGGATCGCTGTGCGGATGGCGCTGCTCGCCCCGGACGTCGTCCAGGGCGTGATCCCGCTCGGCACCTCGATGGACTTCGAGAGCCCCCGCAGCCGCGAGCTCGGCTGCTGGGACGGCATCGCGTTCTGCACACCCGCGATCGACGCCCTCGCGGAGCCGGTCGGTGAGGGCTGGGTGATCCCGACCGAGATGGTCGACGCCGTCCTGGCGGAGGGGCTCGGCGAGGTGGACGAGGAGACGCGCGCCTTCTGGCACGCGACCCACCAGCAGAACTACACCGGCGACGCCGGCCGCCGCCGACTGCGGACGTCCTCGATCAACCTGCGCGACCGGGACGGGCTGCACGGGCGTCTCGACGAGGTCCGCTGCCCGGTGCTCTGGCTGCACGGTACCGAGGACCCGGTGTACTCGGTGGCCAACGCGCAGGACGAGATCGGCCTGTTCACCCGCTCCCCGCACACCGAGCTGCGGGTCGTCGAGGGCGGCCGGCACTTCCTGAGCGCCTCGCACCCCGGGATCGTCAACGCGGCGGCCGCGGAGTTCGTCGGCGCCTGGGGGTGATCACGACTCGGCCCCAGCGGTGGGTGCCGAGGGCCCGGGGTGCCCGTGCGAGGCTCCGGCCGTGGCGCGCACCCTGCTGGTCACCAACGACTTCCCGCCCCGTCCCGGCGGCATCCAGTCCTACCTGCACGCGCTCGCCACGCACCTGCCGTCCGACGAGCTCGTCGTCCTCGCCTCGACCTGGAAGCACACCGACGAGGCCCTCGCCGCGTGCCGCCGCTTCGACGCCGCGCAGCCGTTCGAGGTGCACCGCCTGCCCACGACGATGATGCTGCCCACACCCGGGGCCACCCGGCGGGCCGCGGAGCTGGTGCGCGCCCACGGCGCGCAGACGGTGTGGTTCGGCGCCGCGGCCCCGCTGGGCCTCATGGCCCCCGCGCTGCGCCGGGCCGGCGCGGGGCGCGTGCTCGCGAGCACCCACGGCCACGAGGTCGGGTGGTCGATGCTGCCGGGCAGCCGCCAGCTCCTGGCGCGGATCGGGCACGACAGCGACGTCGTCACGACCGTCAGCCGCTACACACGGGGACGGATCGCCCCGGCGCTCGGGCCGGACGCCGCCCTCGAGCCGCTCCCGTCGGGCATCGACACCGACCGGTTCCGGCCCGACCCCGGCGCGCGCGAGGAGATCCGGCGGCGTCACGGGCTGGGGGAGCGGCCGGTCGTCGGCTGCGTGTCGCGCCTGGTCCGGCGGAAGGGTCAGGACGTCCTCATCGCCGCGCTCGCCCGCCTGCGCCGCCTCGTCCCCGGCGCCGCGCTCCTCGTCGCGGGCGACGGTCCCGACCGCGACCGGCTGCGTCGCCTCGCCCGCCGCCACGACGTCGCCGACCACGTCGTCTTCACGGGTCCCATGACCCCCGACGAGGTCCCGGCGCACCACGTCGCCGCCGACGTGTCCGCGCTGCCGTGCCGCACGCTCGGCGGCGGCCTGGACGTCGAGGGCCTCGGCATCGTGCTGCTCGAGGCGCAGGCGTGCGGGGTGCCGGTGATCGCCGGCCGCTCCGGGGGCGCGCCCGAGACCGTGCGCGCGGGGACGACGGGGCGTCTCGTCGACGGTCGGGACCCCGCCGACGTCGCGGAGACCCTCGCCGACCTGCTCGCCGCCCCCGACGCCGCCCGCGCCATGGGCGAGGCGGGGCGGCGGTGGATGCGCGCCGACTGGACGTGGGACGCCCGCGCGGCGCGCCTGCGCGCCCTCGCCGCCGGCTGACCCGCTCGCCGGACCCCGCTGCTCCGCTCGCGCGCCGACCCGCGAAACGAACGGCGCTCTCGCTGCTTCGGAAGCAGCGAAAGCGCCGTTCGTTCGTCGGGTCGGGACCTCAGCGCTGCTGGTAGACGGCCTCGATGTCGTCGGCGCGCTTCTCGGCGATGACGTTGCGCTTGAGCTTCATCGTCGGGGTGAGCTCGCCGCTCTCCTCGGTGAAGTCGCTCGTCAGGATGCGCCACTGCTTGATCGCCTCGGCCTTGGAGACCGCGCGGTTGGCGTCGTCGATCGCCGCCGAGATCTCCGCCCGGACGTCCGGGTCCTCGGTGAGGGCGGCCGGGTCGGAGCTGTCCTTGCCGTGCTCGCTGCTCCAGCCCGGCAGGGCCTCGGGGTCGAGGGTGATCAGCGCGCCGATGTAGGGCCTGTTGTCGCCGACGACCAGCGCCTGGCTGACGAGGCGGTGGGCGCGGACACGGTCCTCGAGCACCGCGGGGGCGACGTTCTTGCCGCCCGCGGTGACGATGAGCTCCTTCTTCCGGCCCGTGATCGAGAGGTAGCCGTCGTCGTCGAGGCTGCCGAGGTCGCCGGTGTGGAACCAGCCGTCCACGATCGTCGACGCCGTGGCCTCCTGGTTGTTCCAGTAGCCGCGGAACACGACGTCGCCCTTGGCGAGCACCTCGCCGTCGTCGGCGATGGCGATGGTGACGCCGGGGATCGGCTTGCCGACCGTGCCGACCTTGATCGCCCGGTTCGGGTTGGCGGTGACGGCCGCGGAGGTCTCGGTGAGCCCGTAGCCCTCGTGGATCGGCACGCCGACCCCGCGGAAGAAGTGGCCGATCCGCGCCCCGAGGGCGGAGCCGCCGGAGACCGCGCCGAGGACCTTCCCGCCGAGCGCCGCGCGCAGCTTGCCGTAGACGAGCTTGTCGAACAGGGCGTGCTGCAGGCGCAGGGCGATGCCGGGCCCCCCGGCGTCGAGCGCCTTGCTGTAGTTGACGGCGGTCGCCTCGGCGATGTCGAAGATCCGGCCCTTGCCCTCGCCGTGCGCCTTGGCCTTCGCGCCGTTGTAGACCTTCTCGAACACGCGCGGCACCGAGAGCAGGAAGTCCGGCTGGAAGCGCGGGAGCTCGGCGGTGAGCTTCTTCGTGTCGGCGAAGTGGCCGATCGTGTAGCGGTACTCCTGCGCCGCGCACTGGATGACGCGGGCGAAGATGTGTGCCAGCGGCAGGAACAGCAGCGTGCTGTTGCCCGGCTGCATGAGGTCGCCGAAGGTGTCGGCGACGGCGCGGACCTCGAACAGCAGGTTGCGGTGGGTGATCTCGCAGCCCTTGGGGCGCCCGGTGGTGCCCGAGGTGTAGATCAGCGTCGCGAGGTCGTCGGCGTGCACGGCCGTCCGACGCTCCTCGAGGGTGGCGTCGTCCACCCCGGCGCCGGCCTCGCGCAGGGCGTCGACGGCACCCGAGGCGCCGTCGATCTGCCAGACGTGTCCGAGGTCGGGGAGCTTCGCCCGCAGGTCCTCGACGATCGCGAGGTGCTCGTCGGACTCGACGACGACGCCGCGCGCGCCGGAGTCGGACAGGCACCACTCGACCTGGTCTGCCGAGGAGGTCTCGTAGATCGGCAGCGTCACCGCGCCGGCCGCCCAGAGGGCGTAGTCCACGAGCGTCCACTCGTAGCGGGTCTTCGAGATCAGCCCGACACGGTCGCCCGGCGCCAGCCCGGCGGCGATGAACCCCTTGGCGACGGCGGCGACGTCGTCGCGGAAGGCCGCGAACGTGATGTCGCGCCAGGTGTCGTCCACGAGGCGGCGGTAGGCCACCTCGCTGCCGTGGGCCTCGGCGTTCGCCCACGGCGCGGAGGTGAGGTTGTCGTCGTCGGCGACCTTCGCGACCGCCGGCTCCGTGTACTGCTGCATCTGGCACCACTTCCTGGACCGCGCCCCACTGCGACGGCTGTGACCATAGTCGCGGCGACTACTTCCGGGTAGCCGGACAATCCGCCCATCGGCGGCGTCGGAACGGCCGCGTGCCACGCTGGTCGGGTGGCGAGCGTGGACGTGGTGGACGAGACCTTCCTCGCGGTCCCGCCCGAGCGGCTGGCCCCCGAGTTCGCGGACCCGGGCCGGTGGCGCGACCTCTGGCCGGACCTGGCGCTGCGCGTGTTCACCGACCGCGGCCCGCAGGGTGTGCGCTGGAGCGTCGTCGGGGACGCCTGGCACGGCAGCATGGAGGTGTGGCTCGAGGCCGTCGGCGACGGCACGGTGCTGCACTGGTTCCTGCGCGTGGACCCGGTCGACGGCACGCTGACGCGCCGGGCCGCCACCCGCGAGGTCGTCCGGCGCCAGCGGGCCGCGAAGGCCGTCGCCTTCGCGCTCAAGGACCGGCTGGAGGCCGGTCGCCCCCCGGGCGTGTCGCCCGGCGAGTGGGGGTCGCGGTGGGACCCCGCTCACGGCGACGCGACCCGGTGAGGGCCTGATCACGCCCGGTCCGCCGCGGGCCCACCGGGCGTGACGCCGGACTCGGGTACGGCGGTAGCCTTCCGCGCCATGGCCGACGAGTCGACCCAGTCCATCACGATCGCGGCGGCGGCCTCCGACGTGCTCGGGGTCATCGCCGACTTCGGCGCCTACCCCGAGTGGGCGGATTCGATCACCTCGGCCTCGGTGCTCACCCACGACGACGAGGGCCGGCCCGAGCAGGTCCGCTTCTCGCTGGACGCCGGGCCGATCAAGGACACCTACGTGCTGGCCTACGACTGGGTGGACGACGGCGTCACCTGGGACCTCGTGTCCGGGCAGATGCAGCGCTCCCAGCGCGGCCGCTACCGGGTGGCCGAGAGCGGCGGCGGCACCGAGGTGACGTACACCCTCTCGGTGGATCTCGCCGTGCCGCTGCCCGGCCTGCTGAAGCGACGGGCCGAGAAGCGCATCATGGACCAGGCGCTGACCGGGCTGAAGCGTCGCGTGGAGGGCTGAGTGCGGGTCCTGCTGTTCACCGGCAAGGGCGGGGTCGGGAAGACGACCACCGCCGCCGCGACGGCCGTGGCGCTCGCCCGCGGCGGGCGCAAGGTGCTCGCCCTCTCCGCCGACCCCGCGCACTCGCTCGGCGACTCGCTGGCCGCCCCGCTCGACGGCACCCCCCGCGAGGTCGCCCCCGCGCTCTACCCGGGCCTGTTCGCCGCCCACATCGACACCCGCGCCCTCGTCGACGAGGCCTGGGAGCCGCTGCGCGCCCAGCTGCGCACGCTGCTCGCCGGCGCCGGGGTCGACGAGATGGTCGCCGACGAGCTGACCGTCCTGCCGGGCGTCGAGGAGCTGCTGGCCCTCGAGGACGTCCGGCGCGCGACGGTCGACGGGCCCTGGGAGGTCGTCGTCGTCGACTGCGGGCCCACCGCCGAGACCCTGCGGCTCCTGGCCCTGCCGGAGGCCCTCGGCTCCTACCTCGAACGTCTCTTCCCGACCCACCGGCGCGCCGTGCGCGGCGTCCTGGCGGGGCTCGCCGGCAGCAGCGCCACGGTGGCGCGGTGGGACGCCGCCGCGGCCTCGCTCTCGCGCCTCGCCGAGCAGCTCGCCGGTCTGCGTGACCTCCTCGCCGATCACCGCACCACGACGATCCGCCTCGTGCTCACCCCGGAACGGGTCGTCGCCGCCGAGACCCGTCGCACGCTGACCGCCCTGGCCCTCCACGGGCTGCACGTCGACGGGATGGTCGCGAACCGCCTGGTCCCCGACGCCGGCAAGGGGCGCGGCGAGGCGGCCACCTGGGTGCGGGCCCGCCGCGCCGAGCAGGAGGCCGTGCTCGCCGACCTCTCCGGCGCCGGCGGCGACGTCCCGGTCCGGCGGGTGCCCCACCGTGCCGGCGAGCCGGTCGGCGTCGAGGAGCTCGCGGCGCTGGCCGAGACCCTCTACGGCGACGACGACCCCCTCGACGGCCCGGTCGGCCGGGCCCTCGTGGCCGTCCGCCGCACCGCGGGCGCGGGCACGGAGCCCGACAGCGAGTTCGTGCTCGACCTGCACGTGGCCGGGATCGGTGAGGCCGACGTCGACCTCGCCCGCATCGGCGACGAGCTCGCCGTCACCGTCGACGGGCGCCGCCGCGCGGTCTCCCTGCCGCCCGTGCTGCGCCGCTGCGAGGTCACGGGCGCCGACCTCGGCGACGACCTGCTCTCCGTGGTGTTCCGCCCCGACCCCGCAGTGTGGATGCGGTGAGCACGCCGGGGGGAGGGGCGGAGGGTGCCGACGCCGGGCGCGCCGCGCAGGAGCGCCTGACCGAGGAGGCCCGCGCGACGGCGTCGGCCCTGATCGACTGGCTCGGCACCCGCGTGGAGGCGACGTCCACCGGTGCGGGCGGTGGCCCCGCCGGGGGCTCGCGCCGGACGACGGCGGGCCACTCCCGGCTCGGGATGCGCCCGCCGCAGAGCCCCGGGCCCTGCGCCTGGTGCCCGATCTGCGCCCTCGTGGCGGCGCTGCGCGGTGAGCAGCCCGAGCTCACGGCCCGCCTCGCGGAGCAGGCGTCGGGGTTGATGACGCTGCTGCGCCTGATGGTCCAGACGCATCAGGACCCTGGCCACCACACTTCTCATGAGCACCACGCGCCCCCGGCGGGCGGGCCCGCCGAGTGGGGCGCGTGGGACGGCTGGGGCGCCGCGTCCCCGGACGCCTCGGCCCCCGGGGATGCTGCGGGCCCGGCGGATGCTCCCGAGTGCGACGCCGCGCCCGGCAGCCGGCCCGGCGCCGAGGACACCCCCGCCACCCCCGCCGCCTCCCGGCCCCGCCGTCCCGCCGGCCCCGCCGGCCGTGGGCGCGTCCCGATCCGCCGCGCCTCGCCCCGTTCGGCGACCTTCCGCGACACGCCCGCACCGGCGGCCGCGGCCACGCCGAGCCCCACGACGGGTCCCACCTCGAGCCCCACGCCGAGCCCCACACCGGCCCCGGCCGGCACCACCGACGGCCCGCAGGCGGCCCCGACCGGCTCGGCGGGGAGCCCCGCCCGCCCGTCGGTGCAGCGCATCGCGATCCGGCGACCCGAGCGTCCGGCCCGGCCGTCCGGGACGCCCGGCCCGGACGCGGCGGGCGGCGCGGCTCCGCCACCGTGACCACCGAGCCGACCGACACGGTGCTCACCATCGGCGTCGACATCGGCGGCACGTCCGTGCGCGCCGGGGTCGTCGAGGCCGACGGGACGGTCCTCGCCGAGGCGGCGGCCCCGACCGCGCAACGCGCCCGGTCCCTCGACGACACCGTGGCCGAGCTCGTGGGTGACCTCGCCGCGCAGCGCCCGGTCGCCGCGGTCGGCCTGGCGGTGGCCGGGTTCGTCGACCCCGACCGGCGCAGCGTGGCCTTCGGCGCCCACCTGCCGTGGCGTGACGACGCGGTCGTCGAACGCCTCACCGACCGCCTCGGCCTGCCCGTGGTGCTCGAGCACGACGCGAACGCCGCCGGGCTGGCCGAGCACCGGGTGGGCGCGGCAGCCGGCGCGTCCGTCGCCGTACTGGTCGCCCTCGGCACGGGGATCGGGGCCGCCCTGCTGGTGGACGGCGCCGTCTACCGCGGGGCGTTCGGCGTCGCCCCCGAGCTCGGGCACCTCACCGTGGTCCGCGGCGGGCGCCCCTGCCCCTGCGGCAAGCGGGGATGCCTCGAGCGCTACTGCAGCGGGACGGCGCTGGGCCGCTCGGCGGAGGAGCTCATCGCGGCGACGGAGGACTTCTCGCTGCTCCGGGCGACCTGGGAGCGCGCCGAGCCGGTGACCGGGCGCGACGTCGCCCACGCCGCCGAGGCGGGCGACGTCCTGGCCCGCCGCGTCGTCGACGAGTTCGCCGAGTGGCTCGGACAGGCCCTCGCGCTGGTGGCGGACGTGTTCGACCCCGACGTCGTGGTCATCGGCGGCGAGGTCTCGGCGTCGGCGGACCTCTACCTGGACCGGGCCCGGCGGCGCTACGCCGACGAGGTCACCGGCGGCGGGCACCGTCGCCTGGCCGACGTCCGCGCCGCCGTGCTCGGGGGACGCGCGGGCATCGTCGGCGCCGCACTGGACGCGCGCGAACGGGCGGCGCAGCGCTAGAGGATCGCGCCGTCGTCCGATCCGTCCCCGTCCGAGCCCCGGGCCCGCCGCAGGCCGAACACCAGCCAGCCGAGCCCTGCGGTCATGGCGAGCAGGCCGGGCACGATGCCCAGCCCGACGGGCCCGCCGAGCAGCCCGGGCACGGCCAGCAGCACGACCCCGACCACGAGCAGCGCGAGCCCGAGCAGGCTGCTCAGACCCAGGCGCGGCAGCGGCGGCGGCTCGGGTGGGACGAAGTGCTCGTCCTCGGGCGGGACCGGCGGCACGTGGCGACGGTGTCCGTCGGCGGCGGGATCGGGGCGGGGCCGGGAGGCCGGGCGCGGGGCGTCCGGCGGGGCGTCCGAGGGGGCGTCCGAGGGGGCGTCCGGAGAGGAATCCGGAGGGGCCGGCCGCTGCCCGCGCGGGGGCGTCGCCGTGCCCAGACCCGAGGAGGGCCCGTCGTCGGCGCGGGCGTCCGACGGCTCGGGGAGCTCCGGACCGGACATCTCGTCCGGCCACCGCGGGGCCCCGTCCGCCGCCCAGTCGGCGACGATCGAGGCGAACGCGGCGTCGACGTCGGCGGGGAGGTCGGGACGCCGGGCGGCGCCCGGATCGGGTCGCACGCCGTCGGGTCCGGTGGCGTCGGGGTCGGGAGCGGTCATGCGGTGGTCCCTGAGGTGGAGCCGGTGGGGTCCGGCACGGAGTGCTCGGCCGTGCGGGCGGCGTGCACGCGGCGGACGAAGGCCACGCTGTCGGTGACGATCCGGGGGGCGTCGTTGTCGAGCGTCGCGACGTGGTGGCTGTCGGCGAGCACGACGTCGGTGACGTCGTCGGACCCGATGCCGTCCAGCACGAGCGTGCTGTTGACCGGCTCCACGACGTGGTCGGTGGGGGAGTGGAAGAGCAGGACCGGGCAGCGCACCCGCCCGAGGTCGGCCCGCACCAGGCGCCACAGGGCGGTGAGCGACACCGCCGCGCGGGTCGGCAGGCGGTCGTAGGCCAGCTCGGTGACGCCGGGTTTCTTGATGTCGTTGGCGACGCCGGGCACCCACGGCACGATCCACTGGATGTAGGGCGCGACCGCCGCGTCCTTGCGCAGCGTGGTGACCGACGGGTTGACCAGCGCGATGCCGGCGAGGTCGTCCCCGCGCTCCTGCGCGAGGCGCAGCGTCAGCGTCCCGCCCATCGACTGGCCGAACACGAACACCGACCGGTACTCGCGCCGCAGGTCGTCGACGGCCCGCTCGACCTCGCCGTACCAGTCCGGCCAGCGGGTGCGGTTGAGGTCCTGCCAGCGCGTGCCGTGACCGGGCAGGCGCGGACCGCGGACCCCGATGCCCTCGGCGGCGAGCGCCTCGCCCCACGCGCGCATGCTCTGCGGCGTGCCGGTGAGCCCGTGGCTGAGCACGACACCGATCTCCCGCGTCCCGTCGCCGGGATCGGAGGCGAAGGGCTCGGCTCCGGGCAGGACGGGCACGGGGTCCTCCGAGCGCCGGACGGCGCGGCGTCAGGCCACCACGGGGGCGGGGAGCGGAATCGGGATCCCCATCGTGGCACGTCCCACACGGTCGGGTCACGCGCCGGGGTCGGTGACGCGCCGGACGGTTCCCGTCGGCGGCCGACGGGGTGGGCGGCGGCCGGCCCGCGGGTCCCTGTCGGGTGTGACCCGTCGCGATGCGGTGCCGCGACGCGGGGGCCGCGCCCTAGGCTCGCCCCAGCCGAGAACGGGAGGCCGCGGTGCTCTACTGGATCATGAAGTTCGCGCTGCTCGGGCCGCTGATGCGCCTGGCGTTCCGGCCGCGGGTCGAGGGCGCCGAGAACCTCCCACGCCAGGGTGGCGCGCTCGTCGCGTCGAACCACCTCGCGGTGCTCGACTCGTTCGTGCTGCCGCTGATGGTGCCGCGCCGGATGGCCTTCCCGGCGAAGGCGGAGTACTTCACGCAGCCCGGGCTCGTCGGCACCCTCAAGCGCTGGTTCTTCACCGGCATGGGCCAGGTGCCGATCGAGCGCGGCAACGGCCGGGCCGCCCGCGCGGCGCTCGACACGGGGATCGGGGTGCTGCGCGAGGGCCGGCTGTTCGGCATCTACCCCGAGGGCACGCGCTCGCCCGACGGCCGGCTCTACAAGGGCCGCACGGGCGTCGCCCGCATGGCCCTCGAGGCGGGCGTGCCCGTCGTCCCCGTCGCCATGATCGGCACCGACCGGGCCAACCCCGTCGGCTCCCGCTTCTGGCGGCCGTGCCGCATCGGCATCCGCATCGGGCCGCCGCTGGACTTCTCCCGCTATCTCGGGATCACCGACGACCGGCAGGTCGAGCGGGCCATGACCGACGAGATCATGGACGCCGTGCGCGTGCTCTCGGAGCAGGAGTACGTCGACGTGTACGCCAGCACCGTCAAGGACCAGGCCACCCCGGAGGCGGCCTGACCTCCTCGCGCGCGCCATGATGAGCGCGTGGCCCGGTACTTCTACGACTGCGAGTTCATCGAGGACGGGACCACGATCGAGCTGGTCTCGGTGGGCGTCGTCGACGAGCGGGGCGGCGAGTTCTACGCGATCTCCCGGCAGTTCGACCCGATGCGGGCCGGGCCGTGGGTCCGCCGGAACGTCCTCGACAAGCTGCCCCCGACGTCCGACCCGGCCTGGATGAGCCGGCTCGCGATCCGCGAGGCGTTCTACGAGTTCGTGACCGCCGGCGAGGGCCCGGTCGAGCTCTGGGCCTGGTACGCGGCGTACGACCACGTGGCGATCGCCCAGCTCTGGGGCGCGATGCCGGACCTCCCGCGGGCCCTGCCGCGCTTCACCCGCGACCTGCGCCAGCGCTGGGACGACGTCGGGCGCCCCGACCTGCCCCCGGCCCCGGCGGACGCCCACGACGCCCTCGCCGACGCGCGCCACAACCTCGCGCGATGGGAGGTCATCGACGCGGCCTGGCAGCGTCAGGTCGCGCCACGCTGAGTGCCGAGCACACCACGACGCGCGGTCGTCACGGGGAACACAACCGTCCCACCTGACCGCACCATTACGCTGACGTGTCGTGTGGTCCGTCGACCTGCCCGTGGACGCTCTCCCCGGCCTGCCCCCGCTGCCCTCGCACCTCCGTGAACGCCTCGACGACGCGCTGTCACGCCCGGCCGCGCAGCAGCCCGACTGGCCGGACGCCCAGGCGGTGACCGACGTCCGCACGGTGCTCGAGCACGTGCCGCCGATCACCGTGCCGGCCGAGGTCGACCGGTTGCAGTCGCAGCTCGCCGCCGTCGCACGCGGCGAGGCGTTCCTGCTCCAGGGCGGCGACTGCGCGGAGACCTTCGCCGACAACACCGAGCCGCACCTGCGCGGCAACATCCGCACGCTGCTGCAGATGGCGGTGGTGCTCACCTACGGGGCGTCGCTGCCCGTCGTGAAGATCGGGCGGATCGCCGGGCAGTACGCCAAGCCCCGCTCGTCGTCGACCGACGCGCTCGGGCTGCCGAGCTACCGCGGCGACATGGTCAACTCGCTGGCCGCGCACGCCGAGCGCCGCATCCCGGACCCGGGCCGCATGATCCGTGCCTACGCCAACGCGGGCGCCGCGATGAACCTGGTCCGCGCGCTGACCTCCGGCGGCATGGCGGACCTGCACGAGGTGCACGAGTGGAACCGTGAGTTCGTGCGGACGTCCGCGGCGGGCGAGCGCTACGAGGCGGTCGCGGCGGAGATCGACCGGGCGCTGCGGTTCATGTCCGCGGCCGGGGTCACCGACCACTCGCTGCACGGCACCGAGATCTTCGCGAGCCACGAGGCGCTGGTCCTCGACTACGAGCGCGCGCTGCTGCGCCTCGACTCGCGGGTCGAGGCCACGAGCCGCGACGACGCCCGCCTGTTCTCCCTCGGCGCGCACTTCCTGTGGATCGGCGAGCGCACCCGCGCCCTCGACGGCGCCCACATCGCCTTCGCCGAGCTCCTCGCCAACCCGATCGGCATCAAGATCGGGCCGGGCACCACGCCCGAGCAGGCCGTCGAGTACGTCGAGCGCCTCGACCCCCACCACCAGCCCGGCCGCCTGACGCTGATCTCCCGCATGGGCGCGGGCAAGGTGCGCGACGTGCTGCCCGGCATCATCGAGAAGGTCACCGCCTCCGGGCACCAGGTGATCTGGCAGTGCGACCCGATGCACGGCAACACCGTCGAGGCCACCACCGGCTACAAGACCCGCCACTTCGACCAGGTCGTCGACGAGGTCCAGGGCTTCTTCGAGGTGCACCAGCGCCTCGGCACCCACCCCGGCGGCATCCACGTCGAGCTCACGGGCGAGGACGTCACCGAGTGCCTCGGCGGCGCCCAGGACATCTCCGACACCGACCTCGCCGGCCGCTACGAGACGGCGTGCGACCCGCGCCTGAACACCCAGCAGTCGCTGGAGCTGGCGTTCCTCGTCGCGGAGATGCTGCGCAACTAGCCGGCCACCGGCCCGGGCTACCCGGGGAGACCGAGCCCCCACCCGGCGGCCCCGGCGGCGGCCACGGCGATGGCCTCCAGGATCAGCCACGCCGTGAGGAGCCGCCGGGAGCGGGACCGGGCCCGGCGGCGCTCGATCTGCTCGATCGCCACGTCGACGTCGTCGACCGGGGCGTCGGGCCTGCGGCGCCCGGCGCCCGCACGGTCCGTGTCGTCGGGGTGCTCGTCGGGCGGGTCCTCGGGCTCGTCCTCCTCCCAGGCCTCGCCCTCCCAGGTGTCGTCGTCCTCGTCCTCCTCCACCGGCGGAGGCGGCGGACGACGGTCGCGCCGCGCACCGTCGGTCCCGGGGTCGGGATCGAGGTCCAGCAGCCGCGTCCCCCGCAGCGGCCGGGACCCCCCGGTGCCGGTGCGGCGCGGTGGCGGGGGCACCGGGTGGAAGGGCAGGTCCGCGTCGATCCGCACGCCGCGGCAGGCGGCGAGGAACGCGTCGGCATCGGCGAGCCGGGCCTCGGGGTCGCGGCGGGTGGCGGCGAGGACGAGACGGTCGAGCGGTCGCGGGAGGCCCCCGACCACCGCCGCCAGCGGTGGGACGTCGTGGTGCACGTGGCGTCGCGCGACCTCCACCGCGTCCTCGCGGCCGTCGCCGCCGCCGTGGGGCGGCACGCCGGTGAGCAGCTCGAACAGCACGATCCCGGTGGCGTAGATGTCGCTGCGGGCGTCGGCGCGGCCGTCGGTGACCTGCTCGGGCGCGAGGTAGGCGACGGTGCCGAGCACCATCTCCCCGGCGTCGTCGGGGTCGGTCTCCCACGCGGCCGCCACCAGGCCGAAGTCGGCGACCTTCACCGAGCCGTCGCGCCCGACCAGCACGTTCTCGGGCTTGACGTCGCGGTGCACCAGGCCGCGGTCGTGCGCGACCTGCAGCGCGGTGACCATCTGCTCGGCCACCGTCAGCGCCGCCGCGGGGTGCAGCCGGCCCTGGTCGCGCAGGACGTCGCGCAGCGTGCCGCCCTCGACGAGCTCGAGCACGAGGAAGACGGTGCCGTCCGGGTCGCGGCCCTGGTCGTGGACCGCGACGATGCCCGGGTGCGCCAGGCGGGCCGCGGCACGGGCCTCCCGCTCGAAGCGGCGGACGAACGCGGGGTCCGAGGCCAGCGCGCCGTCCAGCACCTTGATCGCCACCGGGCGCTCCAGGCGCAGGTCGACCCCGCGGTACACCACCGACATCCCGCCGCGCGCGAGCACGCCGTCCACCCGGTAGCGCCCCTCCAGCACCGTCCCCTCGGGGTGGGCGGTGGGAGCGGCCATGGCCGCGATGCTACGAGGACGTCGGTGACCTGCGGGGATCCTCGGCCACGACGCGCCCGGCCCTGTCGGGTGACGGCCCTAGGGTGACCGCCGTGACGACATGGTTGCTGCTGCCCGGCGCGGGCGGCGCGGGGTGGTACTGGCACCTGGTGGCGGAGCGGCTGCGCGCCCGCGGCGACGTCGTCGTCGCTCCCGATCTGCCCGCGGACGACCCGGAGGCCGGCATCCCGCGCTACGTCGAGGTGGCGCTGGAGGCGCTGGGTGACCGCTCCGACGACGTCGTGGTCGTCGGCCAGTCGCTGGGCGGGCCGAGTGCGGTCGAGATCGCCCGCCGCGTGCCGGTGCGGCGGCTCGTGCTGGTCAACGCCATGATCCCGGCCGTCGGCGAGTCGCCGGGGGAGTGGTGGACGGCCTCGGGACATCGGGAGGCCAAGGAGGCGGCCGTCCGTGCGGCGGGGCGGCAGGACGCCGGGTTCGACGAGGCCTGGGAGTTCCTGCACGACGTGCCCGCCGACGTCGCCGCGGCGGGCGCCGAGCACCAGCGCGAGCAGACCGACGGCCCGTTCGTCGACGGCTGGTCGCTGCCGGCGTGGCCGGACGTGCCGGTGACGGTCGTCGTCGGGCGCGACGACCGGTTCTTCCCCGCCGACTTCCAGGTCCGTCTGGCCCGCGAGCGCGCCGGGGTCGAGCCGGTCGTGGTGCCGGGCGGGCACCTGCTCGCGCTGGCGAACCCGGACGGCCTCGTCGAGGCACTCACCTCCCCGGACGCCGGTGTTGCGGGGTCCGAAAGCGCCCCTCCTCTGGCACAGTGACCGCGTGTCCGAGTCCGCCGTCGCCGCCATCGTGGGCCACGACATCGAGGTCGAGACGCTCGCCCAGGTCGCCGAGCGTCTCGGCGTGCCACGCACGCGCGTCAGTCAGATGATCAAGCAGGGCCAGCTGCTCGGGGTCCGCGAGGACGACCGGTGGGTGGTCCCCTCGGCGTTCCTCGTGCCCGACGGGGTGGTCAAGGGGCTGCCCGGCACCATCCAGGTGCTCCGCGACGGCGGCTATGCCGACGGCGAGATCCTGCGGTGGCTGTTCACCGACGACGAGTCCCTGCCGGGCATGCCGATCGAGGCGCTGCGCTCCGACCGGGGCCGGGAGGTCAAGCGCCGCGCCCAGGCGATGGCCTTCTGAGGCCGCGCCACACCGCGTCGGCGAGCAGCCCGTGGGCCCGCAGCGTGCCCACCAGCCGGGCGGTGCGCCGGGCACCGAGCCTGCGGAGCAGCGCGACCCCGAGCGCGGGCCCCGTCCACGCCCGGACGGTGTCGTCGCCGTCGGTCGGGACCACCTCGAGCAGCGTCGGCGCGTCCCCGGCGACGCCGGCCTCGGCGCACCACGCCACGACCCGGTAGTCGGCCAGCGGCAGCACGTCCAGGACCGGACCGGCGGTGCCGTCGACCGTGTCCGCGACGGCCGCGGCCACGGCCCGGCACCGCGTGCACGCGGCGTCGAAGGCCAGGACGAGCTCGGTCACGCCGCGGCGGGTCCGGGGCGGCGCCACCGCGCGCCGACGGCGCGGGCGAGCTGGGGGAGGGCGACGGCGGCGCGGCGCCCGGAGCCGACGGCGACGCGCCGCTCGAGCACCGCGTAGTCGGCGGCCACGATCTCGTCGAGGATGCCGCCGTAGAGGACGTGCGCGGTGCGGACGCAGGGACGCGAGACCGGGTGCAGCAGCGGGATGCCGCGCTCCGCGCGGCGGTAGACCGCCCGGGTGCGGGCGACGAGGTGTGCCAGCGCGCGCCGCACCCGCGGGTCGGTGCGCCCGGTGGCCCGCCCGTGCGCCAGCAGCTCGCGGTCGACGCCGAACGCGGCGAGCTCGTCGCGGGGGAGGTAGACGCGGCCGCGGTCCAGGTCCTCGCCGACGTCACGCAGGAAGTTGGTCACCTGGAAGGCCACGCCGAGGTCGGCGGCGTAGGGCGCGGCCTCCTCGCGGGGCCCGACGGTCCCGAGCACGGGCAGCACCTGCAGCCCGATCACCGCGGCGGAGCCGTGCACGTAGCGGGCGAGGTCGTTGAACGTCGCGTAGTCGGTGATGGTGAGGTCCATCGCCATCGAGTCCATGAAGTCCTCGAGGTGGCGGTGCTCGATGCCGTGGCGGGACACCGTGTCCGCCAGCGCCGCGACCACCGGCTCGCCGTCGGCCACGAGCTCGCGGGGGTCGGTGCCGGCCAGCCCGCGCCGCATGCGGGCCCGGACCTCCTCCAGCCGCGCGGCGACGGCCGCCGGGGAGGCGTCCGCGTCGGGGTCGTCGACGACGTCGTCGGCCATCCGCGCGAAGCCGTAGAGGGCGTGGATCGCGGGGCGCTGGGACGGGGCGAGCAGCCGCGTGGCCAGGAAGTAGGTGCGCCCGTGGGCGGCGTTGAGCGCGCGGCACCGGGCGTAGGCGTCGCGCAGCGCGGGATCGTCGATCCCGGCGGCGTCGAGCTCCGAGGAGACCACCTCCGGTCAGCCCGTGATCCGGGCGGCGGCGAGCTTGCCCGAGATCAGCACCGTCGGGACCCCGACGCCCGGGGTCGTCCCCGAGCCGGCGAGCACCACGTTGCCCTCGCCCCGCACGAGGTTGCGGGCCCGGAACGGGCCGGTCTGGGCGAACGTGTGCGCGGCGGAGAAGGGCGTGCCCGCGGCAAGGCCGAGCGCGGACCAGTCCTCCGGGGTGATCACGTGCTCGACCACCGGCTCGCCGAGCGTGATGCCGCGGCCGGCGAGGACCCCGGCGAGCTCGTCGCGGTAGCGCGGCCCGATGCGGGCCCAGTCCAGCGGTGCGACGTCCGTGTTCGGTGTCGGCGCCAGGACGCTGACCAGCTCGTGGCCCGCCGGGGCGAGCGACGGGTCGGTGGCCGTGGGGTGGGTGATCAGCAGCGACGGGTCCGACATCACCCGGCCCTCCGTGATGATCTCGTCGAACGTGCTCGCCCACGCATCGCCGAACGAGATCGTGTGGTGACCGAGCCCCGTGCCCGCCGGCACCCCGGCGTGCCACACGTACGCCGAGGGCGACCAGCGCGTCGGCACCGCCCGCCGCGGGGTGCGGCCGAGCAGGCCGTAGGCGACGGGGAGGTCGCAGGTCAGGACGACGGCGTCGGCGGCGAGGCGGTCGCCGTCGGCGCCGAGCTCGCCGGTCGGGACGCTGCGCACGGCGCGCACCCGGCTGGCCGAGCGCTCGAGCCCCGTCACCGTCGTGCCGTACCGGAACTCCGCCCCGGCGTCGGCGGCGGCGTCGGCGAGGGCCTGGGGCAGGGCGCGCACCCCGCCCTTCGGGAACGACACCCCGGCGATCGTGTCCATGTAGGCGATCACCGCGTACGCGGCCAGCGCGCGGGCCGGCGGGACCCCGGCGTAGAGGGCCTGGAAGGAGAAGATGCGCCGCAGCCGCTCGTCGTCGAGGAAGGACCCGATCCGCGGCCCGAGCCGCCCGAAGCCGCCCATCAGGGCGAGCCGCGCGAGCTCGGGGGAGAGGACGTCGAGCGGGGAGTCGAAGTTCGCGTCGACGAACGTCGCCATCTGCACCCGGTAGAGCTCGGTGAGCCAGGCCCGCAGCCGGCGGTAGCCCTCCGCGTCGGCCGCCGAGACCTTCTCGCGGATCTCCTGCTCCATCGCGCCGGGCTCGGTGTGCACGTCGATGGCGGACCCGTCCGCGAAGCGCGCGTGGTAGGCGGGGTGGAGATCGACCAGTTCGAGGCGGTCGCCGAGCTTCTCCCCGACGGCGCCCAGGGCCTCCTCGACGAGCTCGGGCATGGTGATGACGGTGGGGCCGGTGTCGAGGCGGAACCCCTGCAGGTCGAGGCGGCCCGCGCGGCCTCCCGGGGTGGGGTCGCGCTCGACGATGGTGACCCGGCGGCCGGCGCCGAGCAGGTGCAGGGCCGTCGCCAGCCCGGCGAGTCCCGCGCCCACGACGACGACGTGGTCGGTGGGCGAGCGGACGGAACGGAGGGTGCTCACGGAACTCCTGCGCTGGGTCAGCGGTGTCAGTGGCGTCAGCGGTGTCAGTGGCGTCAGCGGTGTCAGCGGACGCGGCGGGTGGCGGCGACGGCGAGGTCGGCGAGCCGCTCCGGCGCGGGCGGGGCGAGCGCGGGGGCGTCGGCACCCCGGACCGCGTCGAGGGCCGACGCGGTGAGCTCGGTGATCCGCGCCTCGACGTCGTCGACGACGCCCAGGGTGTGGAGGGCCTCGCGGGCCGCGGCGACCGCGTCGGCGCCCAGGTCGGGGTCGCCGAGGGTCCGCTCGACCACGGCGGCGGTGGCGCGGTCGGGGTGGGCGCGGGTGAGGGCGACGAGCAGGGTCAGCTTGCCCTCGCGGAGGTCGTCGCCCGCCGGCTTCCCGGTGACGGCCGGGTCGCCGAACACGCCGAGCAGGTCGTCACGCAGCTGGAAGGCGATGCCGAGGTCGCGCCCGTAGTGCCGCAGGGCGGCGACGGTGGCGTCGTCGGCGCCGGCGAGCGCCGCGCCCAGGTGGAGCGGCCGCTCGACGGTGTAGGCGGCCGTCTTGTAGCGGCTGATGCGCAGCGCGGTCTCCGGGCGGGAGTCCGACGTCGCGTGCCCGCGGACGTCCAGGAACTGCCCGGCGAGGACCTCCGTGCGCATGGCCTGCCACACCGGGCGTGCCCGGGCGATCGCGGCGGGGTCGAGGCCGGCCTCGTGGAGCATGTCGTCGGCCCACGCCAGGGAGATGTCACCCAGCAGGATGGCGACGGCGGCGCCGAACCGGGTCGGGTCGCCGGTCCAGCGTGCCTCGCGGTGGCGCCGGTCCCACCGGGCGTGCACGGTCGGCTCGCCGCGCCGGGTGGCGGAGTCGTCGATGAGGTCGTCGTGCACCAGCGCGCACCCCTGGATGAGCTCCAGGGCGCTCACGGCCCGCAGCACGGTGCCCGGCTCGTCGAGCCCGCCCGCGGCCCGCCAGCCCCACCAGGCGAACGTCGGGCGCAGGCGCTTGCCGCCCGAGAGGACGAAGCGGGCCAGGTCGTCGGTGGCCTCGGCGAACTCCTCGGCCACCTCGACGGTGTCCCGCCGGCGGCCCGCGAGGTAGTCCGCGAGCTCCGCCGTCACGGCGGCGGGCAGGTCGCGTTCCAGGGAGGCGAGGTCGTACCGGCCGTCGGTGTCGAACGGGTCCTCGGGCACGGTCCCGACCGTCGTCGACGTTCCGCCCACCGTCATACGCGCTCTTCCCCTCGGACCGTCGGCCGTGTATGGGATCGAGCGTAGGTGCGGACGGCCGAACCGGCTGATCGGGCGGTCCCGGTCACAAGGGCCCTCCGTGTGAACGCCCTGTCACCGTAGGGTCGACGGATGGCAACTGTGACGGAGCGCATCCAGCGCGGGGTGCCCACGTTCTCGGCGGAGTTCTTCCCGCCCAAGGACGACGAGGGTGAGGCGACCCTCTGGCGGACCATCCGTGACCTCGAGCCCTTGGACCCGGCCTTCGTCTCGGTCACCTACGGTGCGGGCGGCTCCAGCCGCGACCGCACCGTGCGGACCACCGGGCGCATCGCCACCGACACCACCCTGACGGCGATGGCCCACCTCACGGCCGTGGACGCGTCCCTCGACGACCTGCGCCAGGTGATCGGCTCCTACGCCGCCGCCGGCATCAGCAACGTGCTCGCGATCCGCGGCGACCCCCCGGGGGACAAGGACGCCGACTGGGTGCCGCACCCGGCGGGCCTGAGCTACACCGAGGAGCTGGTGCACATGGTGCGGCGCCTCGGCGACTTCTGCTGCGGCGTCGCGGCCTTCCCGTACCTGCACCCGCGGTCGGTCGACGAGGACTCCGACACCCGGTTCTTCATCCAGAAGGTGAAGGCCGGCGCGGAGTTCGCCATCACCCAGATGTTCTACGACGCCGACCAGTTCCTCCGGATGCGTGACCGCATCGCCGCGGCGGGCTGCGACATCCCGATCATGCCGGGACTGATGCCGGTGACCACGCCGAAGTCGGCCGAGCGCGGCGCGGACTTCGCCGGGGCGCCGCTGCCGGCGCTGATGAGCGAGCGGCTCGATCCGCTCAAGGACGACAAGGCCGGCTACCGCGACGCGGGGATCGACCTGTGCGTCGAGCTCTCGCAGCGGATGTTCGACGAGGGGGTCACCAACATCCACTACATCAGCATGAACCGGTCGCCGGCCGTGGTGGACGTCGTGGAGCGCCTCGGGATCGCCGCACGGCCCGGGGCCTGACGCGCCGGCGCGGCCCCGCTCGGGGCCGCGCCGTCCGTCACCGCCGCGCGCGGGTGTGCAGCTGCGTGCGCGAGGAGTTGGCCAGCACGAACACGACGGCCACGGCGACGGCCACGACGGCGAGCAGCAGCAGGGCCCAGAGGATCCACGACGGGGCGTCCGGGTCCGGGTAGTCGACCACCGCGTTGACGTCGGTGACCGTGCCGGGCTGGAACGTCCAGCTGATGACGCCGTTCGACGCGGTGCCGTCGGTCTGCCGGACGTCGCCGGGGAACGCGATCTTGAGCTGGACGTCGGAGCTCTCGGGGGAGACGCGGGTGAGGTCGACCTGTCCCGTGACGACGACGCGGTCGCCCGCGCGGCGCATCTGCACCCGGATCGCCTGACCCGTCGACGGGCTGACGGCGGGCAGGACCCGCGTGACGTCGTCGAACGACAGGTCGTCGAACCGCAGCCGCGAGCCGATGTAGCCGTCCTGCTCGTAGCGCTCCACCGACACGTCGCCGCTGAGGTCGTCGGGCACCTGCAGCGGCGGCCCCGACCCGCCCGGCGACCCGTCCGGCGTCGCGATGTCGACGACGCCCGAGACCCGGTCGTCCGGGGAGACGGCCATCCCGGCCCGCACCCGCACGCACCCGGCGCCCAGGACGCTCACCAGGGCGAGCACGACCGCCAGCAGGACCAGGCCGCGCCACCCGGCGCGGCGCGGGGAGGGGGCGGGCCCGGGACCGACGGGGTCGGCGGTCGGGACGGGAGCGGTGTCGGGCACCCGCGCATGGTGCCAGGCGCCCCCGACGGTGCCGCTCAGGCGCGGCGCGGGGACCGGTCGTGCGGCGGGCCGTCCGGCGGGTCGAGCGGCAGTTCGCGGCCGAGCACGGCGAACGGGCGCGGGTCGCTGGTGAAGCGGTGGTGGCGCAGCACGTCACGGAACCCGAGGCGCCGGTAGAGCGACCAGGCGCGCGTCGGGTCGTCCGCCTCCGGGGTGGAGAGCAGGACGTGGCGGTCGCCGGGGTGCGCGAGCAGCCTGCGGGCCAGGGCCTCGCCGATCCCGGCGCCCTGGACGTCGGGACGGACGTGGAGCTCGGTGAGCTCGAAGTAGTCGCCGAGCACGGTGTCGGCCAGCTCGTGGCCCTCGGGCCCCGCGGCGAGCAGGCCGCGCCGGACCTCCTCGTACCACCACTGACCGCGGGCGCCGGGGTAGCCGTACGCGATGCCCCAGAGCGAGTGGTCGGGACCGAACGCCCCCGCCGCGTGCCAGCCCGTGCGTCGCGAGTGCTCGACCCACATCGGACGGCGCTGGCGCACGGTGCCCGCGGGGTAGCCCATGGCGCGGACGTAGACGGTCAGCGCCTCGTCGATGCGCGCCGCGAGGTCGTCGGGGGTCAGGTCGACGACGGAGGCGTGGGCGGGGGCGGCCGTCACCGTCCGGCTCCTGGTCCGGCGGCGGGGTGCGACACACGCCCATCTCACCACGACCCGCCAGAGCCGTTCCGCCGCGCGACCCGTCCGTCACCGTGCGGGGCCGCCGCGAGGGTCGACGCAGCGTGACCGTGCGCCGGTCCGACGCGACTTGACGACGTCGGACCGAGCGGGTTCACTGGACTCCATCGAACACATGTTCGATGGCTCGGGCGGCGGGGCGGGGGAAGCGCCCCGTCGCCCGGGAGTGCCGCCGGCTCCCCACGGTGGCAGGCACCCGCTCGGCCCGAGCCACGGGCCGAGGAGCACGAGCCGCCGTGGAGGAACGCATCGTGGTTCGCAGTCCCTCGCCGGTCCAGGTCCGCTGCGCGGACGGTGACCCCGTCGAGTTCCATCGCCGCCCGAACCGGCGCGACAGCCACTACCTGATCACCGAGGTGCGCGATCGCTGGATCGAGGAGTCGGCGTGGCCGTTCCTCTCGGCCATGCCCGTCGGGGGCGACCGGTGCCGGTGCTGGCGGGTGCTCGCCTGCCGCACCGACGAGCCGCACCTGCCGCCGGGCGAGTTCGTCCTGCGCATGCGCTCCGGCCCCGGCGTGTGGGACCTCCGCTGGGCCGACGCCTGACCCCTGCTCGCCCCGTCACCCAGGAGACCGACCATGACCAGCGCCCTCGCCATGCCCGGACTGTTCGACACCACGCCCGACGACGCCGCCCCCGCTCCGGCCTCGACCCCGGCCTCGACCCCGGCTGTCGCATCGGCCCCCGCCCCGCGGGCGTCCACCTCGCGGAGGTCCGCTCCCACGCCACCGCCCCCGCCGCCGTCGCGCACCGTCGTGCAGCTGCTCGGGGCGGCGCGCGACGAGCTGCGGGCGGCCCAGGCCGAGGACGAGCCCGCGGAACGATTCCGCTCGGCCCACCTCGGGGCGCTGCGCGCGGCCGCGGCGGTGCTCGCGCTGCGGGCCCGGTCCAAGCGGTCCTCGCGCCCGACCGACGCCTGGACGCTGCTCGCCTCCGTCGCTCCGGAGTACGGCGAGTGGGCGGCGTTCTTCGCGGCCCACTCGGACACCCGGTCCGCCGTCGAGGCCGGGGTGCGGGGCCGCGTGTCGCAGCGCGACGCCGACGACATGGTGCGCCAGGCCGACCTGTTCCTCGCGCTCGTCACCCGCACGGTCGCGGGGCGGACGCGCTGAGCGGGCCGCCCCGACGGCCGGGTCAGGCCTCCGGGGCGCGCCGGGCGCGGGCCCGGTGGGCCGACCGCCCGGCGCGCGACCGGACGATCCGGCCCAGCAGGGCGTCGAACTGGCTCGAGATCTCCCGGGCGCCCGGGGTGTCCCACCGCTGGATCGGCACCCCGGCCCCCTGGGCCTGCTGCACGGCGCTGCGGTCGGGCAGCACCCCGGAGAGCACCAGCGGGCCGAAGAGCTCGCGCAGCTCCGCGACGCGGAACTCGTGCTCCGAGGAGCGCGAGCGGTACTTGTTCACCAGCACGCCCAGCGGCTGCAGGTCCGGGTTGTTCTCGCGCTCGGCCTGCACCGCCTCGAACGCCCGCTGCACGCCCGACACCGCGAAGATCGTCGGCTCGGTGACCAGCACGGCCCGGTCGACGGCGACGAGCGCGGAGCGGGTGAGCTGACCCAGCGAGGGCGGGCAGTCGATGAGCACGAGGTCGTAGGCGGGGACGCCGATCTCCGAGACGTCGTGACCGTCGCGGGGCAGGGCCGCGAGCAACCGGGCGAGGCGGCCGAGACGCTGCGATCCGGGATCGGGGTGGTTGTGGCGCTCGACGTCCTCGGAGCCGACCAGGACGTCGACCTCCTCGCCCCACGCGCTGGGGGCGATCGAGGACGCGAGCACCGCGGCCGACGGGCGCTCCATCGCCTGGGCGATCGTGGTCTCCGTCGCCTCGAGCTCCAGCGCCGTGGTCGCGTTCCCCTGGGGATCGAGGTCGACCACCAGGGTGCGCAGCCTGGCCCGGAGCGCCGCCCCGGCCAGGCCCAGGACGACGGTGGTCTTGCCGACACCGCCCTTGAGGCTCAGGACCGCCGTGACGTGCACGGGGGGAACCTACCGGCCGGGCGGGCAGGCTGCCGGAACCGCACCGTCGGGATCTGTGGTCCCGAGCACCCGCCACACGTTCTACGGTGTCGCCCGTGACCCGTGCCGCGTCGTCCGCCCCGGTCGACGTCGTCGCGCGCACCCTGCGTGTCGAGCTCACCGCGGCGCGGGCGCGGCGCGACGGCGCCGCTCCGCGTGTCCTCGACGTCGGCGGGGGGAGCGGCACCTGGGCGGTGCCGCTGGCCGCGGACGGCTGCGAGGTCACGGTGGTCGACTCCAGCGCGAACGCCCTCGCGGTGCTCCGCAGCCGGGCCCGCGAGTCGGGGGTGGCGGCCGGGGTGCGGGCCATCCAGGGTGACGTCGACGCCCTCGCCGACGTGGTGGGAGAGGGCGAGGCCGACCTCGTGCTGGGCCATGGGCTGCTCGAGTACGTCGACGACCCGGCCGACGCGTGCCGGGCGCTCGCCGGTGCGGCCGTGCCCGGGGCGGCGGTCTCGCTGCTCGTGGCCGGGCGCTTCGCCGCCGTGCTGTCGCGGGTCGTCGCCGGACGCCTCGCCGAGGCGCGGCAGGTCCTCGTCGACCCCTCCGGCCGCTGGGGCCCGGGCGATCCGCTGCGCCGACGCATGGACGTCGAGGAGATCCGCACGCTCGTCGAGGCCGGCGGCCAGCTCGCCGTCGAGCGCGTCCAGGGCCACCGCGTGCTCGCCGACCTCGTCCCCGACGGCGTGCTCGACTCCGGCGGCGCCTCGCCCGACCCGCTCGCCGAGCTCGAGGACATCGCCGCCGGCACCCCGCCGCTGCGCGACATGGCGGCCCGCCTGCACGTCCTGGCCCGGCGGCCCGGCTGAGCGGCCCGCCCGCCCCGGGGGCCGACGCCGGCTGCGGGATCCTGCACGTCGACATGGACGCCTTCTACGCGGCGGTCGAGGTGCGCTCGCGCCCCGAGCTGCGGGGACGTCCCGTCGTCGTCGGCGGCGGGCCGGAGCGCGGCGTGGTGCTGTCGGCCAGCTACGAGGCCCGCGCCTACGGGGTGCGCTCGGCGATGCCGTCCGCCCGCGCCCACCGGCTCTGCCCGCAGGCGGTGTTCCTGACGCCGGACTTCGCCGCCTACGCCGAGGTCTCCCGGGGGGTCATGGCGGTGTTCCGCGCGGTGACGCCGCTCGTGCAGCCGCTGAGCCTCGACGAGGCGTTCCTCGACGTCTCCGGAGCCCTGCGCCGCCTCGGCACCACCCCGCTCGGGGTCGCCGCCGCGATCCGCGAGGAGGTGGCGGCGGGCCAGGGGATCACCTGCTCGGTGGGCGTGGCCTCCACGATGTTCGTCGCGAAGCTCGCCTCCCGGGTCGCGAAGCCCGACGGGGTGCACCTCGTGCCCGCCGACGGCGTCCGCGCCTTCCTCGACCCCTTGCCGGTGGGGGCCCTGTGGGGCGTCGGGGCGCGCACCGAGGAGGTGCTCGGCCGGCACGGGATCACCACGGTCGCCGACGTGGCCGCCGCCGGGCCCTCGACGATGCGGCGCGCGGTGGGGGAGGCCCACGCCGCGCACCTGCTCGCCCTCGCACACGGGATCGACGAGCGCCGCGTCGACCCGCACGGCCGCGAGAAGTCCGCCGGCGCCGAGGAGACGTTCGCCCGCGACCTGGTCGATCCGGCGGTGCGGCGCCGCGAACTGCTGCGTCTCGCGGACCGCGCGGCCCGGATGCTGCGACAGCGCGGCGTGCGGGCACGGACCGTCGCGCTCAAGGTCCGCTTCGACGACTTCACGACGATCACACGGTCGCGGACCCTGCCCGCACCCACCGATCTCGCCCGCGACCTGCACGCCACGGCGGTCGAGCTCCACGACGCGCTGGGGGAGATCGCGCCCGTCCGGCTCCTCGGGGTCCGTGGCGAAGGTCTCGTGCCCGCCGACCGCGCGCCCGAACAGATCGTCCTCGGCGACCCCGAGCACGGGTGGTCCGACGCGGAGCGTGCGGCTGACCAGGCCCGATCGCGTTTCGGCGTCGCGGCGGTGCGCCCGGCGAGCCTGCTCGGCGATCCCGATCCGCAGCGGGCGCGATCACCGTCGGAGGCCGCGGACCCCGCCCGCGACGGTCACCGACCGCATCCGCGCGTGTCGCGAGCGGCAGCAGTCCGGCGCCGAACGGATGATCAGTGAGGGCAACACGCCGGTCCGGGTAGTCGGACTGCCGACGGACTCGTAGGATGGTGCTGGGTCATCAGGACGATGCCCGCCAGACCCTGACGGGTCGGGCGAATTTTCCATTCCGGTGCCGGAGGAGAATCATGCCGCTCTCCGAGCACGAGCAGCGTCTGCTCGAGCAGATCGAGCGCGCTCTCTACGACGAGGACCCGAAGTTCGCGTCCACGGTTCGGGGAGGCAAGCTCCGACGTCCCTCACGTCGCCGGCGCATCCAGGGCGTCGCGCTCTTCGTGATCGGCGTCGTGATGCTGGTGCTCGGCGTCGTCTTCAGTTCCTCCACGGTGGGGATCATCGTCAGCGTGGTCGGCTTCCTCGCGATGTTCGGCGGCGCCGTCCTCGCGATCACGTCCTTCGGGGCCCGCAAGAAGGAAGCGGCCGCCGAGGGCGAGGCCGCCGCGGCCGGCGGCGCCTCCGAGAAGGAGCGCAGCCGCTTCACCTCGCGGATGGAAGAGCGCTTCCGCCGCCGCTTCGAGCAGGAGTAGCCCTCCCCGCTCGCCCGTTCTCCGGCGCGCCGTCGACCTCCGGGTCGGCGGCGCGTCGTCGTTCCCGCAGCCGTGCCCCGGCATCCCTCGAGCAGCGAACGCGCTGTTCGCTGCTTCTACGCGCGCAAAGTCCGCGTTCGCGGGAAGAGCACGCGGGCGGGGACGGGTCGACGTCGAGATCAGGAGTGCGCTGTGCACCTCCACGGCGTCGCCGAGGTGCGTGACGCTCCTGATCTCGGCGCCGCCCCACTCCGCCCCACGCCCAGGCCCACACCCGCTTCCGTCGAGCAGCGAACGGCGCTTTCGCTGCTACGGAAGCAGCGAAGGCGTCGTTCGCTCCTCCGTGGCACGGTGCCGGCGGCCGCGAGCGGCACGTTGCGCATGATCAACAGGGTCGCTGACCTGCTGAACGTGCCTCTCGACGGCCCGGCGCCGCCGAGGAGGGGCGGAGAGCCCCCACCACGCCCCACCGCGCGCTCCACTCCCACCCACCGGCGTCCCCACCACGCCCCACGGGCGTCCCCACCACGCCCCACCGGTGCCATTCGCCCTGCTCGACGCCGGGGGAGAGGGGGCGGCGGGGGCTCGTCCCGGCGTGTCGGTGGACCTCCGGGGCCTGGGACCGTCATGGTCACGCTCAGCTCCCCCACCTTTCCCCACCGTCGCTGACCAGGCAGAACTCCCCCGAAAGGGGATCACCTCGCCCGCAGGATGGTTTGGATGTGGGGAGAGGTGGGGTATGGTGGTGAGCAGTGGGGCGAACGGGCCTCGCCAGGGAGGTGGGGGCCGTGTTCCTCGGCACCCACACCCCGAGATTGGACGACAAGGGCAGGTTGACCCTGCCCGCGAAGTTCCGGGACGAGCTCGCAGGGGGGTTGATGATCACGAAGGGCCAGGACCACTGCCTCTACGTGTTCCCCCGTGACGAGTTCGAGCAGATGGCCCGCAAGGTGGCCGAGGCGCCGTTCACCGACGAGCGGGTGCGCGCGTACCAGCGCTACCTGTTCGCCGGCACCGACGAGCAGCGCCCCGACTCCCAGGGGCGCATCCCGATCACCGCCGAACTCCGGCGCTACGCCGGGCTCGAGCGGGACTGCACGGTGATCGGGGCGGTCAGCCGCCTCGAGATCTGGGACAGCACCGCGTGGGCCCGCTACCAGGACGAGCACGAGGCCGGCTACGCCCAGGCCCAGCAGGAAGTGCTGCCCGGCGTCTTCTGACGCCGACCGCACCGACGACAAGCGAACAGGCGGCGCCCCCGCGAGGGGCGCACGGTCCGGTGCCGTGAGGCCCCGGCCCGCAGGGCGACGGCCCTGGCGCACCTTCCCCGGCGCCAGGTCCGTCGATCTGCGGAC
This sequence comes from Actinomycetospora aeridis, assembly GCF_037400275.1. Classification (NCBI taxonomy): domain Bacteria; kingdom Bacillati; phylum Actinomycetota; class Actinomycetes; order Pseudonocardiales; family Pseudonocardiaceae; genus Actinomycetospora; species Actinomycetospora aeridis. The sequence goes on along the minus strand of NZ_JBBEGL010000006.1, from coordinate 29,384 downwards.
CGGGACGTGACGACATCGGGCCCCAGCACACGGCGGGCCGGTCGCGGCCCGTTCGACGAGTCGGTGGAGGTCACGCGGTGGACGAGTACGGGGCGGAGGAGCCCAGCCGAGGGCCGGCCGGGCGCCGCGAGCGTCACGTCCCCGTCCTGCTCGAGCGCATCGTCGCCCTCCTCGACCCCGCCCTCGCCGACCGCGACGCCGTGCTCGTCGACGCCACCCTGGGGGCTGCCGGTCACTCCGCCGCGCTCCTTTCTCGGCACTCCGGACTCACTCTTGTGGGTGTTGATAGGGACGAGTCGGCGCTGCGGCTTGCCCGAACGCGCCTCGCGCCCTACGCCGAACGTACGCACTTCGTCCACGCCGTCTTCGACGCGCTGCCCGAGGTCCTCGACGACCTGGGCTACGACGCGGTCCAGGGCGTGCTGTTCGACCTCGGCGTCTCCTCGATGCAGCTGGACGAGGACGAGCGCGGCTTCTCCTACGCCCGCGACGCGCCGCTCGACATGCGGATGGACCCGTCGACCGGGCCGACCGCGGCCGACGTCCTCAACACCTACGCACCCGGCGACCTGATCCGGGTGCTCCACGACTACGGCGAGGAGCGAGCGGCCCGACGCATCGTCGAGGCCGTCGTGCGTGCCCGGCGGCGGGCTCCGTTGCGCACCAGCGCGGAGCTCGTCGCCCTCCTCGACGACGCCATCCCGGCCGCCGCCCGCCGCACGGGCGGCCACCCCGCGAAGCGCACGTTCCAGGCGCTGCGCGTGGAGGTCAACGGCGAGCTCGACGCCGTGGCGACGGCCGTCCCCGCGGCGGTCGACGCGCTCGCGGTCGGCGGCCGGGTGGTCGTCATGTCCTACCAGTCCCTGGAGGACCGCATCGTCAAGCGGGTGCTCACCGAGCACACCCGCTCGAAGGCACCGCCGGACATGCCGGTGGTGCGCCCCGAGGACGAGCCCGACCTGCGCCTGCTGACCCGCGGCGCCGAGAAGGCCGACGACGACGAGATCGCCGCCAACCCCCGAGCGGCGTCGGTGCGGCTGCGTGCCGCCGAGCGAGTGCGGGAGGCCGCAGCATGAGCAGCGCGACCCTGGATGAACCCCGCACGGGGACGAGCACGCGGCCCGGCACCCGACGGGACGACTCCCCGCGCCGTCCCGCCGACCGGACGTCGACGCGCCCGGCCCCCGCGACGAGCACGACGACAGCCACCACCAGGACCAGCACCAGGACCAGCACCAGCACCGCGTCCGACGCCCGGTCCGGCGGCACCGCGCCCTTCGTGCTGCTGATCATGGTGCTGCTGACGGGTGGCCTCGTCGCCACGCTCTGGCTCTCGACCGCCGCGGCCGCCGACTCCTACCGGCTCGACGAGGCCCGCCAGGTCTCGCGCGACCTCTCCGAGCAGACCGAGCGCCTGCACCGTGACGTCGAGGCCGCGCAGTCGGCGCCCGCGCTGGCCGCCGCGGCCCGCGCGCAGGGCATGGTCCCGGCCGGCGACCCGGCGGTGCTCCTGGTCGCGCCGGACGGGACGTCGCAGGTGATCGGCGACCCCCGCCCGGCCGAGGACGTCGCCCCGCCGCCCGCCGCGCCGGCCCCCGCCCCGGCGACCCCCGCCCAGGGCACCACCGGCGCCCAGGCCGCCGCCGACGGCCAGCCGGCTCCCGCGCCCGCCGGCGCCGCTGCGGCCGAGGACCAGCTCGTGGCGGTGCCCAGCACGCAGGACCAGACCACGCAGACCGCGCAGGACACCCAGAACACCCAGGACACCCCGGCCGGCCCCGCCACCACCTCGGCCGGGCAGTGATGGCGCGCAGCGCACCCACCCTGAGCCGCCCGCCGGCCCGCGCGCCCGGCGGCCGGGCCCCGAGCGGTCGCCGCCCGTCGCCGCCACCACCCCCGCCGCGGCGTCCCGCGCGCCGACCGTCGCCCCGCCCGCCGGACCCGCGCCGCCGGCTGCGGGTCGGCCGCGTGATCCTGGTGGCCGTCCTGCTGCTCTGCACGCTCAAGCTGGTCGAGGTCCAGGGCATCCGTGCGGGCGAGCTCTCCGCCGACGCCGCGCAGCAGCGCACGACCCGGCTGAACGTGCCGGCCGAGCGCGGGGCGATCCTCGACCGCTACGGCACCCCGCTGGCGTTCAGCGTCGAGGCCAAGGCGCTCGTCGCCAACCCGCGGCGGATCACGGAGGACTGGAACGACCCCGCCGTCCGCTCGCAGACCGGCTCGCCGACGCCGGACCAGCGCAAGTCGGCGATCGCCGTCGGTATGGGCCGGATCCTCGGCCTCGACCCCGGCCCGATCTTCGCCTCGCTCACCTCGGACCGCAGCTACGTCGTCCTCGCTCCGCTGGTCGACCCGGGCGCCGCGCGGCAGGTCCGCGAGGCCTTCCCGGAGATCGCCGAGGAGGACCGCGAGTCGCGCCAGTACCCGGCGGGCGACGTCGCGGCGACGGTCGTCGGCAGCGCGTCCTGGAACATGGACCGCCAGAAGATCCGTGGCTCGATCGGTCTGGAGAGCGCGCTCGACACGACGCTCGCGGGCACCGACGGGTTCCGCGTCGTCGACACCGCCGAGGGCAGCGACGCCGTCATCCCCGGCACGACGCGGGCCGAGCAGCCTGCCCAGGCCGGCCGCGACATCGTCCTGACCCTCGACACCGACCTGCAGTACGCCGTCGAGCAGCGCCTGCGGGACTACACCGCGCGGGTCGGCGCCCGCAGCGGCAGCGCCGTCGTGCTCGACGCGCACACCGGCCAGGTGCTCTCGATGGCCAACTCCGGCTCGTTCAACCCCGCCGCGCCGGGCGCACCGGGCGCGCAGCTGAGCAACCCGTCCGTGACGGCGCCGTTCGAGCCCGGCTCGGTCAACAAGCTCGTGACCATGGCCGCGGCGATCGAGAACGGCGTCGCGCGCCCCGAGGACGTCCTGCAGGTGCCCGGCAGCATCCGCGTCGCCGACCGGACGATCAGCGACGCCTGGTCGCACGGGACGATCAACCTCACGCTCAACGGCGTGCTCGGGCGCTCCTCGAACGTCGGCACCCTGATGACCGCGCAGCGTGTCGGACCGGACCGCTTCGACACGATGCTGCGGGCGCTGGGCATCGGGTCCCGCACCGGCATCGAGCTGCCCGGCGAGAGCCCCGGGTCCGTACCGGCCCGCGAGGACTGGTCGGGCAGCACGTTCGGCAACCTCCCGATCGGCCAGGGCCTGTCGATGACGACGCTGCAGATGGCGAGCATGTACCAGGCCGTGGCCAACGACGGCGTGCGCGTCCCGCCGCGGATGGTCGAGGCCGAGGTCGGCGGCGACGGGGTGCGCATCCCGTCCCCGACGCCCGAGGGCGTCCGGGCGATGAGCCCGGAGACGGCGCGGACGATGCGCGACATGTTGCAGTCGGTGACCCAGGACGGGCGCGGCGGCAACCGGGGCACCGGGCCCGCGGCGGCGATGCCCGGCTACCCGGTGGCCGGCAAGACCGGCACCGCCCAGCAGGTCGACCCGGGCTGCGGCTGCTACTCGCAGTCGAACTACTGGATCACCTTCGCGGGGATGTTCCCCGCCCAGGACCCGCGCTACGTGGTCGCCCTCATGCTGGACCGCCCGCCGGGCGGCGACTCCGCGGCGCCGCTGTTCCACGAGATCGGCGCCTACCTCGCCCAGCACGGTGCGGTCCCGGTGTCGACGGCGCCGCCGCGCATGGTGCCGCTGACGCTGCCCTGACACGCGCGGGTCGCCCTGCAGGCCACAGGGCCTGCCGAGTGGCCGTGGAGACGGTGAGTAACCTGCGCGATCGTGCCCGCCGCACCGCCGAGGACCTCCGACGACGCCGCCGGCCCCGCCCGGGGACGGGTCGGCGGCGGTGCTCCCGGTGGCGGTCCCGCCCCCACGGACGAGGGCCCGCTGCGGCCCCGCCGGACGGAGCCCGTGATGATCACTGCTGTCGCCGAGCGCATCCGCTCCGCCCGCCCGGACGACGGGCCGGTGGAGATCGTCGGTGACGCCGGCGCGCGGGTCACGGGGGCGACGCTGCGGGCCCACGAGGTGCGTCCCGGCGACCTGTTCGCCGCCCTGCCCGGAGCCCGCGCCCACGGGGCCGACTTCGCCGACCGGGCGCTCGAGCGCGGCGCGGCGGCCGTGCTCACCGACGCCGCCGGCGCCGAGAGGGACGCCCTGCGGGGGTCCGACGTTCCCGTCCTCGTCCACGCCGACCCGCGCGCCGCGATCGGCCCGGCGTCGGCGCTGGTCTACGGCGACCCGTCGACGCGCCTCGAGGTCCTCGGCGTCACCGGCACCAGCGGCAAGACGACCACGGTCTACCTGCTCGAGGCGGCCCTGGCGGCCGCCGGCGCCACCACCGGGCTGATCGGCACCGTGGAGACCCGGCTCGGCGGGCAGCGCCTGCCCAGTGCGTTCACGACACCCGAGGCGCCGGACCTGCAGGCCCTGCTCGCGCGGATGGCCGACGACGGCGCGACCCACGTGGCCATGGAGGTCTCGAGCCACGCGCTGAGCCTCGGCCGCGTCGCCGGCACCGGGTTCGCCGTGGGCGCCTTCACCAACCTGTCGGCGGAGCACCTCGACTTCCACGCCGACATGGAGGACTACTTCGCCGCCAAGGCGCGCCTGTTCGACGGGCGTTCACGGCACGAGGTCGTCTGTGTCGACGGTCCCTGGGGCCGCCGGCTGGTGACGGACGGGACCGTGACGGTCGGTGCCCCCGACGCCGACTGGCGCGCCGAGCACGTCGTCGCCCTGCCCGACGGCACCCAGCGCTTCACCGTCCACGGCCCGGACGCGCTCGAGCTCCCGGTGACCGTCCGCCTGCCCGGCGCCTTCAACGTCACCAACGCCCTGCTCGCCCTCGCGTGCGGCGCGGCGACGGGCCACGACCCGGCGGTGCTCGCCCGCGGCCTCGCGCAGGTCCGCGTGCCGGGCCGCATGCAGCGCGTGGAGACCGGCCAGCCGTTCCTCGCCGTCGTGGACTACGCCCACAAGCCGGCGGCGGTCGAGGCGCTGCTGCAGACCCTGCGTGCCGGGACGAGCGGGCGCGTCCTCGCCGTCCTCGGCTGCGGCGGCGACCGCGACCGCGCGAAGCGCCCCGTCATGGGCCGGCTGGCCGCGCAGCTCGCCGACCACGTCTGGATCACCGACGACAACCCGCGCACCGAGGACCCGGCCGCCATCCGTGCCGAGATGCTGGCGGGTGCCCGCGAGGTCGACGGCGCGCTCGTCGACGAGGTCGGCGACCGCCGCGAGGCCATCGCGGCCGCGGTGGCCGACGCCCGGCCCGGCGACGTGGTCGTCGTCGCGGGCAAGGGCCACGAGACCGGACAGCAGGTCGGGGACCACAAGGTCCCCTTCTCCGACGTCGACGAACTGGAACGAGCCCTGAAGCGGTCCGCCGGTGGTCGCCCGTGATCGAGCTGACCCTCGCCGACGTCGCCCGCATCACCGGCGGCCGGCTGCACGGCGCCACCGGGGACGAGCGCGTCACCGGCAGCGTCGAGTTCGACAGCCGAGCGGTGACCCCGGGCGGGCTCTTCGTCGCCCTGCCCGGCGAGCGCGTCGACGGGCACGACTTCGTGGACAAGGCGCGCAGCGCCGGCGCCGCGGGCGTCCTCGCTGCCCGCGAGGTGGACGCCCCGGCGGTGATCGTGCCGCCGGTCCGCCAGGTGTCCTCCTCCTACGTGCTCGCGGCCGACGCGGACGGCGCCGGGGCGGGTGTCCTCGCGGGGCTCGCCCTGCTGGCGCGCCACGTCGTCGACGTCCTCGCCGCCGACGGGCTGCTCGTCGTCGGCATCACGGGCTCGTCGGGCAAGACCTCGACCAAGGACCTCGTCGCGCACCTCCTCGAGGCGGCCGGCGAGACCGTCGCCCCGCCCGGCTCCTTCAACAACGAGCTCGGCCACCCGTGGACCGCCCTGCGCGCCACCCCGTCCACCCGCCACCTCGTCCTCGAGCTCTCCGCGCGTGGTCCCGGCCATGTCGCGGCCCTGTGCCGGGTCGCGCCGCCGCGGATCGGCGCCGTGCTCAACGTCGGCTCGGCGCACCTGGGCGAGTTCGGCTCGCGCGAGGCGATCGCGCAGGCCAAGGGGGAGCTGGTGGAGGCCCTGCCGCGTGACGGCGTCGCCGTCCTGGGCGCCGATGACCCGGTCGTGGCGGCCATGGCGCAGCGCACCACCGCGCGCGTCGTGCACGCCGGGCGGGCGCCCGAGGCGACCGTCCGGGCCGTCGACGTCACCATCGACGACGCCGGGCGCGCCGCGTTCCGCCTGGTCACGCCCGACGGCGAGGCTCCGGTGCGCCTCGGGCTGCACGGCGCCCACCACGTCGACAACGCCCTCGCCGCGGCGGCGGTGGCCCTCGCCGCGGGCCTGGACGTCGCGACGATCGCCGAGCGCCTCGGCACCGCGGCGCCCCGCTCGCGCTGGCGCATGGAGCTCACCGAGCGGCCCGACGGCGTGCGGGTGCTCAACGACGCCTACAACGCCAACCCGGAGTCGATGCGCGCCGCGCTGGCGACTCTCGGGGCCATGAGCGGCCGGCACACCGCCGTGCTCGGGATGATGGCTGAGCTCGGCGACGACGCCCCCCGCGCGCACACGGAGCTCGGGCGCGAGGTCGCGCGCACCGGGGTGGAGCGTCTCGTGGTGGTGGGGGCGGACGACGCGGTCGTGCGCCTGCACGAGGCGGCCGCCGGCGCGGGCGTCGACTCCCACCTGGTGGCGGACGCGGCCGCGGCGGCTGAGATGGTGACGGCCGGTGTGGCCCCCGGGGACGTGGTCCTGATCAAGGCGTCCCGGTCGGCCGGGCTCGAGAAGGTGGCCGAGGTGCTCGTGGACGGGGAAGGGGCCCGATGAGGGGCGTGCTGGTGGCGGCAGGGGTCGCGCTGGCCGTGTCGATCCTCCTGACCCCGTACGTGATCCGGCTGTTCATCAAGCAGGGGTTCGGCCAGGAGATCCGCGAGGAGGGCCCGCAGAGCCACCGCGGCAAGCGGGGGACGCCGACCATGGGCGGCGTCGCGATCCTCGCGGCGGTGTGGGTGGGCTACCTCGCCGCCCACCTCGTCGGCGACGTCGCGATCTCCGCGTCGGCCCTGCTGGTGCTGATGCTGATGACGGCGCTGGGGATCGTCGGGTTCCTCGACGACTTCATCAAGATCCGGCGCCAGCGCAACCTGGGGCTGAACAAGACCGCGAAGCTCGTCGGCCAGTTCGTCAGCGCCGTCGTGTTCGCCGTGCTCGCGCTGCAGTTCCCCGACGAACAGGGCCTGCGGCCGGTCTCCACGAACCTCTCGTTCGTGCGCGACATCGCGGTGATCGGCTTCGGCGCGGTCGGGTTCGTGCTGTTCTGCTACCTCATCGTCACGGCGGCCTCGAACGCCGTGAACCTCACCGACGGGCTCGACGGCCTGGCCGCGGGGACGTCGGCGATGGTGCTGGCGACGTACCTCATCGTGTCGTTCTGGCAGTTCCGCAACGCGTGCGGCGTGCAGATCGAGGCCGGCTGCTACCAGGTGCGCGACCCGCTCGACATCACGCTCGTCGCCGCCGCGGCGATGGGGGCGTGCATCGGGTTCCTGTGGTGGAACGCCGCGCCCGCCCGGATCTTCATGGGCGACACGGGCTCGCTCGCGCTCGGCGGGCTCTTCGCCGGCCTGGCCATGGTGACGCGCACCGAGCTGCTGCTCGTGGTGCTCGGTGGCGTGTTCGTGGTGGAGGCGCTCTCGGTCGTCATCCAGGTCGCGGTCTTCCGGACGACACGGCGCCGGCCGTTCCGCATGGCGCCCTTCCACCACCACTTCGAGCTCGCGGGCTGGGCGGAGACCACGGTCATCATCCGGTTCTGGCTGCTCGCGGCGATCTGCTGCGCGCTGGGGCTGGGGCTGTTCTACAGCGAATGGCTGGCGGCGTCGGGTGGTTAGCTGGCCCGACCGCCATGTGCTCGTCGCCGGGGCACGCCGCACGGGCCTCTCCGTCGTCGACGTCCTGCTCCACCTCGGTGCTCGGGTGACCGTCGCCGACGGCGACCCGGCCCAGCTCGACACGCTCGGGGACCGCCCGGTGGCCCGCACGCAGGACCTCGCCGCGCTGCCCGACGGGGTCGACCTCGTGGTCACGAGCCCCGGCTTCCGCGTCGACTCCCCGTTGGCGCTGGCCGCGCGGGCCGCGGGGGTGCCGATGGTCGGGGAGCCCGAGCTGGCCTGGTGGCTCGGCGACGACCCCGCGGTCTGCCCGGACGGCCCGCCGCGCTGGCTCGCCGTCACCGGCACCAACGGCAAGACCACGACGACGACGATGCTCGAGGCGATCCTGCGCGCGGCGGGGGAGGACACCGTCGCGTGCGGCAACATCGGGCTGCCGGTGGTCGACGCCCTGCGCGCCGGGCACCGGGTGCTCGCCGTGGAGCTCTCCAGCTTCCAGCTCGAGTGGTCGCCGTCGGTGCGCCCGTTCGCGGGAGCGGTGCTCAACCTCGCCGAGGACCACCTCGACTGGCACGGCTCGATGACCGCCTACGGCGCGGCCAAGGCCCGCGTGCTGCGCGGGGAGGTCGCCGTCGGGGGCCTCGACGACCGCGAGGCGGCGGCCCTGCTCGCCGCCGCGCCGGCGCCGCGCCGGGTGGGCTTCACCCGCGGCGAGCCGGCCGCGGGCGAGCTCGGGCTCGTCGACGGGCACCTGGTGGACCGCGCGTTCGGCGAGCGCACCCCCCTCGCCGCCGTCGCCGACGTCGCCCCGCCCGGGCCGCCCGGCGAGGCCAACGCGCTCGCCGCCGCCGCCCTCGCCCGGGCGCACGGCGTGGCACCGGAGGCGGTCGCCGCCGGGCTGCGCGCGGTCGCCCCCGGCCCGCACCGGGGCGCGGTGGTGGCCGAGGCCGGCGGGGTGCGCTGGGTCGACGACTCGAAGGCGACCAACCCGCACGCCGCCGCGGCCTCGCTCGCCGCGCACCCGCGGGTGGTGTGGGTGGCGGGCGGGCTGCTCAAGGGCGCCGACGTCACCGACGTGGTCGTCGCGCACCGCGGGCGGCTGGCCGGCGCCGTCGTGCTGGGCCGCGACCGGGCGGTGGTGGCGGCAGCCCTGGCGCGACACGCCCCCGAGGTCCCCGTCCTGGACGTGGGCGGAGGCGACGATGGGGCCGTGACGGATCCCGAGCACGGCACCGACGGCATGCTGCGCGCGGCCCGGGGCGCCGCGACCCTGGCGCGGCCCGGCGACACCGTGCTGCTCGCCCCGGCGGCAGCGTCGATGGACATGTTCCGCGACTACGCCGCGCGCGGCGACGCGTTCGCCGCCGCGGCGCGCACGGTCGCGGGCGGGGGCGGCGCGCACGGCGCCGCCGTCGCCGACGTCGAGTCCACCCGGGCGACGTGAGCGCGCCGGCCCGCGGTCCGGGCCGGCCGGGTCGTCCGGGACGGGGTCCGTCCCGTCCCGGCGTCCTCGCCTCCGCCCGCACGGCGCTGCACCAGTGGCTCGAGCGTCCGCTGACCTCGCTGCACCTCGTCCTCGCGGTGTTCGGGCTGCTGACGGCGCTGGGCCTGGTGATGGTGCTCTCGGCGTCGGCGGTGTCGTCCTACGCGGCGGGCGGGTCCTCGTACGGGGTCTTCCTCCGGCAGTCCGCGTTCGCGCTGATCGGCCTCGCCCTGTTCTGGCTGGGGCTGCGCATCCCGCCCCGGCGGCTGCGCGCGGCGAGCCCCTGGCTGCTCGCCGGGTGCCTCGTGCTGCTCGTGCTGGTGCTCGTCCCCGGGCTCGGCGCGGTGGTCAACGGCTCGCGCAGCTGGTTCCGCGTCGCCGGGCTCTCGCTGCAGCCCTCCGAGCTGACGAAGATCGCGCTCGCGCTGTGGGGCGCCCACGTCCTCGTGCGTCACCGTCCCCACCCGCGGACCTGGCGCGCCGCGCTCATGCCGCTGCTGCCGGTGTCGCTCGGCGTCCTCGGGCTCGTCCTCGCCCAGCCCGACCTCGGCACCACGGTGTCCCTGATGATCATCGTGTTCGCGCTGCTGTGGTTCGCGTGCGCCCCGCTGGGCCTCATGGCGTTCATCGTGTCCAGCGGCGTCGTGGCCTCGGTGGTGCTCGGCATCGTCGCCACCTACCGCCAGAGCCGCATCACCGCGTTCCTCAACCCCGAGACCGCCGACCCCCTCGGCCCCGCCTACCAGGCCCGCCAGGCGCTGTACTCGCTCGCCGACGGCGGCCTGTTCGGCGCCGGGCTCGGGCAGGGCCGCGCCAAGTGGGACTACCTGCCCAACGCCGACAACGACTTCATCTTCGCGATCATCGGCGAGGAGCTGGGGTTCGTCGGCGCGGCGGCCGTCATCGCGCTGTTCGCGACCCTCGCCTACGTGGGCCTGCGGATCGCCGTGCGCAGCGTCGACCCGTGGATCCGTGTCGTCGCATCGACGCTGACGGTGTGGCTGGTGGCGCAGGCCTGCATCAACATCGGCTACGTCGTCGGGCTGCTGCCGGTGACCGGCATCCCGCTGCCGCTGGTGTCCTCGGGCGGCACGTCGCTCGCGCTGGCGCTGCTCTCGGGCGGGCTGCTCGCGAACTTCGCGCGGCACGAGCCCGAGGCCGCCCGGGCGCTGCGGGCGCACGGTCAGGGGCGCCTCGCGCGGGCCCTGCGCCTGCCCGAACCGGAGGTGTCGGCCCGCGCGGCGGGGCGGTCGGGCGCGCGGGGAGGGGGCCGGTGACGGGCCCGGCGGGCGATCCGGACCATAGGGGGATGGACACCCCGCTCTCCGTGGTCGTGGCCGGTGGTGGCAGCGCGGGGCACGTCGAACCCGCCCTCGCCACGGCGGACGCGATCCGCAGGCTGCGCCCGGACGCACGGATCACCGCCCTGGGCACCGAGAAGGGCCTCGACACCCGCCTGATCCCGGCGCGCGGCTACCCGCTCGAGCTGATCCCGCCGGTGCCGTTGCCGCGCAAGCCGAACGCCGACCTGGCGCGGCTGCCCCTCCGCGTCGTCCGCTCGGTGCGCCGGACGCGCAGGGTGCTGCGGGAGGTCGGTGCCGACGTGGTCGTGGGCTTCGGCGGCTACGTGGCGCTGCCCGCCTACCTCGCGGCGGCCTCGATGCGCCTGCCGATCGTCGTGCACGAGGCGAACGCGCGTGCCGGGATCGCGAACAAGGTCGGCGCCCGGTTCGCGCGCGAGATCGCCGCCGCCGTCCCGGGCAGCGGGCTCGCCGGCGCGCGCGTCATCGGCATCCCGCTGCGCCGGGCGATCACCGACCTGGACCGGGCCGGGCTGCGGGCGCAGGCCCGCGAGCACTTCGGGCTCGACCCGGACGCGCCCGTGCTGCTGGTGTTCGGCGGCTCGCAGGGCGCGCGCTCGCTGAACGAGGCGGTCTCGGCGGCCGTGCCGGCGCTGACCGCGGCCGGCGTCTGGGTCCTCCACGCCCACGGGCCGAAGAACGAGCCCACGGTCGAGGCGCCCGGTTACGTCCCGGTGCCCTACCTCGAGCGGATGGACCTCGCCTACGCCGCGGCGGACGTCGCCCTGTGCCGGTCGGGCGCGATGACCGTCGCGGAGGTCTCGACGGTCGGGCTGCCCGCGATCTACGTGCCGCTGCCGCACGGCAACGGCGAGCAGGAGCTCAACGCGCGCCCCGTCGTCGACGCCGGCGGCGGCATGGTCGTCCCCGACGCCGAGCTCACCGGTGAGCAGGTCGCGACGCTCGTCACCGGCCTCGTCGCGGACCCCGCACGGCTGGCGGCCACCGCCGCGGCGGCCCGGCGTTCGGGCCACGCGGGGGCGGACGAGACACTGGCGCGGACGGTGCTGGACGTGGCGGGTCACGTCGGCACGAGCGTGACGGGGAGGACCCAGGCATGAGCCCGACGGACCAGGCGGAGCAGGTCACCGACTCCGGGGTGCCCCCGCTGCCTCGTCTGCTCTCGCGGGTGCACTTCATCGGCGCCGGCGGGGCGGCGATGAGCGGGATCGCGCGCATCCTGCTGGCGCGCGGGGCGATGGTGTCGGGCTCCGACGCGAAGGACTCGCGGGCCGTGCTCGCCCTGCGCACCCTCGGCGCCGAGGTCACCGTCGGCCACGACGCCCACAACCTCGACCTGCTGCCCGGCGGCCCGACCTGCCTCGTCACGACGAAGGCCGTGCACCAGGCCGACCCGGACAACCCCGAGCTCCTCGAGGCCGCGGCCCGCGGCGTCCCGGTGCTGCACCGCTCGGCGGTGCTCGCCGAGCTCATGGCCGACCACCGCGCCGCGTGCGTGTCGGGCAGCGCCGGAAAGACCTCGACGACCTCGATGCTCGTCGTCGCGCTGCAGGCGTGCGGCGAGGACCCGTCGTTCATGATCGGCGGCGACCTGCTCGCGTCCGGGTCGAGCGCCCACCACGGGCTCGGGGACGTCTTCGTCGCCGAGGCGGACGAGAGCGACGGCTCCTTCCTCGCGTACTCGCCCGCGGTCGCGATCGTCACCAACGTCGAGCCCGACCACCTCGACCACCACGGCACCGCCGAGGCCTACATGGCGGTGTTCGACGCCTTCGCCGCGCGGGTCGAGCCGGGCGGCGCGCTCGTCGTCTGCGCCGACGACCCCGGCTCGGCGACCCTCGGCGACCGGGCCGCCGCCACGGGGGTGCGGGTGCGCCGCTACGGCCGCGCGGCCACCGGCGAGGACGACGTCCGCGTGCTCGACTACCGCGCCGAGGGCTCGACCGGGATCCTGCGGCTGTCCCTGGGCGGGCAGTCCCACGAGCTGCGCCTCGGGGTGCCCGGCGAGCACCAGGCCCTCAACGCCTGCGCCGCCCTGCTCGCCGGCGTGGACCTCGGCGCCCCGCTCGACGGCCTGCTCGCCGGGCTCGCCGGGTTCGACGGTGTCCGCCGCCGCTTCGAGTACCGGGGCACCGCGTCCGGGGTGCGGGTCTACGACGACTACGCCCACGCGCCCACCAAGGTCGCCGCCCAGCTGCGCGCCGCCCGCCCCGTGCTCGGCGAGCACGGCCGCCTCATCGTGGCGTTCCAGCCGCACCTCTACTCGCGCACGCGCGACTTCGCCGCCGAGTTCGGCGCCGCGCTGTCGCTGGCCGACGAGGTCGTGGTGCTCGACGTGTACGGCGCGCGCGAGCAGCCGGAGCCGGGCGTCAACGGCGAGCTCATCGCCCGCCAGCTCACGCTGCCCGTCGAGAACGTGCACTACGAGCCGTCGTGGGGTCAGGTGCCCGCGCTGCTCGCCGACCTCGCGCGCCCCGGCGACCTCGTCGTCACGATGGGCGCCGGCGACATCACCGTCCTCGGGCCCGAGGTGCTCTCCGAGATCGAGCGCCGGGCCGCCCAGGACGGGGACTCGCCGGGGACCGACGCGCGGTGACCGGACCCGTATGAACGGCCCGGCCCGACCCACCGGACGACCCGGCCGCAGCGGCCGGGCGAGCCGGACGGGCCGGGCGGGCCGGGGTGAGCGGGGCGCCCGGACGGATCGGCCGGAGCGCGCCGACCGGCGCGACGAGCGCCGGCACGGGGGCGCCGGCGCCCGGCCCGAGGGGGCCGCGTCCGGGTCGCCGGGCCGGGCACGCCGACCGCGTCCGGCCGTCAGCGGCACGGTGCGGCGCCGCCGCGGGCTGTGGGCGGGGCTCGCCGTCGGGCTCCTGCTCGTCGCGGCGGCCGTGTACCTGACGGTGTGGTCGCCCCTGCTCGACGTCCGCGAGGTGCAGGTCGTCGGCGCCGCCCCGGACCAGGTCGAGGCGGTCCGCGCCGCGGCGGCCGTCGAGCCCGCCACCTCGCTGCTGTGGCTGGACACCGACGACATCGGCGAGCGCGTGCGCACCCTGCCGCGCGTCGCGACCGTCGACGTCGCGCGCGACTGGCCCGGCACCCTCGTCGTCACCGTCGCCGAACGCGAACCGATCCTGGCGACACCCGCCCCCGGCGGCGGGGTGGTCCTCGTCGACGCCACCGGCCTCGGCTACCGCACCATGCCGGCCCGCCCGCCCGGCGTCCCCGCCCTCACGCTCCCGCCGGGGCTGCTCCCGTCGCCGGACGAGCCGGGCACGCGCGCCGCCGCGGACGTCGTCGTCGCCCTGCCCGCGTCGCTGCGCGCCGACCTGGTGGAGGTGCGGGCGAACGGTCCCTACGACGTCGCGTTCGTGCTCACCGGCGACCGCGAGGTCCGCTGGGGCGCCGACGCCGACAACGAGCGCAAGGCCGCGGTGCTCGCCGCGCTGCTGACCCGCCCCGGCAGCGTCTACGACGTGTCCACCCCGGACCTCGCCGTCGTGCGCTGAGGTCTCGCTGCTGCCGCTCACGACGGCGACCCCGGCCGAGGCCACTGCGACACGCGAGTGGAGTCTCGAGGACCGGTCGAGGGTTGACGCCCGCGGCGACCGCCCGGCGATGAACCGTCGATGACGTGGGGACACGCCCGGCGCGCCTCGTGGAAATGCCGTCCCGGGCCTGCCTACCGTGCGCACGTCGCCCAGCTCAGCAGAGCCTCAACCTAGACCTCCACTGAAGGTCGAGGGTTGGCGACACGCCGGACCCGGACGACGACCGTCGACCAGACCCAGCTCGAAAGGCGAACACATGACGCCCCCGCACAACTACCTGGCCGTGATCAAGGTGGTCGGCATCGGTGGCGGCGGCGTCAACGCCGTCAACCGCATGATCGAGGTCGGCCTCAAGGGCGTCGAGTTCATCGCGGTGAACACCGACGCACAGGCGCTGCTCATGTCCGACGCCGACGTCAAGCTCGACGTCGGCCGTGAACTCACCCGCGGGCTCGGCGCGGGCGCGGCGCCCGACGTGGGTCGCCGCGCTGCCGAGGACCACCGCGAGGAGATCGAGGAGGTCCTCAAGGGGGCCGACATGGTCTTCGTGACCGCCGGCGAGGGCGGCGGCACGGGCACCGGCGGCGCGCCGGTGGTCGCGAGCATCGCCCGCAAGCTGGGTGCGCTGACGATCGGCGTCGTCACCCGACCGTTCAACTTCGAGGGCAAGCGCCGCGCCACCCAGGCGGAGAACGGCATCACCGAGCTGCGCAACGAGTGCGACACGCTGATCGTGATCCCGAACGACCGGCTCCTGCAGCTCGGCGACGTGGGCCTCTCGCTCATGGACGCCTTCCGCAGCGCGGACGAGGTCCTGCTCTCCGGTGTCCAGGGCATCACCGACCTCATCACCACGCCGGGTCTGATCAACCTCGACTTCGCCGACGTCAAGAGCGTCATGTCCGGGGCGGGCAGCGCGTTGATGGGCATCGGTGCCGCCCGGGGCGAGAGCCGCTCGGTGGAGGCGGCCGGCAAGGCGATCAACTCCCCGCTGCTCGAGGCCAGCATGGACGGCGCCTACGGGGTGCTGCTCTCCATCGCCGGCGGGTCCGACCTCGGGCTGTTCGAGATCAACGAGGCGGCGTCGCTCGTCCAGGAGGCCGCCCACCCCGAGGCGAACATCATCTTCGGGACGGTCATCGACGACTCCCTCGGCGACGAGGTCCGGGTGACGGTCATCGCGGCCGGCTTCGACTCCGGCTCGCCGACCCACAAGAAGCTCGAGCCCCAGGCCCTCGGGTCGGCCTCGCCGGGCTCCCCGACCGCGACCGCCTCGGCGCAGGCCGGGCAGGTCCAGCGGCCCGCTCCGCCGGTGACCGCCGGCAACCCGTCCCCGTCGTCGACCCCGACGGTCCCGGCGGCGCCCGCCGTCGACCGCAGCACGCTCGACCGTGACCGCGCGGCCGCCGCGACCGCCGCGACCGGTGGCCCGGCCGCCGGCTCGACCAACGGCGCCGGCTCGACCGGCCCCGCCCCGAGCGACCCGGCGGGCGCGGCCGCGGCGTCCAAGCCCCCGGAGACCCCGGCGGCCGCCGCCTCGACGTCCTCCACCGCCACGTCCCCCGCCTCCACCTCCCCGTCGTCGGTGAACGCCCCGACCACCGAGACGCCGGCCGCCCGCGCGGCGGACGAGGACGACGTGGACGTCCCGTCGTTCATGAGACGCTGAGGGCGTGGCTGCCGGCTCCCGATCCGCGACCGCGCACGACACCGACGGCGGCACCACGTCGTCGTCGGTGCGTGTCCGGCGTGTCCTGACGACCCGGGCGGGAGGCCGTTCCGCGCCGCCCTACGACCGGTTCAACCTCGGCGACCACGTCGGGGACCACCCGTCGGCAGTGGCGGCCAACCGCCGCCGCCTCGGTGAGGGCATCGGCCTGGGTCCGGAGCGGGTGGCGTGGATGAACCAGGTCCACGGCACCGACGTCGCCGTGGTCGACGCCGCCGGTGGCGACACCCCGACGGCCGACGCGCTCGTCACCGACCGCCCGCGGCTCGCGCTGGCCGTCGTCGTGGCCGACTGCGTGCCCGTCCTGCTCGCCGACCCCGGCGCCGGGGTGGTCGCGGCCGCCCACGCCGGGCGCCGCGGGGCCGCCGACGGCGTCCTCGAGCGCACGCTCGAGGCGATGACCGGTCTGGGCGCGGAGACCGGGCGGGTCGAGGTGCTCCTCGGCCCCGCGATCTGCGGCGAGGACTACGAGGTGCCCGCCGCGATGCGCGACGAGGTCGAGGCCGTGCTGCCCGGCAGCGCGGCCACCACCCGCATCGGGACGCCGTCGCTCGACCTGCGCGCCGGCCTGCGCCGTCGCCTCGCCGACCTCGGGATCACCCGCGTCGACGTCGACACCCGCTGCACGTTCGAGGACGACCAGCTCTTCAGCCACCGGCGCGCCCGCCCCACCGGGCGGCTCGCGGCGGTGACGTGGTGGGAGTACGCCCGGCCGTGACGGACGACCGTCGTGCCCAGCTCGCCGACGCGCTGGCCGCCGTCCGCGAGCGCGTGGCGGAGGCCGCCCGCGCGGCCGGCCGCGACCCGTCGGACGTCGGCCTGCTCGCGGTCACGAAGACGTGGCCGGCGTCCGACGTCGCGCTGCTCGCCGACCTCGGGCTCACGGCGTTCGGGGAGAACAAGGAGCAGGAAGGATCGGCCAAGGCGGCCGAGCTCGCCGACCTGCGCCCCGACGTCGCGGCCCGCTGGCACGTCGTGGGGCGGTTGCAGCGCAACAAGGCCCGCCACCTCGTGCGGTGGGCGCACGCCGTCGACTCGGTCGACTCCCCGCGCCTCGTGGACGCCCTGGAGGCCGCCGCGGCGAAGGCGGCCGACGCCGGCGAGCGCGTCGAACCGCTCGAGGTCCTCGTCCAGGTGAGCGTCGACGCCGACCCCGAGCGCGGTGGCGCGCCCGTCGGTGAGGTGCCCGACCTGGCCGACCGGGTCGCCGGGTGCGAGCACCTGCACCTCGGCGGGCTCATGACCGTCGCGCCGATGGACGTCGCGCCGGAGGAGGCCTTCGCCACGGTGTGGGAGCTCGCGACGCGGGTACGCGCGTCGCACCCGGGCGCGACGACATTGTCGGCGGGCATGTCCGGGGATCTCGAAGCCGCGGTCACGTACGGGTCGACGTGCGTGCGTGTCGGAACGGCGCTGCTCGGCTGTCGGTAGCTAGCGTTCCGTGTGAGTGAACGACACGGATGTGACTCACCGCGTGTGGTGCGAGGGGTCCCCGTCGGACAGGGGAGAGGGCCATGACCACTCTGCACCGGGTGAAGGCGTACTTCGGCATGGTCCCGGCCGATGAGCTCGACGAGTACGACGGCTACGAGGACGACCGCTACGACCGCGACCGGCACCCCGCGGAGCGGCACTCCGGTGACCGCCACCGCTACGGGAGCGACCGGTACGACGAGCGCTACGACGACCGTTACGACGGCCGCGACTCCTACGAGAGCGGCTGGCACGGCCGGGGCCGGGCGACCGACGACGCCCGGGACGGGCGGGAGTCCCGAGACTCGCGCGACCTCCGGGACGCCCGCGACGCCCGCGACGTCCGGGAGTCCCGCGAGTCCCGGTACGACCGCCACGACCGGTTCGACGACTCCCGGGAGCGCCGCGCGCCGCGGCCCCGCGACCCGGAGGTCACCGAGATCCGGCGTGACGACCGTGACGACCAGGCCGCCGACGCGGCGGCACGCGCCGGCCGGGGACGCAGCTGGGCCGCCGCGAGCGGCACGGGCCACACGTCGGTCCGGCCGACCACCCCGCGGACCCCGCCGTCGCTGTCCTCGACGTCCGCGTCGGGGGCCTCCTCGTCCGCGTCCTCGTCGGGCGCCGCCACCGCGGCTCCGGTGAGCCCGCTGAAGAGCGCGGCCGCCCCCGCGGAGAGCGAGGCGCAGAGCGCCCCCGCCGAGATCACCTCGCTGCAGCCGAAGAGCTACAACGAGGCCCGGGTGATCGGGGAGCGCTACCGCGACGGCATTCCGGTGATCATGAATCTCACGGAGATGGACGACGTCGCGGCGAAGCGGCTCGTCGACTTCGCCGCCGGCCTCGCCTTCGCGCTGCGCGGGTCCATCGAGAAGGTCACCAACCGCGTGTTCTTGCTCTCGCCGCCCAACGTCGAGGTCTCGGCGGCGGACCGCCGGAAGCTCGCGGAGACCAACTACGCCCGGACCTCCTGAGGCGGTCCCGGGGTTGTCGTCCGCGCCATAGTGGCTACGCTCACCGGCCTGTCGTGGGATCGCCGTCACGTCCACGGGTCGGCGAGCGATGCACGTCAGGCGGGTCCGGGTCGTCCGGGAACCCTCCTCGGGCGGCGGTGCCGCGCGGCCGAACGGGCGACGCTGCGGACGGCGCGCCGGATGGCCTCTCCCGTGCGCCGAGCGTGCCCGCGCGGCTACGGCATGTCCGGCGGGCTCGGGATCCGGTCCTGTCACCGCACGTAGAGGGTCACGGACCGTCACGACCCGACCGGCGGATCGCCGTCCGGCCTGTCAATCGGTAGGTCTGTGGGTTTTCCCACGCCCGCTCGTGGCGCTGCGTCACCATTCGGGCGGCGAGGGCAGCGCGTCACTGGACCCGTCCATTATGGTTCTGTCGCTCGCAGAGGTCATACTCTGCGGGTGGCGGAGCTCGAAGAGCCCGAGGTACCTGGGGTTCCGCAGCCGAGGAGTGCTTGAGGAGATCCGATGCCGCTGACCCCCGCCGACGTTCACAACGTCGCGTTCAGCAAGCCACCGATCGGGAAACGGGGCTACAACGAGGACGAGGTCGACGCGTTCCTCGACCTCGTCGAGGCCGAGCTCGGTCGCCTGCTGGAGGAGAACAACGACCTCCGCGAGCAGGTCGAGCAGCTCGAGCAGCAGCTCTCGTCGGCGCACGCCGACCTCGACGACGCGCGCAGCAAGGCCAGTGCGGCGCAGAGCGCGAGCGCCAACTCGGGCCCGGCGACGCAGGTCTCGGCCCCGCCGCCGAGCCGCCCGGTCGAGGACGTCCCGCGCACCGTGCAGCAGCCGATGCCGCCGGCCCAGCCCCAGCAGCCGCCGATGGCCCAGACGCAGCAGGCCGTCGTGCCGCCGCCGTTCGGGATGTCGGAGCAGGGTCAGGGCGGTGCGGGCGGTGGCGACCACCACGTCCAGGCCGCCAAGGTCCTCGGGCTCGCCCAGGAGATGGCCGACCGGCTCACCGCCGAGGCCAAGTCCGAGGCCGACGGGATGCTCGCCGACGCGCGCACCAAGTCCGAGCAGCTGCTCTCCGAGGCGCGCACGAAGTCGGACAGCATGGTCAACGAGGCGCGCACCCGCGCCGAGACGATGCTGAACGACGCGCGCACCCGCGCGGAGACCCTCGAGCGGCAGGCGCGGGACAAGGCCTCGACGCTCGAGCGCGACGCGCAGCGCAAGCACAACGAGACGATCAGCCTCATCGAGCAGCAGAAGGGCGGGCTCGAGAAGAAGATCGACGAGCTGCGCACCTTCGAGCGCGAGTACCGGACCCGGCTGAAGACCTACCTGGAGTCGCAGCTGCGCGACCTGGACGGCCGTGGCTCCGCCGCGCCGGACAACGGCCGCAACGGCGCCAGCGGGTACGCGACCAGCGGCTACGGCTCCCGCGCCGAGGCCGGCAGCTGACGGAGGCCGCGCGGCCCGCTCCGCCCTCGTGCGGAGCGGGCTCGTGGCCCTGAGTGGGGGTCCCGACCGTGCTGCTCCTCGTCCTGCTGGCCGTGCTGATCGCCTTCGGGCTCCTGGTCGTCGCGGTGGTCACCTCGGTGGCCACGTGGGCCTGGGGCTCGGTGATCGCCAGCGTGCTGGCCGCCGCGCTCCTCGTCGCCGACGTCATCCGGCGTCGTCGGCGGGAGCGTGACCGAGGCACCACCGGAACCGCGGCCGCCGCGCCGCAGGCGTCCGGGTCCTCCGGACCGATCGCATCGAGCTCGTCGCCCTCCGGGTTCGCCCCGGGCACGCACTCCTCGGGCCCGGGACAGGGCTCCCCGGAGGCGGCGCCGACGTCGGTCACCGCGGGCTCCGGGCCGCCGCCCGCGAGCGGCACCGGGCCCCAGCAGGGACCCCCGCCGCCGGGTTCTTCGCAGCAGGGCTCTCCGCAGCAGGGACCGCACCAGCACGGCGGTCCAGCCGCCGGCCCGCAGCAGCAGGGGCCGTCCGGCCCGAGTGACGCGGCCGTCGCCCCCGGGGCGCCGTCGCGGGCTCCCGCCGGCCCGGACGGTCGGGACGGCCACGGCGCCGACGGTCCGCGCCAGCAGCAGGGCCCGCCGCAGGGCCAGCAGCAGAGTCAGCAGCAGGGACCGCACCAGCACGGTCCGCAGGGCCAGCCGTTCGGCGACCGCAACGGTGAGCGCCCGGCCGCCGCCGGCGCCGCCGGAGCGGCGGCGGCAGGGCTCGCCGGCGCCGGAATCGCCGGCGCCGCGGCGTCGCGTCCGTCCGGGTCTGCCGGGGCGTCGGGACCCCCCGGATCGGGACCGGGCGGAGCCGGTCCGGCCGGCTCGTCGTCCGGATCGCCCGCCACCCGGTGGGCGAGCACCACGGCACGCCCCGGCTCCGAGCCCTCCCGCGTGGCCGGTGCCCCGCAGGGCGCGCGCCTGCTCGGCATGCTGCCGATGCCCGGCACCCCCGCCGAGGCCCGCCTCGGTGGCGCGCCCGCTGCGGCACCGTCCGGGCCCTCGGCGCCCGTCGGTGCCCCTCCCGCCGGACGCCCCGGCGCCGAGGCCGGCGACGACGCCGCCACCACGCGGATCGACTTGAACGACATCTCCCGCGCGCGCCACCAGCAGGGACACGGGGACGGCGCGGCCGCCAACGGCGGTCCCGGTGGCCCCGGTGCTCCCGGTGCTCCGGGTGCTCCGGGCCGCCCGCCGCAGGGCGCGCCCGGCCAGCCGCCGGCGGGAGCACCGCCGTTCGGGCAGGCACCCGGCGGCCGTCCTCCGGGAGGACCACCGGGAGGACCGCCGGCGGGACAGCAGCCCGGGCCCCCCGGCGCCCCGCCGCCCCCGCCGCCGGCCGCGCAGCCGGAGGAGGAGGTCGTCGACGACGCGACCCGGCAGGCCGCCGCGGGTCTCGACGACGAGGTCCTCGTCATCGACGAGGAGCCCCTGTTCCACCTGGGTCGGTGCAGCTACCTCTACGGCCGCGAGGTGATCCCGCTCCCGGTCGCCGAGGCGCTCGACCTCGGCTTCACCGGCTGCTCGTGGTGCACCCCGGTCGGCGCGCTCGCGGGAGCGCGCAGCGCCGACAGCCGCCGCTGACGCCGCCCCCGGTGCGACCGGCGTGAACCGGCTCACCGACCGGAGATCCCGGCACGTTCCGGGCACGTCGGCTCGCTAGGGTCGTCCCCTTCCACCAGGGGGAGGGGTGACGACACGTGGACCAGCTGCCTCTCCTGCTCGGGGTGGGCGCGGCGGTCGTGCTCGTCTCCGTGCTCGCCGTGCGCGTGTCCACCCGCGTCGGGCTGCCCTCGCTGCTGATCTACCTCGGGATCGGGGTGGCGCTGGGGGAGTCGGGCCTGGGAATCCGCTTCGACGACGCCGGCCTCACGCAGGCGCTCGGGGTGGCGGCGCTGGTGCTCATCCTCGCCGACGGCGGGCTCTCGACGCGCTGGACGACGGTGCGGCCGGCCCTGGGGCTCGGGCTCGCCCTGTCGACGGTCGCGGTGGCGGTGAGCATCGGGGTCACCGGCGTCGCGCTGTGGGCGCTCCTGGATCTCGACCTGCGGGTCGCGTTCCTCTGGGGCGCGGTGCTCTCGTCGACGGACGCGGCCGCGGTGTTCAGCGTCCTGCGCAACCTGGGCCTGAGCGGGCGGCTGGTCGGGTCGCTCGAGCTCGAGTCCGGGCTCAACGACGCCCCGGTCTTCCTCGCGGTGGTGCTCCTGTCGTCCACGGCGGCGCTGAGCTGGGTCGACCCGCTGCTCGTCGTCTACGAGCTCGCCCTCGGCGGCCTGCTCGGCGCCGCGCTCGGACGGCTCGGGGCGCTCGGGCTGCGCCGCGCGGCGCTGCCGGCGACCGGGCTCTACCCGCTCGCGACGCTGGCCGTGTGCATCCTCGCGTTCGCGTCGGCGCAGCTGCTGCACGCCTCGGGGCTGCTCGCGACCTACGTCGCCGCGCTCGTGCTCGGCAACTCGACACTGCCGCACCGGGAGGGCTCGCGCTCGTTCGCCGAGGGGCTCGGCTGGCTCGCCCAGATCGGGCTGTTCGTGCTGCTCGGGCTCTACGTGTCGCCGGAACGTCTCGCCGGCGCGGTCGTCCCGGCGCTGATCGCGGGTGCGGTCCTGCTCTTCGCCGCCCGCCCGCTGTCGGTGGCGGCCGCGGCCGTCGGGTTCCGGGTGCCGTGGCGCGAGCAGGTGTTCCTCTCGTGGGCGGGGCTGCGCGGTGCCGTGCCGATCGTGCTCGCCCTGGTCCCGCTCACCGAGGGGCTGCCCGGTGCCCGCGCGCTGGTGGACGCCGTGTTCGTCCTCGTGGTGGTGCTCGTGCTCCTGCAGGGCACGACGCTCCCGTTCGTCGCCAAGCGGCTCGGGCTGACCGGTGACTCCCGGGTCGAGGAGATCGAGGTCGACGCCGCCCCCCTCGACTCCCTGCGCGCGGACCTCCTGCAGATGACCGTGCCCGTCGGGTCGAGGATGCACGGGGTCTACGTCCGCGAGCTGCGGCTGCCCGAGGGCTCCGGGCTCAGCCTCGTCGTCCGCGGCGGCTCGAGCTTCACGCCGCAGGGCGAGAGCCGGATCCAGGAGGGCGACCAGCTGCTCGTCGTCACCACCGAGACCGCCCGCGACGCCGCGGAGCAACGTCTGCGCTCGGTCGACCGGTCCGGCCGCCTCGCCCGCTGGCGGGGCGACACCGGGGGCACACCGTCGCTGCGGGCCGGCAACGATCGCGCTGCGCGGGGCGAGCGCGGCACCCCGCCGGGGGACGGGACGGGTCCTGGGACGATGGACCGGTGAGCAGCGCACCCACCGAGCCCGACAGCGCGCCCGAGGCGCCGGGGGACCGCCCGCCGAAGCGTGTCGCGATGCTGGCGGCGATCGCGGTGACGGTCGTGCTCCTGGACCTCGTCACCAAGATCGTCATGGTGTCGTGGCTGGCGGACGGCGAGCGGGTGCCGTTGATCGGCGACCTCGTGTCGTTCACGCTCATCCGCAACCCCGGGGCGGCGTTCTCGTTCGCCACCGGCATGACGTGGGTGCTGACCCTCGTCGCCCTCGCCGTGGTCATCGGCATCGCGCGGTTCGCCCGCCGGCTGCGCTCGCGCGGGTGGGCGCTCGCGCTCGGGCTGGTGCTCGGCGGGGCGCTCGGCAACCTCGTCGACCGGTTCTTCCGGGGGCCCGGGCCGCTGCAGGGCCACGTCGTCGACTTCGTCTCCGTCGGTTGGTTCCCGGTGTTCAACGTGGCCGACTCGGCGATCACCGTCGGCGGGGTGCTCCTCGTGTTGCTGGCCCTGCTCGGCCGCGACCTCGACGGCACCCGCACGGGCTCGACCGACGAGGACGCCGACGCATGAGCCTGCGCACGCTGCCCGTCCCCGACGGGCTCGACGGGATGCGCCTCGACGCCGGGCTCGCCCGGATGCTCGGCCTGTCGCGCACCATCGTGGCCGAGCTCGCCGCCGACGGTGCCGTCCGCGTCGACGGGTCCCCGGCGGGCAAGTCCGACCGGCTCGTCGCCGGCGCCTGGCTCGAGGTCGAGCTGCCCGAACCGGCGGAGGCGACGACGGTCGTCACCGCCGAGGCCGTCGACGGCCTGGTCGTGCTCCACGAGGACGACGAGATCGTCGTCGTCGACAAGCCGGTCGGTGTCGCGGTGCACCCGAGCCCCGGGTGGACCGGCCCGACCGTGGTCGCGGGGCTCGCCGCGCTCGGGATCCGCATCGCCACCAGCGGCGCCGCCGAGCGCCAGGGCGTGGTCCACCGGCTCGACACCGGCACCACCGGGGTGATGGTGGTCGCGAAGTCGGAGCGCGCCTACTCGGTGCTCAAGGCGGCCTTCCGCGAGCGCACCGTCGCCAAGGTCTACCTCGCGGTCGTGCAGGGCCACCCCGACCCGAGCGAGGGCACGATCGACGCGCCCATCGACCGCCACCCCAAGCAGGACTGGAAGTTCGCGGTGGTCACCGACGGGCGGCCCAGCGTCACCCACTACCGCACGCTCGAGGCGTTCCGGGCCGCGTCGCTGCTGGAGGTGGAGCTGGAGACGGGCCGCACGCACCAGATCCGCGTGCACTTCTCCGCCGTGCGCCACCCGTGCGTCGGCGACATCACCTACGGCGCCGACCCGGTGCTCGCCCGCACGCTGAAGCTCGACCGGCAGTGGCTGCACGCCCACCGCCTCGGCTTCCACCACCCCGCCGACGGGCGGTGGGTCGAGTTCGTCAGCGAGCCGCCCGCCGACCTCGCCCAGGCGCTGGAGACGCTGCGGGCGGCGAGCTGAGCACGCCGGGGTCGCCGGACGACGACGGGGACGACGACGGGGACGACGACGGGGACGACGACGGGGACGTCGACGGGGACGTCCGCCTGCGCTGGCCCACCGTCGCGATCGTCGTGGCCGCGGTCCTCGTGGTCGCCCTGATCACCGCCTGGGTGGCGGGGTCCGCCGTGGGTCCCGGCAGCGGGGGCGTCCCCGGCAGCACCGACGCGACGCGCCTCGGGCCCGCGGCGGGGGAGGACGTCGCGTCGTACCTCGAGCGCGCGCGGGCGGTCCCGCCCGGGCCGTCCGGCCCGCGCCTCGCGCTCGTGACGTTCGCCGCCGGGCAGGACGTCGCCGGGGCCGCCGCGGCCGTGGACGGCACGACCGCGCGGGAGGCCGTCTTCCGCGTGCCGTTGCCCCGGGTGCAGACCGCCCTGCGCCGGGTGCCGCTCGACGTGACCGGCGCCGTCGCCCCGGCCGAGGCCCTGCGTCTCGCCGAGGCCCAGGCGGCCAACCGTGCGGGGGAGCAGGCCCGCACGTCGTCGGGGCGCCCGGCGACCGTGGCCGCGACGGAGTCGGCGCGCCTGTCCGCGGGGTGCCCGTGCGTGCTGGCGGCGGTCGTCGAGACCGATCCCGCGCTCGTGCCGGCCCTCGCCGCCCGGGCCGGGGTACGCGCGGTGGAGGTGGCGCCGGCCGGGGCCCGCCCGGGCGCGCTCGCGGTGTCGCCGCTGCTGCCCGAGCAGACCGCGACCGTCGGCCCCGTCCCCGACGACGGCCCCGTGCCCCCGCCGTGAGCGTGACCCGGGTCTCGTGATCGACCCGACAGGTGACGTCCCGGTGACGCCTCCCGGGGCACGGCGTGGGGGAGGAGCATGGCGGGTAGAGCGATGAGGAACCGTCCGTCGGGCACCTGCTGAATCGTCACGTCCAGCACCGACGGACCCCTGGCGAGAGGAGTGCGGACACCATGACCGCCGAACCGTCGTCCCTCACGGACGCCGACCCGCGGCCGCACGTGGTCGTCCTCGGCGCCGGCTTCGCCGGCCTCTCCGCCGTGCGGTCGCTGCGCAAGGCCCCGGTGAAGGTCACCCTCGTCGACCGGCACAGCTACAGCACCTTCCAGCCGCTGCTCTACCAGGTGGCGACCGGTGCGCTGAACCCCGGCGACATCACCTACGGCGCCCGCGGGTTCGCCGCCCACACCGGCGCGTACTTCCGCAAGGGCGAGGTCACCACCGTCGACCCCGAGACCCGCACGATCTCCCTCGACGTGGGCCCGGACCTGCACTACGACTACCTGGTCATCGCCAACGGCGTGACCACCAACTACTTCGGGGTCCCGGGCGCCGCCGAGCACGCCTTCCCCATCTACACGCGCGGTGAGGCGCTGGCCGTCCGCGACCGGATGACCAGCTACCTCGACCACATCGCCGCCACCGGCGAGGCGCGCGGCGCGTCGGTCGTCGTGGTCGGCGGCGGCGCCACCGGCGTCGAGATGGCGGGCACGCTCGCCGAGCTCCGCAACACCGTCCTGCCGAGCCGCTACCCCGAGCTCGACCCCGGCGAGGTCCACGTCGTGCTCGTGGAGATGACCGACAAGGTCCTCCCGCCGTTCGCGCCCCGGCTGCGGGAGTACGCCGCCGAGCAGCTGCGCGCCCGCGGCGTGGAGCTGCGCCTCGAGGCCGCCGTCAAGGAGGTCCGCCCCGATTCGGTGCTCCTCGCCGACGGCACCGAGCTCGACGCGAACATGACCGTCTGGGCGACGGGCGTCGCGGCGCACGAGCGGGTGAAGAACTGGGGCCTGCGACAGGGCAAGGGCGGCCGGATCGTCGTCGGCGGCGACCTGCGCGTCCCGGACCACCCCGAGATCCTCGTCGCCGGGGACATCGGCGTCATCGAGGACGACGCGCTGCCCCAGCTCGCACAGCCGGCGCTGCAGACCGGGCAGCACGCGGGCCGCACGATCATGCATGTCCTCGCCGGGGAACCGACCGAACGGTTCCACTACAAGGACAAGGGGACGATGGCGACGATCGGTCGGCTCTCGGCCGTCGCCGACATCGCCCACGGCCCCAAGCTCGTCGGCGTGCTGGCCTGGCTGACGTGGATGTTCGTGCACATCTTCGCGCTGCTGGGCAACCGCAACCGGGTCTTCGTCACGCTCGGCCTCGCGTTCCGCTACCTCGCGCAGCGCCGCGGGGTGATGGTCGTCGGCGACGACCCGGGCTGAGCGACCCGCGGCCCGACGTGCAAGGCTCCGGCCGCACCCGAGATCGCCTGAACCGACAGAACGCAGGAGCGAAGGCATGGCGCCCACCCCCGTCAACGTCACCGTCACCGGCGCGGCCGGACAGATCGGCTACGCGCTGCTCTTCCGCATCGCCGCCGGCGACCTGCTGGGGGAGGGCGTGCCGGTCCGGCTGCGGCTGCTGGAGATCCCGCAGGCCGTGAAGGCCGCCGAGGGCACCGCGCTGGAGCTCACCGACGGCGCGTTCGAGCTGCTCGACGGCATCGACGTCTACGACGACGCCACCAAGGCCTTCGAGGGCACCAACGTCGGCCTGCTCGTCGGCGCGCGGCCCCGCACCAAGGGCATGGAGCGCGGCGACCTGCTCGAGGCCAACGGCGGCATCTTCAAGCCGCAGGGCGAGGCGCTCAACGGCGCCGCGGACGACGTGAAGGTGCTCGTCGTCGGCAACCCGGCCAACACCAACGCGCTCATCGCGCGGTCGAACTCCGACGTGCCGGCCGACCGCTTCACCGCCATGACGCGCCTCGACCACAACCGCGCCGTCGGGCAGCTCGCGACCAAGTTCGGCGTGCGCGTCGGCTCGGTCTCGAAGCTCACGATCTGGGGCAACCACTCGGCCACCCAGTACCCCGACGTCACCTACGCCGAGGTCGACGGCAAGCCGATCGCCGACCAGGTCGAGCAGAGCTGGCTCACCGACGAGTTCATCCCGCGGGTCGCCAAGCGCGGCGCGGAGATCATCGAGGCGCGCGGCGCGTCGTCGGCGGCGTCCGCGGCCGCGGCGGCCATCGACCACGTCCACACCTGGGTCAACGGCACCAAGCCGAACGACTGGACCTCCGCGGCGATCGTCTCCGACGGCTCCTACGGCGTGCCCGAGGGCCTGGTGTCGTCGTTCCCGGTCACGGCGTCGAACGGGAGGTTCGAGATCGTCCAGGGCCTGGAGATCAGCGACTTCTCCCGCGAGCGGATCGACGCGTCGGTGAACGAGCTCGCCGAGGAGCGCGACGCCGTCCAGAAGCTCGGTCTCGTCTGACACGCTGTCGGGCGTGAGCAGCGAACCGGTCGAGGTCTTCCGCGGCGACCAGCTGGCCGAGGGCGACCCGACGCCGGGCATGCGGCGCGAGGTGGCGTTCTCGACCGACGCGCTGTGGGCGGGCCTCGTCCACACCGAGCCCGGCGCGGCCTCGGGGTGGCACCACCACGGTGAGCACGAGACGAGCCTCTACGTCGTGCACGGGGCGATGCGGCTCGAGTTCGGCCCCGGCGGCGATCACGTCGTCGAGGCCGGACCCGGCGACTTCCTGCGGGTGCCGCCGCACACCGTGCACCGCGAGTCCAACCCGACCGGCGAGCGGTCCACCGCGGTCATCGGGCGTGCCGGGGACGGCCCGCCGACGGTCAACGTCGACGGGCCGGACCCGGCGTAGACCGCTCCCGGTGCGGTGGGGCAACCTGAGGTCATGACCCTCGGAGCCGTCCTCACCGCCGTCGTCACCCCGTTCGCCCCCGACGGCGCGGTCGACGAGAAGGCGTTCGTCGACCTCATGGGCCATCTCTACGCGCACGGCTCGGACGGGCTCGTGGTGTGCGGCACCACCGGCGAGGCGTCGACGCTCTCCACCGAGGAGCACCTGCGCCTCGTCGAGCTTGCCCTGGAGCACCGGCCGGCCGGGAAGACCGTCGTCGCCTCCACCGGCTCGAACGACACCCGCCACGCCTGCGAGATGACCGAGCGGGCCACCGAGCTGGGTGCCGACGCGATCCTCTCGGTCACCCCGTACTACAACAAGCCCAACCGGCGCGGGATGCTCGCGCACTTCGGGGCGATCGCCCGGGCCACCGACAAGCCCGTCGTCCTCTACAACATCCCCTCGCGCTGCGTCGTCGACCTGCCGAACGAGCTGCTCGCCGAGCTCGCCCAGATCGAGCGGATCGACTACGTCAAGCAGGCCAACAACGCGAACCTCGCGCCCGTCGACGGCCTCGGCATCTACGCCGGCAACGACGACCTGTTCGGCTCGGTCCTCGAGATGGGCGGCTGCGGCGGCATCCTCGTCGCGAGCCACGTCGTCGGGACCGAGATGCGGCGCATGGTCGACGAGCCGGACCAGCGCGCCGAGATCGAGGCGTCGCTGAAGCCGGTGTTCGACGCGCTCGGGGTCACCACCAACCCGATCCCGGTCAAGGCGGCGCTCGAGCTGCTGGGCCACCGGGCCGGCGGCCTGCGCCTCCCGCTGCTCGAGGCCGACGAGCACGAGCGCGAGGTCGTGCGCTCCGCGCTGGCGGGGGCCGGGCTGCTCTGACGCCGGGGTCCCGCGCAGGGCGTACCCGCTTGACGGTGCCTCTCGCGAGGGCGCGCGGCGGGCGGGGGTGATCAGGGGCGGTGTGTGCACCTCCGGGGCGCTCACGAGGTGTGTCGTGACCGGCGACATCCTTGACACGCCGTA
>NZ_JBBEGL010000005.1:0-645764 GCF_037400275.1 Actinomycetospora aeridis | reverse complement strand
GAAGTTCGCTCACATGGTCAGGTGCCGGTGCGCACCGCCGGGCGGGCGCGCTCGGCGTCACGGCGCGCGCGGCGGTCCTTGAGCCGGGCGACGACCCCGCTCGGCGGCGCCGGGTCCTCCCCGCGCTCCACCCGCTCGGCCGCGGCCACGATGCGCCGCTCCATCCCGCCGAACACGAGGACGTGGAACGGCGCGATCACGCGCCAGTAGGCGTGCCCCGCGAGCCCGTGCGGGAAGAAGATCGCCCGCTGCCGGTACGTCGAGCCCTGCTCGCTCGGCGCCACGCGCAGCTCGAGCCACGCGAGGCCGGGAGCCTTCATCTCGGCGCGCAGCCGCAGGAGCCGCTCGCCGGGCGCGAGGTCGGCGGCGTCGGTGTGCGCCGCGTCGGTGGTGGTCTCGTCCAGGCACTCCTCGACGCGCCACCAGTCGAGCGCGTCGCCGACCTTCAGCGAGTCGGCGTCCCGCCGGCCGCGGCGCAGGCCGACGCCGCCGAAGAGACGGTCGAGCACCCCGCGCGCCCACCAGCCGAGCGGGAACGAGTACCAGCCGCGCTCGCCGCCGATGCCGGTGACGATGTGCCGGACGTTCTCGACGGACGCGGTCGAGGGGCGCTCCCGGACGTCGGTGTAGACCGTGCCGCCCGCCCACTCCGGGTCCGAGGGCAGCGGGTCCGACGGCGCGTAGCTCGCGTTCGCCCCGGACCAGCGCGTCTCCACCTGGCCCGACCCGATCCGGGCGAGCGCGAGCGTGACGGCCCGCCGGAAGCTCGTGAGGCCCTCCTCGGGCGGCGCGATGAAGGTGTCGATGTCGTGCTCGTTCGCCACCACCTCGTGCACCAGCGAGTCGATGAGCGGCACGGCGGTGGAGCGCGGCACCGGGGTCACGAGGTTGACCCAGTGCGACGACAGCCGCGGCGTCAGCACCGGCACGGGCAGCATCGCGCGTCGCGGCAGCTCGGCGACCTCGGCGAAGCCCTCCATCATCTGCAGGTAGGTCAGGACGTCCGGCCCGCCGATGTCGAAGGTGCGGTTCACCTCGGGCGGGAGGGTCACGACGCGCACGAGGTAGTGCAGGACGTCGCGGATCGCGATGGGCTGGACCCGGTGGTGCACCCAGGACGGCGTGAGCATCACCGGCAGCCGCTCGGTGAGGTAGCGCAGCATCTCGAAGCTCGCCGAGCCGGACCCGAGGATCACCGCTGCCTGCAGCACCACCGTCGGGACCCCGGAGCGCAGGAAGATCTCCCCGACCTCGGCGCGCGAGGCGAGGTGCTCGGAGAGCTCGACCCCGTCGGGGTGCATCCCGCCCAGGTAGACGATGCGCGACACCCCGGCCTCGCGGGCGGCCTGCGCGCTGATCATGGCGGCCTGGCGGTCGACCGCCGCGAAGCCGCGCTCGGAGAGCGAGTGCACGAGGTAGTAGAGGACGTCGGCGCCCTCGCAGGCGCGGCGCATCGACTCCTCGTCGAGCACGTCGCCGCGGACGATCTCGACCTGCGCGGCCCACGGGACGTCGCGCATCTTGTCGGGATCGCGCACGACGCATCGCACGTGGTGGCCCTCCGCCGCCAGCCGCGGGGCCAGTCGCCCGCCGATGTATCCGGTCGCTCCGGTGACCACGCATCGCACGAGGCGATCGTCGTGCCTGACGGGCCGCCGCGCAGTGCCGACGGGTGACGGGCCGTCCGAAACCTCGACCCGCCCAACGAGGTGACACACGGCCGGGGGATCCGTCGGCGTGTCGCGCGCGAAAGGCCGTGTCGGGACGATTCGGCGCGGTCCGGCCCCCAAGTCGTTCTCCGCTGCTGCCGTTGAGGGGGCCAGACGCTCGATGACGCTGGGCCGTTCGGCGGCCCGGTGAGCACGAGCTGAACGATCAGCAGTCGGGGAGGTCGAGAGATCGTGTGGGTGTGGCGTGACGACCTGGGGTCCGGTGGCGCGGGTACCGGACCCGGCGGGTGGCGACTGGATGCGTACGGCGAGTGGGTGTGGGACGAACCCTCGCCGCTGGACCGGCCCGGGGCCGGGGTCGGCGCCCTGCGGCGCGCCGGCGCGACGGCGACGGCGACGGCTCGCGAGACGCGGGGTACCGACCGGGCGCTCTCGACGCTCGGGCGGACCGGCGAGCCGACGCCGATCTTCCACGAGCTGACCGAGGACCGGACCCGCGGCGTGACCCGTCGCGCCTACGGCGACCGCGACGCGCTCCCGGTGCCGGAGCCGCACCCGGGGTCGGGGCCGCTGCCGGTGCAGGACCCGTCGGGTCGGCGGGCGCGGCTCTCCGAGGTCCCGACGGTGCCGCCGCCGGCGGTCGGCGGGTCGGACCCGGCCGGTACCGCCGAGTCCCCCGAGGACGAGCTGCGCCGCCGCGCCGAGCGTCGCCGTCGTCCGCGCACGGAGGACGTGGCCCCGGACGCCGGTCGCCACGCCTGGCGCCGCGAGGAGAGCCGGACCGGACGGCACGCCCTGCGTCGCTGACGCGCCGGACGGGTACCGGACGTCGGGTCGCCCCCATCGGGCGGCCCGGCGCTCCGGGCGGGCGCGACCCGGTACGGCCGGGGCTATGCTGCGGCCTCCTCACGGCCCGGGTGTGGCCCCGTCGGGCCCCAGGCGAGCCCGTCCCTCCCGCCGCACACCGCCCGTCCGTCGCGCCCGTGGAGGTCGCTTCCGTGATCATCCGTCGTCTCGCCCGGCCCATGCTGGCCGCCATCTTCATCAAGGGCGGGGTCGACACCCTGCTCAACCCCGAGCCGCGCATCCAGAAGGCCACGCCGCTGCTCGAGAAGGCCGCGCCGAGCCTGCCGGAGCAGGTCCCGTCCGAGCCCCACCAGTTGGTCCGCATCGACGCCGGCGTGAAGATCGCCGCCGGCTCGCTGCTCGCGATCAACAAGTTCCCGCGGGTCGCGTCGCTCGCCCTCGCCGCCAGCGTCATCCCGACCACGGTCGCCGGCCACCCGTTCTGGGAGAAGTCGGACCCGGCCGAGAAGACCGCCGAGCAGCAGCAGTTCCTCAAGAACGTCAGCATCCTGGGCGGGCTGATCCTCGCCGCGGTCGACACCGAGGGGAAGCCGTCGCTGGGCTGGCGCGGCCGCCGCGCCGCCCGCAAGCTCGCGAAGCGCGCCGACAAGATCTCCGGCGACCTGACCGGCCAGACCGACGACGCGGGCGAGCGGCTCCGCGAGGCCGGCGACAAGGTCCGCCGCAACGTCGTGGACGGCGTCGACGTCGCGATCGGGTCGCTGGCCTCCTCCTGAGTCCGCCGGGGTCGTCCGCCACCGCGCGGGCGACCCCGCACCGGGCGTCGTCCGTCACCGTGACCCGAGGTCGGGGAGACCCGCGACCGGTGTCGAGCCCCTAGGGTGTCCGCCGTGTGGACGAACTGGTCCGGCGGCCAGGAGTGCCGGCCGACGGCGACGGTGCGCCCGCTCGACGACAGCGGTGTCTCTGCCGTGGTGCGACGGGCCGCCGAGCGCGGCCAGGGCGTCCGGCCCGTGGGGTCCGGGCACTCCTTCAGCGCCCTCGCCGTCACCGACGGCGTGCACGTCGACCTCTCGGCGTTCAGCGGGATCACCGGCATCGGCGGCCGTCCGGGCCGCCCGACGGTCCGCGTGCGCGCCGGCACGCCCCTGTCCCAGCTCCACGAGGAGCTCGCCGACCGCGGCCTCGCGCTGGAGGCCCCCCTGGAGCTGGCCGCGCCGACGGTCGGGGGCGCGCTGGCGGTCGGGATGCACGGCAGCGGTCCCGCGGTCGGCTCCCTGTCCGCGGCGGTCGTGGGTCTGCGTCTCGTCGACGGGCGCGGCCGGCTGCGCGACGTGGCCGCGGCCGACCTCGACGCCGCCCGCACCTCGCTCGGCGCCCTCGGTGTGGTGCTCGAGGCGGAGCTCGAGGTCGTGCCGGCGAGCCGCGTCCGGGTCACCCGCGAGCCGCGCTCCGTGGACGAGGTGCTCGACCCCGCGTTCTGGGCCGCCCACCCCGTCGTCGAGGCCGCGGTCTTCCCGTCGGCGGGCACCGCCCTGACCCGGTGGGTCCAGCCCCGGCCCGAGCACCCGGACGAGGGGGACGAGGGCGATCCCGGGGACGCCGGGAGGGACGAGGACGAGCCCGAGCGGACCGTCGGTGTCACCGTGGCCGGCGCCACCGGGCGGACCGCGCTCGGCGGCGCCATGGTCGTCGAACGGGCGCTGCCCCGGCTGGTGCCCCGGTTCAACCGCGCGGTCTCCCGCCTCGCCCGCACCGTCACGGCCACCGGCCCGATGCACCGGGTGCTCTCGAGCCCGCCCGCGGTCCGGTACGAGCAGACGGAGTGGGCGCTGCCCCGCGCCGCGTTCGCGACCGGCACCCGCGAGCTGCTCGCCGCCCTCGCCGACGACGGGCTCGAGGCCGGGCTGCCGGTGCGCCTGCGGGTCGGGCCCGCCGAGTCCGGCTGGCTGCACCCCGCGCACGATCGGGCGACCGGCTGGGTCGCCGTCCGCGTGCCGCGCGGCATCGACCACGCCCCGGTGCTGGAGCGCACGTGGCAGGTGCTGCGCGCGCACGGCGGCCGTCCGCACTGGGCGTCACGCTCCGACTGGACCGCCGACGACACCGCGGCGGCCTATCCCCGCCTGCCCGACTTCCGCCGCGTCCGCGACGACTACGACCCGGACCGCGTGTTCGCGACACCGGCGCTGGACGCGGTGCTCGGCGCCTGATCGGCGTCGGGGTACTCCGCGGCACCGAGGTCGACCGCCAGCCCCACGACGGCCTGGTCGATGCGGCGCAGCAGGCGCGCGGCGGTCAGCATGGTCGCGCGACGCCGCGGGTCGTCCGTGCGCGCGGCGTACTCCTCGGCGGCGTCGACGAGACGCTCGGCCGAGAGCGCGCGCACCTGCCCGCCGTCGGAGGCGCGCCGGCCCCGGACCAGCACGTCGCGCAGCCCGTCGAGGTTCGCCCGCACCTGCGCGGCGGCCGGGTCCAGGGTCGACGCCCACCCGGGATCGACGGCGTGGTCGGCGAGACGGGCGAGCGAGCGCGCGTAGACGTCGCACACCACGAGCACCCGCAGCCCCCGCTGGTAGCTCGAGCGGGCGCGGCGTCGCGCGAACGGCGCGGCGAGGGTCCGGGCGCGCTGGCGCAGGGTGGCCAGGGCGTCGTCCATCGCCCGCACGCCCTCGCGGGCCGGCGCCGCCGTGCGCCGTCCCACGAGCCGATCGGTCGCCTCACCGAGCACGCGGTCCATGGCGTCCACGACGTCGCCGACGGCCTCGCCGAACGCGGCCCGGGTGCCCCGGGGCAGGACGAGGAACGCGGCGACGACGGCGGCGGCCGCCCCGATCGCGGTCTCCTCGATCCGCAGCACGAGCACCTGCACGCTGAACTGGCCGATCAGCCCGTAGACCAGGGCGAGCACCGCGGTGATCCAGAAGGCGAGCATCGAGGGCGACACCCGCACCAGGTAGAGGGCGAGGAAGACGCAGCCGAACAGCAGCAGCAGCGAGAGCACCGTGTTGCCGCCGACGAGCGCGGCCAGGCCCATGCCGGCGACGACGCCGCCGACCGTGCCGAGCACCCGGCCCCACCCGCGGGAGAGCAGGTCGCCGCGGCTGTTGGTGCCGGCGAACACCACGAACGCGGTGATGACGGCCCAGTACCAGCGCGACGGGGCGATCAGCTCGCCGACGACGATCGCGAGCGTCGCGGCGACCCCGACCTGCAGGGCCTGGCGGGTGGACAGGGCGATGCCGCCGGTCCCGGCGGACGCGGGCTCCGTCCCGCGGTGCACGTCGTCCTCGGGGCGGTCGGACGCCGGGCCCGGGCGCTCGTCGGGCGGGGGGCTCGCCGCGAGGGCGTCCGCGGCCGGACCGCCCCCGGCGGGTGGGGGCGGTGGGCGCCGTGGCGCGGCGGTCCCGTCCCGGGGCGCACCCCAGTCGGGACGCCGTGACGGGGCGTCGACCTGTGCGTGGTGGATCGCGTCGGCGACCCGGCGGACGGCGAACGCGGTGCGCTGCACGCGCTCGTGGCCGGCGCGCGTGTCGGCGACGAGCCCGGCGACGGCGGCCCCCGCGTCCCCCGCCGCCTCGAGGATCGCCCGGTGCTCCTGCCCGGACGCGAGCGCGGTCTGCAGGTGCCGCAGGCCGGTGCGCAGCGCGGCCACGACGACGGGGTCGATGGGCTCCTGGGGATCGTCGGGCTGCGGCAGGGCCAGGCGCCGCACGACGACCGAGAGGCGCTCGAGCGCGAGCTCGGCGTCGGCGACGCGCAGGGCGAGCGTGTCGTCGTCGAGGCCGGGCCAGACGCGGCCGGCGGTGGTCTGCTCGAGGGTGTCCTCGACGAGCAGCGCCACCTCCTGGAGGCGGGCGCGCGTGCGGCGCAGCGCCTCGAGGTCGCCCTCGTCCGGCCCGTCCCGGCCGACGTCGGCCAGGACCGCGTCGGTGGCGCCGACCAGCGCGTGGGCCCGCGCGCGGAACGCCGTCACCATCCGGCGCAGCGTCCGGGCCGGGCGCTCCGCGAACACGACGCCGCGCAGCAGCAGGGTCGCGGCGATCCCGACCACCATCGCCACGAGCAGCCACGGCACCTGGGCCGGCGCGACGCGGAGGAACTGCGTGAAGAAGAAGGGCATGAAGCCGGCCATGCCGAGGGCGAACCCGCGCGGGCCGTACCGGCGCACCCAGACCGCGAGCACCATGACCGCGACGAACGCCGCGGCGGCCGGGATCCGGTAGGGGGCGACGAAGGCCCCGGCGACGGTGCTGGCCGCCGCCGGCAGGATCATCAGCGCGGTGGTGACGCGCCGCCGCGGCAGGTCGGGCTCGTTGACCGCGAGGTTGGACACCATCGCCAGCACGCCCGCGAACAGCAGGACGGTGACGGGCTCGGCGGGCGCGAGCAGGGCGCGGACCACCGCGACCACGACGACCGCGAGGGCCATCGCCGCGACCGCGATCGAGGCCAGACGCAGCCGGGTGAGGCCGGGGTCGACACCGGCGAACCACGTGCGCAGGTCGAGGGAACCCCCCGATCGCCGCCCCCTCACCGGCTCCTCCCTCGGCTGCCGTCCCGTGCGCGGAGTCTCGCACGGGGGACGGCGCCGGGCCGATCTCGACAGGGGTTACCACCGGGTAATAGTGTGTGGTTACCGGTCGGTAGAAGACGCTGGCCGACACCACGAGGAGCGAGGCGGGATGGGCCACTACCGGGCGAACGTCCGCGACATCGAGTTCAACCTCTTCGAGGTCTTCCGCGTCCAGGACCGGTTCGG
This sequence comes from Actinomycetospora aeridis, assembly GCF_037400275.1. Classification (NCBI taxonomy): domain Bacteria; kingdom Bacillati; phylum Actinomycetota; class Actinomycetes; order Pseudonocardiales; family Pseudonocardiaceae; genus Actinomycetospora; species Actinomycetospora aeridis. Next base: position 638,525 of record NZ_JBBEGL010000005.1, on the reverse strand, counting down.
CTCCGGGCCGTTCGCCGAGGCCGACGAGGAGACCGCGCGGGCCCTGCTGGGCGAGGTCGCGTCGATCGCCGAGGGGCCGCTGGCCGACTCCTACGAGTCGGGCGACCGCAACCCCGTCCGCTTCGACCCCGCGACCAACACGGCGCACCTCGACGAGGGCATCAAGAAGTCCTACCGGGCGCTGTGGGACGGCGAGTGGTGGCGGCTGTCGGCCGACAACGCCATCGGCGGCATGGGCGTGCCGCCGTCGGTCCAGTGGGCGGCCGGCGAGATGATCCTCGGCGCCAACGCCCCGGTGTTCATGTACATGGCGGGCCCGAACTTCGCCTCGGTCGTCTACCGCAACGGCACCGAGCAGCAGAAGCGCTGGGCGCAGCTCATGGTCGACCGCGGCTGGGGCGCCACGATGGTGCTCACCGAGCCCGACGCGGGCTCCGACGTCGGCGCCGGGCGCACCAAGGCCCGCGACAACGGTGACGGCACCTGGTCGATCGAGGGCGTCAAGCGCTTCATCACCTCGGGCGACGCCGGCGACCTCAACGAGAACATCATGCACCTGGTGCTCGCCCGCCCCGAGGGCGCGAAGCAGGGCACCAAGGGCCTCTCGCTGTTCCTCGTGCCGAAGTTCCACTTCGACGACACGACCGGTGAGCCGGGCGAGCGCAACGGCGCCTACGTCACCAACGTCGAGCACAAGATGGGCCTCAACGCCTCGGCCACCTGCGAGGTGACCTTCGGTGCGACGAGCACGCCCGCGATCGGCTGGCTGCTGGGCGACGTGCACGACGGCATCGCGCAGATGTTCCAGGTCATCGAGTACGCCCGGATGATGGTCGGCACCAAGGCCATCGGCACCCTGTCGACGGGCTACCTGCGGGCGCTGGAGTACGCCAAGGAGCGCGTCCAGGGCGCGGACCTCACCAAGCAGACCGACAAGACCGCCCCGCGCGTCCCGATCACCAACCACCCGGACGTGCGCCGCAGCCTCATGACGCAGAAGGCGTACGCGGAGGGCCTGCGCGCGGTGTACACGTTCACGTCGACCTACCAGGACGTCGTGCGCTTCGGCGAGGCCCCGGAGGCCGACCGGGGGGCGGTCTCCCAGGAGGAGATCACCCTCGCGGAGAAGGTCAACGACCTGCTCCTCCCGATCGTCAAGGGCGTCGGGTCGGAGCGGGCCTCCGAGCAGCTGATCCACGCGCTGCAGACCCTCGGCGGCTCGGGCTACCTGCAGGACTACCCGCTCGAGCAGTACATCCGCGACGCCAAGATCGACTCTCTGTACGAGGGCACCACGGCGATCCAGGCGCAGGACTTCTTCTTCCGCAAGATCGTCCGGGACAACGGCCAGGCGCTGATGCACGTCGCGGGCCAGGTCCAGGCGTTCCTCGACGCCGAGGGCGGCAACGGGCGGCTCAAGGAGGAGCGGGCGCTGCTCGCCACCGCCCTGGGCGACGTGCAGGCGTCGCTGGGGGCCATGGTCGGGTTCCTGACGTCCTCGCAGGAGGAGGTCACCAACCTGTACAAGGTCGGCCAGCACGCGGTCCGCTTCCTCATGAGCGTCGGCGACATGGTCATCGGCTGGCTGCTGCTGCGCCAGGCCGAGGTGGCCGGTCAGGTGCTCGACGCCGGCACCGCCGGGCGTGACCAGGCGTTCTACGAGGGCAAGATCGCCGTCGCGCGCTTCTTCGCCCGCAACGTGCTGCCCGAGCTCTCGTCCCGCCGCGCGATCATCGAGGGCGCCGAGAACTCGATCATGGAGCTGGACGTGGCCGCCTTCTGACGCGGTGCGCTCCGCGCACGTGAGCACTTTCGCGTGCTATAGCACGCGAAAGTGCTCACGAGCGCCGGAGGCGCACATGGCCGTACGGATCGGGACCTCCGGGTGGATCTACCCGCCCTGGCGGCGGGTGTTCTACCCGGAGGGCCTGGTCCAGCGTCGTGAGCTGACCTACCTCGCCGAGCGTCTCGACACCGTCGAGATCAACGGCTCGTTCTACTCGCTGCAGCGCGCCTCGAGCTACCGCACGTGGGCGGAGCGCACACCGGACGACTTCGTGTTCGCGGTGAAGGGCGGGCGCTTCGTCACGCACATGAAGAAGCTGCGTGGCGTCGACGAGGGCCTGGCGAACTTCTTCGCCTCCGGCCCCCTCGCGCTCGGGACGAAGCTCGGGCCGATCCTGTGGCAGCTGCCGCCGAACCTCGGCTACGACGCCGGGCGGATCGAGGACTTCCTCGCCCTGCTGCCGCGCACCACCGGCGAGGCCGCGGCGATGGCGGCCGGGCACACCGACAAGGTGCCCGAGCCGTGGACGGAGACGGACCGGGACCGCCCGCTCCGGCACGCCATGGAGGTCCGGCACGCCACGTACCGCGACCCCGGGTTCGTCGCGCAGCTGCGCCGCCACGGTGTCGCGCTCGTCGTCTCGGACACCGCGGGCACGTTCCCGTGCCTCGACGACGTCACCGCCGACCTGGTCTACGTCCGCCTGCACGGCGACACCGAGCTCTACGCGAGCGGCTACTCCCCCGCGTCCCTCGACCGCTGGGCCGACCGTCTCCGTGCCTGGGCGTCCGGGGAGGCTCCCGTCTCCGGGGACACCGTCGCCCCGGACGACCCGCCGCCGGCGGCCCCGGGCGGGCGCGACGTCGTCGTCTACTTCGACAACGACATCGAGGTGCACGCCCCGTTCGACGCGATGGGGCTGCGGGACCGGGTCAGATCCGGCGGGCCCGCGCCTCCGCGATCGTGAACACCCCGAACGCGACGAAGCCCAGCGCGACGACCAGGAGCAGCACCGGACCGTAGGGCTGCCCGGCGAGGGTCTTGAGGGCCCCGTCGAGGCCGCTCGCCCAGGAGGGATCGGCCCGGATCGCCGCGACGCCGAAGAGCACACCCATCACGGCGAACGCGACGGCGCGCAGCACGTGCCCGGCGATCCCCAGCCACCGCACGGGCGTGCGCAGCCGGGAGGGGATGCGGGACCAGTCGAGGTCCTCGGCGAAGTCGACGGTGACCCCGGACCAGGCGGTGGCGCCGGCCACGACCAGCACGATCACGGCGACGAGCCCGACGAGGACCTGGCCCGCGGGCAGCGTCAGCAGGCTCGCGGTGGCCTGCTGGGAGCCACCGCTGCTCGAGCCCGAGGAGCCGGTGACCAGCAGCTGGGCGCCGACGAAGGCCACACCGAGGACACCGAGCGCCTTGCCGCCCGCCCCGATCCGGCGTTGGGTGCGGCTCCAGCCGGTGGCCCAGCGGAAGCCGGAGACGGCGGCGATGCCCTGCCACAGCGCGAAGGCCACCAGGCCGACGACGATGACGATGATCGCGACGAACCCGAAGGGCTCGGCGGCGAGCGTGGCGATCGCTCCCTGCTGGTCGGCCTGACCGCCGCCCTGCGTCGCGACCTGGACGGCGAGCACACCGATCAGCAGGTGCACGAGGCCGTAGCCGACGAGCCCCACGCGCCCGAGCAGCTCGACGGCCCGGTGCGGGGCCTCGCCCTCCCCGTCGCCGCGGCTGACGTCGTCGAGGCGATCACGCGCGCCGTCGACGACCCGGGAGACGGAGTCGTCCGCGGAGGAGTCCGAGGAAGAACTCGCGGTGGCGCTCACTAGCCGTTGCAGGTGACGGTCGGCTGCGGCTCGTACCGCACGGTGCGCGGCTCGCGCCGCACCTCGCCGGTCTGCAGGTTCCGCAGCACGCGGGTGTCGGTGATCGTGAAGCCCTCGGAGCCCTGCGACGGCTTGCACTCCGGGTTGGCCCCGAGGTCGCGGACGCCGGGCGGGGTCTGGTTGGTGCGCGGCCCCGGCTCCGAGGTCACCTCGAAGCGCTTGATGCCGTAGAGCTGCACCGTGATCGACGACGGCGTCCACTGCGTCCGGATGTAGATCGGGGTGGGTCCGTCGTTGCCGAGGCGCAGGTCGATCGAGCCCTCGAAGACCGTGGCCTCGCGTCCGGCCGGGTAGCGGCTGATGTAGTAGCTGTGCTCCTGGTGCTGCACGTTCTCGAGCCCGGCGAAGTACCCGGCGTTGTAGAGCGTCGTGGCGAACTGCGAGACGCCGCCGCCGACGCCGCGGCCGGGGGCGCCGTCGTCGATGATCCCGGCCGGGACGAAGCCGTTCGACTCGTTGCGGGGGCTCGACGCCTCGTTGAGGCTGAACACGGAGTTCGGGGCGATCACCTGACCGTTGACGATCTCGGCGACGCGCCGGATGTTCTGCCCCGAGTCGGGCTTGAAGCCGCGGGTGGTGAACTCCCCGATCATCACGGCCGGCCCGAGGGACGCGAGCGACTCGGTGGTCACCTCCGGCTGCGTGGTGGTGTACACCGCGTTGATCGCACGCCCGGTCGCGGGCGGCGGCGTGGCCGGCTCGGCGCCGGGCGCCGTGGGCGGCGGGGTGAACACCGGCGGCGCCGCGCCGTCGGGACGTCCCAGGGCCTCGACGATCCCGGTGAACGTCCGCGGCCAGTCGATCTCGCGGCCGACCACGGCGGGCACGACCTCGGCCGCGGCGCCGTTGAACGCCAGCGTCGCGTCCTTCGGCTCGGCCTCGGTGGTGGCGAGCTGCGGCTCGATCGCCGCGATCGCCGCCGCCTCGTCGATGCCCGGCGTCAGCCCGCCGCGGCCGTCCGGGGTGAACCGGACGAACGAGGTGATCGCTCGGGTGGTCACCGTGGCGTTCTTGGCGTCACCGACGACGGTCAGCGGCCCGGCGACGGCGGGCCGCGCGAAGCCGTCGATGGCGCGCTGGATGCCGTCGGGGGTGACCGTCACCGGGGTCTCGGTGATCGGCAGGGCGACCGGCGTCGGGTCGAGCCAGTGGTCGACGACGGCCTGGCCCGCGGTGGCGCCGTCGACGACCGCGCCCGGCACCGACGGCACGGCGACCGGCTCGACGCCCTCGTAGCGCACGGTGCCCTCGCTGACGGGCCGGTCGAGCTGCGGGCGGGCGCCGTCGAGGGCCTGGCCGAGGGCGAAGGCGTTGACGCGGGTGACCGGTGCGACGTCGCGGGTGCCGAACAGCGAGGTGAGCCGCGTCCACGGGTTGAAGGGCTGCTCGCCGGCGCGGTCGATCGTGCCCTCGACGTCGAGCTCGAGGCCGGCCGCGCGCGGGTCGACGGTGGCGGTCGCCGTGCCCGCCTGCAGGGCCACCGGCTCCGAGGTGCGCCCCGAGAGCTGCGAGCGCAGCGCGTCCTCGGCCTCGGGCTTGCCCATCCCGCCGATCTCGACGCCCGCGACGGCGACCCCGCGGGGCACGTCGGTGGAGGAGAGGAGCAGGTCGCCGACGTACAGCGCCGCGAGCAGGCCGACGACGGCCGCCCCGATCAGCAGGGGCCGTCGACGGCGGCCGCCGGAGGCGGCCTCGTGGGCACCGGGACCGGACGGCGGCCCGTCCCCGGGCACGGTCGGGATCCACGCGGTGCGGTCCGGGTCGGTCTCCTCGGCCTGCGGGGCGGCATGGCCCGGGTGTCCGTCCGCGTGGCCGCCCGCATGGCCGCCGCTGTGCGCGGTCTCGAGCGGCGGACCGACGACCGTGCTGCCCGGGGCGCCGACGGCGTCGCCGGACATCGCCCGGGTGGGCTCGTCGAGACCATCGGACGGCTCATCGTGGCGCTCGGGCCCGTCGGTGTCGACGGCCGTCTCCTCGGGCGTGCGGCCCCCTGGTGAGGTCACAGGTACAACCCCGTCCCGCTCGAACTTCTCGTCGACTCGGTGGACTCACTGGTCGCGCTGGCGACCGCGTGCAGATCGCGCTCGCGGAGGACGACGAAGGTGCGTCCGGAGACGTCGACCTCGAAGTGGTCGTCCTGGCCGTAGAGCACCCGGTCCCCCACCGCCACGCTGCGGACGTGCTGGCCCGTGCCGAACACCTCGCCCCACACCAGCCGCTTGGCGGGTTGGGCGGTCGCGGGGATCACGATGCCTCCACTGCTGCGGCGTTCGCCCTCGCCCTGGACGGGGGCGACCATCACTCGGTCGTGGAGCATCTGGATCTCCAGCCTGGGATCCGACACGCCGGGATCGTACGGGGCGCCCGGATCGGCACCGGGCGCAGGGCGGCGGAGCCGATCGGACCCGGACCGGGCCGCGAGGAGGGCAACAGCCCCGGAACGTGGAACGCCCCGTGGCCCTGCCAGGTCGGGGGTCCGGCAGCGCCACGGGGCTCGCCGGGGAGTTCGACCACGGAGGGAGCGGCGTTAACCGACCTCGAACGAGTTCACTCGTTCAGCCCAGCGCTTCGACCGATATGTCCCGGAACGCCCCTTGTCGGCGGGGTCAGGACGAGGACGGTACGAAGGTGACGCCGGCGCCGTTGCTCGCGTTCTTCCGGGACTAGTCGCGGCCGAGCAGGAAGCGGCCGAAGTGCGGCACCGTGAAGGCGATCCAGCCGCGCTCGGCGGAGAACACCAGGCCCTTGCGCAACAGGCTGTCCCGCGCCGGGGACAGCGACGAGGGCTTGCGTCCGAGGTGCGTGGCCAGCTTCGACGTCGGCACCGGCTCGTCGCGGCCCTCGGCGATCTCGGCCATGCCCTGCAGGTACTCCCGCTCGGCGGGCGTCGCGCGCTCGTAGCGGGAGCCGAAGAAGCCGACCGCAAGCTCCGCGCTCGCCTCCGGCGCGGCCATGCGGACGTCGTCGGCGTCGATGGGGCTCTGCACCGCGGCGTCCCACGCGGCCTTGCCGTAGGCCTGCACGAAGTAGGGGTAGCCGCCCGAGACCTCGTAGAGCGCCTCCAGGGCGGCGCCGGTGAGCTCGGCGTCCTCGCGCTTCGCGGGCACGGTCAGGGCGAGGTCGGCGTCGGTGCGGTCGAGCTGGCCGATCATCACGTAGCGGAAGAGGCGCTCGGAGTAGGACTTCGAGGCGCTGAGCACGGCGGGCAGGTGCGGCAGCCCGGCCCCGACGACCACCAGCGGCGCCCCCGACTGCGAGAGCTCGTGGCAGGCGGCGCAGAGCGCGGAGACGTCGTCGACGCGCAGGTCCTGCATCTCGTCGATGAGCAGCGCGATCCCCACGCCGACGTCGGCCGCGAGCTCGGCGCAGACGCCGAACAGCTCGACGAGGTCGATCTCGATGTCGCCGGAGTCGGCGCGCCCGTGCTGCACCGGCACGTCGATGCCCGGCTGCCAGCGGTCCTTGATCTTCGCGTCGGACGCAGCGGCCTTGAGCGCGAACGCCTTGAGCACCCCGAGCGTCTCCTCGACGCGGTCGGGTGCGCGGTGGTGGACCGCGAGGTCGCGGACCGCGCGGTGCAGGGCGGCGGACAGGGGCCGGCGCAACTCGGCGTCCGGGCGGGCCTCGAGCTTCCCGGCGCCCCACCCGGCGCGCACCGCCATCGACCGGAGCTCGCCGAGCAGCACGGTCTTCCCGACGCCGCGCAGGCCGGTGAGCACGAGGCTGCGCTCCGGGCGCCCGCGCGCCACCCGCTCCAGGACCACGTCGAACGCGTCGACCTCGCGGTCGCGGCCGGCGAGCTCGGGCGGCCGCTGCCCGGCTCCGGGGGCGTACGGGTTCCGCACGGGGTCCATGGCCACCCTCTCCGGGTCGGGCTCCGACTCCCTCGGACACTATGGGGTTCTCTAGCGCGAGCCCGATATCTCGCGAGAAAGCCCGATCGGCGTGTCGCGGTAGGGCCTGCTCCCCCGCGACGGGGGCGGACACGATGGGACCCGCGGGGCCGGGGCCCTACCAAAGGAGCATGACTCCGTACCCCGCCCTGCCCCCACCGACGAAGCACCCCGACACGGCCGGGAAGAAGGCGCGCCTCCTGGGCGTCGATGCCGCCCGCGGCCTCGCCCTGCTCGGGATGATGGCCGTCCACGAGTTCTCCGAGACCACCGACACCGGCGCCCCGTCGACCACCCAGATCCTGTTCGTCGGGCGCTCGGCCGCCCTGTTCGCGGTGCTCGCCGGCGTCGCGATCGCGTTCATGACCGGCCGCCGCCGCGTCACGCCCGGGCCCTCCGGACGGGCGGCCGCGGCGACGCTCGCGACCCGCGCCGGCCTCATCGGGCTGATCGGCGTCGTCGGGCTGGGCTGGGTCGACATGGAGGACGCGGTCGCCGTGATCCTCCCGGCGTACGCCGCGATGTTCCTGCTCGCGATCCCGCTGGTGTTCCTGTCCACCCGCGTGGTGCTCGCCGTCGGCGCGGTGGTGGCCCTCGTCGTCCCGGTGGGGAGCCTGCTCGTCCGCGGCGGGCTGCCCGAGGCGTCCGGCGACAACATCTCGCTCGCCTCGTTCGCCGACCCCGGCGGCGTCCTCGCCGAGCTGTTTCTCACCGGCGTCTACCCCGCCCTGACGTGGATGGCCTACCTCGCGATCGGGCTGGGCGTCGGCCGGCTGACGCTCTCCTCGGCGCGCGTGGCCCGGCGGCTGCTCGTGGTCGGGGCGGGGCTCGCCGTCGCGGCGCCGCTGGCGTCGTGGTTGCTGCTCGGGCCGCTCGGCGGCACCGCGCACCTGCTCGCGACGAGCGACCTGGATGCCGACGCGATCACCGAGATCCTCACGCTCGGACCGTCGGGCGTCGTGCCCGCCGACGACGTGTGGTGGCTCGCGACCGCCGCCCCGCACTCCGGCACCCCGCTCGACCTGGCCGCGACCATCGGCTCGTCGCTGGCGGTCCTCGGGGCGATGCTGCTGCTGGGGCACCTCCCGGCCGCTGCCCGCCAGGTCGCCGACGCCGTGCAGGCGCCGCTCGTCGCCGCCGGGTCCATGACGCTCACCCTCTACACGGCGCACGTGGTCTACGCCGGTGCGTTCGCCGAGTTCGACTCCGTGCCCGAGTACCTCGCGCAGGTCGTGGTGCTGGTCCTGGGCGCCGTCGCCTGGCGCCGGGCGTCCGACCGCGGACCGCTGGAGGCGCTCGTGGGCAACGTGGCGAACCGCGCCGCGGCCGCCGCGCGAGCGGGCGCCACCGCGGGCCCGCCGCCCGACGACACGGCCACCGGGCCGATCGCCGGTCTCCCGTACCGACCGGCCGTACCGCCCCTGACCCAGCCGCCCCTGACCGGCCCGCCCCGGCCTGTCCCGACCCTGCCCGGCCCGCGCCTGCCCCGGGACCCGTTCCGCCCGCCGCCGGGCACGGCACCGGTCAGCGTGCGCCGCTGAAGGCGCCGGCCTCCCGCAGCGCGTCGAGGGTGGCCGGCTGCCCCGCGAACGCCTCGGCGACGTCGGCGAGGGTCGCGATCCCCTGGGCACGGCGCCCGACGTAGGCGCGCAGCGCCCGGTCGAAGCCCTCCGGGTCGGCCTCCCGGCCGGCGAGCAGGGCGGCGGCGCCCTGGTCGTAGACCCCGTCGACGTAGGCCCGGAAGCCCCCGTCCGCGGCCCAGGTGGTCATCGGCTCGCCGAGGCGCCCGACGAGGGCGGGGTCGACGTCGTCGGCGTCGTAGTCGCCGTCCGCGGTGAGGGCCTCGACGGCGGTCGCGAAGGACTCGTCGAGCCAGGGGTCGCGGCTCTGGTCGTTGCCGACGAGGCCGTAGAACCACTGGTGCGCGACCTCATGGGCGACGAGCGCGCGCAGTCCGCGCTCGGGGACGTCGCCGAACTGCAGCGCGGCGGGGAACTCGGTGCCGTCGCTCTGGCCGGGGGTGATCGCCACCGTCAGCTCGGGGTAGGGGAACGGCCCGAGCAGGCGCGTCTGGGCGGTCATCGCCGCGGCCAGGGCGTCGGCCCACCGCGCGGGCGGCACCCGGGTGCCGGTCCGCGGCGTGGCCAGGCGCAGCCGCACCCCGTCGACGTCGCGCTCGAGCACGTCGAAGCGCCCCACCGCGACCGCGACGTCGCGCAGGGCCGGGGCGCGGAAGCGGTGCACGGCGCTTTCCGTCGGTTCGGCCGTCCCCGGCCCGAGCACCGCGAGCCCCTCCGGCGCCGTGACGGTGACCGTCGTGTCGGCGGCCTCGCTGGTCGCGGACTCCCCGTACATCGGTACCGCGGGCTCGCGCGCCCAGCCCCGGCCCCGCTCCCAGGCGAGCAGGGGGTGGCCGGAGCCGAACCAGGCGGTGCCGGTGGCGGGCGACGTCGCCACCCGCTCGTCGGCGTCCACCCCGAGGACGAGCCGGAAGCCCAGCCGGGCCGTCACGGCCGTGCCCGGCGCCACGCACCGCGGGAGCGGCACCGTGACCAGCGTGCCGGGCGTCCCCTCGGGGGCGCCGGCGGCCTCGACCACCGGTGACGCCGGCGCGGTGTCGCCAGGTGGGTCCACGGCGGCGTCGGTGACCGTCAGCGAGGTGCCGGTGCGCGCCATCGTCGGGGTGTTCGGCCAGGCGCGGAAGACGAGCTCGCAGACCTCGAGGTCCGGGGTGAACCGCACGGTCTCCGTCCCGGTCACCGAGCGCAGGTCCGGCGCGACGACGAACGCGAGGTCCACGACGGGGCGCTCCGGCCACAGCGTCGCCGCGTAGGGCGGGTCGTCGGCGGCGGACCCGCACGCGGCCGCCATCACCGCGAGAACCACGCAGACCGCGCCGGCTCGTCGACGGGGGGAGAACCCCACCCGCACGCGGGGGGCCGCCCGGGCGGGTGCCGGGCGCTCCCCATCGGCGCGGCGCGCCGGCGCGGACAGGCTCGGTACCACGCCACACCCCCGTCCTCGACGGACCACGAGCTCACCCGAGGGAGCCACCCGCCATGATCGCGCAGACCGGCCAGGAAGCCCACGGCCACACGGGCGCCGCCCCGGCCACGGCGAACGTCCTCATCGACCCGCGCTACCCGCAGGGTCGCCGGGGTCGCGCGGGTGAGCGCATGCACGAGGTCTGGGAGGAGCAGGTCGCGTGGATGGCCCGCTTCGCCCGCCCGGACCACCTCGCGGTGGACACCGGCGAGGAGCGGCTGACCTACGTCCAGCTCGACGCGCGCGCCAATCAGCTCGCGCGCCACCTGCAGCGTGAGGGCGTGCGGGCCGGCGACCGCCTGGCCCTGCTGTTCGACCGCCCCGTGCACTCCTACGTCGCGATGCTCGCGGTGCTGAAGATCCACGCGGCGTACATCCCGCTGGACGTCGGCTTCCCCTCCGACCGCATCGCCTACATCGTCGGCGACGCCGGGGCGACCCGCGTGCTCTCGCTCGCCCACGTCCGGGAGGGCTGGGAGCTCGACGGCGGCCCGGGCGCGCCGTGGCTGTGCGTCGACGACGACACCGCCCGCATCGCCGCCCAGGACGGCCGCCCGCTCCGCGACGACGAGCGCGGCGAGCCCGTCGACGACCTCGCCTACATCATCTACACCTCGGGCTCGACCGGTCGTCCCAAGGGTGTGGCCATCGAGCACGCCAGCATCGCCAACTTCGTCCGCGTCGCCGCCGAGGTCTACGGCATCAAGCGTCACGACCGCGTCTACCAGGGCCTGACCATCGCCTTCGACTTCTCGATCGAGGAGATCTGGGTGCCCTGGGCCGTGGGCGCCACCCTCGTCCCGAAGCCCCCGGGCGCCAGCCTGCTGGGCGTCGACCTGCACGAGTTCCTGGTCTCCCGCGGCGTCACGGCGATGTGCTGCGTGCCCACCCTGCTCGCGACCCTCGACGAGGACGTGCCGGGCCTGCGGTTCCTGCTGGTCTCCGGCGAGGCCTGCCCGCAGGACCTCATCGCGCGCTGGTACCGCCCCGACCGCCGGTTCCTCAACGTCTACGGGCCCACCGAGGCCACCGTGACCGCGACCTGGACCGAGGTGCACCCGGACCGCGCCGTCACGATCGGCGTGCCGCTCCCGACGTACTCGACGGTCATCCTGACCACCGAGGGCGAGCCGGCCGCGCTGCCCCACGGCGAGGTCGGCGAGATCGGCATCGCCGGGATCGGCCTGGCCCGCGAGTACGTCAACAACCCCGAGAAGACCGGGAAGGTCTTCATCCCCGACTTCCTCGGCATCCCCGGCAACCCGTCGGGCCGCATCTACCGCACCGGCGACCTCGGCCGGGTCAACGCCGACGGCGAGATCGAGTACCACGGCCGGATCGACCTCCAGGTCAAGATCCGTGGCTACCGCATCGAGCTCACCGAGATCGAGTCGGTGCTCCTGCAGGTCCCCGGCATCGCGCAGGCCGTCGTCGACACCTACGAGCCCGAGCCCGGCGTCGTCGAGCTCGTCGGCTACTACACGCTGCGCACCGACACGCCGTCGCTGGAGCAGGACCAGATCGCGGAGATGCTGCGCGAGCGGCTGCCGAAGTACATGGTCCCGGCCTACCTCGAGCACCTCGACGTGATGCCGATGACGACCAGCGACAAGGCCGACCGCAAGAACCTGCCCGCACCGCGCGCGCGGCGCGGTGGCGGCGCGGCCCAGCAGCACGTCGCCGCCACCAACCCGGTCGAGGAGGGCCTGGCGGAGGTGCTGGCCGGCGTCCTCGGCGTGGACAAGGTGTCGGTCGACGCCCACTTCTTCGACGACCTCGGCGCCACCTCGCTGCTGATGGCCCAGTTCACCGCGAAGCTGCGCAAGCGCGACGACCTGCCGACGGTGTCGATGCGCGACATCTACGAGCACCGCACGATCCGCGGCCTCGCCACGGCGTTCGGGGCGGTCCCGGCCGCCGACGGTGCCGTCCCGGCCCGGCCGCCGGCGCCGGTCGTCACCGCACCGCCCGCCGGCCCCGCCAGCTCCCGCGCGTACGCGTGGACCGGCGTCGCCCAGCTCGGGGTGTTCGTGGCGCTGCTGGCGCTCTCGGCGTTCCTGCTCGACCGCGCCTACCGCTGGATCGTGGCCGCCGACGGCTACGCCGAGACCTACGAGCGCGCGGTCGTCTTCGCGGTCGCCGCCTTCCTCGGCTACTGCGTCCTGCCGCTCGCGGCCAAGTGGCTGCTCATCGGGACCTTCACGGCCCGCTCCATCCGGCTCTGGAGCCTCGACTACGTCCGCTTCTGGACCGTCAAGCTCCTCATCCGCACCAGCCCCGCGGTCTTCCTGGTCGGCTCGCCGCTCTACAACGTCTACCTGCGCGCCCTGGGCGCGAAGATCGGGCGCGGCGTGCTGATCCAGTCGCGCACGGTCCCCGTCGCGACCGACCTGCTCGCGATCGGCGACGGCACGGTGATCCGCAAGGACTCCACCTTCACCGCCTACCGCGTCGTCGCCGGCGCCGTGCAGACCGGCCCGGTCACCGTCGGGCGCTACGCGGTCGTCGGCGAGGGCAGCGTGCTGGAGGTCGGCACCGCGATGGGCGACGGCGCCCAGCTGGGCCACGCGTCCGCGCTGCACACCGGCGAGGCGATCCCGGGCGGCCAGCGCTGGCACGGCTCGCCCGCGCGGCCCACGTCCACCGACTACCGCGCCGTCGGCCCGGCCCGCGGCGGGCGCCTGCGCCGTGTCGTCTACAGCGTCCTGCAGCTGCTCGTCATGCTCGTGCCGCCGGTCGCCTTCGGGGTCGCCGTCGTCGCGCTGACCACCCTCGGAGAGGTCGACCAGCTCCTCGGCCCGGGCCACCCCTTCATCACGTCGGCCGGCTTCTACCTCGTGCTGCTCGGTGCGTCGGTCGTGCTCTTCGCGGGCATGGTCGTGGGGTCGCTGGTGGTGATGGTGACGGTGCCGCGCCTGCTGAAGAGGCTCGTGACGCCGGGCCGCATCTACCCGCTCTACGGCTTCCATCACGTCGTGCAGGGCGTGATCGCGGCGCTGAGCAACTCGAAGTTCTTCATGCTGCTCTTCGGCGACAGCTCGTTCGCCGTCACGTTCGTCCGCGCCCTGGGCTACGACCTCGGCCGCGTCGAGCAGACCGGCTCCAACTTCGGTACCGAGATGAAGCACGACGCGCCGCACCTGGTCACGATCGGGACCGGCACGATGATCTCCGACGGCCTGTCGCTGGCCAACGCCGACTTCTCGAGCTCCTCGTTCCGGGTCTCCCCCGTCGTCGTCGGCGAGCGCAACTTCGTCGGCAACGACGTGATCTTCCCGAGCCGCGCCCGCGTCGGCGACAACGTCCTGCTCGCCACGAAGACCCTGGTGCCGATCGACGGCCCGGTCCGCTCCGACGTGGGCCTGCTGGGCTCGCCGGCCATCGAGATCCCGCGCTCCGGCCCGGCGGGGGCGTCGTCGTCGGTACCGTCCGACCCCGCCGAGTTCCGACGCCTGCTGCGGGCCAAGAACCGGCACAACCTGCGCGGCATCCTCGGCGTCCTCGCCTTCCGCTGGGCGCAGTTCGCGGCGTCGCTCGTGGCGCTCGCCGTCGCCGCCGACCTCTACGGCGACCTCGGCACCCCCGTGATCGCCGCGGGCATGGCCGTCGTGGGCCTGCTGCTCGTGCTGTCCTCGGTGCTCGCCGAGCGCGCCGTGCTCCGCTTCCGCCCGCTGCAGCCGCGCGAGTCCGGCATCTACGACGTCGACTTCTGGCGCCACGAGCGCCTGTGGAAGCTCTTCGTGACGCCGCCGTTCACCGGCACCCCGTTCAACCCGATGCTCTGGCGCCTCGCCGGCGTCCGCATGGGCCGCCGGGTCCTCGACGACGGCGCGATCATGCCGGAGAAGACCCTCACCACCGTCGGCGACGACGCGGTGCTCGGCGCTCTCGCGGTGCTGCAGGGCCACTCGCTGGAGGACGGCATCTTCAAGTCCGACCGCATCCACGTCGGCCACGGCGTGACGCTGGGGACCAAGTCGTTCGTGCACTACGGGACGACGATCGGCGACGGCGCGGTGCTCGAGGCCGACGCGTTCCTCATGAAGGGCGAGGAGATGGGTCCGCGCTCGGTCTGGCGGGGCAACCCGGCCACCGAGGCGCGCCACGTCTTCCCCGTCGCGGCCCTCGCAGCCGGCACCACGGTGGTGCCCGCCGTCCGGCCCCGCCCCCTGGCCCCGACGGCCGACCGCGCCGGCCGCCGGATGCCACTACCTCGTGTCAGCGGCGTGGCGCCGCAGACGTTGAGTGTCCGTAATGCCACGCCGATCATGGACGGACGCGCGCCCCGCCCCGGCGCACCGATGCCGCGTCCGACCGGTCCTGGCGGGCCCGCGCGTCCGGGTGTCGCGCCTCGCCCCGTCGCCGCGCCCGTCCCGCCGCGCGGGCCGCGGCCGGGGCCGGCGCCTCGCCCGGGACCGGCGCCGACGCCGACTCCGCAGCGGATCCCCGCGCCCCGCGGTGGTCGTCCGGTCCCGCCGCCGCCCCGCCCGCAGGCCGTGCCTTCCGTGCCTCCGGTGGCCCGGCACACCGCCCCACCGGCGCCGGTGGCGCTCCACCCGCATCCGCGTCGTCGCTGATCGCGCTCGCCGCACCGACCGAGGGACGCCCTCGCTGCCTGCCACGCAGCGAGGGCGTCCCTCGTTCTGCGCGAGGCTCCGCTCGTTCCCGGGCGAGGGACTCCTTCGCTGCCTGCGACGCAGCTGGGGCGTCCCTCGCTCCCGGGGCGGGGCGGGTGCCCCGAGGGTTGTCCCCCGCTGACCCGGGGGTGGGCTCCGCCGGCCCGGGGGTCGGCACGCTGCCACCGACGTCGATCTCCGAGCAGGCTCTTGACCAGCAACGACACGGGGCTTGCGCCACCCAGCGGCCTCGACGAGGAGGAGGACGTCATGACCGCCCAGCAGCCCAGCCCGCCGCTCGTGTGGAAGTTCGGCGGCACGTCCGTCGGCGACCACGACCGCATCCGCGCGGTCGCCCGGCGCATGGTCGAGGCGCACCGCGCCGGCCACCGCGTCGTCGCCGTGCTCTCGGCGATGGGCAAGTCGACCGACCACCTGATCGCCCAGGCCCACGAGCTCTCGTCGGCCCCCGCCCCCCGGGAGCTCGACGCCCTCGTCGCCGTCGGAGAGCGCATCTCCTGCGCGCTCACCGCCATGGCGATCACCGAGCTCGGCGTCCCCGCGATCTCCCTCGACGGCGCCCAGGCCGGCGTGTCGACCGACGACGGCCACGGCCACGCGCGCCTCGCCGATATCCACCCCGGCCGCATCCACGCCGAGCTCGACCGCGGCGCGATCGTGCTCGTAACCGGCTTCCAGGGGATCGCCGCGTCGGGCGACGTCACCACGCTGGGACGGGGCGGCTCGGACGCGTCCGCGGTCGCGCTGGCCGCGGCGCTCGGGACCTCGCGCTGCGACATCTTCACCGACGTCCCGGCCGTCTTCACCGCCGATCCGCGGGTCGTCCCCGACGCCCGCCCGCTCGCGAGCGTGCGGACCGACGAGATGCTCGAGATGGCCGAGGCCGGCGCGGGAGTGCTCCAGCCGCGGGCCGTCGAGCTCGCCGCCGTCCACGGCGTCGAGATCCACCTGAGGTCGAGCTTCGACTCCGGGAACGGCACGGTCGTCGGCTTCCGCCCGGACCCGGGCGCCGAGCTGGAGCGCACCGCCGTCTCGGGTGTCGGTCACCGCCGCGCCGAGCCGCTCTACGCCGCGCCCGGTGCCGCGCCGGGGGACGTCGCCGCCGCCCTCGCCCGCCGCGGGCTCGCGATCGGCGCGACGCTGGTCGCCGACGGCGAGGTGCGGTTCACCGTGCAGGACGCCGCGCCCGCGGCCGTGACCGCGGCGCTCGAGGTCGCCGGGATCGAGGTGACCATCGCCGAGGAGCTCGGTTCCGTCGGCGTCGTGTGCCCCGGCCTGACCCGGCGACCGGAGGTGACGGCCTCGGTGCTCGACGTCCTCGTCGCGGCGGGCATCGCGCCGCGGATCGTCACCACCACCCCCGGCCGGGTCACCGTGCACGTCGCCGGTGCCCGCGTCGACGACGCCCTGCGGGTGCTCCACGCCGCGCTCGTCACCGACGTGGCGCCGACCCCGGAGAAGGTCGCCCCGCAGGAGGTCGCCCCGGCCGCGGACGCGACGGCGCTGCTCGAGACCGGCACCCGCCCCGACCTGCGCGTCGTCGCCTGACGGCCGCCGCCCACCGGCCCCGGTCGCGCGCCCCTCGCGCGGCCGGGGCCGACGCGTGCCCGCCGCCGTTCCGGCGAGGGGCGTCCCTCGCCCGTCTACCCGACCGAAGGTGCCCTTCGCTCGGAACAGGGGCGGGCGGGCGGGCCCGGGGGGCGTCCCTACCCGAGCCGGCGGGTCGGCCCCGACGGCACGGGGGCGGGCGCGATGTCCCGCGACCCCTTCCCGGACGAGGCTTCTCAGCAGCACCGCGGGACACCGCGGAAGAACCGCATCCCGCTCGAGGAGACACCGACCATGAACGTCACCCCCATCGCCCCCGCCCTGCGCGACACCGCCGCCCCGGCCGTCGCCGGCCCGTTGCCCGGGCCCCGCTCCGAGGAGCTGCTCGCCCGGCAACGCGAGCGGGAGTCCAACGCCCGCGCCTACCCTCGCCACTTCCCCTTCGCGATCGCGGAGGGCTCCGGCAGCTGGGTGCGCGACGTCGACGGCAACGTCTTCCTCGACTTCCTCTCCGGCGCCGGCGTCCTCTCGCTCGGCCACAACCACCCCGAGCTCGTCGCCGCCGCCGTCGAGCAGATGGGCACCTTCACCCACGGCCTCGACATGGCGACCCCGACGAAGGACGCGTTCACCGAGGCCCAGCTCGCGATGCTGCCCGAGGGCATGCGCGAGCGGATGCGCATCCAGTTCTGCGGGCCCACCGGCGCGAACGCCGTCGACGCCGCGATCAAGCTGTGCAAGACGGCCACCGGGCGCGGCGACGTCGTGTCCTTCCAGGGCGGCTTCCACGGCAGCACGCACGCTGCCATGGCGATGACCGGCCTCGTCGCGCAGAAGCGCCCCGTGCAGAACCTCATGCCCGGCGTGCAGTTCTTCCCCTTCTCCTCGTGCAGCCGCTGCCCGCTGGCGCTGAACCCCGAGACCTGCCAGACCAACTGCGTGTCCCTGCTCGAGCGGGCGCTGAACGACGCCAACGGCGGCGTGGCGCTCCCGGCCGCGGTGATCATGGAGCTGGTGCAGGGCGAGGGTGGCGTCATCCCGGCCCGCAAGGAGTTCGTGCAGCGCGTCCGCGCCCTGACCCGTGAGCTCGGCGTCCCGCTCATCGTCGACGAGGTGCAGACCGGCTGCGGCCGCACCGGCACCTGGTGGGCGTTCGAGCAGTACGGCATCGAGCCGGACGTCGTCGTGGCGTCGAAGGCGCTCTCGGGCATGGGCCAGCCCGTCGCGATCATCATGTACGACGAGGCCCTGGACGTCTGGGCGCCCGGCGCCCACAGCGGCACGTTCCGCGGCAACCAGCTCGCCTTCGCCACCGGCGTCGAGACGCTGCGCATCGTCGAGCGCGACGACGTCCTCGCGAACGTCCGCGAGCGCAGCGCCCAGGTGTTCGACCACCTCGCCGAGCTGGCCGGCGACCCCGGCGTCGTCGAGGTGCGCGGCCTCGGGCTCATGCTCGGCATCGAGCTGGCCCCGCCGACCGACGGCCGCAGCGTCACCGCGCTCGCCCAGGACGTCCAGGCCCGGGCCCTGCGCGCCGGCCTCATCGTCGAGCTGGGCGGCCGCGACGACTGCGTGGTGCGGATGCTCCCGCCGCTGAACGTCACCGCCGAGCAGATCCGGATCGCCTGCTCGATCCTCGTCGACGCCGTCCGCGGCGCGCTCGCGACGGAGGTGCCGGCCGCGGCCTGATCCCCCGACCCCGAACGCACGACAGGGCACCACCGCCACGCGCGGTGGTGCCCTGCGGCGTCGGCGTCCGGCCACCGTTGGGGGAGAACCCCACCTCAGCTCGCGGGTCCACCCCGCCGGCCGTAGGGCGCACGTCCTCCTGACGCGGCGCGCCGCGGAGCAGAGTTCCCGGTAGCCACAGACCGCCGACGACGCCGGGAGCCCGCCATGAACGCCACCGCCACCATCGCCACCACCTCCTCGATGAAGGCCGCGATCACCGGCCGCGACCGCGCGATCCTCGCCGCGATCGCCGCCGGCCGCGTCGCCGTCGCCCCCGGTGCCGGCTCCGCCCTGCTGGTGGACGGCTGCTGCTGCGCCGACCAGTTCGCCGGGGCGCGGCTGCGATCAGCCGGCCTCATCCGCCTCGCCAGGCCCGGTGCTCCCGAGCTGACCCCGGCCGGCAGTGCCGTGCTCACGGCCGCGTGACCCCCTCGGGGGATGAGCTCAGGACAGGGCGAGCACCGCCAGCACGCCACCCTCGATCGTGGTGACGTAGCCGGTGCGCCCGTCCGGGGTGACGGCGATGCTGCTCGGGCTCGCCGGCGTCGGCAGGGTCGCGGTGACCGCCATCGTCTGCGCGTCGATCACCGACACCGTGTTGCTCGCGTTGTTCGCGACGTAGGCGAACCGCCCGTCGGGCGCCCAGGTGATCTCCTGGGGGTTCTCGCCGACCGGGATCGTCGCCACCACGGCGTTCGTGTCGGTGTCGATCATCGTGACGTCGTTGCTGTCGAAGTCGACGTTGGCCACGAGCGGGCGGTTCGGGTGCACCGCCACGCTGTGCGGGCTCGTGCCCACCGGGACCTCGGCCAGCACCGCGAACGTGGACGTGTCGATCACGGAGATGAGGTTGGACTCGTGGTTGGGGGTGTAGGCCCGCGTGCCGTCCCGGGAGAACTCGACCCAGTGCGGGTTCGGGGCCACCTGCACATCCCGGACCAGCGTGTTCGTCGCGGTGTCGATCACCGAGATCGAGCCGGAGTCGTGGTTGGGCACCCAGAGCCGCGTGCCGTCCGGCGAGACCGCGGCGGCGAACGGCCGGGTGCGGACGGGGATGGTCGCGACGACCTGGTTGGTCGTGGTGTCGAGGACCGCGACGGCGGCGATGGTGCGCGCGTCGTCGAAGACGCTGACGTAGACGCGCCGCCCGTCCGGGGCGAACGTGACGTACTGGGGCGGGCCCGACGTCACGGGGATCGTGGCGGTCACGGCGTTCACCGAGGTGTCGACGACCGTGACGACCCCGGCCGCCCGGTTGGCGACGTACACCAGCCGGCCGTTCGGCGAGACCGCGGCGAAGCCGGGGGTCTGCCCCACCGGGATCGGGGTGCCGAGGGTGGGGATCGGGACGCTCGCGGCGACCTCCGCCGGCGGCGGGGCCTCGGCCGCCTCCTGCTGCGGCGTGCTCGCGCTGAGGTACCCGTAGCCGAGCAGGGCGATCGCGGCCAGCAGCGCCAGGACGAGCACGCCGACCACCACGGCCAGGACCCTGCGCCGCGACCCACCGCGGCCCGTCGAGGCCGGCGTGGCGTCGCCCAACGGGGGCGGGCCGGCGGAGCGCCGCGACCCCGGCCCGACCGCCACCGGGCCGGTCGGGGCATCGTCCACCGCGGGCCCGCGGGGACCGGGTCCGCCGGGACGACCGGGTCCGCCCGGGCGTCCGGGACCACGCGGACCGACCGAAGGGCCGGGGCGTCCGGGACCACCCGGACCACCCGGACCACCCGGACCACCCGGACCACCCGGGAACCCACCCGTGCGCGGCCCGATCGTCGTGGTGGTGTCACCGGACGGGTTCGCGGGACGGTCGATCGTCGTGGTGGCGCCCTCGCCCGTGTCGGTCCGGGTGGGCTCGGCGACGGGTGCCGGCGGCGCGGCGGTCGCCGCGACCGGCGGTTCCGGGTCGGTCCGCGGCGCCGGACGCACCGGGGCAGGTGGCTCGGCGACGGTGGTGCCGGCGGCCGAGGTCGAGACCGCGGTCGACCCGGACAGCCCGGCGGCCAGGGTCGCGGCCCCCAGGGCCACCGCGTACTTGGGGTGGGTGTCGACGAGCGTCGGGCGCCCGATCTCCGCGGACACCATCTCCGCGACCAGCGGGATCCGCGACGAGCCGCCGACGAGCAGGACCGCGCTGAGCTCGGAGGGCTCGACGTGGGCCGAGCGCAGGGTGCGGCTCAGTGCCCCGACGGTCGACTCGAGCGGGGCCCGCACCATGTCCTCGAACTCGGCGCGGGTCACCGTCACGTCGAAGTGCTTCCCGGGCAGGAACACCGGCACGACGGTCTCGCTGTCGACCGAGAGCGCCTCCTTCGCCAGCACGCAGTCCTGCCGCAGCCGCGCGAGGGCGACGGTGGTCTGCGCGTCGCGCAGGTCGAGCTCGTCGAGGGCGCCCCCGGAGGTGTGGTTGACGTGGGCGAGGATCGCCTCGTCGAAGTCGACGCCGCCGAGGCGCTCGATGCCCTCCGGCGACCCGAGGATCTCGACGCCGCCGTCGCGGGCGCGCAGGACGGTGGCGTCGAACGTGCCGCCGCCGAGGTCGTAGACGGCGATGACCTCGCCGTCGCGCAGCTCGTGGCTGGAGGCGTAGTGCGCCGCGGCCGCGACGGGCTCGGTGACGGTCGGCGGGTTGTCCAGCCCGGCGAGGCTCGGCACCTCCTCGAACAGGCCGCGCCGGAACGGGCCCCAGTTGGCCGGGTGGGTCAGGACGACGCGGTCGGGCTTGCTGCCCTCGGTCTCGGTGACGGAGGTGAGGACGTCGCGCAGGAGCGCCGCGAGCAGGGCGGTCACCGGCTGGGAGGTGCCACCGAGCTTGAGCGGCGTGGGGTCGCCGAGGCGGCGCTTGAACTCGCGGGCCAGCCGGTCGGGGTTGCTGACGGCCCGGCGTGCCGCGGCGTCGCCGGTGAGCAGGGACCCGTCCTCGCGCAGGTACACCAGCGAGGGCGTCGCGACCGACCGGTCGCCGAGGCTGACCATCTCGATCTGGTCGTCCCGCGCGATCGCGGCCGCGACGAAGGTCGTCCCGATGTCGACGCCGAGGCTGTACATCAGGCCCCCTTCCCCGCTATTGCTACGCATCGTAACCACTGAGGCCGAGAAAGCCGAGGGGATCGCCCTGAAAGATCAACACCGACGCCGCGTCAGTTGCGGACGGTCGTCACGCGAGATCCGCAAGGGGGGCAAACCCCACCTCGCGGTCGGGTGGGCACCCTTCCCGCCCTCGGCGCGCCGGCCGCACCATGGCGTCATGGCACCGGACCCGCTCCCCGCGGTCCTCCCCGGCGGCCCCGACGAGGCCTGGCACCAGCGCATGCGCCTGGAGCGCGAGCTGCACGACGGGCCGGCGCTGCGGCTCTCCGCGCTCGCCCTGCGCCTGGGTCTGCTGAGCCACCGCAGTCAGGACCCCGAGATCGCCGAGGGCATCAGCGGCGTCCAGGACGAGCTGCACGCCGTCCTGCAGGAGCTGCGCGACCTCGCCGGCAAGCTCTACCCGCCGCTGCTCGACGAGGCCGGTCTCGGCCCGGCGCTGCGCCAGGTCGCGGAGCACACCGACGCCCCGATCGCGATCGTCGACAGCGAGGAGCGCTTCGGCCCCGCGCTCGAGGGGGCGACCTACTTCGCGCTGGCCGAGTGCCTCGCGGCGCTGCCGGTCGGCGCGCCCGCGGTCGAGGTGGCCATCAGCCGTGAGGGCGACGAGCTCGTGCTCGCGGTGACCGGGCTCGAGCCCGGCGCCACCGGACGGCTCCAGGAGACGGCACGCTCGCTCGGCGGGGTCACCACCGTCGGGCCCAGCTCGGAGGTGACGGTGAGGATCCCGTGCGCGTAGCTCTCGCCGAGGACGGCGCCCTGTTCCGCGAGGGCCTGCAGATGCTGCTCGAGGCCGCGGGCCACGAGATCGTCGGGTCGGTGGCCGACGGCGACGCGATCGTGCGCCTGCTCGCCACCGAGCCCGTGGACGTCGCGATCCTCGACATCCGCATGCCCCCCGAGCCCGACGGCGGCCTCACCGCCGCGGAACGCCTGCGGGCCCTGCACCCCGACATGGGGCTGCTCTTCCTCTCCCACTACGCCGAGTCGCACTACCTGATGCGCATCCTCGGCATCGGCACCGAGCGCGTCGGCTACCGCCTCAAGGAGAAGGTCGGCAGCGTCGACGTCCTGTCCGACACGCTCGAGCGCATCGACGCCGGCGAGATCGTCATCGAGCCGGTGCTCGCGAAGCGCCTCGTCGAGAAGCCCCAGGGCGACAAGAAGGGGCTGATCTCGGCACTGTCGGAGCGGGAGGTCGACACCCTGCGGTTGATGGCCGAGGGCCGGTCGAACAACGGCATCGCGGGCCAGCTCTTCGTGACGCCGAAGGCGGTCGAGAAGCACATCGCGAGCATCTTCGACAAGCTCGGGCTGCAGGCCGACACGGCGGCGCACCACCGCCGCGTGCTCGCCGTGCTGACCTACCTGCGCTCGCAGCGCGACGACGCCTGACCCGGTCACGGTCCGGACCGGGGCGGTCACCCCCCGTCGCGCACCTGGTTCCCGACCCGCGGGCGCCCTAGCCTCGCGCCCGAGGGGAGGCCGGGAGCAGCTGATGGACAGCACGGTCGAGACGGCGGGGAGCGTGGGTGCCGCACCCCTGCGCGTCCACCTCGTGCGCCCGCTGATCACCGCGGGCGTGGTCGTCGTGGTGGTCGGGGTGGTCATGGCCGCGGCCGGGGTGCTCGCGCCACCCGGCACGCTCGGGGTCGCGGCCCCGTTCCTCGGGGCGGGCCTCGCCGTGGTCGTGCTGCGCCTCGCGGGGCCCGCGCTCGAGCGCGTCGCCACCCGCCTCGATCCCCGCCCGGCCTCGCCGTACGCCGCACTCGCCGCGGCCGGCGCCCGCACCGGCGCGGAGTCGCTGGAGGCGGCCCTCGCCGGTCTGGCCCAGGTGCTCGCCGACGGCACCCGCGCCCGGCGGGCGTCGATCTGGCTGGTGCTCGACACCGGGCTCGTGCCGGCCGAGGCCCACCTCGAGCCCGGGAGCCGGGTCGAGTCCGTGCCCGACCTCGCGGCGCTGCTCGCCCGGCCCGAGGTCGACCACGCCGTGCCGGTGCGCAGCGGCGACGAGCTGCGGGCGGTGCTCGTGCTCGAGAAGCCGGGGCAGGCGATCACCCCGGCGGACCGCAGGCTCGTACGCGACGTCGCCGCCGGCGCCGGGCTGCTCGTGCGGGGCGCCCGGCTCAACGCGCGCCTCGTCGCCCGGGTGCGCCGCGCCGACGACCTGGGTCGCGAGCTCACCGAGTCGCGGCGCCGCCTGACCCGGGCCCGTGACGCCGAGCGCCGCCGCCTCGTCACCGAGCTGGCCCACGTGACGACCGACCGGCTCGAGGCGCTGCGGGCCGCGCTCGACGAGGCCGGCGCCGCCCTGGACGCCGACGACCCGGCGCCCGCCGGCCCGGCCCTGGCCCGCGCGCTGGAGGGGCTCGAGGAGCTGATCGACCGGTTCCGAGTGCTCGTCCGGGGCGTCTACCCGACGGTGCTCACCGCGCAGGGGCCGATCGGTGCCCTCGAGGAGATGGCCGCCGACCTCCCCCGCCCCACCACGATCGCCGGGAAGCTGCCCCGCCGCCTGGCCTGGGAGGTGGAGTCCGGCCTCTACTACGTGGCCGCCGCGGCCCTGACCCATCTCGCGGGCGCCCCTCTCGGTAGCAGCGGCGAGGGTCCGGTGGAGGCGGTGCTGACCCACGCCGACGGGCGGCTGGCCGTGCAGGTGGGGGCGGCCGACGACGGTGTCGAGTCGGGTGTCGACGCCCTGCGTGCCGCGGTCTCCGAGGACGCCGACCGGCTCGCGGCGCTCGGGGGCGTCCTCGACGTCGGACGCGACCACGGCCGCCTGCGGCTCGTCGCCTCGGTGCCCGACGACCTCGAACCGGTGGTCGAGCCGGCCGGGGCGGCGTCCGGGGAGTCCCTGTGACCGCCGTCGAGTCGGCCACCGCCGCACCGGTCGAGCCGGCCGCCGCCGTGGCGCGGTCCCGCGGCCCGCACCCCGCCACGCTCGGGTGGGCGCTCCTGCTGGCGCTCACGTCGCTGTTCTCGCTCGCCTGGCTCGGGCTCGGGGCCCTGGTGGCCGTCACCGCCTCCGTCCCGGGCCTCGCCGCTCCCACGGCCGCCGAGGGGACGTGGGCCCGCGCGATCACCGACGCCGCGTCGCGCAGCGAGCCGGCGGGCCAGGCCGTCGTCGACTACGCCCTGTCCGTCGCGGCGATCGTGCTGGCCGTCGCCCTGATGCGCCGGGCGCCGCGATGGTGGGTCGCGCGGTGGATGGTGGTCGCGCTCGTCGGGTCGGCGGGCGCGTTCAACCTGCAGGCCCACGCCGCGGCGGCCGCCGCCCGCGATGCCGTCGGGATCGAGATCGGCGGCGTGCACCAGGTCGTCCTGCACGCCGTCGCCTGCCTCGCCTTCGTCGTCGCGCTGCTCCTGCACCCCACCGGACGGCCCGGGGTGGACGCGCGGACCCCGACGGGACGCCTCGTCGTGGCCGGCGGCACGGCCGGGCTGCTCGTGGTCGGCTTCGGGACGGCGCTGCTGCCCCACACGGTGAGCTGCGTCCTCTTCTTCGGCGCCGTCGTCCCGGCGGCCGGGCTGCTCGCCCTCACCCACCGCCAGCGGTCGGGGCGGCTCGGCGCCGAGCAGCGCACCCAGGTCCGGCTCGTCGTCAGCGTGCTGATCGCGGCGATCGTGACGACCGCGGTCCTCGGGGTGATGACCGCGGTGCTGCTGGTGTTCGGCCGCCCCGGTCTCGAGCTCGTCGACCCGACGGCCCACGGCACGAACGCGCCGACCGGCCCGCTGTTCTGGAGCTCGCGGCTCGCCTCGGTTGCGGTCCCGGTCGCGGTGCTCATCGCCGCCGACCGCCCGCGCCTGTGGTCCGCCGAACGGCGCTTCGGGCGGGGCCTCGCGCTGGCGGTGCTCGTCG
Organism: Actinomycetospora aeridis; assembly: GCF_037400275.1. Lineage (NCBI taxonomy): Bacteria > Bacillati > Actinomycetota > Actinomycetes > Pseudonocardiales > Pseudonocardiaceae > Actinomycetospora > Actinomycetospora aeridis. Next base: position 613,050 of record NZ_JBBEGL010000005.1, on the reverse strand, counting down.
TCCTCGCGGGCGGGACCGTCGCCGTCGTCGAGGCCGCGCTCGCGGGGTTCCTGGGCGGGACGGCCGCCGTGGTCATCGCCGTGCTCGTCGGGGCGGCGCTGTTCCCGGTGCTCTCGGAGCGGATCGAGCGCACGGTCGACCAGTTGCTCTACGGCCGCCGGCCCACCCCGTACAGCGCGCTGGCCGGGATCGTCGCGCTCGCCGGGCCGGACGAGGAGGAGGGGCCCGATGTCGCGGCGATCGCCGAGGCGGTCGGCGTCGGGCTCGGGGCGCGGTGGTGCCGCCTCACCGTCACCCGCCCCGGGCTGCGGGACCGGACCTACCGCTGGGCGGCCGGGGGCGCGGACACGTCCGACGACGACGGCCTCGAGGTGATCGTGCGCCACGGCGACGAACGCATCGGCACCCTCGCCGTCGATCGCGGCGCCGGGGCCGGCCTCGACGCCGAGCGGCGCACGCTGCTCGGGGACATCGCCGACAGCCTCACCCCGGTGCTCGAGGCGAGCCGGCTCGGGATCGACCTGGAGCGCCAGCTGCGCGCCGCCCGCGCCCACGCCGAGCACATCGCGGCGTCGCGGCGCCAGGTCGTCGCGGAGATGGACCACGAGCGGCGCACCATCGAGCGCGACCTCCACGACGGCGCCCAGCACCACCTCGTGTCGCTGCGGCTGGGTCTCGGCCTCGTCGAGCACCACGTGCGGGCCGGGCGCGTCGAGAAGGCCCGCGAGCGTCTCGCCGACGCGCTCGAGCGGATCGCGACCGCCGAGTCGAAGCTGGCGGAGACCGCGACCGGCGTGTCCTCGCTGGTCCTATCCGAGCGCGGCATCGTCCCGGCGCTGACCGCGGACTTCCACGGCGTGCACCCGCCCGTCGTCCTCGCCTCCGAGCTCGCCGAGGGGCGGCGCTTCGATCCGGACATCGAGGCCGCCGTGTACTTCTGCTGCCTCGAGGCGGTGAACAACGCCCGCAAGCACGCCCCCGGCGCGACCGTCACCGTGCAGTTCAGCGAGGAGGCCGGCCCGCGGCTGCGCTTCCGGGTCCGCGACGACGGGCCCGGCTTCGACCCCGCGATCCTCGGTGGTGCCGCGGGCAAGGGGATGCGCAACCTCAGCGCCCGCATCGTCCGCGCCGGCGGGGGCATCGCGCTCGACTCCGCGCCGGGGCGTGGCACGACCGTCGAGGGCTCCGTCCCCGTCACCCCCGCGGTCGACGCGCCGCCGGCCACCGCCCGGCCCCCCGAGCCGCCCGAGCCGCCGGACGAGGCGGACACGGCTCTCGGCCCGTCGATGCTCGACTCCCGGACCCTCACCCTCGCGGCCCTGACCGCGGCGCCCGCGTCGGCGGTGACGGGAGCAATGCCGGATCCCGGTGCGAGCGATGCGGCTTTCCTGGCGTCTGACGCCAGGATCGCCACACCCTCGCCGGCGCGACACGCCGACGAGGCTCCGCCCACAGAGGGTGGGCCGGCCGACGCGCCCGCCGATGCCGCGATGAGCGACGCCGCGACCGGCGAGGCCGCGCGGACCGAGGGCGAGGTCGCCGACGACGCCGAGAGCGCCGCGCCGGACGACTCGACGGCCGGCAGCGAGACCGAGATGGACGCCGACGACACCGCCGGCACCGAGGCGGAGAGGGGCTCGGGCGAGGAGCCGGCCCAGGACGCCGACGGCAGAGCCGACGACAGCGGCGACGACCGGGCCGACGACAGCGAGGGCGACGGCGGGGGCGACATCGCCCCGCCCCACCCCGCTCCCCCCACGAACGGCACGACGCCGGGGCGGGCGCCGGAGCGTCCGGACGTGCCGCCGGCGGCCCCCGAGCCGCGTCGGGAGCCGGTCACCGCGCTCACGCCCCTCGCCGCCGTCCCGGGACCCCGGGAGCCGGTGCGCCCCGTGGGTCCGGTCGGCCCGCCGTCGGCCGGCCGTGTGCTGCTCGACCGCGTCCGCGAGATCCTCGACGAGGCCCGCGCGGCGTGGCCGTCGGGACCCCAGGCCGCCCGGCTCGCCGAGATCCGCACCCGCCTCGAGGGACCGCTGCGCCTGACGGTGCGTTCCGGAGCCGGGCTGGCGGTCGCCCCGACGCTGCGCGCGATGGTCGGCGAGTACCTGGCCCGCGGCACGGTGGTCGTCGACGACGCGCGACCGGACGGGGTCGTCGTGCTCACCGACGCCGGACCCTGCCCGCGCCCGCCACTGCCCCACGCGCTGGTGGCCGTGGGGCAGCCGCAGTGGTCGGCGGCGGCCGTCGAGCGCCGGCTCGTGCTGCGCTCCGACGTGCTGCGGGCCCGCACGGCGGTGGAGGCCCTGGAACTGCTGCTGCGCGCCGCGCCCCGCGACGCGCGCACCGACCGGCTGCGCTACCGGCTCGAGGGCCTGCGGGTCGGGACCCACGCGCTCGCGGAGATCGAGCTGCTCGCCCGCCCGCCGCAGCTCGTGCCCGCCGACCAGGAGCGCGCCGAGCGCCTCTGGGGTGGCGACGGGGACGCGCCCCACCAGCGACTCGGGGTCGCTCCGGACGCCGACCCGCTGAGCGTGCGCGACGCCCTCGCGGGCGAGCGGCGGCACTGGCAGGTCCGCCTCGCCCACCCCGCGTCCACCCGTGGCCTGCGGATCGCCGCCGAGGCCGCCCTGCGCACCTGCGACGAGCTGGCGCCGCGCATCGCGCGCTGAGCCGTCACCTCCCCAGACCGTGCTCCCGCGCGCGGGCGATCGCCGCGAACCGGTCGGTGACGGCGAGCTTGGCGTAGGTGCTCGAGAGGTAGTTGCGGACGGTCTTGCTGCTCAGCGAGAGCTCCGTGGCGATGCCGGCGGTGGAGCGCCCGGCGGCGAGGAGCCCGAGGACACGCCGCTCCTGGTCGGTCAGCTCGGGGAACGGCTCCGCGGCCCCGCGCTCGCCGTCGAGACGGGCGACGAGCCCCGCCGCGGCCGCGGTCCCGACGGCGAGCCCGCCGTGGGCGACGACGGACACCGCCGCCGAGAGCTCCGCGGTGTCGGCGCCCTTGAGGACGTAGCCGCGGGCGCCCGCACGCAGGGCGGCGAGCACGGCCTCGTCGTCCTCCACCATCGTCAGCACCAGGACGGCCGGCGCGCCGGCCCCCGCCGCGATCCGCCGGGTCGCCTCGACGCCGCCCATGCCCGGCATCCGCAGGTCCATGAGGACGACGTCGCACGACGTGGTCGCGAGCAGCGTCAGGGCGTCCTCGCCCGACGACGCCTCGCCGACGCAGCACAGGCCCGCCGTGCGCTCGGTCATCGCGCGGAGTCCTGACCGGTAGAGGGGGTGGTCGTCGACGAGGAAGACGCGGACGTCGCTCACGGGGCGACCTTCGATGCGTGCTCCGGCGCCGGGTCACGCAACGGGACGCGCACCGCCACCCGCGTGCCCCCGCCGTCCACGGCGCGCACAGTGGTCGTGCCGCCCAGCTCCGCGGCGCGCCGTCGCATCGACCCGAGCCCCACGCCCTCGCCCGCGCTCGCCTCGAGGCCCACGCCGTCGTCGCGCACCTCGACGGCGAGCTCGCCGACCACGCGGGTGATCCGGACCTCGCAGCGGGACGCCGCGGCGTGCCGGGCGGCGTTGGCGAGGGCCTCGCAGACGATGCGGTAGATCGCGACCTCCACCGCGGCGGGCAGGTCGTCCGGCAGCTCGTCGAGGTCGAGCAGGACGGCCGGCCCGGCCGCGCGGCGGGCGTGCTCCGCGAGGGCCCCTGCGAGCCCGAGCTCGTCGAGCGCCGGGGGCCGCAGGCCGTGCACGACGTGACGGAGGTCGGTGATCGCGGCCTGCAGGTTCGCCTTCACCGCGTCGAGCTCGCCCGCGACGGCGGGGGGCGCGGCGAGCCGGGCGCCGTCGAGCCCGAGCACCGCGTGGGCGAGGACCGGGCCGAGGCCGTCGTGGAGGTCGTGGTGCAGCCGGCGTCGCTCTTCCTCGGCGGCGAGGACGAGCGCCTCGCGGGCGGTCTGGAGCTCGGTGACCAGCGACGACGCGTGCAGCGCGGCGCCGAGCGCGTGGGCGAACGCGGTGAGCAGGGCGTCGGTCTCCCCGGTGACGCGGAGGGTCCCGACGCGCAGCCCGCCGACGACCATCGGCACCTCGGTGCCGGCTCCCGGCAGGGGTGGCGTGCCGGCGCGGGCCAGTTCGACGCCGGCGCGGTCGAGCACGACGACCCCGTCGAGCGCTGCCGCGTTCCGGATCGCGTCGACGGCCCCCGCGAGCGGTGCCGGGCCGTCGAGATGGGCGGTGACCGCAGCGAGCGCCGACAGCGGTTCGGCGGCCGGTCCGTACACGAAGCGCCGCACCCCGCGGGCGGCGAGCTCGCGCAGCGGCGCGAAGGCGACGGCCACGGCGGCCACCCCGAGGAACCCCGCGGCGTCCGGCACCCAGGCCCCGGCGGCGACGACCACGAGCACGTAGATCACCGAGCACGCCGCGGCCGCGAGACCCGCGACGACGGTGCGGTCCACCGCGACGTCCAGGCCGGGGAGCCCGTCGAGCACGGCGGCCGCGACCGCCCCCGCGACCACGACGACGCCGACCCCCATGAGCAGGTCACCGACCACGACCGGGACCCCGGGCAGGAAGACCAGCACCAGGAGGAGCACCACGGCGACCAGGAAGCGGCGCAGCGCCCGCCGGTCCGACGGCGGGGCGGCCCGGTAGCGGACCACCGCCGAGGCGAGGCAGGCGAGGGCACAGGCGAACGCGGCGAGGGTGAGCGGACCGGTCGCCCCGTCGACGACGTCCGGCAGCCCGAGACCCAGCGGGCTCGCGGACCCGTCCTCGAGGCGCGGCTGCACGATCCCGACGGCGACGAGCGCGCCGAGCAGCGCCAGCACCACGGCCTGGAGGGGGAGCCAGCGCCGCGAGGGCACCCGCCCGGTCGGGAACCACAGCGGCAGCAGGGTCGGGATCGCGAGGAACGGCACCCACGTGATCTCGCTGATCCACCGCGCCCAGCCCGCCGCAGGTGTCGGCCCGACGTGACCCGCCCACTCGGCGAGCGCGAAGCTCACGGCGAGCCCGGCGGTCGAGAGCAGGACCAGGCCGACCCGGTGGCGGGGCGCGCGCGCCAGGACGAGCGCGCCGGCGAGCGGGACGAGCCCGCCGATGACGGCGTCCACCACGTAGACGCCGGCGACCCCGTGCTCGACGGCGTTCGCGACGGCCGGGGGGATGCCGGCGACGACGAGCGCCGCCGCGAGCCCGGCCACCGCCCACGGCCATCGACGGGCGGACGGGGGCAGGGGCGGCATGGCGCCGAGCTTTCCCGACGGGTGTCCCGGGCCGCCACGGTCAGGACGTCCCGGGCATCTCGGGACATCGCGGCCCTGCCGCCGCGGTCGCCGCGGCCGGTGTGCTCGTCGCCAGCACGCCGCCGACGGTGCGGCGGACGACGAAAGAGGCTGACATGGACCGGCAGGCATGGATTCGGGTCACGGCGGGCGCGGCGCTGCTCGGGGCGCTGGCGTGGATGATCAAGTGGGCGGCGATCATGGCGCAGGGCGCCAGCGGCAGCCCCGTCGACATCGCGGCGTTCTTCGTCGGGCTCGTCCTGGTCGCGGTCGGGTCGGTCTCGCTGACCCTGCGCCTGACCCGTGGGCGGTCGCGCGGCGTGACGACGGCGGCGGCGATCGGTGGCGCGGTGCTGGCGGTGCTCCTCGTGCCGGGCCTGTCGATCGTCTCCTCGGCGATCTTCGGCGAGGGCACGGTGGCGGGCGGGGAGGGCGGGATCGCGGTCCTGGTCGTCGTGGCGCTCCTGGTCGGCGCGACGGGTCTGCGGACCACGACGCCGGCAACCCCGGTCCCCGCCGGTGCGCCGGTGCGGTGATCGCGGGGACGAACGAACGGCGCTCTCGCTGCTACGGAAGCAGCGAGAGCGCCGTTCGTTTCTCCACGCCGGTGGCGACCGGGCGAGCGCGCTACCCCGACCGGTGCGCGATTGGGCCCTATCGGCCCGTCTAGCGTTTCTCCGAGATCCCCGAAGACTCCGCGATCGTCCCGTCCGTGAGCGCCTCGAGCCCCGGGCCGACGACGGCGACGAGGAGGTCGGCGAGCACGTCGGCCGGCTCGGCGTGGGGGGCGCCGGCGCGGGCGGCCTCGGGGTCGGTCAGCCACCAGTCGGCGAGGCCCTCGGCCGCGCCGACGAGCGTGTGCGCGTATGGCAGCGCGACACGGCGCGGGACGGCGAGCCCGCCCGCCATGAGGTCGGCGGCCTGCTCGACGATCCGCCGGCGCAGGCTGTCGACCTCGCCGGCGAAGGGCCCCGTCGACGCCTGCCGGTAGAGCACCGTCCACCCCGCGCGCTGGGTGGTCAGGGCGTGGAAGAACGCGCGCAGGGCCCGGCGGACGCGCACGAGCGGGATCTCGTCGGGCTCGCCCGCCGCGGTCTCCACCGAGCGCAGGAGCCGCTCGGCCTCGCGGCGCAGGCAGGCCGCGAAGAGCTCGTCCTTGCTGCCCCCGTGCGCGTAGACCAGGGGCTTGCTGACCCCGGCCCGCGCGGCGACGGCGTCCATCGAGGCGCCGTGGAAGCCTTCCTCGGAGAACACGGCGACCGCGGCGTCGAGCACCTGGCGGCGCCGGACCTCGGGCGAGAGCCGCTGCCGGCCCGTGCGCGACGTCTCCGCGGTCACGCTTGCGCCCTATCTACCGACGCGTAAAGTACGCCGCGTTGGCGGGACCGCCAGTACCGGACACCACGACGGAGTGAGCCCGTGCCCGAGAAGATCGACGTCAACGAGCTGGGGCGCACCGTCGACCCGAAGTCGTTGTCCGAGGACCAGCTGGTCGGCGCCCTGCGCGCCGGCCTGGCCGACGGCGGGGGCAAGGACATCGATCCCTCCCTCTTCGCGCGTCTGGTCAAGAGCACCGGCAAGGGCCAGCTCGAGGCCGTCATGTCCTCCGACGTCCGCCGCCCCGTGCTCGACGCCATCTTCGGGCGGATGGCGGAGTTCTACTCCTCGAAGGGTTCCAGTGCGAAGCGCCAGGTCGTGCACTGGCACGTCACCGGCGCGCCGTCCGGCGGGAGCGACGACTTCCAGACCGTCATGCAGCACGGCGCCTGCGAGGTCTCCGAGGAGCTCTCCGAGGAACCCCGCACCGAGCTCACGATGGACGGCGTGCAGTTCCTCAAGGTCGTCACGAACAACGCCTCTCCGGTCACGCTGTTCATGACCCGCAAGCTCAAGGTCGCCGGCGACGTCGGGTTCGCCACGGCCCTGCAGAAGATGTTCACCATCCCCTCGGCGTGACGGGAGCACCCGCGATGACCTTCTCCATGGAGCTCTCCGAGGACCACACCGACCTCCGCGACTGGGCCCACGGGTTCGCCGCCGACGTCATCCGCCCGGCCGCGGCCGAGTGGGACGAGCGCGAGGAGACGCCGTGGCCGGTCCTGCAGGAGGCCGCGAAGATCGAGCTGTACAACTTCGAGACCCTCGCCAGCTTCTGGGGCGACGAGACGGGCCTGAGCCTGCCGATCGTCAACGAGGAGCTGTTCTGGGGTGACGGCGGCATCGGGATGGCGATCTTCGGGACCACGCTCGCCGTCGCCGGCATCTTCTCCTCGGGCACGCCCGAACAGATGGTCGAGTGGATCCCGCAGTGCTACGGCGACGTCGACGACGTGAAGGTGGCGGCCTTCTGCTCGTCGGAGCCCGAGTCCGGGTCGGACGTCTCGGCCATGCGCACCAAGGCCGTCTACGACGAGGCGAAGGACGAGTGGACGCTCTCGGGCGCCAAGGCCTGGGCGACCAACGGCGGCATCGCGAACATCCACGTCGTGCAGGCCGTCGTCAACCCGTCGCTGGGCTCGCGCGGCCAGGCCGCCTTCGTGGTGCCCCCGAGCACGCCGGGGCTCGAGACGGCCAAGAAGATCAAGAAGATGGGGCTGCGCGCCTCGCACACCGCGGACGTCTTCCTCGACGACGTGAAGGTCCCGGGCTCCTGCCTGCTCGGCGGCAAGGAGAAGCTCGACGAACGCCTCGCCCGGGCTCGCGAGGGGCAGAAGTCGAAGGGCTCGTCAGCGATGCAGACCTTCGAGCTCTCCCGCCCGACGGTGGGCTCGCAGGCCATCGGTATCGCCCGCGCGGCCTACGAGTACGCCCTGGACTACGCGAAGGAGCGGGTCACCTTCGGGCGCCCGATCATCGACAACCAGTCGATCGCGTTCACGCTCGCGGACATGAAGACCGAGATCGACGCCGCCCGCATGCTCGTGTGGCGCGCGGCGTGGATGGGTCGCAACGGCGTGGCGTTCGAGGCCGGCGAGGGCTCGATGTCGAAGCTCAAGGCCGGCCGCGTCGCGGTCTGGGCCACCGAGCGCGCGATCCAGATTCTCGGCGGCGCCGGCTACTCCCGCGAGCACCCCGTGGAGCGGATGCACCGCGACTCGAAGATCTACGACATCTTCGAGGGCACCGAGCAGATCCAGCAGCTCGTCATCGCCCGCGCCATCAGCGGCCGGCACATCGCCTGACCCGGTTCGGCGGCATCGGCGCTGGTCAGGAGGGCTGTTCTCGTGACCGGCGCCGATGTGCGTCGAGGCCAGGCGTGGCCCTCGATGTCCGGTCGTCGTCGGCGTCTTCATGATCAGGCCGTCCTCAGGCCGTCGGAGGAGTTGGCGCCTCCCCCGAGCACCGCGTCCACGGCCTGGCGAGCCCGGGCGTGGCTCGACGGCACCAGGTGGGTGTACGTCCGGAGCGTGAAGCCGGGGTCGGCGTGGCCGAGGTACTCGGCGACCTCCTTGATGGAGACGCCGCCGGCCAGGAGCGTCGAGGCGTAGAAGTGGCGCAGGGCGTGCATGCCGTCGGTCCGCGGTGCGTAGACAAGTCCGGTCGCCCGGAACGCTCCGCGCCACATCACCTTGTTGAAGTGATCGCCCGAGTGCGGCTCGCCCCGCTCGTTCGAGAGCAGCAGCTCGACCTCGACGGTGCGCCCTCCAGGCTCCAGCCACGGCAGCCGGACCCGCGTCGGCGGGAAGGACCGGCGGTGCATCGCCACGGCGGCGCGGACCTCGTCGGGCAGCGGGACGGTGCGGGACTTGCCTCCCTTGGGCGGGGCGAAGACCAGCTGACCGCGGATGATCCGCAGTTGCCGAACGACGTGGAGGACAGCCTCGGCGGTGTCGAGGTCGCCGGCCGACAGCCCGAGCACCTCGCCCTGACGCAGGCCGAGCCCGGCCCCGACGTCAGCCGCTAGACGCCACCGCTCGGCCAAACCCTCCTGCACCGCTCGGACTCGTTCCACCGGCCACGGAACGACGCGGTGAGTCGACCGTCGCGGCCTCTTGATGCTTCGTGCCTGACAGGGGTTGTCACGAATGAGCTTGTCCTCGACCGCGGCGTTCATGATCGAAGAGAGCGTGTCGAAGAGGACCGCTCGATACGTCCCGTCGAGCCGCCGCTCCTCCAGCCACGCTAGCCAGTCGCGCACGCGAGCCGGCCCGATGGCGTCGACCGGGCGGCGGTCGAAGAACGGGTAGAGCTGGCTGCGCAGCCGGCTCTCGATCGACTGCCGTGAGGACGCGTCGCTGGACTGCCCCTTGACCCAGCTCTCCGCGTACTCGCGGAAGGGCACTTTGCCGGCGTCGGGGTCGAGGTAGGTCCCCGCACGGACGCCGGACTCCATCTCCCCGAGGAAGTCCTCCGCCGCCTTCTTGCGTCGGTCGGGGAACGACTTGGACCGCTCCCGGCCCTCGGGGTCGACGTAGCGGACCTTGTAGCGGAGCCCGGTGCCGTGCAGGTCAGTGCGTTCTCGCTGGGGCTTGCCGGTGAGCTCGTCCCGCACGGTGCGGAACCAACGGTCTTGTACGTGGCCCACGAGCGATCACGCCGCTTCCGGCTGGGTCGCCCAGGCCCGGACCTGTTCAGGTGCGTACCGCAGGTGGCGACCGATCTTGCGTACCGGCGGACCCTCGCCGCGCCACTTCCACTGGTAGAGCGTCTTCACGGGGATGCCCAGGTACGCCGAGACGTCGTCGACCGACCAGAGGCCCTCGGTCACGTTGGCCGTCACGCCGCTTCTCCTTGATCACGAGTTGCCGAGCTGATGTCGGTCTTGGCCTGGTCGTACTGGTCTCGCCATCGCCGTCGTTGGGCGATGGACCGGAGGAGGAGTTGGAGCCGGTCGGGCTGGTCGCGGTCACGGGGGCCGATGAGTTGCCAGTCGTAGCGGGCGAGGTCGCCGTCGTCGGTGACGTGCTCGGTGGTAGCGCCGACGGCGCCGAGGACCTTGAGGACGTGGTCGCGGCGTTCGCCGCGGTGCTCGGTCAACGTCTTGCCGGACCACTTGCGGGAGACGAGGCAGCGCCGGCCGCCGTAGCCGAGGTGCTCGCGCTTGTGGGCCTTGGCGCGGCACTGGCCAGGCACCATCCCCGGCTTCGGGTTCTCCGGGGTGACGCCGTGCAGGAGCCAGTTCGGGCAGGACTCCGAGCACGGCTCCCAGCGCAGGGCCTCGACCAGGCGGTTCATGTGCGCCGCGGCCGCGGGAGTCTCCGGCTCGGCGGTCTCGCCGAGGCTCTTGGTCAGGTACTTCGTCAGGTACCGGATGGCCTTGTCGGACTTCTCCGTGCCGGACAGGACGCCCTGGATGTCGACCTGGGTGCCGAACTCGATGACGTGCGCCGGAGCGGCGTCCGGGTCGTCGTCGACCGCGTCGAGCGCTGCCTCCCAGCTGGGTAACGGGGTGCCGGTGTCGGGGTCGACGTAGCAGGCCGGGCCGCGGGTCTCGTCCCACAGCGGGGCGTGGTCCTCGGTGTAGAGCGGCTGATCGTGGTTCGGCCACCACACCTGGTGGTAGGTCGCCGCGACGACCTGGCGGATGAGCTTGCGAGGGATGGTGCCGCGGATCGCGGCGTGCAGGTGCGGTGCGCCGCGGCGCTGGGGTTCGACAGCGGCGAAGTACTGGACGTTCCACCCGACCGCGCGGCGCAGGTTCTGAACGAAGCGGTCGAACAACTCCCCGAGGTGGATCGCGTCCCGGGCAGCGCGCCGATAGTCGTAGCGGGTCGGGTCCTTGGGGGCGCCGTCCTGAGCGCGGACCGGCCCGTAGGAGGGCAGGGTCAGGGTGACGAACGTCGAGGGCCGGTAGGTGCGCCCGTTGGGGGCCTCGAACACCCGACCCGTGGTCGTGGCCCGCACCGGGAACCGGGGCAGGTCCGGGACGTCCTGACGGCGCTTCGTCGAGCGGGCACGACGTTTCGGCTTGTCCTCCCCGCGGGCGCGGGAGTCGGCACCGCGGACGCCCTCGGCGCGGAGCATCTCGTCGGTCTGCTCGATGGCCGCCTCAACGTCGAGGACGCGGGCCATCTCGCCGGCCTCGAGGGCGTCGGCGTGGTCCTGCTCGAGGTCGGCGCGCTCCCCGAGCAGCGCCCGCTGCCGCACCGTGGGCTCCTCGGTGGGTGTCTCGGGTTCGGTGTCGAGGTGCCAGCCCTGCTGGGCCTGCCACATCCGCAGCCGCCGGGCCCGGTCGGCGCACGGCCCACACACCGAGGCGCGGGTAGCGCCGCACGGGATCGGGACCACCGTCGTGGCGCCGGTCTCCCGGTCGATCCGGCGGACCGCGAGCGGGCGGATACAGGCTCCGACCTGTTCGGCTGATGTCTTGGCGACCTCCCGCATCACCGGGCCGGTGAGCTTCCCTACCGGCACCGGCCCGGCCTCTTGCTCGTCCTGCTCGGCGGTCATCAGGACGCCTCCCGCTCGCTCTTGGACTTGCGGGGGCGCCGCTGCTGGTCGGGCAGGTCGACGACCTCGGGCAGGACTTCGAGGGTCGGGCAGGGGAAGGTCTGGGCGAGCCAGCGCAATTGGTCGTCGTCGACGTAGGCGGCGCGAACCTTGGTGACCACAGTGGAGCCGTCCTCGACGAGGTAGCCGACACCCGGCGCGCTCATGGGGATGCGGTCGCACAGCGCCCCGCGCTCGCGGGCGCCCTCGCCGAGCACCATTGGCACTTCGGTTTTCTCGGCCAGTCGGAGCCCGATGCGGGTGGTGAACAGGTTGCGGACCTCCAGCACGTCCTTACGGGGGTCCTGGACGCACCCGACGACCGAGACCCCGGGGGCGCGGCCCTTGGTCAGCAGCCGCCCGAGGGCCTGCTTGGCGCGTTCCTTGAGCCCGCGGTCGCCGATGTAGGCGGTCAGGGAGGCGATTTCGTCGACCAGGACCACGTAGAACGGCTCCTCGACGGTGGGTTCGTGCTGGCGGGTCACGCCGGCCATGGAGCGGGCGCGGTCGGCGACGAGCTCGGCGGCGGCTTCCAGGGCGCGGACCATGTCCTCCTCGGTCTCGCAGGCGAGCAGGTGGAACAGGTCGCGGTAGAGGCCGAACTCCATGCCGCCCTTGGGGTCGATCCCGATGAGCCGCACGGTGCCGGCGTGGATCGCGGGGGCGAGCTGCACGAGCAGCGAGGCGACCACCGAGGACTTGCCCGCGCCGGTGGCGCCCGCGACGAGCAGGTGGCGGCCGAGCAGTCGCAGCAGCCACGGCTCGCCGTCCTCGCGACGGCCGAGGTGCAGCTTGGTGAGGTCGGGTGGTCGGTCGGCGTCGGGCCCCTTCGGTGGGGCGGTGGGGTCGAGCAGGGTGTCCGAGCAGATGACGCGCAGCCACACGCAGCCCCGGAACCGCTCGTGCGGGAGGACCCGAACCTCCAGGGCGCGGAACTCGGAGCGGATCGCTTCGGTGGCGGCTTCGAGGTCCTCGGGGGTGATGCCGGGGCAGAGCTGCACGGTGAGCAGGTCGGCGTAGCGCCCGAGGCGGCAGTAGAGCAGGCGTGGGACGCGGACGATGTGGTGGGCGTCGCGGGACTGGACCTCGGCGGCGGCCATGAGGTCGGCCCAGTTCCACCGGTAGCGGATGCGGCGGGCGAAGCGGTGGCAGCGGGAGGCGACGCAGCGCTCCCAGGAGTCCGGGTGCGCAGGCGACCAGACGACGAGCGCGACCGTGACGAGGGCGATGAGGGCGAGGCCGCCGCCACGGCCCTGCGTGGTCCAGACCAGCGCGACGAGCGCGGCGGCGGCCAGCAGGACCGGGACGTAGAGCAGCAGCCAGCCGGCCATGATCGCGCCCCAGACGGCGACGACGACGAAGCGTCCGGCGGCGACCAGGCCGCGGTGGCGCAGGCGGCCGGCGAAGGTGCGCGAAGGTTCGATGAGGGTGGGCTGGACGTTGGCGCGGCGGCGGATGGTGGCGCCGCGCCCGACGCTGCGTCCGATGGGCATGGTGTTCAGTCCTTCCGGGTCCGGCGAGCCCGCGTCACGGGGCGGCCGGTGGTGGTGTGGTGGCGGTCGTGATCGGGCGAGAGGTCGTCGCCGGTGGGGCGGCGTCGGCGCCCGGGCAGTGCCGCGAGGGGGAACAGGGCCTGCTGCGCGGCGTGCTCCCTGCAGCGCGGAGGTCGATTGGCAGGGGCGGCGTCGAGCCGGGCCGCGCAGACCTCACAGCGCGGCCCAGCAGCGGTGCAGTTCATGCGACCGCTCCTGACGTGTCGGTGTGGTCGTCGTCGGTGGCGAACGCGTGGGCCCGGAGGTCGGTGTAGAGCCGGTTGCGGTCGCCGGCGGAGAGGCCGCCGTAGATGCCGTAGCGCGCGGAGGGGGACTCGCGGCTCATCGCGTCGGCGAGACAGGTGGTGCGCACCGGGCAGCCGGCGCATACCGCCTTGGCCTGCTCGACCAGTTCCGTTCCGTCGCCGCCGGTCTCGGCGACCGGGAAGAACAGGTCCTCGCTCATGCCGGCGCAGGCGGCGTGCTCGTGCCAGTCGGGGATGGGGTCGCCGTCGAGCACGAGGTCCCGGACCAGCAGGCGGAGCCGTTCCCGGGTCAGCCGGCGCGCGGTGCGGGTCGATGTCGCCGCGGTGATCGTCTTGCGGCCGTGGCTGGTGGTGCTCATGCCGCACCGCCGATCGCCTGCTGCGCGACGGGCGGAACCCAGCGGGCGGCGTGCTCGACGAACACCCCGAGGGCCGCGTGCAGCGAGCGGGCCGCTTCCAGCTCCTCGGTGGTGACCTCGTCGAGGCGCCGCGCGGTCAGGGTGAGCACCACCCGGTGCTCGCTGGTCACGTCGAGGATCGGGGGCATGTCGTCGGGGAGGTAGACCTCGGCGCGCCCGACCGGGGTGAGCCGGACCGACACCCCGGGCATCAGGCCGCCGCCTCGGTGCCGGTGGAGCCGTGCTGGCCGCCGCTCTTGCGTCGGCTGTCGCCGCCGGGGGCGTGCATGCCGCGGGCGCGCAGGCTGAACGCGAGCTTCGGTCGCACGCCGTTGGTGTCGAGGTAGGGCGTGACCTCCAGGCCCTCGAACTCGACCGGGCGGAACGGCAGCCCGGGCAGTGCCTCGGGCGGCACGGGCTGGACCTCGGCGGCGATCTTGACGTTGACCGAGCGCTCGTTCTTGCGGGCCTCGGGGTCCGGGTCGTGGACCCCGACCTCCCACACGAGCAGGCCGTTGTCCTTGTCGACGGCCTGGACGAACTTGTCGCGGGTGGATCGGTCGTAGTCGGGGACGGGCTCGGCGCCGTCGGTGGTCAGGAACGCGCCGTGGGGGAAGACGTCCCCCATCGAGACCTTGATTCGCCTCTTGATAGCCACGGTTCTGGCTCTCCTTCGTCGTGTCGTTCGCCCCGTGGTGGGGCAGGTCCGACACTTCGCGGGAGGACCGTTTCGTCACGACGGCGTGGCTGTCGCGTCCCGAACTTCTCTGTCCAATGTTGTTGCGTCTGTGTCTCGTCTGCGCCTACTGTGAGATCTTCGGCGGCGAGAGCAAGGGGCGGCATGGGGCAGCCGGTGATGTTGAAAGACCTGCTCCGCTCGCGGCACTGGCAGAGCTACAGCAGCTTCAACCGCGAGTACGACCGCGCCGCGAAGACCATTGACGACAAGCTCGTCGGGACCGGCCCGAGCCGCGCCCAGCTCCATCGCTGGCAGGCCGGCGACCTCAAGGGCATGCCCTATCCGCATCACTGCCAGGTGCTGGAAGTGATGTTCCCGGGTGTTCCGGCCACCGCGATGTTCGAGCCAGCTGCCCGCAGTGACGACGACGGCGGAGCGGTGCGTCTGTCCGAGGTCGTGGAACGCAGCCTGGATGCGTCGTCGGAGACGACGGGCTGGTCAGCGCCGGTCCCGACCCAGCGACCAACCCCGAGCGTCGGGTTCCCGCGACCGGTCAGCGACCACAAGGAACCCGAGGGGTCTCCGGCGTCCCTGGCGCGCTCGCTGCGCCTGCTGGGGCGGCGTCTGCGCCTGTCGGACGAGGAGGTCTCCCAGCTGGCGCAGCTTGCCGGGATGCCGGTCGATCTCGAGTTGGAGTGCACCGTCGACATCGACGCCGAGGGCTGGTCGACGATCACCTACCGGTTCGAGCTGC
Source organism: Actinomycetospora aeridis (assembly GCF_037400275.1). NCBI lineage: Bacteria > Bacillati > Actinomycetota > Actinomycetes > Pseudonocardiales > Pseudonocardiaceae > Actinomycetospora > Actinomycetospora aeridis. Next base: position 597,704 of record NZ_JBBEGL010000005.1, on the reverse strand, counting down.
TCAACCTCACGGCGAACCCGATCAAGCGGATGCACCGGGAGCAGTGGTTCGAGACCACCGACGGGCCGCTGCGTATCGAGCCTGACCCCAGCGCCGACCGCAAGATGTCGATCCAGCGGATTCACGACACCGCGAACATGAGCAAGTTCGCGCTCGTGTGTTCGCCGGCCATCGAACCCGGCGAGATCGGGACGCTGGCCTATTCGGTGCGCGGCGGCCGGTTCACCCATGACCACTTCTGGCGTCAGGCCAGTCCGCGCCATTCGCGGCACTTCACGCTCAACATTCGCCACCACGGGGTGGACATGCTCGTCGGGTGCAGCGCGGTGGAGGACAAGGTCGACGGCTCGCAGGTCTCCGCGATCGACGACCTGGTCTGCGACGACGAGGACGGCAGCGCGTTCATGACCGTCACCCGGGACTATCTCCAGCCCGGCGAGGCCGTCACCGTCCGGTGGGAGGTCGCCCGTGGCGATGCGTGACGCCCTCGAACACGTTGTCCGCGCATGGGACACGCACGAGTCCCGCACCGGCGGGGGCGCGATCGTCGACTACGACTGCGCCCCGCCCGCTGAGCCTGTGGCGCCGGCCTCGGATCGCTTCGCTGTCCTCGACCAGCTCGAGGACCTCCGCGCGGACGCCTCGCCCGGGCCGGTCGCCGACGCGATCGAGGCGCACCGCGCCTACCTGAGCTGCCTGCTCGGTGAGCACCCCGACCTGAACACCTACATCGCTGCCACCCAGGGCTGCGCCCCCCGCGGCTGGACCCGCGAGTACGTCGAGCATCGCGGCGACCTTGCCCGGGAGGCCCTCGCCGACCTGGGTGTCACGTGGGGGCCCAACACCCGCGACGACCTCAACGCCCTCAGCGAGGACGTACCCGCCGACGAGGCCGGCGACGTCATCCGCGGCTACGCCGACAAGCACGAAGCCACGATCCGCGACCTCACCGGCGCCACCGCCGAGTTCACCCTGACGGTCGAGAGCGTCGACATCGACGCCTACTGGTCCTACTGGCTCGACGGCGCCGGCCACGACGCCCGTCTGCGGATCAACACCCGCCGGGCCGCGTTCACCCAGCTCGACGCTTACCGATTCGCGCTCCACGAGGTCCTCGGACACGCGCTGCAGTACTCCAACCTCGCCGGGGTCGCCGAGACCAGCGACGTAGACTGGCCGCGTCTGCTCGCCGTCCACGCCCCGCACCAGGTCCTGTTCGAAGGACTCGCCCAGGTCCTCCCCCTCGCGGCCGCGCCGATCGACCCGGCCGTGATCGCGCGGACCCGGCTGGACCACTACACCCAACTCGTCAGCGCCGACCTCCACCGCGGCATCAACGCCGGCGACAGCGCCCGAGCCTGCTGGGATGTCGCCCGCTCGCAGGTGCCGTTCTGGACCGGTGGCGACGTCGCCAGCCTCCTGCGGGACCGCACACTCGATCCGCAGCTCCGCTCCTACCTGTGGGCCTACCCGGCCGGGATCGATTGGTTCATGAACCTCCACGAAGCCGGCGGTAGCCTGCTCGCGGAGGTGTTGCGTGACGGCTATCAGCGACCGCTTGGCCCGGGCGAGCTCGAACGGCGATGGCCCACCGGACCACGGGTCGGCGGGAACGCCTGAACTGTTCGTGTACGGCACCCTCGCCCTCGACGACGTCGTCCGGACCTTGATCGATCGCGTCCCGGTTCACGTCGAGACCAGCGCTCCCGGCTGGCGCGCCGCACGACTCCCCGAACTCCCCTACCCCGGCCTCGTCGCCGACAAGTCGGCCGACGCACCAGGCCGGGTCTACACCGACCTCAGCGACGCCGAATGGGGCGTGCTCGACGCCTTCGAGGACCCAACCTACGTCGTGGCCCCACTCGCGGTGAGCCACGGGCGAACGGCCCTCGCGTACGTCTGGCCCAACGGCTCGCTGCCCAGCACGTGGACCACGACCAGTCTCGACCGAGACGGCCTCGACGCCTACCTCCAGCGTTGTCGCGCATGGCGAGCCCGCTTCGAGCAGCACCGGACCTGAGGTGTCGGTGCGCGCCGCTACGGTTCGATCACGCTTAACCGAGCTGCTAGCGATGAGCGACTGGGGTACAGGTGGGCCGCGATTTCAAGGTCAACAAGCAGGGGATTCGTCGACACGTGCGCGCGATCGGGAAGGAGTACGAGAAGCAGTGGCAACGCTACGGACCGGCCCTTCCCATCGAGGGCGACGAACCCGTATGGGCTTCTGGACCCGGTGTGCCTCGATCCGACGAACCTGACCCCGGCAGCCGCATAGCCCGCATTCGGCGAGCTTTCCTCCTCTGGTTCGCGGGTCACGACGAGGAGCACCCCGGCTGGCAGAAATTCCTCGACGAATGTCCTGAGGTGGACGGGGTCGCCGTCAGCGATAGCGAGCGCGACGAAGCCGTCCAACGGCTGTTGGACGACGAGTTGCTGGGCGGACCGGGCAGTCGTCAGCAGCGTTGGCCCGTACTCCTCAAACTCACGGCCGAAGGACGTCTTTGTGTGCAGGACTTCGGCGGAGACACCGTCGCCTGGGCCAGCCGCTATCGCCGAGGAGGCAGCATCTACAACGACAACCGCGACCAGCGTGTCTACGCGCAGGGCGCCAGCGGTCAGGTCGCGGCCCACTCACCTGGCGCCCATCAGGAGCAACACCAGTCGATCTTCAATGTGGACATCCACGCTCTTCGCAGTGCCGCTCGCTTCCTGTTGGCGAACCTGGAGGACCTTGAGACCGAGGGCTTCACTCCCGACTCGGTCGAAGAGGTGCGGGCAGCGGCCCAGAACGTCGTCAGCGAGGCCAGCGAAGACGAGCCGGAACAGTCTCGTCTGAGAGGTCTAGCCGAGAAAATCAACACGGTGCTGCTGACGCACCCTATGACTGCCGGTGTCGCGAGCGGCGGGACCAGCGGAACCGCGTCAGCGCTCCTTGCCGCGGCGCTGAACCCGCCGCAGCACTAGCAGCCGAAGCCGCTAGCCGTTGCGGCACATGGGACCTGCGCTCAAGGCCGCGCGGCCACGACGACGACGGACCCGACTTCGTCGGGAGGTCTGTCGGCCCCGGAGCGTCACACGGGCTGACTCCCGATCAAGAGTGCTGCGCATCGCTCCGCGACGGACTCCGTCCGCTCTTGACCGCGAGCCTCCACGCCCTTGTCTATGCGCTCCAAGCGTGGCCGGGGGCAGCGCCCCGCCACCCCGACCGGGGCCGACAGCCCTGCGGGCTGTGCGCTTGGAGGCCGATCATGCAGCGATGGCTGAATCATCCGCCATGCCGAATAGCGGTGGGCTAGGAAACGCAAGGAGCTGAATCCTCAGGAGTTGGCTGGCACTCGTCCGGCACACCCGGGTACACGGGCTGCTCTTCTTCTTGCTCCTGTTCGGGCGGCCGCTCTTGCTCTTGTCTCTGTTCCTGAGGTTGTGCTGGCGTTCGCTCTCTTCGTTCATCCTGCGTGTCCGCTCGGGGCTCTTCGGGCGAAGGCCGGCTCGGGCGCTCAGGATTCCCTCTCGAGCACCCGTGACCCCGTAGGTCGATCTCGTCCAGCGTGCCGGTATCGCCATAGGCACGCGCCGTGGTCGCTCCTCGAGGAATTTGGCGATAGTCACCGTCAGGACGCGGTCCAGCGAGTCCCGCAATCGCAGTAGGCCTGCCGTCTACAACTGCCTCCACGAACGTTGAGCCGTAGTTCGCCGTGAATACTCTTACGACAAGCCGCCCTGGTTCACAATCCAAGTACGCAGTTGAACCTGGATGATTCAGCCGACTCTCGGCGACACGTCGCGCCGCTTGCCTGGCAATATCGGTGTACTCTTTGTGGGTATCCACCCAATTGCCTGCCCCCGGTCCCTGGCATATGATGTCCCGTGAGTTGCAGTACGTCCATAGCTGCGCCGATCCAGGTGGCGGCGATGGATCGCAGGCTACGCCCGCCATCCATGGAGCTGCTGGGTTCCTAAAGAGACCTTTCTGGGTCGGATTATACGTGCCGCCGGGCCTGACACGGGCGTTATCGGCGACGTCGAGTCGTCTAGACGAAGTAGCTTCCCAGCATGGGTCGCCAAAGAAGACGATATCGGTAACCTTGTAACCGCCAAGGCTGCCAAACGAGTTCCGGATGACGTGGGCACCTTGCGAATACCCAACGAGGATGATCCTCGTCGACTGCCGGCAGCGCTCGGGAACGGCACTCCGAATCCCTTCGAGCAGTCCTGCTACTCCAAGATTCACACTCCCCATGTAGCCTCTAGTGTCGACTGGGATGCCCTCGGCAATATCGGGCACCATACTATTCAATGGCCTGTAAGTTGCAGGATAGCGACTGGTGTTAATGTCCCCTTGATTCACGCCGCCTGAGCGTAAGAGTTCTTGCTCGAAGGCGGCGCCGGGCTCACCGGCACTCCCGTATTGACCGTCGTTAGTCCCGCGTACGATCTGTACCGAGAACGCAGGACAAGGTGACTGTGGTGACGCGGAGGCTGGTGGAGGTGGCATCGAGCCCGTGTTGCTCACTCGCGCGAGTGCGACGCCGCCGACTACAGCGAGCGCAAGAGCGGCGACACCAGCTACTTTGGCCGCTGTAGAGCCAAGCACACGGAGCCCCATGGCGATCTCCACTGATTACCGAGCACCCGACTCAGCTACGCAACGTAGTATCACGCAACGCCTGTGGCAAGGGCTGCGACCCGTTAGGCGCAACGCCTATAACTAAGAGTGCTAGTCGCTACGGGGGTCCGACAGGTGCCGCTCGCTCGCCGACGGGACCGCAACCTGATGCCGTGTGTATCCCGTCCGGGAGTCTCGGGAGCGACGCCATTCACACCTGGGTTGACCCGACAGAAGAGCCCGAATAGCCAAGCGTCCTAGTGTCCTGGGTGCACTCGAGTTGCCGAATAGACCTCTCATCAGTCAAGGCGGCGCCTCCGGCGCCGCGCCGGCCACGGCCCTTCGGGCCCTGGCCTCCCACTCCGTTCCGGCGGGCCCGGGGCCTAGCCGGCTCAGCAAGAGTCGAGCCTAGACGGTGAAAGGCCCACTCTAGTTCGGTGAGCCCGTTCCAGTTCCTTCTTCGCCTCCGGCCGCGTAGAGCGACGGAAGGTCATGCGCGACATCGCGTGGACCCACGTTGGAGAAGCCATCAGTCTCAGCCTGGAGCCAGCGCTGAACGCCGAACTCGACGTGCTCGACATCCCTTGCCGATATCACGCGCGCGCCATGCTCGTCAGCGGACGCCATCTGGATTGGAGGTGCAACACCCCAGGACGATACGGAGCATACGGCTGCCACCACACGGTATGCCAGAAGAAACGCTTGCTCCGCAGACAAGTGTTCATAAAAGTAGTGCGCTAGTGTTGCTTGACTGGCGGCGGCAAATTCGTGACCAGCTCCGATCGCCACGAATGTCCTGCTCGAGCATTCAACCGGCGCAAGATCGCTCGGAAGGTGGACGAGCGAAGGCCCTTTTCTAGTCCATCCGGCCAAGAGAGCTTCAGATGAGTGGTGGTGCAGGTCCGACGCTGATCCGCCTGGCTCCAGAGATGGAAGCTGGTACGCATCGGAGATGACAGGACGCAATTTGTGCGCCAGCTTTTCAGGTGTAGCCCTGCTCCGGCCGTCGGAGTCGTACTTCTCTACGAACCGGCTCGCCTCTTGGATGACGTAACGCGAGCCGGACATAGCCCAAACTATCGGGTGATTCGACATTGCTTTGGCTTTGTCGACTCGGCTAGCAACGGTGCCCGAAGACCCCATGCTGTCGCTCGCGATGACAACACCTCGGGAGTAAACGATTCCTACGGCGACTGTCAACTGCGGCCGTTCCAGATCGAGTTTTCCGCAAAAGATGGGTACGCGTCGTAGACCTCACGCAGCAGACTGCTGAACCCCTTATTGGTGACGTACGAACGCACGCGGGCGATGAATGCAGCCTCCCCCTCCGATAATTGGCCCAGTAGTGAAGTTGCGACAGCCTCGCCAGCCTCCGTCAACTCGTACTCACCATAGCGAGAACCGGACGCATACGATAGGCGCAGCCACTTCAACTGGATAAGCTGCTGGAGATCGTCGTTGAGCTCTACGCAGTAAGGGCCCCAGTGGTAAGGCTCGTAATTATACAAGGGCTTCCAGGTCGGGCTTCCGCGCTGCACCAACAAGAATATGGCTTTCTGCATCCTGATTCTGTCGAAGTGGTGCGATCCATCAGTTCGAGCCATCGAAGTCGATGAGATCAAGATTGGTAAGGCCCACCTCTGCCATGCGACGTGGGTGGACCTCAGACTCTGATCGTCAGTCACGAGGTCTTGCGGCGCCGTGCGGCCTCGCCGTCGCTCGGTCCCTCAGGCTTGCTACGACGAGACGAGGCAGAGACCTCAGGGCGGGTGACGACCGGCCGAGCGTGAGGGGGAAGGTTCTTCGACCGGGCCGATGCCCGTGCGAACGCGTCGGTGATCCAGCTACCCTTGCTCATGTCGTCTCCCCGAGGTCTAGGCGCTTGGGCGCATTGTGCAGCATCGAGACAGCCTCCGCGTCCCGGTAGCACTGTTGGATGAGCGTGTCCAGTGGAGCACGAGGGTCCGACAACGTCACTCGGCCGTGGGATCGGCCCCGTCCACCGCCCGGACGACTGCCTCGGCGATACCGTCGACTGAGGGGATGTCGGCCTCAGCCCAACCGGCCTGCTTGAGCGCGTCGTCTAGCCGGCTCATCACGCCGTCTTCCATGTAAGACATCGGGTATGTCGCTTCTGCCTCGGCCACGAGGCGCGGCGGTGCCGCCGTCGGGCTCCAGGTGCCGTACTCCCCCATAGCGTCGCGGCTACGATCAGCCTTCGCGAAGACTCGCGAGTAGAGCCGTGGCGCGACACCCTCGAAGGGCTCAAACACTACCGCCTCGCGAGACTGCGTCGGGCCGTCGACGATCTCGTGGCGATACATCTCAGGTACCTGAGACTTTGGGTAAGGGTCGATGTAGACGACTCTCGAGATACCTGAGGCGATAATGACGCGCGCGCACTCGTGGCAGGGGTACGTCGTCGACATCATAGTCATGTTGCGGATCGAAACGCCTCGGCGGGCGGCCGTACAGATTGCTGCCATCTCGGCATGGGTCACGCGTCCGAATTCAAGAAGGTCTCCGATTCGGGTGTCTGCCAAGGGACCGCCGTTGATAGCCTCCGCGGCTAGCTCCTCGACGTCCTTCGCTTGACGGTCCGGCGCCAACCAACCTGGTTCGCGTTGCAACGCCTGTAGAACATCAGTGACGATGGCGATCTTCTGTTGCTCGTTGACGTCCGAGCCTTCTGTGAAGTCTCGATGATCAGGTTCGTCCCCGGTCCAGTACTGCCCGCCCCCAGGTTTCGGTACCTCGTTGGAGCCGGAGAGGACGAGCTCACCTTGATCGTCGATAACGACTGCGCCAACTTGACGTCCCGCGTCGGACGACCTTAGACGGGCTCCCCAGGCCTGAAACATGGCTTGTTCAGTTGCCGTTGGAGTCTCGTAGTGCTTTCCGAAGAGGAGATGAACCAGACGCGTCGCCGCGCCACTGATGTCAACTCCGGACCGCACTGCCAGGTAAGCATCAGCCAGCTCGAAGGTGTCTCTGACTCGCTGACCGAGCCGGCGATTCGCTCCATCCTTCTCGTCCCGCGCAAGAAGTCGGCTAACTTGTTGGACGTACCAACTCTGCTCCTTGCCCGGATGAAGGGTTTGGCGGAGGCGCTTCTCGACCGCCTTCGACCGGTCCTCCCTCGGCGACCATGCTCCCACAAGGACAAAGCGCGGCCCGTACGTCGAGCGCAGCACACGTACTTCTTCGGGGTGCTTGAGCTGACGAATGATAGTCGCAAAGGACTCGCGCTCGTGATTCGAGTCCCCGGACTTTTCGAATCTCTGGGTTGAGATCGCAGTGACGGCGAGGCCCGCGGCTGCGCCGCCATGGTTGATCGCCTCGCGGAGCGCATCGCCCTGATCCATGAGCGCATCAAGCTTGGTCAACGGCTCAGCGGCAGGCTTACCAGCTCGAGCGTACGCGTCCTTGATCAGGTCACTGATCCGCACCGAGCCCGACCGGTACCCGACTGACAGCAGCGCGTTGCTCAGCGCGGTCTCGACTGTCGAGAGATCAGTTCCGAGGGCCCCGACCAAACCGATCACGATCTCCGCCCGGTCGATGGCCGTACCCTCGACCAGTCGCGTCGACCCGTTCGTCATGACGGCTCCCTCTCGTCGAGCCGTTAAGGGTAGGCGACCTCCTCGTGCAGCTCGTCATCGGGCGCTCCGGGGGGCAGTCGTGGCTCGACATCCAGGCCGTCGCCAGGCCGTCGGAGGTCAGGGAAGGCCGAGCTGAGCTGAGAACTGTCGAGCAGCTCCGGCCCAGGTCGCAGCAGGTCCACCCGGAGGCGGCGCAAGTCGCAGACGACCCGCGACAGATCTACGACATCTTCGAGGGCACCGAGCAGATCCAGCAGCTCGTCATCGCCCGTGCGATCAGCGGACGCCACATCCAGTAGGGCTCACGGCGCCGGGCGCCAGGGCCGCGGGGCCGCGGGACCGTCACCGGGTGGTGCCGGGCGATGCGGACGTCGGCGGCGTGCTCACCCGCCTCGGTGAGCGCACGTCGCCGCCGCTCGGCCTCCTGGTGCGCCGCGCCGAGCGCGTAGGGCCCGTAGGCGTCGCGGAACCGCCCCACCGTGTCGACGACGACCACCAGGTACTCGCCGGCACCGTCGTAGCGGTTCCCGAACATCGGGTGTGCCTGTCCGTCCATCCACTCCCCCCGGAGGAACGCTCACGGCGGTGTTGGACGGGCGTCCAGACGATGCCCACCGTGAACCGGGCGGCCGCGCTGTCGTGTGCGGCCACTCGGGTGACGAAGACCCTGGATATACCCCGGCAGTGCGGTGAACGGAACAGGTTTCGCGAAGATGATTGCGCTGCGGTGTCAGCAACGTCGCTGTTCGGCCAGGCACGCTGGTGCCAACGGACGAATGTGCCACCCGCTGGGGTGGCGTGACGACCCCGGCCGGTCGGTGGACCGGCCGGGGCCGATCGGATCGCGGACCGCTCAGGCGGTCTCCTCGATGGGCGCGCCGCTGGCCGCCTTCTGGACCGACTCGCAGCCCTTGCGGGCGGCGGCCTTCGTCTCGTAGGCCTCGCCGGACGCGACGATCTGGCCGTTGCTGGCCTTCAGCCGGAACCGGAACTTGCCGGCCTTGTCCTCGTACACCTCGAACTTGCCCGCCATGCGGCTTCCTCCGCTCGGTGTTGAACGTACCTGGGCTGACGTGCTGGACAGGGCCGGACGCTAGTACGAAGAGACGCAGGGTGGGCGCAACCGGCCGACGCGCGCCGCGCGGGAGTCCGGACGGTGGAGTGGTGAGGACGGTCACGGGGAACGGAGACGCCATGACGGTCGACAGCGAGGGTCCGCTCACCGAGGCGCTCGGCACCGACTTCTTCTCGGTGCGCCGCCGCTTCACCCCCGCGCAGTGGGACACGTTCATGGCCGTGCGGCGCTACGTCGACCGCGTGGTGACCCCGGCCGCGCCCGCCGCCTGGGACGCCGCCGAGATGCCGTGGGAGGTCATCAACGGGCTGCCCGAGCTGGGCATCGTCGGCGACGACATCACCGGCTACGGCTGCCCGGGGAACGACCCCCTGACGTGCGGCCTGGTCGCCATGGAGCTCGCGCGCGGCGACGGGAGTCTCGCGACGTTCCACGCCGTGCAGTCGGGCCTCGCGATGAAGTCGATCGCGATGCTCGGCTCGGAGGAGCAGAAGCAGGAGTTCCTGCCGGCGATGGCCCGGCTCGACCTCGTCGGCGCCTTCGGTCTCACCGAGCCGGAGCACGGGTCGGACTCGGTGTCGCTGGAGACGTCCGCCCGCCGCGACGGTGACGACTGGGTGATCGACGGGCGCAAGCGCTGGATCGGCAACGGCAGCATCGCCGGGCGCACCGTGATCTGGGCCCGCGACACCGAGACCAACACCGTGCTCGGCTTCCTCGTCGACACGTCCTCGCCCGGCTACGAGGCCGAGATCATCCCGCGCAAGGGCTCGATGCGGTCGGTGTGGCAGGCCGACATCCGCCTCGACGGCGTGCGCGTGCCCGAGCGCGACCGGCTGCCGGGCGCGGAGAGCTTCAAGGACACCGGTCGGGTGCTCGCGACCACGCGCGGCACCTGCGCCTGGATGGCGCTCGGCCACGCGACCGCGGGCTACGACGCGGCGCTGCGCTACGCGCTCGAACGGAAGCAGTTCGGCAAGCCGCTGGCCGGGATGCAGATCGTCCAGGAGCGGCTGGTGCAGATGCTCGCCGAGCTCACGGGCATGCAGCTCTACTGCATGCAGATCGCGCAGCTCGCGGAGGACGACGACCTCGCGCCGACCATCGCCGGGCTCGCCAAGATGAACAACACCCGCAAGGCGCGCTGGGTGCTCCACCACGCCCGCGACCTGCTCGGCGGCAACGGGATCCTGCTCGACAACCACGTCGTGCGGCACATGGCCGACATCGAGTCGATCCACACCTTCGAGGGCACCGAGACCATCCAGACCCTCATCGTGGGGCGCGAGATCACCGGCTACAGCGCCTTCACCTGAGGTGCGCCTCCGGCGCTCGTGAGCACTTTCGCGTGCTCCAGCACGCGAAAGTGCTCACATGCGCGAAGCGCACACCACCGGCAGCGCGGCGTAGCCCCGCAGGATGCGGGTGGGCCGCCGTCGGGCCTCCCCGGCGGGGGCGAGCCGCGGGTGGCGCTCGAAGAGCGCCCGCAGCGCGACCTCGCCCTCCATGCGGGCGAGCTGGGCGCCGAGGCAGAAGTGCGCCCCGCTGGAGAACGCGAGGTGGTCCTTCGCGTTGGCCCGCCCGACGTCGAACGTCCCGGGGTCGGTGAACACCTGCGGGTCGCGGTTGGCGCCCGCCAGCACGGTGACGACGAGGTCGCCCGCCGCCACGGCCTTGCCGGCGACCTCGGTGTCGACCTTCGCCCGGCGCGCCGTGCGCTCGACCGGCGGGTCGAACCGGAGGATCTCGTCGACGGCGGTCGGCCACAGCTCCGGCTCGGCGGCCAGGCGCTCGCGCTGCTCCGGGTGGGCGAAGAGCTGGCTGGTGCCGTTGCCGATGAGGTTGACGGTGGTCTCGAAGCCGGCGGCGAGCACCAGCAGCGCGGTGGACACCAGCTCCTGCTCGGTGAGGCCGGCGCCGTCGTCGTCGACCTGGCCGACGATGCTGGACAGCAGGTCGTCGCCGGGCTCGCGGCGCAGCCGGCGCAGGTGCACGCGCATCCAGTCGTTGAGGGCGGCGAGGTTGCGCTCCATGGAGGCGTGCGCCCGGCGCGTGAGCCCCATGTCCAGCGAGGTGGCGGCGCCGTCGCCCCAGGCGAGGAACTGGTCGCGCATCGAGGTCGGCACACCGAGCATCTCGCTGATCACGGTGACGGGCAGCAGGCTCGCGTAGCGCTCGACCAGGTCGACGGTGAGGTCGCCCGACGCCCGGGCGGCGGAGTCCATCTCGTCGAGGAGCTCCTGGGCCACCTCGGCGGTGCGCTCGCGCAGGGCGGCCACCCGCTTCGCGGTGAAGGCGCGGCTGACGAGCTTGCGGTAGCGCGCGTGGTCGGGGGCGTCGACGGCGAGCATCGACGGGGGCTCGATCGGGCCGGGGTTGCGCGGCGGGCCGGCCAGCGCGAGCGCCGCCTTGGCGGGCGCGGGGACGACCTCGGTCGGGTGGGTCACGCCGAAGTCGTCGCTGCGCAGCACGGCCGTGGCGACGTCGTGGTGAACGGTCAGCCGGGCGAACGCGCCGGGGGCGAAGGGGTACGACGCCCGCAGCGTCTCGTAGTGCGGGAACGGGTCGGCCTGCATCACCGGGTCGAGCAGCAGCCGCGCGTCGGGGTTGCCCGCGCGCACCTGGCGGCGGATCGCGGCGCGCATCAGGCCGTGGGTGGCGCCCCAGCGCAGGGTGGTGCCGAGCGGGGTCGAGGACAGTCCGGAGACAAGGGACACGGCGGCCTCCCGCGGTCGGTTGGTACGACTCCGTACCGGCGTCGGAGCGAAACCATACTCGGAGTATGTGTTCGTCGTCCAGGTCCGTCGCGGGTACGCCCCGACCGTGCAGACGACCCTCCGCGCCACCGGCCCGCTGCCCGCCGACGCGGCGTGGGAGCGCTACGCCGACCTCGACCGCTGGAGCCATTGGGCACCGCAGATCTCCGGGGTGACGGTGGCCGCCGGGCAGGGCCGCCGGCTGCACGCGGGTCTGCAGGGAGCGGTCCGGGCGGCGGGGGTGGTCCACGTCCCGTTCGAGGTCCTCGCGGTCGACGAGGTCGCACGCACCTGGTCGTGGCGCGTGCGCGTCGGGCCGATCACGCTGCACCTCGACCACGGCGTCGAGGACCCGCGGGCCGACGACGCCCCGGGTGTGGGCGCGCGGACCTGGCTGCGCACCACGGGCCCCGCCGTCGTCGTGGTTCCCTACGCCCCGCTCGCGCTGATCGCGCTGCACTCCCTGCTGCTGGAGCGCTGAGCATGACCACCCGACTGCTGCTCACCGCCGACACGCACCTCACCCCGCGCTATCCGCGGCGCGAACTGCCGGCCGAGCTCTGGGAGCAGGTCGACGCGGCCGACGCCGTCGTGCACGCGGGCGACTGGATGGACCCCACGTTGCTCGACGCGCTCGAGCGCCGGGCGACGCGGCTGGTCGCGTGCTGGGGCAACAACGACGGCGAGGAGCTGCGGGCCCGGCTCCCCGAGACCGCCGTCGCGGACGTCGACGGCCTGCGCCTGGCCGTGACGCACGAGACCGGGGCGACGGACGGGCGCGAGCGGCGCTGCGACGCCCGGTTCGGTCCCGGGGGCACCACGCCGGTCGACGTCCTCGTCTTCGGCCACAGCCACATCCCGTGGGACAGCACGACCCCGGGCGGCGTCCGTCTGCTCAACCCGGGCTCGCCCACCGAGCGGCGCCGGCAGCCGGCGTGCACCTACATGACCGCCGCGGTCCGCGACGGCGCGCTGGTCGCGGTGGAGCGCCACGATCTCGCTCCCGCTCCGACGTCACGGCGTCCCTGACGTACTACTCTGCGTCATCCTCCCCGAATGGGCGGTTGTGGGTGTGACGTCCGCTCCGCGTCCCCCGGTCGGGCGAATATTGGGCGATGCTGCTGGTCGTGGCCAACGGGTCGGACGAACAACCGTCCCCCTCCGTGAGCACGGTGGGTGATGCCCTTACCGTTTCCGGGGCCGGTGGAACACCGCCAGGCGCCCGGGACGACCGATGACCGAGCAGGAGGACGGCACGTCGGCGGTACCGCCCCCTCGCGGGCCCGCGTGGGGCAGGACGACGACGGGAGGCTCGTGACGATCACCGGTGCAGTGCGGTCGGTGCCGTCGCGAGGATCGAGACGAAACGGCCGATGACCCTTCTTGCCGAGCGACCCCCGGACGAGGTCGACGAGTCGGAACTCGTCGTCGGCCGTCGCATCCAGGAGTTCTCCCAGCTCGCGGGCCCGATCCGTGAGCCGGACCCTGCCGACGGTCTCTACCGCGTCGCCTACCGAGGTGTCGACGCGGTGCACGGACGCGGCCGGGTGGCGCGGTCCCTGCTCGTCGCCGGCCTGAACTTCGCGTTCGAGGCGCTGTTCTTCCTCTGGCTGCTCCACCCATCGCACCGGCCGCCGGTGATCGGGTCGGACTTCGCGATCTACGCGAACTGGATCGTCATCGGCTCGATCGGGCTCATGGAGCTCCTCCGCCTGATCAACGTCTTCTCGCTGTCGCTGGCGTCGGTGATCAGCCGCGACCCCGTCCCCGTGCCGCCCCGCCCCGACCAGCGGATCGCCTTCCTCACCACGATCGTCCCCAGCAAGGAACCGATCGACGTCGTGCGCGGCACGCTGCAGGCCGCGCTGCGGATCCAGTACGACGGCATCCTCGACGTCTGGATCCTCGACGAGGGCGACGACGACGACGTCAAGGCGATGTGCCGCGAGCTCGGCGTCAACCACTTCACCCGCAAGGGCATCGCGCAGTACAACCAGCGCAAGGGCGCCTTCAAGGCCAAGACCAAGCACGGCAACTACAACGCCTGGGTGTCCGAGCACGGCGACTCCTACGAGGTCTTCCTCTCGGTCGACCCCGACCACGTGCCGCTGCCGAACTACGCCGAGCGCATCCTCGGCTACTTCCGCGACCCCGACGTCGCCTACGTCGTCGGCCCGCAGTGCTACGCGAACGACGAGACGTTCGTGACCCGGGCCGCGGAGTCGCAGCAGTTCCCGTTCCACTCGCTGATCCAGCGCGCCGCGAACCGCTACAACGCCGCGATGCTGGTCGGCACCAACAACGCGATCCGCATCAGTGCCCTGCAGGGCATCGGCGGCCTGTCCGACTCGATCACCGAGGACATGGCCACCGGGTTGAAGTTCCACACGCGCCGCAACCCGGCGTCGGGGCGGCGGTGGAAGTCGGTCTACACGCCCGACGTGCTCGCGGTCGGCGAGGGCCCGTCCTCCTGGGGCGACTTCTTCAGCCAGCAGATGCGCTGGTCGCGCGGCACGTTCGAGGTGCTGCTCAAGGAGATGCTGCTGCGCCTGCCGCGCCTGTCGCCGGGCCGCGCGCTGCACTACATCCTGATCACGACCTTCTACCCGTCGATGGCGATCGGGTGGGTCCTCGGGGCGGTGAACGCCTGCCTCTTCCTCGCCCTGGGCGTCCAGGGCGTCGTCGTCCCGGTCCAGCTGTGGCTGGCGCTCTACATCGACGCGACGGCGTTCCAGCTCTGGGTCTACCTGCGCAACCGCCGTTACAACGTCAGCCCCTACGAGGCCGAGGGCAGCTCCGGCGTCAAGGGCATGCTGATGTCGATCTTCGCGGCGCCGATCTTCGCGGCGTCGCTGATCGCCACGCTCCTGCGGCTGCCCGCGCGCTTCGTCGTCACGCCCAAGGGCCTGTCGTCGAGCGCCGACCACATCTTGACGTTCCGGCGCCACCTGCAGTGGGCGGCGCTGCTCATCGGCGCGATCGTGCTGGCGATCTTCCAGGGCTACGCGACCCCGGCCGTGCTCCTGTGGCCCGCCGTGGCGCTCGCGTCCTGCCTCGCGCCCCCGATCCTGTGCCTTGTCGAGCGCATCGTCGGTCGGCAGCCGGCGATCGCCTCCGCGCCCGTGCTCGCCGACGGCCGGTCCGGGGTCACCACCGAGTCGCTCGAGCGCGCGGCGCTCGACGCGCTGCTCGCCGCCGGGAGCACGACCCGCCGCTCGCCGCGTCGCGACGGCGAGCCGGCCCGGGAGGGCTTCCCGGACCACGCCGCCGGGGGCGACCTGCCCCCGGGCTGGGTCCGGACGTCCTCGCTGGCCGGCCGGCAGCGCGACGGGGCCCCCGTGCCCGCACCCACGCCCGCGCCCCGGCCCGCCCGTCCCGACGAGCAGCGCCCGGACGTCCGCCCGACCCCGGGGCGCCGGCGGGCCCCCGAGGACGGTCGCGGGATCGACCCGGCGCCGTCGCCGGTGCCGCGCGACCGGCGGCGCCCCGCCGTGCCGGCGGCGGGCCAGCAGCCGGGCCAGCAGCCCGGCCAGCCCGCACCGCAGCAGCCCGGTCAGCCCGCTCATCAGCCCGGCCCGGCGCCCGCGCCCCGGCCGGCCGCGCACCCGGGCCAGCCCGGCCAGCAGCCCGCCCAGCCCGGTCAGCCCGGTCAGCGCCCCACCGGGCGCCCTCCGGTGCCCGGCCCGGGCGCGGTGCCCCCGCCGTCCCCCACGCCGACCCCGTCGCCGAGCTCGTCGCCCTCGCCGTCCCCGCGTCCGGCGTCGACCCCGCCGGGGTCGCGCCCCCGGCCGACCCCCACCCCGCGTCCCGGGCCCAGCCCGTTCGCGGCGCCGGGACAGCGCCCGGGCGAGCGGCCGGGCGATCGCCCCGAGCGGCCCGCGGCGGCCGAGCAGGGCGGCCGGTACGTGCCGCCCGGCGATCCCCAGGGCCCGGTGGCGCCCGGCGGTCCGCGGCCGGACGCGCGCCCCGAGGCCCGTCCCGCCGCGGCGGGCGACGGCGTCGCGGGCGGTCGCCCGACCCCCTCGCCCTCGCCGCGCCCCGACGGGTCGGGGACCCGCGTCCCGCGCCCCGGTCCGCGGCGTGAGCGGCCGCCGATGCTGCTGTCGAGCGCAGCCGAGCTCGAGGCCGACGGCGGGCGCCCGGTGATCCCGGTCTCGGCCGGGTCTAGCATCGGTAACGAAACAGCAAAGCGACACGACGGACGAGACGGTGGGACCCACGCGTCCGACGCCGTCTCGGTGAACGCCCCGACGGTCGCGGTGCGCGTGGTGGCGCTGGCCGCGGTGGCCGGGCCCGCCCAGCACTCCGGTGCCGGGTTGCCGCCGGACATCGAAGGGCGACGGACGGAGGCGAGTTGATCGGGCAGGGACTGACTCGACGGGTCAAGCGCTTCCTGCTCCTCGTCATCGTCCCGGCCGTGATGCTCGGCGTGAACGTGCCGCCCGCCTGGGCCTGGATCTCCGAGCTGCGCCACCAGCGGCTGATCAACAGCCAGGAGTACAAGGAGCAGTTCGGCAAGTGGGACGTCGTCGAGCTGCCGGACGAGCAGAAGGTCAACGCGATCCACGCCGCGGTGCTGCCGACCGGGCGCATCCTCCTCATCGCCGGCTCCGGCAACAAGGAGGACATGTTCAACGCGGGGACCTTCAAGAGCCTCGTGTACGACCCCGCGACCGGGCGTAGCCGCGTCGTCCCGACGCCCGACGACATGTTCTGCTCGGGCCACACGTTCCTCGCCTCGGGCAACCTGCTCGTGGCCGGCGGCACCCAGCGCTACGAGCGCCTCGACGGCGCGGTCACCAACGCCGGCGGCGGCGTGATCGTGAAGAACGAGGACCCGGACGCCGCGCCGCTGTCGCTGCCGGCGGGCACGGAGTTCCGCACGCCCGAGGGGCTGGTCTACCGCGCGACGCACCCGTTCGTCGTCGAGCCGGCCACCAAGGTCGCGACCCGGCGGGGCGCGACGGTGACCGCCAGCGAGACCACGGTGTTCGCCGAGGCCGTCGAGCCCGGCCCGGGGTACGTCTTCGAGGGCCCGCGCCAGTACGCCGTGGGCGGTGTCCCCGCGGCCGACGCCCAGAACATCTACGCCCTGGGCCAGGCGATGACGCTCAAGAAGCAGAACTACCAGGGCATCGAGCAGACCTACGAGTTCAACCCGTACACCGAGGCCTACGAGCGCGTCGGCGACATGGTCTTCAAGCGCTGGTACCCGACGCTGACCGGGCTCGCCGACGGCGGCGTCATCGCGGTCTCCGGGCTCGACGGCACCGGCGAGGTCCTCAACGGGCAGAACGAGGTCTACGACCCGGTGACGCGCACCTGGAACGAGCGCAAGGACCTCACCCAGTACTTCCCGACGTACCCGGCGCTGTTCCAGACCGCGCGCGACGACTTCCTCTTCTACTCCGGGGCCAACTCGGGCTACGGGCCGGCCGAGGCGGGCCGCGTCCCCGGCTTCTGGAACCTGCGCACCAACGTCATCACCCCGATCCCCGGCATGCGCGATCCGGACCTGCTGGAGACGGCGGGTTCGGCGTGGGCGGGGCCGGTGCAGGACCAGCGCATCGCCGTCGTCGGCGGCGGCGGGGTCGGCGAGAGCCCGCGCTCGACCGCGCGGATCGACACGATCGACCTCGACAGCCCGAACCCCACCTGGCAGCCGGGCCCGATGCTGCCCGAGGGCACGCGCTACCCGAACCTCACGACGCTGCCGGACGACTCGATGCTGATCAGCAACGGGTCACGGGACTACCGCGGCAAGGGCGACACCAACAACCACAACGCCCGCATCTACCGGCCGCAGACCAACACGCTCGACTACGCCGCCGATCCCGCGGTCGGTCGCAACTACCACTCGGCGAGCATGCTGCTGCCCGACGGCCGCGTGATGGTGGTGGGCTCCGACCCGCTGTTCAACGACCAGGCGAACACCATCCCGGGCACGTTCGAGCAGCGCATCGAGATCTACACGCCGCCGTACCTCTTCCGTGGCCCGCAACCGACCATCGCCGACGCGCCCCCGCGGGCCGAGCTCGGCGACACGGTCGCGGTCGCCACGCCCGACGCGGCGCGCATCCAGAGCGCGCGGCTCATGGCGCCGATGGCGTCCACGCACGTCACCGACACCCACCAGCGCTCGATCGCCCTCGACATGACGAAGAGCGGCGCGGGTGTCTCGGTGACGCTGCCCCGGGACCGCGCGATCGCGCCGCCCGGGCGCTACATGCTCTTCCTCCTCGACGACCGCGGCGTGCCGTCGGTGGGCCGCTGGATCGAGGTGCCCGAGCCGGGCCGCGCGGAGGCCGCGTGACCTCCTCCGTGACCTCGGTCGCGTGGTGGCCCCCTCACGGGACCGCCGGACGGGCCGGATCGGAGGACGAGCCGCCGAGCGGACGCCGGGGGGCGACGGGCGGTCGCGACCCCCACACGGGCGCCACGGGGTGGCCTGGGAGCCTGACTCCGGACGGACGAGTGCCGGAGACCAGGGCCGAGACCAGGGCCGGATCAGACACGGCTGCACGAGACACCGGAGCAGGACGGGATCGATGACGCAGGACACGCACCGCGAGGCCGGACGGTTGACGAGGACACGGCTCGCGGCGGGCGCACTGATCGCGATCGCCGCGCTCGGCCTGTCGGCGTGCTCCGGCGGCGGGTCCGGCGAGGGCGGCGGCGAGGGCGGCCCGGCGGTCGCGCCCGCGCCCTCGGAGTTCTGGGTCGACCCCTCGTCCTCGGCGGCCCGCCAGGTCGAGCAGTGGCGCTCCGAGGGACGCACGGAGGACGCGACCGCGCTCGAGAAGATCGCGCGCCAGCCCGTCGCGATCTGGCCGACCGGCGAGACCGGCGGCGTGGAGGGCGAGGTGGCCGGCGTCGTGTCGCAGGCCCGCGCGGCCGGCCGCACCCCGGTGCTCACCGCCTACAACATCCCCAACCGCGACTGCGGGCTGTACTCCAGCGGCGGCGCCGAGGACGAGGGCGCCTACCGCGAGTGGCTCGACGCCTTCGCCCGCGGCATGGGCGGCACCCGTTCGATCGTCGTCCTCGAGCCCGACGCGCTCCCGCAGACGCTCACCAACTGCGAGGGCGAGGGCGAGCAGGAGGGCCGCGAGGAGCTGCTCTCCGACGCGGTGCAGACCCTGACCCGCGCGGGCGGCGAGGTCTACATCGACGCCGGCAACCCCGGGTTCGTCACCGACACCGGCAAGCTCGTCGACGGGCTCCGCAAGTCCGGCGTCGAGCAGGCCGCGGGCTTCGCGCTCAACGTCTCGAACTTCATGAACACCGAGCAGGTGCAGGCCTACGGCGACCGGGTGTCCAACCAGCTCGGTGGCGCCCGCTTCGTCATCGACACCAGCCGCAACGGCAACGGCAACTACGAGGGTCCGGACCAGCCGACGTGGTGCAACCCGCCGGGCCGCGCGCTCGGCACCCCGCCCACCCGCGACACCGGCTCGCAGCGCGTCGCCGCCTACCTGTGGGTGAAGGAGCCGGGCGACTCGGACGGCGACTGCCGCGGCGCCCCGGCGGCCGGTGACTTCTGGCCGCAGTACGCCCTGGACCTCGCGAACAACACGCCCGGCGCCTGACCCCATGTGAGCGAACTTCGGGCCTATAGCACCGAAGTTCGCTCACATACCCGGTCAGTAGGCGTGGACGACGGCGGCCATGTCCTCGCTGCCGTGGCCGCCCGACGAGGCGGTGGCGAGGCGGTCGCGCACCGCGGTCGCGAGCGTCGTGTCCACGCCGGCCTCGCGCAGCGCCGCCGTGATCAGGTCGGTGTCCTTGATGACGCCGTCGAGCTCGAACGACGGCGTGTAGTCGCCGTCGATCATGGCCTTGCCCTTGAGCTGCACGTAGGGCGCGTTGACCGCCCCGCCGTCGACGGCGTCGAGGAACTGCTGCGGGTCGATCCCGAGCCCGCGGGCGAGCGCGATCGACTGGGCGATGCCGTTGACCATCACGCCGATCCACGCGTTGATGGCGAGCTTGAGCCGGCTGGCGTCGCCGACGGTCTCGCTCACCCACTGCGTGCGCGAGCCGATCGCGTCGAACACCGGCTGGACGCGGTCGCGCAGCGAGGAGGCGCCGGACGCGAGCACCACGAGCTGCCCGTTCTCCGCGGGCGCCTTCGTGCCCAGCATCGGGGTGTCGAGGAACGCGACGCCGGCGTCGTCGGCCAGCGAGGTCAGGCGGGCGGTGCCCTCGATGCCGACCGTACTGGCCTGCACCCACACCGCGTCCTCGCCGAAGGCCGCGAGCGCGGGCTCGATCGTCTGCGCCACCGCGTCGGTGTCGAAGAGCATGGTGATCACGACGTCGGCGCCGGCGACCGCGTCGGCGGCCGTGTCGGCCACCCGGGCGCCGTCGTCGGCGAGGGGTTTCGCCTTCTCCGTGCTGCGGTTCCACACCGTCACGTCGTGGCCCTCGCGCAGCAGGCTGCGCGCCATGCCCGCGCCCATGATCCCGGTACCGAGGATTGCGACCGTCATGGGCGCGGCCTACCCCCGGGGCTCGCGCCCCATGCCGAAGAACTCGGCGTTCGGCTTCAGCGCGGTGAGGTGGGCGAGGCGGTTCGACATGGCGAACAACGCCGTGATCGCGCCGATGTCCCAGATCTCCTCGTCGGAGAGGCCGGCGTCCTGCGCGGCGGCGAGGTCGTCGTCGGACAGCGACGCCGAGTCCAGCGCGAGGGCCAGAGCGAGGTCGACGATCGCGCGCCGGCGCGGGTCGAGCGGGGCGCCGTAGGGGTTGATGCCCACGTGGTCGGCGAGCTCGGGCTCCTTGCTGCGGATGCGCAGGATCGCGCCGTGGGCGACGACGCAGTACGTGCAGTGGTTCGCCCCGGAGGTCGCGACGATCACCAGCTCGCGCTCGGCCTTCGACAGCGGCGACTCCCGCTCCATGAGGGCGTCGTGGTAGTCGAGGAACGCCCGCAGCTCCGCGGGGCGATGCCCGAGCGCCCGGAAGATGTTGGGCACGAACCCGGAGCGTTCGGCGATCGCGCCGACCCGCTCCCGCAGGTCGTCGGGGAGGTCCTCGGGCTCGACGAGGGGGAAGCGGCTCACGGAGTCGGTCACGCCCCGGACGGTAACGCTCAGCCGGGCGGGCGGAAGGTGATGCCGCAGCGCTGCTGGGTGACCTCCTGGATGCGGGTCACCGCGGGCGTGGCCTCGCGCTGCAGGCGCTCGAGCTCGGCGCGGTCGATCCGGGTCGGGTCGCCCCCGGTCTCGGCGAGCGAGGTCAGCGCCTGGTCGGTGAGGCCCTGCACCGTGCGCCACTCGGCGGCGATCTCGGGCGGGGCCGTGGCGACGAGGTCGGCGACCTGGCGGCGCGCCTCGTCCGACGACGGCAGGACGCCGTTCCCGCCCGACCCGGGCGCCGACTGCTCGGCCTGCACCCGCGTGATCGCGTCGCAGTAGGGCTTGACGGCCGGGTCCGGGGTCGCGGGCGCGGCGGGGGCCGACGCCGGGGCGGGCGGCGCGTCGGAGGCGCCGCTGCCGCATCCCGCGAGGCACAGGACGAGCCCGACCCCCGCGAGCGCGCGCCCCGCTGTCCCAGCGATCACCGACGGCCCCTCTCGACGCTCCAGCGACGAGCATGCTGGCAGGACCGGTCGGCGGGGCCCGGACCGGGTCGTGGTCGGACGCGATCGGACTTCCGTGGTCCGGCCCACTCCCGGGCGTCGGGGGGCTCGTGTCACAGTGAGTCCCGTGGAGGTCGCCGACGAACACCGCGCGCTCGTGCGCCAGTGGTGCGCGCGCCGCGTGCCCGAAGGGCAGCGCGACCAGGTCCGTATCTCCTACACGGAGCGGGCCGGGCGGATCACGATCTCGGCGCGCCGCGCGCCGGTGTTCCCGGAGCTCGGCACGGGCTGGACCACGGAGCCGATCGCCCAGCTGCGCCTCGTGCCCGACGAGGAGCGCTGGATCCTGCTCTGGCCGGACTCGAGCGGACGGTGGCACCGCTACCCCGACGAGACCAAGGCGAGCTCCCCCGCGCCGCTGCTCGACATCGTCGACGCCGACCCGACCGGCATCTTCTGGGGATGACGGCCGCCACCACCGCCGACGTGGCCGCCCGCATCCGCGAGCACGACCGGAGCGAGCGCAGGGTCGCCGAGCGTCCCGACCTGCGCGCGGCCGCCGTCGCCGTCGTCGTGCTGGACGACCCCGAGCGCGGCCCCGGGGTGCTGCTCACGCGGCGGACGTCGCGGCTGCGCGACCACCCCGGCCAGTTCGCCCTGCCGGGCGGGTCGGTCGACCCCGGCGAGGACACCGTCACGGCCGCCCGTCGCGAGCTCGACGAGGAGCTCGGCCTGCGCCTCGGCGAGGACACCGTGCTCGGCCTGCTCGACGACTACGCGACGCGCTCGGGCTTCGTGATCACACCCGTGGTGATGGCGGCGACCGGCGCGGTGGCCGACCTCGTGCCCTCGCCCGACGAGGTCTCGGAGCTCTTCCACATCCCGTTCGACGAGCTCGACGTGGACCCGCGGTTCCTGACGATCGAGGAGTCGCCGCGACCCGTCGTGCAGATGCCGCTCGTCGGCCACTTCATCCACGCCCCGACCGGCGCGGTGCTGCTCCAGTTCCGCGAGGTCGCGCTGCGCGGACGCACGACGCGGGTGGACGAGCTCGAACAGCCGGTGTTCGCCTGGCGGTGACGGATCAAACACTCCGCGTGGAGATCCACGTGCTTGACCGTTCCGGCGACGTGACGCAGGCCCCGTAACGGTGCGTGGCTTGCCTTGATCGTGGTTGTCTGGGAGCAGACCCCGATACGAGGAACGTGAACACACGTGTGTGGAATCGTCGCCGCCTACGGCGTCATCGACCCCGAGAAGTGTGAGCGGATGCTCGCCCGGATCCACCACCGTGGTCCGGACGACACCGGCCGGGTGCAGCTGGAGAACGCCTGGCTCGGCCACCAGCGTCTGTCGATCATGGACGTCAGCGGCGGCAAGCAGCCGATCGCCGACGACACCGACTCGGCCTACGTGGTCGGCAACGGTGAGATCTACAACCACGAGGACATCCGCGACGTCCTCTCCGAGGTCCGCTTCGCGACGGACTCCGACACGGAGTCGGCCTTCCGCCTGGTGCTCCGCGACGGCTCCGCGGCGCTCCACGAGGTGCGCGGCATGTTCGCCCTCGCGATGGCCCACACCGACGGGCGCGGCGCCGTCGCCCGCGACCCGATCGGCATCAAGCCGCTCTACTGGGCCCGCCTCGACGGGGTGACGATCTTCGCGAGCGAGCTGCGTGCCTTCGACCCCGAGGACCAGCCGTACGTCGAGGCCTTCCCGCCCGGGCACGTGTGGACCCCGGGCATCGCCGGCGACGACGTCGCCGAGGGCGCCATGGTGCGCTTCGCCGACGCCGTGCCCGTGGAGGTGCGCCCCGCGCGCAACGCCCCCGACAAGCAGTGGACCGAGGAGGACCTCGGCCACATCCGCGACGTCCTGTCGGACTCGATCCGTCGCCACATGATGAGCGACGTGCCCGTCGGCGTGTTCCTCTCCGGCGGCCTCGACTCCGCGATCGTCGCGGCCGTCGCCGCCAAGGTGGCCGACGAGAAGGGCGAGCGCCTGCCGACGTTCGCGGTCGGCACCGAGGGCTCGGCCGACCTGCTCGCGGCCCGCGCCGTCGCCGACTTCCTCGGCACCGACCACCACGAGATCGTCCCGACCGCGGACGACCTCGAGGAGGCGCTGGACGAGGCCGTCACGGTCATCGAGCACTTCGACCCGGCGCTGGTGCGCTCGGCGGTGCCGAACCTGCTGCTCGCCCGCGAGGCGGTCAAGCACGTCAAGGTGGTGCTCACCGGCGAGGGCGCCGACGAGCTGTTCGCCGGCTACGAGTACGTCCACGCCGACGAGTTCTCCACCCCGGACGCCCTGCAGGCCGAGCTCGTCCGGTCGATCGAGAGCCTGCACGAGCTCAACCTGCAGCGCTGCGACCGCACCACGATGAACTACGGCCTCGAGGCCCGCGTGCCGTTCCTCGACGCCACCGTGATGCGCGAGCTGCTCGCCCTGCCCGCCGAGTGGAAGCTGAAGATCCACGACCGCGTGGAGAAGCAGCTCCTGCGCGAGGCCTTCGACGGGATGGTGCCCTACGACATCATCTGGCGCGGCAAGGAGCAGTTCGGCGACGGCTCCGGCGCGAAGGACGTGCTCTCCGCGCTCGTCGAGAAGGAGAAGGCCAAGGAGGGCGCGCAGGACGCGGAGCCCCCGACGGTCGAGCACGGCTGGGCGCTGCGCAGCGACGAGGAGATCGCGTACTACCGGACGTGGCACCGGTCGTTCGCCGGGGTGCGCCCCGACCGCACGCTGGGTGCGTTCGCGGAGGCCTGACGGACCTGACAGCCCAGACAGAGGGGTGTCCCCGGGTGGTTGAGTTCCGGACCACCCGGGGTAACCGCCGGACATGAGTGATGTCCCCGGTATCGAGCTGAACAACGGCACGGTCATCCCGCAGCTGGGATTCGGTGTGTTCCAGATCGACCCGTCGGACACGGCGGAGACGGTCCTGACGGCCTTCGAGGCCGGCTACCGTCACATCGACACCGCGCAGATGTACGGCAACGAGGCCGAGGTCGGCGAGGCGATCGCGAAGTCGGGCCTCGGGCGCGACGAGCTGTGGATCACCACGAAGTGCAACAACTCCAACCACGGCTACGACGACGCGCAGCGCGCCCTCGACGAGAGCCTGCAGAAGCTCGGCCTCGACGCCGTCGACCTGTACCTCATCCACTGGCCGCTGCCCGGCAAGGACCTCTACGTCGACACGTGGAAGGGCTTCGAGAAGGCGCACCAGGACGGCAAGACGCGCACCATCGGCGTCTCCAACTTCCAGCCGCACCACCTCGACAAGCTCCTCGAGGAGACCGAGACGGTGCCGGCGATCAACCAGATCGAGCTGCACCCGCACATGCAGCAGGCCGGCCTGCGCTCGTACCACGAGCGCCACGGCATCCGCACCGAGGCGTGGAGCCCGATCGGCCAGGGCAAGGGCCTGCTCGACGCCCCCGAGCTGGTCGAGATCGCGCAGGCGCACGGCAAGAGCGCCGCGCAGGTGGTGCTGCGCTGGCACGTCCAGCTCGGCAACATCATCTTCCCGAAGTCGGTCACGCCCGACCGCATCCGGGAGAACAAGGACATCTTCGACTTCGAGCTGACCCACGAGGACATGCAGAAGATCGACGGCATGGAGAAGGCGGAGCGGCTCGGGCCGGACCCCGACACCTTCGCCCGCTAGAGAACGTCTCCCGGCGCACACCACCCCGCGCGTCGGGACGCCCCCGCGGCCCGGTCATCGGCGGAAGCCCCCGCCCGCCGATGCCCGGGCCGCGCCATGTGCGGGGGGTGTTCCAGCCTGGCGGCCACGCTGACGTCAGACGTCAGGAAATCACCCAGCTCGATGCGGCGTACTCCGGAGCGGCCGAGGGCGGAACGCGCCGAGCAGACTGCACCAGCTAGGCCGCGGCCGGGCGGCGCTTGCGCAGCCGGCGCAACTGGGCGTCGAGGTGCGGGCGCGCCCGGCGCTGGCCGCCGCGCTCGGCGATGGCCGTCACCAGCGACACCAGCACGCGCTCGAGCCGCTCGGCGTCCGGCGCCCACCCGCGGCGTTCGCACTCATCGAGCCACTCGACGGCTCCGCGGTGCCCCCGCTCGCCGTTGCAGCGGCGGCAGGCGGCCACCTCGTTCTCCAGCCACGACGGGCCGCCCTTGACCTTGGGCACGACGTGGTCGGTGGTCGCCGCGACGGTGCCGACCAGGGAGCGGGAGCACCACAGACAGGTGTCGCCGTCGCGCTCGCGCGCGGCGTCGAGCCGCTCCCGTCGCCCCGGCTGCCGCATCCCCTCCAGGATGCCACCGGATGTCCGCCCGGGGGCTCGCATGTGCCGCCGGGGTGGGTGCCGACGGGGGAGTGTCGCGACGGTGATCCACGCCTAGCGTCGGGCGTGATGACCATCAACGGCACCGCACCCCGGTCCAGTCAGATGAGCGGCCAGATCCTCGGCGAGGCCGCCCGCCGCATGCTCCCCGTCCTCGCCGGCCGCGTGCTCGCGGCCGTCACCGACCGCGCGGTCGAGAAGGTCGACCAGCTCGCCGACACGCTCTACGAGCGCAGCGCCGGTGGGGACGCCCCGCGGCGCACGCCGGCCCCCGCCGAGGGCGAGAGCCGGACCGGCGCGGCGTTCGCGTTCCTCGCCGAGCAGGCGCGCCTGTTCCTCGCCTTCGTGATCCGGCTCGCCCAGGCGGCCCTGGCCATGCTGCACCGGGCCACCGAGCGCCTGCGCGAGCGCCGCGCGCCGGAGGGCATCGACGAGGCGCCGGACCTCGAGGAGATCCCCGAGCCCGACGAGTTCGAGGGGCGCATCACGGCCCGCGCCTGAGCCGGGGCCCATCGGGCATCGTGGAGGGCGTGACCGATTCGCCCGAGGACGCCGTCGCCTGGTGGCGCGAGGCCGTCATCTACCAGGTCTACATCCGCAGCTTCGCCGACGCCGACGGTGACGGCATCGGGGACATCGCCGGGATCCGCGAGAAGCTCCCCTACCTCGCCGACCTCGGCGTCGACGCGCTGTGGATCAACCCCTGGTACGCGTCCCCCCAGGCCGACGCGGGCTACGACGTCGCCGACTACCGGACCATCGAGCCCGCCTACGGCACGGTCACCGACGCCGAGAAGCTGATCGTCGACGCCCACGAGCACGGGCTGCGGCTGATCCCGGACATCGTGCCCAACCACACGTCCGACCGGCACGCCTGGTTCGTCGCGGCCCTCGCCGACGAGCCCGGGGCGCGCGACCGCTACGTCTTCCGGGTCGGCCGCGGCCCCGACGGCGCCGAGCCGCCCACCAACTGGCAGTCGCACTTCGGCGGGCCGGCCTGGACGCGGGTCCCGGACAGGCCAGGAGAACCAGCACAGTGGTACCTCCACCTGTTCGACCCCGGCCAGCCCGACCTGAACTGGGCGAACCCGGAGGTCGCCGCCGAGTTCGAGGCGGTGCTGCGTTTCTGGTTCGACCGCGGCGTCGACGGGTTCCGCATCGACGTCGCGCACGGGCTCGTCAAGGACCCGGAGCTCCCCGACCTCGGCGACGCGCGCGACCTCATCGGCCGCACGTACGAGGCGGGCACGCACCCGTTCGTCGACCGCGACGGCGTGCTCGAGATCTACGAGGCCTGGCGGCGGGTCGCCGACGAGTACCCGGGCGAGCGGATGTTCGTCGCCGAGGCCTGGACGCCCGCCCCCGAACGCCTCGCCCGCTACGTCGCGGCCGGGCGTCTGCACACGGCGTTCAACTTCGACTACCTCGTCGCGCCCTGGGACCCGACGGCCCTGCGCGAGGCGATCGACGTCACCACCGCGCAGCTCCGCGCGGCCGGCGCGCCCGCGACCTGGGTGCTGTCGAACCACGACGTCGTGCGCCACCCGAGCCGCTACGGCCGCCCGGCGCCGGCCCGTGAGGAGGTGCCGACGTCCACGGTGCCGCGGGCCGACGAGGCCCCGGACCTGGTCCTCGGCACCCGCCGGGCGCGGGCGGCCCTGCTGCTCGAGGCCGCCCTGCCCGGTGGCATGTACGTCTACCAGGGCGAGGAGCTGGGGCTGCCCGAGGTGGAGGACATCCCCGACGACGCGCGGCAGGACCCGACGTGGGAGCGCTCGGGGCACACCGTGCGCGGGCGGGACGGGTGCCGCGTGCCGCTGCCGTGGTCGGCGACGGACGGCGCGGCGGCGGGCTTCAGCCCGGAGGGCGCGGCGGCGCCGTGGCTCCCGCAGCCGACGTGGTGGCCGTCCTACGCCGCGGACCGCCAGCAGGGTGACCCCGAGGCGGTGCTGGAGCTCTACCGCTCGGTGCTGCGCCGCCGGCGCGCCCACCCGGCGCTCGGCGACGGCGACCTGACCTGGGTGTCCGCCCCGGGCGAGGAGGTGCTGCACCTGCGCCGCGAGCCCGGCTTCGCGTGCCTGGTCAACCTCGGCGCCGAGCCCGTCGACCTGCCGCCGCACGACGAGGTGCTGGAGGTCAGCGTGCCGCTCGAGGACGGGCGGCTGGGTCCCGACGCCGCGGTCTGGCTCGCCGTGAGCTGACGCCCGTCACCATTCGGGCGGCACGTCCGGCACCGCCGGGTCGGCCTCGACGACGGGGATGTCGGAGGCCGTGTCGACGACGACCGAGCGCGCCGCGGAGTCGGTCGGGGCGCGCTCGGCGAGCGCCTCCAGCGCGCGGGCGGTGCCGACGTCGGCGCCCTCGGCCTCGGAGAGCAGCCAGCGCACCTCCAGCAGGTCGCAGTAGGCCTGGACGGCCGTCCCGACGTGGCGCACCGCGGCGTGCGCGCGGCGCATGCCCGGGGTGAGGACGTCGTGGCGCCAGCTCGCGATGGCCTGTTCCTCGGTGACCCGACGCCCCGGGTGCTCGTGGGCGATCGCGCGCTGGTGGGCGCGCAGGTCGCCGAGCAGGATGCGGGCCTGGCCCTCGCCGACCTCCAGGCCGGTGAGCTCGCGCAGGTGGCGGGCGTGGTGGTTGCGCTCGCCGACGGCCACGCGCAGCCGGACCACCCCGCCCCCGCCGTCCTCCGCGGGCGCCAGGCTCACCTCGTCGACGACGTAGCCGAGGTCGTTGAGCTCGCGCACGGTGCCCTCGACGCGGTACCGGTCGCCGAACGCGAACTGGGCCTGCCCGTGCAGCACGCTCCACAGCGCCTCGTAGCGCTCGGGGAGCTCCATGGCCTCGGCGATGAGCTGCGGCTCGATCTCGGGCGGGCGCCCGAGGCTCGCGGCGAGGTCGGTCATCCCCGCGGCGACGTTCTCGACGAGGATCTCGAGGTCCTGGGTGCGCTGGCCGTCGGACAGCGACGGGTGCACCTCGCTGGTCTCGGCGTCGACCAGCCACGCCTGGAAGAGCTGCCCGTCGCGGGAGAACAGCGTGTTGGCCAGCGAGCAGTCGCCCCAGTAGACGCCGTGGCGGTGCAGCTCGACGAGCAGCCCGACCATCGCGTCGAAGAGCCGCGCCCGCTGGGCCGGCCGGTTCGGGGGCAGCCGGGCGATCAGCCGGCGGTACTGCCACGAGCCGGTGAGGTAGCGGGTCAGCAGGATCGAGCAGGCGTGGTCGGGCTGGGTGACCAGCCCCGCCGGGCGGACGGCGGGCAGGCCGGCGGACTCGAGGTGGCGCAGGTTGTCGAACTCCTTGCCGGCGACGCGCGGCGGCAGCTCCTTGAGCGCCCACAGCGTGCCGTCGACCTCGACGAACCGCACGAGGTGACGGCTCGGGCCGACGGGCAGCTCGCGCAGCGGCACCGTCGCCGGGTCCCACTCGCCGAGCGGGCGCTCCCACGGCAGGGCGAGCAGGCCGGGTGAGGGGACGCGCAGGCGCAGGTCCGGTGCGGTCATCGCGGTGCTCCGGGGGGTGAGGTGGTGCGGCGCAGGACGAGCCGGGTGGGCAGGAGCTCGGCGGGCGGCACCCGCTCCCGCAGCTCGCCGCGCAGGCCCGCCGCCACCAGCTCGCCCGCGCGGCGGCCCTGCTCGCGCACGGGCTGCGCGACGGTGGTCAGGTCGGCGAGCGCGGCCAGGGGGTGGTCGTCGACGCCGATCACGGACAGGTCCTCGGGCACGCGCAGGCCGGCGCGGCGCAGCGTGCGCACCGCGCCGAGCGCGGTCTCGTCGTCGTGGGCGAACACCGCCGTCGGCGGGGTGCGCAGCCCGAGCAGGCGGGCCATCCCGTCGGCGCCGCCCTCGCCGCCCCAGGGGACGGTGACCAGCAGCTCGTCGGCCGGGGCGATGCCGGCGTCCCCGAGCGCCGCCCGCCAGGCCGACGTCCGGCCGTCCGGGTCCGGTGCGAGCCGCCCGGTGTTCTCGACCGCGATCATCCCGATCCGGCGGTGCCCGAGGTGGATCAGGTGGTCCATCGCCTGGCGGCCGGCGCCGTGGTCGTCGACGCCGACCGACGGGTACGACGCCGCGCGCCCGCCCGCGACCACGATGTCGACCCCCAGCGACGCGAGGCGGTCGTGCTCGTCCTCGGCGACGGCGAACGCGAGCACCACGACGGCGTCGACCTTGCGGCGGGCCGGGAGCCGGTCGAAGAACGCGGCGCGCTCCTCGGGGCCGCCGACGCGGAAGAGCACGAGGTCGAGGTCGGCGGCCCGCAGCGCGGCCTCGAGGCCCTCGATGAGCTCGCCGAAGAACCAGCGTGCGGGGTGCGGGACCAGCACGGCGACGCGGCCGGTGGGCCCGCCGGCGAGCCGTGTCGCCTCGGGGGAGGCGACGTAGTCGAGCGCCTCGGCGGCCTCGCGGACGCGCGCACGCGTGGCCACGGCGACGTGCGGGTGGTCGCCGAGGGCCCGGGACGCGGTGGCGGGGGAGACGCCGGCACGCCGGGCGACGTCGTCGAGGGTCGCCGGGGACGCGGGCGCGGCCCGGCGCCCACTCTGCGTGTCCTCGGTCACACGCGCAGCATGGCACCGGTCCGCAAGCGCTTCCAATGCTGCGCGTGGGAGCTGGGCCGTGGGTTGGACGCAATGGCCCCAGATGCCCCAGTGCGATCGGGCCGTCGCTCTTCGTACTTGACTTGTGAGACGCGCATCACCACGCTCCCACCGCAAGCGCTTCCACACTCGTGTGGGTGCACGTGTCCGGAAGGAGAGCGATGCGCCACCAACGTCGGCGGCTCACCGCGGTGGCCCTCGCCGTCGCGGTGATCGCGGCCATGGCCGCGGCGTGCAGTTCGGCGCCGGCCGGCCCGCCGGTGCTCACCTGGTACATCAACCCCGACGACGGCGGGCAGGCCGAGATCGCGGCGCGCTGCACCGCCGCCGCGGGGGGCCGGTACACGATCGCGACGTCGACGCTGCCGCGGCAGGCCTCCGAGCAGCGCCAGCAGCTCGTGCGGCGCCTCGCCGCCAACGACTCGTCGATCGACATCATGAGCATCGACCCGCCGTACGTGCCCGAGTTCGCGCAGGCGGGCTTCCTGGCCCCCATGCCGCCCGCCGCCGAGGCGGCCGCACGCGAGGACCGGGTGCCGAGCTCGATCGAGGCCTCGACCTGGCAGGGCCGACTCGTCGTGGTGCCGTTCTGGGCCAACACCCAGCTGCTCTGGTACCGCAAGTCCGCGGTCGCGGCCATGGGCATCGACATGAACCAGCCGGTGACCTGGGACCAGATCATCCGTGCGGCCGCGCAGAACCGCACCCAGATCGCGGCGCAGGGCGTCCGCGGTGAGTCGCTGACCGTGTGGGTCAACGCGCTCGTCGAGTCCGCGGGCGGCTCGATCATCACCAACGCCGGCGAGGAGAACCCGGACCTCATCCAGCTCGGGCTGAACGCCCCGCCCGGCATCGAGGCGGCCCGCGTCCTGCGCACCTACGGCGACGCGGGTGTCGCCCCGCCCGGGTTCCCGACCGCCGACGAGGACACCAACGCCGAGTCGTTCCAGTCCGGGTCGGCCGCGTTCATGGTCAACTACCCGTTCATCTGGGGGAAGGCGAAGTCGGCCGTCGAGGAGGGCACGCTCGAGCAGTCGGTGCCCGACGACTACGGCTGGACGCTCTACCCGCGCGTCGCGCCGGACCGGCCGAGTGCCCCGCCGCTGGGCGGCATCAACCTCGGCGTGGGGGCCTTCAGCAACCACCCGGACCTCGCCTACGAGGCCACGACGTGCATCTCCAACCGCGAGAACTCCGCCTACTACTTCGTGTCCAACGGCAACCCGTCGTCGCGGACCTCGGTGTTCACCGACCCCGAGGTGCTGGCGGAGTTCCCGATGG
The DNA here is from genome assembly GCF_037400275.1 of Actinomycetospora aeridis. NCBI lineage: Bacteria > Bacillati > Actinomycetota > Actinomycetes > Pseudonocardiales > Pseudonocardiaceae > Actinomycetospora > Actinomycetospora aeridis. The sequence continues at coordinate 565,888 of NZ_JBBEGL010000005.1, read as the reverse complement.
CCCCGACCATCCGTGACTCGCTCAACCAGGCCGCGCCCCGGCCCCAGACGGCGTACTACGCGGAGGTCTCCGGCGGCATCCAGCGGACCTTCCACCCGCCGGGCTCGGTGACGCCCGGCGCCACCAACGAGGCCGCCACGGCCCTCATCACCGCGGTGCTGAGGAAGGAGGCTCTGCTGTGATCCCCCGCAACGACCGTCACCACGGTCGCTCGTGCCTCACGCCCGTGCCGACGTCGGCGGAGGTGGTCTGGTGAGCGCCACACTCGACCGCCCCACGAGCGCCGTCGATCCCACCCGCGGCGCCCGGTTGAACGAGAAGGTGCGGGCCGAGCGCCGGCTGGGGTGGTATCTCGCCGGCCCCGCGTTCGTCGTGATGCTGCTGGTCACGGCGTACCCGATCGTCCAGGCGGTCTTCGACTCGCTGTTCGACTACCGCCTCACCGACCCGCAGAACTCCTCGTTCGTCGGCCTCGGCAACTACGGCGTGATCCTCACCGACTCGGTGTGGTGGACGTCGTTCGGCGTCACCACGCTGATCACCGTCGTCACGGTGGCGGTCGAGCTGGTCCTCGGCTTCGCCCTGGCCCTGGTGATGCTCAACGCGCTCAAGGTCCTGCGGCCGGTGCTGCGCACGGTCATCCTCATCCCGTATGCGGTGATCACCGTGGTCTCCGCGTTCGCGTGGCAGTTCGCGTTCAGCGTCGACTCCGGCTTCGTGAACTCCTGGTTCTCGTTCCTCGGCACGACCGCCGAGACCGACTGGTTCGGCACCCAGGGGCTCTCGCTGTTCGTCATCTGCCTCGCCGAGATCTGGAAGACCACGCCGTTCATCTCGCTGCTGCTGCTCGCGGGCCTCGCCCAGGTGCCCGACGTGCTGCAGGAGGCGGCCAAGGTCGACGGCGCGACGTGGTGGCAGCGCCTGCGCCGGGTGACGCTGCCGAACATGAAGGCGGCGATCATGGTCGCCGTCCTCTTCCGCACCCTGGACGCGTTCCGCGTCTTCGACTCGGTGTTCGTCATGACCGCCGGCGCGAACAGCACCGAGACGGTGTCCTTCCTCGCTTACCGCCAGACGATCGAGCGCGTCGAGATCGGGCTGGGGTCGGCGGTGTCGGTGCTGCTGTTCCTGTCGGTGGTGCTGATCAGTGCCCTGTTCATCAAGGGCTTCAAGGTCGACCTGTCCCAGGCGCGAGGGGAGTAGCCGGTGTCCACCCGCGAAAAGGTCGGCTGGGGTGTCGGCGGGCTGATCATCGTCATCTACTGCCTCTTCCCGGTGGCGTGGATCATCTCGCTGTCGTTCAAGTCCTCGGACGACATCTCGAACGGGCAGTTCCTGCCCACCGTGTTCTCCGGTGAGAACTACGAGCAGATCCTCGTCGGCGACGCCGCCGGGCTGTTCCTGCCGGCGCTGGTCAACTCGTTCGGCATCTGCATCATCGCGACGTTCATCTCGTGCCTGCTCTCGATGTTCGCCGCGTACGCGATCGCCCGGCTCGACTTCCCCGGCAAGAAGCTCATCCTGTCCACCGCGCTCGCGGTGGCGATCTTCCCGGTGATCTCGATCGTCACGCCGCTGTTCAACCTCTGGCGGCAGATCGGCCTCTACAACACCTGGCCCGGTCTGATCATCCCCTACCTGTCACTGACCCTGCCGATCTCCATCTGGACGCTGTCGGCGTTCTTCCGCGAGATCCCGTGGGAGATGGAGCAGGCGGCCCAGGTCGACGGGGCGACCCCGTGGCAGGCGTTCCGCAAGGTGATCGTCCCGCTGGCCGCCCCCGGCGTCTTCACCACGGCGATCATCGCGTTCTTCCTCGCCTGGAACGACTTCGTCTACGGCATCTCCCTGACGTCCACCGAAGCGGCCCGCCCGGTGCCCGCGGCGCTCGGTCTGTTCTCGGGTGCCTCGCAGTTCGAGTCGCCGAACGGCCCCATCGCGGCCGCCGCGGTCATCGTCACGATCCCGGTCGTGGTGCTCGTCCTGCTCTTCCAGCGGCGCATCGTCGCCGGTCTCACCAACGGCGCCGTGAAGGGATAACGAACCATGGCCTCGATCGAGATGAGCCACATCGTCAAGCAGTACGGCGACGGCTACCCCGCCGTGAACGACGTGAGCCTCGACATCGCCGACGGCGAGTTCATGATTCTCGTGGGGCCGTCGGGGTGCGGGAAGTCGACGCTGCTGCGGATGATCGTCGGGCTCGAGGACATCACCTCGGGCGACATGGTCATCGCCGGCAACCGCGTCAACGAGAAGGCGCCCCGCGACCGCAACCTGTCGATGGTGTTCCAGAACTACGCGCTCTACCCGCACCTGAGCGTCTTCGAGAACATCGCGTTCCCGTTGCGCCTGGCGAAGGTGTCCGACGACGAGGTCCGCAAGCGCGTCGAGGAGGCCGCCGGCGTCCTCGAGCTCAAGGAGCACCTGGAGCGCAAGCCCGCCAACCTCTCCGGCGGCCAGCGCCAGCGCGTCGCGATGGGCCGGGCGATCGTGCGCTCCGCGGATGCGTTCCTGTTCGACGAGCCGCTGTCCAACCTCGACGCCAAGCTCCGCGGCCAGATGCGCACCGAGATCGCGCGCCTGCAGCGCCGCCTCGGCATCACCACGGTCTACGTCACCCACGACCAGACCGAGGCCATGACCCTCGGCGACCGGGTCTGCGTGCTGCGCAAGGGCGTCATCCAGCAGGTCGCCTCGCCGCGCGAGCTCTACGAGCAGCCGGTCAACCTCTTCGTCGCCGGGTTCATCGGCTCGCCGCCGATGAACTTCCTGCCCGCGAGCGTCGAGGGCACCAGCCTCTCCACGCCGTTCGGCAAGGTCGAGCTGGGCGCGGAGCGGGCCGAGAAGGTCAAGGGCCGCGACCTCCTGCTCGTGGGCATCCGCCCCGAGTACTTCGAGGACGCGAGCCTCGTCGACGAGGCCAAGAAGCCGCACGGGACGACGTTCAGCGCGCGCGTCGACGTCACCGAGTGGCTCGGGGACGCGCAGTACGCCTACATCCCCTACGAGGCGCCCGCCGAGATCGCCGAGCAGCTCAAGGAGCTCTCCCGCGAGCTCGACTCCGACCAGCTGCGGACCCAGGCCGTGGTGTCGATCGACTCCACGAGCCGCATCCGCGAGGGTCGCGAGGCCGAGTTCTGGCTCGACACCCGCAAGGTCCACGTCTTCGACCCCAAGACCGGCGAGAACCTCACCCGCGACGCCGAGGCCGGGCGCAAGCTCACCGAGGAGGCCGCGGAGGACCGGATCGAGCAGGTGTCGCGGGCGAAGGTCTGAGGTGCGCAGCCCAGCGGGGTTCTGAGCGAAGGGCACCTTCGCTCGGATAGACGGGCGAGGGGCGCCCCTCGCCCGTACCGCACGCCCGCGAGGAGCCTGCTGTACCGCCACGAGTGGCACGTTCCGCATCCCCGAGACCCTGTCGATCATGCTGTACGTGCCGCTCGCGGCGCCGTCGGACACGATCGGGTGACGACGGTAACCGCGCGCGGGGTCGACGCGACACGCAGGCGTGTCGGAGATCCGTTCGTGGGCCGCCGGAACCCTGGCCGCCGCGACGGTGGCGCTCGGTGTCGGCGCGGGGCTGCAGATCGCGCGCCTGGACGAGACCGTCGTGCCGCCGGTCGCGCCCGTCGTCGCCGTCGTGTCGACGCCGGCGCCGGCTCCGACGGCGCGGGCCACGCCCCTGCCGCCGGCGGTCACCTCGACGCCGACCTCGGCGCGCCCGACGACCACCACGCGCGCCCCGCGGACGTCGCGCACCGCCGTGTACCGCTGCGCCCCGGAGGAGGACGCGCGGTTCGACGATCCGGCCAACCCCGACGTGATCACCAACCACGACTGCCCCGAGATCGAGACGTCGCGCTCCCGTGCCCAGCAGGAGGAGGCGGACGAGGGCCCGGTGATCTTCGGGCAGACCGACGCCGAGGCCTATCGGCAATGCGTCCGGTCGCCGAACTCCCCGGGCGCGGCGGAGTGCCGGCGGATCACCGACGCCGGCGGGCGTGGTGAGTGAGGTGTGCGCGCTTCCCCGTGCCGGAGCACGGGCAAGCACGCACGAGACCGGAGGTCAAAGCCGGTGCCAGGCCTGCGCCAGTGACGACGCGATCGGCGTGACGACGCGGCGGTCGTTCCAGTAGTACGGGTGGGCCAGCGGGGTCCAGCCGAGCCACCAGGGCCCGACGCCGACGCGCCGGTCCTCGCTCACGGCGTCGGCCCAGGCCTCGCTGAGCGGGCGCAGGGGCGAGGCGATGACGTCGTCGGGGTCGTAGACGTTGACCCACTCTCCGCGCTGGCGCGGGTGCCGCGCGGCGAAGCCGGGATGCGGGACGGTCAGCGGCTTGCCGAAGTCCGGGTGGCGGTGCGCCCACAGGGCCAGGGGGCTGCCGAGCGTGTAGTACCACCCGAACGTCTCGCCGCGCTCGATCGGCGTGTCTCCCAGGACGCGGGCGGCGCCCGTGGACAGTGGGGCGTCCGTCTGCAGGTCGTAGAGGAAGTCGCTGGAGACGACGCTGCCGAGGCTGTGACCGAGGACGGCGAGCGGCGCGTCGTCGCCGGCCTCGACGGCGAGGTCGTGCAGCGTGCGGGCGAGCACGGCCTGGACCTGCTGGTAGTGCCCGGTGCCGTCGGCGCCCGACTGGTAGGCCACGGCGTCGCCGAGGTAGTGGACGATCAGCCAGCGCAGCGTCGGGAAGTGGGCGTCGTCGAGGCCGGGCAGCCAGCGCAGGCCCGCGGTCGACGCCGCGGCGAGGAGCGCCGTCGTCGACCCCTGACTGGCGCGGGCGGCGAGGCCGTCGAGGATCTCGACGAGCCAGCGGGCGCCGCGCCCGGTGATCCGGTCGCTCAGCTCCTCCTGCCCGCGCTCGAAGACCGGCGCCCAGAACGCCGGCTTGATCACCAGGGCGTCGTCGGCGGGCACGCCCGCGATGCGGGTGAACTCCTCGCGCAGCAGCGCGATGGCGCGTGCGGCGTACTGCTCGCCGGCGCTCTCGACGCCGTGCACGAGCATCACGGCGAGCTTGCGGTCGCTCACTTCGCCTCGGTCAGGTCGGCGTACGGAGTGCGCAGGCCGTCGCGCAGCAGCCGCACGAACTCGTGCCGGTGCCGGACGAACAGCACGATCGCCGCCCCGACGTAGATCCCGGAGAGGATCAGCAGCTCCAGCTCCTGCAGGGGAGCGGGCAGCGTCGCGGCGAGGACGAACTGGCCGATGAAGAGCACGAGCAGGCTCAGCGCACCCACCACGTTGATCGACAGCGTGACGAGCAGCGAGACCGCGAACAGCGACTGCGCCGCGGTGATCAGCAGCTCCTCGCGCTGCATGGCGTCGACCGGCAGCCCGTTGAGGGAGCCCGCGGACAGCGCGAACACGAGCGGCAGCGTCCCGACGAGCAGCGACCACTGGTTGACCTTCGACGACACCAGCGTGGCGAGCGCGTCGGTGGTCTTCAGCCGCCAGGCGTAGAGGCCGGCGACGAGCAGCTCGGGTGCCTCGGAGGCCAGCGGGGCCAGCCACTGCACGAGGAAGAACTGGCTGATGCCGAGCTCGGTACCGGTCTCGACGAGCGACTCGGCGAACGGCTCGGCGCACAGCACGATGATCACCGCGGCGACCACGAAGAGCCCGATGTAGCCGGTGCGCCGGCGCGGGGCGTCCATGCGCCCGACCCACGCCGACGGGCCGATGAGGTCGGGGTCCTCGGCCGGGGCCTTGGCGACGCGGATGCTGTAGGCGACGAAGATGCCGACGAGGACCACGAAGTCGACCATCGTGATGCTCGTGCGCAGCGGCAGCGTCAGCGAGTAGACCGTGGCGATGAGCAGGAAGACCAGCGGCACCGAGTCGGTGCGCAGCAGGGTCACGGTCGTGGGGCGACCGGGCTCGTGGGAGGTGCCGGCGCCGCCCGCCTGCCCCGCGTCGGCACCCCCGCGGCGCAGCCGGACGGCGGCGAGCAGCACGACCAGGGCCCACCCGACGCCGACGAGGATCCGGTTGGCGCCGGTCATGTTGGCCAGGGCGAGCCCGCAGGGCGACTGCTCCGTCGAACCCGGTGGCAGGCAGGTCGGCCCGTACTGCGCGTAGGCGTTGCCGCCCTGGATCGTGAACACGAAGTCGACGGCGTACTCCGGCAGCACCGCGACGAGCGCGAGCAGCGCGATCGCGAGGCCGGCGGAGATGTCGACCTGGGCGGCCTCGGCGGCCCAGGAGAGCAGGAATGCCGCCCCGATGATCGCGACGCCGAACAGCAGCGCGTCCACGGGCGGCGAGAGGTGCAGCCCTCCGATCCGCAGCACGAGGCCCGGTACCGCGACGGCCGCCGCGAGCGCGACGAGCAGGGGGGAACGGTCGCCGCGACGGGTCGTGCCCGCGCTCGTCGTCGCCATGTCCGGTTGTCTACCCCTCATCCCGGTTTCACACCCGCTCGATCGGCTCCATCTCACCGTGCCCATCCCGGGAGCCTCTACCCAGGCGGTTTGCGAGCGTCCCGACGCTCCGGCACGGTGGTCGCCCGGCTTCCCTGACCGACGCTCCCCGCTCCCCGAGGTGGTTGCCGTGCCGTTCGCGCCTGCCCTGACCCTGGATGGTCTGATCCACACCGGCGTTGCCGTCGCCGTGATCGTCGCCATCGCCGTCGTCCTGCGGTTCGTCGTCAACCGCGTCATCGGCCACGTGGCCAACGGAGCCGGTGTCCCCGGCCTGCTCTCGTTGCTGCGCAAGCGCCGCGGGGTGACCGACGCCGACCGCATCCAGGCCTTCGGATCCGCCCGCCGCGCCCAGCGCGCGCGCACCGTCAGCTCGGTGATCCGCAACGCCGCCTCGATCCTGATCTTCGGGACCGCGTTCATGATGGTCCTGGGCCAGTTCGGCGTGAACCTCGCGCCGGTGCTCGCCTCGGCGGGCGTCGTCGGTCTGGCGATCGGCTTCGGCGCCCAGAACCTCGTCAAGGACTTCCTGTCCGGGATCTTCATGCTGCTCGAGGACCAGTACGGCGTGGGTGACCACGTCGACCTCGGCGACGCGGTCGGGACCATCGAGCGGGTCGGCCTGCGCACCACGACGGTCCGCGACGTCACCGGCATGGTCTGGTACGTCCGCAACGGGACGATCGAGCGCGTCGGCAACGGCTCGCAGGACCACGCCGTCGCCGTCGTCGACGTCCCGCTCGCGCTCGACACCGACGTGACCCGCGCCGCGACCACCGCCGAGGAGGCCGCGGTCGCGTCGATCGACGAGAACGGGCACGGCGGCGACGTCCTCGAGAAGCCGCAGGTGCTGGGCGTCGAGTCGCTGTCGGCGTCCGGGATGACGCTGCGCCTGACCGTCCGCACGAAGCCGGGCCGCCAGTGGGCGGTCCAGCGCTCGATGACAGAGCGCGTCGTCGCCGCCCTGCGGGCGGACGAGGTGATGCTCGCGGCGTGACCGGACGGCCTCCCCGGCGTGTGACGTCTTCGGGCGGGAGGCCGTACGACGCGCGGACCTCACCCCGGCGGGCGCAGGATGCAGGCGTGATCGCCGGCCGCCGTCGCGGGACCCGTCTCGTCGCCGCCCTGCTCGTGGCGGCGGCGACGGCGGTGGGCTGTGCGACCGCCGCCCCGGCACCGGCGCCGGCCCCGGTGGTCACCCCGCCACCCGCGCCCGCGTCGGTCGCCCCGTCGAGCACCACCGCCCCGCCACCCGCGCCCTCCCGGGCGCAGGAGGCCGTGGACGCGACGGCGCCCGCCGGCCAGGAGCGCAACGGCGTCACGCTCGGGGTGGCGGTCCTCGACCGCACGACCGGTCAGACCGCCGCCAACGACGACGCCGACACCCCGTTGCGGGCGGCGTCGGTGGCGAAGCTGTTCACGATCGTCGACATCCTGAGCCGCCGCGAGGCCGGCCAGGTGACGACGTCGGCCGGCGACGACCAGCGCTTCCGCCGCGCGCTGAGCCTGTCCGACGACGAGGCGATGAACGCGCTGTGGTCGACGTACGGGGGCCCGGAGGGCATCCGCCGGGTGGCCTCGATGCTCGGGCTGAGCCGGACCAGCCCGCCCGCCTCGTCCGGGCAGTGGGGCGAGGTCAGGACCTCGGCGCGCGACGTGGCGGCGCTCTACGGGTACGTGACGACCCGCCTGTCGCCCGCCGACCGCGACTTCGTCCTGCAGGCGCTCGAGGCGGCGCCCGCGACGGCCGCGGACGGCTTCGACCAGGGCTTCGGCCTCCTCGACCCGGACCGGCGCGGGACCGCCGCCGCGAAGCAGGGGTGGCTGTGCTGCATCGGGTCGAGCGTCGACCTCCACTCGGCGGGCTTCCCGGACGAGGGCAGCCGCTACGTCGTGGTGCTCCTGTCGAACCAGCCGCGGGGGTACGACGCCGCGCGCTCGGTGCTCGACGACGCGGCCTCGGCGGCCCGCGATGCGCTCGCCGGCTGACCCCTAGGGTCGCGGGCGTGCAGAGCCTCGCGCAGATCGACGACTGGCCCGTCGACCACGCCGCCGCCGGGGTGGTCGCCGCCGACGGCACGGTGCGGGGCACGCGCGGGGCGACCGACCGCCGGTTCCCGCTCGCGTCGGTGACCAAGCCGCTGGTGGCGACCGCCGCGCTCGTGGCGGTCGAGGAGGAGGCCGTCACCCTCGACCAGCCCGCCGGGCCCGAGGGCTCGACGGTGCGCCACCTGCTCGCGCACACCTCGGGGCTGGCGTTCGGTGAGCACCGCGTCGTCGCCGAGCCCGGCACGCGGCGGCTGTACTCGTCGGCCGGGTTCGAGGTGCTGGCGTCGACGATCGAGGACGCCACGGGCATCGGGTTCGCCGACTACCTCCACGAGGCCGTCCTCGCCCCGCTCGGGATGGCGTCGACGACGCTCGACGGCTCGCCGGGGCACGGGGCGACCTCCACCGTCGACGACCTCCTGCGCCTCGCCGCCGAGCTCGCGACCCCGAGCCTGCTGCACCGGTCCACGCTCGACGAGGCGACCTCGGTGCAGTTCCCGGGGCTCAACGGCACGATCCCCGGCTTCGGGCACCAGAAGCCCAACGACTGGGGCCTGGGCTACGAGCTGCGCGACGGCAAGTCGCCGCACTGGACGGGCGCGACCAACTCCCCGCGCACGTTCGGCCACTTCGGCCAGTCGGGGACGTTCCTGTGGGTCGACCCGGACGCCGGGCTGGCGTGCGTGGCCCTCACCGACCGCGACTTCGGCGACTGGGCCAAGGCCGCCTGGCCACCCCTCGCCGACGCGGTCCTCGCCGATCACTAGCCGCCCGGGGTGTTCCAGCCTGGCGGCCACGCTGACGTTGGACGTCAGGAAAGCCACCACGATCTTGAACAGATCGAGGTGGGGGAAATACTGACGTTGGACGTCAGCGTGGCCGCCACGCTGAGACACCCGGGTGCCTCGCGAGCGTCAGCGGGGGACGACGAGGACCAGCGCGTTCTCGGACGCCTGCTCGACGCGCAGGCCGGCATCGCGCAGCAGTGCCAGGACACCGCGCGCGTCCTTCGGGCGCCGCCGGGACGAGGCGAGCAGCCGCGCCGCCTGGCCCTTGTGCGCCTTGTTCGCGTGGCTCACGACGGTCCGGGAGCCGTCGGCGGCCTCGCTGTGCACGTCGAGCGTGACGGCGCCGCGCGCCGGGCCCAGCGCCATGTACGGCCCGGAGCGCAGGTCGACGACGAGGTCGTCCTGCTCGGCGAGCAGCGGCATCAGCTCCGGGCGCCACGTGACGCGCAACCCGTCGCGTCCGGGCAGCGCGCTCGTGCCCGACAGCCGGTACGCCGGGATCGGGTCGGTGCCCCCGACCAGCCCGAACAGCGCCGAGCACACGACGATGCGCTGCCGCGCCGCGGTGGTCAGTGTCGCCGGGTCGAGCGCGTCGTACAGCACGCCGGTGTAGCGGCGCAGCGCCGGCGCCGTCCGCGACGTCCAGAGGCGGGCGTTGCGGGCGATCTCGTCGTCCTGACGCTCCGAGACGTCCAGCGCCGCCCGCGACGCGGGGAGGTCGGCGGCGAGCGCCACCACCTCGTCGACGAGCGCCTTGCGCGTCGGGTTCAGCGTCGGGAACGACAGGGCGTCCAGGTCGAGCGGGCGCCCGCGGCCGCCGGAGGCCTTGGTCTCCGAGGGCGGCAGGACGACGAGCACGCCCGGCACGGTAGTCGGGCACGGTGACCCGGTGACGACCCGCGGGACGCAGCCCTGGCGCGACGAGGTCCTCGCGTGGATCGCCGCGGTCACCGGGCACCACCCCACGGGCGAGGTCACCCAGCGCCACCGGGCCTGGTCGACAGTGCTGCGCGTCCCGACCTCAGCGGGCCCGCTGTGGCTCAAGGAGCCCGCGCCCGGCATGTCCGCCGAGGTCGGGCTGCACGCCCTGCTCGCCCTCGTCGCCCCCGACGCCGTCGCGACCCCGATCGCCGTCGACCCCGACCGTCACCGCCTGCTGCTGCCCGACACCGGCCCGAGCGTCCGCGACGACGGCGTCGAGCCGTCCGCGGCCCTGACCGCCGCCCTGCCCCGCTACGCCGACCTGCAGCGGCGGGTCGCCGCCCACCGCGACGAGATGGCGGCCCTCGGCGTCACCGACGCCACCCCACCCGCGCTCCCCGCCCGCTACGACGAGGCCCTCGCGACGATCGGCGGCCACCCCGCCCGCGACCTCGTCCGACGGTGGTCGCAGGAGCTGGAGGGCACCGCGCCGGACACCGTCGACCACCAGGACCTGCACGTCGGCAACGTCCTCCGCGACGGCCGGTTCGCCGACTGGGGCGACGCCGTGCTCGCCCACCCGTTCGCCAGCCTGCTCGTGGCGCTCGGCTCGCTGCGCCGGACCCTGCGGGTCAGCGAGACCGACCCCGCGATCACGCGGCCCCGCGACGCCTACCTGGAGGTGTTCGGTGACAGCCGCGAGCTCCGGACCCTCGCCGAGACCGCCTGCCGCGCCGGCGTCGTCGCCCGGGCCCTGACGTGGCAGCGCGGCGCCGCCGGCGACCCGCGCTTCGCCGGCACCCCGCGCGAGGTGCTGGACCGCGTCGGCGACCCCGACTGGTTGGCGGGCACCTGAACCCGGCTCCGTACCCTCGTCCGGGTGCCTGCAGACGATCAGCTGCGCTGGAAGCCCTCCCGCGCCGGGATCCTGAACGTCTACCAGTACCAGGACGAGGTGCTGGACTTCGCCGGCGGACGCCTGCTGCTGCGGGGGGTCAACGGGTCGGGCAAGTCGACGGCGATGAACATGCTGCTGCCGTTCCTGCTCGAGGCGGACGTCCGCAAGATCGACGCCGCGGGCGAGCAGCGCGGGGTGCTGCGCAGCTGGATGCTGTCGGACCACGACGACACGCAGCGCACCGGCTACCTGTGGATCGAGTTCGAGCGGGCGGGCGAGTACCGGACCGTCGGCTGCGGCATCCGCGCCAACCGCAGCACCGACCGCGTCGCCGTCTGGTGGTTCTCCACCGACCGCCGGGTGCGGATCGACCTGCGCCTCACCGAGGCCGAGGTCCCGTTCTCGATCGACGTGCTGCGCTCCGAGCTCGGCCACCGCGGCCAGGTGTTCACGTCCACCGCCGAGTACCGCGCCGAGATCGCCCGGCGGTTCTTCGGCGGCGTCGACCCGACAGCGTACTTCCGGCTGCTCCACCAGGTCCGCAACCCCCGCGTCGGCGACCGCATCGACACCGACCTGCCCCGCACGCTGCGCGAGGCCCTGCCGCCGGTGCCGGAGGACGCCGTCCACGACGCGGCCCAGCCCCTCGAGGACCTCGAGGACCACCGCCGCAACGTCACCGACCTCGCCCGCACGGCGGAGGCGCTCGACGGCGCGGTGGACGTCTACACCGACTACGCCCGCCGCGTGCTCGCCGCCGTCGTGGACGACACCGCGGGGGCGGTCGACGCCGCCCGCACCGCGGCGAAGCGCGTGGACCGTGACCGCGGCGGTCTCGACAAGGCCACCGCGGCGAAGGACGCGGCGGGACGGCGGACCGGCGAGCTCGCCGACGAGCACGCCGAGGCCACCGCCGAACGGGCCGGCCTCGCGGCGCTGCCCGAGTACACCGCGCACGCCGACCTCGTCCGTCGCCGCGACGAGGTGGCCCGCGCCGATGCCCACGTGGCCACCCTCGACGGCCACCGCGGCCGCGCCCGCGAACGCGTCGTCGCCGCGGCCGCCACCGTCACCGCCACCCGCGGGCAGCTCGACTCCGACCTCGCCGGTGTCGCCGAGCACCTCCGCGCCGTCGCCGACGCCGCCCGGGCCGCCTCCGCGCCGGGAATCGCGGGCCGCCTGCCGGACCCGCCGGTCCCCGCCACCGAGCCCCGCCGCGACGAGGCGGGCGAGACGACGATCGAGGTCCCGCAGGACGACGACGACCCGGCCGCGGATCTGGTGCTCACCGACGTCGCCGACGCCCTGCGCACCCACCGCACGACCGTCCGCGAGGTCGCCGAGCACGCCCGCGGGGCCCGCCGGGCCACCGAGGTCGCCGACGCCGCCGACACCGCCGCCGCCGAGGCGCAGGCCGCCCACGAGGCCGCCGCCGAGCAGGCCGCCGCCGCCCGCCGGGCCGCACGAGCCGCCGCCGACGAGCACGCCGAGGCCGTCACCGGCTGGACCCGTCGCCTGACCGAGCACGCCGCCGCGGTGCCGCCCGCCGAGCCCGGGGGCGCCGCCGGGTGGCTGACGCTCTCCGCGCCCGAGCCCGACGCCCCCGACGAGGCCCCCGACGACGACCTCCGCCGCGCCGCCGAGGTCCGCCGCACCGGGGCCCGGCGTGCCGCCGACGACGTCACGACCGCCCTCGACCGCGCCCGCAGCCGCGCGAGCGCCCGCATGGAGGAGATCGACGACGAGCTCGCCGGTCTGCGGGCCGAGCACGAGCGCGTGGAGTCGGCCGCCGAGCTGCCCCTGCCGCGCGGGTCCTGGCGCACCGACGCCGACGTCGCCGACGGGACCCTGCTGGCCTCGCTCGTCGACTTCCGGGAGCACCTCGACGACGACGAGCGCGCCGGTCTGGAAGCTGCGCTGGACGCGTCGGGGCTGCTCACGGCGCAGGTGGACGGGTCGACGGGGACGATGCGGGTCGGGGATCTCGTGGTGGCCGCGTCGGACCCGGTCGAGGGCCCGTCGCTGGACACCCTGCTCACGCCGGTCGACACCGGCGCGGTGCCGGTGGAGGCGGTCGCGGGGGTGCTCGCCGCGGTCGGCGTCGGCGCCGGGCCGGTCCGGGTCGCCACCGACGGCAGCTTCGCCGCGGGCCCCCTGCGCGGCCGGCACGCGAAGGCGACCGCCGAGCACGTCGGCGCGGGCGCGCGGGCGCAGGCCCGGGCGCGCCGGCTCGCCGAGCTGACGGCGGCGATCGAGGACGCCCGGGTGCGGCGTGACGCCGCCAGCACCGTCGCCGACGCCCTCGGCGCCCACGCCGAGACCCTGCGCCGCCTCGTGGCCGAGCTGCCCGGCACGCGCGGGGTCGACGATGCGGTGGCCGCCGCGACGGGCGCGGTCCGCTATGCCGAGGGCGCCGAGGCCCGGCACCGCGAGCTCGCGTCCGCGGCCGGCGACGCGCGGCGCCGCGCCGACGAGGCCTGGGCGTCGCTGTCGCGCGCGGCGTCCGCGGCGGGCGTGCCGACCGACCCGGACCGGCTCGACGGCCTGCTCGAGGCCGTCGCCGACGCGGAACGGGCGCTCGCCGCCGTCGACTCGGCGCGCGACCGCGTCGCCCGCACGTCCCGCGCGTGGCGCGAGGCGATCACGGCGTGGGAACGCGACGCCGCCGACCACGCGAGCACCGTCGGCGAGCACCGCGAGGCGAGCGGCCGGGCGGCGTCGGTGCGCACGGAGCTGACGACGATCGAGGAGTCCCTCGGCGAGGAGCCGGCCAAGGTCGCCGCGCGCGTCGGCGAGCTGGACGAGCGCCTGCGGACCATCGCGGCAATCCTCGACGAGGCGCGCGAGCAGCAGACCGCGGCGGCGGTGGCGCTCTCGAAGGCCGAGATGACGCTCGAGGAGACCCGCCGGGCCCTCGACGAGAAGCAGCACGCCGCGCGGTCGGCGCGGGGCCGGCTCGCCGAGGCCGCCGCGGTGCCGGGACTGCTGCAGGCGGCGGAGCGCCCGGTCGAGGTGGAGCCCGACGAGCCCGACGACGCCGACGAGTCCGCCCCCGAGCCCCTGCCGTCGGTGGCCGACACCGTCGAGGGCGCCGAGGAGCTCGTCGACGCCCTGCGCACCCGGCTCCCCGCCCCCGGGCGGGCGGTCAGCGAGGACGCGCTGGAGAAGGCGCTGCGCACGGCCCGTGACGACCTCGCCAGCGGCTGGGACATCGAGAGCCGCCGGGGCGGTGACGGCATGCCGCTGGCGGTGCACGTCAGCGGACCGTCGCGGGCGGTGCTCGCGCAGATGGTCCACCGGGTCGCGGTGCAGCGCCGTCGCGCGACCAGCCTGCTCTCGGCGCAGCAGGACCAGGCGCTGCGCAACCTGCTGCACGGCCGGATCGCCCGCGAGGTCGCCGACGCGCTGTTCTCCGCGCGCGAGCTCGTCGACCGGATGAACCGCATCCTGCGCGGCGTCACGTCCAGCCAGGGCATCGGCGTGCGGCTCGACTGGCGCCCGCGCGGCGACCTCGACCCCGAGACGGCGACCGCCCTGGAGCTGCTCGGCAAGCACCCGGACCTGCGCACGCCGGAGGAGGACCACCAGGTCCGCGAGGCGGTGAAGTCCCTCGTCGAGCAGGCCCGCGCCCACGACCCGGAGGCGTCGTACCGGACGGTGATCGGCGAGGTCCTCGACTACCGCACCTGGCACGAGATGCGCCTCTACCTGCGCCGCCCGGGCCGCAACGACGAGCTGCTCACCCGCCGCACGACGCTGTCGGAGGGCGAGAAGAAGCTGGTCACGGTGCTGCCGATGGCCGCGGCGGCGGCCGCGAGCGCCGCCGCGCACGACCCGCACGGCGTCGGCGCGCCCCGGCTCGTGCTGCTCGACGACGCGTTCGCCAAGGTCTCCGAGGACAACCACGCCAAGCTCTTCGGCCTGCTCGTCGACCTCGACGTCGACTTCGTCGTCACCTCCGAACGGCTCTGGGGCACGCACCCGACCGTCCCGGCGCTGGCGATCACCGAGGTGCTGCGCGACCCGGAGCTGCGCGCGATCGCGCTCGTGCACTACCGGTGGGACGGGTCGACGCTGGAGGTGACGGCGTGACCGGCTCCGCCGGCGTCCGGACCTCCGTCTTCGCCTACGTCACCGAGTCGCCGGAGTACCGGGAGATCCTCGCGGTGTTCGCCGGGACGTTCTTCGCGGAGCTGACGCCGGCGGAGGTCACCGCGCGCCTCGACTCGGACCTGGACGAGACCACCGTGACCGCCCGGCTCGAGGCGCTGCGGGGCTGGGGCAACCTCGAGGTGTCGGCGTCGGTGGGCCAGGTCGGCACGGTCGAGGACTACTACCGGCGCCGCAACCGCTACCTGATCACCCGCGTCGGCCAGGAGGTGCACGACCTCGTCGAGGGCGTGCTCGCGCAGGTCGACGACGTGCGCGACGTGTCGCTGGGGCGCCTCGACCAGCTGCGGGCCGGGCTCGATCTGCTCGTGGGCCTCGACGCCGCCACCGCGCCGCCGGACAAGCTCGCCGAGGCCGTCCGGGCGGTGTTCGACCCCCACGTCGCGTTCTCGGCGGAGATCACGCAGTTCTTCGCGGCGATCAACCAGTGGCAGTCGCGCTTCGACCTCGACGAGGACGAGTTCGCGTTCTTCTCCGAGGTGCTGGTCGGCTACGTCGGCGAGCGGCTCGAGGCGCTGCGCCGCCGGGCGCGCCCGCTCGCGTCGCTGCTCGAGACGGTGCTGCCGCGGGTTCCGGTGATCGTCGAGCGGGCCGCCGACGGTCTCGCGGCGCGGGTCGCGGCGGCCGGCCTGTCGTCGGTGCGCGTCCGTCGGGAGCCGGGTGCGTCGGTGGCCGACTGGGACAACCTGGCGTCGTGGTTCGTCGGCGGGGCGGGGCGGCCCAGCCGCATCCAGGTGCTCGAGCGCGACGCCGTCGACGCCGTCCGCACCCTGACCCAGAACCTCACCCGCCTCTCGCGCACCGGCACCGCGGGCGCGTCGCGGCGCGCCGACTACCTGCGGCTGGCGCTGTTCTTCGACCGTTCTGCCCCGTCGGCGACCCACGAGCTCGCGGCGGCGGCGTTCGGGCTCGCGGGCGCCCGGCACCTCCGCGGCGCGGGCGGCGACGACACCGACCCCGTCGACGCCTCGGTGTCGTGGTGGGACGCGCCGACCGCGCAGGTGCCGATCAGCCTGCGCGAGCGCGGCGACGCCACCAGCCGCGGGCGCACCAGCCGCGTGCAGGACCGCAGCCAGGAGCGTCGCCACCTGCTGGCCCGGCGCGCCGAGACCGAGAAGCGTGCCGCCGCGGCGCGCGCCGAGCTGCTGGAGGTCGGCGCCGACGGCTTCGCGGCGCGCCTGTCCGAGCCGGCGCTGCGCGAGCTGCAGCGCGTGCTCACCCGCGCCGTCGCCGACCTCGGCCCGGCCGCGGCGTCGGGGACGGTGGCGCTGGACGGGGTGCGGTGCACGGTGGTCCGCGCGCCCGGGACGTCGACGACCGTGCCCACCCACGCCGGCGCCCTGCGCGTCCGCGACCTCACCCTGACCGTGGAGCCGGCGCCGTGAGCGCTCACCCTGTTGCAGCGAACGCCCTATCGGCGTGCTCAACTGGACGTTCGCTGGCTTCTAGGCGCACGAGATACCCGTTCGTTGCGGACCGCGAGGGTCCACGATGACCGCCGCCCGGAGCGACCCGCAGCGCGACGGCGAGCTCGTCACCGCGACGCGGGCGCTGCTGGCGCGGCCCTGGCGCACGGCGGAGGCCGACCCCGAGATCGTCGCCCTGGTGCGGCGGCACGCCGACGCGCTGGACGCGTGGTTCACGCAGGAGCTGAACTACCGCCTCGTCGTCACCGCCGACACGGCGCGCCTGGTGAAGGTCGGGCACGTGCCGCCGGACCGGCCACTGCGCACGATCTCGACGACGCCGCGCGCGTTCACGCCCGCCGAGTACACGGCGCTCGCGCTGGTGCTCGCCGCGACGACCTCGGGGCCCGACCGCACGAGCCTGCGCGACCTCGTCAACGGCGTGCACTCCGCCGCCGCCGAGGCCGGGGTCGTCGTGGACACCGACACGGCGTCGCGGCGTGCGCTGGTCACGGCGCTGCGGTGGCTGATCGCGCACGGGATGGTCCGCGAGCTCGACCGCGGGGTCGGCCTCTACGAGCACGACGCCGACGCCGACGCGCTGCTCGAGGTCCGCAACGACCGGATGGCGCTGTTGCCGACGGGCGCGGTCGCGGGCGCCGAGTCCGCCGACGACCTGCTCGTGCGGGCCCGCGAGCGCGGATCGGCATCGACGGCGGCACGGCGACGTCTGGTCGAGGACCCGGTCGTCCTCGCCGACGACCTCGAGCCCGCCCGGTTTGCCGAGCTCCGCCGCCACGCGGGCGACGAGGCGCGCCGGATCGAGGCGCGCACGGGTCTCGTCGTGGAGGCGCGCGAGGAGGGTTTCGCGGCGCTCGACGTCGACGGCGGCTGCTCCGACATCGCGTTCCCGGGCAGCGGCACCGTGGCTCATGCCGCGTTGTTGCTGGTCAGCGAGCTGATCTACCAGTTCCGGCCCGCCGAGGACCCGGAGCCGATCCCGTGGCCGTCGGTGCGCGAGGTGCTGGGGGAGCTGGTCGGCGAGTACGGGCGCTACTGGTCGAAGGCGGCGATCGCCGACGGCGAGCGCTTCGCCGCCGACGTGGTCGCGGTGCTCGAGGCGATGCGGCTGGTGTCGCGCGAGGGGGAGGGCTCCCTGCGCGTCCTGCCCGCCGCCGCGCGCTACGCCCCGGCGGTCACCGTCGCCGAGGGTGACGACGAGGACGCCCAGCCCACCTTGTTGTGAGTGTCAGCGGAGTGGCTCCGCAGACACTGAGCGTCCGTAGCGCCACGCACTCGACCAGCGTGCGTAACTTGACGGTTAATGAACGGTATAGTTACATATCGGATCGTGTTCCCCGCCGAAGCGCTCGCCGACCCGGTGCGCCGGGCCATCGTCGAGCGCCTCGCGGGTGGCGAGGTCGGCGCGGGCGAGATCGCCGAGGCCTTCCCCGTCAGCCGCCCCGCGATCAGCCGCCACCTGCGCGTGCTGCGCGAGGCGGGGCTCGTGACCTCGCGGGCCGCGGGCCAGCACCGCATCTACGCCCTCGACCGCCGCCCGCTGGCCGAGCTCGACGCCTGGCTGGAGCGGTTCCGCCCCCTCGCACGACCGGGTCCGGCGAGCCGGCTCGACGCCCTCGACACCGAGATGCACCGCGGCCGGCGAGCTCGCCGCGCCACCGACCAAGGAGACGCCGATGACCACGCCGCCGGCTGACACCCGCACCGATCCCGACGGCACGACGACGGCCGTCTGGCGCCGCGAGTACCCCGATCCCGTCGAGGACGTCTGGGCCGCGATCACCGAATCCGAGCGGCTCGGGCGCTGGATCGGCACCTGGACGAGCGAGACCGAGCCCCGTGTCGGTGGCACGGTCTCGTTCACGCTCACCGGCGAGGTCGACGCGGGCGGCGAGGTCGACGAGCCGGCCGACGTGCGCATCCTCGCCTGCGAGCCGCCGCGCCACCTGCGCGTCGAGTTCCCGGCGCCCGACGACCAGGCGTGGCTCCTCGACCTCGCCGTCGAACCCCACGGCACGGGTGCCGTCCTCGTCTTTGCGCAGCGGCTGGTCGACGGGATGAAGGTCGAGGACGTCGACGCCGGCTGGCGCTGGTACCTCGACCGCCTCGGCGCGAGCCTCGCCGGCACCCCCATGCCCGACTGGTCGGCCTACGCCCCCGCCTGACGTGTCAGCGGCGTGGCGTCGCTGACACTGAGCGTCCGTATTCTTCCGTGGATCATGGAGGCGAGGCGCTCGTGACCGTTCCGCCCGTGCTCCTCGAGCCGGCGTTCGACCCGCTCTGGCGCTCCGTCTCCGCCGCCCTCGACCGCCGCGGCCTCACCGACCGCCGCCCCGTCGCGCTCCCGCAGGGCCTCGATCCGCAGGTCTACGCCCGCATCGGCGAGGTGCTCGGCCATCGCTTCGCCACCGTGCGGCGCCGCCTCGATCTCGCCGCCCTCGACGCCGGCCTGGCCGCCCGTGGCACCGACCTCGTCGCCGTCCTCACCGCCGCCGGCCACGCCCCCACCGGGCGCAAGGAGGCACGGGACGACGAGCGCTCACGCCGCGACGACCGCGACACGACGCTGATCGCCGCCGCCGACCAGCGCCTCGGCCCCGAACCGTGGGTCGCGGCCTGGGTGGCGTCGGTGCGCCCGTCGGTCCCCGACGCTGCCACCGCGGCACGCGCCGTCGACGTCGTCACCAGGGTCCTGGAGCAGGCCGACCACCGCCGCAGCCGGGGCGAGGTCGCCGCCCGCGTCCTGGGCTCCGCGCACGCCCTCGACCCCGGGACCCTCGAACGACGGTGGGTGCGGGCCGCCCTCGTCCACCGGGCCGGGAGCGACGCCACGGAGACCGACCTCTGGGCCGACGCCGGCCTGCCGGGCGACGTCGTCTCCGTGCCGACGCTCACCTGGGCGCTCCCGCTGCTCGGCGACGGGGTGGCCGCCGGCGTCCGCGCCCTCACCGCCGCCGGCGCGCCCGCCCCGCTGACGACGCTGACCACCCGTGACCTCCGCCTCGAGGTCCCGCCCGCCACCGTCGTGCTCTCGGTCGAGAACCCGCGCCTGCTCGAACTGGCGGCCCAGCAACGGCTCGCGGCGCCGCTCCTGTGCACCAGCGGCGAGCCGACGTCCGGCGCGCTGGCCCTGATCGACGCCCTGCGGCAGGCCGGCGCCGTCGTCCGCCACCACGGCGACATCGACGTCGGCGGCCTCGGCATCACGCGCCGGCTCGCCGACCGGGGTGTCGTGCCGTGGCGGATGGGCGTCGACGACTACCGGGACGCCGTGGCGCGGGCGGACGTCGCGCTGCCCGAGATCACCGCGGCGGTGCCGGCGACGCCGTGGGACCCGGACCTGCAGGGCGAGGTCCAGCGCGCCGGGGTGGCGATCGAGCAGGAGCGGGTGATGGACGACGTGCTCGCCGCTCACGTCATCGAGGCGGGGCGCTGCTGATCCGTCGGCTCCCCACGCAGCTCGCGCGCCAGCAGCGTCGCGGCGGCCGACGCGGCCGGGATGGCGACGATCGCGACGAACGGGATCGCCGCGAGCAGGTAGGTCGGGATCCCGACGCCCCAGGTCGCGAGGCGCCGGGTGCGCAGGAGCCGCCGCCGCCCCCCGAAGTCCAGCCCGCGGCGCTGCAGGGCCGGCGCGGTGAGCTCGATCATCAGCAGCCGACCGCCGACGAGCGCCGCGGCGACCGGCCCGAGCACCGGCCCGACGACGGGCACGAACCCCAGCACGAACAGCGGGACCGCCGCGAGCACCGAGAGCCCGATCAGCAGCAGGCCGTCCCGGGCCCCGCGCAGCAGCGAGCGCACCCACGACGGCTCCACCACGCCGGGCACCGGACCGATGCCCTCGTCGACGGTCTCGGCGAGCTTCTCGTAGAACGGGCCGCCCACCGCGAGCGTCACGGCGACGAAGGTGACGACGGCGACCCCCGCGGCGGCGGCCACCACGGCGGCGCCTGCCGCGATCCGCGCGCCGGTCCGCAGCGCCTCCGACCAGCCGTCGGCGAAGGGCGTCAGGCCCGTCGCGATGTCGGGCAGCCACGCCACGAGCGCCACCAGGGCGGCGACGTAGAGCACGGAGACGATCAGTGCGGGGATCGCGCCGAGCACCAGCAGGCGCGGGGTCCGCAGCACGGTGACCGCGCCGCGCACGAACAGGCGGAGGCCGAGCACCAGGTCCACGGTGCCCATCCTCCCGGTCGCCGGGCGTCAGGCGATCCACGCCCGGGCGCGGTCGAGCAGGGCGCGCGCCGCCGGGCTCAGCGGCGCGTCGCGGCGCCGGGCGAGGTCGATCTGCGCCCGCACCTCGGGGACGATCGGCACCGACCGCACGTCGCTGCGGTGCTCGACCGCCGGTGACGGCACGACCGCCACCCCCAGGCCCTGCAGGGCGAGGTCCACGAGCACGGGCGGCGACCCCGCCTCCAGCGCCGGGTGCAGCGTCACCCCGCCGTCGGCGGCGGCCCGGTCGAGCGCCGCCCGGACCCCGGCGCCGACCGGCAGGGCGATCAGCGTGTGCTCCGCGAGCTCGGCCACCGTCACCGTCCCGCCGAGCGGCCCGTCCGGGGGCAGCGCCGCGACGAGCGGGACGTCGAGGACCACGTCGACGTCGAGGTCCGCGGGCGGCTCGCCGTCGCGACCGACCCAGGCGAGGTCGAGGTCGTGGCTGCGCAGGCCGTCGAGCAGCGCGTCCGTGGCGGCCTCGACGAGCCGGATCCCGACACCGGGGTGGTCGCGGTGGAACTCGCCGAGCAGGCCCGGGAGGTCGACGACCCCGCCGCCGCGCACCATGCCGACCGACACGCGCCCGCGGACGAGGCCGGCGAGCTCGTCGGCCGTGTCGCGGACGCCGGTGACCGCGGCGAGCGCCGCCCGCGCGTGCGGCAGCACCGCCTCGCCCGCCGGGGTGAGCCGCACCCCGCGCGCCGACCGGTCGAACAGCACCTGCCCGAGCTCGCGCTCGAGGCGGGCGATCTGCGCGCTGATGCCCGGTTGGGCGACGTGCTCCCGCGCCGCCGCGCGCGTGAACCCGCCCTCCTCGGCCACCGCGACGAGGTAGCGCAGCTGGTGCAGCTCCATCAGCGGAGGTTATCGCAGCGAGCTCTGACAGCTCTTCGACTTCTGGGTCCCCGCGGCCGAAGCTGAGGGGCATGCGCACCCCCGCCGAGACCATGACCGCCTACTTCGAGGGCTGGCGCCGCCACGACGCCGAGTCGCTGCGCGAGGTCCTCGCCGACGACGTCGTCTTCGACGGCCCGATGGGCCACGTCGAGGGCGTCGAGGACAACGTGACGGCTCTCCACGGCCTGCTGAGCATCGTCACGGACGTCGAGGTGAAGCACGTCTTCCTCGACGGCGGTGACGTCTGCACGGTCTACGACCTGCACACCACCGAGACCGACGCCCCGATGCCCACGGTCAACTGGGCGCACGTCGTCGACGGCCGCGCCAGGACCATCCGCGCGATCTTCGACCCGCGCCCGCTGCTGGGCTGAACGGCCTACGTGAGTGAAATTGTGGGCTATAGCCCACAATTTCACTCACATAGGGTCGGGCACGTGCGCATCGCGTCGCTGCTGCCCGCGGCCACGGAGATCGTCGGCGCGCTGGGGCTCGCCGACGACCTCGTGGCCGTCACCTTCGAGTGCGACCGCCCCGACGTGCGCGCGACGCGACCGGTCGTCGTCGACACCGCGCTCCCGGCCGGCCTGACGCCCGCGGAGATCGACGCCACGGTCCGCGAGCGCGCCGCGGCGGGCCTCCCGCAGTACGCGCTCGACCGTGACGCCCTGCGCGACGCGGCCCCCGACCTCGTGCTCACCCAGGACCTCTGCCGGGTGTGCGCGCTGCCGGAGGCCACGGTCACCGAGGCGCTGGCCGACCTGGACCTCGACGCCACCGTGCTCACCGTCGATCCCCACACCCTCGACGAGGTCCTCGACGCCGTCGCCGAGGTCGCCCGCGCCGCGGGCGCGCCGGACGCGGGCGAGCGCCTGCTCGCCGACCTGCGACGACGCCTGCACCAGATCGACGACGCCCTCGCCGACCGGAACAGACCACGGGTCCTCGCCCTCGAATGGGTCGACCCGCCCTTCCTGCCCGGCCACTGGGTGCCGGCCATGGTCCGCCGGGCCGGCGGGGAGCCGCTCGCCGGGATCGACGGCGGGCGCAGCGTCGCCACCACGTGGCAGCAGCTCCGCGACGACACGCCCGACCTCGTGCTCGTCGCCCCCTGCGGCTTCGGGCTCGACGACGCCGTGGCCCAGGCCGCGACGGTCCGCGAGCGCCTGCCCGGCGTGCCCCTCGTCGCCATCGACTCGGCCTCCTACGTCGTCCGCGCCGGCCCGCGCCTGGTCGACGGCATCGAGGCGATCGCGCACGCCCTGCACCCCGACGCCGTCGCGGCGCCGCCGCCGGGCCGGATCGCGACCCTCAGCTGACCAGCTTGCGCGGCCCGGGCCCCTCGGCGGCCAGGCGGTCGTGCGGATTGGCGAGCCCGCAGCGGTCGAGCGAGAGGCACCCGCACCCGATGCAGCCGGTGAAGTCGTCGCGCAGCTGCTGGAGCCGGCGGATGCGGTCGTCGAGCTCCTCGCGCCACTGCGCGGAGAGCCGCTCCCAGTCCCCGCGGGTCGGCGTCCGTCCGTCGGGCAGGCCGTCGAGCGCGGCCCGGATCTCCGCGAGCGGGATCCCGACGCGCTGGGCGATGCGGATGAACGACAGCCGGCGCAGCACCTCGCGGCGGAACCGGCGCTGGTTGCCGGGCGTGCGGCGGCTGTGGATCAGGCCCTCGCGCTCGTAGAAGTGCAGCGCCGACACGGCGACCCCGCTGCGCTCGGCGACCTCGCCGACCGAGAGCTCCTGGCCGGGGTAGGGGCGGGGGTGGTCGTGCTCGCTCACGTGGGGCTCCCCGCCGCCTGCTCGTCGCGGGCGCGCCGCAGGGTCCGCGCCCACCACACCAGGGCGTCGAGGACGACGGTCGCCGCGGCGTCGGCGACCTCCTCGCGGGGGTGCCCGGTGGCGTCGAAGGCGCCGGACGCGCCGTGGAAGCTCACGGTGTCGCGCAGGCCCACCGCGTGCAGCTCGGCGAGCACCGGGCGCAGTTGCTCGACCGCCCGCAGTCCACCGGACAGGCCGCCGTAGGCGACGAAACCGACCGGCTTGTCGCGCAGCTCGCCCCCGACGGCGTCCAGGGCGGTCTTCAACGGGCCGGGGAAGCTGTGGTTGTACTCGGGGGTCACGATGACGACGGCGTCCGCGGCACCGATCCGCTCGGCGAACCCGGCGTCCAGGCCGGTGTCGCGCAGGTCGACGACGTCCACGGACAACTCGGGCCGGCGGCGGGCACGTTCGGCGAACCAGGCGGCCACGACCGGGCCGAAGCGACCGGTGCGGACGCTGCCGATCACCACCGCGAGCTGGACGGTCTTCTCGGTCATGTCGACGAACGTAGGACCTCGACCTTTGTTCAGGTCAATGGTTCGGGCAGGGACGCGAGCAGGCGCACCGTCGCGACCGCCGCCTCCTCGGTGCGCACCCCCGTGCGGTCGGCCCAGGCCGACACCGTCTCCCCGGCCGCGAGGGCGGCCCCGAGGTCGGTCTCGAGGTCAAGGGGACCGGACGCCGCCACCTCGGCCGTGACCACGTCGCACGCGGCCAGCACCCGCTCCCGGCGGCGCGCGAGGTGCTCGGCGAGCACGCGACGCAGCTCGGTGAGCGCGCCCTCGTCACCACCCGCGAGGTCGGCTGCCGCCCGGCGCAGGAGCGCCTGCAGCGTCTCGGGCGGCAGCCCCGGGTCCTGCGGCGCGGACGGAGCCGCTGCCCGCCCCCGCTTGGCGTCGCGACGACGCTGCTTCTCGGCACGTCGCTCGCGGTGGCCGGGCATCCCGCCATCCTCGCCCCTACCGCTCGGCGAGCGCGTCGCGGCCCGGGGTGAGGCTGGCGGCGTCGGCGGCGGCACGCCCGGCGGCCCAGCCGTCGCCGTTGCCGACGCTGAGCCGACGCCTCGTCAGGCGCGGGAAGAGCTCACCCACCGTGCGCTCGACGACCTCGGCCCGCGCCGCGAGCACCGGGAGGAGGCGTTCGCCCAGCTCGGCGCGCGCGTGGGCCTGCGCCTCGTGCGCGGCCGCCGTGAGCCGCTCGCCGATCCGCGTGGCGTAGGCCAGCAGGAAGGCGTGGCGGAACGACCGCGTGCGCGAGCGGGGCACCGACCCGTCGTCGGCGGCCAGCATCGCGCGGTCGGCCTGCACCAGCAGCGACGTGACCAGCAGCTCGACGGTCGCGAGGTCGGACGCGTGGCCCACCACCGTGACCATGTCCAGCGCGGGGAGGCTGACGGCGCGGCACCGGTTGGCGAGGGCCACCTGGTGCACGAGATTGGACTTGGCGCTCGCGTACGGCGGGTCGATCCACAACCGCCGCGCCGCCGCCCGCGGCTCGGACCCCGCCGGGCCCGTGACCAGCGCCTGCTCGAGCGCATGGCGCCCCATCAGCTCCTGCGCCTTCGCCGAGAGCGCCTCGGCCTCCTCGGGGAACTCCGTGGACTCCGCCTTCGCCAAGAGCCCGCGGACCCGGGCGAGCACCCGGGCGTCGACACCCTCGGGGGCCGGCGCCTCCTCCCCGAGCCACGGCAGCGTCGGGAGCCACCGCAGGAGCCCCACGAGCGCGACCGAGGCGGCCAGCGCGTCGTCGGGATCGAGCCCCCGCACCGAGCTCCACTGCGCCACCAGCGGCTCGTCACGCGCCGGCGGTGCGCCACCGAGGGCCGCGAGGTCGGCGTCGAGGACCCCGCCGCGGGGCCGGCGCGCCGCCGCGGCGCTCAGCACGTCGACGGCCAGCACGACCCGTCCGGCCGAGAGCCGCCGGCGCACCACCTCGGTGACGTCCCGCGCACCCCACCCCCGCTCGTGCACCGCGTCGGCGGCGTCGAGCAGGGCCAGCTCGGCGCCCGCCACCAGGGCGCGCGACCGCCCGTACCGCGCGCGCAGCACCCCCGCGACGTCCCTCCCCCGGCCCCCGGCCTGCGCGAGCCCCGCCAGGAACCGCGCGGCCTCCTCCGGGTCGTCCGACCCCGCCCTCGTCCCCATCCGTCCTCCCCGCTCGTTCCCGTCACAGGGTTCGACGGGGCCGGGCCCCGCGCGGTTCCATCGAGTTCCCCCGCTGTGCCCGGGCGCGCGTGGTCGGCCCGGGGGCGGGATGCGATTGTGGTCCGTCGGAGCAGGGGAAGGGCAGGACGGGAGGGTGGGCGTGGGCGTGCCGCAGGAGCCGGTCGGGAGCCCGACCGCGCCCCCGGACGACGGCCCCCGCACGAACGGTCGGGGCGGCGCCGAGGCCCACCCCGAGCACGACCCCGCCCTGCGCGACCGGGTGCAGCGCCTCGTCGGCGTCCTGCGCCGCGTCGCGCTCGCCCGGGCGCGCCCCGTGCGCCACACCCGCCACCACGTCGGCGAGCTCCCCCTGGTCGAGGTCGCCGACCAGAGCGCGGTCCGACGACCCCTCGAGGCCGGCGACGAGATCCTCCGCGCGACGGCCGACGGCCCGATGCGGGCGACGTTCGACGCACTGTTCGACCTGATGCGCGCCGCCGCCGACCAGCCCGAGGCCGTCGAGCTCGTCCTCGCCGGCGGCCTGCTGCACGCCCCCGACCACGACGTTCGGGTGCACCTGCTGGCCCGCCCGGTGCGGATCGCGCACGACGGGGACGCCATGGTCGTCACCCTCGCCGGCGAGGCCACCTCCTGGGAGGACGAGGAGCTGCTCGCGGGCACGGGGCTCGTCGACGACACCGTCACCGACGAGGGGCCCGCCCCCGCCTCCCCGCTCGCCCCCGACCTCGTCGACCACCTCGCCGCCTGGGCCGACCGCAGGCTGCGCGTCGAGCACACCCGCGGCGACGACTGGATCGGCCCGACGGGCCCGGGCACCGCGCTCGTCCCCGCGCCGACGCTGATCGCCCGCCGTCGCGGTGCCGCGGCGCTGCGCACGTTCTACGACGCGATGGTCGCCGATCTCGCCGACGGGACCCGGCCCCTGCCCGTCGGGCTCGCCCAGCTCGTCGCCGCCATCGAGCCCACCGACCGCGCCGCCTGGCTCGCGCGCACCGGCCACGACGAGCCGCCGGTCACCGACCCGCTGTTCCCGCTGCCCGTCGGCGCCGCCCAGGGCCGCATCCTCGGCCGGCTCGGGCGCGACTCCGGCGTCGTCGTCGAGGGCCCGCCCGGCACCGGCAAGACCCACACGATCGCCAACCTCCTCTGCGCCCTGCTCGCCGAGGGCCGCCGCGTGCTCGTGACCAGCGAGAAGGCGCAGGCGCTGCGGGTGCTGCGCGACAAGCTGCCGCCCGAGATGCGCGACCTGTGCATCTCGCTCGCCGACGCCGCCGACGAGGAGCCCGGGCTCGGCGCGGGCATCGCCGGGCTCGCCGCGCGCAGCACCGAGTTCGACCCCGAGGAGTCCGAGCGTGCGGTCGCGGAGCTCGTCGCGCGCCGCGACGGGCTGCTCGCCGAGCGGGACGCCGCGCTCGACGCCCTCGTCGCCGAGCGCGCCGCCGAGACGACCGTCCAGCGTGACCTCGGGCCGGGGATGACGGGCACGCGCGCGGAGGTCGTGCGGCGGCTGCAGGCCGCCCACGAGCGCGACGGGTGGCTCGCCGACGTCGTCGGTCCCGACGTCGACCTGCCCGCGTCGCCACCGCTGTCGACGGCGGAGTTCCGGACGCTGCGCGGCCTGCTCGCCACCGAGACCCCCGCCCGCCGCGAACGTGTCCGCCAGGTGCTCCCGCAGCCGGTCGAGCTGCCGCCCGAGGACCACGTCGCCGACCTCGCGGCCGCCGTCCTGCGCGGACTCGACGCGACGTCCGGCGACGTCGGGGACATCGTCGCGGCGCTGGGTAGCCTGCCCCCGGACGCCGCCGCCCACCTGCCCGGGGTCAGCCGCGCGGTCGCCGACGCGCTCGCCGAGCTGGGGGACACCGGTGACGAGGCCGAGTGGGCGCACGGGGTCGCCGACGCGGTGCTCGCCGGTCGCGCCGGGCACCTGTGGGGCCGCGCGACGGCCGGGCTGCGCCTCGTCGACGAGGTGCTCGAGCACGACCGCCGGGCGGGGCCCGCGCAGGTGCGGGTCGCCGACGCCGTGGACGTCGCCGCGGCCGCCCCGGTGTTCGAGCGGTTCGCGACGTTCCTCGCCGACGGCGGGACGACGCGGCGGATGTTCAAGCCCGAGGAGCAGAAGGCCGTCGAGCCCTACCTCGCCGACATCCACCTGCACGGCGCCGACCCGTCCACCGTCTCCGGTGCCACCGCGATCGCCCACCACCTGCGCATCCTCGAGATCACCGATCGGCTCTCCGAGGGCTTCGGCCCGCTCGGGCACCCGCTGCGCCGTGCCGAGCACCGCGCCATGCTCGTCGAGCAGGTCATGGCGCTGCGCGCGACGTGCCTCGCGGTGGGCCGGGTGCTGACGGCGGCGATGGGCGTGCGCCGGCTGCTCGCCGCGCTGCCCCCCGCCGACCGCCCGCGGGTCGACTCGCTGGCCCGGCTGCGGGTGCTGACGACGCTGACCCTCGACGTCGACGACACCCGCGCCGCGGAGCTGGCCCGCGCGGAGCTCGACGAGGTGCTCGAGCGGGTCCAGGCCGGGGTGGCGCCGGCCCGGCAGGCCCCCGAGCTGGTCGCGGTGCTCGACGCCCTGCGCCGCCGCGACGCCGACGCCTACACCGACGCCGTGCTCGCCGTCGAGACCGCGCACGCCGAGGCCCGCGACCAGCGTCGCGCCGACACCCTCGCCGCGCGCCTGGACGACGCCGCACCCGGCGCCGCGGCCCTGCTGCGCGCGCACGCCGACGAGCCCTGGCCCGACCGCGAGGAGCGCTTCGAGCAGGCGTGGGCCTACGCGCGGGCCGCGGCGCGCGTGGCGCAGTGGGCGGCCGCCGACGACGCTCCCGACCGGCTCGCCGACCTCGACGTCGAGCTCGCCGGCGCCACCGCGCGGCTCGCGGCGGCGAAGGCGTGGCGGGCATCGCTGACCCGGATCACCGCCGAGCAGATGCGCGCGCTGCAGAGCCACCGGGCCTCCGTCGCCGCGGTCGGCAAGGGCACCGGGCGCCACGCCGACCGCTACCGGGCCGCCGCGCGCGAGGCCGTCGAGGTCGCCCGCGACGCCGTCCCGGCCTGGGTGATGCCGATCCGCGAGGTGCTCTCCGCCGTCGAGCCCCGCCCGGACGCGTTCGACGTGGTGATCGTCGACGAGGCCAGCCAGGCCGATCTGACCAGCCTGTTCCTGCTCTGGCTCGCGCCGCGCGTGATCGTCGTCGGCGACGATCGGCAGTGCACCCCCGCCGACGTCGGCGGCGGTTCGCTCGAGCCGGCGTTCGCCCGGCTCGAGACCGACCTGCCCGAGGTGCCGTTCTACCTGCGCAGCCAGTTCACGCCGCGGGCGAGCGTGTTCTCGGTGTTCCGCGCGACGTTCGGGCCGCCGATCCGGCTGCGCGAGCACTTCCGGTCGATGCCGGAGATCGTCGGCTGGTCGTCGCGCGAGTTCTACAGCGGTCCCGGGGAGAAGGACGCGCCGCTCGTGCCGCTGCGGCAGTTCGGCGCCGACCGGCTGCCGCCGCTGCGCGCGACGTTCGTGCCGGACGCGGCCGTGCGCGGGCAGGGCTCGTCGCTGGCGAACGACGCCGAGGCCGCCGCGCTCGTCGACGCCGTCGCGCGCTGCGCCGACGACCCCGCCTACGCCGCCGCGACGTTCGGGGTGGTCGTGCTGCAGGGCCACGGGCAGGTCGAGCTGATCGAGGGCCTGCTGCGCGAGCGGCTCCCGGTGGGCGAGTGGGAGAGCCGGCGGCTGCGGGTCGGCGTCGCCGCGGACTTCCAGGGCGACGAGCGCGACGTCGTGTGGCTCTCGATGGTCGTGGCGCCGGGGCACCGCCTGGTCGCGCTGACCGCCGAGCGCTACCGCCAGGCGTTCAACGTGGCCGCGTCCCGCGCCCGCGACCAGATGTGGCTCTTCCACTCCGTGGGTGTCGACGACCTCGGGCCCTCCGACCTGCGCCGCAAGCTGCTCGAGCACGTCACCGCGGAGGAACCGGACGGCTCGGCCGGCGCGCCGGAGAACCGGCCGGCGCCCGCCGAGGTCGACCGCGAGCACCGTCACCCGGCGTTCGGCAGCCTGTTCGCGCAGCGGGTCTTCGCCGACCTCTCGGCGCTCGGGTTCGCGGTCGTCCCGCAGGTCGACGTGCACGGGCGGGTGCTCGACCTCGTCGTCACGGGGGCGACGGGCCGGCTCGCGGTGCTCTGCGACGGCGACGAGGCGCGCCGCCCCGCCACCCGCGCCGACGTCGAGGCCGAGCACGACCTGCGCCGCTGCGGCTGGCCCGTCGTGCGGGTCGCCGAGTCGCGCTACGTCGCCGACCCCGAGGGCGCCCTCACCCCGGTGCTCGACGCGGCCGCGGGCGCCGGGATCACGCCGCAGGCGCCGACCGGACCGCTCGCCGTCGTCGAGTCGGCCCCGGAGGACCACACCGAGTACCGCCCGCGCCGCGGACGCTCAGGGCGCGCGGTCCTCGGGGGCGCGGTGCCCGAGACGCTCGACGAGCTCGTGGCCGACCTCGCCGCCCAGGGCTTCCCGCCCCCGCGCCGCGACGCGCGCGTGCACGACCCCCGCGGCGGCACCGTGCTCACCGACGCCGCGGCGCTCTGGCCGACCGGCATCAGCCGCCGAGCCCTCGCCCCGCCGGTGATCCTCGCGCCCGACCTCGCCGACCCGGCCCGCGACCGCCTCCGCGACCTCGGCTACCAGGTGTTCACGTCGGTCGCCGACGTCCGCGCCCACCTCGCGGCGTCCTCACAGCACTGAGGCACGGAGTGTCTCAGCCTGGCGGCCACGCTGACGCTCAAGGTCAGGAAACCCACCACGATCTTGGAGCTCAGGCTGCGGTCGGCGCCTGCTCCACGAGGTACCGGGCCCGGTAGTGCCGCTCCGCGTCGCCGACGACGCGGGTCAGCAACCGGGCGCCGAGGAACGCCCCGAGCGCCGCGTCGAGCACCGGACCGACGGCCGGCACGAAGCGCAGCAGCTCCGTCGGCCCGCGGTGCACCGAGAGCCGCATGACGATGAGGCCCGCGAGGTGCCGGCGATCACCGTCGGTCGTGCCGCCCAGGGTCGTGGCGACGAGCGCGAGCACCTCGGTGCGCTCGGCGTCGGAGCTCACCGCGAAGCCGTAGCTCGCGCCGACGTGGGACACGGCCCGCACGCACGTCGCGGTGGTGAGCAGGCCGTCGAGCCCGAGACTGCCGACGGCGCCCACCAGCGGCGCCCACCGTCCCGCCCCGAGCACGCCGGTGAGCAGGCCGGTCGCCCCCGCCTGCACGGCGCCGACCGTCCCGTAGATCCAGCCGAACGCCGGCCGGGCGTCCTCGTCGACGGCCGGCGCGTCCGCGGTCTCGCGCCCGAGGAGGACCCGCGCGGGGTCGAGCGTCGCGTGACCGAGCCATTCGCCGGCCGCACCGGCCGCCGCCGCGACGTCGGTGGGGCTGGGCAGCGCACGGACCCACGCCTGGAGCGTGCCGAGCACGTCGGCGACCCGTGCCGGCGCCGGGTCCTCCGGCGGCGACGGCACCGTGCTGACGGGTGCGAGGGCGACGGTCATCCGGGCTGACGCTAGGTGGCCGGAGGGGTGGTCAGAGAACCAGGATCTTCCCGGTCGGTGGCCTCCGGATGAACGTCAGGTGGACGCTGGGCCGATCGAGTCAGGCGCCCGCGAAGATCTCGTCGCCTTCGTCGTCCATGTCGTCGCCGCCGTCGTCCGGCTCGCCGTCGACGTAGGGCTGGTACTTCGCGGGGTCGAAGGGGAGCTCGACGCCGAAGGGCAGCTCGTACTTGTCGTGCAGGAAGCGCTCGCGGTAGAGGTGCACGGCGGTGTCGACGACCTTGGCCAGCAGCCGCGCCGAGAGCACCGCGCCGACGCCGACCCCGAGCACCGGCACGAGCTGCGCCAGCTCCCGCTGCCCGATCTGGCTCAGCAGGCGCCGGTAGACGGCCTGGCCGAGCCGCTTGATCTGCTGCTGTTGCTGCTTGCGCTTCTGGTTCTCCTCCGACTTCGCCGTGATCAGCTCGGAGAGGTCCTGGTAGGCCTCCGGCGCGTCCTCGTCCGAGGAGAGGCCGACGGCGAGGACGGCCAGGGCGATGATCTGCTCGGAGCGCTTGGTGACGTCGTAGCCGTGATAGGCGGCGACGTGCGCGACCGCACGCGTGCAGGAGGCGACGGTGAGCAGCGTGTCGCCGGTGAGGGTCGCGGCCACGACGGCGATCCCGGGCAGGCTGCCGAGCCCGGCGCCGCCCGACCCACCGGCGACGGCCGTCGCGCCCGTCCCGGTGAGCAGGCCGGTGACCCCGCCCTGCACGCCGGCGAACACCGTGTAGCCGAGGTCGAGCCGCGGCATCGCTGCCTCGACGTCCGCGATGTCGAGGTCGCGGATGTCCTTGAAGTCGGTGACGTCGTGGCCCAGCGCGCGGAAGTCGGCGAACACCGAGTCCCGCCGCAGCGTCGCCGCCCCGGCGCCCGCGCCGGCCGCGGCGAGCTGGTGGAGCGCGCCCTGCACACCGTCGTCGACCTGGGAGACCCCGGGAACGCGGCGCAGGAAGGACGTGACCTCCGCGCGGACGCCCGCGATGCCGGTGAGCACCGGGCTGAGGACCCCGGACGAGCTCTGGATCGAGCGGTCCTTCCACTGCACGACCTCGCGCCAGCGCTCCGCGTCGCTGGGGGAGACGTCCGGCGTGGTGGCTGCGGGATCGTCCGTCGTCGTGCTCACAGTCGGACGGTACCCACAGGGAGCACACACAGTCATGAACGTGGCGACGTCGTGACGTCCAGAGACCCTTCGGTGTAGCGGACGACGACGTCCGCGGCCGCGGGAAGGCCCTCCTGCGCGGCGAGCGCCTGCTCGGTCTCCCGCCAGGCGGCTCGGTGCGGTGCGTAGAGCGACCAGTCCTCGCGGGCCCGGAGCCGACGTTCCCGCTCGTGGGGGTCGGCGTCGACCCAGACGGTCAGCGCCTCGTGCTCCCGGAGCACCGCCGCCCCGGCGCCACAGCCCTCGAGGACGACGACCCGTGTCCCGACCGGGCGCTCCCGGTCCGGGCCCTCGGTGTCGTTCTCCCAGTCCCAGCTGCGCCATCGCGGCGTCTCGCCCCGCCGCAGCGGGTCGACGAGCCCCGCCACGGCCCGCGCCGGGCCCTCCGCCAGCCCCGCCCAGCCGGGGTAGAACTCCTCGATCGAGACGACGGTGATGTCGTCGTACGTGCCCAGGGCCTCCGCCAGAGCTGTCTTCCCGGCACCGGAGAAGCCGTCGATCCCGACGAGGACGGTGGCGCCTGCCGACGCGGGGAGCGAGGTCAGGGAGGTGGCGAAGGAGTCGATGGAGGTCACTTCGTTGGTACCGGCGGAAGGCTGCTGACGACGACCTCCGTCACTCGGCGCGCGGTCTCACATGGAGGGGACGGCTGAGAGCCGAACTCTGTGGAGGACACGTCGACCGCCTGCCCGAGTGCGATGCCGGTCGTGACAGTGCAGGTCAAAGCTGTAGGCGTCGTCTGTTGGGCGACGGCGGGGAGTCCGTCGATGGTGATCGGCTCGAAGACTTGGTACGTCGGTCGGGACCGATAGGTGTCGACGAGATAGTCACGGTCGACCACGACCGCGACAGAGACCTCCCGCGAGAAGCCAGGGCCCGACCAGACGCAGGCCGGTGACCCGTAGGGCAACTGCTGTACGCGGCCGTTCGCCTCGAGCCCGAATTGCCTGAGCTCGCTGCTGTCGAGGAGCGAGCAGGGTCGAGCGGCGTGTGCGGTTCCGTCGAGCGATCTCGGCGGGACCGGGGCTCCGAAGCGATCGGGTGCAGGCGCTGGACTCGGTTCCGGAGATTGGCTGGAGCAGCCGACGACGAGTACGGCGACAACGAGTGCGATCGCTGCAAGCGAGCGATTCAAGGTCGCCTCAACGCCGCGTCGTTCTCCGAGTCGGTTCGGTCGTACTCGGCCATCGCCTTCCGCAGCGCGGTGATCATGCCCTGAATCTGACGGATCCCGCTGTCGATGGCCACGACGAACGATCCGTTGCCGCCGACGGCGGCCGCACCGAGCACATTCGCGGCGTCGCGACTCACGAGGTCGGCTGTCGGCGGAGTGATCTTTCCGAGTCGCTCGGCCTCTCGCCGGATATCGCTCAGTTCGCGCGCCGCCTCCTCCAACTCCTGGATCGCCTCGGGCGCCCGGGCCAGGTCGACCTCGAACGACCCGCCTCCGATCTCGGGCGGCCGGTAGCGCGGGGCGACGCGGCCGTCGGGGAGCGTCAGGGGCGAGTCGGCGGTCAGCGGGGGAGGCAGGGGTTCGGTCATCGCCGTCCTTCCGCTCGCGTGGGCGCGTCCGGCTGCCGACGCTAGCGAGATCTCCGGCTCCGTAGGGCCGGGACGCGAGAGCTGACGAACTTTGACGCAACTGCTTCGAAAATCGAAGCGTTCCCACCACAGAGTCCGGCTCCCCGCGGGCCGGGCTCAGAACGGCCGCCGCCGACCCGCCGGTCCACCCGCGGCCGGCCGGACCTTCTCCCCCCGCGCCCGCTGGCCGGCGAGCCGCATGGCCTCGACGATCAGGTCGCTGTTCCCGCGGCCGGTCGCCGCGTCGACGCGCGGGTAGACCAGCGGGCTCGGGTGCGGCGCCTGGGCCACCGTCGCTCCTCGCAACGCCTCCGGCAGCCCGACACGCGTCAGCCGGGTCCACGCCCGGGCGGCCGGCTTGCCGAGCAGCACCACCTCGGACGGCGCAGGGTCCAGCATCTCGAGCAGCGCGACGAGGTATGGCTGTGCCCGTCGGGATTCCTTCTCCAGGGAGCGGACGGGCTTGGCGGGGTTCGCGACCCACCACGGCACGACGTTCCAGTGCAGCGAGATGTCGTAGCCGAGCTTGGCTCGATCGGCGGCGATGTACGTGTTGTGCGCCGTCGGGTCGTTGTTGTGCCTGCTGACGAACCCCGAGCCCTCCTCGGCCTCGCCCGACGGGTCCTGGAGCAGCACGAGCACTCGCGCGCCCAGGCCGGCGCTGGCCGGGTCGAAGTACGGGAGGTTCTCGTAGGTCGTGTCCCGGACGTGGTCGACCCAGCGGTTCAACTCCCCGATCGTGCCGTCGTAGCGCTGCGCCCAGCGCTCGGCGTGCACGTCCGGGGTGAGGTCGCGGCTGAGCAGCTCGCCCCGCTTGTGGGCGAGCTTGTTCCAGACCGGGCGCGGCATCAGCGCCGTTCGAGCAGCACGACGGGGATCGTGCGGTCGGTCTTCTCCTCGTAGCCGGCGAAGCCCGGGTAGTCCTGCTTCTGCTTCTCCCAGATCGGCCCGCGCTCGTCGGAGGGCAGGTCGCGAGCGTGCAGCGTGACGGTGTCCGTGCCGATCTCGGCCTCGACGTCCGGCTGCGCGAGCAGGTTGTGGTACCAGGCGGGGTTGACGTCCGCGCCGGCGTAGGACGCGAAGACCGCGTACCCGCCGTCCACGGCCTGGTACATCATCGGCGTGACGCGCTCCGCGCCCGACTTCCGGCCGATGTGGTGCAGCAACAGCAACGGCGCACCCTCGAACGGCCCGCCGACGCGCCCTTCGTTGGCGCGGAACTCCTCGATGATCTGCTGATTCCAGTCGCTCACGTCCTCCATCCTGCCCTCGCGTCGCGGCGCCCTCAGGTCGAGGACGTGATCTCCCACCCGAGGGCGACGGACGGGGTGTCGTCGCACGCGAGCACGGTCCAGGCGGTGGGGCTCCACCGGAACACCGCGTCCTGGCCCCACGCCGCGCCGAGCGCGCAGGCGTCCTCGTCGTCGAGACCCACGACGAGCGCGCCCTCCTCGGCGTGCGACCCGTCCTCCGCGCCGGCTACGGAGCGCCAGTGCCGCAGCCCCCGCTCGTCGAGTTCGGCCTCCAGCGCGGTCTGGCGCGCCGCGTTCTCCGCGGCGGACAGGCGCTCGAGTCCCGGGTTGTGGGCCGTCACGACGTGCACGGGAGCGGCGAAGGGGAACGTGCCGAGGACGTTGCCGTCGGTCCGTGGGCGCAGGACCAGTCCGCGGTCGCCGAGGTCGGGGACGCGGAGGACCGCGCGGGTGTAGTCGTCGGTGCGGGCGTCCCTGGTCATCGGGCGGATTCTGGCCGGTCCGGTGAAAGCGCACCTCCGTGACGGCGGATCTGCCTACCTTGGCTCCCGTGGCCGACGTGCGGGTGGTGCTCCAGTCGCTGCTCGACGCTGCCCACGGCGTCGACGCCGTCATGGACGAGCTGGCCGCCCACGACGCCGGCGAGCTGCGAGCAGGCCCGTCGGCGTTCGGTCACGACGCCCTCGCGGTCGTGGTCGGAGACTTCGGCGAGCGCTGGTCCCATGGCCTCGCCAACCTCACCGACGACGGCAACGCGCTGGCCCGCGGCCTCGCGGAGGCGGCGCACGCGTACGCCGACGCCGAAGGTCTCGTGGTCGAGCAGTTCCGCTTCGGACGGTGACGCGTCGTGGCGGAGCTCGGGGAGACCGCCGACCCGGTTGCCCTCGTCCCGGGCGACCCAGCGGCCGTTCGCTCGGTCCAGGTGGCGATGTCGAGGCTCGGTGCGGCGCTGCTCGGTGCGGGTGACGGTCTACGCCGCATCGACACCGGCGACTGGCAGGGCGAGGCGGCCGACTCGTTCCGCCGCGTCTTCGACCCGGTGCCGACGCAGTGGACCGGTACCGGCGAGGCGTTCCTGCAGGCCGCGGACGCAGTCGGGGACTACCTCGCGGTCCTCGAGTGGGCGCAGGGCGAAGCGGAGATCGTGGCGGCGGACTGGGTGGGCGCTCAGCAGCAGAGCGCGGAGCCGCGTGCCCCCGAGATTCCCGACCCCGGGGTGGCCGGCCGGGCCGTGGCGGCGGAACGCCTCCAAGCGATCCGCGCTGCCGTGGTCGAGGCCGGGGATCGAGCTGCAGCGCTCGTCGGACGAGCGCGCGACCTCGCGCCGCCGTCGCCGTCGGTTGCTCACCAGCTCGGTGGTGTCCTCGGGGACCTCGCCGGCGGCGCCTGGTCGGAGCTCTCGTCGACGGGCCAGTTCCTGTGGCAGATCAACCCGACCCGGTTCCTCGTCGAGCCGGCCGCCGCGGTGGACGGCTGGGAGAACCTCGCGACCGGCGTCGCGAACGCCGCCACGAACCCGACCGAGACGATCGAGCAGGCTCTCAACCCCCGCGAAGCCGCGACCAACCCGACGCGCTGGGCGGGGGAGATGCTCACCGGGGCCGGCCTCTCGGCCATCGGTGGAGCCGGGGTCGCTGGACGGGTGGAGCGGACCGTTCGCGCCGCTGACGCCCTGGGACCGGGAACGAATGAGCCGAACGCTGAGACGCCACCTCCACTCGGACGCTACAACGGGCTCACCGCCACCGAGCACGCCGACGAAGAGGGCAGACAGATCGGCCGACGAGGAAGCGCGAAGAGCATGAAGTTCCCGGTAAGGGAGGTCGACTCTGTGTCGGACATCGACGAGATCTTCGAGGCCCTGTCCGAAGGCGGCCAGGTCGTCCACATCGCAGGTGGGAGAACGGTGGTCCTTCTCAGCGACGGCACCTACTTGACCTACCGAGAGACATCGTCGACTCCTCCACACGAGCCTGCGGTGGACATCAACGCAGGGCGGGACCGGCAGGTGCGGGTGCACACTCCGCGTCGGGAGGGTGGATGAGCGACGAGCTCCAGTTGATGGACGACATCGTCGACGAGGCCCAGGTCGACTGGATCGACTTGGGTCACGCCGTCGGGATCGTCAGCCAGGCCGAGGAGGGCGACGACCTCGTCTTGCTGCGACGAGCGGGAAGGCTCGTCGCCCGGCTCGTCCGCGAGGGGCGGCTGGTTCCCGGAGACGTCGGGACATCGCCCGGTGCGTTCGACCGCTGGCCGTCGCCACCGGAGGAGGCGGCGCGCTTCCTCGAGGAATACGTGGAGGACGTCGTCGCCGGGGTGAAGCCGTACGAGCCGTGGCGGCCGTGCCTGTTCGCGGCAGCGGACGGCTCGTCGACGTGAGTTGTCCACAGGCCAGGACCGCACGGAACCGCTGAGACCTCGCGGGACTCCAACACCCAGGAGACCCGAGGAGGCGGATATGGCGAAACCCGCACGGACGCGGCGGAGCAGGGAACGAACGGTGGCCGGGCGCCACCACGAGGACAAGGACGAGTTCGTCCGGCGGACGCTCGGGCGCCGGGCCCTGCGCGAGGAACGGTTGGACGGCGAGCTGACCGTCCAGCTCCTCCCGCATCATCTCGCCGCTGGGGAGCTGTCGACGATCGTCGTCGGGCGGGAGATCGAGGTCGCGCCGGCGATCTACACCAGCGGGTACCTGCCCGCGCTCTCCGAGGGCGAGACGTGGAAGGTCGACGAGTTCGGGTGCTTCGACGCCCGGGGCGGGGTGATCGCAGCGCCGGTCGCGGCGGAGGAGTGTCGCTGTCGGGTGGACGTCCTCGACGTCGACGGGCGCCTGTTCCCGGTCAACTGGGCAGCGTCCGACCCCGGCGAGGGGCGGCTGTGGGTGGAGGGCGCGCTCTACCTCGACCCCGAACTGGCCGCGGGCACCGAGCACGGCGAGGCCGTGGCGCTGTGCCGACGGCGGTACCGGGTGCGGGAGATCCGCCGGTACCGGCGCACCACCTACCGGCCGGAGGACCCGGTGCGCCTGGATGCGGTCCCCGCGCCAGACGAGGTCACCGACGCGGCGATCTACGTGGCGGATCTCCAGCTGGTCGACGACGCGTCCCCGACGCTCTTCGACGCGGAGGCGGCGGGCCTACGCCCGGGGTAGCCGCTCAGCGGCCGCCGCCCCGCGGACCGCCACCGCGGTTGCCGTCGCCGCCGCGGTCGGGGCCAGCGCGGTCACCACCAGCGCGGTCACCACCAGCGCGGTCAACCACCAGCGCGGTCACCACCAGCGCGGTCACCACCGCGATCGCCGCCACGGTCGGCCTGACCTCGATCGCCACCGCGGTCACGGTCACCGCGGCCGGCCTGGCCGCGGTCATCCCCGCCTCCTCGGTGGGAGGCGTTGGCCCGCGGCGGTGGGTCGTTGCGGGTCGGCTCGGCCGTGGGCGACCCGGGGTCCGGGTCGTCGCTCGGCGCCGGCGGTGTCGACGAGCTCGGTGCGGACGAGGAGGGCTGCGACGAGCTCGTCGGGGCCGAGGAGGTCGGCGCGGACGGAGCAGGAACGCCGCCGCCCGACGAGCCACCACCCGGAGCACCAGCACCCGGAGCGATCCCAGGAGCGGGGGCGGGGGCGAGGTCGTCGTTGCCGAAGGTCGGCACGAACCCGACCCCAGACGGGACCGGCGCGCTGGCGGCGGCGAGGGACGGCGGGGCGGAATTGTCGGGCGCGGCCGAACCGTCCGGTGAGGACGTGGCGCCACCCGGGAGACCGAGGTCGTCCGTCCCGACAGGGCCGGGACCGGGGGCCGGCGGTCCGGCGTCGGGGAGGAGGTCGGAGCCCGGGACACCGGGGCCGGCGGCCGGGCCCGTGGGCTCGCCGCCGAGCCCGATGACGTCGAACCCGTTCGCCGTGGCCGCCGCGACACCGAGTGCGGCCACGGAGGCGGCAGCCAGGCAGGCCGCGGCGATCGGCAGCCGCCGGTCGCGCTCGGCGGACGCCGGGGCGGCGCCGGGCGCGGACGGGAGCTCGATGTCCGCGCCGAGCTGGGCGATCTCGCGGGCCGCGATCACGCCGGGGCTCGTGGCCCCGGCCGGGACACCGAGGAGGTGGGAGAAGGCGAGCGCACCGTGCACGAGCCGGCGCTCGACGACCTCGAGGGGGACACCGTCGACGGCGGCGATCTCGTGGGCGGCCATCCCGTGGGCGTAGCGCTGGACGAGCGCCCGCCGCTGCACCGTCGGCAACGATCCGAGCGCCTGCGCGGCGGGCGGGAGCTCCGGCGCGGGAGAGGGCGCAGGTGCGGGGGCAGCCTTGGCGCGCGTCGAGTACGCGGCCCGCACGGTGTGGGCGGCGGGGCCCGCGGTCACCGGCGCCAGGATGTCGGTCTCGTCGACGCCCCGCGGCCGGGTGCCGCCCCGCGCGAAGCCGCCGGACCGGCCGGGCACGATCACCGCGCCGTACGCCGGGGGCGCCGCCCGCCCCGCGGTCACGACGAGCCGGCCTCGTCGATCCGCGCGCCGTGGTCGGCGTGCACGTGGTGCACGGCGGTGTTGCCCCCGGCAGCGACCGCCGCCGGGTGCGGGGCCGCGGCGAGGTGGCGGTCGCGGTTGGGGAGCTGGCCGGACAGGGACTCGAGCAGGCGCCCGAGGTCGGTGCGCACGCCGTCGTGCAGGCCCTTGAGTCGCTGCAGCTCGTTCTCTGCCTCGGTGTGACGCCGGCGGATGATCGCTTCGGTGTCCTCGCGACGACGCTGGGCCTCGCCCTCGGCCTCGCGGGTGATCTGCTCGGCGCCCATGCGGGCCTCGGCGAGCGTCTGCTCGGCCTCCTCGCGGGTCGCGGCGGCCTGCTCGTCGAGCTCCCGCTCGCGCTCGTCGAGGTCCGCGCGACGGCGCGACGCCTCCTCGTCGAGCGAGGCACGGCGCGCGGCGAGGTTCTGCTCGACGTCCTGGCGGTGGGCGTCGGCCTCCTTGCGCGTGCGCTCCATCAGCGCCGAGGCCTCGCGCGCAGCGGTGGCGCGGGCGTTCGCGGCCTCCTGCTCGGCGACACGCAGCACGCGTTCGAGCCGGTGCCCGAAGCCGTTCTGCACCGTCCCCTCGCCCTCGCCGTCCGGCGAGCGCTCCGCACGGCTGCGCGCCCGGCTCAGCTCGGCCTCGGCCTGGTCGGCGCGCTGCTGCTCCTGCCGGTGGGCGTGCTCGAGCATCTCGACCCGGGACAGCAGTGCTTGGACGTGCCCGTCGACCTGGTTCGGGTTGTAACCCCGCTTCGTCAGGTCGAACACGTTGGTCTGAGTGGCATCACCCGACTGGCTCACAAGGGCGGACCATAGCTCACCCGTTCGCGTGCGATCACCCCCCTGCTGAAACCGGCCGGTGACCTGATCGTGACCGAGCCCGGACGACATGCTTGTCATTAACGGCACGGGCGGGTGACGCCCCGTGCCGGAGTCCTCGCTCAGGGTGCCGACGGAGATCCGGCGACGAGGCCCGCGAGCAGGGCGGTCCGCACCGGGATGTCGTCGACGACCACGTGCTCGTGCTCGGCGTGGGCGCCCCCGCCGCTCGCTCCGAGCCCGTCGAGGACGGGCAGCCCGGCCGCCGCGAGGATGTTGCCGTCACTACCGCCGCCCACCTCCCGCGGGTCGAACGGCACTACGAGCGAGGCCACGACCGAGCGCGCCCGCTCGACGAGCTCCGGGGCCGGCTCGGACCACGGCGGCCGGTTCCACCCGCCGGACACGTCGACGTGCACGCGCCCGTCGGCGGGCCGCCACGCCGCGAGCGCCTCGCCCACCCGCTCGGCCTCGCCGGTGGTCCGCGCCCGCACGTCGAGGTCGAGGCGCGCGTGCTCCGCGACGACGTTCGGCCGGGTCCCGCCGGTGAGCACGCCGACGTTGACCGTCGTGCCCGCCGCGGGGTCCGCCAGCCCGACCAGGTGCGTGGTCAGGGCGGCCAGCTCGTGCACCGCCGACGCGCCGGCCTCCGGGTCCAGGCCGGCGTGGGCGGCGACGCCCGTCGCGGTCACCGTCCACAGCCCGACGCCCTTGCGCGCGGTCTTCACCGTGCCCGCGACGCCGCCGGGCTCGAGCACGAGGACGGCCGAGGCCCCTGACGACGCCGCGACCAGCGCGGCGCGCGACCCCAGGCTCCCGACCTCCTCGTCCGCGCTGACCAGCAGTCGCACCGTCGGCCGTGGCACTCCGAGCTCGTCGAGCGCGGCCACCGCGTGCACGCCCTGCACCAGGCCCGCCTTCATGTCGAACACCCCGGGCCCGCGGGCGATCCCGTCGACCACCGAGAACGGCCGGCGCGCCAGCGTCCCGGCCTCGAAGACGGTGTCGAGGTGCCCGAGCAGCACGACGACCCCGGGCAGCGAGCCCGGCGCGTCGACCTGGATCACCGCGCCCGGCCCCTCGCCGAGCGTCGTCACGCTCTCGCCCCGCCACCGCTCCCGCACCCACGACACGAGCTCGGCCGCGCCGCGCGCAAGCAGCGACGGGTCCGTGCTCGGCGTCTCCGTGCGCACGAGCTGCGCCAGGTCGTCGACCACCTCGTCGAGACGCCCCGCCACCAGAGACCGCACCGCCGACATTCACACCCCCAACGGGAGACGCAGCACGATCCACACCACGAACAGCACGACCCAGACCGCGAACATCGTCATCGCGATCGGCAGCGTCATCGACACGAGCGTCCCGATGCCCGCCGAGCGCCGGTACTGCTGCAGGAAGCCGAGCGTGACGGCGAAGTAGGGGCTCATCGGGGTGAGCACGTTGGCGATCGAGTCGCCGATGCGGAACGCCGCCTGCGAGGCCGCGGCGTCGATGCCGACCAGCAGCAGCATCGGCACGATCACCGGCGCGAGCAGCGACCACTGCGCCGACCCGCTGGTGATCACCAGCCCGAGCAGGAAGATCAGCAGGATGCTCAGGACGAGCAGCACGGGCGCGGGCGCACCGAGCGCGCGCAGGGCGTCGGCGCCCGTCACCGCCAGCCACTGGCCGATGCCGGTCCACGAGAACCACGCCAGGAACTGCGCGATGACGAAGAACAGCACGAGCAGTGGCGCGACCTCGCTCATCCCGTCGCGCATCATCGTGGGCACGTCGCCGGCGCGCGTGATGCTCCCGGTCGCCACCCCGTAGGCGATGCCGACGGCCGTGAACCCGAGCAACAGGATCACCGCGATCCCCGAGACGAACGGCGACTGGATGATCCCGCCGCCCTCGGGGTCGCGCAGCGGTGCGCCCGGCGGCAGCCACGCCACGGCGCAGAGCGCGAGGAACGCCACGAGCGTCACGCCGGCGACCTTGAGACCGCGCACCTCGACAGCCGAGATGGTGAGGTCGGCGGCGTCGTCGTCGGCCGGGGGAGACGAGTCCACCGCCCCCAGCTTCGGCTCCACCACCTTGTCGACGACGACCGCCGCGGCCAGCGCCACGATGATCGCCGAGGCGATCGAGAACCAGTAGTTCGACAGCGCCGTCAGCTCGACGGTGGGGTCGACGATCGCCGCGGCGCGGTTGGTGATCCCGGCGAGCAGGACGTCGGTGGCGGTCAGGAAGATGCTCGCGTCGTAGCCCGCCCCGACCGCGACGAAGGCCGCGACCGCCCCCACCGCGGGGCTGCGGCCGAGCGTGCGGAAGACCATCGCGCCGAGCGGGATCAGCACCATGTAGGCC
Organism: Actinomycetospora aeridis; assembly: GCF_037400275.1. Classification (NCBI taxonomy): domain Bacteria; kingdom Bacillati; phylum Actinomycetota; class Actinomycetes; order Pseudonocardiales; family Pseudonocardiaceae; genus Actinomycetospora; species Actinomycetospora aeridis. Next base: position 522,866 of record NZ_JBBEGL010000005.1, on the reverse strand, counting down.
GCGTCGGAGGCCACCGACCCGCTGACGCCGGTGAGCATCAGCGCCGGCGCCACCAGCCGCCGCGGCGCCCGCAGCACCGTGACCCGCAGCAGCGTCGGCAGCAGTCCCGACCGGTCGGCGACGGCGATGCCGAGCAGCACCGCGATGATCGTCCCGAGCGGCGGGAACTCCACGAAGTTCTCGATCGCCGAGCCGAGCGCGAACCGCAGCCCCTCGCCGGAGAGCAGGCTGCGCACCGGGGTCGGCGCCGGCGCGCCCGGCACCTGCGCCTCGAGACCGACCCCCGCGAGGATCGCCGAGAGGACCGCCAGCACCGCGCCGAGCAGCACGAACAGCAGCACCGGATCGGGCAGCCGGTTGCCGACCCGTTCCACGACCCCGAGGAACCCCCGCAGGCGTTCCGGCTCGGTCGGTGACGTCTCCGACTCGGTCGCCATCGAGAGACCCTCCCCGACGACCCCACCGGGGATCAAGGCAGACGATCAGCTACGACCACACCAGCTCCGCGGTCCGCACGACCGTCTCCAGCTTGCGACGCTGATCGTCCGCGGTGAGCTCGTTGCCCTCCCACGTGCTGGCGAACCCGCACTGGGGGCTGAGGGCGAGGCGCTCCAGGGGCAGGACGGACGCCGCCTCGTCGATCCGCCGCCGCAGGTCGTCGACGGACTCGAGCTCGGGATGCTTGGTCGTGACGAGACCGAGAACGGCGGTGCTCTCGGGCCGCACGTGGCGCAGTGCGCCGAACCCGCCGGCGCGGGCGTCGTCGTACTCCAGCAGCAGCCGGTCGTAGCGCGCCTCCGAGAACAGCACCTCGCCCATCGCGTCGTAGGGCACCGTGCTCTCGTACATGCTGCGGTAGTTGCCCCGGCAGATGTGGATGCCGGTGACGACGTCGTCCCCGAGCCCGTCGAACACCCGCCGGTCGGTCCGGACGTGGGACGCGAGCTGCTCCTGCCAGCGGTCGGGGTCGGGGAACAACCGCGGGTTGTCGAGGAACGTGTACTTCGGCGCGTCGAGCTGGAGGTATCGGACGCCCGCATCGGCGAGGGCGCGCGCCTGCCGGTTCATGATCGCGACGAGGTCGTCGAGGAACTCCTGCGGGTCGCTGTACGCCTGATCGGAGACGCCGGCCGTCCAGTAGCTCAGGAAGTTCGTCGGGACGGGCAGGGTGACCTTGACGGGGCGGTCGGCGTGGGCGAGGACGAACCCCGCCTCGACGTCGACGAGGCTGCCGGTGGCCCTCAGCCGGGACGCGACGACGGGCGAGGTGTGCGACGCGGTGCGCCCGTCAGGAGCCGTCCACGTGCGCGTGAAGCCCTCGGGGTCGAAGCCGTCGGTGACGTCGAGGACCGGGCCGTGCCAGATACGGCGGCGCATCTCGCCGTCGCCGACGACGGGCAGGCCGACGGAGCGTTGCAGCTCGAGGACCTCGAGCACCGCGCGGTCCTGCAACGACCGCAGGTCGGAGACCCCGGCGGCCATCGCGTCGGCCAGGTACGGCGGCCGCAGGAACGACCCCACCGTCTCCGCGCGGATCGTCAGGTCAGCCATCCCGGCGCACCCGCCGTGCGGCCTCAGCGGCATTGGTCATCTTCGTGAGAGCCAGGTTCCGCGGCACGCGCCGCAGACCGCAGTCGGTCGAGATCTCCAGCGCCTCGGGCGCCCGGTACTTCAGGCACGTCCGCAGGCGTTCGACCAGGTCGTCGGGGGTCTCGGCGTAGTGCGTCTTGATGTCGACGAGGCCCGCCGAGAGGATCCGGCCCGGGTCCCACTGCCCGACGAGGTCGATCTCGGCCATCTCCCGCCCGCCGAACTCCAGGCTGAAGCCGTGGACGTTCGCGTCGAGCAGCGTCGGGAAGAGCCAGCGGTAGGTCCGCTTCGCGTAGGGCAGGCGGCGGAACGACCCGAAGCAGATGTGCACGGTGAAGGTGCACCCGTCGAACCCGTCGACGACCTGATTGATGATCTCGACCATGGAGGCCGGCGTGCGGTCGTCGTCGGCGACCGCCGGGGTGATCGGCTCCTCGAGCTGGATGTAGTCGCAGCCGGCGTCGAGCAGGTCCCGGATGTGCCCGCGCAGCGCCGGCACGAGCGCCGCCGCGCACGCCTTGCGCGAGGGGTAGACGTCGCGGAAGTCCAGCTCGGTGGTCATCCCGTACGGGCCGGGCATCCCGACGCGCGGACGGCGGTCGGTCGCGGCGCGCAGGAAGCGGTACTCGCCGACGAAGTCCCACATCCAGGCGAGCTCGTCGAGGGGCTGGGTGACCTTCCAGACGTCGAGCATGTCGTAGCCCAGCGCCCCGAGACGGCGCGGCGCCGGTTGCAGTTCGAGACCGGGCAGCGCGGCGGTGATGTTCTCGATCCAGCCGCGGCGGCGGTGCTCGCCGTCGGTGACGATGTCGAGCCCGCAGCGTTCCTGGTCGTCGATGGCCAGCCGGCAGTAGTCGTCGTAGAGCTCGCGCTCGTCGTCGGGCCCGAACCGGCCGGCGGCCTCGGCCGGCTCGACGACGTCCCACCAGCCCGGGCGCGCCCAGCCGCCGGTGGTCGTCACGGCGATCTCGGTGTGGATCTCCCTGTCGGCGCTCATCAGCCCTCCTCGAAGCGCACGGCGGTGGCGGCGACGATCTCGTCGTGCGCGCCGCCGTTGCTGGCGACCACGTCGTAGCGGGTCGAGGCGTCGCGGACCGCACCCTCGAAATCGGTGACGCGCCCGCCGGCCTCCTCGACGAGCAGCCGCCCGCCCGCGACGTCCCACGGCGGCATGTCGCGCTCGACGTAGCCACCGAGGTGACCAGCGGCGATGTGTGCCATGACCAGCGCCGGCGCCCCCGGGAACCGCACGCCGCCGGACACCGTGAGCATCGCCCGCATCAGCCGCGCGAACTCGGCGATCACGACCGGGTCGGACGACTGCGCCTGCACGACCACCACGACCTCGGCCGCGCGCGTCGCGGGCGACACCTGCAGCCGGCGCCCGTTGCACGTCGCTCCGCCCCCGCGGACGGCGGCGTAGAGCTCGTCGCGCAGCGGGTCGAAGACCGCGGCGACCACGGGCTCGCCGTCGAGCGTCACCGACACCGCCGTCGCGAACCACGGGAAGCCGTCGATGAACGCCCGCGTGCCGTCGAGCGGGTCGACCCACCAGCACAGGCCCTCGACCGGCCGGCTCGTGTCGGGCGCGTCCTCCTCGCCGAGCACGACGTCGTCGGGACGCTCGGCCGTGATGGCCGCGATGACCGCCTCCTGCGCGGCGAGGTCGGCCGAGGAGCTGACGTCGACGCGGGCGTCCTTGAGCGTGACCTCGAGGATCTTGTCCTGGTGGTCGAGCAGGACGGCCCCGCCGGCGCGGGCGGCGCGCTCGGCGACGCCGGCCAGTGCTGCGAGGTCAGGCGTCACCCCAGCACCTCCACCACGCCGCGGTCGCCGTCGATCCGCACCCGGTCGCCGGTCGTGATCGTCGACGTCGCCACGCCCGTGCCGACGACGCAGGGGATGCCGTACTCGCGGGCGATGATCGCGGTGTGCGACAGCGTGCCGCCGGTGTCGGTGACGCACCCGCTGACCAGCCCGAACACCGGCGTCCACTCGGTGGTCGTGCCGCCGCAGACGAGGATGTCACCGTCGCGGACCTGGTCGATGTCCTGCGCCGCGCGGACGACCCGCGCGGTGCCGACCACCGTGCCGCGAGCGGCCGCGAAGCCCGAGAGCGTCGCCGTCGCCTGCCGGCCCTTGATCGTCGCGAAGTAGTCCGGGGTGAGGCCGAAGAGCTCGGTCATGATCGGGTCGTTGACGGCGTCGGGCACGGTGCCGACGACGGGCGGCAGCTCGCCGCCCCGCGCCGACCAGTGGTCGTAGTAGTCGCGGCGCGCGGTGACCAGCGACCGGCATTCCGCCGGCCCGTCGCCCGCGAGCAGGTCGAGCAGCTCGTGGCGGAACAGGAAGAAGACGTCCTCGCGGGCGTCGAGCACGCCGTCGGCGACGAGGCGGTCGGCCGCCGCGAGCGTGAGGCGCCGGATCGGCAGGTGGATGCGGCGGTCGATGAGGAAGTTGTGCTCCTCGTTCCACCACACGAAGTTGGCCGACCGGTTGGACGCCAGGGCCGCGTCGAAGCGGGCGCGGTCCTCCTCGGCCAGGGCGGCACGCGCGGAGTCGACGAGGCGGTCGCGCTCGGCGAGCACCTCCCGGCGGGCGGCCGCGAAGTCGTGGCCCTCGGGGCGGGTGAGGAACTCGCGGATCGTCCCCAGCGGCGTCGCCGGGTGCTCGGCCCACGACGGGCGGTCCATCGTCGCGGTCTCGTCGGTGCGCTGGCCCCACACGGCGAGGAACGCGTCGAGCTCGCCCCACCACTGCGCCCCGCCGGGCGTCCCGTCCAGCGCCGCCCGGACCTCCTCGACGGTCGGTGCCGACAGCGCCTCGGCCACCCCGAGCTCGCGGGCGCGCCCGGCCAGGCGCCACAGGCCCTCGTCGGTCTGCAGGTACGCGGTCTCCTCGCCGGCCAGCCACTTCGGGATCTGCCCGGTCTCCAGGCCGAGCTCGGTGGTGAGCTGGAACAGCGCGACGTAGTTGGCCGCCAGCAGGTACATGACCTCGAAGTGCACGCCCCAGCCGCGCCGGTGGAAGGCGATCGCGTCGTCGAGCGCGGCGCGCAGCTCGGCCCGGCCCATCGCCGCGGTATCCAGCCCGTCGAAGTGCGTGTAGGCGGCCTCGAGCTCGGCGCGGTAGCCCGCCCAGTAGCCGGTGAAGTCGGCCAGGCGGGGTCCGGCGAACGCGCCGAAGCGCTCGGCGCGGGCGCCCATCTGCCACAGCGAGGTGATCGGGCACTGGCCGAGGTAGACGTGGACGCCGGCGATCCGGTTGACCATCCCGGCGGTGGGCGGGATGCCGACGATCTCGGCGCCGTACTGCGTGCCCCAGGTCTGGGCGTCCTCGAGCAGCGCCATGCTCGCCGGGGTGATGCCCTCGGCGAAGTGCTGCGAGTCGCGCATCCAGAAGCGGCCCTCGTCGGCGCGGGTGAACGGCGCCAGCGGCTCGGCGAGGAACGGCCGGGACTCCAGCCGTGGCTCGTAGCCGGGGTAGAAGTCGCCGTCGGCGTACTCGCCGAGCGGGATGACCGTCGTCGATTCCTCGAGTGTCGTCACCGGCTCACGTCCTCGTGCTGGGCTGCGGTGCCGCCGGACGCTAGGAGCGGGTCGCCGCCGACCGGTAGCCGCTTCCGGCGAGGACGTCCGGTTCCGGCATCAGGACTGTGGCCCTTGACACTTCCGACGGGCCCGGCCAGCGTCGATCGGGTCCCGAGGAGGTGGCGTCCGTGCTGCGTGGCGGCTTCCGCACGGCCGACCCCGACGACGCCCACGAGCGCACCGAGGCGCTCATGACCGGCCACCGGATGGCCGTGCGCCGTGACGGCGCCCCGTTCGGGGCCGACGTCCGGTGGGTGGCGGGCGAGGGCCTCGGGCTGCTGCGGTTCTCCTACGGCGCGGCGGTGGAGATCCGTTCCCACCCGCTCGACGCCTTCGCCACCGTGCACCTGCCGGTCCGCGGTGGCTTCCAGGCGGAGCACCGGGGCATGCGGGTGCGCGCCGACACCGCCTACGGGGCGGTGTTCTCGTCGTCGGGGCCGCTGACGATGCGGTGGGACGCGGGCCTCGACCTGCTCGTCCTCAAGATCGACCGGGCCGACCTCGAGCGCGAGCTCGCGCTCCTGCTGGGCCGGACCCCGGACGGGCCGCTGACCTTCGACCTCGAGATGCCCCGCGTCGGCGGCACGGTCAGCGGGGCCGCGGAGCTGGTGCGCAGCACGTGCGCGGCCGCCGGTCCGCAGGGGCCGCCGCCGCGGGTGTGGGCGGCGCTGAAGAACGCGGCCGCGACGGCGCTGCTGCTCGGGCACCCGCACTCGTTCACCGACGCCCTGCGCGCGCCGGCCCCGCCCGCGTCGTCGACGGTCGTGCGCCGGGTGCTCGACCGCGCCGGCGAGGACCCGGCGCGACCGCCGACCGCGCCCGAGCTGGCGCGGCTCACCGGGGTCAGCGAGCGGACGCTGCGAACGGTCTTCCACGCGGAGTTCGGCGTGGGGCCCGTGACCTACCTGCGGCGCCGGCGCCTCGACGCGGTCCACCGGGAGCTCGTGGACCTCGACCCGGCCGGCCCGACGACCGTCGCGGACGTGGCCCATCGTCACGGCTTCGCCCACGCGGGGCGGTTCGCGGCCGAGTACCGGGCGCGGTTCGGGGAGGCGCCGAGCACCACGCTGAGGTGCGCTCCGCGCATGTGAGCACTTTCGCGTGCTGGAGCACGCGAAAGTGCTCACATGCGCGAAGCGCACCTGGCTGATGCTCCGCGAGCCGGCCTGACAGGATCTCGCGCGAAGGGGGGAGACCGACCGTGACGTTGATGCCCGAGGCCCTGGGCCGCCTGCGTCGCCCGACGCTGCTCGCCCTGGCCCTGGCCGCCCCGGTCCTGCTGGTCGTCGGCGCGCTCGTGGCCGAGGCCGTGCAGCCGCACGGTGCGTACGACCCGGTCGGTCAGACGATCAGCACACTCGCGGGCCGCGGAGCCACCGACCGCTGGATCATGACGAGCGCGCTCGCCCTGATCGGCGTGCTCTACCTGCTCGTCGCGGCCGGCCTGCGCGGCGTGCCGACGCTCGGGCGGGCGCTGCTCGGCGTCGGCGGAGCGGGGGTCGTCGTCGCGGCCCTCGCCGCCCAGCCCGCGCACGGCAGCTCGACGGTGCACATGACGGGCACCGTCACCGCGGCCATCGCGTTCGCGCTCTGGCCGATCCCGCTGGTCGCGGACCGGCGCCTCGACCGCCGGCTGCGGCAGGGGTCGGTCGTCGCCGTGGCCGGGATGCTGGGCCTGCTCGCGTGGCTGTGCGCCCAGGCCTGGACCGACGGGACGTGGCTCGGTGCCGCGGAGCGCGCCCTGATCCTGGGCGAGACGGTGTGGCCGATCGTGGTGGTGGGGTGGGGCGTGCGATCGATGCGGTGGTCGACCCCGGCGCTCGCCGTGCTCGCGCCGGCGGTGTTCGTCGCCGGCCTCCTCGCCGCGCAGGCGGCGCAGCCGCTGCCGGACCCGTGGAACCAGTCCCTCAGCGCGCTCTCCGGGCTGGCCGCGTCGAGCCGCTGGATCATGTCGGTGTCGCTCGCGGTGATGGGCGGGCTGTCGGTGCTCGTCGCGTTCGGCCTGCGCGCCCGTGTCCCCGCGGCCGCCTGGCGGACCCTCGCCGCCGGGGGCGTCCTCCTCGCCGTCGCGGGTCTCAACCCGCAGCCGGTCGGCGGCTACTCGACGGTGCACATGGTGTCCGCCGGCCTCGCCTGGGCGGCCTTCACGCTCTGGCCGCTGGGCCTCGCGGCGTCCCCGACGGTCGACCGACGGCTGCGCGTCGGGTCGGTCGCGGTGGTCGTCGTGCTCGCCGTGCTGGTCGCGTGGTTCACGGTCCAGCTCGTGACCGACGGCACCTGGTACGGCCTCTCGCAGCGGATCGTGATCCTCGTCCAGGCGGTGTGGCCGGTCGTGGTCGCCGTGACGATCTCAGCGCGCGAAGATCGCTGACAGCGCCGGCGCGACGTCCCGGTGGTCGTGGACGAGGCGGCAGCGCCCCCGCCCGGCGCGGGCGAGGTCACGGCCCAGCTCGACGTCGCGCTCGCCCGACACGTCGAGCAGCACGTCGAGGCGGGGCAGCCGGGCGGCGATCCCGCGCGGGTCGGGGCCGGCGTTGTGCACGGCGTCGGAGAGCAGCAGCACCCGCGCGTCCCCCGACCCGGCGTCCGCGACCAGCTGGGCGGCCGTCGTCAGCGCGAACGTCACGTTGGTCAGCCCGCGGGTCGGGACGCGCAGCAGCAGGTCCAGCAGCGCGAGCGGCGCCACCCGCTCGCCGGGCCGGACCAGCACCGCCGCGTCCGACCAGAACGCGACCACGGCGAGCCGGTCGCGGCCCAGCTCCCCGGCCAGGGCGCCGACGGTCGCGGCCGCGGTCAGCGCGCGCTCGCCCGTCATCGAGCCCGAGAGGTCGACGACGAGCACCACCGTCCGCGCGGTCCGCTGCCGCTCGCGGACGACCAGATCCTCGTCCTCGGGCAGGGGATGGGCGGCGAGCACCTCGAGCGTGGCGTCGAGATCCAGGTCGTCGCCCGCGCCGTGCCAGCGGGCGCTGACGAGCTCGCCCGCGACGCCGGTGTGCCGGTCCTCCGCGGTCGGCGGCCGCAGGCTCAGACGCCGGGCGATGCGCCGGGACCGGGCGCGGGCGACGTCGTCGGTCGTGGACGCGCCCAGGTCCTCCAGCGCCACCACCTCGGCCGGCTCGTCCGACGCTCCCGGCGCCGTCGGGCCTCCCACCGACCGGTCCCCGCGCCGGCGGCGACGCGTGCCCCCCGAGAGCACGAGCCCACCACCGTCCCCGCCGCGTTCGTAGAGCGACGGCTCCTCGGAGAGCTGCTTCGGTCTGCGGCGCAGCGGCCGCGTCCGGGAACGCCGCGACAGCGGCCCGTCCGCCGACACCTGCTTTCAACCCGGCTCGGCGCGTGCCGGGTCGAGCACGAAGTACGACTCCCACAGCGTCCGGAGGACGGTCTCGGGCGTCGCCTCCACGACGTCGTCGAGGTGGATGCGGCCCGAGAGCGCGAGCAGCATCCCGTCGAGGACGAGATCGGTGTAGGCGGCGGGCAGGTCGCGCGGCGGGGCGATCGGCCCGTCGTCCGGCACCGTCACGCCCCGCAACGCCGCCAGCCGGTCCACCACCAGCGCGAGGTCGATCGCCCCGCGCACGCTGCTGCCCTGCCGGATCGCCTCGTGCCCGCGGGTGGCGCGGGTGAGGGCGACGGCGTCGGCGACCAGCCGCGGCGACTCGAGGTCGGTGCGCACCGCGACGATGGCCCGCTCGGCCTCGGCGTCCTGGTAGCCGACGGCGAGGCGGCAGAGCCGGTCGCTCACCGACGTCGAGAGCCGCGTCGTGCCGATCGTGTCGTAGGGGTTCATCGTCGCGACCACCCGGAACGACGGCGCCGCCTCCACGCTGCCCACCCGTGGCACGGCGATCCGCCGCTCCGCCATCGCCGTGAGCAGGGTGTTCAGCGTGTCCTCGGGCGCCCGGTTGAACTCCTCGACGTAGAGGAAGCCGCCCGAGCGCATCGCCTCGAGCAGCGGCCCGGGGACGAAGGTCTCGGCCGAGTAGTCGTCGCGCAGCACCCGCGCCGGGCTGTGGTGGCCCACGAGCCGCGTCGGCGTCAGGTCGGCGTTGCCCTCGACGAAGACCATCGGCACGCCCCACTCCGCGGTGATCGCGGCGAGGATCGTCGACTTCGACGTCCCGGGCGGGCCCTCGAGCAGGACGTCACGCCCGGCGGCGACGGCGGCCAGGAGCAGGTCGAGCTCGCGCTCCCGGCCGACCACCCGCGCCGCGACCTTCTCCCGCACGTCGGCGAGATCGTCGCTCACTTGACGCTGAACCCCGCGTCCACCGGCAGCGTCACGCCGCTGACGTAGCGGCCCGCGTCGCTGACGAGGTAGAGGATCGCGTTGGAGATGTCGACGGCCTCCACCATCTCGACGGGCAGGAGGTTCGCCAGCGCGTCGCCCTTCTCCGGGTTCTCGTTCATCCACCGCTCGAGCTGCGGGTTCACGACCATCGGCGTGTTCACGCCGGTCGGGTGCACGGTGTTGACGCGGATGCTGTGCGGCGCGAGCCAGTGCGCGAACGTCCGCATCAGCCCGACGACACCGTGCTTCGCGGCGGCGTAGCCGCTCATCGCGCCACCGCCGTCGCCGCCGCGCCCGGACAGGCCCTGGGTGGAGCTGGTGAGCACGATCGCCCCGCCGTCGCCCTGTTCGATCATGCGCGGCGCCGCCGCCTTCACCGTGTGGTAGACGCCGGTGAGGTTGATGTCGATGACGTCCTGCCAGCCGCGCTCCTCGTCGTCGGGCTCGCCGCCGACCTGGTTGGCGATGCCGGCGTTGGCCAGGACGATGTCGACGCGCCCGAGCTCCGCGATCCCCGCGTCGAACGCCGCCTGCAGGGCGCCGAGGTCGCGGACGTCGGCCTGGCGGGTCACGATCCGGCGGTCGAGGTCCTCGACCAGCTTGGCGGTCTCGGCGAGGTCCTCGGGCGTGGACATCGTGTACTGCACCGTGCCGACCTGCTCGCAGAGGTCGACGCCGATGATGTCGGCGCCCTCCTGGGCCAGGCGCAGCGCGTGGCTGCGGCCCTGGCCCCGCGCGGCTCCGGTGATGAAGGCGACCTTCCCGTCGAGCTGTCCCATGCCCGCGGCTCCTTTAGCTTCGACAACGTCGTCCCCCCTACCGTGACCCACACCACGTCGATCACGCCACGGCCGGACGGCCGATCTTGTTGCTCGGTCTCGCGGACGGCTGGCGGTCGCGGGGCGCGTACGGCACCGTGCTCGCCGTGATCGGGCGCCTGGTGGCGGTGGTGCTGCTCGCGGTGGTCGGCGTCTACGCCGTGCTCCTGGAGCGCCCGCCCGACCCCGTGCCCGCCTCGGCGCCGCCGGCGGAGTTCAGCGCGGAGCGGGCCGTCGGCGTGGTCGACGCCCTCGCGACCCAGCCCCGACCCGTCGGGTCGCCGGCCTCCGACGCGGCCCGCGACGCGCTGGTCGGGCGGCTCGCGGCCGAGGGCCTGGCGCCGCGGGTGGACGCGACGGCGTCGATCGCCGCCGAGGAGGGGCAGGCGCGGGCGGCGCGCGTCGAGAACGTCGTCGCGACCCTGCCCGGCACCGACCCGACCGGCGCCGTCGTGCTCATGGCGCACTACGACTCGGTGACCGCCGGCCCGGGTGCCGCCGACGACATGTCCGGCGTCGCGACGATCCTCGAGACCGTCCGGGCCCTCCGCGCCGGGCCGCCGCTGCGCAACGACGTCACGGTCGTGCTGACCGACGGCGAGGAGGCCGGCCTGCTGGGGGCGCGTGCGTGGGTGCGCGAGCAGCTGCGCCCCGACGTCCCGACGGTCGTCCTGAACTGGGAGGCCCGGGGCGTGTCGGGCCCGTCGCTGCTGTTCCAGACCTCGCCGGGCAACGCCGGTCTCGTCGACGCCTGGGCGCGCTCGGTGCCGGCCCCGCGCGGGGACTCCTCGCAGGTCGAGATCTACCGGTTCCTGCCCAACGACACCGACCTCACGCCCGTGCTCGACGCGGGCCGGCCGGGCATGAACGCGGCGTTCATCAGCGGCGCCGAGCAGTACCACACCCCCGGCGACGTGCCCCCGAACCTCAGCCGGGCGTCGCTGCAGAACCACGGCGGGAACGCCCTCGCGCTGGCGCGGACCCTGGGTGCTGCTGATCTGGCGCCGTTGGACCCCGTGGCGAGCGGGCTGCCCCCGACCGGCGACTCGACCTACTTCACCGTCCTCGGGTACACCGTCACCTACGACAGCTGGTGGGCCTGGCCGGTCGCGGGGCTCGCGCTGCTGCTGGCGATCGTGCTCGTGGTGGTCGCGCGGGTCCGGCGGCAGGCGACGACCGGCGGCGTGGTGGGCGGCTTCGTCGCCTTCCTGCTCTCGCTGGCGCTCGGCCTCGCCGCGGGGATCGGGTTCTGGCAGGCGCTCGTCGCGATCCGCCCGTCGTACGCCGACACCGGCCCGTTCGTCGGGCGCCCGCTGATGTACGAGATCGCCGCCGGGCTCGTCGCCGTCGTCGTGACGACGCTGATGGTCAGCCTGCTGCGACGCCGGCCCGGCGGGATGGCGTTCGCGGCCGGGTCGCTGCTGGTGCTCGCGCTGCTGGCGATCGGGCTGGCGGTCGTCGCGCCGGGCTCGGTGTTCCTGCTGGCGTGGCCGGTGGCGGGGCTGGCCGTCGGCCTGGTCGTCGTGGCGCTGGCCGGGGAGCGGCCGTGGCTCGCGGTGCCGTTCCTCGTGCTCGGCGCCGTCCCCGCGGTGGCCCTGCTGATCCCGTTCGCGGTCGCGTCCTACGGCGTCGCGGGGGTGTCCGACGGGCTGCCGGTGGCGCTGTTCGTGCTGGTCGGCGTGCCGATCGCGGCGGGGCTGTCCTCCCTGCCGCGCCCAGGACAGGTGCGGGGGTACGCGCTGCCGATCATGGCGCTGGTGTGGGTGGTGATCCTCGCGGCCGGGGGCCTGTTCCTCGACCGCCCCGACGCCCGCACGCCGCAGGGCACGAGCCTGTCCTACGCCCTCGACGCCGACACGGGCGTCGCCCGGTGGGTCACCAGCGACACCGCCCCGGCCGGCTGGACGCGCAGCTACGCGCCGGACCCGCCGACCGCGCTGCCGGCGTTCGACGAGCCCGTGGGCAGCGGGCCGGCGCCGTCGCTCGGAGCGCCGGGGCCCGCCGTCGTCGCGACCCGGACCCCGGACGGCGTGCGCCTGCAGGTGTCCTCGCCCCGCGGGGCGCCGACGATCGCGCTGCGCTCGGAGAGCCCGGCCTCGGCGGTGACGGTCGCGTTCCCCGGACGGCCGCCGGTGTCGGTGCCGCTGGAGGGCGGTCCGCTGCGGCTGCAGCTCGACGACGTCCCGCGCGAGGGCGCGGTGGTCGACCTGAGGTTCGCCGGCCCGGTGAGCCTGGTGGTCGACGACCAGACCCTCGGGCTCGCCGGCGTCCCCGACTTCAGCCCCCGCCCGCCCGAGCTGCGCCAGGCCCGCGGCAACGAGAGCGACCGCGTGATCGTCACCCGGCGGGTCGAGGTGCCCTGACGGTCACCCCTCGGTGGGCACCCAGTGGGTGAGGTCGCGCCAGGTCAGGCGGGCCGGCTTGATCGCCCGCGGCTGCTCCGGGGCGGGGTGGCCGAGGCCGACGATCAGCTCGGCGACCCAGCCCTCCGGCAGGTCGAGCACGACGCCGACCGCGGCCTTGCTGAACGAGCTCACCGGCCCGGCGCCGAGCCCCACCGCCTGCGCGGCGAGCAGGAGCGTCGCTGTCGCGGTGCCGACGTCGATCCACGGGCCGTGGTTCTCGGGCGGGAAGCCGTACTGCGCGACGAGCGTGTGGTCGACGCAGACGGCGATCGCCGCGGTCGGCCGCGCGATCATGCCGGGGGAGACCATGCGCAGCACCCGCAGCGTGCCCGGGTCGGTCGTCGCGACGAAGCGCTGCAGGTGCCGGTTGCCGGCCGTCGGCGCCCAGCGCACGGCGTCGAGGATCGTCTCGATCTGCTCGCGCCGCACCGGCTCGTCGGTCATCGCGCGCGTGACCCGGCGGCGGTGGATGGCAGCAAGAACAGGATCGAGCACCGGGTCGATCACGGCGCGTACTTCGCCTTCAGGTGGGCGGCGACGGACCGGCACACGCCGTCGAGCTGCTCGACGTACTGCTCGCGGTCGCCGCGGGGGACGGCGAGCAGCGGCATGTCGGCCAGCGGCCCGGCGAGTGCGTCGGCCGTCGCCTCCGTGGCCCGCGGTCCTATCGCCTCGGCCAGGCGGTGGGCGGCGGTGAGCAGGCGCATCGGGCCGTACTCGGCGGCCTCGTCGACCTGCGTGCGCGCGGCGGTGACCAGGTAGGCGAGCAGCTCGAGGGCGTCGTCCTCGTCGAGGACCCAGGGTGCGGACACCCCGCCATCCTGGCCTCAGGCGCGCTCGTCGGAGACGACCTCGTACCAGGTCGTGTCGCTCGGCCCCTCCTGCAGGCCCTCCATGCGCTCGCGGGTCTCGAGGAACGCCTCGTCGGCGTGCCACGCCTCCCACGCCGCGCGGGTCGTCCACGTGCCGATCACCGTCCGCTCGTGCGGCGCGTCGAGCGGGATGACGAGCTGGTTGCCGACCCACCCCTCCTTGCCGCGCGCGGTCTCGAGCCGGTCGCGCATGGCCTCGTCCCACTCCGGCTCGCGGCCGGGGGTGAGGGTGACGTGGGTGACGACGGTCATCATGGGCGTCCGGCTACCCCTGCGCGCCCGGGCCTCACGCCCGCGGGTGCGCCTTCTCGCCCATCGCCGCGCGTTCGGCGATCTGCGTGACGCGCCCGGCCCGCGTCGCCGCCCGCTTGGCCTCGACGACCCAGACGAGCATCGCCCGCCGCGCCGAGCGCGAGAACCCGTCCCACTGCGCGCGGGAGCCGGGGTGGGCATCGAAGGCGTCGGCGAGGTCGGGCGGGACGACGAGGTCCTCGACGTCGTCGAGCATCGTCCAGCTGCCGTCGGCCTTGGCCGCCTCGATCAGCGCACGGCCGGGTGCCGCCATGAGCCCCGCGGCCTCGAGGCGTGCGATGCGCTGCTTGTTCGAGCGCGCCCAACCGCTGCCGCGGCGCCGCGGGCTGAACCACATGGCGGTGCGCTCGTCGTCGAGCGAGCGGGTGGTGCTGTCGATCCAGCCGAAGCACAGCGCCTGCTCGACGGAATCCTCGTAGCCGACGGTCGGGCGTTCCGTCCGGGCCTTCCACGTCACGAGCCAGACACCCTCGCCCCGGTGGTGGTGCTCGGCGAGCCACGCCCGCCAGGCCTCCACGTCGTCGGGATGGATATGCTCGGCGGTCATCGGGCGGCCGTCCGCGCCTCGAGCCGGTCGGCGACCATGCTCAGGGGAATCGCGAGCGCCCAGCTGATGCGCGCCCACGTCGGCGAGACGAAGGCGATCGGGATCGACGGCAGGAAGCCGGCGACGACCGCGGCCGTGCCCCAGTACTTCCCGTGACCCCAGCGCCGGGCCCAGCCCTCCTTCACCAGGCCGTCCTGCTCCGCCATCCGCCACAGGGCGAGCGAGCTCAGCGACGTCCCCATGATCGAGCCGGCGTAGATGACCGTCGCCGCCACGCTGTCGCCGTCGCCGAGCAGCGCGGTCGGGAACGGCAGCATCACCACGAAGAACAGGAAGACGAGGTTGGCGACGAGCAGTCGCCGGCTCGCGCCGGTCAGGGCCCCCAGGTCGTCGTGGTGGAGGACCCAGAAGCCGCCGATGACGGCGAAGCTCACCACGAGGGCGAGGAACTGGTGGCCCAGGGCGAGCAGGTCGCCGACGACCTGCCCGTCCCGGACCTGCACGTCGGTCAGCGGCAGGATGAGGATCGTGATCGCGATGGCGAAGATGCCGTCGCTGAACGCCGAGACGCGCTCGAGGGTGGGCAGCGGCCGGTCGTCGTCACCCTCCACCCCGCCACCCCCGTGGTGCTCAGCCCTGGATCTCGTAGGTCGGGGTGATGATCGCGCGGCCGATGCTGTGGAAGAAGAGGTTGAAGCCCAGGAATGCCGGGGTGGCGTCGGCGCCGACCCCGAGGTCCTCGACGTCGACGGCGTGGACGACGAAGAAGTAGCGGTGCGCGCCGTGTCCGGGCGGTGGGGCGGCGCCGATGTAGCGCCAGGCGCCGGCGTCGTTGGCCAGGGTGATCGCTCCCTGCGGGAGCAGGCCCTTGTCGGGGTCGCCGGCGTCGGTGGGCAGGCTGGTCGTCGAGGCCGGGATGCCGGTGACGGCCCAGTGCCAGAACCCGCTCGCCGTCGGCGCATCGGGGTCGTAGCAGGTGACCGCGTAGCTCCGGGTGCCCTCGGGCGCGCCTTCCCAGGACAGCTGCGGCGTGACGTCCTGGCCCCCGGCGCCCATGATCCCGCTGACCTGCGCGTTCGGGAGCGTCTGCCCGTCGGCGACGTCGGTGCTGGTGACCGTGAACGACGCGACGTCGGGCAGGAACTCGTAGGGGTCGGGCGGCTGGTGGGACACGATGGTGGCCTCCTTGTATGGACGTGTCTTCCGCCGCGCCAGGTACCCCACTGCGCGGTCAGGTCACGCTCACTGGACGAGCGCCGGCTTGGCTGGGAGGACCTCTCGCGGGCATGAATGGATCTCCTTCGTCTTCCACTCCCGGATGGCTTGCCCGTACTGCTCGTCGCCCGGCGTCATGCCTCCAGGTCGATGGTCACGCACCCCTCAGCCGAGACGTGCGACGCCTACCCGAGGGCCAGAGAGCGCCACCCCAGCCATCACTCAAGCGAGTGCATTTCGCGAGACCGGCCTCGGGCTTAGACCCTTCTCACGAGGAGTGGATAGCTGGTGGCTAGCCACCCGAAAAGTCACCCATCACGGCGACGGTCGGAAACGCCGAGGAGGTCCACGGCGATGTTGACGACATGAGCTCGGTGCCCGGCAACAGCGCCGACGTCGTTCGCGCAGCAATGCTGCCTCCAAGTCCTTGGCCAATCTTCCTGCCGCCGAGCGGCGTGGCCGCGCCTACGCCGACGACGGAGCCAACACGTCCTCCCTGCACGCCGCTGCCCGCGCGCAGTATCTGCGCGGCTTCCCCTGACAGCCAGCCGGCCACGGCGCCTCGACGCGAGGCTCCGGGTCCCGATCGTCGCGCTGCCAGTCGTCGCGAGAACCAGCCCGGCCTCCGTGCGGACTCGTCTGATAAGCAGCCGGCCGCGGCGGTTCGACGCAAGCTTCCGCGTCTCGTCCGTCCGGCCGCCAGTCGTCGCGAGAACATCAAGCTCGCCGCTCTCCGCGCACGCCTGGAACGATGCGAGGAGAGGCCTCGCCGCGTGCTCTCGTGCGATCTGGTGAACCTTGAGGTGGATCTGCGCGTACAGCGGACGGCTCGGGATATGAGCACCGAGGACGTCCGTCAAGCAGACATCCTGATTCGGCGGGCCCAGACGCTCATAGGCCGTCGCAAGAACAACTCGCAACGGACTCCCGACCACGAGCGGCGCCGAGGCTCCGACGGGTACGGCTTCTTCAGCTATCCGACCATTGGGACTACTCCGCTAGCAGCCGGTCAGATGGCACATGGTCCTCGGACCCCGAACAAGGGTCGGCCGGCCCGCTCGGCCTGGGCGTTCGGCGGCGGGCTCCCGGGTCTCGGTAAGCGTTGATGCGACTAGCTCGTGGCTCGCTCGCCTACATCAGGCTGATCGACGGGCTCAAGAGGAATGACCCGGTGTCCTAGAGGCCGGCGCGGGTGCGGGTGACCTCGAAGGGTTCGTCGTCTGGCACGGCTTCACCGGCGAAGAACTCGGCGGCGCGGAGCACGGAGTGTCGGAAGGCCGCGGGATCTGACTGGAGCACGGCCCGCCGCCGCCATTCCTCGACGACGTGGTGTACGGGCGCGAGATGCAGCGTCGAGCGCGCCAGCTCGAGGGCCGCGCCGTAGGCCGTGAGGAAGGCCTCGCGGTCCTCGGGGAGCAACCCCGCGTGGATCGCCGCCGGCGAGGCGCCCACCGCCAGCGAACGGTCGTCCGGACGTTCGTGAGGGGCCGCCAGGGTGGTCATGCGTGGACGGTAGCGACCGGCACCGACATCCGACCCCCGGTTCCCGCTCCGCTCGAACTACCCGGCAGACCCGTGTCCCGAGGACACGGGTCACGACCTCCGCGACCCCCGAGACGCGTCGCGCAGGACCGACGCCCGCACCCGACCTCAGGAGAATGCGCCGGCGTAGGCGTTCAGTGCGGGCTGGCCGCCGAGGTGGGCGTAGAGCACCGTCGAGTCCTTGCCGATCTCGCCCTGCCGCACGAGGTCGATCAGCCCCGCCATCGACTTCCCCTCGTACACCGGGTCGATGATCATGCCCTCGAGCTCCGCCGTCAGCCGGATCGCGTCGATCGTCGACGCCACCGGGATGCCGTAGAGGTCGCCGGCCCAGCCTTCGAGCACGGTGATCTCGTCGTCGCGCAGCTCGCGCCCGAGACCGATCTGCTGTGCGGTGTGACGCGCGATCCGTTCCACCTGGTCGCGGGTCTTCTTCAACGTGGCCGAGGCGTCGACGCCGATCACGCGGCGGTCGGTCTCCTGGGCGGCGAAGCCGGCGATCATCCCCGCGTGGGTCGAGCCGGTGACGGTGCAGACGACGATCGTGTCGAAGAAGACCCCGAGCTCGGCCTCCTGCTGTTCCACCTCGCGGGCCCAGTTCGCGAACCCGAGGCCGCCGAGCTCGTGCTCCGACGCCCCGGCCGGGATGCCGTAGGGCGTCCCGCCGGCGGCGCGGACCTCCTCCATCGCGCGCTCCCACGAGTCGCGGATCCCGATGTCGAACCCGGCCGGGTCGAGCCGCACATCCGCGCCGAGGATGCGCGAGAGCAGGATGTTGCCGACCTTGTCGTTCACCGCGTCCGGCCAGTCCACCCACTTCTCCTGCACCAGGCGGGCCTTGAGGCCGAGCTTGGCGGCGACGGCGGCGACCTGGCGCGTGTGGTTGGACTGGTAGCCGCCGATCGACACGAGCGTGTCGGCGCCGGAGGCCAGCACGTCGGGGACGATGTACTCGAGCTTGCGGGTCTTGTTGCCGCCGTAGGCCAGCCCGGAGCTCACGTCCTCCCGCTTGGCCCAGATGTCCGCACCGCCGAGGTGTCCGGTGAGCCGGTCGAGCCGGTGGACCGGGCTCGGCCCGAACAGCAGCGGGTAGCGCGGGAAGTCATCGAGGGGCATGAGGCTCCTGTTCGGGGCTGTCGTCGGGGCTGTCGTCGGGGCGGAGGGTCAGCCAGTTCTCGCGGTTGGCCCGCGCCGCGCCCTCGGCGTCACCGGCTCGCGCCAGCTCGACGATGCGGGCGTGCTGGGCCACCGACGCGCGGCCAGTCAGCGAGCCGAAACGGGCGCGTTCCATCCGCCGCAGCAGCGGGGTGACGTCCTCGAGCACGGCGCGCAGCCGGGAGTTGGCGGCGACGTCCACGAGGACGGCGTGGAACGCGCCGTCGGCGTCGATGGCCCCCTCGATGTCCCCGCTGTCGAGGGCGTCGGCGAATCGATCGTTGGTCGTGGTCATCGCCTCGAGATCGGCGTCGCCGAGCACCGGGACGGCCTCCCGAGCGGCCAGCTCGTGCATCGCCGCGGCCACCGACTGGGCCTCGGCGGCGGCGCGCACGTCGAGGGGGCTCACGGTGGTCGAGCTGCCGGGGCGCACCGTGACCAGCCCGATCTGTTCGAGCCGGGCCACGGCCTCGCGCACCGGGGTCCGGGAGACGCCCAGCCAGGCGCACAGCTCGGCGTCGTTGAGCCGCTCCCCGGGCTCGAGCGTGCCGTCGACGATCGCCGCCCGCAGCGTCCGGAACGCCTGGTCGCGCAGCAGGCTGCGGTCGGTGCCCGCGCTGCGACACGGGATCGGCATGCGGCGTACCGTATGCGATATTTCGGTTGATCGGTAGGGCCGGTCGGCCGAGGACGCCGGTGGATCAGGGCGTCGTCGACCGCGTCCGGGTCCAGCCGAGCACGAAGGGCAGGGCCAGCGCGATGAGGCCGAACGTCGTCCACCCCGCACCGACCGCCCAGCCGAGGCCGGCGATCACGATCAGCGGGGTCAGCGCGACGCTCGCCGTCTCCACCGGCACGACCGGCAGGTAGGCGAGCCCGAAGTCCTCGAGGGTCCGGCTGTCGAGGTCCGGGTCGACCATGCGCAGCAGCGCGATCGAGGTGGCGACCGACCCCGTCGCCCACCCCCACGTGAACAGGGCCTTCTCGAACCACGCGCCGTGCATGACCCGGGGCGCCACCCACCGCACCATGGCCAGCAGGAACGCGAGGCCGACGACGAACAGGATCGTCAGCGGCAGCCAGGCGTCCGCCACGAAGCGCGGCACGATCGAGGCGATGCCGCAGACGATGAGCACGTCGGTCGACACCCCGGAGAGGCTCTTGATCGTGCGGGAGTCCGTGTAGGACCAGGCCGGCGTCCGCTCGAGGGCCGCCCGGACCAGCAGCCCGACGACGAAGGCGAGGACGAACGTCGGCAGCTCGAGGTCGATCAGCGCCGAGATCGCCTCGCCGACGCCGTACGCGGCGGCCGTGACCGCGGCGACGAGCCCGACCTGCAGGCCGAGCGGTTCGATGGCCGACGGCGAGGTCGTCCCGACGCCGATCGCAGTGCGCTCCTCCGGGTCACGGACGAGCCCCGAGCGCATCGCCTCCGGCATGTCGGTGAGCGCCCCGAGTCTGGTGTGGCCTCGCCGTGCGGCCCAGTTCGCCCAGGCGATGCCGCCGATGACGCCGGTGAGCAGGCCGATGGTCGCGGAGGTGAAGGCGAGCGAGTTCGCCTCCACCCAGCCCGCTTCCTGGAACGTCGTGCCCACCGCGGCCGCCGACCCGAACCCGCCCGCCCAGCCGGCGAAGAGCAGCAGCCCGAAGCCGTCCGGGGTGCCGAAGACGGGTCCGAGCAGCAGGAGCGCGAGGAGCATCCCGAGCCCGACCTGCAGCGTGTACATCGCCATCGAGTACGCCGAGAACGACGCCGTCCCACGCCCGAAGCCCCGCAGGCCCAGCTCGTCGCCGAGGGGCAGGCAGGCGAAGATCACGGCGATGAGCACCGACGCGTAGGTGTCGAGCTCGTCGGAGAACGGCAGGACGCCCAGGACGTTCGGACCCAGCGCGAGGCCGAGGAACCCGGCGATGACGCTGGCCGGGAGCATCAGCCGCTGGGCGAGACGCACCCAGCGCCGGATCATCGTGCCGACCAGCAGCAGCGCGCCGATCAGCCCGGCGTCGACGAGCAGGGACCACGGCGTGTACTCCATGGCGGCCTCCGGGATCGGCGGTGCGTCTCCTGATCCTCACGGGAAGCACACGTCTCGGCCAAGTGCCGCTTTCTCGAATCATCTGTTGACCATCCGGGGCGAACCCGCCATGTCGGCCCCGGGTCGGATCGATAAGGCCCCTGCGATCCCTCCTGGATCGCTTGTTGTCTGTGCGGCAGAATCCGTCGAATGGCTGCGCAACGACATCGGCTCCGGCCGAGATTTGGAGAATTGCCGCGAACGCCACGGACCGCTCGTCGTCGCCTGACGGGTTAGTCGTAGGCCTTCGTGATCAACGCTCCGAGCGCCCTCGCGAGCTTCACGGGCACGGCGTTCCCGATCTGGCGGGCGATCGAGACCTTGGCGCCGCACCACTGGTAGTCCATCGGAAACGTCTGCAGGAGTGCCGCCTCCGCGTGCGTCAGCGGCCGCGGTTGCCGGTAGTGGAGGTACCGGCCTTTCTCCGGCTTCACGAACTCGGTTCGGATGGTCACCGAAGGCCGGTCCTTCCGGAGCCGACCCATCACATCGAGCGACCCCGACGTGTGTCCCCTCCAGCACGGAGCCTGGAGGTGGAACGGGATGTCCAGGCGGTTGCCTCCCTCGGGGATCGAGGCGATGCGGTCCCGAGAGATCTTCTCCAATCTCCTCGTGATGTGGAGATCCGAGGTCTTGAAGGCGCCGGGTAGGTCACCGGCGAAGTCGTACACACCCTGAGGAAGGGCGATCCGGTCCGGTGGTACGTACTCGGGGAGCTCTGCGAGTGCGTCTCCTACTGACGGGAACCGGGCCGTCGGGTCGGATCTGACGGCGTCCAGACTCGGGAGGGGTGGACGGTCGCGATGGCGGCCGACGACCACCGCTCGCTTCCTCACCTGGGGCACGCCGAACTCCGCTGCATTGAGTACATGGGGCTGCAGTTCATAGTTCCGCAGGGGCCCGTCCTCGACGGCGCTCTGTAGGAGGCCCCACTCGTGTGAGCGATAGAATGCGGCGACGTTCTCGATCAGGAAGTAGTCGGGCTGGATTTTCTCGACAGTTCGCGCATACTCTCTCCACAGTCGGTTGCGTCCGTCCATCGGGTCCCTCTTACCGAGGTTGGAGAAGCCCTGGCAAGGAGGCCCACCGACGACGACGTCGGCGTCGGGAATGTCTCGAGGGAGCCACTCCTCGATCTTCGTGTGGAAGAGGTGATCACGTCCGAAATTGGCTGCATATGTCGCCGCTGCTGCGCGATCGGCCTCGACAGACGCTACGACGTCGTACGTGTGCGTAATCGAAGCGTCGTGATTGATGTCGAGAAATCCGCGGGTGAGACCTCCGCACCCCGCGAACAGGTCGACCAGAGCCAGGCGTGCCACGGTGATAATTTAGCCGGACCCACCGACACCGCCCGGGACGCGGGGCCGTTCGAGTGAGAGCACCGCACGCAGCGCTGGACGACGCCCCGGCGCAGGAGCAGGAAGGGCGAGGCGTGCCCGAAGACCGTCCACGGCCGTCGAGCCCTGGCGTCTCCGCGAGGATGAGCAGGGCGCGTCGTCGAGACACCCAGCCCGAGATGCTCATCCGCCGCGAGGCTCACCGCCGCGGGCTTCGCTACCGCGTCGACACGCCGCTACCGGGGCTCCCGCGCCGGCGCGCGGACATGGTGTTCTCGGGCTGCCGCGTGGCGGTGTTCGTCGACGGTTGTTTCTGGCACTCCTGTCCCGACCACACCACGATCCCGCGGGCGAACCGTGAGTGGTGGGTGCACAAGCTCGATGTGAACCGAGCCCGCGATCGTGAGACCGACACTCACCTCGAGAGCCTCGGGTGGACCGTCCTGCGTTTCTGGGAGCACGAGGACCCCAAACTTGCCGTGGACCGCCTGGAATGCGTCGTTCGGCGGCGTCAGGACCGGTCGGACGACCCGGTCGCGCGACCGTAACCACCACGCTTGCGCAGTTCGAGAACTGTGACTTCGGCTTCCGATCGGATCGTGTCGCGGAGTTCGCCGTCGTCGAGCGTGTCGAACTCCACCACAGCCGCCACACGGAGCAACCGCTTGAGGAGATCCCGTAGCACGAGTCGCGCGGGAAGATCGTGCCGGTCGACGCTCGGCCAGGTGTCGGCGATGGTCCGGATCAGGGTTCGGCTGCCGCCGAGCAGCGCCCTGCGTGCGTAGATTTGGTCGAAGTCGGCCTCGCCGAACGTGTTCAACAATCGGTAGCGATCAGGAACGGTCTCGGGCAGGACGAGGAGGTGGGCGCGCCACCAGAGTCGACCCCATACGTGTCGGGTGATGTCGGTGGCGAGAATCCGATCGACCGGTGGGTCTGGAAATCTCCAGTAGGAGACGTCCGGGGTGACCACCAGGGCCAGAAACGCCCAGATAGGTCGCACCGCGGCCTCAGCCGCGACCAGACCACAGCGCTCGTGCAGGAGTCGGGCGATCTGCCTGTCGAAATCGGAATGGTCACGCCGTCGTCCGCCACCAGGAAATCCTTCTTCCTCAGCGGCCTCGACAATGTGTCGCCGTAGTTCTTCTAGATGCTCGGCGTGCACGCGACGGCCACCTGTTGCCGCGAAAACCGCGGACGGGTGGCTGAAGGTGTACTTGTCGCGCAGCTGCTCGACGGTCATCGTGGCGTAGCTCGTATGGAGATCGGCTGCAGCCTGGTCGAGGAGTCGCGGGTAGAGGATGCTGGTCACGATTCGGCCAGAAGTTCGGTGGCGGCCTGGACTCGGGTCGTGAAGAGGATCGGGTCGTGGGCGCGGTCGCGTCGAAGTGCTTCCAGTGAACGGTCGGGGAAGGCGTGACGTAGGACAGCAGCGAGAAGGGCGCCTATCGACCCGACCTCGTGATCGTCCTCGACGCTGAACTCTTCGTCGACCAGAGCACGTTCGACGAGGGATCGGATCACGTCGGTGCGGAGGGCGGACAGCACCCGTCGGTCGGCATCACTCGGTTCTGCAGCGGACGCCAGCGCGGATGTGACGTTATGGCGTCGTGAGTTGGCCAGTAGCAAGATCGACCCGAGCGCCTGAGCCTCCAGGTCGTGACCGAGCTCCAGGTGCCATGCCGCCCCGGTCGGGTAGGGAAGGTGCTCGAAGTCCACCACGGACAACGGAAACAACACGGCTTCACCCTGGAGAAGGATGGGATGGACGTCCCGCCACAGCACGCTCCCGAGCCGCCGGGGAGCAGCAGGTCCGGCGTTCGATCCGGCGCTCCGAAGCGTCAGGAGGGTCTCCAGGTCGAGCCGACCACCGAGTTCTCCGCCTGCGAGC
Organism: Actinomycetospora aeridis; assembly: GCF_037400275.1. NCBI lineage: Bacteria > Bacillati > Actinomycetota > Actinomycetes > Pseudonocardiales > Pseudonocardiaceae > Actinomycetospora > Actinomycetospora aeridis. The sequence continues at coordinate 499,220 of NZ_JBBEGL010000005.1, read as the reverse complement.
TCGAAATCGATCTCGAGGTCGACGTCCTTCTCGGGCGGGACCGACGCGGTCCACGCCCGACCCCGCAGCGCCGAACTCGTCGCCGACCAGACGACGGTGATCGCCAGGTCGGCATCCGGTTCGAGCCCGCATGACCGACGAGCGCGGAGGCCGTCGACCCGGACGGGTCGGCGGAGTCGCAGTACGGAATCGTAGTCCCATCCCGGCAACTCGCTCGTGAGCTCATCGAGGCCCGAGTCCGCCACCCGCAGCCAAGGGCCGGTCGCGACGACGTCCACCGGTGGCCGGCGATAGGGGTAGGCACGACTCATGACTCTGTCGCCTCGTCGATGCGAGTGCAGGTGACCGTGATGTCGGTGATCGTGTCGGCGGCCGGCAGCACAACGAGCTCGACCTCGGACGGACTGCTGACGACGCAGATGTCGCCGGTCATCTCGCCCTCGGGAGTGGACCAAGCGAGCACGTGCGGTCGCGCGGCGCCGACGGGTGCCTCGTCCTCCCTCGAGCGCTCTCCGAGTCCGACCGACAACTTCGACTCGAGGCGGGCGCGGCCGTTCCCGATGACCGAGAACTGCTGGACCAAGACGGCTCGCCCGTCACGCTCGTGGACTGCGGGTTCGGCCACCGGAGAGACCTTGATCCGACCGCCCCCCGTTGCGGACCCGCTGTCGCCATTCGAACGGCTCCCTCGCCGACCCCGCCCCGCTCCGGCCGTTGAGATGGCGGCGGGACTGTCGGGCGGAGCGAACGCTGCCGCGACGATCCCGCCGAGGAAGGTGCTCGCGGCACCCAGCGCGACTCCACTTTCAGTTCGCGTGGTGGAGACCGTGCTGGTCCTGTAGCCGTCCAGCTGCTCTTTGATCCGCCGGAAGGTCGTGCGGATGAATGTCTGATGATGACCGCTGAGTTGCTCGTGGACCCAATTGTCATGTGTCGGTGGTTCAGCGGCCGCATACACTTCGTCGAGCTCGTCAACGGCTCGGAACACTCCCGCGTATGCTTTGTTGACCGAGCCGGTCTCGGTTTGGCGCAGGTACCTCACGACGAGTTCGGGCGAGCGCATCAGACATATGTGGTGGGGATCGCCGGGCACGCCCGCGCATTCGGCCGCAAGAGTTGCCGTATCCGGTGCCATCGGTACGACGAACTCGTGCTGCACAGCAAACCTCCCCAACTTGCGCCGCGGATTCTTGCACTCCAGCACGGTCCCGTGATCGTCCCTCTGCGCGCGATAGGCGGCGACGAACATGTCCAGCGGGTAGGTCTCGGACGGCTCCGGCACCGGTATGGCGACGCCGCCGACGGTGACCTCCGGCACGAGCCGGTTCTCTCCCCGTTCTGGCAACATGATCGGCCACAACTGCCACGCGATCGTCTCCGCGAGGTGACCCGCGACACGGTCGGGATCGTCCTCGAAGTCACCGAGTTCGGGGTCCAGAACGATCAGGGTGGTTCCGGACTCGTCATCCGCGAACGGTCGCAGACCGAGGCTGCGCGCCACCCCGTCGGCCTCCGCGCCGCGCAGTGGTTCCACGTGGTCGTTCTGCACATCTCCCCACCAGTGCCGGCCCGTGAAGGGCCGCGACTCGGCGTCGACGCGCTCCGTGCTTGTGAAGGACTCCCCGAGCGCGATGCCGATCAGGCGGGACGAGAGGCCGAGGCCCGGCTCCTCGGTGCGGGTGTAGACGAGGATCGTGCCGACCTTGGACATCCGATATAGGACGGCCTTGCCGTAGCCGTAGGTGCCACCGCCCTGCTCGGTGTCCCTCTTCTCTCCGACGTTGAGGACGAACGACACCCAGTCGCGTCGCTCGTTCGCGACCTCATCCGCCCGGGTCGGTCCCCCCAGTCCTTTCGTTCCGCGGTCGACGACACAGAGAAGACGGAGGTTCGGGGTACGGACGACACGTCCGACTCCGAGGTGCGCATCCGTACTCGTGGGCGGGCTCAGGAGGCGTTGCCAGCTCGGCCGGTGCGTTGGAGCAACCGTGGTCATCTCCAGTCGATACGTCGTGGCTTGGCCCGGTAGGCGCGCGTCCCAGGAGTTCTGGGCTGTCTCGCGTACGAACACCGTCAGGGGGTCGACCGGGGGCCGACCGAGCTGATTGCGGATGCCCTCGGACGCGATCGCGCCTGTCGGCGGGAAGGGTTGGGACCACCAGCGCGGAGTCATCACGCGTGTTCCAGGAATGCGCGAGCCGGGTCGACATCGACGGCCGCGAGGGCCGCCTGGGCACTGTCGAGATCGAGGTCGTAGTGGATCCCGTCCAGGCCTGCCAATGTGGCGTCGCCCGTGAGGCCCGGAGCCGTGATCCGAGGAAACCCGGGACCGACCTCGTACGTACGGCGCTCAACGATGTCGAAGGTATGTCGGGCATACGTCTCTCGGTCCGCGACCGAGTAGCCCGTTTCACCGAGTGCTGTCAGGAATCCCGTCTCGTCGTCGACAGCCTCGAGAATCTCGTCAACGAGTTCGGGCACCGTCTGACCGCGATCGGTCCGTAGTCGGAACCACGTCAGGAGGAGCCGGCCGGAGTCGCCTCCCTCGAGCTGGCCCAGCCCGTGGATGCGCACCGTGCGGCCCTCCGGCGAGGTGGTCGTCTTGACCTCTAGCGCGGCCGTCCCTCGATGGAAGTCCTGAGCAGTGCGCGAAGGGCCGGTCCAGAAGGCGACGCACCCCGAGTCGATCGCGACCATGGCCCGCAGAATTGTCAGCTCGCCGAACAGCCCGGCCAGTTCTGCATGCCCGAGGGTTCGACGAGCGCCGGTCAGCAGAGCTCGCCAGTCCATGAGGGTTCTGCGGAGCGCCGCGACTGCCCTATCCGGTGTCCTCGCGATACGAACCAGGATCTCGGAGCAGAGCGCTGTGAACAGCGTCTGCAATCGATCATCGGTGAGCGCCAGCGCGGCATAGGTCCGATAGCTGCCATCGCCCTCGAGCACACGCCGACGCAACGAGACGGCGTCACCGTCGACGTCTTCCCTCAACGTCTGCTTCGCGTCGATTGGAACTAGAAGGTGGCGGGCGCCGTCGCTCTGCACGGCGACGAGCACCGGACCCCGCGGCGTCGAGGTCTCGGTTCTCGCTGTTCGGAAGAGCGTGGTCGGAGGTTCGGCCTGCGCGGCGGACCAGAGCTTCTCGAGCTCCGGGCCCTCAATGCTCACTCGTCGTCCTGTTCGAGGATCCAGTCGTCCTCCTCCTCGACGGCGACGACCTTGGAGAGATCGGCGCTCCAGTACTCGACCTCGGAGTCGGCGCCCTTCGGGTCCGGGAAGACGAGGGCTACGCCCATCACAACATCCTCGGAGGGGGCGGCCAGCGCGACGCGGTTCCTGGTGCTCGGCTCAGAGCGAGGCTCGATCGGGTAGAGGAGCAACAGCCCTTCCGAGGGTCGCTGCGCCCGCCGTAGGGCGACGAGGTCCTTACGCGTCAACGAGTTCGGACGGTCGGTGTCCAGGTCCAGCGCTTCGTCGCGGCGGCTGGTCAAGGTCTTGATGTCCGCGACGCCGTCGAAGTCGCCCTCCGAGTCGTAGTTGAGGCGTGCGCGTCGGACCATTCGCACGTCGACCCCGCTACCGAGGTCGCATCGCTTGGTGTCCGCATTGGCCAGTGAGTTGCCGATGACGCCGATGCTCCAACGGCCGAGGGAGCCGTCCCTGACGCGACGTCGGATGTACTCCGTCAAACGTCCGCTCCCGCCCTCCGATGCGCGGGTGTGGAAGGAGTAGGCGTCGAGGAACGTCAGGATGTCCTCGTACGGGACCTGGGTGAACAGCGCCGATTCAGGGTGAGACGGCGCTGCGATGCCGTTTCTTGCGGCTCGCTTGACGAGGCGACGAGCGGCGCGAGCATTGCTGTCGAGCCAGTCCTTGCCCCCCGGAGTGACGTCGAAGAATCGCGACTCGACCAGCTGCCCACCGAAAGCAGCCGTGGCGCGCACTGCACTCGTCATCTTCGCCTTGGCGGTGATGCTCATCTTCGGGTGCGAGCGGAGCCGCACCGCGAAGTTCATCGGAGTGACCGCCGGGTTCATGTAGCGATTGATGTCCTGACGCATCTCCGCCTCGACGGTGGCCAGATGGCTGAACCACTGCGCGAGCTCGTCGGTCATCCAGATTCGGGGGAGGTCTCCGTAGTGGTTCCGATAGCCGAACCACCGCCCCATCTGCAGCAGGGTGTCGTAGGCGGAGACCGCGCGAACGAAGAGGCTCGAGACGAGCCCCTCCAACGTGAGTCCGCGAGAGAGGGTGTTGCCGCCTACGGCGATCGCCGTGACCGGGCCCGATTCGTAGTCGAGGCGATCGGTGCTTCGATAGTTGTCGACGACGACCTTGGTGCCTTGGACGACATCCTTCAGATGCACGAGGAGAGCGTCGAACGACACTGCGGTCTCATCGAAGTCGGCAGCGGGGACCAGCGTTGTCTCCTTCTCCCACACCGTCCGGAGTCGACCGAGGAGCGTCGCGCTGTTGGCGGCGAGGTCACGGAGGGTGCGAGACCTCAGGTCGAGGAGCGGATCCTTGAAGCGCTCGTGAGTCAAGGTGTCGGTCGTCGTGTGGACCAGCATCGTGGAGTGGGGATTGCCGCCACCCCGCGCCTTGCGTGCGGCGGTCGCCAACCAGAACCACTCCACCGCCCGTCGGAGCGAGTGCGTCATCACCGGATGGAAGTCGGCTGCCTCCTTCTTGCTGCGAGGCTTCAGCTCGTCAATCTCGTTGTCGGGTACGGACCGGATCATGTCGTAGCCGCCGTCGAGCATCGAGGCGTCCTCGCCGGGCAGCAGCTCCCGACCGAACAGCACCTCGGTGCCGTGGTAGCCGGTCGGCTGAGGCAGGTTGACGATGAAATCTCGCGGGTAGAAATCGGTCTCGTCGGCAGGATTGATAAGAAGGTTGGCGAACGGCGTAGCGGTGTAGCCGACGTACCCGACCTTGGGAAACTTGTTCATAACGTCGAACAAGAGCGGGTTGATCTTGGTCGTGGCGACAGTGGACTGGTCAGCCTCGTCGTCGATGATCAGGGTCGGACACCTGTCGAGGTACTCGCCGGCCGACGACAGCCACGTCCGGAGCTTGCGGAGCACTGCGGCGTTCTTCTTGACCACCAGGAGAAGATGTTGGTCCTTGGATGCGAAGAATGCCTTAGGATTACCGGGTGGTACGAAGTCCTGCTTGTCGGTGGTCACCTCGTGCCACTTCCCGGGGTTCGCCAGAACCAGGTCGCCCGCGAGTCGGACCTGAGTCTGACGGCGAAGGGTATTATGAATTCCAGACAGTACGATGAATAGCTTGTAGCCGCGATCTGCCGCCTTGGCCATCACGGCCGTGAAGTTGGTCGTCTTCCCGGATTGGACGAAACCGACCACCAGGCCGCGTGTTCGAAATCCGTCCTGCTTCGGATGGTCCAACAGCGATACAACTTTGGTCGACGACGCATCAACGGACGCGATGTTGGCGTCGCCGAACCCCTTCCTCTCCATCGCGGACCTGATTGCGGGCCAGTTCTTGTCCTTGGCCATGTCGGGGCCGAGGTACCAGGTCAACCTGCCGTCGCGCCAAACAGAGGGAGGTTCCTCGAGATTCCTGATGCGGATGGTTTCCGCCTCGTGCTTCTCCCGAATCCGCTTGATCATGGCTGACGGCTGCCCCATGAGCTGCAGGTCGTCCAGAGCTTCCTGTGGCGAGCTCGTGTCCGCGTACTTGAGGAAGATCTTGTAGATCTTGTCGACCTGCTCGTCCGTCACGCCGTCAGTCACCCTGCGCCCTTCGCCCACGCTGCTTCCGCGAGCGAGAGGCTACCTAGATCCACGCGCGCTCTCCGTGCTCGACCTACTCACCTGGGGATGCGCGGTTGATCGGGGTACGAAGATGCTGGTCAGAGGATCCGTGTGCGGTGTCATCTGACTGTTGCGATGGGCGTGTGCGCCCAGGTTGCTCGTGAAGCGCGACGGCGTCGGGACGACGCCAGCGACCGTCGCCTCGCTCCGCCCGTTCGGCGGGGTCAACCGCCCCGGCGTGGCCGGAGGGCTGTGGGCTCGGGTGCACGGGCTCCGGACGGGGCCGGTGTTGACCGTAGTGGGCTTCCTCGAGCCCGGCGGGTGGGGTGTCGCCGGCGGAGCTGTGCAGGAGCGGTGGTTGTACCAGTCGACCCATTCGAGGGTGCCGATCTCTGCGGCACGTCACCGTGCTCGTCGGCGTATCAGCTCGGTCTTGAACAGTCCGATGGTCGAGTCGGCGAGCGCGTTGTCCAGCGCGTCGCCCACAGTGCCCACCGGACGGTGCGACGCCGGCCTCGGCCAGGCGTTCGGTGTAGGCAGTCGAGGTGTATTGCGACCCGAACCGCTGTGCAGCATCAAGCGTCCCTGAGCCCACCACGGGGTCGGTCGGGTGCTTGTATGCTAGGCGCCGCCCCAACTGTAGACCTTATTACGTGCGAGTGGTCAGCATCCGACCGAACCAGCGAGCGCCCTCGCGGTAAGCATTTCGAGCTGACTCGTGTAGCAGCATCGTCAGGTGGGCTCGGGCGCGAGTACAGGCGACATAGGCGTGTCGTCGGTCGGTCGGGGTGTCGAGCGAGTTGATCTCCGCCACCACCACCGCGTCGGCCTCCAGCCCTTTGAATTCCTCTGCGGTGGCCACGGTGACGGCGTCGCCATGCCCGGATGACAGCCGTCGGACGGGGACGCCTGACGTAGCCCTGAAAGCACCCACTGCGCGCGCCGGAAGGGGGTGCCTCGTCAGCACCGCAATTCGGCCCGGAGGTAGCGACTCGGTCAGGCCTCGGACCTCTTCCGCGAGAATTTGGAGGTGCTCCTCCGCGGTGCTCCACCACCGCGCAACGACCTCGGGTCCCGGGACGGGCGCCTCAACGTCGAGCTGCGTCCTAGTCAGGATCGACGTCGCGACTGCGATCTGCTGTGTGTTCCGGCAGTTCAGAGTGAGCTTGAGACGAACGGCAGAGTCTGGCAGGGCACTGGTCAGGTCCAGGGGTAGACCGATGAGATCCTGCTCGGGATCGTAGAAGAGCCGCCAGGTTCCCGAGTCCCGGCCGCCGTCGGCGTACCTCTTGACGAGTTCTACCCAGGCCACTCCGATGTCCTGTGTCTCGTCGACGACGACGGCGTCGTACTTGTCGAGCCGGACGCCGTCGGCCTGGCCAGAGACCGGATCGTAGGCGCCGACCTCGACGTCGGCGCCTACGGCCCGAGCGAGGTGGCCAGCCAGAACGGGACTGCTGCAGGTGAGGAGGACGCGCCGTCCGCCCGCCGCGAGGCGTTGTGCCTCGGCCTGCGCGAGCAGTGTCTTGCCGGTGCCCGCGCGGCCGGCCACCGCGAGGCGGGGGAGATCTGTCGCGGCGCGGAGCACCCGCCCCTGCTCTTGGGTGAGTCGGGTGAGCTCCTGCTCGATGTCCTCGGCGACCAGCGACAGGGCTGGTCGGAGGTCGAGGTCGCCTCGGAGGGCCTCGACCACCGCGGCGGTGTCGTCAGTCGAGAGGGGACCGGTATTACCCGTCCGCCCGGCCCAGTACCGACACCATCTCGTGAGGACGCCGGATGGAGCGGACCACGCCGAACTTGCGTCGAGGAGCACGTTGCGGGTGGCGTCCGACGGCTGACCGCCGAGGGTGACGTCAGGGAGCAACACCGCATATCCGGAGCACTGCGAACGGCCGAGGGCACCGCTGTCGAGCAGCACCCTCCGGATGGCGCCGTGCGCCCCTCCGGCCTGGTCGAACGGCCCCTCGCGCCGCCGCGTGGTCCTTCCAGTCCGATCGGTGAACTCCCAGACCCCCTGCCGGCGCGCGACCCGTCCGCCCTTTACCTCGAGAACCAGAACTCCGGGCGGTCCGACGACGACCGCATCGACCTCGGCCCATTGCTTGAACGGATGGTTCAGCACCCCGAGGGAATGAATCACGGTCCACTCTGGTCCGAGCCGTTCGAGCCATCGGAGCACGCGGTTCTCAGCCGGGCTTCGACCGGAGACCACACGCAGGGGCGGAACGAACCACGCCATCAGCGCCGGGCCAACAGCTCGGAGAAGTACCCTCCCTCGGGCTCCTCGGGGGTGCCGATCAGTGTCGCGCGGTCTAGGAAAGTGTTGTTGCGCTCGCAGCTGGTCTCGGGGATGAGCAGGCAGGCGTGGCAGGCGGCCAGGTTGAGCGCGTCGGCCCCGGAGCCGACCGACTCGACGCAGACCGGATCGGACGAACACCATGAGAGGCGGGCCAGCGCGCCGAGAACGGCGTGGGCGAGTCGGTCCTTGTCGGCGTGCGCGGCAACTCCGCCCAGACTTCCCGCCGCGTCGGACGTGGCCGTGTAGATCAGGATCCCCGCCATGTCTTCGCCGCAGTAGACGCGTTCCCGCAACGACGCCGACGGATAGCCTGCGTCAAGGCTGAGCTGTTCGATCAGCGCGTGGGCCAACGAGTGCAGAAGCAGATCCCGAACCTCGACGCGGGGCCATTGAGCGAGACGCTGGTCCTGGGAACGCCGATCGAGTGTGGCTTGCAGTAGGGCCGCCCGTGCACGCGCGAAGTCGCACTGCTCCCACTCACGGAGCCGCTCCACATCGAGCGTGAGGAAGACCCCTTCGCCAAGGACGTCGACTGCGGGCAGCCATGACGTGCCGTCTCGACGAAGGTGCGCGACGTGGTCCGCTGGAGTCTCGTGCGAGATGGGGAGGACCCTGGTGAAGCCGGAGAGGGCACGGACCTCCCGGAGCCGCGACACCCGCGATGTCTGCCCGAGGTAGGGGGAGAGCTCAGGATCGATCTCGGCTGGCTCGCAGACAAAATCCTGACCCTTGCCGCCACCTTCCGGCCTGCCGACGAGAAGCGCCTTGTACTCGGCCGGCAAGAGGTCCTGATCCGGCTCGTCTTCGCCAAGGGCCGCTCGACGGTGCAGCACCGCCTCGGTCAGCTCGTCGATGGTGAAGGGATGACGAGGCAGCACCATTCCCGACAAGGTGTCCCGGAGCGAATCCTCCGGCACGGCCGACAGAACGGGCCAGTGCCGATCGAGCAGCCTGTGGACCCCTTCGGACCACGGCGGGATCGAGATCGCTGATCTGACGACCGGGAACCAGACGTTGGAGGAACCGCGCTGGAGCGTGCGAGGAGTCTCGGTGCAGTCCTCACGAGAGTCCGCTCCGAGCCAGGGCCTTCGGCCGCTGCAGCTTCGCAGGTTGCGGAAGGCATCGGCCGCGAACGCGCCCTCCATGCTGACCGGGGTCGTGCCACAGCTGCAGGAGAGCCTGATGTCCCCGAGCGAGGAGCTGCGCCCCTGTGCGTCGAGGTGGAGCTGATGGCCGCTCTCGCGGATGCCGTCGAACGACCCGTGCAGCCACAGGTGGTAGGGGAACTCGTCGATGTGTCCACGACCGCAGCAGAGTACGAAGCGGGACGGCACCAGTTCGGCGACACAGGTCCGGCACTCGTTCTCGTTCCAGGCGCAGAACGTCCACACCGGACCGAGGCGTCGGCAGACCGGACAGAAGTGGATCTCCGGGAACCGGATTACCGGGACGTCTCGTCCCTTCGACTCGCCAGCGGGCGGTTGTCGGAACCCGGGCACCCGTAGCGCTCGCGCCAACCGGGGTTCGTTCACGTCCGGGCCGCCGTCGGGCCAATCATCGAGCCCCATCACCATGAAGCTCGCGTTCTGGGCGGGGAAGAGGGACCCGACCCCGTAGGTGGTCACCACCTGGGATCGGCGTGCGTCGGGCGTCCGGATCTGGCTCATGGTGTCTTCCGGTCGGCGTGCGGGATGAGGAAGAGCGACGACGTGGCGTCCACGTCCCGCAGGCTGGTCAGCGTCGGCCACGGTGCTTCGTCCGTGCCCGCGGTGATGTCCGGGTCGGTGAGTGCCTCGCCGGCGTTGACGAGGAGCGAGTCCTGGCTGTTGCGTGCACTGCGCGCGGAGCTCGGGGGCATCGGTGTGCCGTACCGCAGGGGCCTGCGCGCGGACGACTCGTCGATCCAGGTGTCCATCAGACGGCGCAGCTGCTCGGCCGTGTTGTCGGCGGCGTCCTCGTCCGTGCGTCGGGCTCGCTCGACGATCGCGTCGGTGATGACGTCGAGCTCCCTCTCGAAGTCGACCACATTGCCTGCACCGCCGTCGGGGGCCGCCCGCCGGTCGAGCAGCCTCGCCGTCGCGACGAGCACACCGTGCAGGCCGCGGTCACGCGCGCGCGCAGCGTACGGCGTGGCGCTCGTGGCCTCGACCTGCCGATAGAGGGCTTGGTGATATGGGAGGAAGTCCTCGTAGTGCGAGCGGTCCCGCGATCGGGCGCTGTTGTACATCGTGACGACGAGCCCGGGGAACTTGCGACCGACACGGCTGGTCGCCTGGATGTACTCGGCGGTGGCCTGGGGCTGTCCCATCACGGCCATGAGACCGAGGCGGTCGATGTCGACGCCCACGGAGATCATGTTGGTCGCGAGGACGACGTCCGGCGAGTCCTCGTCGGGAAGGGACGTGCCGAGACGGTCGAGATGCTCGGGGATGTCCGACGACGTCGTGCGGCTGGTCAGTTCCATCGGCGTCGCTACCTCGCGCGGCTCCACACCTGCGCGCCTGGCGATCAGCTTGAGCCGGTCGGGAACGTCGTCGGTGACCTGCATGTATGCCCCGCCGAGGACTCGGAGGCTGTTGAAGTATCCGACGAGACTCCAGTACGGGTCACGGGCTGGCTCGTCACCCGGCACCTTGTGGGCGGCTTGGAGAAGTGCCGCGTAGGTGCGAACCATAAGTGTGGTCTGGCTCGTTCCCGGTGCCATGACCCCGACGTACTGACGAGTTCCCTTCTCCTCACGAGGCGCGTCCTCGGAAAAGAACGTATCGCCCGCGATCAAACCGGACGGCGGGAACTGCGCGGCGTTGCGGTCGAAGACCGCGCGCATCTGCGCGCTGGCGCGCCGGATCGTCGCGGTAGAGGCGACGACCTTGGGCCGGTGGTGCCGGGCGCAGGCGGCGTCGACCGCCGCTTCGTAGAGGCCCACCATCGTGCCCAGGGGCCCGGAGATGAGGTGTAGCTCGTCCTGGACGACGAGGTCGGGCGGGAGGCCGCGGCCGTCGGTCGAGAAGATGTTGCCCGCCTGTTCCCGCCAGGCGAGCATCGCGAACTTGTCCACGGTGCCGATGAGCAGGGATGGCCGGGCCCGGTAGACGTCCTCGTCCACGAGGTGGATGGGGAGACCGCTCGCGAACGCGCAGTCCCGGTCGCGGCAGGAGAGCGCCAGCTCCTGTACTCCGGCTGTACGTCGGACCTCGTAGTCGGCGTGGTCGAGGTACGTCCCGCACCATGGGCACCGGGTGAGCTGGACGGGGTTGCCGTCCTCGCCGCTCTCGCCGGTGCGGCGGATCTTGCTGAGGGCTCTTCGTGCCTCGTCGACGGTGTTCGGGGGCGCGCCCTTCCCGACCCAGAGACCGAGATCGATCGAGGGCGTTGCCTTGAGGTCGGTTTGTTCGCCGCGGAGCTTTTCCAGCGCACAGATCAGTGAGGCCGCGCGCTCGAACTGCTGGATCGTCAGCAGGCGCAGGGTGTAGCGCATCAGGACGCAGACGCCCGCCGCAGAGGGGTCGCGGAGCCGGCGGAGGAGCACGGTAAAGGCGATGAGGCCGAGGTATGCCTCGGTCTTCCCCCCGCCCGTCGGGAACCACAGCAGGTCTGCGGTCTCCCGGTCCTCGTGTTCGGGCTCGGCGATGCCGCGCAGGGACAGCAGGACGAACGCGATCTGGAACGGCCGCCAGTTCTGCGCGCACTCGGTGGGCGTGCCGCCGGTGTGTCCGCCGCGGATCCAGTCCTGGCGGTCACGCTGCTCCTGCATGGCGCTGTTCATCAGGCGGAAGGCGCGCATTGCGTCGGCGTGTTCGGCCAGCAGGTCGATGCCCGACTCGATTCGGTCTGCGGCCGCGTCCGCGTCGGCGAGATGTCGTTGCGCTGTCGCCTGGAGCGCGGGGCTGAGCAGCGGGGACGCGGCTTCTGCGTGCTTGTCGACGATCCACGCCCGGTATGCGGTGACCAGGCCGCGAAGACTGCCGAGGATCTCGTCGTCGGTCCCACGCGAGAGCGTCGTCATCCGGAGGTTGACGTCGTCGATCGTCGTCGGGCGGGCCAGCTGCAGCTCGTGCGAGGGCAGATAGGTGGTCGCGATCCGCGAGACGCGGGCTGTGTCTGTGTCCCACTCGACAGCGCACCCGTGGCCTACCGCATAGTTCCGCACGTCTCGGAAGAGGAGGTCGTACGAGCGGAGATCGTCGTCGTCCACTGCCACCGACCGCTCCCTGCGACGATCGACGAACGCGCCTCCCGGTCCTTCCACAACAACTGTGGGCTGGAAGAAGCTGTGGGCGTCGCTCGGCTCGTGTCGTTCAAGGGTTTTGGTGTTGCGGAGCACGATGGTCACCGGCACGACGCCGTCGCGTGGACTCCGCACCACGCAGTAGAGCTCAAGGTCTTCGTCGTCGACTGGAGACTTGGTGACGGCCGGGGGTACGAGCGAAAGGACGAGTGGTTCAGGCCGGATGTCTAAGCGTTGCCAGGGGTGGACATCCCGAGGGCGTCGTGCCCGGCTTCTGACGTTTTCCTCCGGCATCGGCTCGACGACCGGGAGAGCCACATAGCGTCCGGCGGATACCATCACAGTGATCGACCGAGTCACCGACAGGTCGACCGCGAACGACAGGCCCATCGAGGATGGGTGCTTCATGCGCGCGAGCGCGACGCCGGGGTCGTACCCGGAATCCGGCAGTCCGCTCGTCTCGGCCGCCTCTGGATCGTCTGGTTCGGTCTCGGTGCTCTGCGCGACCCCGGCCGGATAGAGGATCCCGGTGATGTAGCGGTCCAACGGGCCCTCGTCGAGCACCTCCTCGGCGGAGCTCGGTCCGAGAACGTCCAGCGCAAGTGCCTTCACGACGTTCTCGCGGAAGGTGTACTGGTCGAACAGGTCCGTCATGCGTCGCTGTTCCTCTCGAATTTCAGTCGTGCGAGTCCACTTATCCGCACGGTGAGCCAGAGGCCCCACCGGCCGACACCGAGCTGCTCTCCGACAACGGGTGGGCCCGCTGCTGTCTCGACGCCGTCCGTGAACAGGTCCTCGAGCCCCACCGGAGGTCCTGGGTGGTTGGGCCAGGCCCGGTCCAGCCGCGCGATCAGCGCTTGCGCGAAGTCTGACGACGTCCGTGCGACGGCCTGATCACCGACTGCGAGCTCGTATATCGGGTTCCGGGGATCGCACGGCGGATCGATGCGCCCCACGACCGGCTGGCCGACCGAGGAGATGGCACTCGTGCGAAGGAGGTCCTGCACACCGCGAGCTGTCTCGGGGTCCGTGCCGAATGGGCGGGCTCGCTCGGCGTCCTGCAACTGGAACTCGAATGCCGAGGTCCGCCATCCATATCCCCGGATCCAACGCCGGCGACGGAACTCGTCGACTCGAAGCCCCTTGGCCAGAGGCGGCTCCGCGGCCGTCACGACGGTCCGGGCGCGTGACAACGCCACGTAGAGGGCCCGGGCCTGTCGGTCCAGCTCCGTGCTCGTGGCCCCGTCATCGCGAGCGCTCGGGTCGTCCAGCAGCACGACGTTGTCGAACTCGAGACCCTTCGCCCGGTGGATGGTGGAGACGATCACCTGAGCGTCACCGGAGTCGACGAGCTCGACCGGTACCGCGCCGCTGGAGACGGCGCGGCTCAGCTCGACCAGGTCGAGCTCCCGCGGCGCCCGCCGCCTTCGCTCAGTGATCTTCAGCAAACGCCAGGCATCATCCGGGACCGTCACGCCGCTCGCGGAGATAAGGTCGTCGAGCATCGCCGGGGAGACGTTGCGCGAGGGGGCATCGCCCAGAACGGCCGCGACCCACGACGGGACGGAGATCTGCTCCGCCGGGCGGCGCAACCGGTGCTTGATCCCGTGCTCGAAGAGAGTGCGAGAGGCGACCATCGCCTGACCGTTGGTGTCACACAGCACCGCGGTGCGGCCTTGCCAGCGGGGGAGAACGAGCGGGAGATCCGCAAGGGTGCCGATCCATGGCAGGGACTCCACTGCGTGCCGGGCCTTGTTGTGGCGCCGCTTGCCCGACGGGGTGTCGCGCATGCGGGTCCCGAGGGACACCACACCACGCGCCTGGTTGGTCTGGGCACGGTAGTTATGTTCAAGTGCCAGATCGCGGGCTCTAAGACGGTCGCGAAGCCGGTGGAGTAGGTCCGCGCTTGTCAACGGGCTCTTCGAGCTGCCGAGCTGAAAGTCGTAGATGCCCTGGAGCGGGTCGCCCAAGACTGTGAAGCCGGCGTCGCCGGGGAGGCGGTCGAGCAGCGCGAGCACTAGCTCCCCCCGATCCCCGACCAGGTCTTGTATCTCGTCAACGACGACGTGGCGAGACAAGTCGACGGTCGGGACGTCGATCTCCCCGTCCCGTAGCAGGCGTGTCGCTTCGCGGATACGACGGTCGAACGACCAGCCTGCGGGCTCCTCTCCGGCATCGAGCAGCAGCCGGGCCGCGAAGCTGTCGAAGGTCCGAACCGCGGCCCGATCACCAGCCGGAGAGGCCAGTAGGCGGCGGCGGACGGCCGCGACGGCAGCCCTCGAGAAGCTGAGAACGAGCACGTCGTCGGACCGGTCGAGCCCTTCGGTGTCCACGAGGTGGGCGAGCCGGGCAGCGACCACCTCGGTCTTGCCCTGGCCAGCACCCGCCGTCACGATCGCGCGAGCGTCCGCTCCGGCCTCGGCCACTCGGCGCTGGGACTCGTCGAGCGTAGCCCGCTCAGCCATGCGCGTGTCCGTCCGATGGGTGCTTGAAATCGTGCAGGGAGTGGCCTTCTCCGACCTTGTCCACGCTGAGAATGAACACCTCCTCGGAGCCGCTGTCCGCAGGCTCCGGGTTCACCTCGCTCGTCGATGTGTCGGATCGGGCGTGCCGCTGATCAGACATGATCGTGCCAACCCCGCCCGCAGGCGTTGAACCGGGCATGGGATTCACCGTTGCCCGGGCGGTGTCTTCTCCTCGACACAGGCGGGAGTGATCACTGTGCGATCTTGGCATCGGCTGGTGAGACCGCCCGCAGCTCGCCGCCGACTGCGACCTCCCCGGGCGCCAGGACCGTGTACTTCGCGCCGAACACGACGCCCTTGTCGGTGAGCCGGTAGGTCGCCAGCGTCTCCAGCGGTTCGGGACCCACGCGCGCGCCGCTCTGCTGGTCGACTGTGACGACGGCGCAGCGGACCGCTTGCTTCGAGAACATCAAGCCGGCCGTCCCGAGCACGACGCGGTCCAGCTTGTCCTCGGCGTGGGCCGCGCAGCCGGTGAGGACGACGTTTGCCCGGAAGCGCTCGAGCGGGATCGGCTCGCCGCTGCGCTTCGCGGCGCGGTCGGAGAGGTCGTCAGCGGCGGCGCGGGACAGCAGGAGGAGCGAGCCGCTGTCGGCCCAGCCGGACAGGCCGGGCACCAGGCCGTCGGTGGGGCGATGGTGCTCGGGGGTGACGCCGACGAGCCGGCTCTCGGTCCCGAGCACGTCGGAGATCCAGGCGGCGGCCTCGTCGCCCTGGTCCACGGCCGGATGAGCCTTGCTGAAGATCTCGACCTGGCGTCGCGGCCCATCGTCGAGCACGTCGAACGCGCAGGCCGAGCGGCCGTCCGCGGACAGCGTCAGGCGAGAGCCGTCGAGGTGCGGCCGGATCGTCGCGAGCAGCGGGTGGCGTCGCTGCGTCTTGAACCGCCCGTCGGGTGCCACGACCATGAGCCGCCGGTCGCCGGCGAGCCCGGTCGCCGTCACCTCCCGTCGCTCCACCGCCATGCCGGCGCAGCCCTTGATCGGGTAGACGGTGAGCGACGCGACGCGAGCCACGGCCTCGTCCATGACGCCCAGCGTGTCACGTCACCACACCAGGCCCGGCGATCAGCGCCGCGGGCGTCTCGCTACCCGGGACCGCCGAGACCGAGGTCGCCCAGCGGATCGAGCGGTCGCCCGCGCCAGACCAGCTCCTGGTCGAGGAGGCGGAGGAATCTGTCGGCCAGCTCGCACCAGCGCCGGGCGGGCACGGCGGTCGTCTCCTCGAGCCGGACGCAGGCCGCGAACAGGTCCCACGCGTCGTCGCAGAGCTGCGGGACGAAGGCGTCACGCGACGGGGTCCACCGAGCGACCCGGTTCCCGCGGCGGCCGGCGCTGCGTCGCAGGACGTCGTCGAGTCGCGGGGTGCGATGGAGCGCGGGATACCGCGCGGCCCACGGCCACGGCCCGAGCGCGCCCACCAGCGCCGGGTCGAGGCCTGCCGCGGCACCGACCGCGTGTACGCCGGCGACGAGGCAGCCGACGGCGAGCCCCTCGCCGATCTCGGTCTCCTGTCGCGCTCTCGTCAGACCTGAGGGCACCGGATCATGATGGCGGTGTGCCTGACGCGCGCCGAGCGGTGGTGGCGGAGATCCGCGAGCTCCAGGCCGCCGACCAGCAGCGTCGGGACGAGCAGCCTGAGCTGGCACTCCGTGGCGCGCTGCTCGACCTCGTCACCTCGTGCGGCTTCCAGTACTACGCCGATCACTCTGTGGCCGACGATCTCCGCTTCCTCGATCGCGCCATCGAGCTCCTCGAGCATGCTCCGGCGCCCGCCGGGAGGTCCTGGTCCGGCGCCGTGGCCTGCGCGAGGCGGCTCCGGCGGGAGACGGATCCGTATCGCGCGGACACGGGTGACCTCGACGTCCTCGACGCCCTCCGGCGAGTCCTGGTCGAGGTGCCGACGGAGGTCGTGCTCGGTCGCCGCGACCATGAGGCGTCCCCGGACCTCGTGTGCTGGATCGAAGCGACCGGCCTCACCGACGGCGTCAGCACCCCGTACCGGTGCGCGTCACGGATCTCCGCGCTCGCCTACGTCAGCGCCCCCGACCGGTACGGCGTCATCGACGAGATGGCGGCGCTCCGACACCGGTGCGAGACGCACGGGTCGGAGCGGGACCAGCTCGACGGCCTCATCCGCGCACGGGTCCGGCGCTTCCTCGCGTGGCGTCAGGCCGGGACCTGATCGGCCGCCACGGCGCGCACGCCGCCGTCGACGAGCACCAGGTGGTCCTTGCCCGGCTCGCGGACGAGGATCGCCTCCTCGATCTGGGCGAGCAGCGACTGCAGTGAGGCGGCCTCGGCCTCGTCGAGCGCCTCCGGGTCGTCGTCGAGCGACGGGCGCGCGCTGGGGGCGACGCCCTGCTCGTCGCAGACGTGCTGCGCGAGGCGCTGCGGGCAGACGTGCAGGCGCACGGCGGGGTCGACGGGCTCGCCGTCGAGGTCGATCAGGTCGACGGTGCCGCGGCCGTCCGACGGCGTGCCGTCGAGGTTGGCGCGGAAGCCGAGGGCGGAGAGGAAGCGGTCGTAGCGTTCCTGGTCATCCATCGCGTACCTCCGTTGGTCGGGTTCTCGATGGTGCGAGGAGCATGCCCTGCCCTGCCAGGTCGGAGAGGTGTGACCCTCGACCGTCGGCGGGTGACGTCTGTCGCCAGGTGCAGCTCCTCACCTACTGGTGGGTGATGCGTTCCCCGACCGGCGCAAGATCGAACGCCCGGTGGGGCTCCGCCTGGTACCAGTAGGCGACCGACGACCAGTCGTCGCTGCGCTTGTTCGCGTGACCGTGCTCGATGCTCACGCGGATCGAGCGTTCGAAGACCACCGGGTCCTCGACGTGGAACCGGTACAGGCTCACCGGCCCGCGCCAGTTCTTCCCGCCCGCGAGCGTGACGCCGTGGTACGGCGCCGAGTAGCTCTGCGTCGGGCACCAGGCGGTGTTGACGTAGTCCTCGGTGCCGGTCCCGTGCAGGGTCGGCGGCCAGACGTCGCCGTCGATGAAGATCATGTCATCGCCCTCGCCGTACCAGTTCCAGCGCCGGGTACGACGCCCGTTCTGGATGTTCAGGACGCAGCCGACGTAGTGCCCGTGGCCCTCGGCCTCGAGGATCGTGTAGTTGTCAGTTCCTGTCAGGTTGATGCCGTGGAACTGGTACGCGGCGTTCGACGGGCCCGGCCGCACGCCCGCGGTCGGGTTCTGGCGGCGCCACTGCGCGTGGAAGCGCCCGACGTCGTCGCCGACCGAGTCGAGCTCCTCGTAGTCGACGTAGAAGTAGACGAGGACGTCGGCGTCGTCGACCTCGCTCGTGATCTCGATCCGCGCGCCGGAGCCGAACGGCATCGCGAACCAGCAGTTGAACGCCTTGCCGTCCTCCGGGCTCATCTGCAGCGGCAGCGAGACGAAGTTCGTCGTCCTCCCGTGTCCGACGCCGAAGAAGTCGCCCAACGGGACTGCGATGCTCGGGTGCTCCTCGCCGTCCCACCAGGCCTTGAGGGTGAGCCGGCGGAGGAGGTCGTCGGCCCTGCCGCGGGGATTCCGGAGGCTGCGGGACGTGGCGACGGTGATCCAGAGGTGGGTGACGACGCCGGCGCCGTCGACGTCGAGCAGGGTCGCGGTGCCGCCCGGGCGGAGGGTCTCGCGGTCGTCGTTGCCGCCCGTGCGGTCCCAGCTCGACGACCTGCGTCGGCGGGTGCGCCGCAGGCGGGGCAGGTCGCGCAGGCTCGATCCGTGGGGGCCGTAGTCGACGGTCATGGGTCCAGCGTCCCCCGACGACTTCGCGTCGGGTGGGAACCGAATCGGGTCCGGCGCCATCAAACCTCGTGAGACCCCACGAGGAGGCGCCAGATGGCCAAGACCCGCACCGCACGGCGGCGCAAGCTCCGCCCCGCATCTCCGCAACGTGTCACGAGGAGACGTGCTCGAGAGCTAGACCCCGGCGATCCGGTCCCGATCGCCTCGTGGGATGGCCAGACGATGACGGTGCAGCTTCCCGACCCGTTCGTCTCGGACGGGCGGTTGCCCCAGATGGCGGTCGGCGAGGTCCACGAGCTCGCGCCCGTGCTCTGGATGTCCTGCTACAGCCCGGCCGATGTCGAGGAAAGTGCCTGGTGGTGCGGCGCTCTGGGGACGGTCGCGGCAGTCGGCTCCCTCGTCCCGCCGGACCCGCGCTCGGACCTACAGGTCTTCCTCGTCGACGTGGCCGGACGACTCTTCCCGCTCAACTGGACCAACCCTGAGCCCTTCATCGCGGACACCATCGACCTCGACGGCGGTCTGTATCTCGACCCGAAGCTCGCTGAGGAGGGTCTCCTCGGAGCGTCCGGTGACTGGTGCCGACGGCCGTACCGGGTGACCGACATCCGCAGTTACCGCCGCACCGCGGGTGTCCCGCGGAATCCCACGTCGCTCTCGTGCACTCCCGCGACGCTCCAATCGCGGGAGAGCCTCGTGGTCGACCTAGTCGACCCGGAGGTCAGCGACCGGTCGCCGTGATGCGGTCGAGCCACTCGCGCAGCAGCGCCCGCTCGACGGGACTGAGCGCGTCGACGTCGGGCAGAGCCGCCCGGAGCGCGGCGGCCGCCGGTACCGGGCCGGGGTCGGGCAGCGCGGGGGCGTCGGTGGTGATGGCCGCGATGACGGCCTCGCGGGCCGAGGTCGCGAGCTGGGGGTCGCGCTCGCCCTCGGGCGTGGCGATGAGCGTCAGCGTCGTGCCCTCGCCGACGGCGCGGACGAGCCCGACGGCCCGCTCCTCGGGGACACGCAGCCGCCCGGCCTCGGCGATCCGGCGGATGTGCTTGCCGAGGACGTCCACGGCGGCGGAGGCGGCCGGCGAGCCCGGGGCGGTCCGCGCGTACATGAGGCGGTAGAGCGCAGGGTGGGCGAGGCCGAGGGTGACGTGCTGGTCCCAGCCCTCGCGCAGGTCCTGCACCGGGTCGTCGCCCGGCTCCGCCGCGGTCTTGCTGGTCAGGTAGGAGGCGAAGCCGTGCGCGGCAACGGCGTCGAGCAGGCCCTGCTTGTCGCCGAAGAGCCGGTAGATGGTCGGGGCCTGGACGCCGGCGGCGGCGCTCACCGCCCGCGTCGAGACCGCGTCCGGACCGCTCTGCTCGAGCAGGCGCAGGGCAGCGGCCACGATGCGCCCCCGCGGCCCGTCGTCGCCACCGCCTGTCTCCATGCTCACGACGATAGCCAACTCTTGCTTCCATCGATAACACCAGTGCTAACGTCGACGTGTTATCAGCGGAACGGAGAAGCCATGATCGTCGTGACCGGAGCGAGCGGCCAGCTGGGCCGCGCCGTCCTCGAGCGGCTGCTCGACCTCGTCCCCGCCGGGCGGATCGGGGCGAGCGTCCGCGATCCCGAGAAGGTCCGGGACCTCGCCGAACGCGGCGTGCGGGTGCGCCGGGGCGACTACACCGACCCGTCGAGCCTCGCCGACGCCTTCGAGGGCGCGTCGCAGGTGCTGGTCGTGTCGGCGAACGTGCTGGGCGAGGAGGCGCTGCGGCAGCACCGCACGGCCATCGATGCAGCCGTGGCAGCCGGGGCCGAGCGTGTCCTCTACACGAGCCACCGGGGCGCCGAGCCGACCTCACCGATGGCGCCGATGGCCGACCACGCGGCCACCGAGGAGATGCTGCGTACCTGCGGCGTCGCGTGGACGTCGCTGCGCAACGGCTTCTACTCCTCGACCGTCCCGATGCTGCTCCGCGGCGCCTGGCACACCGGCGAGCTCCGGGTCCCCGAGGACGGGCCGGTCGCCTGGACCACCCACGGGGACCTCGCCGACGTCACCGCGCTCGCCCTGACCGGAGACATGTTCGAGGGCATCTCTCCGCCGCTCACCGGGCCGGAGGCCCTCACCATGGAGGACGTGGCCGCGGTGGCGTCCGAGGTCGCCGGTCGGACGATCCGCCGCGTGGTGGTCTCGGACGACGAGTACGTCGCCGACCTCGTGGGTCACGGCGTCCCGGAGACGGCCGCGCGCATGCTGCTGACCATGTTCGCCGCCAGCCGCCGCGGCGACTTCGCGCCGGCCGATCCCACGCTGGCCCGCCTGGTCGGGCGGCCAGCGACGCCCCTGGCGGAGGTTCTGAGGTCCGCCGTGCCGGCTCAGACGTAGTCGTCGTTGGTGCGCCCGGTCAGCACGGACGCGTTCTCGTCCCGCGCCGGGTCGCGCCCGGGGTCGGCGTCCTTGTCCTTCGTCTTGATCAGCAGCCAGGCGTCGCCGCCGGTGCGGATGAAGGCGTAGCCGCCGGCGAGCTTCACGCCGTGCAGGGCGACGGTGAGGTGGCCGTTCGCCAGCGCGTCGGCGGCGGTGCCCTCGGTGCGCAGGTCGTAGGTCCCGGTGTCCCAGACGATCACGGTGCCGGTCCCGAGGCGGCCTTCGACGTCGATGTGGGAGAGCGCGTGGTCGTCGACCCGGCGTGCCAGCCGGCGCTGGGCGGGGTCGGTCGACGGGCCCTTGGGCACGGCCCACGAGACGAGCACGCCGTCGATCTCGAGCCGGACGTCGAAGTGCAGGCTCGTCGCGTGGTGGCGCTGGATGACGAAGCGGCCGTCAGCCATGGCGGGACCTCGGTGGGCTCACGGGCCGACCCGCACGTCGGCGACCAGCGGACGGTGGTCGGAGGCGGTGACCTCGGGCGACTGCGGCGGCCCGGCCGCCACCAGGCCCCGCAGGAAGATGTAGTCGATCTTCCCGCGGTCCGTGGTGGGGACCTCGCCGGACGGGTCGACCTCGGCGAACCCGTCCCGCAGCGGGGCCAGGTCGGGGTCGGTCGGGTCGACGTTGAGGTCGCCCAGCACGACCGTCGGCCCCGGGCGGGCCGCGCCGTCCGCGAGGCGGCGGATCTGGTCGGACTGCACGCCATCCAGGCCGATGTGGCTGTTCAGCACGGCGACCGGGCCGGCCGGGGTCGTCACGTCGACCGACAGGTAGCCACGCTGCTCGTCGCGCCGGTCGGGCGGGAACGTGACGATCCGCGGCGGTCCCACCGGCAGGCGGGAGAGCACCGCCACGCCGTAGAGGACGTCGTTCGGCCCGGTGTCGCACGCCGGGCCCAGCGCGGCGTTGACCGGAGCGTTCGCCTCCGCCGGCGAGGGCGGCCGGATCGGCCCGCGCACCACGGCGTACTCGAGGCCGTGGTCACGGCGCAGGAGCTCGGCGAGGCCCTCGGCGTCGCGGGTGCAGACCTCCTGGAGCGCCAGGACGTCCGGCCGCAGGTCGGCGACCACCGGAGCCCACTCGTCCGGGTCGTGCGCCCCGGTCTGGACGTTCCACGTCGTGACCCGCAGTGCGGCCGCGGGGGGCGGTGTTGGGCCGGACGGCGCGCCGCACGCCACCGTCAGGCCGAGGAGGACCACGACGGTCTGTCGTTGGAGTGCCTGCCGCCACCGCCGCACCGCCCCATCATCGGTGACCCCGGCTCTATCGTGACGGGGAGTGCCACGGCGGAACCTGCGGTGGACGAGGGTTCGGGTGCCCGGGCCGGTGACACCCCACCGCCCGGTCGCCCGGTGAGGTGCCGGGGGGACACGTGCACCCAGAGAACGATCCGCCGGACGACGGCGGGGACGGCGGACCGGTCGTGCGCCGGCGGTTCACGGCGTCGGGCACCGACGAGGCCGTCGAGCTCATGCGGTCCACCTACGGTGACCAGCAGCCGCGCTTCGCCGCACCGCGCCGCGACGCCCGTCTGAGCATCGCCTCGCGGGCGGTGGAGACACCGCGCGGTGGCTTCTGCGTCGACCGTGTCCGCCACAGCGTCGGGATGGACGTGCGGTGCGCTCCGGTGCCGCGCACCACCGTGCTCATGCCGATCACCGGGCGGGCGCGCTTCGTCTGCGGGCCGGAGGAGGCCACCGGCCTGCGGATGATCCCGAGCTGGGAGGGATTCGACAGCGACTGGGACGACGAGGTCGACGTTGTCGGGCAGGCGATCGACGCGGACGCCGTGCAGCGGATCGGGGCCGAGCTCTCGGGGCTGGCCGCGAGCGAGGTCCGGTTCTGGTCGATGCACCCCCTCGACGCCGCGCGGGAGCAGTACTTCCTGCGGTCGCTGAGCCACCTCGGCCGCGACACCCTCGCCAACCCCACGGCCCTGTCGTCGACGCTCGTGCAGGTCGAGACGCTGCGCCACCTCGCCACCACCGTCCTGCTGACCTTCCCCAACACCGCCCTCGACGCCGCCCGGGACACGACCCGCGGCGGCCCGGGGCGCGCGGAGCCGGCGACGGTCCGGCGGGCCGTGGCCTACATCGAGGAGCACGCGCACGAACCGGTCGGTCTCGACGACATCGCCGCGGCCGCCCGCATCGGCGCGCGCGGGCTGCAGCACGCCTTCGCCCGCCACCGCGAGACGACGCCGCTGGGCCACCTGCGCCGGGTCCGTCTCGACCGCGCCCACCGCGAGCTGCGCGGCGGCGACCCGACCGCCGGCGACACGGTCGCGGCGGTCGCGGCGCGCTGGGGCTTCGTGCACGGCGGGCGCTTCTCCGCCGAGTACCGGCACGTCTACGGCTGCACGCCCAGCGACACCCTGCGGGCGT
Organism: Actinomycetospora aeridis; assembly: GCF_037400275.1. Lineage (NCBI taxonomy): Bacteria > Bacillati > Actinomycetota > Actinomycetes > Pseudonocardiales > Pseudonocardiaceae > Actinomycetospora > Actinomycetospora aeridis. The sequence goes on along the minus strand of NZ_JBBEGL010000005.1, from coordinate 475,853 downwards.
AGCCCGTCAGCCGAACCGTTCGGTCATGATCGCTCCGGCGGGGACGCCGAGGCTGCCGAGCCCGTGGATCGCGGCCCCGACCAGCGTCGGCGGGCCGCAGACGAAGTACTGGTGGCGGCACGCGCCGCCGTCGGGCATGACGGCGCGGAGCATGGCGGCGTCGAGCCAGCGACCGCCCGTGCGCAGCACGGACAGGTCGAGACGCCGGGAGAGCGCGAGGATCTCGGCGGCGAACAGCGCCTCGCCCTCGCGCTCGGCGAGCAGCAGGGCGTGGGCCCGCGGGTCGGCGGCCGCGGCGTGCGCCCGCAGGATGCTCATGATCGGGGTGACACCGACCCCGCCGGCGATGAGCACGAGGCCGCCGGTCACGTCATCGACCATCCGTGTCGGCACGAACGAGCCGTGCGGGCCGTCGACCCACACCGCCCGGCCGGGCTCGAGATCGAGCAGGCCGCCGCTGAACGGCCCCTGGTCGCGGACGGTCAACTCCAGCACGCCCGAGCGGGTCGAGGCGGCGATCGTGAAGGGGTGCTCCTCGGCGATCGGCGTGCGCCGCAGCCGGACCCACACGAACTGGCCGGGCTCGGGCGGCGGGTCGAGGGGGCGGTCGGCGGGCGCGAGCACCACCGTCGAGGTGTCCTCCGACTCAGGCCGGATCGCCGACACCAGGTGCGTCCCGGGGGACACCGCCGGGCGCATCACCCAGCGCCGGAGCAGGACGATGAACATGACGACCCCGAGCGCGGCCGCCGGCACACCGATCAGCGGGTTGACCGCGAGGCTGCCGAACAGCCACACGTGCGCACCGGTCAGCAGCAGCACGAGCACGCCGAGCACCGCGTGCACGCGCGCGATCTGCCCGTAGCGCCGCACCGCCGGCCGCGGCAGCACCACGGCCCCGACCAGCATGAGCACGGTCGCGGCGATCCCCGTCTTGAGCGGCCAGCCGACGGCGAACGGATTGAGCATCTCCAGGCCACGCGGGGACTTCGCCACCGCGGCCACGATGTGGGCGACCGTGAAGCCGGCCGCGGCGACGCCGAGGCGGCGGTGCACGTGGTTGCTGACCTCGACGCCGAGCAGCCGCGTCAGCCCGCGCACCCGCGAGACCAGCGCGACGATCAGCGCCATCAGCACCGCCGCGACCAGCCCGAACGCGCTGGCCCACGTGACGGTCTCGCCGAGGCGCGGCGAGGCGAGGGAGAGCGCGAGCGCCACGAGCGGCATGACCAGGACCATGCCCAGCCCCATGGCCCAGGCCCGTCCACGCTCGGTCATCGCTCGATCACGACGGCAGACGCTAGGGAGAGCGCCACGACGGCCGGTCCCGTTCGGGGAGTCCGTGACCCTTTCGTTACCGTCGGTCCCGTTCGGGCTGCGCACTGGGCGACGACGGGGGACACCGTGCGAGATCACGCGACCGTGCCGATGGCGATCTCCGAGGGCGAGGTCGTGGCGTGGGCCGAGGACGGGCGCTTCCTCATCACGGGCGACGAGGGCGCCGTGGACCGGTTCGTCGCGGAGCTCGAACCGCGGCGGCGGATGAGCGTGACCGACTTCCGACCCGCCGCCGACGCCGTGGCGGTCCTGAGCGCTGTGATCGGCGCGAAGCAGGCCGCCGCCGCGCTCGTCCAGGTCGACCCCGTCAAGTGGGCGCAGCTGCTGCAGCGCGGGGTGCCGGACGGGACCGGAGCCTTCCTGCCCACGGTGCGCGATGCCAAGGGTCTCTTCATGCACAACATGCGGCTGCGTCCCATCAGCGGGCTGCAGGCGGCCAACATGCAGGGGACGTTGGTCATGTTGGCGCTGCGGCTCGCCATCGAGGAGGTCAAGCGAGCGGTCGAGCGGATCGCGGCCGACGTCGACGACCTCAAGCGCACGGCCGAGGCCTCCGCCATCGGCGACCTCGCCGGGCTCTACCGGGTGCTCGCCAATGCCCGCAAGCAGGCCGACGACACCGGGTCGATCCCCCAGGCGGGCTGGGACGCGGTCGCGCCCCACGAGGTGACGGCCCAGCAGGCGGCCGACCGCCTCCGCGTCCTGCTGCACCGCCGCATCCAGGACCTCCCGCTCGACGGGGACGCCGGCGAGCGGCTCGAGCAGGCGCAGCGGCTGGTGGACGACGAGTTCTTCGCCCGCAACCTGCGCCTGTTGGTGCTCGCCGAGCAGTGCCGGCTGCTGTGGCGCTCGCTCAAGCTCGACCAGATCCGCAGGACCGAGCCGGACGCGCTGGTCGGCGAGGCGATGGCCGCGAAGACCCTCCTCGAGGAGAACGCCGCCGCCGACCAGCGGCTGATCAACGACCTCGAGCACGCCCTCTCCCGGCTCGGCAAGCTCGGCCCGCTCGACGGGTCCCGCTTCCTCACCCGCGACGAGCTGCCGGCCTCGGTGAAGGCGCTGCGGGCCCAGGTCGAGGACTTCGCGGCCACCCGCCAGCAGCAGATCGACTCGTGGGTGCCCGACCCGAGCCCGACGCTCGGCGACGCCCTGTCGGAGCTGGGGCTGCGCGCCGAGGCCGTCGCGATCGACGTCCGGCGCACCGTCGGGAGCTGGCTCGTCGACCTCGGGAGCGCGCTGTCGAAGGAGCCGGAGCCGACCGTCAAGGAGACCGTCGACGCCGGGGACGTGCCGAAGGCGCTGGACGCGCCGGAGCGCCGCACGGTGACGATGCGCGTGCGCGAGGAGGCCGACCAGCCAGGATGACCCGGTGGAGGTCATCGCCCGCGCCGTTGTCGTCCGGGACGGCGCGCTGCTGCTGATGCGCGGGGTCACGGAGACCTTCTGGTTCTTCCCCGGCGGGCACGTCGAGGCCGGGGAGACGCCGGAGATCGCGCTGCACCGCGAGCTGCGCGAGGAGCTCGGTGCCGCGGCGACGGTCGACGCGCGCCTCGGCGAGCTCGAGAACACCTGGTCCGACGGCGGCGTCGCCCACCACGAGGTGAACCACGTCTTCGTCGTCACCCTCGACGTCCGGGACCCCGTCAGCCAGGAGCCCGAGCTGGTGGCCAGGTGGCACCGGCTCGAGGACCTCGACGCCACCGACGCCCGTCCGCGGGCGCTCGTCGACCTGATCGTCCCTCAGGTGGGGCGGAGGTAGCGCGGGGCGAGGTCGTCGGTGAGCCAGGTGTCGTCGTTGCCGCGCCGGAACACCGCGCCGTCGGCGGCGGCCGCCCGCGCGTCGACCGTGAGCACCACCGGCCGTCCGTGGCGCGCCCCGACCTCGCGGGCGGTGGCCTCCGACGGCGACAGGTGCACGTACTGGCGGCCGCCCGCGTGGAGACCGTCGCGCAAGATCGTCGCGACGGCGTCGGCGCCCGTGCCGTGGAACAGCACCGGCGGCGGATCGCTGGGCGGCAGGTCCACGTGCCCCGGCAGCGAGTGCCCGTAGCGCGCGCGGATGCGGCGTTCGACGAGCTCGTAGCGTTGCTTCGAGCCATGGCGCACGACGTCCTCGACGTCGGCGGCCGACACCCCGAGCGCGCGACACAGCGCCTCGAGCGACGTCCAGCCGGCGTCGTCGAGCACCAGCCCGACACGCCCCGGGTCGTGGCGCAGCGCCCGGGACATGCGTTTCGAGAGCCGCGTCCGGTCCATCGACGCAGGGTTTGTCGGCGCGCCGCTCGAGGCAAACGCACCGTCATGAGCGGCGAGACCGTCGAGGGCGTCGAGGTGACGCACCCGGACAAGGTGCTCCTGCCCGCCCGCGACGGCGGTGAGGACGTCACGAAGGCCGACCTCGCCCGGTACTGGGCTGCCATCGGTGCCACCGTGCTCCCGCACCTCGCGGGCCGGCCGCTGACGCTGCAGCGCTTCCCCGACGGGCTCGACGCGGGCGGGTTCGTCCAGCAGGACGCCGGCAAGCGCGCGCCGAAGGGGCTGCACACCGTCGACACGCCACGGCGCGAGCAGAAGAAGGACGGCGACGACGTCGTCCACCACCCGCAGGTCGCCGAGCTCGCCGATCTCGTCCGGCTCGTGCAGTTCGGGACGGTGACGCTGCACGGCTGGAACGCCGTCGCCGGGTCGCTCGAGCAGCCCGACCGGCTGATCGTCGACATCGACCCGGGCGAGAGCATCGACCTCGCCGGCATCCGCGACGTCGCCCGCGCGGTGCGGGCGGCGGTCGAGGGACGTGGTCTGGTCGCGTTCCTGCAGTCCACGGGCAGCCGCGGCTACCACGTCGTCGCGCCGCTGGACGGCACGGCCGGGCACGACGCGGTCCGCGCCGCGGCGGTCGAGATCGCCGAGGCCGTCGCTGCCGAGCACCCCGACGAGCTGACGACCGAGGTCCGCAAGGACGCGCGGCACGGGCGCACGTTCCTCGACATCGGGCGCAACGCCTACGGCCAGACCGCGGTGATGCCGTACGCGCCGCGCGCCCGGCCCGGCGGTCCGACGGCCACGCCGCTGGACTGGGACGAGCTCGCCCGCGTCACGCCCGACCAGCACGACGTGCGGTCGATCCCGCGCCGCCTGGCCCGCAAGGCCGACCCGTGGGCCGGCCTCCGGGACCACGCGCGGGCGCTGCCCTGATCCGAGCTGGCGGATTTCCTGACGTCCAACGTCAGCGTGGACGCCAGGCTGAGACACCCCGTGCCTCGCGAGCTACCCCGCGATGACGCGGCTCTGGCACGCGGGCGGGTTCGAGACGGACGACGTGCTGGCGGAGGAGGGCATCCTCGAGCGTGCGGTCGCCGCGTACCTCGACGGCATCGCGGTGCGGGTGCAATCCGGAGGAAGCGGTCACGGGACGGGCGCGGGCTGACGGCGCGGAGCACCATCGGGGCATGGCGGAGCACTGGACGGGCGAGGTGGCCGCGCAGCGCGAGGGGTTCTCGCTGCTGCGCGAGATCGCGGCGCTGCGGGAGTCGGGCGAGACGGCGCACGTGACGACGCCGTTCGGGCACGAGGCGACGATGGTCAGCCGCTACGCCGACGCCCGCGAGCTGCACGGCGACCCGCAGCGCTTCCGGCTCGACGCGGTGCCGCCCCCGCCGGCGATGGTCGCCGCGGGGCGGGACGAGGCCGAGTGGCGCCGCCGTCAGGCCGGCAACCTGCTCGGCCAGGACCCGCCCGACCACACGCGGCTGCGCAAGATGCTCACCGGCGAGTTCACGGTCAAGCGGATGAAGCGGCTGGTCCCGCGGGTCGAGGAGATCGTCGCCGAGCACCTCGACGCCATGGAGAAGGTCGGACCCCCGGCCGAACTGGTCGACGACTTCGCGCTGCCGGTGCCCTCGATGGTGATCTGCGAGCTGCTCGGCGTCCCCTACGACGACCGCGCCGAGTTCACCGAGCGCAGCGCGAAGTCGCTGGACAGCACGATCTCCGCGCCCGAGCGGATGCGGCTGGCCGACGCGTCGCGGGCCTACATGTCCGCCCTCGTGGCCCGGCACCGCGCCGACCCCGGCGACGACCTGCTGGGCATGCTCATCCGCGAGCACTCCGACGACGTCACCGACGACGAGCTGATCGGGATCGGCAACCTCCTGCTCGTCGCGGGGCACGAGACGACGTCGAACATGCTGTCGCTGGGCACGCTCGCCCTGCTCGAGCACCCCGACCAGCTGGCGCGCGTCCGCGACGACCCGGACGCCGTCGACGGGGCGGTCGAGGAGCTGCTGCGGTGGCTGACGGTCGTGCACGGCGGCTTCCCCCGCGCGGCGACGGAGGACACGACGCTCGGCGGGCACCCGGTCGCCGCGGGCGACCTCGTGATCGCGTCGCTGGCCGCGGCCAACGGTGACCCGGCGCTGCTCTCCGACGGCGCGACCCTGGACATCACGCGCCCGCCGTCGCCGCACCTGGCCTTCGGCCACGGCATCCACCACTGCCTCGGCGCCCCGCTGGCCCGCATCGAGATGCGCGTGGCGTTCCCGGCGCTGCTGCAGCGCTTCCCCGGGCTGCGGCTGGCCGGGGAGCCCGAGTTCCGGCACCGCACCCTGATCTACGGGCTGCACCGGCTGCCGTTGGCCTGGTGATCGGGAACGAGCCGGAGCTCGGCGTCGCCGAGAACTACCGGCGGTTCAGTTCGACCGAGGCCCGGGGCCGCAGCCCGCTCTACGAGGAGCTCACCGCCGCCGTCGCCGACGACCCGGAGCTGCTCGCGTTCCTCGAGGCGCTCCCGCCCGCGAAGCGTCAACCCAACTTGCTGCTCGCGACCGTTCGGTTCCTCGCCGGCGTCCAGCCCGACCACGCCTCCTTCCGGGAGGTCGTCCTCGGACGCCGGGACGAGGTCGCGACGACGATGATCGCCCGGCGCACCCAGACCAACGAGCCCGCCCGCTGCGCCACCCTGCTGCCCGCGCTGGCGGCGATCGACGGGCCGCTCGCGCTGCTCGAGGTCGGGGCGAGCGCGGGGCTCTGCCTGCTCCCGGACCGCTACGGCTACTCCTACCGCCGCGCCGGGGAGGAGGTGGTCCGGATCGAGGGCGCCCCGCTGCTGCCGTGCGACGTCCTCGGGCCCGCGCCGATTCCGACCGCGGCGCCGTCGGTGGCCTGGCGCGCCGGGATCGACCTCGATCCGCTCGACGTCGCCGACCCCGAGGACCTGCGCTGGCTGGAGTGCCTCGTATGGCCGGGCCAGCCCGGACGCGCCGAGCGGCTGCGGGCGGCGGCCGAGGTCGCGCCGGCCGACCCGCCGCGCGTCGTCCCCGGCGACCTCGTCGACGAGCTGCCCGCCCTCGCCGCGCAGGCACCGAAGGACGCGACGCTCGTCGTCTACCACTCCGCCGTGCTGACCTACCTCCCCGCGGAGCGACGTCGGGCGTTCGCCGCGGCGGTCGGGGAGCTCGACGCGGTGTGGCTCGCCAGTGAAGCGCCGAGCGTGCTGGCCGACCTGTCGTCGCCGCCGCCGACCGACCTCCCGGACCCGCCGCCCGGCCCGCCGCCGTTCCTGCTGGCTCGGGACGGGCACGACCCGGTGGCCTGGGTCGACGGCCACGGCGCGTGGTTGCAGTGGCTCGGTCCGGACACCGGGTGAGGGAGGTGCCCGCCCCGATCCCGGCGATCGACGCCCCGCGCCCCGTCGGCGAGGGCAGACTCCCACCCGTGATCGAGGACGAGCCGTGGCCGGCCGGCTGGACGCGACCCCGGTGGGGTGGGCGGTTGTTCTCGCTCCTGCTGGGCGTCCCGGGCGCCGTGCTGATGCTCTCCGCAGCGGTCCTGGTCGCGAGCGGGGACGACGACGGCCCGGGCCCGGCACTCGCGGCGTTCGCGTTCGGCCTGGGGCTGCTCGGTCCCGCCGCCGGCTCGTGGCCGGCGACGCGGCGTGACGCGCGCCTGGTCGAGCTCACCGGGACCGGTCCGCCCGAGTGGGGTCTCGTCTTCGCGTACTCGACGGGCCGGCTGCTCGGGATGGGCGCCGGGCTCGCCGGGTTCGTCGTCCTCGGGACCCTGATCGCGCTGGCGAGCGACGACGTGATGGGGGCGGTGATCGGATGGGGCCTGGCCGCGATGCTCCTCCCGTTCGCCGCGCTGGCGGTGGTCAACGCGTTCGGCCGTCGGGTGGTGCTCACCCCGACCCACCTGGTGATCGAGCGCGGGAGCACCCGGACCCGGGTCCCGTGGAACGCCGTCCTGGCCGTGTACGCGATCGAGATGGCAGCCAACAACTCCCGCACCCGCTACATCGGGCTCATCGTCAGCGACCCCGCCGTCGTCGAGGGCACCGGCCGACTCCACCGGCGACTGATGCGCAGCCGGCGCCTCGGTGCCGACGTCGCGATCATCACGACGTGCCTGGCCGTCGCACCGGGGGTCCTGTTCGCCACGATCGAGCGCTTCCATCGCGATCCAGCGGCGCGGGAGGCGCTGGTGGAGGTCACGTGATGCTGGTGCTCGGGGTCGACGTCGGGACGTCGTCGTCGAAGGGCGTCCTCGTCGACGCGGACCATGGTCGGGTCGTGGCGCGCGCCGAGGTCGAGCACGCGACGTCGTTCCCGCGTCCGGGGTGGGTCGAGCACGAGGCCGAGGGCGTCTGGTGGGCGGACGTCGTGCACCTCACCCGCGAGCTGCTCTCCCACGGCACGCCGGACGCGGTCGGCGTCAGCGGCATCGGGCCGGTGCTGCTGCCCGCCGACGCCGACGGGCGGCCGCTGCGCCCGGCGATCCTCTACGGCGTCGACACCCGCGCCACCCGCGAGATCGCCGAGCTCACCGAGGAGATCGGCGCCGAGGAGATCGTCGCCCGCGGCGGTACCCCGCTCTCGAGCCAGGCCGTCGGCCCGAAGTGGCGCTGGCTGCAGCGTCACGAGCCGGAGGTCTACGCCGCGACGCGACACTTCCTCATGGCGAGCTCGTACCTCGTGCACCGGTTGACCGGCGAGTACGTCCTCGACCACCACTCGGCCAGCCAGTGCGACCCGATGTACGACCTCGAGGCCGCCGGCTGGGCGCCCGACCTCGCCGAGGTCGTCGCCCCCGGCCTCCCACTGCCGCGGCTGCTCTGGCCCGGGGAGGTCGCCGGGACGGTGACGCGGGAGGCGGCCGAGGCGACGGGCCTGCGCGCGGGCACGCCGGTGATCGCGGGGACGATCGACGCCTGGGCCGAGGCGACCAGCGTCGGCGTGCAGGCCGCGGGCGACACCATGGTCATGTACGGCACGACGATGTTCCTGGTGCAGGTCACCGACGCGCCGGTCCGGCACCCGGCGCTGTGGGCGACCCGCGGCGTGCCGCCCGGCTCGTTCACCACCGCGGCGGGCATGGCCACCTCGGGCGCGATCACCGCATGGATCCGCGACCTCGTCGGCGCCGACTACGCGACCCTCGTCGCCGAGGCGGCCGACGTCCCGCCGGGCGCGCGCGGGCTGCTCCTGCTGCCCTACTTCGCGGGCGAGCGCACGCCGGTCCTCGACCCCGACGCCCGCGGGCTCCTGCTCGGTCTGACCACGAGCCACGGGCGTGCCGAGATCTACCGCGCCGCGCTCGAGGGCATCGCCCACGGCGTGCGCCACAACCTCGACGCGTTCCGCGAGGCCGGCGGCCCGGACCCGCGGCTCGTGGCCGTCGGCGGCGGCACCCGCGGCGGGCTGTGGACACAGATCGTCAGCGACGTGACGGGCCGGGACCAGCAGGTCCCCGCCGACACGACCGGCGCCGCGCTGGGCGATGCGCTGCTCGCGGCGCGGGCGCTCGGTGCCGAGGCGGACGCCGGCGTCTGGAACCCGATCGTCGCGACCGTGCGCCCCGACTCCGAGCGCACCGCCCGTTACGACGCCTTCCACGAGCACTACCGCGCGCTCTACCCGGCGACGGCCGACGCGGCGCACTTCCTGGCGGAGGACCAGCGGCGGGGCGGCTAAGCCAGCAGCGCGCGCAGCTCGGCGAGCACCGCCCGCAGGATCGCCACGAACGTCCGCTCCTCGCCCTCGGCGATCCAGGTCGTGAACCCCACCCGGAACACCGTCACGCCGGTCTCGGCGGCCAGGGCGGCGGGGGTCGGGTCGAGGCCCCGGCGCTGCAGCGCGTCGGTCATCGCGCCGGAGAGTCCGGAGAGCTTGAGCAGCTCGCGCTCCTGCAGGCCCGGGTCGGCGTCGATGACGTGCTGGCGCGCCCGCGACCAGGAGCGTCGCTCCTCAGGGAAGAACGCCGCCGCGCTCTCGAGGGCGGAGGCGACGATCGCGATCGGGTCGTCGCCGGTCGCCGCCTCGATCCCCTGCAGGAAGAGGCTCTCGAACTCGTCCTGCCCGGCGAAGAGCACCTCGCGCTTGTCGCCGAAGTGCCGGAAGAACGTCCGCTCGGTGAGGCCCGCGGTGGCGGCGATCTCCGCGACGGTCGTGCCGTCGAAGCCCACGGCCGCGAACCGCTCGAGGGCGGCGGCCTGCAGCCGCTCGCGCGCCCCGGGCTTCCAGCGGACCATGGCGTCACCCTACTGATGACAGCTCCTGACATCACGGAGTACGGTGATGTCAGTACCTGACATGAGCGTAGAGGGAGGCCACGCGAGATGCGTGTTTTCGTCACCGGAGCCAGCGGCTGGATCGGCTCCGCCACCGTCGACGAGCTGCTCGGCGCCGGTCACGAGGTCGTCGGGCTGGCGCGGTCGGAGGCGTCGGTGTCGACGCTGGAGGGCAAGGGCGCCTCCGTCCTGCGCGGGGACCTCGACGACGTCGAGTCGTTGCGCCGGGGTGCGGTCGACGCCGAAGGGGTCGTCCACCTCGCGAACAAGCACGACTGGGCGAACATGGCGGAGTCGAACCGCGCCGAGCGCGTGGCCGTCGAGACCCTCGCCGAGGCGCTCGTCGGCAGCGGGAAGCCGCTGGTCGTGGCCGGCGGGGTGGCCGGGCTCGCCGTCGGACGGCCCGGCACCGAGGCCGACCCGTCCCCGGCGATCGGGCCGGGGGCGCCGCGCGGCGGGACGGAGAACCTGGCGCTGGCCTACGTCGACCGCGGTGTGCGCGCGATCAGCGCCCGCTTCGCGCCGACCACCCACGGCGACGGCGACCACGGCTTCATGGCCCTGATCACCGCCGCCGCCCGCCGGCAGGGCGTCTCCGCGCACGTCGGCGACGGCTCGGCGAGCTGGTCGGCGGTGCACGTGAGCGACGCCGCGCGGCTCGTGCGCCTCGGGCTCGAACAGGCGCCGGCCGGGGCGCGGCTGCACGCCGTCGCCGAAGAGGCGGTCCCGACCCGCGAGATCGCGCAGGCGATCGGCGGCGTGCTGGGCGTGCCCGTCACGTCGGTGACGGCGGCCGACGCCGTCGAGCACTTCGGCTTCATCGGCGGGTTCTTCGCGATGGACCTGTCCGCGACGAGCGACCACACCCGGCAGCTCCTCGACTGGACGCCGACCGGTCCCGGCCTGCTCGAGGACATCAAGGCGGGTGCCTACGGCATGTGAGCACTTTCGCGTGCTCCGGCACGCGAAAGTGCTCACATGGCCGGAGGCCACCTACGTGAAGTCGACGTCCTTCGTCTCGGGGCCGGCGGCTGCGCCGCCGGCCCCGAGCAGGCCGCCGAAGGCGAGCAGCACGAGCACCGCGGTCGCGTAGGGCATGAACGAGCCGAGGCCCTCGAGGAAGAACGCGTAGAAGCTCGGGATCACGACCGACACGCTGAACCCGAGCCCGAAGCCGGAGGCGCGCACGTCGGTGCGGAAGCGCTCGGTGATGTAGGGCAGCACGACGCCCCACGGCGCCGTGACCACCACCGAGAACGCGCAGACGACGACGATCACCACACCGAGCGGGAGGCCGCGCCCGTTGACGAGCACGGCCATCAGCGCGACCCCGACCGTGGCGATCAGCGCGCCGCCGATGACGAAGAACCGCCGCCGCCCGATGCGCTGGCCCAGCACGCCGGCGCCGATGTAGCTGCCGACGAGGCACACGTAGGCGAGCAGCAGCGTGACCGTCAGCTGGGTGTTCGTCAGGCCCACGAGGTTGCGCAGCACCGTCGTCGGGAGGAAGAGCGTGACGAGGTTCTGGGTCAGCCAGAAGCCGGTCATCATCGCGAAGACCTGCAGGAACTCCGGGCTGCGCAGCACCGCGAGCAGCGGGCGCCCGGCGCTGCCCTGCGACGTGCCCTCCGACTTCGCGGCCTCGGCGGCCTCCCAGATCTCCGACTCGGAGACGCTGCGGACGTAGTAGATCGCCAGGACGAACGCCAGGAGCGCGCCCAGCACGAACGGCACGCGCCAGCCCCACACCGCGTACGGCGAGTCCGGCCCGGCCAGCGGGAAGAGCGCGAAGCCGGCCAGGGCGACCAGGTTGATGACGATGTAGGCCAGCGGGAACGCCGAGAGGATGATCCCGCCGACCAGTCCGCGACGGCTCTTCGTCGAGTACTCCATCGCCAGCGGCAGCGCGCCCGTGTAGCCGCCGCCGAGGCAGATGCCGTCGAGGAAGCGCAGCACGATGAGCAGCCAGTACGAGGCGATGCCGATCGTCGTGAAGCCCGGCACCAGGGCGATGAGCAGCGTGATCACGCCGAAGCCGGTGACCGAGACGATCGTGCTGCGCCGGCGCCCGACGCGGTCGGCGAGCGCCCCGAACACCGCGGCGCCGATCGGGCGCCCGACGAGCGTGGTGACGAAGACCAGCGACGTGAAGATCGCCGTCGTGCCCGGGTCGAGCTGGGCGGGCTGGAAGTAGAGCAGCGCCGGGGTGAGCACCACGGTCGGCAGGTAGATGTCGAACATGTCGACGAACTCGGCGAAGAAGGCGCCGCGGGTCGCCGACTTCCGTTTCGCCGCGCGTTCCGGGCTCTCGGGGACCGGAGTCGTGGTGGTCGCCTCCTGGCTCGCCATCGAGCCCACCTCCCATGTCTGGCTGTCAGACAATCGAGAACGTAGGGTCGGTCACAGTCAGACGTCAACAGGCTGGACGTCACCAGGCGGGAGGCACGCATGGCGCTGGACCCGGAGAGGCTGACCGACGACCTGCTGGTCGGGATCCCACCCGGCCCGGACTGGAGCGTGCTGCTGGAGATCGGGTCCGAGCGCCACGTCGTCCGCGTCGTCGACGGGGCGGTCCGCCACGAGGGCGCCCCCGGCATCAACGCCACCTGGGACGTCGGCTTCGCCGTCTCCGCGGACGAGTGGGAGGCGTTCTGCGCCCAGCCGCCGCCGCGGGGCGCGACGTCGGCCCAGGCCCTCGTCGCCACGCGCGGCAGCGAGCGGATCACCGGCCGGCGCGAGGTCTGGGCCCGCGCGGCCCCGGCCATCGACCGGTTCCTGGCCGCCCTCCGCGGGACGACGACGCCGACGCGCCCCGACCCGCCGTCGCCACCGCCGGGGTTCGGGCCGAGCGTCGGTCGCTACCTGCACCTCACTGTCGAAGGGGTCGGGCGGCGGATCTTCGTCGAGACCGCCGGCGAAGGCCCGCCGCTGCTCTGCCTGCACACCGCGGGCGCCGACTCCCGCCAGTTCCGCGGCCTCCTCGAGGACCCGCGCGTCACCGACCACCACCGCGTCGTCGCCTTCGACATGCCCTGGCACGGACGCTCCGACCCGCCCGACGACTGGCAGCACCGCCGCTACACGCTCGACACCGCGACCTACGCCGCGACGGTGCTCGCGGTCGCCGACGCCCTGCAGCTCGAGCGCCCCGTGCTGCTGGGCTGCTCGATGGGCGGGGCGATCGCGCTCTACCTCGCCGCCGAGCACGGCGAGCGCTTCCGCGGGGTGTGTGCCCTCGAGGGAGGCCTCGGCAGCCCCGGGCGCTTCGTCGAGTGGACCCACCGCGCCGACGTCGACCACTCCGCGTTCCTCGCCAGCTGGGTCGGCGGCCTCATCGCGCCGGCCAGCCCCGAGGGGCCGCGGGCGCAGACGCTGTGGGGCTACGCGAGCAACGGCCCCGGCGTCTACCAGGGCGACACGGCGTTCTACTCGATCGACTTCCCGCCGATCGCCGCGGCGCTCGGCCGCGCCACCTGCCCGCTCTACGTGTTCAGCGGCGAGTACGACTACTCGGCCACCACCGAGATGAGCCGCCGCGCCGCCGACCAGCTCGGCGGCGAGCTCGTCGTCATGCCCGGTCGCGGCCACTTCCCCATGGCCGAGGACCCCGAGGGGCTGCTCGAGTACCTGCTGCCCGTGCTGGAGAAGGTGCGATGAACGAGGGCAACGAGGTCTGGGCCGTCCGCTACGGCACCCGTGTCACCACCCGGGGCGAGGCGTACCTCAACTGGCACGTCTACGGCGAGCCCGACGAGGCGTTCCGGATGGACTACTTCTTCTGGCTCGTCCGCGGCGGCGGACGCACGACGGTCGTGGACTGCGGCTTCGACCCCGAGGTGGGACGGCGACGGGGACGCGAGGTGCTCGTCGACCCCGTCGACGCCCTGCGCGCCCTCGACGTGGACCCCGCGACGGTCGACCGGCTCGTCGTGAGCCACGCCCACTACGACCACATCGGCAACCTCGCGCACTTCCCGGCCGCCGAGATCGTCATGACGGCGCGGGAGCTCGCGTTCTGGACCGGCCCGCACGCCGGGCGCGTGCAGTTCGCACACTCGACCGAGGAGGACGAGATCGCCGACCTCGCCCGCGCCCGCGACGAGGGCCGGGTGACGACGTTCTCCGGCTGGTGCGAGCTGGGCGACGGGTTCGGGCTCCTCGAGGTCGGCGGGCACACGCCGGGCCAGCTCATCGGCCGGGTCGCCGTCGCGGGCGGGGAGATCGTGCTCGCCGCCGACGCGCTGCACTTCTACGACGAGCTCACCGAGGACCGGCCGTTCTTCGTCGTCGCCGACCTCGAGGCCATGTACGCGGGCTTCGACACGCTGCGCGAGCTGACCGCCGTGCCCGGACGCGTGCTCGTCGCCGGGCACGACGTCGACGTCGGGCGCCGCTTCCCGGGCCGGGCCGAGGGCACCGGCATCGACGACCTCGTGATCCGTCTCGACGTGGGAGGTGACCACCGGTGACACCGGTCGGCATGATCGGGCTGGGCAACATGGGCGGGCGCATGGCGCGCCGGCTCGTCGACGCCGGGTGGGAGGTCGTCGGCCACGACCCGGCGGCCGCGTGCGACGGCGTCGTGGCGGCGTCGAGCCCCGCGGAGGTCGCCCGGCGCTGCCCCGTCGTGCTGCTCTCGCTGCCCGACTCGACGGTGGTCGAGCCGGTGGTCCACGAGCTGTTGCCCGAGGCGAGCGCCGGCGCCACCGTCGTCGACCTCTCCACCGCCTCCCCCGAGTCGACGGTCGCGCTCGCCCGCGACGCCGCCGCGCAGGGCGTGCTGTTCCTCGACGCCGGCATCTCCGGCGGGGCGGCGGCCGCGGAGAAGGGCACGCTGACGATCATGGCGGGCGGTGACGCCGCGGCCGTCGACGCGATCCGGCCCGTCCTGGCGCCGCTGGCCGCGACCGTCCACCACCTCGGCCCGGTCGGTGCCGGGCACACCGCGAAGCTGCTCAACAACTTCCTCAACGCCGTCACGCTGTCCGCGACCGCCGAGGTGATGGTCGCCGGGCAGCGCGCGGGCCTCGACCTGCGCACCCTGCTCGCCGCGATCAACGGCGGCAGCGGGCAGTCGTTCGCCTCGACGAACCGCTTCCCGCGCATCGTCGACGGCGACTACCTCGAGGGTGGGCTGACCAGCCGCCTGATGACCAAGGACGTCACCCTCTACACCGAGCTGCTCGGCCGGCTCGGCGTGCCGTCGCTGAATGCCGCCGGGCCCGTCGCCTCGTTCGGCGTCGCCGCCCACCTCGGCTACGGCGACGTCATCTCCAACCGCGTCGTGGACGCCCTCGGCGACCTCGCCGGCGGCGTGCGCATCCAGCAGCCGGACCCCACCCAGGAGCCCTCGTGAAGATCGTCCACGGACGCGCCGACGGCGCCGTCACCGAAGCCCGGACCGCCACCTTCACCGGGACGGTGTGGGGCGACCCCGTGCTGCCGACCACCGACGGGACCACCATCAACTCGGTGACGTTCACACCGGGCGCGCGCACGTTCTGGCACCACCACGAGCGCGGCCAGGTCCTCGTCGTCACCGCCGGCACCGGATGGGTGTGCACCCACGGCGAGACGCCGGAGCCGTTGACGGTCGGCGACGTCGTGTGGGTCCCGCCGGGGGAGCGGCACTGGCACGGCGCCGGACCCGGTTCGATCATGACCCACCTCGCGACCTCGCTCGGCACAACGACGTGGCTCGACGAGGTCTCCGAGGACGAGTACGGGCAGGCCGGACGATGAGCGCGAGCCGCAACGGCACCGACGAGCGCTTCGAGCGCGGGCTCGCGGTGCGCAAGGAGGTCGTCGGCGAGGCCCACGTCGAGCGCTCGATGGCCCAGGTCACCGACTTCTCGCGGCCCATGCAGGAGTGGGTGACCCGCGCCTGCTGGGGCGAGGTATGGGACAGGCCGGGGCTCGACCGGCGCACCCGCAGCCTGCTCAACCTCGTGATGCTCACCGCGCTCGGGCGCTCCCACGAGCTCGCGGTGCACGTGCGGGGCGCGCTCACCAACGGCGTCACCACCGACGAGATCCAGGAGGCCCTGCTGCAGGCGGCCGTGTACTGCGGCGCGCCGGCGGGGCTGGAGGCCTTCCGGGTGGCCGAGAAGGTGCTGTCCGAGGAGGGACGGCTGTGACCACGCTCGGTTTCGTCGGCCTCGGGCACATGGGGACGCCGATGTCCTCGCGGCTGGTCGACGCGGGCCTCGCCGTCCGCGCCTACGACGCGTCGGCGGACGCGCGGGCGTCGTTCGCCGACGCGGTGCCCGGCGCGACCGTCGTCGACTCCGCGGCCGCGAGCGCCGACGGCGCCGACGCCGTCCTGCTCTGCCTGCCGAACTCGGACGTCGTGGAGGCGGTGGTCGCCGAGCTCGACGCGGCCCGGGTGATCGTCGACATGAGCTCGTCGGAGCCGCTGCGGACCCGCGCGCTCGCCGCGCGGCTGGCCGACACGGGCCGCGTGCTGGTCGACGCCCCGGTCTCCGGCGGTGTCTCCGGGGCGCGCGCCGGGACGCTCGCGGTGATGGTCGGCGGGCCGGACGACGTCGTCGCCGACCTCGAGCCGGTGCTCGCCGCGATGGGCCGCCCCCGCCACGTCGGGCCGGTCGGCGCCGGGCACGCGCTCAAGGCGCTGAACAACCTCATGTCGGCCGCGCACCTCGCCGCGAGCTCCGAGGCGGTGCTCGTCGGCGAGGAGTTCGGGCTCGACCCGGCGGTGATGCTCGAGGTCGTCAACGGCTCGTCGGGCCGTAGCGGCTCGACCGAGAACAAGTGGCCGAACCACATCCTGCCCGGCACCTACGGGGCCGGCTTCGGGATCGGGCTCATGGTCAAGGACATCCACATCGCCCTCGACCTCGCCGGGAGCACGCGCGTGCCCACCCGGCACGCGGCGGCCACCGTGGCGCTCTGGGACGACGCCCTCGCCGCGCTGGGACCGGGCGCGGACCACACCGAGATCGCTCGCTGGCTGCGAGAGGAGGCGTCGTGACACTCACCGACGAGCAGCAGGCCATCAAGGACGAGTTCGTCCGCGTGCGCGGCGGCTGGGACGAGTCCTGGGAGCACATGCTCGCGCTCGACCCCGCGTTCGTGCGCGCCTCCCTCGACCTCGCCGCGGTGCCGTGGCGCCGTTCGCCGGGAGCACTGTCCCCCAAGGTCCGCGAACTGCTCCACCTCGCCGTCGACGCCGCCGCGACCCACCTGCACACGCCCGGGATCCGCCGGCACGTGGCCGCCGCGCTCGAGGAGGGGGCAACGCCGGCCGAGATCCTGGAGGTCCTCGAGCTCACGAGCACCCTCGGTATCCACGCCGCCAACATCGGCGTCCCGCTGCTGGTGGAGGTGCTCGTCGAGGAAGGCCTGCGCGACGGGCCGGCGCCGCTGGACGAGCGCCAGGAGCGGCTCAAGGCCGAGTTCACGGCGACGCGCGGCTACTGGCACACGTTCTGGGACGAGATCCTCGAGCTCGACCCCGACCTGTTCGAGGCCTACGTCGCGTTCTCCTCGGTGCCCTGGCACACGGGCACGCTCGAGCCGAAGGTCAAGGAGCTCGTCTACTGCGCCTTCGACGCCTCGGCGACCCACCTCTACGTGCCGGGCCTCAAGCTGCACCTGCGCAACGCGCTCGGCCATGGCGCGACCGTCGCGGAGATCCTCGAGATGTTCGAGATCGCGTCCCTCGTCGGCATCCACGCCGCGACGACGGCGGCGCCGATCCTCGCCGAGCTCGCGGGACGGGATGGCACGATCGGGACGTGACGTCGTCGGTGTGGGGATCCGAGCCGCTGCCGCGGGTCGCCGCGCCGCTGCGCGAGCAGGTCACCGACCGGGTGCGCGCCGCGATCCTCGACCTGCGGCTCAAGCCGGGGGAGCGGCTCATCGAGCGGGAGCTCACCGAGAACCTCGGGGTGTCGCGGGCGACCGTCCGCGAGGTGATCCGCCAGCTCGCCGCCGAGGGCCTGGTCACCGTCGTCCCCCAGCGCGGCGCCGAGGTGACGTCGCTGTCGGCGTCCGACGCGGCCGACATCTACGAGATGCGTGCCTCGCTCGAGGCGCTGGCCGTGCGCCGGTTCGTGCAGCGGGCCGGGGCCGAGCAGGTGCGGGCGCTGCGGGCGGCCGTCGACGAGATCGCGCGCAGCGCCGACGGCGGCGGCGACCACCTCGGCGCGAAGGACCGCTTCTACGAGGTGCTCATGGAGGGCTCGGCGAGCGGCCCGCTCCAGCAGACCCTCGCCGGGCTGCAGGCCCGGGTGCGGCTGCTGCGCGCGACCTCGCTGTCGGCGCCGGGCCGCCCCGCCCGGGCCGCGGAGGAGCTGCGCGCGGTGGTCGACGCGATCGAGGCCCGTGACGCGGACGCCGCTGCCGAGGCGTGCGTGCGCCACATCCGCCACGCCGCCGAGACCGCGACGGCGCAGCTCACGAGTTAGGCGGTCGGCAGGTCCGGCGGCTGGTGGCGAGGGCCGGGCACGCCGCGGTGGCCGCCGCGCCGGGCACGCTTGTCGGAGTACATGAGCGCGTCGGCGTCGGCGCACGCGCCGGGGAAGCCGCCGGCCACCGTGAACGGGGCGGCGCCGATCGAGCACGGCACGCCCGCGGAGTCGAGGGCGTCGCGCAGCCGCTCGACCAGCCGCTGCGCGTCGTCGACGCCCACCTGCGCGACCAGCGCGAACTCGTCGCCGCCGAGCCGGGCGAGCGGGTCGGTGCTGCGGATCGTCGAGCGCAGGACTGCCGCGCAGTGGCGCAGGTGGCGGTCGCCGGCGTCGTGCCCCTCGGTGTCGTTGACGACCTTGAGGTCGTCGAGGTCGAGCGTCACCACCGACGCCGGGTCGCCGAAGCGCCGGAACCGCTCGTCTTCACGCTCGAGCCAGCGCTCCCAGCCACGCCGGTTGAGCAGGCCGGTCAGCGCGTCGGTCTCGGCGTCGCTGACCGCCCGCTCGAGGGCCCGGGCGGAGTCGACGGCCGCGGTGTCGGCCTCGAGCACCGAGGACAGGAGGCTGGAGAGCAGGTCGAGCAGCGGCTCCTGGTCGACCACGTCCGGGTCGACGGGGCGGCGGTTCATCCCGACGACCGTGCCCCACAGACTGCCCTCGCCGGTGACGATCGGGGTGCCGACGTAGGTGCCGACTTCGATGCCGTGGGCGGACGCCTCGGACGCGATGCGTGCGAGGTCCGGCACGGCGCGGGTGTCCGGCACGATCCGCGGCGCGGCACCCGCGACCATGTACTGGCACATCGAGCTCGACCACGCCGCCGTCTGACCGGGCGTGAGGCCGTATCCCGAGTCGGTGGTGACCAGCATCGTCTGCTGGCCGTCGGCGACCCGGGTCACGACCCAGGCGTCGAGCGGGACCATCCGCGACAGGTAGTCGACCACCATCCGGCAGGCCGTGTCGAAGGCGCGCGGCGGCGCGAGTTCCGCCGCGACCCGCAGGTCCTGGGTGGACGTCACGATTCCTCCCCCCGGCAGACGCGGCCCTCCCGACCGCTGCCGTCGTCGACAAGTGTGGCCACTTCCCGCGTACCCGGGTCGACCAGGTCCCCTTCATCACCCGACCTGAGGATCGAGACGGCACCGATGGGCGTCGACGTGACCCGTGGTGAGGTGTGCGGATGCGGACCACGCGGCTGCAGGTGAGGTTGGACGGGGTCGAGCCGCTGGTACTGCGGGTGCTCGATGTCCCGGCGGCGGTGTCCGTCGACGAGCTGCACCTGCTGTTCCAGGCGGCGCTCGGTTTCCAGGACACCCATCTGTACGAGTTCGGGGTCGGTGAGAAGCGTTTCGGGCCCGGCGACGAGGACGCTCCCGAGGACGTCCTCCTGGCGTCGTCGGCACGCCTGACCGACCTCTCAGCAGCGTTCACCTACGACTACGACTTCGGCGACAGCTGGTCCGCCGCGGTCGAGGTGCTCGGCGCCGGCGGCGAGGAGCCGGGGCTCGTGTCCGGTGAGGGGCACGAGCCGCAGGACGACATCGGTGGCGCGCCCGGTTATCTCGAGGCCCTCGCCGCGAAGGAGTTGCGCCCGTTCGACGCCGACCGCATCGGGACCCGGATCCGTCGCGTGCTGGGCCGCGTGCCACCCGGCGTCCAGGTCGTCCTCGACGTCCTCGCGCCCGGGGTCAAGGTGACACCGCAGCGCCGGCTCCCGCAGAAGACCGTTCGCGAGATCCAGCAGCGGGTCCCGGACTGGCACCTGTTCGGCGCGGAGGGCAAGCCCGCGCACCGGGAGGACGACCTGCCTCCGCTCGAGGCCGTTCACGATCTGGTGCTCGCGGCGGGGCTCGCCCGTCACCGCCACGGTGTCCTCGCGCCCACGAAGGCGGCCGCCGACCCCGCCGAGGTCCTCCGGCGCACGCGGTCGGCGTACAGGCCGGAGACGTTCGCCGGCCTCGTCGTCGGGGCGGTGGTGTCGGTGCTGCTCGTGGACGGACCGCAGGAACCCGAGGCGCTCGCCGCCGAGTTCCACGCCGGGTTCGGGTTCCGGTACAGCCTCGACGGACGGAGCCCGCTGTCCGAGGACGACATGGACATGGCCCTCGTCGACCAGCGCCCGCTCCTGCTGGCCCTCGGGCAGGTCGTCGAGAACGACAGCTGGCAGGACCGCACGTGGCGCGCCGGTCCCGAGGCGGGTTGGTGGTTGCCGCGCACGGGACTGCTGGAGCCGCGGGTGTCCTGATCGGACTCTCTCGGGCTTTCTACGGCAGTCCCTAGAAAGTTGTAGAGAGGCGTACACCGGAGCGCCAGACGCCCCGGACGTCGCGGGTCGCGGTGATGTCGGTGAGCGGGTCGCCGGCGACGAGCAGCAGGTCGGCGCGCTGTCCCGGGGCGATGCGGCCGCGGTCGGCGAGCCCGAAGACGCCGGCGGGCAGCGAGGTCGCCGAGCGCAGCACGGCACGGGGCGACAGGCCGGCGCGGACGAGCAGCTCGAGCTCGAGGTGCATGGACGCGCCGTGCAGGACGGCCGCCGCGTGGCCCGGGACGTCGTTGGCGTCGGTGCCGGCGAGGATCGCGGCGCCGCCCTCGGCCAGGCGCGCGACGTTGTCGGCCGCGTGGGCGTACGACGTGCCGGGGCGGTCGCTGACCGGCACGTGGCCCCGGTCGCCGGCCCGCAGCGCGTCGGCCACCTCGCGGTCGAGCCCGGCGAGCAGGCGCGGGTCGGCGAGCAGGTCGTCGGTGCTCCGGGCGTCGGCGCGTGCCCGCATCATCGCGAGGGTGGGGCAGACGACGAGGCCGGTGAGGTCGGTGTCGTCGTCGATCGCGTCGTCGAGGGGCCCGTCCAGCGGCACGTGGGTCAGGACGTCGACCCCGGCCTCGATCGCGGCGCGGAACGCCCAGCACGTCGGGGCGTGGGCGACCGTCAGCAGGCCGTGCGCCCGGGCGGCGGCGCACACGGCGGTCACCGTCTCCGGGCTGAGCACCGGCCGGTCGACGTCGGCGGGGTTCTCGACGAAGACCTTGATGTAGTCCGACCCCTCGCGGACGCGCTCGGTGACGAACTGCTCGGCGTCCTCCGGGGCCGAGAGCCCCGGCATGTGCCAGCCCGAGGGGTCCGGCGGCACGATCACCGCAGGCCAGCCGTCGACGGCGCCGGCCATGAGACCGCAGCTGCGCAGGTCGGCCTCGTCGGTGCGCGTCGCCGCGCGTCCCCGCAGCACGGCGGTGAACTGCGGCGGCGCGGAGAACATGTCGAGCACGGTGGTGACGCCGTGGCGCAGGTCCTGGCCGAGGTTGCCGGCGCCGCGCAGGTGCACGTGGGCGTCGATGAGCCCCGGGAGCAGGGTCATCCCGCGGCCGTCGACGTCCCCGGTCTCCTGCGCGCCGGGGCGGACAGCGGTGATCACCCCGTCCTCGACGGACACGCTCGCCACCCCGAGCACGTCGTTCCCGTCGAACACCCGGGCTCCCGCGATGGTCGTCATCCCGCGAGTGTGGCGAGATCCACCGGGATCGGACATCCCAGGTCGACGACGGTGCGGCCCCGGTGCTCGGCGCCCTCGCCGTACCGGCCGCCGTCGAGGGCGAACGCGGTGAGGACGACCGGCGGGCCCGGGTCGACGATCGCGTAACGCGGGATGCCGGCCTCGGCGTACTCGGCGAGCTTGACCATCCGATCACGCCGGCGCGAGCCGGGGGAGAGCACCTCGACGACGGCGAGGACGTCGCTCGCGTCCAGGTCGGGCCGGTCGTCCACCGCGTCGTGCCGCACGACGACCACGTCCGGCACCCGCACGGTGGGCGTCGGGCCGCCCTCGAGGACGATCCCGACGGCGGTCACCGCGCAGTGTTCGACCGGGAGCGCATCGTCGACCGCCCGCGCGAGACGATCCGCGATCCGCTGGTGCCGAACGGACGGTGGGGGCGTCACGCTCAGCACCCCCTCCACGAGCTCGCTGCGCCGGTCGTCGTCGGGGAGCGCACGGAACTCGTCCAGGTCGAGCAGACGCGTCGGCCACGGGTCCGTCGTCATGCGTCCCTCCTCACCGGGTTCGACGCAGCTCAGCGTGGCACGGTTCCCTCGTCGCGAGGGCGTTTTCGGACGCCCGCCACCAGGCGACGACGTCGGTCTTCGTGTGCCCGGGAGGTCCCGAGGTCACGCCGGACCGGCCGTCCATCGCCCGCCGCAGGCCGTCGGCGAGGCTCTCGGCGTCGCCCGGCTCGGTGAAGAACACGAGCGGATGGTCGAGCAGGTCCGGCGCGAGACCCGTCTCGGGCGTCGTGACGACCCGGCAGCCGTGCGTCAGGCCCTCCACCAGCGGCAGCCCGATCTGCTCGCGCCACCCCGGCCGGCGCACCGACGGCATCGCCACGACCGCGCTCGTGCGCAGCAGCTCGTGCACGGCGGGCCGGGGCGGGTCGACGGTGACCGACACCGCGGCGGGCAGGTCCCCCGACGCCGCCCCGCTCGGGTCGGCCACCACGAGCCGCCAGCCCCGGTCCGCGGCGCCGGTGAGCTCCCAGGCGCGCATGAGCGTCGGGAACCCCTTGCGCTCGCTCGGGGTGCCGAGGAACAGCACGACCGGCTCGCGCGGCGCCGTGGTCGGCGGGCACACGCTGCAGGCGTCGAGCTGCGGCGTCAGGACCGTGTGGCGGACCCGGCGCAGGGCCCACCCGAACGTCCGGAGGTAGTTCTCGGACGCGCCGGTGGTCCCGAAGACGATGGCGTCGAGCAGGAGCAGCGAGAGGCCGAGCCGCAGCCGGCCGGCCCTGGTGGGCAGGCGTTCCCGGGCGTCGGCGTTCTCGATGGCGTAGGTCGCGACGGCCACCGGCCGTCGGCGCAGCACGCGCACCGCCTTCGCCGCCGCGATACACCGCACCGCTCGCCGCCACTCGCCCAGCCACAGCGGCTCGGCGACCTCGAGGACCTCCAGGTCCGGGTCCCGCAGTGCGTGCCGCAGCGCGCGCCAGGTGAACGGGCGAACGTCGGGTCGGGCCAGCAGGGCGGCGTCGGCGTCGGTGCGTCGGGAGGTGAACAGCAGCTCCTGGCCCGCGGGCATCGACTCCACGACCGAGCTCCGCAGGTCGGGGAGGATCCGCAGCGTGTGCACCGCTGCGGCTCCCCGACCGGCGGCCCGCTCAACCCCGCCCCATGTGAGCGAAGTTCTGGGCTATAGGCCCAAAGTTCGCTCACATAGGAGTCAGGCGAAGCAGGTCAGGGGGCCGCCGTGGTAGGTCACCATCTCGTCGAGCGCCGCGAAGACGTCGATCGGCCCGCCGCGCTCCAGCCCGTCCAGCTCGGCGTAGGCGCGGTGCAGGTTGCCGACGATGCGCTCGGCGTCCGGCCAGTCGGCGAAGCGGCCGAGGTCGGTGTCGCGCGCGGCCTGCAGCGGCGGCACCCCGGCGGCGCGGCCCCGCTCGGCGACGTCGAGGACGAAGCGCAGGTAGTCCAGGGTCGCGTCCAGCGGCGCGCGGTCGTGGAACACCGGGCCGTGGCCGGGGACGGTGGTCTGCGCGCCGAGCGGGGCGATGACGTTCTCGAGCACGTCGATCGCGCCGTGCACCGAGCCCATGAGCAGGAACGGTGTGCCGGCGTTGAAGATCAGGTCGCCGCAGAAGAGCGTCGAGCGCTCCGGGAACCAGACGATCGAGTCGTTCGTCGTGTGCGCCGGGGTGCCGACGTGGAGGACGTCGCCGCGCAGGTCGCCGGCGTGCACGGCGACGCGGTCGGTGAACGTGACGAACGGCGGGTCGAGGGGGACGTCGCCCCATTCGGGGTTCTCCCAGTACGGCAGCTCGCGGGCGGGCCCGAACGTGATCGCCTCGCTGCGGGTCTTCTCGTGGGCCACGATCGCGGCGCCGCCGAACAGCGCGTTGCCGAAGGTGTGGTCGCCGTGGTGGTGGGTGTTCACCAGCGTGCGCACCGGACGGTCGGTCACCGAGGCGATCGTGTCGAGGAACGCCCGGGTGCGACGTTCGGTGGAGCACGCGTCGACCGCGATCACGCCCTGCGGGCCGACGACGAACCCGGTGTTGTTGATCCACCACGTGCCGTCGGGCTGGATGTAGGCGTGGATGCCGTCGGAGACCTCCTCGCACCGCGGGGGCCCGGGCACGGTGATGTCGTCGTGGCGGGAGCTCATCACGCCTCCTTCAGCGGAATCGGATCGGGACCCGGGACGATGCCGGCGTCGATGGCGCCGAGCCCCTCGGCCTCGAGGTGGACGTGGTCGCCGGGCTGCAGCCACGGGTAGGCGTCGCTGCCGTGCACCCGGGACAGCTCGAGCAGGCAGCCGGTGCCGACCGTGCCGGAGCCGATGAGGTCACCCGGCACCACCCGGGTGCCGCGCGAGGCGTAGGCGATCATCTGGGCGAAGCTCCAGTACAGGGCGTCGAGACGCCCCGCGCTGCAGGGACGGTCGTTCACCGACGCCGCCATCGCCGCCGTCGGCACCAGCTCGTCGGGGGTCACCATCCACGGCCCGCAGCTCGAGGCGAAGTCCTTGCCCTTGGCCGGGCCGAGGTTGAGCTTCATCTCGGTGCCCTGCAGGTCGCGGGCGCTCCAGTCACAGAACAGCACGTAGCCCGCGATGTGGTCGCCCGCGTCGGCCGGGGCGACGTCGCGGCCCTCCCGGCCGATCACCGCGGCGATCTCGAGCTCGTAGTCCAGCGCCCCGCTCCCGGGCGGCACCGGGACCTCGTCGTGCGGGCCGCGCAGCGACGACGGGTTCGTGAAGTAGAAGCAGGGCTGCTCGTACCACAGCGGGTCGACCGTCAGCCCGATCGCGGCGCTCGCGGTGACGACGTGCTCCTCGAACGCCATGAAGTCGCGGATCGACGGCGGGCGGGGGATCGGCGGGAGGAGGGTGACGGTGCCCGGGTCGATCGCCTCGCCGACCTCCTCCGCCGCCGTCGCCAGCCGCTCGCGGGCGATCAGCTCCAGCAGCGACGACGCCCCTGGCACGGGGTGGAGCCGGTCGCCCCGCCAGAGGCCGACCTGCTCGTCACCGTCGCTCGTCCGGTACGTGCTCCAGCGCAACGCTGCTCCCCTCAGCCGAACTCGGCGCGCAGCTGCTCGGCGGCCAGGCTCATCGACTCGAGCTTGGCGCGGGCGAGCGGGCGCGGCAGGGAGAACATGCCGCAGTCGGTCGTCAGGTGCACGCGCTCGGCCGGCACGTGCTCGAGTGCCTTGCTGACGCCGGCGACGATGTGGTCGGGCGTCTCGACGACGAGGCGCTTGATGTCGATGCAGCCGACGCCGATGCCCTTGTCGCTGGGGAAGCGCGACCAGAGCGCGAAGTCGTCGTCGGGGAAGAGGGTCTCGGCGAAGGCGTACTCGACGGCGTCGACCTGCAGGTCGTTCGCCACCAGCTCGTGGAAGCCGGCGTAGGGCGTGATGCCGATCTGCGCGCCGCTGCCGAGGTGGCAGATGTGGAAGATCTTGAGGGCGTCGACGCCGTCGAGGGCGCGGTTCAGCGTCTCGACGATCAGGGGGTAGTCGTCGGGCTGGTGGAGGGTGAAGCCCACGTCGTCGAGCTGGAGGATCTCGACGCCGGCGGCGACGGCGTCCTTGAACTCGGCGTTGTAGGCGTCGGCGAGGTCGTTGTAGAGAGCCTTCTTGTCGCCGTAGTGGCGGTCGGTGAGCCAGCCGCCGAGGTTGGTCGGGCCCATGCCGCTGCAGAACTTCACGGTGCGGGGGCTGACCTTGCGCGCGGCGCTCCACAGGTCGGCGAGGTGCATCGTGCCGCGGCCGATCGGCCCGTCGACGGCGACCTCGTTCCACGTGCCCGCGAACGCGGCGGTGCCCTCGCGGCCGAGCAGCGTGGTCAGATGGTTGGGCTCGGGCTCCACGGTGATGCCGTCGAGGTGGTAGCTGGGGTAGAGCAGGAACGAGGAGATGAAGCCCTCGTGGCGGTCGTACCAGAGGTGGCCGTCGGTGGGCAGGTCGATGCCGGCGTCCACCTGGTCGCCGATCATCGCGCGCACGCCGTCGCTGAAGGCCTCGGCGAAGTCACCGCGGCGCATCGCCACCCGGATGTCCTCGCCACCGAGGTCGAAGGTGTTCCACTTCGGGCGGGGGTAGGAACCCACAGAGGTCGTCGGGAACAGGTGGCCGAAGTGGTCGCTGAGTCGGCGCGGCATGGCGGGCCTCCCACGTCGTCGGGGTCGTCGTGCTCACCGTGGCGCGGTCCGTGCCGGGGATCACGTGCCGGTTCGGTTCCGATCGACGCTTGACACGAGCTCCGCCGCCTGGCGGAACGCGACCGCGGTCCGGGAGTCGTCGCCGGCCCGCGTGGCCACCGAGACCTGGGCGTCCTCGCCCGCCAGCGGCACGAAGCACACGTCGGGGCGGGGGAAGAAGCGCCGGGCGAGCTCGCCGTGCACGCCGAGCATCCCCGAGGTCGCGACGGCGGCCGGGATCGCCGCGGGGGTGCGGACGACGGGGCTGCGCCGCGACGCCTGTCCCGTGACGCCGGCCCAGGCGCCGAGGCCGGGGTGGCGGCCGTTCACGCCCACCCAGGCCCAGCCGTCGACGTCGTCCTCCTCGAGACGGTCGGCGTCGGCGAGCGGCGACGCGCTCGGGACGACGGCCACGCGCGGCGTGCTGAACAGGCGGTCGAGGCGCACGCCCTCCACCGGCCCGACGTCGTGGATCACGGCGACGTCGACCTCGCCGTCGCGCACGGCCTCGTACTGCGTGTCCCAGTCCAGCTCGATGTGCACGAGCGTGCGCCCCGGCAGCTGGGCGCGGACGAGCTCGCGGAGGTCCGGCCAGCGGTCGGCCGCCCCGAAGCCGAGGATGCCGACGCGCACCACGGCGTCGTCGGGTGCGGGTGGGGCGTCGCGGACCGCGGCGGCGAGGTCGTCGACGCGGGCGAGCACCTCCCGGGCCCGTTCGACCAGCCGCGCCCCCGCGGGCGTGAGGTGCACTCGCCGGCTCGTGCGGTCGAACAACCGCGCGCCGACCTCCTTCTCCAGGGCGCGGACATGCCGGCCGAAGGCCTGCGGAGCGATGTAGTGGCGCTCCGCCGCCTTCCGGAAGTGCCGCTCCTCCGCGAGGGTGACCACATAGCGGAGTTCTCGTATGTCCATGCCCGCCTCCGTGACCAGCGACGCTACTGCGCGAGGCGGGCGGGAGGAACGGGTCAGGACCGGCGGGCAGCCTCGATCGACCGTGCCACCTCGTCGCCGACCGGTGTGTTGTCGATCCAGACGACGTTGCCGGGCACGAGGTCTCGCTCGGGGTCCCACCACTCTCGCCGGACGCGTTGCAGACCGTCTTCCTTCGACAGCGGCCACGGGACGAAGCGTGGATCGAGCTCGCCGAGCCGGGCGAGGTCGTGTTCGACGAGCAACGTCATCGCGCGCAACGTCGCCTCGCGGACCTCGGCCGGACTGCCGGGCTCGGCCAGGCTCACGAGGGATCGTGCTTCGGCCAGACTCACCCAGTCGTCGAGACCGCGTAGGAGGATCTCGGCGGCACCGTCGTCGTCGGTCAGTTCCGGGGGCGGTGAATCTTCCACTGGTCTCCGTTCGGCAGGCCGGTAGGTGGCGCCGCGGTCCGCAGGACCACGGGGTGGCCACCGCACACCCTGCGCCGCACGGTGCAGCGCGTCGAGATCCACCGCGTACCCGTCCGCCACGCTCGCGAGGCTGGCACGCAGCAGCGCGGCGCAGTGGCGGTTCCGGAGGATTGGCTTGACCTCGACCTTTCTCCAGGTCGCACCGTCGAGTGCATGACCGAACAGCAGCCCACCGCCCTCGTCACCGGCGCCTCGCGCGGACTCGGGCGCGCCCTGACCGCCGACCTCGCCGCCGACGGCTGGCGGGTCGTCGTCGACGCCCGCCACGGCGATCAGCTCGCCGACGCGGTCGCCGGCCTCCCCGGCGTGGTCGCCGTGCCCGGCGACGTCGCCGACCCGTCCCACCGCACCGAGCTGGCGGAGGCCGTCGACGACCTCGGCGGCCTCGACCTCCTCGTCCTCAACGCGAGCCTGCTCGGCCCGAGCCCGCAGCCGGAGCTCGCCGACTACCCCCTCGACGTGCTCGAGCAGGTCTACCGCGTCAACGTCCTGGCGCCCCTCGGGCTCGTCCAGACCCTGCGTCCGCTCCTGCGGCCGGGCGTCCGGATCGTCGCGATCACCTCCGACGCGGGCGCCGAGGCCATGGCCGGCTGGGGCGGGTACGGCAGCTCGAAGGCCGCACTCGAGCACCTCGGTGCGGTGCTGGCCATCGAGAACCCGCAGTGGCGGGTGCACGTCGTCGACCCCGGCGACATGCGCACCGTCATGCACCAGGAGGCCTTCCCGGGCGAGGACATCAGCGACCGCCCCGAGCCCGAGACCGTCGTCCCCGCCCTGCGGGCCCTCGTCGACGGCGACCACCCGAGCGGCCGCTACCGCGCCGCCGACCTGATCCCGGCGGTGACCTCGTGATCGTCGCGTCGTCCATCCGCTTCGTCCTCCCGCCCGGCGCCGAAGCCCACGATCCCCCGGAGCACCGTGGTCTCGCGCGCGACGGCGTCCGCCTGCTCGTCGCACATCCGGGAGCGATCGAGCACCGGCGGTTCGACCAGCTCGACGACGTCCTCGACCCCGGCGACATGCTCGTCGTCAACACCTCCGCGACCCTCCCGGCCGCGCTCGACGTCCGGCACCACGACGGCCGGACGATGACGCTGCACGTCGCGCACGCCCTCGACGACGGCGACTGGGTGGTCGAGCCGCGGCGGCCGGACGGTCCCGAGACCGACGTCGCGGCCGGCGACCGGCTGGGCCCGCCCGGGCTGGTCCTCACCCTCGTCGCGCCCTACCCGGACGAGCACGCGCCGCGGCGGCTGTGGCGGGCGCGGCCGTGGCCGCCCGTCGGGCTCGCCGGCTACCTCGCGACCCACGGCCGGCCGATCGCCTACGGGCACCTCGCCGGCCGGTTCCCGCTCGCGGACCACCAGACCGTCTACGCCACCGAACCGGGCAGCGCGGAGATGCCGAGCGCCGGTCGTCCGCTCTCGGAGCGTCTCCTCGTGCGGCTGATGGCGCGGGGGGTCACGGTCGCGCCGCTGGTGCTGCACGCCGGGGTGTCGAGCCCCGAGAAGCACGAGCCGCCGACGCCCGAGCCCTACGTCGTGCCGGCGGCGACGGCGCGGCTGGTGAACTCGGCGCACACCGCCGGGTCGCGGGTCGTCGCCGTCGGGACGACGGTCGTGCGGGCGCTCGAGACCGTCGCCGCTCCCGGCGGATCCGTGTCCCCGGGACACGGGTGGACCGACCTCGTCCTCGGCGCCCACCGACCGGCCCGCACCGTCACCGGCCTGATCTCCGGGCTCCACGAGCCCGAGGCGAGCCACCTCGCGCTGCTGGAGGCGGTGGCGGGTCCCGCGCTCGTCGGGGAGGCCTACGCGGCGGCGGTCGACGGTCGCTACCTCTGGCACGAGTTCGGGGACTCGACGTTGCTGCTGCCCTAACGTGGGAATCGGGCTTGACCCTCACGCGACGAGAGGCCTCACGGTGGTCCCATGACCGAGACGGCAGCGGGGACGACCACCTTCACGGTGGGGCAGGTCGCCGAACGCTCCGGGGTGACGGTCCGGACCCTGCACCACTACGACGAGATCGGGCTGCTGCGCCCGAGCCGTCGCAGTGCGGCGGGGTACCGGCTCTACACCGAGGACGACCTGATGCGCCTGCAGCACGTCGTCGTCTACCGGCGGTTGGGGTTCGCGCTCGAGGAGGTCGCGCTCCTCCTCGACGACCCCTCCGCCGACGTCGCCGCGCACCTGCGCCGGCAACGGGTCGAGGTCATGTCCCGGCTGGACGAGCTCGCCGAGCTCGTCACGGCCATCGACCGAGCCCTGGAGGCAGAAGTGTCCGGAATCCAGCTCACGCCCGACGAGCAGCGGGAGCTGTTCGGTGACGGCTTCAAGGAGGAGTACCAGCAGGAGGCGCAGGAGCGCTGGGGCGACACCGAGGCATGGCGCCAGTCGCAGCAGCGGACGTCGCAGTACACGAAGGCCGATTGGCAGGCGATCAAGGCGGAGGGCGACGAGATCAACGCCCGGTTCGTCGCGGCGCTGCAGGCCGGCGAGCCCGCCGAGGGCGAGGTCGCCGTGGACGTCGCCGAGAGCCATCGTCAGCACATCACGCGGTGGTTCTACGACTGCTCGCCCGAGCTCCACGCCTGCATCTCCGAGATGTACGTGACCGACGAGCGGTTCACGAAGACCTACGAGGACCAGGCGACGGGACTGGCGCAGTACGTGCACTCCGCGGTCCACGCGAATGCGGCGCGGCAGGGAACATGACCGACCAGTAGCCGGCCTTCCGGAGCAGGACGTGGGTCGGGACCTGCAGCAGGACGACGCTGACGATGCCGAGCGCCGTGCCGAGCGCCGGCACCACCGGCACCGGCAGCGTGTACGCCATCACGACCCGCAGGGCGCTGTCGGCGAGCCCGACCGCGCCCCACGCCGCCGTGATCGCCCGCCACACCCGCCGGAAGGCCGCGTCGGTCGTCCACAGGCTCTCCATGCGCTCGGCGCGGTGGGGGAGCAGTGACTGTGTGGCGGTGAAGCAGAACGGTCGGCCGTGCACGAGCGTCGCGAGCATCCACAGGCCGAGCGGTGCGCTGATCAACGCGTCGCGGGCGAGCAGCTCCCGGGGGCTGCCCGCCACGAGTGCGGCGACGAGGCCCGCGACCAGCGCGATCAGCGCGAGGACGGCGATCGGCGGCAGCCGGCGGTCGCGCAGCCCGGTGACGACGAGGTGGGCCAGCGGCGGCAGGGCGCTCGCCGCGAGGGCGACGACGTCGTCCACACCGAGGGCGTGGAGGGCGTAGTAGACGACCAGCGGGCCGACGATGTCGAGCAGGACGGTGGCGACGGCGGGCCTCATGTCGGTGAGCGTCGCCCGGAGCGCCGCCACGCCGCGTCGGGCGCGGGGCCGGGGCGGCTGGCCGTCGGTACCGGTGGGCCTGGTCGTCGGTCGGATGTGCCCGCCGCAGCGCCGACCTAGTGTCCTGCTCCGTGCATCCGAGCAGCCCGCCCGACCGGCGTGCCGAGCGGTGGGCCGCCGGGACGACGGGGGCCGCGGTAATCGTCCTCGGTGGCCTCACCCTGGTGAGCAGGACGGACACCCGCGCCTCGACCGTGGCCACGGCCGTGGACGCCGCGGCCACGCTCGTCGCCGTGGCGCTGGTGCCGCTGCTCCTGCGCCGACCCGTGGCCGGTGCGCTCGCGATGGCCGTGCTGGCGGCGTTCTCGCCGGCGGCGACCCCGGCCGCGACGATCGGCGTGCTGCGGGTGGCGACGGTCCGGCCGTTGGCCACCGCGATGGCGGTCGGGGCGGTCAGCGCGGTTGCGCACGCCGCCCAGGGCCTCGTCCGGCCGATCCCCGGTCTGCCCTACGGCTGGTTGCTGGTGATCGACGTCGTCACGCACGCCGCGCTCGTCGCCTGGGGTGCGTTGGCGCGGCTGCGCGCGGCGGCGCGCGTCGAGGAACAGCAGCGCGCGGCGGAGGAACAGGCCGAGCGGATCGCCACCGCCCGCCGGCAGGAGCGCGTGATGATCGCTCGGGAGATGCACGACGTCCTCGGGCACCGTCTCTCCCTCGTCGCCGCGTCGGCGGGCGCGCTGGAGTACCGGCCCGACGCCCCGGCCGAGCAGATCGCCCGGGCGGCCGGCGTCGTCCGGGCCGGCGCGCACCAGGCGTTGGAGGAGCTCCGCGAGGTGATCGGCGTGCTGCGCGCGGACGAGCTGCAGGGCGTCGACGGGGAGGCGCCGCCGCAGCCGACGCTCGCGGACCTGCCTGCGCTGGTCGCGGAGTCGCGGGAGGCGGGGCTGTCCGTTTCGCTGTCGGGGTCGGCGCCGGACGGAGTCCCCGAGACCCTCGGCCGGACCGCCTACCGGATCGTCCAGGAGGGGCTCACCAACGCGCGCAAGCACGCGGCGGGCGTTCCGGTGCGGGTGAGCGTCGAGGGGACGCCGGGGGAGGCGTTGCGGGTCGAGGTCCGCAACCGGCTGCCGATGGGGCCGTCGACCTCCGACGGCCGCGGCACCGGGCTCGTCGGCCTCGGCGAGCGAGCCGCGTCCGTGGGCGGTCGGCTCGATCACGGGGAGACGCCGGACGGCGACTTCCGCCTGCGCGCGGAACTACCGTGGCCGGCGTGAGCTCGGAGATCCGCGTCCTCGTTGTGGACGACGACGCGCTCGTGCGCGGCGCCCTGACGATGATGCTCGACGGGGCGGACGGCATCCGCGTGGCCGGCGAGGCCACCGACGGCGACGAGGTGCCGGCCCTCGTCGACGCCCACGCTCCGCACGTGGTGCTCATGGACCTGCGGATGCCCCGCGTCGGGGGCCTCGCCGCGACGAAGCGGCTGCGCGAGCGCCCCGACCCGCCCGAGGTGGTGGTGCTGACGACCTTCGACAGCGACGAGAACGTCCTGCACGCCCTGCGCGCCGGCGCGAGCGGCTTCCTGCTCAAGGACACCCCGCCCGCCCAGATCGTCGAGGCCGTCCAGCGCGTGGCCGCAGGCGACCCGATGCTCTCGCCGGCGGTCACCCGGCGGCTCATGGAGCAGGCCGGCGCCGACTCGAGCGATCGGGAGCGTGCTCGCGAGGCCCTGCGCGAGCTGAGCGAGCGGGAGTACGACGTCGCGGTCGCCATCGCGCGGGGCCGCTCGAACGCCGAGATCGCGTCCGAGGCGTACATGAGCCTGTCGACGGTGAAGGCGCACGTGTCGCACGTGCTCGCGAAGCTCGACCTCGAGAACCGCACCCAGATCGCGCTGCTGGTCCACGACGCGGAGCGGTGAAGGTCCGCGATCTTCGCCGATCCGGACCCGCGGGAGGGCGCCGGTCGCTAGCGTGGCGGGGCGTCGGCCGAGGGCGGAGGGGGTGTCGTCGTGACCCAGCCGGTGCCCGTCGGTGGCGGGAGGTTCGAGGTCGACATGTCCCGGGCGCCGGAGGCGATCCGGGAACTCGAGCAGGCTCGTAGCGAGCTCCGCAGTATTCGAGACGACGCGTTGAGCCTCTCGAACGTTGTGGCACCGACGCTCGATCGCGTGACCCAGGATGCCGCGCGCGTCCTCTCACGGAAGGCGAGCGGCGAACCCGGCTCCTTCATGGAAGCTCTGGACAGCGGCATCGCCGAAGTGACGAGAATGATCGAGGCGCTCCGGGCGGGATTCGCGAGGTACCGAGAGTCGGACGAGCAGGTGCGGGCGAGCCTGGCCCGCGAGTCGTGAGCAGGCTCTTGGTCGCTGTGCTGCTTCTTGCTGTTGTTGCCGCCTGCTCTCAGCCATCACCGCCAGCGGCACCCGACCCTCGGGCCGGAGCCCCGGTGCCACCGGGCGGGCGTGACGTCACCGTGGTGGCTTCTGATCCTTGCCGAGCGCTCGACGACGCCGTCAGCGAGTCCGGCTTCAGCTCACCAGGAGAGCAGCGCACGGTGGCGTCTGGCGATCGATCCTGTAGATGGACCGCTCCTGACGACAGCCAGTTCGCGAGCGCGATCATCTTCTCGGGCCGCGACGTGCTCGCCGACGCCTACCGCCTCCGGAGGTTCGCGATCTTCGAACCGTCCGCTGTCGCTGGCTTCCCGGCGGTACGTGAACAAGCGTCCGCGGAATCAGCGTCGTGCACGATCACGGTGGGCATTCAGGAGGATCAGGGTTTCATCGTGACGCTGGATGACCAGGCCGCGGCTTCGGGTGGCCTGTCATCGCAACCCTGCGCCCGCGCGCAAGAGGTCGCC
Organism: Actinomycetospora aeridis; assembly: GCF_037400275.1. Taxonomy (NCBI): domain Bacteria; kingdom Bacillati; phylum Actinomycetota; class Actinomycetes; order Pseudonocardiales; family Pseudonocardiaceae; genus Actinomycetospora; species Actinomycetospora aeridis. The sequence goes on along the minus strand of NZ_JBBEGL010000005.1, from coordinate 441,765 downwards.
GAGCGGATCGTCGCCGCCCTCCCACCCCTCCCCGGCAAGTAGCCCCACCCGACCCGTGTCCCCAGGACACGGGTTCTCGACGGGCACCCACCGGGCCGACGCGACCAGAAGAATCCGATTCGGGTGACGATCGCAGTCACATCTGACAGCGATCGTCACCAGATCCTCGATCTTCGCCGATCCGGACCCGCGCGGCGTCGCCTGTCGCTAGCGTGACGGGGCGTCGGCCGAGCGCGGAGGGGGTGTCGTCGTGACCCAGCCGGTGCCCGTCGGCGGCGGGAGGTTCGAGGTCGACATGTCCCGGGCGCCGGAGGCCATCCGGGAGTTGGAGTCGGCGCGCAGTGAGCTCGAGGCGATCAGAGACGAAGTGGCCGGGTTGGGTCGGATCGTTCCGCCCACGCGCGACCAGGTCACCATCGACGCGGCGCAGGTGCTGAGCGCTCGGGCCGTCGGTGGCCCGAACTCGATGATAGATGCTGTGGCCTCAGGAATCGACGAGATCAACCGGCTCATCGATGCGCTTCGTGCCGGCTTCGCCGAGTACGAACGAGGTGATGACGACATCGGCGCAGCTCTCCGTCGGGCGCCATGAAAAGGACTGCGGTCGTTCTGCTGCTTCTGATCGTGATGTCGGGGTGCAGCAGGAGCCCTGCTCCGCCCACGCCGATGCCGGACGAGCGGTTCGGGGCCCCGAACATCTCAGCGCCCAGAGATGTTCGTCCCTTCGCGGGCGACCCATGCGCTGGTCCGCTCAGCTCGGGCGAATGGGACGAACTCGGGTTCGCCGGATCAGCGCAGAGGCGGACCCTGGCAGTCGGTGAGAATTCCTGCGCTCGTGAGGGTCCGGGACGCCAGAGGTACGCAGCACTGATCGTCGCCGGCTCCCGCGATGTGCTCGTCGAGACGTACCGCACCCGGCTGTTTCCGATCTTCCGCTCGGTGGACGTGGGCGGTCTGCCGGCGGTCGTTGAACAGAATTCGGAGCAGAGCGTGTCGTGCACCGTGTCCGTCGGCACCGCCGAGGACCAAGGCTTCGTCCTCAACTACTCCGAGTACGAGCTCGGTCCAGACGGTCGGCCGAACGACCCGTGCGGCCGCGCGCAACGGGTCGCTATGCGGATCGTCGCCGCCCTCCCACCCCTCCCCGGCAAGTAGTTCCGTCGACCCGTGTCCCCCGGACACGGGTCGGCGACCTCTCAGCCGGCGAGTAGGCCCCTCTCGGCACGCGGAATCCGCCGACGACCGGCGAGTGCGGCGACACGGAGGCCCGGGGAGCAGCGTCGTCGGACTCCTCGTCTAGCGTCGCCAGACACCGGGAGATCGTGTCGGCAGGGGGAGGTGCGGGCGTGCTCCACGTGCACCGTGCCGAGCGGTCCGACCGCCTCGTCGAGGCCCTGGCCGACGTCCTCGCCGAGCCGCTCGACGACCCGTTCAAGGCCGAGCTGGTGGCCGTACCGACCCGCGGGATCGAACGCTGGCTGGCCCAGCGGCTGTCGCACCGCCTCGGGGTGACCGGCGGCGACGACGGGGTGTGCGCGAACGTCGTGTTCCCCTCGCCGGCCGAGGTCGTCGCCCGCGTGCTCGCCGTCCCCGACGACGACCCCTGGCGCCCGGAACGCCTGGTGTGGCCGCTGCTCGAGACCATCGACGAGTGCGCCGAGGAGCCCTGGTGCGCACCCCTCGGCACCTTCCTCGGCGTCGGCGACACGAAGGGCACACGCCGGGGCCGGCGGTTCGCCGCGGCCCGCCACCTCGCGCGGCTGTTCACCCGCTACGCCGACCACCGGCCCGCCCTCGTCCGGGCGTGGGCCACGGGTGACGACGCGGGGACGCCGCTGGATCTCCGCTGGCAGCCCGAGCTGTGGCGCCGGCTGCGCGTGCGGCTGGCGGCGGCGAGCCCGGCCGAGACGGTCGCCGACATCGCGCCTCCGAGAGGCTTTCCCCCGCGCCTGTCCCTCTTCGGCGCCACCCGGCTCTCCGACACCGAGCTGACCGTCCTCGACGCCCTGGCCGCCGACCACGAGGTCCACCTCTGGCTGCCGCATCCCTCGCCGGCGCTCTGGACGCGCCTCGACGGGCGGACGGCCGACCGCCGCGCCGACGACACGAGCGCGGAGAGCGTCGCCCATCCCCTGCTCGCGAGCCTCGGCCGCGACGTCCGCGAGCTGCAGCTCCGCCTCTCCCGACTGCAGAGCACCGACCACCACCACGCCGTCGACGCCCCGGGCACCACCCTGCTCGCCCGCCTCCAGGACGAGCTGCGCCACGACCGCGCACCCTCGGCCCGACCGGCCACCGACGACGGCAGCATCCGGATCCACCGCTGCCACGGCCCGGACCGCCAGGTCGAGGTGCTGCGCGAGACCATCCTCGGCCTGCTGCGCGCCGACCCGACGCTCGAGCCGCGCGACGTCATCGTCCTGTGCCCGGACATCGAGACGTTCGCGCCGCTGATCACGGCGAGCTTCGGTCCCGGCGACGGCGACGAGTCCGCGCACCCGGGGCACCGGCTGCGGGTCCGCCTCGCCGACCGCTCGCTGCGCGAGGTCAACCCGCTGTTCGGCACGCTCGCGACGCTGCTCGAGCTCGCCGACGCGCGCGTCACGGCGTCCCAGCTGCTCGACCTCGCCGAGTCCGACCCGGTGCGGCGACGCTTCCGCTTCGACGACGAGGACCTCCCGCGCCTGCGCGAGCTCGCCGAGCGCGCCGGGGTCCGCTGGGGCCTGGACGCCCCGCACCGCAAGGCCTTCTCGCTCGACCGCTTCGGCGAGAACACCTGGTCACAGGGCCTCGACCGGCTGCTGGTCGGCGTCGCCATGTCTGCCGACGGGGGCGACTGGCTGGGCGACGCTCTGCCGCTGGACGAGGTCGACTCGGGCGACGTCGAGCGCGTCGGGCGCCTCGGCGAGCTGGTCGACCGGGTGGGCGCGGTGGTCGAGGGCCTGCGCGGCGAGAAGCCGCTGACCGCCTGGATCGATGCCCTGCGCCAGGGGCTCGACGGGCTCACCGCCACGGTCCCCGCCGACGCCTGGCAGCTCGCGCAGGCGCGCGCCGAGCTCACCGCCGTGCTCGAGAGCGCCCCGCACGACCCGGTGATGACCCTGCACGACGTCCGCGCCGTGCTCGCCGACCGTCTCGCCGGGCGCCCCACGCGCGCGAACTTCCGCACCGGCACGCTGACCGTGGCGACGCTGATGCCGATGCGCTCGGTGCCCCACCGCGTGGTCTGCCTGCTCGGCATGGACGACCAGGTCTTCCCCCGCGAGACGCGCGCCGACGGCGACGACGTCCTCGCCCGCGACCCGCGCGTCGGCGAGCGGGACCCGGCCGCCGAGGACCGCCAGCTGCTGCTCGACGCGATCGTCGCGGCCACCGACCACCTCGTGGTGGTCCACTCCGGCGCCGACGAGCGCACCGGCGCCGACCGGCCGCCCGCGGTCCCGATCGGGGAGCTGCTCGACACCCTCGACGCCACGTTCACCTTCGACGACGGCGAGCGCGCCCGCTTCCACCTCACCCGACGCAACCCGCTCCAGCCGTTCGACGAGGACGACTTCGACGCCGCCGCGCCGTTCTCCTTCGACGGCGCGGCGCTCGCCGGCACCCGGGCGCTGCGCGGCGAGCGCACGGCGCTCGTCCCGTTCCTGCCCGGTCCCCTGCCGACCCGGCCCCGCGGCCCCCTCGACCTCGAGGACCTCGCGAAGTTCGTCGAGCACCCGGTCAGGGCGTTCCTGCGCCAGCGCCTCGGCGTGCACGCGCGCGGCGAGGAGGAGGAGACGGTCGAGGCCATCCCGGTCGAGCCCGTCGGGCTCGCGCGCTGGGCGATCGGCGAGCGCCTCCTGCGCGACCGCCTCGCCGGCCGCGACGTCGCTGCCTGCATCGCGGCCGAGCGTCGCCGCGGCGAGCTGCCCCCGGGGCCGCTGGGCGCCTCGCTGATCCAGGGCGTCGGCCGGCAGGTCGAGCCGCTCGTCACGGCCGTCGCCGGGCTCCGCGGGTCCGCGGCGGTCGACGTCGACATCACCGCCGACGCCCTCGTGGGGTCGGTCGGCGGGGTCCACGACACGACGCTGGTGACGGTGACGTTCTCGCGGCTCGCCGCCAAGCAGCGGCTGCGGGCCTGGGTGAGCCTGCTCGCGCTCACCGCCGCGCACCCGGACCGGCCGTGGCGGGCGGTCACCGTCGGGAAGGGCAACTTCGGCAGCCCGACGCTCACCTCGACCCTCGGCCCGCTCGAGCCGGAGGTCGCGCAGAAGGCGCTCGCCGACCTCCTCGCCCTGCACGCCGACGGCATGCTCGAGCCGCTGCCCCTGATGTGCCGCACGTCGGAGGCCTACGCGCAGGCCCGCGCCACCAAGGGCGAGGTCGCGGCGATGAACCGGGCCCGCGACCAGTGGGCGCGCCGGTTCGGCGGCGAGCAGGACGACGCCGCGCACGTGCTGGTGTGGGGACGCCGGCGGCTCCTCGAGGACCTGGTGGGTCCCGCCGACGGTGACGCCCCGAGCCGCTTCGCCGGTCTCGCCACGCGGCTGTGGACCCCGGTGCGCGAGGCCGAGGAGGTGAGCGGCCGGTGACGGCGACCCTCGAGGACCAGACCGCGCCCGCCTTCGACGTCTGCGGACCCCTGCCGTCCGGCACCACCGTGCTCGAGGCCAGCGCCGGCACCGGCAAGACGTTCACCATCGCCGCGCTCGCCGCCCGCTACGTCGCGGAGGGGCACGCGACGCTGCCCCAGGTCATGCTCGTGACGTTCGGGCGCGAGGCCACGCGCGAGCTGCGGGAACGCGTCCGCGAGCGCTTCGTGCGCACCGAACGCGGTCTCGCCGACCCGGACGCCGCCCGGCGCGGCACCGACCCCGTGACGAAGCTGCTGGCCCGGGCCGACGACGCCGAGGTCGCGCGGCGCCGGGCCCGTCTCACCGCGGCGCTGGCGGGCTTCGACGCCGCGACGATCGCGACCACCCACCAGTTCTGCCAGGACATGCTCACCGGGCTCGGGATCGTCGGCGACACCGACCCGGACGGCACGTTCGTCGAGCGCATCGACGACGTGGTCGCCGAGGTCGTCGACGACTTCTACCTGCGCAAGTACGCCGTGCCGACCGCCGGCGCCCCCGACTTCGACCGCGCCACCGCCCTCGCCATCGGGCGGGCCGTCGTCGCCGACCCCTCGGCCGGCATCGAGCCCGCGCGCGGCGTCGACGCCGACGACGTCCACGGAGCACGCTCGTCGTTCGCCCACGCCGTGCGCGACGAGGTCGAGGCGCGCAAGCGTCGGCGGCGCCTGTTCACGTTCGACGACATGCTCACGCGCCTGCGCAACGCGCTGGTCGACGCGCGGCTCGGCGACGCCGCCTGCGCGCGGCTGCGGGCGCGATTCTCGGTGGTGCTGGTCGACGAGTTCCAGGACACCGACCCCGTCCAGTGGGAGATCCTGCGCGTCGCGTTCCACGGGCACAGCGCGCTGACCTTCATCGGCGACCCCAAGCAGGCCATCTACGCCTTCCGCGGCGCCGACGTCGTCAGCTACCTCGAGGCCGTCGGGTCGGCGGACACCAAGTCCGGGCTCACCACCAACTGGCGCAGCGACGAGCCGCTGGTGCGCGGGCTCGACACGATCTTCAACCGGTCGGCGCTCGGCGACACCGAGATCGTCGTCCCGCACGTCGACGCCGCCCACGCGGGCCGACGGCTGGTCGGGGCGCCGCGGCCGGCGCCGTTCCGGCTGCGCCTGCTGCCCCGCGCGGGCCTGCGCGCCGAGTACCGCAGCGGGCTGCCACTCGTGGGTCCGGTGCGCGACAAGGTCGCCGCCGACCTCGCCGCCGACATCGCCGAGCTCGTCGCGTCCGACGCGCGCTGGGAGGACGGCCGGAAGGACCCGACGCTCGGGCCGGGCGACCTCGCCGTGCTCGTGCGCACCAACGCCCAGGCCACGCTGGTCCGCGACGCGCTCACTCTCGCCGGGGTGCCGTCGGTGCTCGCCGGCGCCACCAGCGTCTTCGCCACCGAGAGCGCCGAGGAGTGGCGCACCCTGCTCGAGGCCGTCGAGCAGCCCGGCCGCCCGCCGCGGGTGCGGGCGGCGGCGCTCACGGTGTTCCTCGGGCACACCGCGGCGGATCTCGACGCGCACGCCGACGCCGTGCTCCCCGAGGTGGGCGCCTCGCTGCGGCGCTGGGGTGCGGTGCTGCACGACCGGGGCGTCGCGGCGTTCCTCGAGGCGGTGTCCGCCGAGACCGGGCTCGCCGCTCGTGTGCTGGGCCGCGTCGACGGCGAGCGGCGCATCACCGACATCCGCCACATCGGCCAGGTCCTGCACGCGGCGGCCGTCGAGTCGCGCCTCGGCGTGGTCGCGCTCGTCGAGTGGCTGCGGGCGCGCATGGCCGAGGCCGCGGCGGGGTCCGGCGAGCTGCGTCCCGAGCGCAGCCGACGCCTCGAGTCCGACGCCAGCGCGGTCCAGGTGCTCACCGTCCACAAGTGCAAGGGCCTCGAGTACCCGGTGGTCTACGTGCCGTTCGGCTGGGACCGCTGGGTCGCCGACGACCCGACCGTCGTCACCCACCACGACGACGCGGGACGGCGGGTCCGCGCGGTCGGCGGCGAGACCGACCCGCGGTGGCGCGACCACGTCGCCGCCGCGCGCCAGGAGGAGGACGGCGAGGACCTGCGGCTGCTCTACGTCGCGCTGACCCGCGCGCAGGGGCAGGTCGTGTGCTGGTGGGCGCCCGCCACCACGACGTCGTCGTCCGCGGTGCACCGCCTGTTCGTCGGCCGCCCCGCGCCCGGCACCACGCCCGACGGCTCGTACCCGCTGTGGCAGGACGAGCGCACCTTCGCCCACCTCGAGGCGCTGGCCGACGGGGACATCGCCGTCGAACGCGTCGAGCCACGCCGCGCCGTGCCCTACGTTCCGGACGCCCGCAAGGCGCACCCGCTGGCCGCGGCCCCGTTCGACCGTGACCTCGACCTGGCGTGGCGCCGGTCGTCCTACTCCTCGCTGACGGCCGGCGCCCACGGCCCGGGCCCGGTGGGCAGCGAGCCCGAGGAGCGCACCCTCGCCGACGAGGCCGACCCGGACGACGACGGCGGTGTGCCCGAGGTCGCCGACGAGGTCGATCCCGTGCCCTCGCCGATGGCCGACCTGCCCGTCGGCGCGGCGTTCGGGACGCTCGTGCACTCGGTGCTCGAGACCGTCGACACCGGAGCCCCCGACCTCCACGCCGCGCTCGTCGAGGCCGCCGATGCCGAGCTGCTGCACCACCCGCACGCCGAGGTCGACGCCGCGACGCTGGCCGACGCCCTGCTGCCGGTGATGCTCACGCCGCTGCCGGACGGCACCCGGCTCGCCGACGTCGCCCCGCGCGACCGGCTCGCCGAGCTCGACTTCGAGCTGCCCCTCGCCGGCGGCGACCGCACGCGCCCGGGGTCGGCGCCGGTCACGCTGGCCGCGGTGTCGGCCCTGCTGCGCCGCCACCTGCCCGCCGGCGACCCCCTCGCCGGCTATCCCGACGCCCTCGACCACCCCGGCGCCCACGCGCTGGGCGAGCAGGTGCTGCGCGGCTACCTCACCGGCAGCATCGACGGGGTCCTGCGCGGCCCCGACGGGCGCTTCGTCGTCGTCGACTACAAGACCAACTGGCTCGGGCCCATCGGGCCGACGGGACGCGCCCCGCTCACGGCGGCCCACTACGGCCCGACGGCGATGGCCACCGCGATGACCGCCGCGCACTACCCCCTGCAGGCGATCCTCTACGCCGTCGCCCTGCACCGCTTCCTGCGCTGGCGCCTGCGCGGCTACGACCCCGCCCGCCACCTCGGCGGCGTGCTCTACCTGTTCCTGCGCGGCATGTGCGGCGCCGACACCCCGGTCGTCGACGGCACGACCTGCGGGGTGTTCGCGTGGAACCCGCCGCCGGCGCTCGTCGTGGAGCTGTCCGCGCTGCTCGACGGAGGGACCCGGTGACGGCCGATCTGCTCGCCGAGGACGGGATCCGCTTCGCGACGCGCGCCACCGGGCTGCTCGCCGCGTTCAACGCCCGCGGCGTCCTCGCCGCCGGCGACGTCCACGTGGCCCGCCGCCTCGGCCGGCTCGGGGCCGAGGACGACGAGCAGGTCCTGCTCGCCGCCGCGCTCGTGGTGCGCGCCCTGCGCGCCGGGTCGGTCTGCCTCGACCTCGCCGCCGTCGACCGCACCGTGCTCGCCGAGGGCGACGAGGTCGTCGACACCTCCGACCTGCCCTGGCCCGACCCGGAGCCCTGGACGGCGGCCTGCGCGGCGTCGCCGCTGGTCGGCACCGACGACGGGTCGGCGACCGGACGCCCGCTGCGCCTGGTCGACGGCCTGCTCTACCTCGACCGCTACTGGCGCCAGGAACAGCAGGTCCGCGAGACGCTCGCCCGGCGCGCCGCCGCCGCCGCGCCGGCCGTCGACACCGACCGCCTGCGCAGTGCGCTCGACCGGCTCTACCCGACTGCGGGGCCCGAGGACGCCCAGCGCCGCGCGGTCGCGGTCTGCACCCTGCGCTGGACCAGCGTGCTGGCCGGCGGCCCGGGCACCGGCAAGACCACCACGGTCGCCACGCTGCTCGCGGTCCTGCGCGACCAGGACCCGACGCTGCGCATCGCCCTCGCCGCGCCCACCGGGAAGGCAGCGGCGCGGATGCAGGAGGCACTCGGCGAGGTCGAGCTGCCCGAGGCCGACGGGGCGCGCATCGCCGGGCTCTCGGCGTCGACGATCCACCGGCTGCTCGGCCCCATCCGCGGCTCGTCTCGCTTCCGCCACGACCGCCACCGGCACCTGCCTTTCGACGTGGTGGTCGTCGACGAGACGTCGATGGTGTCGCTGACGCTGATGGCGCGCCTGCTCGAGGCGGTGCGGCCCGACGCGCGTCTGGTCCTCGTCGGCGACCCGGACCAGCTCGCCTCTGTCGAGGCCGGCGCGGTGCTCGGCGACCTCGTCGGGACGCCCGCCGACCCCGAGCCCGAGCTCGACGGCGCCCTCGACCGCGTCGGGGCGCCCGGGCCGCCGGTGCGGGGCGGGGTCACCGTGCTCGACCGCACCTGGCGGTTCCACGGCACGATCGCCCGGCTCGCCGCCGCGATCCGGTCCGGCGACGCCGACGACGCCGTCGCGGCCCTGCGCGCGGGCGAGCACGACGTCGTGTTCGTCGAGGACAGCGACCTGACCACCCGCGATCCCGGCGGCCTGGCGGAGCTGCGCGAGGAGGTGGTCGGCAGCGCCGCCGAGACCGAGCTCGCGGCGCTCGACGGCGACGCGCCCCTGGCGCTCGCCCGCCTCGACGAGCACCGCCTGCTCTGCGCCCACCGCCGCGGGCCGTTCGGCGTGACCCGCTGGGCCGCCGACGTCGAGCGCTGGCTCGTCGAGTCCGGGCCGGTCGCGGACCGCGACGAGGAGTGGTACCCCGGCCGTCCCCTGCTCGTGACGGCCAACGACCACGACCGCGGGATCTACAACGGCGACACCGGCGTGGTCATCGGGACGCCGCGTGGGCCGCGGGCGGCGTTCGCGCGCGGCGGCGCCCCGGTGGAGATCGCGCCGAGCCTGCTCGACGGCATCGCCACGGTGTACGCGATGACGGTGCACCGCGCCCAGGGCAGCCAGTTCGCGCGGGTGTCGGTGATCCTGCCGCCGGCGGAGTCGCCGCTCTTGACCCGCGAGCTGCTCTACACCGCGGTGACGCGCGCCCGGGTGCGGGTGCGGCTCGTCGGCAGCGAGGAGGCCGTGCGGGCCGCGATCGCCCGTCCCATCGGCCGCGCGTCGGGGCTGCGCCGACGCCTCTGACCTCCGTGTCGGTTTGACGCGGCGCCACCCGTATGGGCGAATCATCCTCCTCGCGGGCGGCGTGGCCCGCCCGGCGGGAGGACCGCGCATGACGGCCGTGATCGTCTCGATCGTGGTGCTGGTGGCGATGTTCGTCATCGCGACCCTGCTGCCGGTGAACCTCGGCGCGCTCGGCTTCGTCGCGGCCGCCGGCGTCGGCGTGCTGCTGGCGGGGATGAGCCTCGACGACGTCCTCGCCGAGTTCCCGGGCGACCTGTTCCTCATCCTGGTCGGCCTGACCTACCTCTTCGCGGTCGCGCACCACAACGGCACGGTCGACCTGCTGGTGCAGTGGTCGATGCGCCTCGTGCGCGGTCACCTCGTCGCGGCGCCCTGGATCTTCTTCACCCTGTCCGCCGTGTTCTCGGCGATCGGGGCGCTGTTCGCCGTGGCGATCGTGGCGCCGCTGGCGATGCCGTTCGCCCGCCGCTACGGGGTGGACCTGCTGCTCATGGGCATGATGGTCGTCCACGGCTCGCTGGCCGGGGCGTTCTCCCCGATCAGCGTCTACGGGACGTTCGTGGCCGGCGTCGTCGGCCCGACCGGCATCCCGTTCAGCTCGACGACGCTCTTCCTCGCCCCGCTCGTGATCAACGTCGTGGTCGCCGGGGTGGTGTTCGTGGTGCTCGGCGGCCGGTCGCTGGCCGGGGTGCGGGTGACGCCGGGGGCCTCCTCGGACATCGCCGCGGAGGAGGACGCGCGCGACGACGAGCCGGTGGTGGTGGGCCGCGAGCAGGTGCTGACGCTGATCGGCATCCTCGTGCTCGCGGTGGGCACGGTGGCGTTCGGCCTCGACGTCGGGGTGCTGTCGCTCGCGATCGCCGTGCTCCTCGGGATCCTCTGCCCGGCGGGGCACCGTGAGGCGGCGAAGGGGATCGCGTGGTCCACGGTCCTGCTCGTCTGCGGCGTGATCACCTACGTCGGTGTGCTGCAGGAGGCCGGCACGGTCGACGTCGTCGGGAACGGGATCGTCGCCCTCGGCGTCCCGTTGATCGCGGCGCTGCTGCTCTGCTACCTCGGCGGGGTGCTGTCGGCGTTCGCGTCGTCGGCGGGCATCCTCGGCGTCGCGATCCCGCTGGCCCTGCCGTTCCTCCAGCAGGGCGCGGTGAGCGCGATCGGGATGGTCGCGGCACTCGCGGTGGCGAGCACGATCGTCGACGTCAGCCCGTTCTCGACCAACGGCGCGCTCGTCCTCGCCTCGACCCCCGAGGACGTCGACCGCGAGGCCTTCTACCGGCGGATGCTCGTCTACAGCGGGATCGTGGTGGTCGCGGGCCCGCTGCTCGCCTGGGCGCTGCTGGTCCTGCCCGGTTGGCTGTAGGGGTTCGTTCGCCCGGCCCGGTCGGGTAGCCCTGCTCCATGAGCCAGGACAGCGACTCCGCGGCCCGCCGGGCCCGCAACCCCGCCGCCGACCCGGACCACGCCCCGGAGAAGCAGAGCGAGCTCAAGCTCAACGTCGGGATCGGGACGATCGGCACGATCCTCTCGATCGGCGTGGCCCTGATCTTCTTCCTGGTGGAGCACAGCGTCGTGCTCGGGATCGTCTTCGTGGTCGTCGCCGTCGTCGCGGGCGCGATCACGCTGTACGCGGCACAGCGCAAGCGGAAGGCCCGCGCGACCTGACGGGAGGCCGGACTCTCTGAGGAGAACGCTTCGAAATTCGAAGCGTTCTCACGAGAGTTCGGCGACCGCCTCGGCGAGGCGCGGCTCGACGTCCGCGATGCGCACTCGGAGTCCGTCCTCGTCGAGTTCGTAGAGGCGCCGCCGACCTTCGGGCACCCATGCCGCGAGCGCGCGGTGGATGATCCCGGCGTGCGCCTGGACGGCAGCAGGAAGACTCTCGACTCCTGTTCGTCGCTGTACCGCTCTCGTGAACGCGCTGGCGTCCGCATCGCCCGCAAGGAAGGCGCGAACGCTGTCGAGGAGACCCGACGACGCGTCGTGCGCTGACGACGTCGTGACGACGGGCGGTGCAGCACGGCCGTCTTCTGCAGCTCGCATGCGCTCGTACTCCTCGCCGAGGACCGGGGCGAGGGACCTCATCGCCTCGCGGAGACCGTCGTCGTCGAGGCCACCGTCATTGGCCCGCAGACGAGGGTCTCGCGAATGCTCTTCCATGACGTAGAAGAGCTCGTTGAGGAAGTACGACAAGCGGGGCGGCCAGTCGCCGTCGGTGGCGAGTCTGAGTTGGGCGTACCGATCCTTGAGTGCCGCGACGTCACTGTCGGGGAGAGCCCCGTTCCGTACAATGTCGAGCACGGACAGCAGGTCAGCGGCTCTTGGCGTGCTCCGCTCCGAGATGTTCTCGTTCACAGCCGCTGCCGCTCCAAGACGTTCCTCAGTTGGTCGGGCTGCAGGCCGTAGGCGCTGAGGAACGAACCGTTCTCGCGCTGCATCACCATCAGTCCGGTGCGCGGATCGACGTGGAAGATCACCTCGATCGTGCCGCGGTAGGTTCCGTGGATGTGCACGTTCCCGGCATCGGTCGCGATCTGCGCAGCTGCGTCCTGGTAGAGCTGCCGATTGCGCGTACTCGTGTCCGAGAGGCCGAAGTCCCGATAGTGCTCCCGGAACTTCTCCTCCAACTGAACGCGGTCGAAGCGGAGCGGAGGGAGCGGGATATCGCCGACGATGGTCGGCGGCGGCGCGAACTGCGGTGCCACCGACTCGACGGTGCGCGGCTCGCGGGTCGCGTCGACGAGCCGGGAGATGAGCTGCTGGTCGAGCTGGCGCGCCAGCTCCGCCACACGGTCCTCGTACCGCCCGCGGGCGAGATGGATCCGCAGGCCGGTCTCGGCCGCGTCGATCAACCGGGTGCCGACCCGCCCGACCCCGCCGAGCAGGAAGCTCGCCCCGATCTTCGCGCCCTGGAGCAGGTAGTAGGTCTCCTGCTCGTCGTCGCCGATGGGGTGGTGGTGGATCGCGTCGAGGATCTCGCGCTGGGTCTCCCGCACGATGTCGGCGAGACCGGCGACACTGGTCGCGAGGACGCCGGGCACGCGGGTGGCGAGCTCGAGCACCGTCTCCGAGCCGGCCCCCTGCACTCCTCGCCAGTAGCGGTCGATCGCGTCGAACACCGGACCGGCGTTGGCAGCGTGGACCGCCCGCAGCGCGCCATCCACCTCGACGACCCCGCGCGCCACGGCGTCGCCGATCGCGCGCCAGGCCTCGCCCACCTCCTCCACGCGCGCCGCGTCCACGTCCGGCACGTACGCGGCCACCACGTCAGGCACCGGACCGACCGGGCCCGGCCCGGTCGAGGGTGCCGGCCCCGCACCGGCGAGCCCGGGCAGGACGGCCGGCGCCGGGAGCCGCTCGCCGGGCCGGCCGCCCGGCACGGCCGTCTCGTCGGCCTCGACCCACGCGTTCGCCGTGTCGGTGAGACCGACCGCCATGCCGCCGAAGATCGCCACACCGGCGCCGAGGGCGGACCAGGTGCGCCGGGCGAGCGCGTCGTACCGCCCGCGCCACGCCCCGAGGGCCGCGTCGTCGCCGGCGAATCCCGCGGACGCCTCGAGCACACCGCGTCCGGCGGCTCCCCCGACCGCGTACTGGACCTCGGCGGTCACCAGCGCCGCGCGCACGATCTCGGGCGTCGAGAGCGTGACCCACGGCGGCGCCTCCGGCGCGAGGCCCGGGCCGGCGGACATGGCGAGGACGGCCGGCGGACCGGCACCCCCGGCCGTCGGGGACCATGCGCGGACCGACGCGTCCTGCGCGATCCGGTGGTTCGTGTCCGTGGTCTCGAGCAGCGTGCGCAGCTGCTCCAGCCCGGCGCGGACGGCCACGGACGCGTCGCGCCAGTCGGTCCACGCCCCGGCGAAGGTGTCGGACGCCGCGCCGTCCCACGCGGTGCGCACCGCGCTGACGTACCGGTCGGCGTCGTCGACGGCCCGCCCGAGATCGTCGACCTGACGGCGCAGAGCCGCGGCGGTCGACGGGAGCGCGCCCGCCGTCACCACGAGCTCGGCCATGCCTCGAGCGTGCCAGGAGCCGTCGCGACGCGGGTGCCGTTCCGGCAGGTCCGCCCGGCCGAGGACCCCCGACCCGTGTCCCCGGGACACGGATCGGCCCCGGAGTCTCGACCTCCCGGCGCGCCTGCCTAGTCGTAGCCGCGGAACCCCTCCCACGCGAGACGGCGCTCGCGGCGGGGGTCGGACTCGATGCGGTCGACCCGGTCGAGGATCTTCGTGAGGCGGGACCCGGTCTCGTACTCCGGCCAGTACGACGCCGGTGCGCCCTCGCGGGCGAACCGGATCCAGTCGGCCTGGACCCGCTCCTGCATCGCGCGCAGGGATCGACGGCCGCCGAGGGCGGTGAGCCACCTACCGGCGTTCGAGTCCGCGAGCCCGAAGACCGGGTAGAGCTCCATGCCGTGTGTGGCGCGCACGCCCATGAGGTTCAGCACCGGCGTGGTGAGGTCGTAGCGGTAGGCCCACACCGGTCCGCGGTGCGCCTGCATGATCCGCACCGAGGGGTACCAGAACATGTAGTCGCCGCCGAGGTCCTTGCGGAACGGCTGGTCCTCGTAGGCGGCGAGCACCTGGTCGCGCAGCTCGGGCTGGGTCAGCGCGAACATCCTGTGCGCGCGTTCTTCGCTGACGAGCACGTCGAGGCGCATCCGGGGCAGCTCGAAGAGCCGTCCCTCGGTGTCGTTCGTGCCGATGATCAGCGGCACGTCGGCGGCGCGGCCGGCCTCGAAGGCGTCGAGCGGGGACTCGGGCAGGAGGTCGCCGTCGACGACGGGCGCGGTCGGGATGGTGCCGGGCTGGTCGCCGAGGTGGTCGCGCAGCACCTGGGCGGCGCCCAGCAGCTGGCGGGACGTCGCGCTCGTGAGCCCGGTGAGGGGGTCGTCGTCGGCACCTAGCGCGGTGACGAAGCCCGCGGCCCAGGCGCGCGCCCGCTGCTGCCCGAACACCATCCCGGGCGCCGAGCTCTCGGCGATCGCGCGGTGGAACAGGCCGCGCGCGGCCGGCGTCGCCATCAGCGTCGTCACCGAGATCGCCCCGGCCGACTCGCCGAAGATCGTGACCTGGTCGGGGTCGCCGCCGAACGCCGCGATGTTGTCGCGCACCCACTCGAGCGCGGCGATCTGGTCGCGCAGCCCCAGGTTCGACTCGATCGGCCGCTCGGGCGTGCCGTACGCGGAGAAGTCGAGGTAGCCCAGCGCGCCGAGGCGGTAGTTGACGCTGACGTAGACGACGTCGCCGCGGCGCGCGAAGTCGTAGCCGCGGTAGGTCGGGGCCGAGGACGCGCCGACCACGAACGCGCCGCCGTAGAACCAGACCATGACCGGGCGGGGCTCGTCGGACGCCGTGGTGGGTGCGGTGACGTTGAGCGTCAGGCAGTCCTCGCCCATCGGGGTGTCCTTGCCGGCGCCGATGAACTCGCCGATGCGCTCCTGGATGGGCACGGGACCGAACCGCGACCCGTCGCGGACGCCCTCCCGCGGCTCCACGGGCTGCGGGGCGCGGAACCGGAGCTCGTCGACGGGCGGTGCCGCGTAGGGGACACCACGCCAGGTGTGGACGCCGTGGGTCGTGATGCCGCGGACGATGCCGCCGGTGGTCTTGACCTCCGGGCCCGGGACGACGTGCTGGTGCCGCGAACGCATACCCCGAGTTTGTGGGACGTCCGCCGCGAGCGCCCGCCGATGTGATCGAGGAGCCGGTCATCACCCGTCCCGGGCGTGTCGCCGCTGCTCACCCGCCCCCTCGACGACAGGACGAGTGGACGTGCAGCCACGCTCGGCGGTACGAGATGCCACGCACGGTCACACAACAGATTGATATTCGCCCTATCGGCCCAGCGTGTCGCATTGCGAGTGCCGAGGATTGCTCCCGATGGACGTGAAGACGGATGCGGGGGTCGACGCCGCGCTGTGGGGCCTGGAGGCCGCCTTCGTGGCGCACCCGGCCCCGGAGCTGCTGGCCGGGTGCCCCCACTGTCACGGCGAGGTGTGGGTCGCGAACGCCGACCCCCTGACGCTCGCGCTCGCCCTGGGCAACACGCTCGGGACGCCCGAGGACCTGCGCGCGCTCACGCCGTGGCTGCTGCGCCGGGCGCTGACGGACGACCGCGTCGACCTGCGCACCGTGCTCACCCGCGTCGCCGAGAACTGGGAGGGCTGGTCCGAGCTCGAGCGCAACGCGGTGCGCGACGTCGTCGACGCCGTGTGGTCGGCGCTGCTCGACACCCACCCCGACGACCCGGAGGGCGCGACGGCGGTGGCGATGCTCGACAGCATCGGTGCGCTGGGGGATCCGCCGGACCGGCTCCTCGCGATCTGGGACTACAAGGAGATCGCGAGCGCGGACCACCACCTCGCCGAGCTCGTCGTGGACGCGTTCTACGGCGCCCGCGTCGCGCCGGAGGTGCTCGCCTGGGCACGGGCGGACGACCGGCGCGCTCGGCTCGAGCGGGCGCGCGACCGCGACCGCGGCCGGCCGTGGGTCGGCACGCTCACCGCGGCGTGCGACCTCGCCGGGTGAACCGGGCGACCGCCGGCGCGTGACACTGGGGGCGTGCCTCTCCCCGACACCCTGGTCGACGAGCTGTGGCGCCGTGCGGTCGGCGGGATCGGCCCGTTCGCGGGCGCGGCGGGCGTGGCCGACGACGCCCTGGTCGCCACCGAGGACGACGTCGAGGCCGCGGTCCGCCGGGTCGTCGGCACCCACGTGCGGCTGGCCGCGAGCTCGGGGCTGCTGACGAGCCTCGGGGGCGCCGCCACCCTGCTGGTCACCGCACCGGCGGGCACCACGGGGCTCTACCTGCTCGGCACCCGGCTCTCGGCCGGCGTGGCGCACCTGCGCGGGCGCGACCTCGCCGATCCCGTGGTCCGCACCGCCGCGCTCGTCTGCGTCCTCGGTGGCGACGGCGTCGAGCTCGCCGAGCGCACCGGGCTGGACCTCGTGAACGCCTCGCTCCTGCACGGGCTGCGTCGCCTGCCGCCCGAGGTGCGCGCGCAGCTCGACACGCGGATCGGCTTCCGGCTCACCTCCCGCTTCACCCGCCGCGGCGCCCTCAACGTCACCAAGCTCATCCCCGTCGTCGCCGGCCCGATCGGCGCGGGCGCGGACGCGATGGCCATGCGGACGATCGCGACCTTCGCCCAGGCACACCTGTGACCTGTCTGACGCAGCGCGCTCAGATTGTCACTCAAAGTCACCTGACCGGGCGTCTTTGAGGCGTGGTGTGGTGGATGGTGCTCGTGTGGGGGTCATGGTGGGCCCCGGCGGATCATGAGATGCCGCTGATCCAGCGGGAGGTGCGTGCGTGATGGCCGGGTCCGGGGCTCCGAGGGGGCGTGGGCGTCGTGGGGCACGGGCGCGGTGGGGCACGGTCGCGCTGACCACGGCCGCGGTGCTCCTGCTGCCGACCCCCGCGGTGGCGCAGCCGGCGGGCCCGAGCGGGCCGGGGGACCCGGCGGTGCCCGCCGTGCCGGCGACCCCGACCGCGCTCGACGCGCCGGCGCTCGACGCGGCGGCACCCGCCGGGGTGCGCCAGCTCGACCCGGCGCACGCCGTGATGCCCCCGGCGTCGCTGCCGCCCGCGTCGCCCGTGACGTCGGGCGTCGCGTCGATGACCTACACCCCGGGAGCCCGGGACGCGACGGGCGCGCGCGAGGTCCGGGCGGACCAGCCGCTGCGCCTCGTCGCCGTGACCTGGACCGGCCCGGCGCCGGACTCGGTGGCCGTGCGCTCCACCGACGCCGCCGGGCAGTGGGGCACCTGGACCGACCTCGACCCGGCCGGCAGCGAGCGGGACGCGGCGCCCGACGCCGCCCCCGGCGCGGCACCCGCGGCCGGCGGCACCGACCCGATCTGGGTGGGCGACCGCACCGCCGTGCAGGTCCGCGCGGTGCGGGCCGGCCGGCCGGTGACCGACGACGTGCAGGTCGTGCGCATCGACCCCGGCGTCGGGAGCAACGACGAGGCGATCGGGGCGTTGGGCTCCGCCCGGGGTCCGGCCGCACCGAAGTACGTCACCCGGTCGCAGTGGGGCGCCGACGAGTCGAAGGCGACCTGGGGACCGGAGACCACGCCGACCGTGCGCGCGGTGACGATCCACCACACCAGCGAGTCCAACGACTACACGCCGGCCGAGTCGGCGGGGATCGTCCGCGCGATCTTCGCGTACCACACGCAGAAGCAGGGCTGGGGCGACATCGGCTACAACGCCCTCGTCGACAAGTACGGAACGATCTTCGAGGGCCGTGCCGGGGGCATGGACAAGGCCGTCGTGGCGGCCCACGCGGGCGGGTTCAACCGCGAGACGTGGGGCATCGCGATGATGGGCAACTACTCGACGCTGCCTCCCAGCGCGGCCACGCTGAACTCGGTGGCGGCGCTCGCGGCGTGGAAGCTCGGCGGGCTCTACCGCGACCCGGACGAGCAGGTGCGGCTCACCTCGGCGGGCGGCGGCACGTCGCGGTTCCCGAAGGGACAGTCGACGTCGGTGCCGGCGCTGTTCGCCCACCGCGACGTCGGCAACACCTCGTGCCCCGGGGACGTCGGCTACGCCCAGATGGGGCCGCTGCGCGCGAAGGTGAAGGCGCTCATCGAGGGATCCGCCGGCGACGTCCGCACGGCGTGGTCGGCGCAGCGCGGCTCGCTCGGCGAGCCCACTCGCGTCGAGTCCCCGACGGTCGACGGGACCGGGCGCTACACCGTCTTCGAGCACGGCACGGTGATCTGGTCGCCGGGTACCGGCGCGTGGACGGTGACTGGGGCGATCGCCGACCACTGGCAGCGGGCCGGGGCGGAGGGCTCGGCGCTGGGCTACCCGACGGGCGCCGAGCGCGACGTGCCCGGCGGGCGGCAGCAGGCCTTCCAGCACGGGGCCCTGACCTGGGACAGCGCGACCGGAGCGGTGCGCGGGCCGGTCTGACCACCCGGCGCCGTGCGGCCACGCACGGCAGGATGCGCGGCGTGGACGACGACGCGGCACGGCGCGCGGCCGTCGACGACGCCGTGGGCCGGTTCCTGGCCCTCGTGCGGGACGGCCGGCCGGACCTGCTCGAGGGTGCCCTCGAGATCGCCCGCGCGGCCGACCCGGACGCCGACGTCGACGCCGCCCGCGCCGAGCTGGACCGGCTCGCCTCCGGGCTCGTCGACCTCGACGACCTCGTGCGGCGCCTCTACGTCGAGGAGGGCTTCCACGGGGACCGCGAGGACTACTACGACCCGCGCAACTCCTCGCTCACCGAGGTCCTCGGACGACGCGCCGGCATCCCGATCACCCTCGCCGTGGTGTGCATCGAGGTCGGACGGCGGGCCGGGCTGGGCCTCGAGCCGGTCGGCATGCCGGGCCACTTCCTCGTCCACCCGCCGGGCGCGCTGCAGCACCTCGACCCGTTCACCGGCGAGATGCTCGACCGCGAGCAGTGCATCCGCCGGTTCCGCGAGGCCACGGGGCTCGGGGCCGACGTCCCGTTCGACGACGCCCTGCTCGCGCCGATCGGCACCGACGCCGTGCTCGTGCGCATGCTGAACAACCTGCGCGGCATCCACCGCTCCCGCGGCGACCTCGCCGAGCTGGGGTGGGTGCTGCGGATGCGGCTCGGCCTGCCCGGGGTCTCGGCGGTCGAGGTCGCCGAGCTCGCCGAGGTGCGCGGCCGGCGCGCGGCGTTCCGCGAGGCCGCCGACCTGCTCGAGGAGTGGGCCGAGCATCTCCCCGACGACGCCGACGCCCTCCGCCGCCACGCCCGTAGCTGGCGGGCGCACCTCAACTAGCCATGTGAGCGAACTTCGGTGCTATAGCCCCGAAGTTCGCTCACATACCGTCGGGGATCCAGGAACCGTGGAAGCCCGAGGGGACGCCGCGGGGGAGGGTGACGGCGGCGACGGGTGCCCCGGCGACGTCGGTCGCGTCGAGCACCAGCAGCTGTGACGCGGTGCCGTCGCGCCGCGTGGTGATCGTGATCAGCCAGCCGTCGTCCTCGGCACGGTCGGGGGCCTCCGACGGCACGAACACCGCCTCGCCCGCCGCGACGTCCGGCCCGAGCTCGTGCGGCGTGAGGGTGCCGTCGGCGTCGACCTTGACGATCGCCCCCGCCTTCTCGCCGCCCACGCCCCGGTCGGCGACGGCGTAGCGCCAGCGCGAGGGACGGCCCACCAGCGACTCGTCGATGGTCGGGAACTCGACGCCCCGGTCCTCCAGCGACGTCTCCGCGACCGAGCCGTCCCGTGGGTCGAGCACCCAGCGGTGCATCCGGGCCCGGCCCGTCGCCGCGGCGGCCGCCGCCGGGTCGGTGGGCACCGGCGTGTCCCACATGAGCGCCACGTCCGCCGGGGCGTAGCGCGCCCCGTCGACGACCACGCGGCCCTGCTCGTCGGTGCAGGCGCCCCCGACGTGGAAGACGTAGCAGGGGTCGACGTCGAACCACGTCACCGCGCACGTCGGGTCGTCCTGGCGCATCACGCCGAGCCGCGCGCCGTACGCGTCGTCCCACCCGAACGGCACACCCGACTCCAGCCGCTCCCACTGGAACGTCAGAGGCAGGTCGAGCCACACGACGTGCTCGGCAGTGATCGCGAAGTCGTGCATCATCGTCGGCTCGGCGACGGCGACCTCGCGGCTGACGAGGTCGTGGCCGTCGGCGGAGAGCCGGTGGTAGGTCACGAACGGCGGGAACGGCGAGTAGCCGAAGAAGTGCAGGTCGCCCGTCACCGGATCGGTCTTGGGGTGCGCGGTCATCGCCGTGGTCAGGCGCCCGCCGAAGTCGCAGGGCCCGATGGTGCCCAGGTCGCCGTCGACCTCGTAGGGCAGGCCGTTCTCGACCAGCGCGAACAGCCGGCCACCGTGCTCGATCACGTGGGTGTTCGCGGGGACCGCCGTGAGGTCCACCCCGGACTCCGAGATGAACGGCCGGCCCTCGAGCGCCCCGGTGCGCACCCAGCGGTTGCGGTACCACTCCGCGCGCCCCTCGCGCAGGCGCACACCGTGGAGCATCCCGTGCCCGGTGAACAGGTGCGCGGCCTCCTCGCCGGGCAGCGGGTTCGGGCCGTTGCGCAGGTAGCGGCCCGTGAGCTCGGGGGGCAGGGCGCCCTCGACGGGCAGGTCGACGGCGTCGATCTCGTCGGGCACCGGCGTGAACCGTCCCTGGAGCTCCTGGCGACGCCCGAGCGGCGTGGGGGTGGTGGTCACCCCCAGAGCGTCGCTGCCCGCCCCGCGACCTGTCAACACGGACATGTCTGAACGGACTGGTAGCGTCCGCGGCATGTCGCTGCGCCACGCCCTCCTGGGGCTCCTCGCCCACGGTCCGGCCAGCGGGTACGACCTCACCCGCGCGTTCGACGGCAGCATCGGCCGCTACGCCTGGCAGGCGGGCCACAGCCGCATCTACCCCGAGCTGGCCAAGATGACCGAGGCCGGGCAGGTGGTGGTCGACGAGACCGGCCCGCGGGGGCGCAAGAGCTACGCGCTCACCGACGACGGCCGCACCGAGCTGCGGCGCTGGATGCTGCACTGGCCGGAGCAGTCGACGGTGCGCGACGAGACCGTCCTGCGGATGTTCCTCGTGCAGACGCTCGAGCCCGACGACGCGCGCAAGCTGCTCGAGGGCATCGCCGCCCACTGTGCCGGCGAGATCGAGAAGCTCCGGCCGGTGATGGAGTCCGAGGACGCGGAGCACCGCCCGGGCGACCCCCTGCCGTTCGGCCGCCTCGCCGGCGAGTACGGGCTGCGGCAGTACGAGGCCGTGCACGGATGGGCGCTGTGGAGCCTCGAGCGTCTCGGTGCCGCGGAGCCCGCCGGTCGCCCCTAGGCGACGGCGGGACGTCCCTCCGTGCTCTCGCCGAGGTTCGCCTCGGCCCAGGCCTGGGCCCTGGGCCCGGTGCGCGCGCCGTACCAGCCGTTCCAGATCGACAGGCCGACGATGACGGCGACGAGCAGGCCGGTCGAGAGCCCGACCATGACGTCGAGCGGGAGCAGGTAGATCAGCGGGATGCGCACGATCGCCAGGAGCAGCAGGCCGACGCCCCACACCACCGCGGACACCCGGAAGGTCCGCCGGACCGGCGGGATCGTCCGGTAGAACTCCTCCATCTCGCGGGCCTTCTGCGGCTGCGAGGTCTGGAACGCCGAGAGCGTCAGCGGCTTGCCGGTCAGCAGGCTCGCCAGGAACACCAGGCCGACCATCGCCGTGGTGAAGGAGTCCGTCACCAGGAGGAACCGCGGGTCACCGTCGACGAAGGAGAGCGCGAGACCGACGCCGAACACCGCCAGCATCACCCCGGCGAACCACGTCACCTGCCGCGTGCGCACCGCCACCCACGTGATCCGCACGCCGGCGACGACCGTGGCCACGAGCAGTGCCACCCACTCGGTCGCGCCGAGCAGGCGCAGCGCGTAGTAGGCGACGAGCGGGGCGCCGACGTCGAAGAACAGGCCCGAGAACTGCCGGAGGCCGTACGCGGGCGACTCGTCGTCCGGCCGGGTGGTGTCGGGTGCGTCGCGCTCCATGCGGGCCAGCTTCCACCTGTCCGCAACGACATGTCAACTCAGACATGTCACTCGTCGGCGTCCAACCCGCGCTCGATGGCGTACCGCGTCAGCTCCACGCGGTTGGTCAGCTGGAGCTTGCGCAGGGAGTTCTGCACGTGGTTCTCGACGGTGCGGTGCGAGAGCGTCAGCCGGGCCGCGATCGCCCGGGCCGTGAGCCCCTTGGCCACGAGACGCAGGACCTCGGTCTCGCGCGGCGTCAGCTGTGGCTCGTCGGGGGCCTCGGTCTCACGCCGCCGGTACTCCCCGAGCACCAGGCCGGCCAGGCCGGGGGAGAACACGGCCTGCCCCTCGGCCGTGCGCATGACGGCGTCGACCAGCTCGCCCATCGCGGCGGACTTGGTGAGGTAGCCCGTCGCCCCCGCCCGCACGGCGCCGAGGACGTCACCGTGCTCGGTGCTCGCCGAGAGCACCAGCACCTGGGTGTCGGGCAGCGCCGCGCGGACCTGCGCCGTCGCCTCCGCACCGGAGAGCTCGGGGAGCTGCAGGTCCATGAGGACGACGTCCGGGCGCACGGCCCGGGCGATCCGCACGGCCGCCGCGCCGTCGGGGGCGGTCGCGACGACGTCGACACCGCGCTCGGCGAGGTCACGGGCGACGCCCTCGCGCCAGATGGGGTGGTCGTCGACGACCATCACGCGGACCACGTGCGCCTCCTGCTCCTCGTGCCCGCCCGGGGAACGACGATCTCCCACTCGGTGCCCTCCCCGGGCGCGGTGTGCAACGTGATCGTGCCGCCGAGGGCGTCCACGCGGCCGCGCATCGACCCGGCCACCCCCAGGTGTCCCTCCGACGCCGCCTGCTCCAGCCGTCCGTCCGGGATGCCGACGCCGTCGTCGCGCAGGCTGACGGTGACGCCCTGCGGGTCGTCCTCGACGAGCACCCACAACCCGGCGCCCGGCCCGGCGTGGGCGGCGGCGTTGCCGGCACCTTCGCGCACGACGGCGGCGAGCTCGTCGACGACCGCGGCGGGCAGCAGCACCGGCTCGGCGGGCACGGCGAGGGAGGCGTGGGCGGGCACGACCCCGGCGAGCCGCGACGACAGGTCGACCGTGCCGTCGGGGCCCGGCACCGGGGCCGAGGTGATCAGGCGCCGCAGCGCGACCTCCTGCTCGCCGGCGAGGCGGGCGAGCTCGACGGCGGGGGCCGTCCCGTCGGTGCGCGCCAGCTCGTCGCCGCGCCGGCGCACCAGGGCCAGCACCTGCAGCACGCCGTCGTGGATGTCGCGGGCGAGGCGCTCGCGCTCCGCGGTGGCCGCCTCGAGGGCGGCGGCGGCGCGCAGCTGCTCGACCGAGCGGCGCATCGTGTCCGCCGCCAACCCCACCGCGAGACCGGCGACGACCAGGAGCTGGGCGTCGAAGAGGAGGTCGCCGTCGACGATCCGGCGCACGCCGAACAGCACCGCGACGGTGACGACCGACCCCACGAGCCCGCCCCGCCACCCGAGGGCCACCGCGAGCGCCAGCACCGGACCCGCCGACCACACGGTGGTGATCACCGGCCCGCCCTGTGCGATGTGCTCCGGGCTGTCGACCAGCAGCGTCGACGCCGTGGCCAGTGCCGTCACCACGAGATCGGCGCACGCCGTCGCCGGATCACCGAAGCGCAGGTAGCGCAGGGACGAGACGAGGGTCCACACCGCCATCGCGGCGACCACGACGAGCCCGAGCAGGGGCCGCTCCCACCCGCCGCCGAAGCGGACGAGGTTCACCACGGCCGCGACGAGGGCCACGACGCGGTAGACCACGAGCCCGCGCCAGAGCGGGACCAGATGGGGGTGCGCCCGGGCGCGCGGGGAGACGTCGGCGGTCGTCACGGCACCTCCCTGCCAGGGCGGCGCGAGCGTAGCGGGCACGACCGACACCCTGGCGCGAGCCGGACCGGGACGGATGGGGGCAACTACTCGGAACGGCACCCACGGCCGACGTCCTTGCCCGTCACCACCGATCGGCGAATGGTCTACCGCGAGGTATCGATCGTGGCTCAAGATCCCGGACCGGGCTAACATGGGGCAACGCTGCGCCGAACAGCTCAGTGTGAGTACGCCCGCTCGGAGTACTCCTGGTGCTGGAGGTGGACAGCGTGGACCGGTGGACGTTGGTGCTGGAAGCGGTGCCGGGGTCGCTGCGCGCCGTGCGCGTCGACGAGGACGCGCACCGCACGATCGACGTGGACCTCGCCGACGGCGACATCACGGTCCTGAACGACTCCCTCGCCGCCGTGCTCCACGCCGCGGGGAGCCGGCCCGCGTACGTCGTGCTCGTCGTCCCCGGTGACATCGACGGGCAGCGTTTCGCCGACCTCGGCGCGGCGGTCCGGTTCGCCGGGCTCCCCGAGCCGTCGTGGCTGCCCGACGCCGTGGCGTGCGCCGGGACACGCCTCGCGGGCTGGAGCTCGGGTCTTCCCGTGACGGTCATCGACGCCCGCGGCGACGACCTCGTCGTGTGGCCGGTCCGGACCGCCGACGACGGGGTGGAGGTCGGCGAGGGCGGTGCCCGTGACCTCGGTGCGCGGCTGGACGCGCTGCTCACCGGGGTCGTGCACGCCAAGCTCGCCGTCGTCGCGCCCGGGATCGCCGAAGCGCTGCGCCGGCGCACCGACCCCGTCGGTCGCCGCGACGCCGCCCACCTGAGCAACGAGCTGCGCGAGGCACGGCGGCTCCTGTCCGCGACCGACGGCGACGAGCTCGTCGTCACCGCAGGCGACGCCGAGGTCTACGTGACCCGCGAGGAGTTCACCGACCTCGTCGACCACGCCCGTCACGACACCACCGCGACCGCCGCCGGCCCCGCGACCCACACGATCGTCGTGGCCCACGAGCGCACGCCGATCGCCGAGCACCTGGCCGCGGCCGCGGGCGCGTCGCTGCTCGTGGCGCGTCCGGAATCGGCACCCGACGGCGCCGCCGCGCTGGTCCTCCCCCGGCCGCACGCCGTCGAGGACCCGACGCCCACGGATGGCATCCCGCTGCCCGGCCGTCTCCGGGCCACCGCGATCGTCCCGCTGCCCCGGGAGACCGTGGCCCGCGGTCGTCCCCCGATCTGGGCGGTTCCCGCCCTGGCGGGCCTGCTCGTGCTGAGCCTCGCCGGGGCGGCGACGGTGCTGGCCACCTCGCCCGACCCGGCCGCCGGGACGGGCGCCACCTCACCGGTGGTCCCCGTCGGCTTCGACCGCCTCGGGGACCCCGGCCGCTGACACGCCTCGGGGGGAGACGGTCAGGAGGTGACGGCCTCGACGTACTTCTCGGGGTCCTTCTCCTCGAACGACAGCCCACGGCCCTCGGCGTGCTCGACCTTGAACTGCTCGAACTTCGCGCCCAGCTCCTGGCGGAACGCGAGCGAGGTGCCCTTGCGGAAGGGCGCGAGGTCGTCGCGCTCCTCCTCGGCCATGTGGTGGTTGTTCGCCTGATCGGTCTCGTCGATCGCGTCCCACCACTCCTGGCTGCCGACGGTCGCCTGACGCGCCTTCTCGGTGCCCTCGCGGATCTCGTCGTGGTCGCCGACGGCGTCCTCGGTCGCCGACGCGTCCTCGTCGTCGATGCGCCGGGCCATCGACGGGTAGAAGTGCTGCTCCTCGGCGGACGCGTGGATCTCGAGCTGGATCGCCAGCGAGTTCCACACCTTCTCGGCCTCGTCCGGCTGCTCCCGCAGGTCGGCGAGGTGCAGGAACTGGCGGCGGAACCAGTCGTGGTCGTCGAGGATCATCTCGGTGATGTCGGCGGACATGGAGACCTTCCGTTTCGCGTGGTGGCGTCCCGGAGCTACCCCGAGTGCGCGGACGAGAACCGGAAGGCCAGCCTCACCTCGCGTGGACGGCCCCCGCCGCGTCGACGAACCACACCTCGGCCCGGGCACCGTCCAGCGACGCCGCCCGCGCCTCGGTGAGGCTGCGATAGCGCCGGGTGTCGGGCAGGGCGATGACGATCCGCGCCCGCGGGTGGGCACGGCGCCGCTCGGTCGCCGCGTGCTCGGCCGCGCTGAACCAGTCACCGGCGATGGTGGTCGGGTGCGTCCGGGCGCCGTCGGACGGCCAGCCGGTGACCTCGACGTGGACGTCGTCGCCATCCAGGGAGGCGACGAGGTCGAGGGCGGGGCCGGTGACGTCGGCCGACGCCCACCGCAGCGTCGCACCGCGGCGCACGAGCCAGCCCGCCACCAGCGACTGCACGTTGACCACCCGCGACCAGGCCTGCAGGGCGTCGTAGGGGGGCGGGTCGTAGGTGGCCGGCGCCTCCTCGACCTCGGCGGCCGGTTCCTCCTCGACCGCTGCGGCCGGGACGTCCGCCGCGTCCCGGTCGACCGTCGGGCCGGCACCGTTCGTCTCCGCGGTCCCGTCCCGGTCGGCCTCCGGCGCGGGGGGTTCCTCGACCGCGACGGCCGCCCCCGCCTTCTTGCGCGTGCGGCGGGGTTTCGTCGCCGCCGGCGGGTCGGGCGTCGGCGATGCTTCGACTTCCGGAGCGTCCTGCTCAGCGGGGGCGGGCTCGGAGCGCACTTCGGGCGCCGGCTCCTCGACGGCGACGGCCGCCTCGGCCTTCTTCCGCGTGCGGCGGGGCTTCGGCGCGGGTGTCGGTGGGGCTCCGGTGTCCGGAGCGTCCTGCTCGACGAGGACCGGCTCGGTGACTTCGGGAGTCGCTTCGGGAGGCGCTTCGAGAGACGCCTCGGGAGCGGCCTCGACCCGCGCCTTCTTCCCGGCCGCCGTCTTCCGTCCGCGACGCGGCGTGGGGGCGGGGAGCCGGTTGAGGATGGGGCGGGTGCCGACCCGCTCGACCGCGCCCTCGGCGACGAGGCGCCGGCAGAGCTGGTTGACGGTCTGGGGGCGCACATCATCACCGAGTTGCCGCGCGAGGACGCCGTCGCTCAACCCGTCCGGTGACGCCTCGAGCATTCGGAGCACGGCGGCACGCCGATCGGTGGGGTCATGACTCACCGGGAGGGCCATCCTGTCGTTCCCCTCCGTGTTCGGGCGGTGGTTTCGGCCTGAGCTGGGGATTTCCGTCGCGTGACGGCTCGCGCATCCGCGTGCGTGACCAATCCGTGACCCGTATGGTAACGAGGCATGCTGGCACTGACGGAGACGGCGGCCGAGGCCATCTCGTCCATCCTCGAGTCCAACGAGATGCCCGAGGGGTCGGGTCTGCGCATCGCGGCCACCCCGAACATGGCGGAGGAGGGCCTCGAGCTCTCGGTGGCCCCCACGCCCGCCGCGGACGACACCGTGCTCGAGGGCGGCGGCGCCGTCATCTTCCTCGAGCCGCAGGCCGCGTCGGCCCTCGACGACAAGGTCCTCGACGTCGAGCGGGTGCCGGACGCCGAGCGTGGCGAGGGCGACGAGTTCCGCTTCGCGATCACGCCGCAGTCCGAGCTCCAGGACTGACACGACGCCCCCGCCCGGCGCGTCATCCCTGCGCCGGGTCGTGGGTCAGCGGCGCGTCCGCGCCGCTCTCCGCCCGCTCGCGCGGGAACCGGTGCCGCCACCCCCCGAGGTGGGGATGGTCGGGCTCCAGCTCCTCGCCCTGCCGTAGCGCCAGCTCCACCGCCGCCCGGTACTCGCCGGCGAGCGCCCACGACGGCGGCTCGGCCGACGTCGCCAGCGCCTCGGTCACCGCCGTCCTGACCGCGGTCGCCCCGGGCTCGCCGAAGCGGGCGAGGACGTCCTGCGCCTGCCGGTGACGTTCCGGCCGCGGTGTCGTCGGCCGGCCCTCGACGGTCCGCGTCGGGTGCGGCAGGTGCAGCGTGGCTCCGGGCGCCCGTCCCTCCGGGATCGGGTCCGTGGCCGCGTGTGTCCGCCCGCGGGCGAGCAGGCGCGGCAGCAGGTGGGTGTGCGGCCCGTCCGGGCTCGTCCCGTCGGGCGGCGGGATCGGCGTGAACACCTCCAGGCGCGCGACCGCCGTTCGGAACACCCGGTGCGGGCCCGCCTCGACGAGCAGCCCCGCCACCGCGCCGGCCTCGGCGAGCGGCCGCCCCTCCACCTCCCGCAGCGCCGCCAGCAGCGCGGGGTCGCCGGTCCGCACGCACGCCGCGAGGTGCCCGGCGCTGACGCCGAGGTCGACGAGCACGTCGTCGCGGTCCTGCGCCCGCAGGGCGTCGGCGTCGGGTCCGAGCTCGGTGACCACCGACCGACCGCCGCCGTCGGCGGGCACGCACAGGGCGACGGCCTGGCTCCAGCTGTCCCCGGCGCGCCGCTCCCAGGCCCGCGGCACGACGTCGCCGTCGACGCGGACGTCCATGCCGCCCCGCGCGGTGACGACGGTGGCCCGGCCCGCGCCGCGGGAGACGTCCGCGGGCTCGTCGGGTGCGCGCAGGAACTCGGCCAGCGCGCCGAAGGTCCCGACGCTCCAGCCCGCGTCCGGGTCGTCGATCCAGGCGAGGAGGTCGTCCATCCCGACGGACTCAGCCGGTCGGGCCGCCGACGGTGGTGACGAGCTCGCCGTCCGGGGAGACGACCAGCTCGACGTCACGCACCCGACCTGCCGCGCGGACGTCCGACAGCGCCTCCCGCAGCGCCTCGAGCGCGGCCGGCGCGGCCTGGACCGAGAGGCTCTCGACCTCGGTGCGGATCGAGAGCTTCTGCTCGGACTTGGCCCGGCGGATGCCGCCGATGACGTCCGAGGCGATGGTCAGGACCTGCGGGTCGACCTCGGCGGACGTCGCGAGCTCGTGGATGTCGGGCCAGGCGGCGCGGTGGACCGAGCCCTCCTGCCACCACGACCAGACCTCCTCGGCCACGAACGGCAGCACCGGCGCGAACAGGCGCTGCAGCACCCGCAGCGCGGCCGCGAGGGTGGCCCGCGCCGAGTCGCGTCCGGCCTCGTCGAACTCGCCGTAGGCCCGGGACTTGACCAGCTCGAGGTAGTCGTCGCAGAAGAACCAGAAGAACTGCTCGGTGACCTCGAGGGCGACCGCGTAGTCGTAGTTCTCGAGCGCCGCCGTGGCCTTCTGCACGACCTCGGTGAGACGGGCGAGCAGGGCGCGGTCGAGCGGCGTCGACACCGCCGACACGTCGGGCTCGCCGGGCGGCACCCCGACGCCGAGGATGAACTTCGACGCGTTGAGCAGCTTCATCGCGAGCCGCCGGCCGACCTTCATCTGCCCGCGGTCGAACGCCGTGTCGACGCCCGGGCGCCCGCCCGCGGCCCAGTAGCGCACCGCGTCGGAGCCGAACTCGACGAGCAGGTCCATGGGCGTCACGACGTTGCCCTTGGACTTCGACATCTTCTTGCGGTCCGGGTCGAGGATCCAGCCCGACAGCGCGGCGTGCGCCCAGGGCAGGCTGTCGTGCTCGAGGTGGCTGCGCAGGACCGTCGAGAACAGCCAGGTGCGGATGATGTCGTGGCCCTGCGGGCGCAGATCCATCGGGAAGACCCGCGAGAACAGGTCGTCGTCGACGCTCCACAGGCCCGCGATCTGCGGCGTCAGCGACGAGGTCGCCCAGGTGTCCAGGACGTCCGGGTCGCCGGTGAAGCCGCCCGGGACGTCGCGCTGGTCGGCGGTGTAGCCGGGCGGGACGTCGGTGGTCGGGTCGATCGGCAGGGCCTCGTCGGCCGGCACAAGCGGCTTGTCGGGGACGACCTCGCCCTCGCCGTCGAGCGGGTACCAGACGGGCACCGGCACGCCGAAGAAGCGCTGGCGGCTGACCAGCCAGTCGCCGTTGAGGCCGCGCACCCAGTCCTCGTAGCGGTGCCGCATGTACTCCGGGTGCCACGCCAGCTCGCGACCGCGCGCGAGCATCTCCTCGCGGACGTCGGCCTCGCGCCCGCCGTTGCGGATGTACCACTGGCGGCTGGAGACGATCTCGAGCGGCTTGTCGCCCTTCTCGTAGAACTTCACCGGGCGGGTCACGGGGCGGATGTCGCCCTCCAGCTCGCCGGTCTCCTGCAGCATCGCGACGATCCGCTCCTTGGCGGTGAACACCGTCGCGCCGGCGATCTCGGCCCAGCGCTCGCGACCCTGCTCCGAGGTGATCCAGTCCGGGGTGTCGCGCAGCAGGCGCCCGTCGCGGTTGATCACCGTGCGGTTCGGCAGGTCGAGCTCGCGCCACCACTGCACGTCGGTGAGGTCGCCGAACGTGCAGCACATCGCGATGCCCGCGCCGCGCTCCATCTCGGCGGCGGGGTGCGCGAGCACCGGGACCTCGACGTCGAACAGCGGCGAGCGCACCGTCGTGCCGAAGAGCGCCTGGTAGCGCTCGTCGTCGGGGTGCGCGACCAGGGCGACGCAGGCCGGGATGAGCTCGGGTCGCGTGGTCTCGATCGCGATGTCCTCGTCGGCGCCGTGATAGGCGATCCGGTGCCACGCGCCGGTGTGCTCCCGGTCCTCCAGCTCGGCCTGGGCGACCGCCGTGCGGAAGGTGACGTCCCACAGCGTCGGGGCCATCGACACGTAGGCCTGGCCGCGCTCGACGTTGCGCAGGAAGGCGCGCTGGCTGATCGCGCGGGCCCGGGCGTCGATGGTCTGGTAGCCGTGCGACCAGTCGACCGACAGCCCGTTGCGGCGCCACAGCGCCTCGAAGGCCTTCTCGTCGTCAGCGGTCAGCGTCTCGCAGAGCTCGACGAAGTTCCTGCGCGAGATCGGGATCTGCTGCTTGCCGGGCTTCTCCGGCGGGGTGAAGTCCGGGTCGTAGGGCAGGCTCGGCTCGCAGCGCACGCCGTAGAAGTTCTGCACGCGGCGCTCGGTCGGCAGCCCGTTGTCGTCCCAGCCCATGGGGTAGAAGACGTGCTTGCCGCGCATGCGCTGGAAGCGGGCGACGATGTCGGTGTGCGTGTAGCTGAACACGTGCCCGACGTGCAGCGACCCGGACACCGTCGGCGGCGGGGTGTCGACGGAGAACACCTGCTCGCGCGTCGCGGAGCGGTCGAACGCGTAGGTGCCCTCGTTCTCCCATACGTCCGCCCACCGGTCCTCGAGGCCATCGAGGGTCGGCTTCTCGGGCACGCGTGTGCCGGGGTCGGACTGCACCATTGCTCCAGTTTACTGGTGGGGTCCGGGCCACTTCCGCCCTGCTCAGGGTGTGCGTGCGGCGGTCCCGGGGCACGCCCTGCCCATGCCCACCAGCATGCGCAGGATCACCCAGGACAGCCCCGGCGGACCCGAGGTCCTGCACGTCGTCGACGCCCCGGTCCCCGAGCCGATCCCGACCGAGATCCGGGTGCGGGTGACCGCCGCGGGCGTCAATCCCGTGGACACCAAGGTCCGCGCGGGCGGTGCCGGGCTCGCCGCGGCCGGCGGGGACATGACCGCGCCCCCGTTCACGGTCGGCTGGGACGTCGCCGGGGTCGTCGACGCCGTCGGGATGGGCGTGACGCGCTTCGCCGTGGGCGACCGTGTCTTCGGGATGCCGTGGTTCCCGCGCGAGGCCGGCGGCTACGGCGAGTACGTCACCGCGCCGTCGCGCCACTTCGCGCACATCCCCGACGGCGTCGACGACGTCACCGCCGCCGCCACCCCGCTCGCGGCCCTGACCGCCTGGCAGATCGTCGTCGACGCCGCCGACGTGCAGCGGGACCAGCGCGTCCTCGTGCACGCCGCGGGCGGCGGCGTCGGCCACCTCGCCGTGCAGATCGCGAAGACGCGCGGGGCGTACGTCGTCGGGACGGCCTCGGCGGCCAAGCACGCCGACCTCGCCGCGCTCGGGCTCGACGAGGCGGTCGACCACCACACCCAGGACGTCGCGCGGGCGACCGGGGACATCGACGTCGCGGTCGACCTCACCGAGGTCAACGGGCCGTCGTCGCTCGCCGTGATGCGTCCCGGCGGCCTGCTGGTCTGCGTGCCGTCCGGCGTGCCCGAAGGTCTCACCGAGCAGGCACACGCCGAGGGCAAGCGGGTCACCGACTTCCTCGTCGAGCCCGACGGGGTCGCCCTCACCGGCATCGCGCGCCTGATCGCCGAGGGCGCGCTGACCGTCCGGATCGCCGGCACCTTCCCCCTCGAGGACGCGGCGTCCGCCCACCGCGAGCTGGAGAAGGGCTCGACGTTCGGCAAGCTGGTGCTCACGGTCTGAGGCGCGGTCCCGATGGGAGCGGTCACTGGCTGGTATCTCTCGCCTGGCGAGAGATACCAGCCAGTAACCCTCGGGTGAGCCGCGTCGGCGCAGTCACCCGTTGCGGTGACGACCGCTAACGATCGGCGTCGGCCGACGACATGTGCAGCAAGTCCGCCGACCGGCGGACACCATGCATCTCGTCGGGGGATCGCCAGCCATGACCGTTGTCCAGCCGCCTCGTCACCGCGCCGCCGACGCCTCGCTCGAGCCGCCGACGATGCCGATCCCGCGCGCCGCGCTCGACGCCGCCCACATGCGGCCGCAGCAGGCGCCGGTGCCGATGACGCCGATGGCGCCGCCGGCCGGGATGGCTCCGGCGGCACCGATGGCCCCGATGGCTCCGATGTCCGCCCCGCGCAACGGCCTCGGCATCGCCGGGCTGGTGCTCGGCCTGTCCGGCCTGGTGGTCGGCCTGATCCCGCTGTTCGGGATGGGCGCGCTCCTGCTCGGGATCGTCGGGCTGGTGCTGGGCCTGGTCGGCGTCACCCGCGCCCGCCGCGGCGCCGCCACCAACACCAAGACGGCCGTCACGGGCGTCGTCGCCTGCGTCCTCGCGGTCGCCCTGGGCATCACCGGCATGGTCATCGTCGCGAACGCGTTCACGCAGCTGAACGAGGACCTCTCCGCGGTGGGCGCCGGCACGCCTCCGGTCGCCGCGCCGGCGCCGGCCACGACGGCGGTCGCGTTCGGCCAGACGTTCACCTACGCCGACGGTCTCGCCGTCACCGTCAGCGAGCCGACGTCCTACGAGCCCTCGAGCTACGCCGCCGGGAACACCAACCCCTACGCCTACAGCGTCACCGTCCGCGTCACCAACAACACCGGCACCGCGTTCGACCCGGTGCTGCTGCAGACCGCGATGTCGACGGGTGGGGCGCCGGCCTCCCAGATCTTCGACGCCGAGACGGGCACGCCGCCGCAGAACCAGCTGCAGCCCGGCCGGAGCATGACCTACGAGGTCGCGTTCTCCACCACCACGAACAGCGGCGAGGCCCAGGTCGACGTCACCCCGTCGTTCGACCACGAGGCCGCGGTCTTCACCGGCGACCTGTAGTCACACCCCGCCGTGCTCGCGCCAGCGCGTGAGCAGGTCCGGAGCCCCGAGGACGTCGACACCGGCGGCCTCGGGGCTCTCGCGGCTGGTGAGCACGGCGAGCAGGCCCCGGGCGGGTCCGCGCACGGCGGTGTCGCTCTTGCGGTGCGCGTGCTCGATCGTCGGGCCCTCGGCGCCGAGGGTGACGACCCACTCGCCGGCGTCCCCCAGCCCCTCGTCGGTGGCGTGCAGGTGCAGCGTGGCGCCGTCGGCGCCCAGGCCCGTCCGCCGCTTCGCGCTGAGCGCGACCATCGCGAGGTGCTCGTCGACGGCGTCCGCCGCGATCACGGGATCGAGGTCGGCGAGCAGCGGCCGGCCGGCGGCGAGCTCGGCGTCGGCGCGGTGCACGAGCGTCTCGTGGCACTGCCGCCGCGCCCAGAACGACACCGGCACCATCGCCCCGAAGCCGCCGACCAGCGTGTCGTCACCCACGCCGCGGATCGCCTGCGTCACCGTCGCAGCACCTTCGAGGAGCCAGGTCGAGACGTCGTCGTCGGACTCCGGCATCGGCGGGTCGGTCGGCCCGCGGCGCACGAGCTTCTCGCCGGGCCGCGACACCGTGCCGGCGCACCAGCGGTGCACGCCGCCGAGGTGGTCGGCGAGGTCGCGCACGGTCCAGTCCGGGCACGACGGCACCGGGGCGTCCTGGCCGGCCGCGTGCACGGCGTTCGCGAAGGCGGTGGTGTGCAGGACGATCTCGTCGAGGAAGCGCTCCGTGGTGGGCACAGGAGCATCTTCGCTCACCCGAGCCGCACCACCAGCTCGCCGTCCTCCTCGCTCGCGGCGTAGGCCGCGACGTCGTCGGCGCCCGTGCGGCAGGTCCCGTCGGCGAGCGCGAACTGGTGGTTGTGCAGCGGGCACATCACCGTCCCGGCGTCGGTCAGCCCGTCGGCGAGCGGGCCGCCGCGGTGCGGGCAGATGGCACGCAGCGCGTGGAGCCCTCCGGCGCGGGGCCGGAACACGGCCACCGGCTCGTCGCCGACGAGGAACGCGCGCCCCTCGCCCAAGGGGATCTGCTCGACCGGGCCCAGACGCACCTCGACCCCGCTCATCGGCTCGAGCCCTCTCGGACGGGCACCTGGGGCAGCGGCACCAGCGGCAACGCGTCGTGGAACTGGCCGGGCGTGCGTTCCTGCTGGTCGGTCGCCCACGGGTCCTCGTAGCGGTCCACCGACTCCTGCATGCGGGCGTCGAGCTCGGCGGCGATGCCCTCGGTGTCGTCGACGATCACGCCGATGAGGAAGTCGAGGCCCATCCGCGGCACGAAGTCGTACGTGCGCTCCAGCCAGTTGGCGTTCTCGCGGTAGTACTGGAGGAACCGCCCGGTGATCCGGATCGCCTCGTCGTGGGTGTCGACGGTGGCCAGGATGTCGCCCTTGCGGATCGTCGCCCCGGCCGCGCCGCCGACGTAGATCTGCCACTGACCGCCCTCGACGGCGACCAGCCCCACGTCCTTGACCATCGACTCCGCGCAGTTGCGAGGGCAACCGGAGACCGCGAGCTTCATCTTCGCGGGCCCCTCGATGCCCTTGTAGCGCTCCTCGAGGTCGATCCCGAGCTGCGTGGAGTCGCCCAGCCCGAAGCGGCAGAAGTCGGTGCCGACGCAGGTCTTCACGGTGCGGAAGCTCTTGCCGTAGGCCCAGCCCGACGGCATGTCGAGGTCGGCCCACACCTCCTGCAGCTTCTCCTTCGGGACGCCGAGCAGGTCGATGCGCTGCCCGCCGGTCAGCTTCACCATCGGGATCGCGTGCTTCTCGGCGACGTCGGCGATCCGGCGCAGCTGCTCCGGCGACGTCACGCCGCCGGACATCCGCGGGACGACGGAGAACGTCCCGTCGCGCTGGATGTTCGCGTGCACCCGGTCGTTGATGAACCGGCCGTCGCGCTCGTCGACGACGTCGTCCGGCCACATCATCCGCAGCAGCGCGGTCAGCCCCATCTTCGAGCCCACGTGGTCGCGCCCCTCGGGAGCCAGCGCGTCGAACACGGCCGACACGCTCGTGAGCCCCCGCGACCGGATCTCCCGCATCAGTGTCGGCTTGTCGAGCGGGATGCCCGGCACGTAGTACGAGTCCGCGGGGTCCTCGGCGCCGGCGCCGCCCAGCGCCGCCTCGACGACCTCCTTCACGAGCCCCTTGCACGACCCGCAGCCCTTGCCGGCGCGGGTCTGCGCCATGCACGCCGACACCGACTCGGCCCCGTGCTCGACACACGCGACGAGGTCGCCCTTGGAGACGCCGTTGCAGTTGCAGACCTGCGTGTCGTCGGGCAGGTCGACGGCGGCGGACGTGTCGTCGGCGCTCCCGAGGTCGAAGAGCAGCTTGATCCGCTCCTCGGGCAGCGCCGAGCGGCTGTCGAACGCCTGGGTCAGCGCCGCGACCTTGCTGACGTCGCCGACGAGCGTCGCGCCGATCAGCGTGCCGTCGCGGATGACGACGGTCTGGTAGACGCCGCGGCCGGTCTCGGAGAACTGCACGAACTCGTCCGACGACCGCTCGGGGGTCTTGACGCCCATCTGCGCGACGTCGACGCCCGCGACCTTGAGCTTGGTGGCGAGCCGCGAGCCGTGGTACTCGGCGTCCGGGTCCGCGCCCGTGACCACGTCGGCGAGCACGGCGGCCTGCTCCCACAGCGGGCCGACGACCCCGTAGACCTCGCCGCGGTGCTGCGCGCACTCGCCGACCACGTAGATGTCGTCGTCGTCGACCGAGCGCATCTTGTCGTCGACGACGATGGCGCGCTGCGTCTCGAGCCCGGACACCATCGCGAGCCCGATGTTGGGCCGGATGCCGGCGGTCACGACGACCATGTCGCAGTCCAGCGTCGAGTCGTCGGTGAACCGCACCCCGGAGACCGACCCGTCGGTCACCAGGATCTCCGAGGTCTTCACCCCGAGGTGCATGTGCATGCCCATGTCCTGGAGCTTCGAGCGCAGCACCTTCGACGCCTCGGCCTCGAGCTGCTGGTTCATCAGCACCTCGGTGGGGTGCACGACGTGCACCGCGACGCCGTGCGCCTGCAGGCCCGCGGCGGCCTCGAGCCCGAGCAGGCCACCGCCGATCACGACGGCCGTCCGGTGCTCGCGGACGTGAGCGAGCATCCCCGTCGCGTCGTCCAGCGACCGGAAGCCGAAGACACCCCGCGTGAGCGCCGTCCGCGACGCCCACATGCCCTCCATCGGCGGGAAGAACGAGCGGCTGCCGGTGGCCAGCACGAGCGTGTCGTACGGCGTCACCGACCCGTCGTCGCCGAGGACGACCTTGGCGTGCCGGTCGATGCGCACGATCCGCACCCCGGCGTGCAGGGTGATGTCGTTCTCGGCGTACCAGTCCAGCGGGTTGAGGTAGAGGTCGTCGTCGGCGTCCTCGTTGTCGACGACCTCTCCCGCGGCGTTGGCCAGCACCTCGGAGAGCAGGATGCGGTTGTAGTTGCCGTAGGGCTCGTCGCCGAAGACGGTGATCGCGAACTGGTCACCGCCGCCCCGGGCGAGGATCTCCTCGAGGGCGCGGGCGCCGGACATGCCGTTGCCGACGACGACGAGGCGGGCCTTCGTGGGCACGGTGTCGGTCGCCCCGGGGCGTTCCGCGGTCTGCGTCATTCAGACCTCCACCAGACCGCAGTCGACGACGAGGGTGCCGGCGGTCCCGGCCGGTGCCGCGTAGTGCACCTCGACGGTGGTGCCGGCGAGGAGGTCCTCGACGACGCGCAGCGAGACGTGCATGTCCGCCTTCGCGCCCACCGGGAGCCACCGCGCGGGGGCGCCGTCGAACACCAGCACCACCGAGGCGAGCTCGTCGGAGGAGTTGCCGGCGCGGACGTAGAGCACCTGACCGGTGACGCCCTCGGGGACGGTGTAGGTCAGCGTCGGGTGCAGGGGGGCCGGCTTGTCCAGGCCCTGCCCCTCGAACGCGAACGCGCCCTGCAGGAACCGTGGCGTGGTCATCATGCGTCCTCCCGGGTGGTGGTGGGGACGGCCGTGAGCTCGACCGCACAGACCTTGAACTCCGGCATCCGTGACGCGGGGTCGAGCGCCGGGTTGGTGAGGTCGTTGATCGTCTGTTCGCCGGCCCAGTGGAACGGGGCGAACACGGTGTCGGGCCGGATCGTGCTGGTCAGGCGCACGCGCATCCGGGCGCTGCCGCGGCGGGTGCGCAGCAGGAGGTCGCCGCCGTCGGCCACGCCGAGGCGTGCGGCGAGGTCGGGGTGGACCTCGACGGCCGGCTCGGGCTCGGCGTCGAGCAGGGCCTTCGTGCGCCGGGTCTGGGTGCCGGACTGGTAGTGCGCGCGGCTGCGCCCGGTGGTGAGGCGGTAGGGGTACTCGTCGTCGGGCACCTCGGCGGCGTCGCGGTGGTGGACGACGTGGAAGCGCGCCCGTCCGTCGGGGGTGGGGAAGCCCTGCCGGAACAGGCGCGGCGTGCCCGCGTGGTCCCCCGACGGACACGGCCAGAACACCCCGCGCTCGGCCTCGATCCGCTCCCAGGTGATGCCGGCGTAGTCGGCCTTCCCGCCGGCGCTGGCGCGGCGGAGCTCGTCGAAGACGGTGCGCGGGTCGTCGTCGAAGAGCTCGCCCCGCCCGAGCCGGGCGGCGAGATCGGCGAGGACCGCGAGGTCGCTGCGGACACCGTCCGGTGCGTCGACGGCGCGCCGGCGGCGCAGCACGCGGCCCTCGACGTTGGTCATCGTCCCGTCCTCCTCGGCCCACTGGGTGGTGGGCAGGACGACGTCGGCCAGCGCGGCGGTCTCGGACAGGAAGATGTCGGAGACCGCGAGGAAGTCGAGGCTCCGCAGCCGCTCGCGGACGTGGGCGGCGCGCGGGGCGGACACCGCGACGTTCGACGCCATGACCATCAGCGCACGCACGCCGCCGTCGGCGCCGAGACGGTCGAGCATCTCGTAGGCCGAGACACCGGGCTGCGGGAGCTCGTCGGGATCGACGCCCCAGACGCCGGCGACGTGGGCGCGGGCCGCGGGGTCGGCGAGCATCCGGTAGCCGGGCAGCTGGTCGGCCTTCTGCCCGTGCTCGCGGCCGCCCTGCCCGTTGCCCTGCCCGGTCATGGTGGCCCAGCCGCTGTACGGGCGGCCCGGCAGGCCGAGGGCGAGCGCGAGGTTGATCCACGCCAGCGCGGTGTCCGAGCCCTTGGCGTGCTGCTCGGCACCGCGGCCGGACAGGATGATCGTCGCGCGGGACTCCGCGAGGACACGGACCGCGCGCTCCATCACGCGCACCGGGACGCCCGTGATGCGCTCGACGCGGTCGGGCCAGTACTGCCGGAGGGCGCGCTTGAGCGCGGGCCAGCCGGTGGTGCGCTCGGCGATGTAGGCGGTGTCGACGAGCCGGTGCTTGACGGCGAGGTGCAGCAGGCCGTTGGCCAGCGCGAGGTCGGTGCCGGGCACGGGCTGCAGGTGCACGTCGGACGCGGCGGCGGTGGCCGTGTAGCGGGGGTCGACGACGAGGTGCTGCGCGCCGCGCTCGCGGCCGGCGGCGAACCACCGCATGGCCGGGGGCATGACGTCGGCGGGGTTGGAGCCGACGAGCAGGACGGTGTCGGCGCGGGCGATGTCGGCGAGCGGGAACGGCATCCCGCGGTCGATCCCGAAGGCCCTGGTCGCGGCCGCGGCGGCCGACGACATGCAGAAGCGGCCGTTGTAGTCGATCGAGGAGCTGCGCAGGGCGACCCGCA
The DNA here is from genome assembly GCF_037400275.1 of Actinomycetospora aeridis. Classification (NCBI taxonomy): domain Bacteria; kingdom Bacillati; phylum Actinomycetota; class Actinomycetes; order Pseudonocardiales; family Pseudonocardiaceae; genus Actinomycetospora; species Actinomycetospora aeridis. The sequence goes on along the minus strand of NZ_JBBEGL010000005.1, from coordinate 402,612 downwards.
CGAACTTGCCGGCCTGGTAGGCCTTCTCGTTGGTCACCCCGCCGCCGCCGAACAGGCCGGCGGCGTCCCGGCCGTAGCGCTCCTGGGCGACGGTCAGACCGTCCGCGATCCGCTGCAGCGCCTCGTCCCAGCTCGCCGCCCGGAACGGTGCGTTCCGCGCGTCCCGCACCAGTGGGGTGGTCAGGCGGTCGGGGTGGGCGAGCAGCTCCGCCGACGACAGGCCCTTCTCGCACAGGCCGCCGCGGTTGGTGGGGAACGCGGCGCCCGCCACCTCGAGCTCCGGTCCCGCGCCGTGCTCGCGGGGCGTCAGCGTCATCGCGCACTGCAGCGAGCAGTAGGGGCAGTGCGTCGTGACGCCCTGCCCGGGCGCCGATGCGGTGATCGGCAGGTGGGGCCCGGCCATGGCCCCACGCTGCGTGCGGGGCGTTTCCTCGCGGTTACACCGGCGCTACATCGGCCCGGGGCAGGGCGTCGGGGACGTCACGTCGCCACCCCGCCGATCGGCGGTGTCGTCCGGGCTACACCTGCGCCAGGGAGGGCGCCGCGACGTCCCGGCCCGCCACCCCGAAGACCTCGGCGATCAGCTCGTAGGACCGGCGGCGCTCGGCGACGTCGTGGATCGGGCTCACGATCATGATCTCGTCGGCGTCCGCCTCCTCGGCGCGGCGCTCGAGGTCGGCGCGGACCTCGTCGGGCGTGCCGGCGGTCATCTTCGACGCCATGCCCTGCTCGACCTGCAGCTCGACGGGGCTCCAGTCGTGGGCGACGGCCTCCTCGGGGCTCGGCAGCGGCCCCGGGTTGCCGGTGCGCAGGCGCGCCATCGACAGGGCGTGCGCGCGGCCCATCGCCCGGGCGCGCTCGGGGTCCTCGCTGCACATCACCGCGGCGGCGAGGACGACGTGCGGGTCCTGGGCGCCGGCGGCCTCGCTGGGGCGGAACTGCTGGCGGTAGATGCGCGTCGCCTCGCCCGGGTCGGCGCCGCCGAAGTGCCCGGCGTAGGCGAAGCCGGTGCCGAACGCCGCCGCGGCCTGACCGCCGTAGTAGCTCGAGGCGAGGATCCAGACGGGCGGCAGCGGGACGTCGTCGGGCATGGCGACGATGCCGGAGAACGGGTGGTCGGCGGGCAGCCCGTCGACGTAGCCGCGCAGCTCGGCGAACTGCTCGGGGAAGTCGTCGGCCGTGAGGGCCTCGCGGCTGCGGCGCAGCGCGATCGCCGTCCGCGGGTCGGTGCCCGGGGCGCGCCCGAGGCCGAGGTCGATGCGGCCGGGGTGGAAGCCCGCCAGCGCCCGGAACGTCTCGGCGACCTTCAGCGGCGAGTGGTTGGGCAGCATGATCCCGCCGGAGCCGACGCGGAGCGTGCTCGTGGCGTCGGCGACCGCCTGGATCAGGATCTCCGGGCTGGAGCTCGCGACGCTGGGGATGCCGTGGTGCTCGGCCAGCCACATGCGGCGGTAGCCGGCGCGCTCGACGGTGCGGGCGAGCTCGACGGTCTCGTGCAGGGCCGCCGACGTGGGCGAGCCGGAGGGGACCGGCGAGAGGTCCAGGACCGAGAGCTCGAGATCGCGCATGTCCGGTGCAACGTCGTCGCGGCGCGCGCGTGTTCCGGGGGATGTCCGCGGAGTGACGGACGTCGGCGATGGAACCCGAGCGTCTCGATGTGAGAGCCCGGACCCGGCTGTTTCCTCAGAGGAGACTAAGGTCACCACTGCCGGGGGGTCGCGGACGCGATGATCCGGTGAACATCCGGCGACGGCGCCGGTGGCGGGGAAGTAGGGAGCACGACCGTGCGCATCGGTGTGCCCCGGGAGGCCGGGGAGCACGAGACCCGGGTGGCCGCGACCCCGGCCACCGTGGTGGGTCTGATCAACCTGGGGGCGACGGTCGTCGTCGAGCCGGGAGCGGGGGAGCACGCGAGCTTCCCCGACGCGGACTATGTCGCGGCGGGTGCCGAGCTCGGCGACCCGTGGTCGGCCGACGTGGTGTTCGCGCTCCGGACCCCCGACGCCGGACGCCTCGACCGCATGGCGGCGGGGACGACGCTCGTCGCGATGGTCGGGCCGGCCCGCAACCCCGCGGTGCTCGAGGACCTCGCCGCGCGCGGGCTGACGGTGCTCGCCACCGACGCCGTGCCGCGCATCTCCCGTGCCCAGTCGCTCGACGTGCTCAGCTCGATGGCGAACATCGCGGGCTACCGTGCGGTCCTCGAGGCCGCCCACCGCTTCGGGCGCTTCTTCACCGGCCAGGTCACGGCCGCGGGCAAGGTCCCGCCGGCGACGGTGCTCGTCGCCGGGGCGGGCGTCGCCGGCCTCGCCGCGATCGGCGCCGCGTCGAGCCTCGGCGCGGTCGTGCGGGCCACCGATCCCCGCCCCGAAGTCGCCGAGCAGGTCCGCTCGCTGGGCGGGGAGTTCCTCGCGGTCGAGGTCGAGCAGGAGGCGAGCACCGACGGCTACGCCCGCGCCACCTCCGAGGCCTACGACGCCCGCGCGGCGGAGATCTACACCGAGCAGGCCGTCGACGTCGACGTCGTCGTCACCACCGCCCTCATCCCGGGCCGGCCGGCGCCGCGCCTGCTCTCGGCCACCGACGTCGCGAGCATGAAGCCCGGCAGCGTGATCGTGGACATGGCCGCCGGGCAGGGCGGCAACGTCGAGGGCTCGGTCGCCGACGAGGTCGTCGTCACCGAGAACGGCGTGACCATCGTCGGCGACACCGACCTCGCCGCCCGCCTGCCCGCCCAGGCCTCCCAGCTCTACGGCACCAACCTGCTCAACCTCATGAAGCTGCTGGTGCCCGGCAAGGACGGCGAGCTGGTCCTCGACCTCGAGGACGTCGTCATCCGGTCGATGACGGTGACCCACCACGGCGACGTGCTCTGGCCGCCCCCGCCGATCCCGGTGTCGGCGGCGCCGGCCGTGCCCGTGGAGCCGGTCGCGTCGACGCCCGTCGTCGAGCCGAAGCGACCGGTGTCGCCGGCCCGGCGCTACGGGCTCGTCGCGGCCGCGTTCGCGCTGCTGTTCGTCGCGACGGCCTTCGCGCCCGCGGAGCTCGCCACCAACCTCACGGTGTTCGTGCTCGCCGTCGTCATCGGCTACTACGTGATCGGCAAGGTCCACCACGCCCTGCACACGCCGCTGATGTCGGTCACCAACGCGATCTCCGGCGTCGTGGTCGTCGGGGCGCTGCTGCAGTTCGGGCAGCACGGCGTCGTGGTCTCGGTGCTCGCGTTCGTCGCGGTGCTGCTGGCCAGCATCAACATCGTCGGCGGCTTCGCGGTGACGCGCCGCATGCTGGCCATGTTCACGAAGGGGCCCGCGCAGTGAGCGTCCAGGCCGCGGCCACCGCCGCGTACATCGTCGCCGCCCTGCTCACCGTCATGAGCCTCGCCGGGCTCTCGCGTCACGAGACCGCGCGCTCCGGCGTCGCCTACGGCATCGCCGGCATGGCCGTCGCGCTGGTCGCGACCGTGGTGATGGTGGCCGACTCCGTCAGCGCCGGCGCGGTCGCGCTGCTCGCCGTCGCCATGGTCGTCGGCGGCGGCATCGGCCTGTGGCGCGCCCGGGTCGTCGAGATGACCGGCATGCCCGAGCTCATCGCGCTGCTGCACAGCTTCGTCGGCCTCGCCGCGGTGCTGGTCGGGTGGAACGGCTACCTCGAGGTCGAGGCCGGCCAAGGGGAGTTCCAGGCTGGCCCGACCCAGACGACGGTGGCCCCCGAACTGCTCGGCATCCACTCCGTCGAGGTCGGCATCGGCGTGTTCATCGGCGCCGTGACCTTCACCGGCTCGATCGTCGCCTACGGGAAGCTCTCGGGGCGGATGAAGTCCCGCCCGTTGACCCTGCCGGGCAAGAACGCCCTCAACCTCGGCGCGCTGGTCGCCTTCGCGGCGCTGACCGTCGGGTTCACCGTCGCGCCCTCGCTCGGCCTCATGATCGCGATCACCGCGGTCGCGCTGGCGCTGGGCTGGCACCTGGTCGCCTCGATCGGCGGCGGCGACATGCCCGTCGTCGTGTCGATGCTCAACAGCTACTCGGGCTGGGCGGCCGCGGCGTCGGGCTTCCTGCTCGACAACACCCTGCTGATCGTCACGGGCGCGCTGGTCGGCTCGTCCGGTGCGTACCTGTCCTACGTCATGTGCCAGGCGATGAACCGCTCGTTCCTCTCGGTCATCGCGGGCGGGTTCGGCGTCGAGTCGGGGACGGCGGCGGCGGTGGAGGGCGAGCACCGCGAGGTCACCGCCGACGAGGTCGCCGCGATGCTCGGCGACGCCTCCTCGGTCGTGATCGTGCCCGGCTACGGCATGGCGGTCGCGCAGGCGCAGTACCCGGTCGCCGACCTCACCCGGCGCCTCCAGGAGCGCGGGGTCGAGGTCCGCTTCGGCATCCACCCGGTGGCGGGGCGCCTGCCCGGGCACATGAACGTGCTGCTCGCCGAGGCCAAGGTGCCCTACGACATCGTGCTCGAGATGGACGAGATCAACGACGACCTGGCCTCGACCAGCGTCGTGCTCGTCATCGGCGCCAACGACACCGTCAACCCGGCGGCGATGGAGGACCCGGCCAGCCCGATCGCCGGCATGCCGGTGCTGCGGGTGTGGGAGTCCAAGGACGTCGTGGTGTTCAAGCGCTCGATGGCCGTGGGCTACGCGGGCGTGCAGAACCCGCTGTTCTTCCGCGAGAACACCTCGATGATCTTCGGCGACGCACGGGTGCGCGTGGAGGACATCATCAAGGCGCTGTGAGGATCGCCAGGAGATCCTCGCGCTCGAACATCCGCGCCGTGTCGACGGCGGTCGGATGCCCGGCGTGCGGGTCGGCGCCGGCCGCGACCAGGGCGCGCACCACGGCGTCCTCGCCCTTGAACACCGCCCCGGCGACGGGTGCCTGACCGCGGTCGTTGAGCCGGTCGACGTCGGCGCCGCGGGCGATCAGCGCGGTCACCGCGTCGACGTGCCCGTGGTAGGCGGCGAGCATGAGGAGGGTGTCGCCCTTCTCGTTGGTCAGGTTCACCGGGACGCCGGCGTCGACGTACTCGGCCAGCGATGCCGCGTCGCCGTCGCGGGCGAGGTCGAACACCCTGCTCGCGAGGTCGCGCACGGCGTCGTCGGGCTGGTCGCTCATCGACCGCGGAGTCTAGGGACGCGCAGCGAGGGACGCCTTCGCTGCGTCGGAGGCAGCGAGGGCGTCCCTCGATCCGTGCGGGGTCAGGCGTCCGCGGGCACCTGGGAGCGCGCGCGGCTCATCAGCAGCACGACGGCAACGATCGTCAGCACCACGGTGGCCGCTCCCCAGGCCACGAACAGCGGCGGGACGTCGGGCACGAAGAACGCCGGGAGAGCCGTGAGGCCCGAGAGGATCCGCGACGCGGCCATGATCCGGAGGGCGGCACGCCGGCCCGTGCGCGCGAACCATCCGGCGCCGGCCAGCGTCGCCACTCCCATCACCGTGCTGAAGACCAGCACCTCGAGGGGCGGGCCCTGGCCGTCGGGCGGTGACGGCGTGAGCAGCGCGATGACGTCGAGGACGGCGAGGACGACCGCCAGCCAGAATCCGACCTTGGCGCGGGTGGTGAGGGTGCTCATGGCGGTGCTCCGTGATCCGAGGTGCCCGACGGCGTGACGTGACGAGCGTGCGCGCCGGCACGCCCGGTCACAACGGTCGCTGTCCCGGCGCGACCGGGCGTCTTCCCGGGTGAACCGGGCGCCGGAGAACGGGGACACCGTGACCACGAAGTGTCACGATCAGGCGCGTGACCAGCCCGTCGATCCGCGTGGTGCTCGCCGACGACCACCCCGTCGTGCGGCGGGGGCTCGCAGCGCTGCTCGAGTCGGTCGACGGCGTCGAGGTCGTCGGGCAGGCCGCAACGGGGCGTGAGGCGGTCCGGGAGGCCCAGCTGCTCGCCCCGGACGTCGTGCTGATGGACATCCGGATGCCCGACCTCGACGGGGTCGAGGCGAGCAGGCGGATCGCGGCGGCGACCCCGGGCGTCGCGGTGCTCGTCCTGACCATGCACGACGACGACGAGACGGTGGTCGCCGCCCTGCAGGCGGGGGCGCGCGGCTACCTTCTCAAAGGGGCCGACCAGGAGGAGATCCGGCGGGCGGTCCACGCCGTCGTCGCGGGCGAGATGATCGTGGCACCGGGGGCGGCCCGGCACGTGCTCGCGCGGCTCACGACGCCCTCGGTGCCGTTCCCCGACCTCACCCCCCGCGAGCGCGACGTCCTCGCGGCGATGGCGCAGGGCCGGCGCAACGGGGCGATCGCCGCCGAGCTCGGGCTCGCCGCCAAGACCGTCGGCAACCACGTGTCGGCGATCCTCGTGAAGCTCGGCGTCGGGACCCGCGCCGAGGCGGTGGCCGCCGCCCGCCGGGGCGGGCTGGGATGAGGGCCGGCGAGCTCGCCGCCGGCGCGGCGGTGCTGGGGACCGCCGCGGCGGCGGTGGTCCGCCCGCCGGTGACGGGCACGGGCGCGGCCTGGACGGTCGGCGCGCTGGTGCTCGGTGCGGCCGGGCTGGCGGGCGCCGCGGTGGTGCGCCGGCGCGGCGGGGCCCGGGGCCCGGCGGCCTGGATGACCGTGACCGGCGCGGCGCTGCTCGTCCTGGCGCTGGCGGAGGCCGCCGTCGACCGCGACCCCGGGCTGGTCGGCGTCGAGCTGCGGGTGCTCGCCGCCGTGCTCCCGCTGCTCGTGCCCGGGCTGGTGATCACCTTTCCGACCGGGCGGCTCGAGCACCTCACCGACCACGTCGCGGCCGCGGTGATCGGGGCGGGTGGGCTCGCGATCGTGGTCGCCCCCGTCCAGTCCGTCGCCCTCCCGGCCGGGGTGCTGCTGTGCACCGTCGCCGCCGGCGCGGTGTGGGCGCGCTTCGAGCGGTCCCGCGACCTCGACCGCGAGCGGATCCTCTGGGTGCTCCTGGGCGCCGGGAGTGCCGTGGTCGTCGGCGGCCACCTGATCTTCGCCGCCGAGCAGTTCGTCGGATCGCCCGTCGAGACTGCGCTGCTCACGGGCGTCCTGCTGTGCGGGCTCGGCGTACCGGTGGGCCTGGTGGTCGCGCTGGTGGCGCCCCGGGTCACCGACGTCCGGCGCGCGATCTCCGGCGTCGCGGTCGTCATCGTGATGGTCGACCTCGCGCTGGGGGTCTTCGCCGGCACGCTGGCGACCCTGGAGGCGCTCACCGGGCGCCCGCCCTCGCGCAGCGTGGCGTCGGTCGTGTGTGTCGTCGTCGCGGCGGTCTTCCACCCCGCGCTGGTGCGCGTGCGCGAGACCCTCGACCAGGTCCTGTTCGGCGGCCGCCCCGACCCGGTCGGCGTGGTGTCGTCGCTGGGCGACGAGTTCCGCCGCGGCGGCGGGCCCCAGCAGTGGCTGGACGCCCTGCGTGCCTCGGTCGATCTGCCCTGGGTGGCCGTGCGTCACGAGGACGAGGTCGTCGTGACCTCGGGACACCCGGGCGGCCCGACCACGACGATCGCGCTGCACGCGGGCGACGAGCACATCGGTGACCTTCTCGTCGGGCTGCCCGAGCACCACCGCGAGCTGCCGCGCGCCACCGGCGAGGTGCTGCGCCTCGTGGCCGGACCGCTGGCCCGCGCGCTGCAGAGCGCCCGGCTCGCCGACGAGCTGCAGGAGTCGCGCCGCCTCGTCGTCCTCGCCGCGGAGGAGGAACGCCGCCGCCTGCGCCGCGACCTGCACGACGGCCTGGGTCCGGTGCTCGCGGGCGTCGGCTACACCGCGGACGCGGCGCGCAACGTGCTCGACGCCCGCCCGGAGCGGACCGCCGAGCTGCTGGTCGCGCTGCGCGAGGACGTCGGCGGCGCGATCGCCGAGGTGCGCCGCCTGGTGCACGACCTGCGGCCCCCGGTGCTCGACCAGCTCGGGCTCGTCGCCGCCGTACGGCAGCAGGCCGACCGGGTCACCCAGGACGCGGCCGGACCGACGGTGACGGTCGAGGCGGACGCGGTCGGCGCGCTGCCCGCCGCCGTGGAGGTCGCGGCCTACCGGGTGGTGTCCGAGGCCGTGCTCAACGTCGTGCGCCACGCCGGGGCGAGCCGGGCGCGGGTGGCGGTCCGCCGCGAGGACGGGACCCTCGAGCTCCTCGTCACCGACGACGGGTGCTCCGGCGCGGCGTGGACCCCCGGCGTCGGCCTGACCTCGATGCGCGAGCGGCTCGCCCAGCTCGGCGGCACGCTCGAGGCCGGTGCGACGCCCGACGGCGGCCGCGTGCTCGCGCACCTGCCGCTGGCGACCCCCATGTGAGCACTTTCCGGGCCCATGGGCCCGGAAAGTGCTCACGTACCGCGGGCGAGCGCGAAGGGCACGTGCTGCTCGGCGTCGGTGAGCGAGCCGTGGTGCCCGACGAGCCCGGTCTCCATCGGCTCGATTCGCGAGCGCACCAGCGTCCAGCTGCCCGTCGCGGCCGCGACGACGTCGCCGATCCGCCCGCGCGCGGCGTCGGTGACCCCGCTCCCGAACCATCCCTGCGCGATCGCCTCGTCGCGGGTGCGTACCCAGGCGGCGTCGCCCAGCTCCTCGCGCCACGCCGCGGCGACGTCGTCGAGGGCGCCGTCGGCGACGAACACGTGCCGCACGCGGGCCTCGCCGGCCAGTCGGCGCACGCCGCCGAGCAGGGCCGGGGTGGTGTCGATGTCGATGCGCCAGCCGGCGTCGGTGCCGATCATGCCGTGGTCGGCGACGACGGCGAGGACGGTGTCGGACGGCAGGTCCTCGGCGATCGCGGCGACGAGCCGGTCGACCACGGCGAGCTGGAGGCGCCAGGGCCGGCTCCCCGGGCCGTGCTGGTGCCCGATCATGTCGAGGTCGCCGTGGTAGGCGTAGCAGAAGGTGCGTTCCTCGGCGGAGTCCGTGGTCAGGGCGTCGAGGACCTCCGCGCCGAGGTCGCCCAGCGCCGACACCCCGTGGAACCGCCCGCCGCGCAGCGCCGCCCGGGTCAGCCCCGAGCGGCGCTGGATCTCCGGCGCGACGGTCGTGACCGCGACGCCGGCCCGCGCCACGCGCTCCAGCACCGTCGGCGCGGCCTGGACCTGCTCGGGCGGGAGCTCGCGGCGCAGGTCGACGGGGTCGGTGGCGCCGTGCGCGCACCAGCGCAGCGTGTTGAGGACGAGGTCGGCGGGCGCGTCGGGGTCGTCGAGCGGCGGCACGCCCATGCTGTAGCCGACGATCCCGTGCTCGCCCGAGGGCAGGCCGGTGCCGAGGCTCGCGATGCTGACCGCCGTCGTCGCCGGGAAGCCGGCGGTCAGCGTGCGTCCCCGCGCCGCGAGCTCGGCCAGCGCCGGCGCCCGGTCGGCGTGGGCGTCGAGCAGCTCGGCGCCGAGCCCGTCGACCAGCAGCAGCGCCACCCCGCGGGCCTCGCCGACGCCCAGGGTGTCGTCGAACCCGCCGACACGCAGGGCGGCGGCCAGCGAGGGCGAGACGTCGGCGAGGGTGCCCGCGGGGGTCATGCGCAGGAGTATTACGTGCTCGCCACGGCCTCCGGCTTCGTCTCCTCGGAGACGCGTGTCGCGTGGTAGTCCGAGACGCGGGTGTGGTCGCGGCCCTCGGCCACGCCCGTCGCCCGCAGCACCAGCGTGGCGACGACCGCGACGACGAGGTTGAGGATCAGCGCGACGAACCCGACGTAGATCTGCACCCGCGAGCCGTCCCAGGGCGCCCAGCCGAAGAACGACAGCTTGTCCAGGGCGAGCGCGGAGCCGCCGAAGTGCTGCTTGCCGTTGGAAGGGTTGGGGATCTGGTAGAGCAGGTACATCCCCCAGGCCATGCCGGCCACCCAGCCGGCGACCAGCGCCCAGCGGTGGAACCAGCGGGTGTAGAGCGCGATGGCGACGGCGGGCAGGGTCATCAGGATGATCACGCCGCCGATCAGCTGGAGGTCGACCGAGAACTGCGGGTCGATCAGCACGATGAACAGCACGGCGCCGACCTTGACCACCAGCGACGCGAGCTTCGCCTGACGGGCCTCCTCGCGCGGCGTGGCGTCGCGGCGCAGGAACTCCTTGTAGATGTTGCGGGTCCACAGGTTCGCCGCGGCGATCGACATGATCGCCGCTGGGACGAGCGCGCCGATGCCGATCGCGGCGAAGGCGATGCCCGCGAACCACGCCGGGAACTGGTTGTCGAACAGCACCGGGACGATCGTGTTCGAGTCCGCCCGCCCGGTGGAGCCGTTGACGATCGGCTTCACGCCGGCCGCGATCGCCACGTAGCCGAGCAGCGCCAGCAGGGCGAGCAGGAACGAGTACGCCGGCAGTGCCGCCATGTTCCGTCGGATGGTGCCGCGGCTCTGGCTGGAGAGCACGCCGGTCACCGAGTGCGGATAGAGGAACAGCGCCAGCGCGCTGCCCAGGGCGAGCGTGGCGTACTGGAGCTGGTTGTTCGCGGTCAGCAGCGTCGAGCCCGCCGGCTGCCCGGTGCTGGGCGACGGCTGCGAGAGCTTCGCCTGGCCCGCGTCGAAGATCGCCGACCAGCCGCCGAGCTTGAGCGGCAGGTAGATGATCGCGACGAGGATGACGATGTAGATCAGCAGGTCCTTGACCACCGCGATCAGCGCCGGCGCCCGCAGCCCCGACTGGTAGGTGTAGGCGGCGAGGACGACGAACGCGACGAACAGCGGGGCGTGCCCCCAGAACCCGGAGCCGTTGAGCCCGATGGTGCGCAGCACGGCCTCGAGGCCCGCGAGCTGCAGCGCGATGTAGGGCATCGTCGCGACGATCCCGGTCAGGGCGATGAGCAGCGCGAGGATCGGCGAGTCGTACCGGCCGCGCACGAAGTCGGCGGGCGTCACGTAGCCGTGCACCCGCGAGACCGACCACAGGCGCAGCAGCGGCAGCATGACCAGCGGGAACGCGATGATGGTGTAGGGCACCGCGTAGAAGCCCAGCGCGCCCGAGGAGAACAGCAGCGCGGGGATCGCGACGAACGTGTACGCGGTGTAGAGGTCCCCGCCCAGCAGGAACCACGTCACCCAGGAGCCGAACTTGCGCCCGCCGAGGCCCCACTCGTCGAGGTGCTCGAGGTCGGCCGCCCGGCGCCACCGGCTCGCCATGAAGCCCATGACCGCCACGGCGAGGAAGAGCAGCGTGAAGATGACCAGCTCGGTCGTCTGCGTGCCGTTCACCGGTCGCCCTCCTCGTCGACGTGGCGGGTCAGGCGGTGGACCGCGAGCGTGCAGAGGATGCCGATCGGGATGACGAGCAGCTGGAACCAGTAGAAGAACGGCAGCCCGCCGAGCGTCGGCTCCTCGGTGTTGAACAGGAACGGCAGGATCGAGACGAGCGGGATCAGCAGCAGCAGGTTGATCCACCGGAACCGGACGTCGGTCCAGCCGGTCGGCGGTGGCGACGTCTCGTCCGGCGCGTTCGCGGGCTCCCCCGGGGGTGGGGCGGACGTCGTCATCGTCTGACCTCCTCGTCGACAGCTCCTCACGCAGAGCCGAGCGATGGTAAGCCCGGCGTGACGTCCCGGTGAAGCGCTTGCGACGGACAGGCGAGTGAGTTGGCCCTCCCGGGCGCGCCTCGGTGCGCCGACCCCGGAAACACGAACGGCGCCTTCGCTGCTTCGGGAGCAGCGACGGCGCCGTTCGTTCGTCGTGGGGTCGGTCAGCCGGCGTCGAGGCGCTGCTTGAGCGCCTCGAGCTCGTCGCGCATCGAGGTCGGCAGCTTCTCGCCGATCTTGGCGAACCACTCCTCGATGAGCGGCAGCTCCTCGCGCCACTCGTCGGCGTCGAAGCGCAGCGACGCTTCGATGTCCTCGATCGGCTCGGACAGGCCGTCGACGTCGATCTGGTCGGCGCCCGGCACGTGGCCGATCGGCGTCTCGGTGGCGGCGGCCTTGCCCTCGATCCGCTCGATGATCCACTTGAGGACGCGGCTGTTCTCGCCGAACCCGGGCCACAGGAAGCGGTTGTCCTCGCCGCGGCGGAACCAGTTGACGTAGAAGATCCGCGGCAGCTTCGTGGCGTCGGCGTTCTTGCCGGTGTCCACCCAGTGCTGGAAGTAGTCGGCGACGGTGTAGCCGAGGAAGGGCAGCATCGCCATCGGGTCGCGGCGGACCTGGCCCTTGCCGCCCTTGGCCGCGGCCGTCATCTCGCTCGACATCGTGGCGCCCATGAAGGTGCCGTGCTGCCAGTCGAACGACTCGGTGACCAGCGGGATCGTCGTCTTGCGGCGGCCGCCGAACAGGATCGCCGAGATCGGCACGCCCTGCGGGTCGTCCCACTCGGGCGCGACGACGGGGCACTGCGAGATCGGCACGGTGTAGCGCGAGTTCGGGTGCGCGGCCGGCTTCGCCGACCCGGGCGTCCAGTCGTCGCCCGTCCAGGCGGTGAGGTGCTCGGGGTCGCCCTCCAGCCCCTCCCACCAGACATCGCCGTCGTCGGTGAGCGCGACGTTGGTGAACAGGGCGTTGCCCTGCTCGATGGTGCGCATCGCGTTCGGGTTGGTCTTCCAGTTCGTCCCGGGCGCCACGCCGAAGAACCCGAACTCGGGGTTGACCGCGTAGAGCCGGCCGTCGGCGCCGAAGCGCATCCAGGCGATGTCGTCACCGACGGTCTCGGCGCGCCAGCCCGGGATCGTGGGCTGGAGCATCGCGAGGTTGGTCTTGCCGCAGGCCGACGGGAAGGCGGCCGCGATGTAGTACGCCTTCTCCTCCGGGCTGATCAGCTTGAGGATGAGCATGTGCTCGGCGAGCCAGCCCTCGTCGCGGGCCATCGCCGAGGCGATGCGCAGCGAGTAGCACTTCTTGCCCAGCAGCGCGTTGCCGCCGTACCCGGACCCGAAGCTCCAGATCTCACGGGTGTCGGGGAAGTGGCTGATGTACTTCGTCTCGTTGCACGGCCACTTCACGTCCTGCTGGCCGGGCTCGAGAGGCGCGCCGACCGAGTGCAGCGCCGGGACCCACTCGGTGTCGCCCTCGTCGAGGCGCTTCGTCACCTCGGGGCCCATGCGGGTCATGATGTGCATCGAGGTGACGACGTAGGCCGAGTCGGAGATCTCGACGCCCAGCTTGGGGTGCTCGGCGTTCACCGGGCCCATGCAGAACGGGATCACGTACATCGTGCGACCGGCCATGCACCCGCGGTACAGCTCGGTCATGACGGCCTTCATCTCGGCCGGGTCCATCCAGTTGTTGGTGACCCCCGCGTCGGCCTCGTCGACCGAGCAGATGAAGGTGCGCTCCTCGACCCGCGCGACGTCGTCGGGGTCGGAGGCGGCGTAGAACGAGTTCGGCTTCTTCTCCGGGTCGAGCTGCGTGTACGTGCCGGCGGCGACGAGCTCCTTGGTCAGCCGGTCCCACTCGTCCTGGGACCCGTCGCACCACACGACCTGGTCCGGCGTGGTGAGCTCGGCGACCTCGGCCACCCAGTCGATCACCTCGCGGCGGCGGATCGGCGGGTTCTCGAGTCCTCGGATGGTCGGAACAGCAGTCATGCGTCTCCTCGGTCGCTGGCTCGCTCGCCGGAACGCCGCGGACCGCGAAGCGGCCCCGGTCGCCTCGGGAAAGGAGTCATCGCCGGGCACGGCGCCGTGCCCGGTCGAATACTCCGTCGGTGGTACTCGACGTTAACGAGACTTCGTGAGAACGACACCGCCGAGCGCTGTCGGGGGCCTCACTTCCACGATCAAGCTGAACGATTCAGGCCCGATCGAGCAAACGCAGGGTGTCCAGCACCCCTGGCAGGACGTCCCCGAGCGCCTCGGTCAGCCGGATGTCCGCCACACCGTCCGCACGGCTCGGACCGCTGGTCACGACGGCCACGGGCAGCCCGCGCCGCGACGCCGCGTGGACGAAGCGGAGCCCGGACATCACCGTCAGCGACGAGCCGAGGACCACCAGTGATCGTGCCCGGTCCACGAGTGAGAAGCAGTGGTCGACACGCGGGCGGGGCACCGACTCACCGAAGAAGACCACGTCCGGCTTCAACGGACCGTCACCGCACGCCGGGCAGGCCGTCATCGTGAAGCGGTCGAGCTCGGCGTCGGGGAGCTCGGCGTCGCCGTCGGGGTTGATCGCGACGGCCCGCGCGTCGAAGCCGGGGTTCAGCGCCTCGAGGCGCCGCTGGATCTCCGTGCGCGCCGGCGTCGCGCGGCACCCGAGGCACACGACGCGGTCGAGCGCCCCGTGCAGCTCGACGACGTCGCGGGCGCCCGCGGCCTGGTGCAGCCCGTCCACGTTCTGGGTGATCACGCCGCTGACCAGGCCCGCGCGCTGGAGCGCCGCGACGGCGCGGTGACCGTCGTTGGGGCGTGCGCCGGCCATCTGCGCCCAGCCGACGTGGCTGCGCGCCCAGTACCGGTGCCGGGCGACGGGGTCGCCGACGAAGGCCTCGTAGGTCATGGGGGCGTGGCGCCGCGCGGCGCTCGTCGGGCCGCGGTAGTCGGGGATGCCGGAGTCGGTGGAGATGCCCGCGCCGGACAGCACGAGCGCCCCGCCCTCGGCGATCAGCGTCGCGAGCGCGGGGACGTCGCCGCGGACGGGGACGTCGGCCTCCCACGCCTCCTGCGGCGCGGAGTACCGCATCAACGACCTGACCACGCCCTCCAGTGTGCGCTCCTATGTGAGTGAACTTCGGTGCTATAGCCCCGAAGTCCGCTCACATACCTCAGCGGCCCGGCGACACCGAGGTCATGTGGAAGTCGGGGACGCGCAGCGGGGGCATGGCGGCGCGGGTGAACCAGTCCTTCCACTCCCGCGGCAGGGTCCGCTCGGTGGTGCCGGCCTCGGTGGCCCGGCGCAGGAGGTCGAGCGGCGACTCGTTGAAGCGGAAGTTGTTGACCTCGCCGACGATCTCGCCCCGCTCGACGAGGTAGACGCCGTCGCGCGTCAGGCCCGTGAGCAGCAGCGTCGACGGGTCGACCTCGCGGATGTACCAGAGGCAGGTCAGCAGCAGGCCGCGCTCGGTGGTGGCCACCATCTCCTCGAGCGTCGCCTCCTCCCCGCCGGTGAGCACGAGGTTGTCGGTGGGTGCGGCGAACGGGGCGTCGTACTCGGTGGCGGCGGCCCGCGAGTAGGCGAGCGTCGCCACCTCGCCGTCACGCACCCACTCGACCCGCCCGGTGGTCGCCCCGTTGTCGAACACCGACACCTCGTCCCCGGAGTACGTCGTCGCGAGCACCGGGGTGTAGGCGAGGTCCGGGTAGCCGGGCGCGGACGGGTCGCCGGCGAGCGTCAGCGGCAGCGGACCGAGACGTTCGCCGACGCGCGTGCCGCCGGCCCGCGAGAACGCCGAACGGCCCTCCTGCGCCGGCCGCCCACCCATCGACCAGGCCAGGTAGATCATCAGGTCGGACACCGCCGACGGCGGCAGGATCGTCTCGTAGCGTCCCGCGGGCAGGTCGATCCACCGCCGGCCCCACGGCAGCCGGTCGCGCAGGCGCCCGACCAGCGCGGTGACGTCCACGGTCCCGACGTCGGTGGCGCCCTCGCCGCCCCACACCGACGTGCCGGTGGCGGGGTCCTTGAGGTTGAGCTCCACCGACCCGCCGGGCTCGACCCAACGGCGGCGTACCCCGGCGGACGTGGCGAGCCAGGTCGTCGTGACGCGGTGGTCGGCGAACCCGTAGGACGCCTCGTCGGGGCGGAACGAGGCGCCGAGCTCCTCGGCCAGGCGCCCGAACACGGCCATCGAGGTGGCGCCGGCCTCCTCGTCCCAGTCGCCCGGACCGCCGTCCGTGGACGACGGGAGCGGAGCGGCGTCGCGGGCGGGACCGGCCCGGCGGGCGGCCTGCACGGCGCCGCCCACGGCCTCGGCGATCACGGCGTCGCCCTCCGGGCCCGCCGCGAGCGCGGTGGGCGCCGGGACGGTCGCGACGCCGGCGCCCGTCCCGCCCTCCAGCGGCACGAGCATGATCACCGAGAGCCGCCGCTCGACGGTCTGACCGTTGGTGGTCAGCGTCGAGTTCGCCCAGCGCACGACGGCCTCGGACACCTCGCGGACCATCGCGACGGCCCCCGCGTCGGGCACCTGCGTCGCGGCGATCGCGAGCGTGCGCTCCACGAGCGCGGACCCGGGCGCGCTCACGACCCGCTCCCGGTGTTGAGGACGGTGACCTGCCGCAGGAGCGCCGAGGGGCACCCGTGGCTGACCGGCGCGACCTGTCCGGGCTGGGCCTTGCCGCAGTTGAACGCCCCGCCGAGCCGCCACGTCGAGCGCCCCCCGACGGCCTCCAGCGAGCCCCAGAAGTCCGTGGTCGTCGCCTGGTAGGCGACGTCGCGCACCTGGCCGACCAGCTTGCCGCCGCGGATGCGGTGGAACTGCTGGCCGGTGAACTGGAAGTTGTAGCGCTGCATGTCGATCGACCAGGAGCGGTCGCCGACGATGTAGAGGCCGTCCTCGACGCCGTCGATGAGCGCCGCGGTGGACCGGTCGGTGTCCGGGTCGGCGCGCAGCGACACGTTCGCCATCCGCTGCAGCGGCACGTGCTCAGCGGAGTCGGCGTACGCGCAGCCGTTGGAGCGCTCGAGTCCCAGACGCGGCGCGAACGACCGGTCGACCTGGTAGCCGACGAGCACCCCGTCGCGGACGAGGTCGAAGTCCTGGGCCGCGACGCCGTCGTCGTCGTACCCGACGCTCGCGAGACCGTGCGGGACGGTGCGGTCGCCGGTGACGGTGAGGACGTCGCTGCCGTAGCGCAGGGTGCCGAGCTTGTCCGGGGTGGCGAAGCTCGTGCCCGCGTAGGCGGCCTCATAGCCGATCGCCCGGTCGTACTCGGTGGCGTGCCCGATCGACTCGTGGATGACGAGCCACAGGTTGGTCGGGTCGATGACGAGGTCGGTCGGCCCGGCCTCGACGCTCGGGGCTGCCACCTTCTCCGCGAGCAGCTCGGGCAGCGCCGCGAGCTCGCCGTCCCAGTCCCACCCCGTGCCGGTGAGGTACTCCCAGCCGCGCCCGGTCGGCGGGGCGAGGGTGCGCAGCGTCTCGAAGCCGCCGCCGGCCCGGTCGACGGTGGTGATGGTGACGTCCGGGTCGACGCGCACGCGCTGCTGCGTCGTCGTGGTGCCCGCGGTGTCAGCGTAGAAGGTCTGCTCCTTGACCTGCATGCAGCTCGCGGCGACGTGGTCGACGCCGGGCGCGGCGAGCAGGCCGGTCGACCGCTCCGTCAGCAGGCCGATCTTGTCGGCGACGTCGACGGCCCACGGGTCGACGTCGTAGGGCGAGACCCAGGTGACGCCGGCGTGCACGGGCTCGGCGGCCAGCGTCACGCGCTCGGTCGCGAGCGCGGCGAGCGTGCCGGACACCTCGAGGGCGCGGCGCGCGGTCGCCGCGGCCGTCTCGGGGGTGAGGTCGACGTGCGCGGCGAACCCCCACACCCCGTCGCGCAGCACCCGCACCGCCAGGCCGACGGTCTCCTGGTCGGCGGCCACGACGACGCGCCCGTCGCGCAGCTCGAGGTGCTGGCTGCGCAGGCGGTGGACGCGCAGGTCGGCGTGCTGCGCCCCGCCGCGCCGGGCGGCGTCGAGGGCGGCGTCGGCGAGCGCCGCGTGGGGCAGGGCGAGGAAGTCCGCGTCCACCGCGTGCGTCACGGTGCTGTTCACGGGCACCGAACCTACGGGACGCGCCGGTCCGGACGGCGCAACGACGTGCGTCAGCCGCCGCGCACCCACCGGCCGGTGACCGGGTCGATGACGGGCGCCGGCGGCACGGGGCCCTCGTCCCACGGGGCGTCCGGCACCTGCTCGGGCGTCTCCTCCGTCGTGGCGCTCCCGTCGTCGTGCAGGCGGGTGATCACGTCGACCCGGGCGTCGCCGTCGAGGTCGGTGCCCAGCACCAGCGCGTCGGGCTCGCCCACCACGGCGGTGTCGGGGCGGCCGTCGGCGTCGCTGTCGACCGTCGCGGCGCCCAGGACGTGGACGCCGTCGAGGAACAGTTCCGCGGGCGTGGCGGGATCGACGGACACCTCGGGGTGGACCTCGGGGACATCGACCATGTCCCGGAGGCTAGGTGGCCGCCGCTCCGCGCGGGTGCGGTTCGGCCATATCGACGGGAACGTCCACCCGGTCCCGCCACGCCGCGAGCCGCCGCAGCAGCGCCTCCGCCCGGTCGCGGCCCTCGCGCGCCTCGGCGGCCGTGCGCGCCGCGGTGCGGTCCGCCTCGGCGCGGTCGGCGCCGGCGTGCCGCACGGCGGCCAGTGCGTCGTCCAGGTCGCGCGCCCGGTCCTCGAGGGCGGCGTCGAGCGCGAGCGTGACCTCCCGCTCCGTGGTGATCAGCGCGTCGGCGAGCACCCGCTCGAGGTCGCCGCGCACCTCCGCGAGCGCCTCGACCGACCACTGCCGCAGGTGCGCCCGGTCGGCGGCCAGGCGCCGGGCCCGCGCCACCCACCCGGCCGCGCCCAGCCCGAGCCCGACCGACACCGGGACGAGCGCCGCCCCGAGCGCGGCCGGCGCGATCGGCACGGCGAGCAGCGGCAGCAGCGCGAGCCGGGACAGGCCGAGCCCGCCCGACGCGCCCGCGACGACGAGCAGCCGGTCCTCCGCCGGCCGGGTCCGCGGGGCCGGCACGAGGGCAGGTTCGCCCAGGTCCGGGACACGCAGCGCCGGCAGCTCGCCGGCCGGCACGAGCTCGGCGAGCGTCGTCGCGACCAGCGCCCGCAGCCGCGCCCCGAGCCCGCCGACGACGTCGGCGGCGAGCGCCTCGACCTCACCGGCGAGCTCGCGCGGGACCGCGGCGAGCCCCGCGCGGTCGGCGTCCTCGATCCGCGCGCGCACGGCGACGCCGAGCGCCCGCACCCGGGCGGCGAGGTCGTCGGCGGCCGCGACCCGGGCCGTCGCGAGATCGGCACGCCAGCGCGTGTGGTGGTCGCGGCGCAACGCGGACCGCGCCGCGAGCAGCTCGTCGCGCCGCCGGGACAGGTCCTCGCCGGCCGGTGCGCGCAGCGCCGTCCGGGTCGCCTCGGCGCGCGCGGCCACCCCGTCCAGTTCCCCGGCGAGCAGGCGCAGCGCGTTCGCCTCCGCGAGCATCCGCCGCCGCCGGGCGACCAGGCGGTGCAGCTCGCGCTGCAGGGCGGCGAGGCCGGAGCGCCGGCGCAGGGCGGCCGCCGCCTCCGGGGACGCCTCGGCCGCCCGGCGGGCCAGCGCCGCGGAGACGGGGAACCACGGGGCGTCGGCCAGCCGCGGCACGTGGCCCGCGACGAGCGCGCGGTCGGCCTCGAGGACGGTGCGCCAGCCGCGGTGGGCCTCGGTCCGGGTCAGGGCGAGGACGACCGTGTCGACGCGGGCGGCCGCGCGGGCGAGGGCGTCGAGCTCCTCGGTGCCCAGCGGGGCGGCGGCGTCGGCGAGCACCAGCGCGGCGGTGGCCCCGTCGACCGGCCAGGTGCCCGGGTCGGCGGCGCGTGGGGGCACGACCAGGTCGAGCTCGTCGAGCAGGGGCACCGGACCCACCGACTCGCGGGTGGCGCGCCGGGCGCCGTCCGCGTCCCGGTCGGGCGCGGCGTCGAGCCCGAGCAGTGCGGCCAGCAGCTCCGCGCGGCCGCGGCCGGGAGCGCCGACGAGCGCCACCGTCGGTCGTCGCGGGGGCGGTGGCGCGGCGGCGCGGGCGGCGGCGTCCGGGTCGAGGCGGGCGAGCAGGGCGTCCAGCGCCTCGCGGGTCCGCGCGACCTCGGCCGGGATCTCCTTCACGCCCTTCTCTCCTTCATCGGGCGGGGCCCGCGGTGAGCTCGCGCCACACCCGCACGTAGGTGCGGTGCACGACGTGGGCGAGGTCGGCGATGCGCCGGGGCGAGCCCCACGACCCGTACGCCTGCCACCAGGCGGCGCGGCGGGCGGCGTGGCCCGCCAGCTCGACGGGGTGCACGCCGGCGCGTCCCAGTCGCACGTCGGGTGGACCGGGGGCGGCGAGCCGGTCGACCTCGTCGAGGAGCTCCGCGGGCAGGCCGAGCGCGCCGGCCCGCAGCCGGGCGCGCACCTCGAGCAGGGCCCGGTCGGCGAACGCCGCGCGGCGGCCCAGCGAGCCGGCGGCGTCGGCGATGCGGGTGGCCTCCCCGGGCGAGGCCGTGTCGGCGGCCTCCGACCGGGACCGGCGCTGCCCGAGCGCGGCGAGGTCGCGCACCCCGGCGGACGCGCCGAGCAGGTCGGTGCGGACGCGCACCTCGTCGTGCAGCCTGCCGACGAGCGTCGCGAGCCCGGACGCGCCGAGCAGGGCCTCGCAGAGCTCGCCGACCCCCGCGGACGCGTCGGCGCGCAACAGCGCCAGGCCGAGCGCCAGCCCGCGCAGGTCGAGCAGCTCGAGCAGCCGCACCCGCGCCTCGGTCGGCAGCGGCAGCTCGGCGGCGGTGAACAGCTCCGCGTCGAGCAGCGCGACCTCGAGCACGGCGGGGTCGGCGCCGGCGAGCAGCCGCAGGGCGCCGATGTCCTCGCTGCGCAGCGCCCCGGTCACGGCGGTCTCCGCGAGCAGCCCGATCACCGGTGTCACGGGACCCACCCGGTCGCCGAGGCGGCGCCCGAGGTCGACCGCGAGCTCGCGCCCGTCGTCGGGGCCGACCGTGTCCGCGCGGCCCAGGACGGCCACGACCCCGGCCGGGCCGTGGGTGGCCGGGCCGGGCAGCACGTCGAGGTCGCCGGCGTGGGCCGTCGCGGGCAGCACGACCAGCGCCGCGTCGGCGTGGGCGCCGCCGGTGTGTCCCGCCGGCCGCCGCGCCGAGCCGGTGCCGGGGGTGTCGATGACCGTCAGGCCGTCGAGGGCCGCGCTCGTGAGGGTGACCACGAGGTGGTCGACGTCCTCGGGGCGCACCCCGAGCCGGTCGCCCACCGCCGCCGGCACGCGCCCGCCCGCGGCCAGCGGCAGCGGCCGGCGCGTGCCGTCGGTGAGGACGACGTCGAGCCGGTCGGCGGCCCCGCGGACGTAGTGGGCGGTCATCGCGGTGCACTCACCGGCGCCGGTCGGCGCGACCCGCCGCCCGACCAGGGCGTTGACCAGCGTCGACTTGCCCGACGAGACCGGACCGGCGACGACGAGGGACGGCGTGGCGAGCATCCGGTCGGCGATCGCCTCGATCGCATCGGCCGTGGGCAGCGACACCCGGGGCGCCAGCGCACGGCATGTCGCGACGACGGCGCTGCGCAGGGGGCCCACAGTCGTCGCAGAGTAGGCGCCCCACCCGTCACACAGGGCACGTTCGCACACGTCGCGGAGGGTTTCGCGTGATCGCCCGTCGGGGGAGACTGCTCACGAACCGTCACCCGGGAGGGAACCGCCCCGTGCTCGACACCGGCACGTACATCTTCATCGTGGTCGTCGGCGCGATCCTGACCCTCGTGGTGGGCCAGATCCTCATGCGCTCGGGGATCGGGTTCCTCCGTGACGTCTTCGACTCCGAGGAGGTCGCGGTCTCGACGAACCGGCTCCTCGGGGTGCTGTTCCACCTCGTCGCGCTGGGGTTCCTCGCCCTCATCTCCACCTACCGCCCGTTCGACGTGCAGGGCACGGTGCAGATCGTCGTGACCCAGCTCGGCGGCGTCATGCTCGTGCTGGGCGTGCTCCACGGCCTGACGCTGCTGCTGCTCGCCCGCGTCCGCAGCCGCCGGCGCAGCGAGACGCTCGAGTCGGAGATGACCGCGCAGTACGAGCAGTCGCGGCGCGCCCGGCAGAGCCCGCGTCAGCAGGTGATCGAGGGCGGCCCCCCGTCCGGCGGAGCGTCGCACTGACCCGTCGGCCGAGCAGGGCCGTCCGAGCACGTCCGATCCCCCGACCGGGTCATCCTCCGCCGCCGCGCTAACCCGGTCCGCGACCGCAGCGATGAGCGAGTGTGACCCTCGTCCCCTTGACTCGCCGTGCGGTGCCCGTCGCGTCCCGGGCGGCCGAGCCGCTGACCACGCCGATGCCGCGCCTCGCCGACGTCGTGCACGCGGTGACGGCGACGTTCGGCTCCACCGGGTGGACGCTGCGCTTCGGCCCCTCCGGGCAGCACGTGGTAGTCGACCGTCTCGCCGACGCCCACGCCGCGGCCCGCCGGCTCGTCGGCGCCGCCCTCGGCATCCCCAGCGCCGCCGTCCGTATCCGGATCACCCCCGACCGCGCCACCCTGACCTCGGTGCGCCGCTCCTGAGCCCACCGCCGGTCCCCACCCGGATCCCGTGTGAAGATCGGGGGATGCCGGGGCCCGAGCACGACACGCTGCCGACGTCCGGAGGTGACGTCCCGCGGCGCTCGGTGGTCAGCTTCACCGACCGCGGCGGCCGCACGACCGCCGGCCAGCAGCGCGCCTGGGACCGCCTCTGGTCGCGGTACGGTGCGATGGCTCCCGGCTTCGACGGCGAGGGTCCGCCCGTGACCGACGGCCGGCTCGACGCGCCGGCGTGGTTCGGGCGCGAGGCCCCGCTGCGCCTCGAGATCGGCTCCGGGATGGGGGAGACCACCGCGGCGCTCGCCGCCGCCGAGCCCGGCACCGACCATGTCGCGGTCGAGGTCTACCCGCCGGGCCTGGGCCAGCTGCTCCTGCGCATCGAGGAGCGCGGCCTCGGGAACCTCCGGCTCCTGCGCGGCGACGCCGTCGTCGTCCTCGCCGAGCTCGTCGCGCCCGACTCGCTGGCCGGCCTGCGCGTCTACTACCCGGACCCGTGGCCCAAGCGCCGCCACCACAAGCGCCGGCTGATCCAGCCCGCCACCGTCGCCCTCATGGCGTCGCGCCTCGCGCCCGGGGCGACGCTGCACCTCGCCACCGACGTCGCCGACTACGCCGAGTGGATGCTCGAGGTGACCGACGCCGAGCCGCTGCTGGACAACCCCCACGGCGGCTTCGCGCCCCGGCCCGACTGGCGGCCGCGCACCAAGTTCGAGGCACGCGCCGAGCAGGAGGGACGCCCCAGCCGCGATCTCCTGCTGGTGCGTGCCACCGCGGAGGGGAGCCGACCCTGAGCACCCGTCGCATCCGCCGGCGGGCGGTTAGAGTCGGGCCCGTGTCGCCGTCCCCCTCACCCGCCGACCTGGCCACCCCGCCCGCCGCGCTGACCGGCGGTGCGGTCGAGGAGACCGGCGCCGGGCAGGAGACGGCCGACGCCCCGCCGAGCCGCACGCTGCTCGTCTGGGACGCCCCGAACATCGACATGAGCCTCGGCTCGCTGCTCGGCACCCGCCCGACCTCGGCGTTCCGGCCCCGCTTCGACGCCGTCGGCCGGTGGCTGCTCTCCGAGGCCGGCCAGGACGGGCTCGCCGAGGCGACGGTGTTCACCAACGTGGTCCCCGGCTCCACCGAGATCGTGCGCCCGTGGGTCGAGGCGCTGCGCAACGTCGGCTTCGCGGTGTTCGCCAAGCCCAAGGTCGCCGACGACTCCGACGTGGACGACGACATGCTCGCCCACATCGAGGCGCGCCGCGTCGAGGGCGGCCTCGCCCACGTCGTCGTGGCCTCCGGCGACGGGCGGGCGTTCCGCGAGCCGCTCGAGGACCTCGTCGCGCAGGGCATCACCGTGACGGTGATCGGCTTCCGCGAGTACGCGGCGTTCGCCGTGGCCTCCGAGATCGTCGACTTCCTCGACCTCGAGGACATCGAGGGCGTGTTCCGCGAGCCGCTACCGCGCGTCAGCCTCGACACGCTGCCCGACGCCGGCGCCTGGCTGCCGCCCCTGCGGTCGCTGCGCTCGCTGCTGGAGCGCTGAGTCCGCGCCGAGCACTGGGGGACGACGCCCGGGGAACGGGCGCGGCACACCCCGGCCGACGTGCTCGTCCCCGCGCCGCGGGCACGCTGGACGCGCGCGGTCACGTCGTCGGCGTCGCCGGACGTGCTGTGGCGCTGGGTCTGCCAGCTGACCGTCGCGCCGTACAGCTACGACCTGGTCGACAACCTCGGCCGGCGCAGCCCTCGCACTCTCACGCCGGGCGCGGACGACGTCCGGGTGGGTCAGCGCCTGCTGGTGCTCTTCGTCGTCGACACGGTCGTCCCCGGCGAGCACCTCACGCTGCGCCGCGCCCGCCGGGGCCGCGGACCGGTCGAGGAGTTCGCGATCACCTACGCGGTCACGCCCGACCCGCGCGGGTCCCGGCTCGTCGCGACGGTGACCGTCGACGGCTCCCGTCGCGGCGGGCTCCTGCGCCGCCTGCTCGCGTGGGGCGACCTCGTGATGATGCGCCGCCAGCTCAGGACCCTCGCGGCCCTCGCGGCGCGGTAGGGCAGGCTGGGCGCGTGCACCGGTTCCACGCCCCGATCGTCCTGCCCTGCGACGCGCCGATGACCGTCCTGCGCGACGCGGTGGTGGACGTCGACGACGACGGGCGGATCGCCTTCGTGGGGCCGGCGGCGTCGGCTCCCCCGACGGACGCGCCGGTCGTCCGGGTCACCGGCCTGCTCATGCCGGGCCTGGTCAACACCCACGCCCACACGCCGCTGACGGTGCTGCGCGGCAAGGGCGGCGACCTGCCGCTGATGCGCTGGCTCACCGAGATCGTCTGGCCCGCCGAGGCGAAGCTCGGGCCCGCCGACGTGCGCGACGGGATGCTCGCGGGCACCGCGGAGATGCTGCGCGGCGGGGTCACGACGTCGGCGGAGATGTACTTCCAGAGCGAGAACGTCGTCGAGGCCGTGCTGGCGATCGGGTCCCGGGTGGTCCTGACGCCGGGGATCATCACCGCGCCCGGGATGGAGCGCCTCGGCACCTGGCAGCAGATGCGCGACGCGATCACGCGCTGGATCGACGCCGACGGGCTGCGGTTCGGGCCGGGCGAGCGCGTCGAGCTGGGCTACGGCCCGCACTCGGCGTACACGCTGCCCACCGAGGCGATCGTGAGCACGGCCGCGCTGGCGAAGGAGCGCGGGGCGCTGATGCACCTGCACGTGGCCGAGGCCGCGGGCGAGGACGACGCGGTGCGCGCCGAGTTCGGCTCGGTGCCCGCGATGCTGGAGGCGACGGGCTCGCTGGGCGGGCGGGTGCTCGCCGCGCACGCCATCCAGCTCTCCGACGACGACGTCGCGATCCTCGCCCGCCACGACGTCGCCGTGGCCCACTGCCCGGGGTCGAACGCGAAGCTCGCGGCGGGCGTGGCCCGGCTCGCCGACCTGCGCGCGGCCGGGATCCGGACGGGCCTGGGCACCGACTCCCCGGCGTCCAACGACGACCTCGACCTGTGGGAGGAACAGCGACTCGCCTCGCTGTTCGCCCGCCAGCGCGGCGCCGACGCCACGGCCCTGACCGCCGCCGGCGCGCTGGCCATGGCGACCCGCGAGGGCGCGCGGGCGCTGGGCCGCGACGACCTCGGGGTCCTCGCGCCGGAGGCGTGGGCCGACATGGTGCACGTCCGGGTCGACGACCCCGCGTTCGTCGACCCGGACGACGACGACCAGCTGATCTCGAACCTCGTGTGGGCCAGCGGGTCCCGGGGGGTGCGCGACGTGTGGGTGGCCGGCGAGCCGGTGCTCAACGACGGCACGCTCGCGCGCGTCGACCCCGGCGAGGTGCTCGCCGGGGCCCGGCGCGTGGCCGCCAAGGTGCGGGCCTGACCCACGCACGTGCGCCGTACGGAGTATGTGAGCGAACTTCGGGGCTATAGGCCCCAAGTTCACTCACGTGGGAGGGCGAGGGTGACGACGAGGGCGGAGGCGAGGACGAGGGCGCCGGCCACCCCGTAGGCGGCGCGGAACCCCTCGGCGGCGGCGACCGCGGCCAGCACCGCGATGCCGATCGCCCCGCCGACCTGCTGGCCGGTATTCGCGAGCCCCGAGGTCAGGCCTGCCGTGTCGGCGTCGGCGTCGCTCATGACCACCGACGTCACCGAGGGCATGACCAGCCCGGCGCCGAGGCCCAGGAGCAGCAGCGCCGGCAGGAGCTGGGTGACGTAGTCGTCGCCCGGCGCGCCGACCAGCACCGCGAAGCCCGCCAGCAGCAGCCCCAGCCCGGCGAGCAGGACCCGGCGCGCGGAGAACCGGGCGATCACCGGCCCCGCGCACCGCAGCGCGACGACCCCGATCACCGCGGCCACCGGCAGCATCGCCAGCCCCGTCTCGCCGGGCGAGTAGCCGAGCACCTGCTGGAGGAAGAGTGCGGTGGCGAACTGGAAGCCCATCATCGCGGCCACGGTCAGCACCTGCGCGAGGTTGCCGAACGACACCGACCGCGACCGCAGGACGGCGGGCGGGACCAGCGGTGCCGCGGCCCGGACCTGGCGCAGCGCGAACCCGCCGAGCAGCAGGACGGCGAGGAGCCCCGCGATCGGGTGCACCTCCACGATCGCGAACACCAGCGACGCGAGCCCGAGCGTCACCAGCACCGCACCGAGCAGGTCGGGCCGTGTCCCGGGGACACGGGTCGGGTCGGGGGCCAGCACCCGCAGGGCGAGGACGACGGCCACGACGCCGATCGGCACGTTGACGAGGAAGATCGCGCGCCAGCCGACGGCCTCGGTGAGCACCCCGCCCAGCAGCAGGCCGAGCGACGCGCCCGCGGCGCCCACGAAGGCGTAGGCCCCGAGCGCCCGTGCCCGGTCGGTGTCCTCGGAGAACAGCGACACCACCATCCCGAGCACCACCGATGACGCGAGTGCCGCGGCGACGCCCTGCACGGCGCGGGCGGCGACGAGCATCGCCGGACCGGTCGCGAGGCCGCACGCCAGCGACGCGAGCGTGAACAGGACGAGCCCCGCGACGAGCATCCGGCGGCGTCCGACGAGGTCGCCGAGGCGCCCGGCGAGCAGGAGGAGCCCGCCCAGCGGGACGAGGTAGGCGTTGACGGTCCAGGACAGTCCGGTGGCCGTGAAGCCCAGGTCGTCGCGGAGCGCGGGCAGGGCGACGCTGACGATCGTCCCGTCCAAGATGATCATGAGCATGGACGTGCTGAGCAGCGCGAGCGCGACCCAGGGGTTCGCGGCGCGGGTGCGGTCGGCGAGCAGCATGGCTCCGACCGTATCAGAACGTCTATTTCAGAACTATCCCGATACGACTCATCACGTCCGGGACGACCGGCGTGGGCGGGCGTCGTGGACGTCGCCAGCCAGCGGGCCCTCGACCAGCCGGGTCAGCCCGTCCACCACGGCCGCGCGGTCGGCGCCGAGCACGCCGAGCACCTCGTCGTAGAGCGCCTGGATCACGGTCGCCGCCTTCTCGACCAGCGCCTCGCCCTCGGCGGTGGTCTCGATGAGCCGGGCGCGCCGGTCGGTCGGGGACGGGACGCGCCGCGCGAGGCCCGCGCGCTCGAGCCCGTCGAGCGTCGTGACCATCGTGGTCTTGTCGAGCAGGGCCGCCTCGGCGATCTGGCCCTGGGTGCGGTCGCCGGCCGACGCCTTGTCGAGCACGCAGTACTGCCGCGCGGTGAGGCCGAGGTCGGCGAGCGCGGTGGTCATCCGGGCGGCGAGGGACTCGCTCGTCTTGTCGAGGAGGAAGCTCAGGTCCGGGGTCACGCGCGCCATGTCGTCAGCCTACGGAACTTTCCACAACGGGACGATCAGCGTGGCCGATCGGGCAGTGCGCGGGGTCCGGGGGCGTGGTTAGTGTCCGGGCCATGAGTGGCGAGTACCGGCAGGCGTACGACCGCAGCATGAACGACCCCGACGGCTTCTGGCGCGAGGCCGCCGGCCTGATCGACTGGTACCGCGAGCCCGAGACGATCGTCGACGCGTCGCAGCTGCCGTTCTCGCAGTGGTTCGTCGGCGGCGAGCTCAACACCTGCCACAACGCCCTCGACCGCCACGTCGACGCCGGCCGCGGCGACCAGGTCGCGCTGATCCACGACTCGCCGGTCACCGACGACCGCCAGCGCTTCACCTACCGCGAGCTGCGCGACCGCGTCGCCGCGTTCGCGGGGCTGCTGCGGGCCCAGGGCGTCGGCAAGGGCGACCGGGTGATCATCTACATGCCGATGATCCCCGAGGCAGCCGTTGCGATGCTGGCCTGCGCGCGGCTCGGCGCCATCCACTCCGTGGTCTTCGGCGGGTTCGCCGCGCGCGAGCTCGCCGTGCGCATCGACGACGCCAAGCCCTCGGCGATCGTCAGCGCGTCCTGTGGCATCGAGGGCAAGCGGGTCATCGAGTACAAGCCGCTGCTCGACAAGGCGATCGAGCTGGCCTCGCACGACCCAGGTCCGTCGATCGTCTTCCAGCGTCCGCAGTACGCCGCCGAGATGGGGGCGCGCGACGTCGACTGGGCGGAGGCCGTGAAGGACGCCGAGCCCGCCGGGTGCGTGTCCGTCGCGGCCACCGACCCGCTCTACGTCCTGTACACCTCGGGCACCACCGGCAAGCCCAAGGGCGTCCAGCGCGACAACGGCGGTCACGCCGTCGCCCTGCGCTGGTCGATGGAGAACATCTACGACGTCGGGCCCGGCGAGGTCATGTTCACCGCCTCTGACGTCGGCTGGGTCGTCGGGCACTCCTACATCGTCTACGCGCCCCTGCTCACCGGGGCGACGACCGTGCTCTACGAGGGCAAGCCGATCGGCACGCCCGACGCGGGTCAGTTCTGGCGCGTGATCCAGGAGCACGGCGTCAAGGCGATCTTCACCGCCCCGACGGCGTTCCGCGGCATCAAGAAGGAGGACCCGGAGGCGGTCCTGCTGCGCGACTACGACATCTCCTCGCTCGAGACCCTCTTCCTCGCCGGCGAGCGCCTCGACCCCGAGACGTGGACGTGGGCGTCGGAGAAGCTCGGCGTGCCGGTGGTCGACCACTGGTGGCAGACCGAGACGGGCTGGCCGATCGCCGCCAACCTGCGCGGGCTCGAGCCGATGGAGCTCAAGGCCGGCTCGCCGTCGGTGGTCGTGCCTGGGTACCAGGTGGAGATCCTCGACGTCGACGGCAGCGTGCTCCCGCACGGCGAGGAGGGGGCGATCACGATCAAGCTCCCGCTGCCCCCCGGCTGCCTGCAGACGCTGTGGCAGGACGACGAGCGCTTCCGCGAGTCGTACATGTCGCGCTACGAGGGCTACTACCTCACCGGCGACGGCGGCTACCTCGACGAGGACGGCTACCTCTACGTCATGGGCCGCACCGACGACGTCATCAACGTCGCCGGCCACCGCCTGTCGACCGGGTCGATGGAGGAGGTGCTCTCCGGCCACAAGGACGTCGCCGAGTGCGCCGTCATCGGTGTGCACGACGCGATGAAGGGGCAGGTCCCGCGCGGGTTCGTCGTGCTCAAGGCCGGGGTCGAGCGCGACGAGGCCGAGCTCTCCGCCGAGCTCGTCAAGATGGTGCGCGACGAGGTCGGCGCCGTGGCGTCGTTCAAGAACGTCGCCGTCGTCCCCGCCCTGCCCAAGACCCGCTCGGGCAAGGTGCTGCGCAAGACCATGCGCGGCATCGCCGACGGCAAGGACGAGGCCGTGCCGTCGACGATCGACGACGCGAGCGTGCTCGACACCCTGCGCCCGGTGCTGCAGAGGGGCCCGGACGTCTAGACGGGCCGGTCGAGGAGGGTGAGGACGGCGATCCGGTAGCCGTCCTCACCCGCCACGAGCTGGTAGCAGAACCGCTCCGCCGGCCCGTGGCCGTGGTCCCAGGTGACGTCCGCCCAGACGCCGACCGGCCCCTCGCCCATGATCGTGATCGAGGGGGCGGCGACGTCGATCCCCTCGTACTGCGACCACGACGCGGCGAAGAACGCCGCGGTCTGGGCGGCGTCGCTGACGGCGATCGACGTGCCGGGGAAGAGGACGAGCGCGGGGACGGCGTACAGGTCGGCGACGGCGTGCTCGTCGCGGGCGAGCAGGGCGGCGGCGTAGCGGGCGAAGAAGGCCTCGACGGTCATGGTGACCATCGTGGGGAGAGAACAGGACACGCCGGTGACGTGTTTCGTCGTAGTCTCCGGACGTGGACCTCGCCGCCGCGTCGCGTGACGGCCACCTCGCGCTGCGCCGGGTCGAGCGTCAACAGGCGGTGATCGAGCGGCTCTACGCCGCCCACGGGGCCCGGCTGCGGATCGCCGACCTCGCCCGCGACCTCGGCGTCTCGTCCCGCACCCTGGCCCGCGACGTCGAGCGTCTCCGCGACAGCGGGGTCCCGATCACCTCGCACCCGGGGCGCGGGGGCGGCGTGCGCCTCGTCCGCGTGGCCGCCCCCGCCCCGGTGCACCTCGACCTGCCCGAGGCCGCGGCGATCCTGTCGAGCCTCGCGGTCCTCGGCCCGACCGTCACCCCGAGCGCGTCGGCGGCGATGCGGAAGGTCGCCGACGCCCTCGCCGGGTGATCACCGCGTCGTTCGCGCGCGTAGAAGCAGCGAACGTCCCATTGAGCACGCCGATAGGACGTTCGCTGCGCACCAGGGGCGCGGCTCAGCGCTCGCCGGTCGGGAAGTCCGCGCCGGCGGAGACCTCGCGCCACCGCGCGGCCTCGTCGATGCGGCCCTGCCACAGCTTCGGCGCGAGGTCGGCGGCCATCTCGCCCAGCAGCAGCCGCCGGGGCGGGTCGTCGGCGTCGACGACGCGGACCATCGCCTCGCCGGCGCGGTACGGGTCGCCGGGCTGGGTGAACGCCTGCGAGCCGTCCATCGCCTGCCGCCGCGGGCCGAGGACGTCGTCGTAGGCGTGCATGGGCGTCGCGCGGACCATGCTGCCGCCGTTCCAGTCGGTGCGGAACGGGCCCGGCTCGACGATGGTGACCTTGACGTCGAACGGCGCCACCTCCTGCGCCAGCGACTCGGCCATGCCCTCGAGGCCCCACTTCGTCGCGTGGTACAACCCGGTGTTCGGGAAGGCGCCGACCCCGCCGATGCTCGAGATCGGCAGGATGTGGCCGCGGCGCTGGGCGCGCATCGTGGGGAGCACGGCCTGCATCGACCACAGCGCGCCGAACAGGTTCACCTCGACCTGCCGGCGGGCCTCGTCCTCGGAGACCTCCTCGACCCCGCCCGCGAGGCCGTAGCCCGCGTTGGCCACGAGCACGTCGATGCGGCCCGTCTCGGCGGCGACCTGGTTGGTCACCGCGAACACGGCGTCCCGATCGGTGACGTCGAGGTCGCGGGTCAGCAGCCGGTCGCCGTGCTGCGCGGCCAGGTCCTCGAGGGTGCCGGCGTCGCGCGCGGTGGCGACGACGCGGTCGCCCGCGGCGAGCACGGCCTCGACGAGGGCGCGACCGAGTCCCCGGGACGCGCCGGTGACCAGCCAGGTTCGTTCGCTCATGTCACCGGCTTACCCGCGCCGGAGCGGGCGTGCTCAGTCGGCCCGGCCGAGGCCGTCGTCGGGGATCGCCGCGCCGCCGTAGCCGATGTAGTTGCCCGCCGAGTTCCGCAGGCCACCGGCCTCGACGTCGTCGATGCTGTGGTTCGCGATCATCGTGCGGACGCCGGCCGTGATGTTGGCGACCGGGTCGAAGATGCCGCGGTCCGCGAGCTCGGGGAGCACGGCGTTGCGGAACGTCGTGTCGATGAGCTGCATGAGCCCCTTCGACGGCGTGCCGGCCGAGGCGTTCGAGTCCCAGTCGTTGACGGCGTCCGCGTTGCCCGTGGACTCCCGCATGATGATCTTCTTGACGCCGGGGGCCAGGCGCTGCGGCAGGCCCATGAGCCCGAGCGCCTTGGCGATCTGGCCGTCGAGCGTGCGCTCGTTGCCGGCCGAGTACGGCGTGCCGAACTCCAGCGGACCGTTCTCCCGCGTGACGCTCATGGACTTGATCAGCGAGGTGACGTCGTTCTCGTCGCCCGCGCTGGGTTCGTCGTCGGACGACGAGGAGGCCGCGGTCGAGACCGTCGAGGCGGGCATCGCGATCGGGCTGACCGTCGCGACACCACCCGCGGCGTGGTGCACGGCGGGCTGGGTCTGGCGGTGCTGGGACGCGAGCGCGAGCGACGCCGTCGCGGCGTCGGGTGCCGCAGGGGCCTCGGCGTCGGCGACGTGCGTGTCGAGCGTCTGGATGGCCGGGAGGACCGCACCGGCCGCGACCGCGGCGACGAGGATCGATCCCGTCGTCGAGGACCGGGAGGACAGCCGGGTTGCACGCCGGCCGGTCGGGGTACCGCTGAGGGAGAACGGGACGGTGTCGGGGTCACCTACTCCGTGACGGCTCACCATCACCTCCTCGTCGTCGGGAAAAGGTCCGGCGGAACGAGGGGGAGCCGTCGCCGTGACCAATCCGTGATCGGACGGGTCGAAACATAGCGAGGTCCCCGGATCTCGCGGCACGCCCCTCCCCGTCCTGGAGCCCCTCGATCGGGGCGATTCGCGTGTTCGTGGCGGCGAGAGGTCCGGCGGGCGGCCGGAGGTTGCCGATGCGTTCCCGTGCATGCCCGCGGGCGGGCACCCGGGCACGGTGAACGGTCTCCCGGACGACGGACGGTCACCTCGTCGACCCGCCCCGGCGGCCGTTCGGAGTACCGGACCCTTCACCGCACGGGAGCGTCGCCCGTCGGTCCGCGCGTGTCGGCTCCTCAGGTCGCGAGCAGCTCGGCCAGCGCGTCGAGGGCGCGATCGCCCTCGGCCCGCGCCGCCGCGGAGGCCGCCGCGAGCCCGAAGTACCCGTGGACGAGGGTCGGGCCCGTCAGCAGCCGGACCGGGACGCCGGCGGCGTCGAGCGCCTCCGCGTAGGCCCGGGTCTCGTCGCGGAAGGGGTCGAGCTCGGCGGTGGCGACGACCGCCGGCGCGACGTCGGCGAGGCCGCCGGGCTCGCCGGCCGCGCGGAGCGGGGCGACCGCCGGGTCGTCGCGCAGCGCGGGCTCGGGCACGTAGCGGTCCCAGAACCAGTCGACGTCCGCGCGGGTCAGGAACGGTCCCGCGGCGTTCTCGACGATCGACGGGAAGCCGCGCGCGGGGTCGAGCCCGGGGTAGAGCAGCAGCTGCGCGTCGACGCGCGGCCCCCAGTCACGGGCCAGCAGGGCGGCCCCGGCCGCGAGCCCGCCGCCCGCGCTGTCGCCGCCGACGACGAGGCGGTCCGACGGGCGCAGGGTCGCCGCCCAGCGCAGCGCGGTGTGGGCGTCGGTGACGGGCGCGGGATGGGGGTGCTCGGGCGCGAGCCGGTAGTCGACCGAGACCACCGTGGCCTCGAGGTGCGTGCACACGCGCCGGGCGGCGCCGTCGGCGGTGTCCAGGTCGCCGAGCACCCAGCCGCCGCCGTGCAGCCACACCACGGTGACGCCACGCCGCTCACCGGCGGGCTCGTAGACGCGGACGGCCACGTCGGCGTCCGGGCCGCTCACCACGTCGTCGTGCACCGTGCCGACCTCGGCGGCCTCGCCGCGACGGATCAGCGCCAGCTCGCGGTAGTTCCGGCGCGCGTCGGCGACGTCGTCGCGCCACAACGGCAGCCACCCGTCGCCCTCGAGCCGGGCGATCGCGGTGGCGAGCTCGGGGTCGATCCGGCCTGCGGTCATGGTCGGCATCCTGGGCCGTCGGGCCCGCGCTCGCAGCTCCGCTCATTCAACTGAAGGGTTGAGCATGGAGCGCGTCGGCGCTATCGTTTGTTCAACCGCAAGGTTGAGCAAGGAGACGATCGTGGACGACCAGCTCTCCCGGGTGTTCTCGGCCCTCGCCGATCCCACCCGACGCGACATGGTGGCCCGCCTGGCCGTCGCCGACGCGGGCGTCAACGAGCTCGCCGAGCCGTACGACGTCAGCGTCCAGGCGGTGTCCAAGCACCTCAAGGTGCTGGAGGACGCCGGGCTCGTCACCCGCACGCGGGAAGCGCAACGCCGGCCGGTCCACCTGGAGGCGGAGGTCTTCGACCTGATGACCAAGTGGATCGAGCGCTACCGGCGCCAGGCGGAGGAGCGCTACCGCCGTCTCGACGACGTCCTCGCCGAGATGGACACCGACTCGGCCGCCCCCACCGAACCCCGTCGACCCCGAGAACGAGGAGCATCCTGATGAGCACCACGACCCGCGAGACGACCATCACCGCCGCCCCCGACGCGCCCACGGTCCTGATCACCCGCGAGTTCGACGCCCCCCGCGAGAACGTCTTCCGCGCCCACGTCGAGCCGGAGCTCGTGAAGCGCTGGCTGGGGCCGCGCGACCTGACGATGGAGATCGACACCTACGACGCCCGGACCGGCGGCTCGTACCGCTACACCCACCGCGACAAGGACGGCGACTACACGTTCTTCGGCTCGTTCCACGAGGTCAGGCCCGCGGAACGGATCGTGCAGACGTTCACCTACGAGGGCTTCGCCGACTCGGTGACCCTCGAGACGATGACCTTCATCGACCTCGGCGACGGGCGGACCCGCCTCGAGGGCACGTCGCTGTTCGAGTCGATCGAGGCCCGCGACGGCATGATCGCGAGCGGGATGGAGATCGGCGTCAACGAGGGCTACGAGAAGCTGGACGAGCTGCTGGCGGAGTGAACCGCGCCCGGCAGGATGCGGACGCGTGGACACCAGTGACGTCACCACGTGGTTCGACGCCTACCTCGACCTCTTCGTCGCCCTCGGCCGCGGCGACCGCGACGACGTCGAGGCGATCCTCGACTTCTACGGCGTGCCGATGCTGCTCAGCGCCCCGGGGGCGAGCGGCTGGCTGCACGAGACCGACCAGGTGATCGGCGTGATCCGCGGGCAGGTCGAGGGCCTGCGCTACGCGGCGTTCGACCGCACCGTCGTCGAGGACGCCTCCACCGTGCTGCTCAACGACAGCTGCGCGCGCCACGAGGGCCGCTTCATCCGCCTCACCGCGGACGCCACGGTGATCGCGGACTTCCGGGGGAGCTACCTCATCGCCGACGGCCCCGACGGACCCCGGATCGCCGCGCTGGTGGTCGGGGGCTGAGGTCCGGCTCCGCGCCGCTCGCTCACAGCTGCGCGAACGGCGCGGCGTAGCGGAACGGGCCGCGCGGGGCGGACGGGGTGAACGCCCGCGCCTGGAAGTGCCTGTCCCACGCCGGGTCGGGGGCGTCCACTCCGAGCTCCGCGGCGGGCACGAACCCGAAGCGCCCGTAGTACGCGGGCTTGCCGAGCAGGACGACGAGCTCCTCGTCGCACGCCTCGGCGGCCCCGAGCAGGGTGTGCACGAGGGCCGTGCCGACGCCGCCGCCCTGGTGGGCGGGCTCCACGGCGACCGGCCCGATCCCGAGCGCGGGCCGTCCACCGGTGTCGCCGCGGGTCGCGACGACGTGCCCCACGACAGCGTTCCCGTCCTCGGCCACGAGCGAGAACCGCGGGATCCAGCCCGAGTCGTCTCTCAGGCGGTCGAGCAGGCCGACCTCGACCGGCTCGGTGCCGTCCCCGGCGTCGAAGGCGGCCGCCACCACGGCGCGGATTGCCGGGACGTCCTCGGGACGCTCGCGTCGCACGATCACGCGGGCAGCCTGGTCGCGGGTGCGACACGCCGCAACGGAACTCGTCAACCCACGTTCGCGCCCGGGAGACCAGGAAGGAGGCCTCGCGTCTCAGGACACGAGGGAACGGCCTACGCCGCGGTCGGCAGGGGTGGTGCGGGGCCGCCGGGGCGTGGTTGGCGGGTGGGGTCGATCCAGGGTGGTGGGGTGAACCAGGGCCGGTGGTCGATCATCTCGACGTGCCAGCCGGCGTGGTGGATCTGCTGGTGGTGGTGGGTGCAGAGCAGCACCAGGTTGTCGATCTCGGTCGGGCCGCCGTGGCTCCAGAATCTGATGTGGTGGGCGTGGCAGCGCCGCGGTCGGCGGGTGCAGCCGGGGAACGCGCAGCCTTGGTCGCGGACGGTGAGGGCGCGGCGCAGGGCGTCGGGGACGGTGCGGGAGCGTCGGCCGATGTCGAGGGGTTCGGAGCGGGTGCCGAGCACGACGGGGATGATGTCGGCGTCGCAGGCCAGCCGCCGCAGAGTGGCGGCGTCGACGAGGTGCTGGTTGTCGAGCACGCCGTGCCCGACGGCGCGGCGCAGCCAGTCGTGGTCGATGGTGACCGTGATCAGCGCCCGCCCCGCGCTACCTGCGGGCGCAGTGGCGGCCGCGGTTGATGTCTTCTCGGGTTCGGGGCGCCGGGGTTCCGGGATCAGCGCGTCCTGACCGTCGGTCGGCTCGGTCGGCTCGGTCGGCTCGGCCGGCTCGTCGGTGGGCTCGGTCGGCTCGGTCGGCTCGGCGGCTGACTGGTCGGTGGCGGGCTGGTCGGGTCTGGGTTCGTGGCGGGTGTCGGTGATCAGCCCGCCGGGGCCGAAGGCGTGGGCGAAGAGCTCTTTGAGCGCTTCGGCGCGGCGCACGGCCACGTCGCGGTGGTCGTCGGGGCCGGCGGGCCCGGAGAGGACGTCGAACCCGTGGTCGATCATCGTGGCGGCGATGACGTCGCTGAGGCGGGCGCGCAGGTCCAGGGTGCCGTTGTGGTGGCGCAGCAGCTGCACGGTGTCCGGGCCGTCCTCGCCCGGGGTGGGGGCGGCGCCGTCGGGGTCGAGGTGGGCCAGCAGCCGCTGCGCGGCCCGGGTCAGCCCGGCCGGGGACAGCGCCCGCGCCTTCTCCGCGAGGGTCTGCTCGGCCTCGGCGACCACCTTCGGGGTCAGGTGTTCGAGGGCGGCGATGCGGGTCATGGTCCGGCGGATGATGGCGATGTGGGCCTCGCCGACCGCGCCGTCGGCCAGGGCGGCCGCGGTGTGCGGCAGCCGCGGCGGCAGCGCCTCCCCGCTGACCGCGACCCGCGGGATCAGGTCGCGGGCCTCCTCCACCAGCCGGATCGCCTCCCGGCGGTCGCAGCGGGCGAGGTTCTCCACCAGCCGCTCGACCAGCCGGTCCCCGGTCCGCTCGGCCACCCCGGCCCGGTCGAGCTCGGCCACATCCTCGAGCAGCCGATAGTGCTCCACCCCCCGGGCCGCGAACCGGGCGCGGGTGCGGGCGAGCAGTGCCCGCTCGACCGCGCCGACCGGTTCGCTCATGTGTTCGAGTCTACTCCACATCGGCGACATCCGCGACAAGCAACGACAACCACGTCGCCCCCTGGACTGCCATGGAGTGTTCTGCTCGGGAGCGGCCCTCGGGTCACGAACGGCACGCCGGGCGCTCGAGCTCGGACCGGGTACGGATCGGGCGAGTGATCGCCGGCGGTGTGGTCGAGGGTTCGCCGGGGTTGCCGCCACGACGGGTCGCGGATGCTCCGGCGGGTGCCACGGCGTCCCGCAACGGCGAAGGCCCGCTCCCGAGTGATCGGTGAGCGGGCCTGTGACCTGCAAGAACCTATGTGGAGCGAGTGACGGGAATCGAACCCGCGTATTCAGCTTGGGAAGCTGATGTTCTACCATTGAACTACACTCGCGCGGTGCTCCCGGAAGCCTACACGGAGCCTCACCCGCGCGGCCCAGGGCCTGGTCCGGAGTCCCATGATCCGCCGCCCAGCGCAATCACAGGCGTGTGGTTCACCGCTCGATCACGGGCGGATCACGACCCGGGCGCGGTTTGGTCGCACGCAGCGTCACCACCCGTTAGGTCGACGGGGTAGATCCGGCAGGAGGCACTCCTGCTGGGGCTCTCCGTCGTGTTGGCTGGTCAGCGAGATGGGACCGGAGACCTGTGGGGAGGAAGCCGCCATGACTGCGCGTGAGCAGCAGGAGCGTTCCCTCCCGGAGCTGTTCGTCATCGTCGCGTCCGCGGAGGACGCCCACGCCCTCGCTCCCCTCGCCGGGCGCGACCACGAGGTGAGCCCCGTCCTCGTCGCCACGGGGCCCGACCCGATGGCCGTCGACGAGGTGCTCGACGACCTCGGTGCCCTCGCCGGGCGGGTCCTGCTCGTGGAGACCCCGGAGGAGGGGCCAGTCACCGAGCTCGTGGCGCTCCTGCCGCGGCTCGACGCCCTCGTCGCCGACGACGTGCCGGCCGTCGTGCTCGTCCGCGGCGGCTCGGCCACGGCGCTCGCGGCGACCCAGGCCGCCGTGTGGCGCGGCGTGCCGGTCGTGGCCGTGCCCGTCACGGGGACTGTCGCGGTCGACACGGCCAACCAGGCCGCCATCGCCGGGCTCGTGGCGTCGCAGGAGGCGCGGGAGGTCGAGCCCGAGCTCGTACGCGCCGCTGCCGCTGCCCACCGCCTGGTGCGCGAGCGCCCGGAGCCCGGGTCCGGCTCCCGGGTGGTGCGTCTCTCCGCGCATCGCGGCCTGTCCGCCTGACGAAGGTCACCGTCAGCGACGAGCAGGGCCGTCATCATCACTCAGTGATGAGGGGGCCACGAAAAGTAGAGGCAATTACCCAGTCCCGGCTAACGTCATGCCCCGCAAGCCTGATGGACCTGGTGGACAGGCGGCGCATCAGGAGGGCGGGGGTCGGTGAGGCGAGCACCGAGGCTGATCCACGAGGTCCAGCGCCTGGGCCTCGCGGTGTCGATTGCTGCCCTCCTCATCGTGGTGCTCGTCGTGTTCCGGCTCGTCTGGTCGGTCGCCGTGACGGCGCCGGCGGACCAGCGACTGCAGGACGGGCTCCTCGCGCTCGAGGACTCGCACCAGGCGATGCTCGACATGGACGCTTCGCTGCGGGGCTACCTGGCGACCGGTGACCAGTTCTTCGCCGACAGCGCCACCCAGGCCTCGCCGCGTCTCGCGGCCGCCGACAGCCAGATGGTCAACCTCCTCGAGGAGCCGCAGCTCCGTCAGGACGTGCTGGCCCTCCTGCTCGCCCAGCAGCGCTGGCGCACCGAGTGGGCCGACCAGGCCCGCCAGCTGCCGCCGCCCGGGGGCGCGGAGACCTTCCTCAAGCAGGGCACGGCGCTGTTCGACGACTACCGGGCCCGCAAGGACGCCACCCGGGTCGACGTCCTCGACGCGATCGAGACCGGCGACGCCGCGGCCATCGCCACCCAGTGGGTCGTCGGCGTCCTCATCGCGCTGGTCGGCGCCGGCACGCTCGTCGTCGCCCTCCGCGGGCGGCAGCGGCTGCAGCGCCACGTCGTCACCCCCGTCGACGGCCTGCTCGCCTCCGTGCGCGGCATCGGCGAGGGCCGGCTGACGCCGCCGGAGCCGGTGACGGGGTCGGCGGAGCTCGTCGCCCTGCGGGACGGCCTGGCCGACATGACCGTCGCGCTGCGCCGGCAGCGAGAGGAGGCGGCGGCCCAGGCCGAGCGGCTGCAGGCCCAGACCGATCGCCTGCGCACCATCCTGATCATGACCCGCGAGATCGCGGGCAGTCTGAACACCCGCTACGTCATCGACTCGACGGTCCAGGCCGCCGTCGCCGTGACCGACGGGCGCGTGCTGCTCTGGCTGCTCGAGGAGGACGGCAACGGCCTCGAGCTCGCCTACGACTCCGACCGCGGCGCCGTGGCCCCGATGGAGACCCACTGCAACCTCGGGGTCGGCGTCGTCGGCCGGTCGGCGCGCTACGGCCAGATCTCGCGGGGCGACCCCGACACCGGCGAGGACGCCGCCGTGGCCGTCCCGCTCGTCGTCGGTGCACGGGTGATCGGCATCCTCGAGTGCTACGACTCGCCCGACGGGGAGGTCGACGGCCAGCGCCTCTCGGCGGTCGAGATGCTGGCGACGCTGTCCGGGTCGGCGATCGAGGCCAGCCGCCTGCACGCCGCCACCGAGCGCCTCTCGCAGTTCGACCCGCTCACCCAGCTCGCCAACCGCCGCCGGCTCGGGGCGGACCTCGACTCCGCGGTGGCCAACGCGAAGCGGCACTCCTCGCCGATGTCGGTGATCATGCTCGACCTCGACCACTTCAAGGAGCTCAACGACCGCTACGGCCACCAGCAGGGCGACGTCGTGCTCCAGGAGGTCGCCTCGACGTTGCGGACCGCGATGCGCGACGGGGAGACGGCCTACCGGTACGGCGGGGAGGAGTTCGCCGTCCTCGTCACCCGCGGCGGGCCCGACGACGCCGCGAAGCTCGCCGAGCGCCTGCGCACGCGCGTCGAGGAGGACTTCCGGCGCGGCGACAAGCAGCTGGTCACGGCGTCGTTCGGCGTCGCCGGGCTGCCCGAGCACGCGGGCGACGGCGAGGCCCTGCTCAGCGAGGCGGACCGGGCGCTGTACTCGGCGAAGAACGCCGGCCGCAACCGCGTCCACCGTGCCGGTGGGCTGGTGGACTAGGCGCCCGATCGGCTGTTCTCGACGACCACCGGTCCGGTGAGGTAGCGCCGTCGCATGGTGTCGGCCCAGACCTGCAACGGGGCCTGGTCCGCACACCCGTCGAGCAGGTCGTCCAGCGACCAGAAGGCCACCTGTGTCCGCGTCGTCCCGAGCGCGGCCGACACGGTGGCGACCGCTTCCCTCGCGACGGCGTCAGCGGCCGGGGCGACGACGGTGGCCAGGCCGCCGTCGAGACGATCGTCGCCGCGCAGACCTCGCCGCACCACCGAGTCGGTGAGCATGACCGATCGCAGGAACTGGAAGGTGCGCCCGCGCAGGAGCGGCTCGCGGCGCGCGTCCCCGATCCCGAGTGCGTCGAGATGCGGTCGGTACTGCTCGAGCTTGGTGGCGAGGTCGCGCGCGGCGACACCGGACGAGAAGTCGTCCGTGTACTTGACCTCGATGCTGAGGAACACCCGCCGGTGGCCGCCGAGGCGCAGGGGTGCGGCGAT
The DNA here is from genome assembly GCF_037400275.1 of Actinomycetospora aeridis. NCBI lineage: Bacteria > Bacillati > Actinomycetota > Actinomycetes > Pseudonocardiales > Pseudonocardiaceae > Actinomycetospora > Actinomycetospora aeridis. The sequence goes on along the minus strand of NZ_JBBEGL010000005.1, from coordinate 362,313 downwards.
GTCGAAGCTGGACCCGTCCCCGGTGTGTCGGGAGCGGGGTGGTGCCCACTCGGCGTGCAGGCCGTCGAGGGCGTGGCGGTCCGTGACCGACTCCCCGAGCCGGTCGAACCCGATCACCGGCCACTCCGTGAGCTCGGCGAAGGCGTCGGCGGCGGACGCGAGGTGCTCCCGGAGCCCGCCCGCGATGTTGAAGGCCAGCGGTTGGCTCGAGAGCATGTTGCGCCAGAGCCGGTCGTCGAACACGTTGAATCCGGCGCTGCGGCCCAGCGCGTAGTCGTGTGCCGCGCCCGAGACGAAGTTCCAGCCTCCCTCGACGGGCGTCGATCCGTGGAACTCCCGTGGAAGGCAGTACTCGACGGTCGGCAGGCGGCTCGTGGGGTGGGTGGGCGGCCCGGCCGGCAGACGGAGGACCTCCTGCCGCCACCGGGACTGCAGCTGCTCGTAGTGGCGCTTCGTGACCACGGGCTCAGCCCTCGTCCGTCGGCAGCCCGCGACGGAAGTTGACGTACGAGCGCGACGGCGTCGGACCCCGCTGGTCCTGGTAGCGGGAGCCGTAGACCGGCGAGCCGTACGGGTGCTCGGCGGGCGACGAGAGCCGGAACAGGCACAGCTGCCCGACCTTCATGCCGGGCCAGAGCCGGATCGGCAGGTTCGCGACGTTCGAGAGCTCGAGCGTCACGTGGCCCGAGAAGCCGGGGTCGATGAACCCGGCGGTGGAGTGGGTCAACAGGCCCAGACGGCCCAGACTGCTCTTCCCCTCGAGCCGGCCCGCGACGTCATCCGGCAGCGTGATGACCTCGTAGGTCGAGCCGAGCACGAACTCGCCGGGGTGCAGCACGAACGCCTCGTCGCGCGCCGGCTCGACCATCCGCGTCAGGTCGTCCTGCTGCAGAGCGGGGTCGATGTGCGTGTAGGCGTGGTTGTTGAACGTGCGGAAGTGCCGGTCGAGGCGCAGGTCGACGCTGGAGGGCTGCAGCAGCGTCGCGTCGAACGGGTCGAGCCCGACGCGCCCGGCCGCGATCTCGGCGCGGATGTCGCCGTCGGAGAGCAGCACGAACGGACCCTATCGAGCGTGCGAACGGGGACTTCGTGCGCATAGAAGCAGCGAGATACCCGTTCGCTGCGAACAGGCCGGCGCCGAACAGGCCGGCGCCGAACAGGCCGGCCCCGGAGACACGAACGGCGCCTTCGCTGCCTCGATAGCAGCGAAGGCGCCGTTCGTTCGTCTGGCGGGGGTCAGCTCTCGCCGGACGGGTGCTGCACGTTGGCCGAGGTGGCCGCGGTGTCGGGGTCGGAGTCGCCCTCGTGGTCGGTCTCCGTGGTCGCCTCGGGCTGACCGCGCTTGACGGCCGCGAGCAGCATCTGCGAGACGTCCATGACCTCGGTGCCGACGGCCTTCGACTCGCTCTGCCGTTCGGTGAGCCCGTCGGTGAGCATCACGCGGCAGAACGGGCAGCCGGTGGCGATCGTGTCGGTCTCGGTCTGGATGGCCTCGTCGACGCGCTCCATGTTGATGCGCTTGCCGATGTGCTCCTCCATCCACATCCGCGCACCCCCGGCGCCGCAGCACAGCGCGCGGTCGGCGTGCCGGGGCATCTCCTTGAGCTCGGCGCCCGCGGCCTCGACCAGCTCGCGCGGCGGGCTGTAGACCTCGTTGTGCCGGCCCAGGTAGCACGGGTCGTGGTAGGTCACGGTCTTGCGCGCCCCACCGTTCGACCCACCGTGCCCGTTCCCGTTCGACCCCGCGTGCCCGTTGGTCGACTCCTTCTCCGCGAGGGCGACGGCGGCCGGGGCGGCCTGGTCGCCGTCGTGGCCCGGCGTGCCGTGGCCGTTGGCGGCGATGAGGCCGCGCTCGGTGCCGTCGGAGTGGGGGCCGTGGTACTGCAGGCCGGTCGCCGGGTTGATGTCGATCTTCGCGGTGGGCACCGGCGAGGACTCCGGCGCCACCGGCACCAGCTTCTTCTCGCGGACGAGCTGGTTGAGCAGCTGGGTGTGGTGGACGACCTCGTAGTGGCCGTCGAGCTGCGGGTACTCGCGCCCGAGGGTGTTCATGCAGTGCGGGCAGGTGGTGACGATCTTGCGCGTCCCCGGCTCGCGGCCCTCGAAGACGGCGTCGAGCATCTCCTTGGTCTGCATGGCCATCATCTGGAAGAGGAACTCGTTGCCCGAGCGCCGCGCCGGGTCACCGGTGCAGCTCTCCTCCTTGCCCAGCACGACGTAGTCCACGTCCGCGATGTGCAGGAGCTCGGCGACCGCGCGCACCGTCTTCTTCGCGTTGTCGTCGAACGCGCCGGCGCAGCCGATGAAGAAGAGGTACTCGGTCTCCGGGGCGAGCTCGCCGTCGAACTCGGGCACGTCGAAGGGCAGGTCCTTCGCCCAGTCCATGCGCGACGAGTTGTTCTGGCCCCAGGGGTTGCCCTTGTTCTCGAGGTTGCGGAACAGCACCCCGAGCTCGGCCGGGAACTCCGACTCGATCATGACCTGGTTGCGGCGCATGTCGATGATGTGGTCGACGTGCTCGATGTCCACCGGGCACTGCTCGACGCAGGCGCCGCAGGTGGTGCACGACCACAGGACCTCGGGGTCGATGACGCCGAGCGCCTCGGCGGTGCCGACGAGCGGCCGCGAGGCCTGGATGTCGTCGCTCTTGCGGTAGCGCTCGTAGCCGGACTCGGGCACGCCGTGCCCGTCGTGCACGGGCTCGCCGGGGTTGTTCGCGCCGGCCTGGGTGGCGGCGCCCTCCTCCGGCATGTCCTTGCCGCCGATCATGTACGGCGCCTTCGCGAACATGTGGTCGCGCAGGTCCATGATCAGCAGCTTCGGCGACAGCGGCTTGCCGGTGTTCCACGCCGGGCACTGGCTCTGGCAGCGACCGCACTCGGTGCAGGTCGCGAAGTCGAGCATGCCCTTCCACGTGAAGTCCTCGATCTTGCCGCGACCGAACGAGGCCTCCTCCGGCGGATCCTCGAAGTCGATCGGCTTGCCGTCGTGCTCGATCGGCGGCACCGGGCCCAGCGCCTTGGGCAGGCGCTTCGCCGAGACGTTGATCGGCGCGATGAAGATGTGGAGGTGCTTCGAGTAGAGCACGACCACGAGGAAGATCAGCGCGACCGCGATGTGCAGCAGCAGGAAGACCGACTCGAGGACCTCGAGCACACCGACCGGGATGCCGGAGAACAGCGCGCCGACCCCGATCGAGGCCCAGGCGCCCGAGTCGTAGGGGAAGTAGCCCAGCGCCGACGACGCGCCGCGGAAGGCGAACAGCGTCCACACGACGTTGAAGATCAGGAAGAGGATCAGCCAGGCGCCACCGGTGTGGCTGCCGTAGAAGCGCGAGGTGCGGGCACGGCGCTCCGGGGCCTGCTGCACGCGCATGATCGCGAAGGCGATGATCGAGATCAGCACCATGATCGCGATGAAGTCCTGCAGGAAGCCGAGGACCGACCAGCGCCCGATCAGCGGGATGTGGAAGTCCTCGACGAACAGGGCGCCGTAGGCCTCGATGTAGACCGTCAGCAGGATGATGAAGCCCCACATCGTGAAGAGGTGGGCGAGCCCCGGGATCGACCAGCGCAGCAGTTTGCGCTGCCCGAACACCTCCACGAACTGGGCGCGCACGCGCGCGCCGAGGCCGTCGGCACGCTTAGCGTCGGGCTGACCGGAGGCGATCAGGGTGTAGAGCCACCATGCCCGGCGCGCGGCCACGACCGCCACGACCAGGGTCAGGGCGAGCCCCAGGACCAAACGGACGATCACGACGGGACCTCCCCGTGGGCCGGGTCCGTGGTGGAGGACCCGGTGAGACAACGACTGCGTCGGCGGCACTGTAACGGCCGGTACGGACCTCGGCGCTGCGAGAGGTGACGGAGCCTACTCACCGGTAACCGCGTCGTTCGTCCGGTTCCCGACGACGGGTGCTCCGTTCGCCGACACGGTCGAGCGATGCTTTGCGAAAGGAAACCCGGGCGCGCCACGCCGGAGCGTGATGACCGCCCGTGCCGTGGAGATCACGATAGGCTCGTCCGGACCAGGAGAGCGGGTGGGTGCCACCCGCCCGTTGCGGAGGGTCGACGATGTGGGCACGCCTGTGGGGGAGGGCGTGCGACCCGTGTGCCCACAGGGCTCCCACGGGTGTGACGGGCCGGTCGCGGAAGGTGTTGGATTCCCTGCAGACGCCGTGTTTACTCGACCGGTCGAGAACGGGTCCCGCTACCACGACCAGCACGTCCGCAGGAGGACCGCCATGACCGTCACGTTCCTCGGCGCCGACCTGGTCGCGCAGGCCCCGGGGACCGGTGGTCTGCAGGGCTGGATCCAGGACAACATCGTCCCGCTGATCCTCCTGGGCATCGCGATCATCATGCTGTGGATCGGCGGTCGCGGCGACAACGCCGGCGTGGCCCGCCGCAGCATCGGGCTGATCATCGGTCTCGTGGCCCTCGGCATCGCGCTCACGCCCGGCGCGGGCGCGCGCGTCGGCGCGTTCTTCGCCCAGCTCATCACCGGGTGACGCGGGTGCACATCCGCACCGACGACGAGGTGTACCGCGTCGACGCCGTCTGGCTCGGCCCGCCGCGGGCGACGTTCCCGTGGCGTGCGCGCTACTCGGCCTACGGGGTCGGGCTCCTCGTGATGCTCCTGGTGATGTTCCTGCAGCGTCGCCTCGGCATCGACCTCGGCTTCTTCTCGGTGGCCTGGGCCCTGCTCATCACCGTCGCGATCACCCGGTTCGTGTCCCGGCGCATCAACGACGAGCGGCCGCTGCTGGAGTGGCTGACGCTCTTCGTCCACGAGCTGCGCGGCCCCCGCGCTCACCAGCGCGTCACCGGCGGGGCGCTGACCACCGGACACGTCACGGTGCGCCGCGACCGGCCCCGCCTCGCCGGCGCCCCGACGGCCGTGGCGCTCCCCCGGGGGAGCGATCGCGCGGAGACCGCGCTCCCGGCGCGCGTCCGGGCCGACCCCGCCGATGTTGCCACCGACGTCCCCGCTGACGACGCCACCGACGACGCCACCTGGGGCCCACCCCCGCGGGCGGACGGCAGCGACGCCGGCGACGCGCCGGCCGTCCCCGCGCCGCGCGCCGAGCCCGCGGGCGACCACCTCACCCCGAGCCTGGCCGACGCCGGGCCGTCGCACGCGCGGGCGACCCGCCGCGGCACGGGCGACGGCGCCGACGCCGCCGACGCCGACGCCCCGCGGTCGCGTCCGGCCCGCACCGACGACCGTCGCCGCACGTCGGCGGCGGCCGCCCGGAAGAAGGCCTCCGGCCGGACCCGCCCGCGCGCCGTCGAGGGCGACTTCGGGCCGCCGTCGAGCGCCGACATCGGCGCGCCGCCGGTGGACGGGACGCCCGAGCTGCCGCCCGCCGCGGACACCCGGTCCGCCGACGCGGTGATGGCGGCGTGGACCCGTCCGCGGGCGAGCGCGCCCCGCGAGGCCGTCCCCGCCCGTCGTGCCGCGGCCGACCCCGACAGCACCCAGCGCCGCCCGGCCCGCCCGCGGCGGCGTCCCGGCTGGCCCATGTCGAACGAACCCGGGTCGAACGAGCCCGCGTCGAACGAGCCCCCGGCGGCACCCGTCGCGCCGTTCGGTCCCGGCACGCGGCCCCGGGACGGCGAGCCCGGCAGCGAGCAGCGGTCCCGGCGAGGTGATCCCGGTGCTGCGCCGCGGTAGGCGGCGCGCCCCCGACCGCGGTGGCGCGGACGCCCCGCTCGAGGCGATCGAGGCCGGTGACCGCGGGGGCGGCCTGCGCCCGGCCCGCACCACGGGCCAGCACGGCGCCGGCCAGCAGCGCGGTGGGCGACGCGGCCGCTCGCTCGTCGGGGAGTCGCCCGCGGCGGGCTATCGGTCGTCGATCGCGCTGCGGGCCATCGACGGCAACCTCGCGCGCACAGCGTCGTCGGTCACCGCCTGGTACCGCCTCGCCCCGCAGCCGTGGAGCTTCCGCAGCGACTCCCAGCGCGAGACCCTCATCCGCCAGATCGCGACGCAGCTCGGCGAGCTCCAGGGCCGCTGGCTGCACGTCCGCGTCACGTCCCGGCCCTATCCCGTGGCGCTGTGGGCGGAGACCTTCGACCACAACGCCCCCGGTCGCCTCCCGGACGTGTCCGGCGCGCTGAGCTGGGAGAGCTTCCTCGAGGGCGAGCAGCGCCACCTCATGGGCCTGTCGATGTCCGACAAGGAGGTCTTCCTCGGGGTCGAGGTGTCGGGCCGCTCGGTGGTCGACCGCTGGCTGGAGGGCGCCGCGCCGATCCTCGGGCGTCTGGTGCCGTCGGCGGCGACCGCGGAGCTCGCCGCGCTGGAGTCCGAGATCGCGCACGTCGAGGCGCTGGTCTCGCGCGCAGGGCTCGACGCGGTGCCCGCGACGGCCGAGGACATGGCCTGGCTGATGCACCGCTCGTGCTCGCTGGGGCTGCCGGCCCCGCGCACGGTCACCCCGGCCTCGGGCGAGCACTGGGAGACCGAGGACCTCGCGGCGTTCACCGACGGCGTCGCGCTGCACCAGGAGCCGTACGCGCCGACCGTGCAGGTGCTCGGGCGGTTCGGGACCCAGCCGGTGCAGCGGCACGTCGCGGTGCTGTCGGTGGGGCTCATGGACGGGCTGCGCATCCCGGAGGCCGACGACCCGTGGATGCAGCGCAGCGACCGGCTGCCGTTCCCCGTCGAGTGGTCGGCGCGCATCTACGTCCGCAAGCCCGAGGAGGTGGCGGGCGAGCTGCAGCGCCAGATGGGCAAGGTGCGCAGCCAGATCCGGCACTACACCCACGACCACGACCTCGACCCGCCGATGTCGCTCGCGCGCCAGGCCGACCGGGTGCTGCAGATCGAGGACGAGCTCTCCGGTGGGCTCACGCAGCTCAACACCCGGGTCTACGGGTGGTGGCGCGTCGCCGTCTCGGGGCGCGACGAGGGTGAGGCGCTGACCCGCGCGCAGCAGGTGCTCGACCTCTACCGCCCGCGCGTCGCGATGGAGCACCCCGAGGCGCAGTACGCCTACGCGCGCGAGTTCATCCCGGGCGAGCCGCTGGCGTCCACGGCCTACCGCCGTCGCGGCTCGGTGACCTGGATGGCGGCGGGGGTGCCGGCGGCGTCGGCGTCGGTGGGCGACCGGCGCGGCATCATGCTCGGCGAGACCTGCACGGCCACCCGCCGTCCCGTCGCCTGGGACCCGTGGATGGCGCAGGAGGTCCGGCGGGCCTCGGGCCTCACCGCGATCGTGGGTGGTCTCGGCTCCGGCAAGTCGTTCCTCACCGGGCTGCTCGTCTACAAGACGCTGCGGGCCGGCGCCCGGTGGACGGTGCTCGACCCGTCGGGGCCCCTCGCGGAGCTGACGAAGCTCCCCGAGCTCGCCCCGTTCTCCCGGCACATCCACCTGCTCGGCGCCGACCCCGGAATCCTCAACCCGTACCGGGTGGTGGCCGAGCCGCGGCGCGACCACTTCCTCGACGAGGACGACCCGGACAAGGCGTGGCGCCGGGAGCGTTCGCTCGCCGCCGCGACCCGGCGCCGTCTCGTGCTCGACGTCCTCACCGGCCTGCTGCCCTTCGACGTGGCGCGCATGCCCCACACCCGGATCGTGCTGCTGCGCGCGGTCCGCGAGGTCGGGGGCGCGCCGGACCGCGATCCCGGGCAGGTCATCGCGGTGCTGCGCCGCCACGCACGCGAGGGCGAGGAGCACGCCGACGTCGTCGCGGACTTCCTCGAGGAGCGCCGCGAGCTGCCCCAGGCCGCGCTGCTGTTCCCCGACGCGAACACCGACCCCCGCCACGACCCGTGGCAGGGCGAGGAGGACTACCGCCTCACGGTGCTGACGATGCAGGGGATGTCCCTGCCGCGCCCGGGCAGCCCGCGCGAGGAGTGGACCGACGGCGAGTCCCTCGCGGTCGAGCTGCTCAACCTGGCGTCCTGGCTGACCCAGCGCACGATCTACACCGCCGACCGGAACCTGCGGAAGGGCGTCGCGCTCGACGAGACCCACTTCCTGTCGCAGATCCCCACCGGCAAGGTGCTCATCGACCGGCTCGCCCGCGACTCGCGCAAGTTCAACGTCCGCGCGCTGTTCGCCTCCCAGCTCGCGGGCGACCTGCTGCGCGTGCCCGGGTTCGCGTCGCTGGTCAACGCGGTGTTCGTCGGCCGCACCGACGACGAGGAGGCGCAGGCCGAGGCGCTGCGCCTGCTGCGGGTGCCCACCGACGTCGGCTACGAGGAGATGCTCGGCACCCTCTCGCCGCGCCCGCGCCACGACGACCGCCCCGACGACACCCCCCGTCAGTTCGTGTTCGCCGACGGGCACGGGGGCGTCGAGAAGATCCGGATCGACCTCGAGGGGCCGCACCTCGAGCACCTGCGCGACACGCTCGACACCAACCCCGACGCGCGCCGGGTGCGCCCGCTGCCGGCGGCGTCCGCGCCCCGTGCGGTCCCGCCGGAGACGGACGCCGAGCGCACCGGGCCGGTGCCGATCGTGCCGCCGGTCGGCGCGGCGGCGGGCCCGCCGAGCGGGCCCCTGCCCACCGCCCCCGACGTGCCGCCGGGCCCGGCGCGGTCGGCCCCTCCCCACTCGGCCGCTCCCCACTCGGCCGCGCCGCGCTCGACCCCCGCCCGCAGTGCCCCGCCCCCGCCGCCGGGCACGGCGCGCGTCTCGCCGGTGACGCCGTCGCGCGACCCGCTCGCCGAGCGCACGGTCGTCGAGGGCACGGTGCTCGACGAGCGGCCCGACGCGGCGGCGATCGCGTCGCGGCCGGACCGCGAGCGCTTCGACGAGCGCCTCGACGACCTCGCGCCCGACCTCGACGACGACCTGGGCGCCCTGCCGGCGCCCGCGTCCGGCGGCGACGACGACTGGGCCGAGGCCTGGGTGATGGACGAGGCCATGGGTGAACACGGCGCGACGGGCGACGCGGTCGGCGAGCTGGCCGACGACGCCGACCGGGCCACCGTCACCACCCCCGCCGACCGCAACCCGGGCTGGCGCGAGGGCAGCGAGGTGCACGACCCCGGTCGGTGGGTGGGCGCCGGCCGGCGCGCTCCCGGGACGCCCGGGTGACGCTCGTCGTCGCGATCCTCGCCGCCGCCCTCGTCGTGGGGTGGCGGCGTTCTCGTCGCGCGCGCGGCGCCGGGCCCAGGAACGAGGGAGCCCTTCGCTGCGTCCCACGCACTCGAGGAGTCCCTCGCGCCGCGCGGCGCGGGCGGCGGCGCGCCGTCACCGTCGTCGTCACGATGCTCACCGGGATGGTGCTCGTCGCGCTGCCGGCGTCGGCGGCGCCGCTGGACTGCAAGGCCCCGCCCGACCCCGACCGGCCCGGCACGGGGCTCGTGGGCTCGCTCGACCCGGCCCCGCTCGGGGTCGGCGCGCCGGGGAGCGTCTACCACGAGGTCGGCTACGCCGGGCAGATCTGGTGGACCTACGACCTCGGCTGCGGGCCGGGCGGCGCCCGCGACCCGGCGGCGGCGACCGACACGTGGCTGGGCAACCAGTTCTTCAACCTCGCCAAGCTCGTGGTCGGCGGCGTGAACTGGTCGCACTACCTCATCGAGCGCGGCTCGGGGCTGCTCCAGCCGCTCGACGGCATCGTGCAGGCCGGCACGCAGGCGATGTACAACGCGGTGTTCACGACGTGGGTCGGGCTCGCGCTGATCGTGCTCGCGGCGATCCTGCTGGTGCTCGCCATGCGCGGCGACCTCTCGCGCCAGGCCCAGCGGGCCGGGATCGCGGTGATCGCCCTCGCGGTCGCCGCCGGTGCGTACGCGGCGCCGGTGCGCTGGTCGAGCATGCTGGACGGGGTCCTGCTCGACGGCGTCACCGCGATGCAGCGCGGGTTCCTCTCGCAGGTCGGGGTCGGGGACGCGAACACGTTGCCGACGGTGCTGACCGACCAGATCGTCTACAACAACTGGCTGCGCGGGGAGTTCGGCTCCGCCGACGTGCCGCAGGCCCGCGACATGGGCCGCGAGCTGCTGCGGGCGCAGGCGTTCACCAAGCAGGAGATCGCCGACGGCCAGGACACCGAGGCCACGGCGGAGGCGAAGAAGCAGGCATACACGAGCGTCGCCGACCGGGCGGGCGACCGGTACAGCTACTTCCAGGGCCGGCAGGGCTCGCGGACCGGCGCGGGGATGCTCGCGCTGATCCAGGCCGTGTGCATCGGGCTCTTCCAGCTGATGAGCAAGCTGCTCGTGCTCGTGTCGATGCTGATCATCCGGCTGCTCGTGATGATCGCCCCGGCGCTCGCGGTCCTGGCGCTGCTCAAGCCCGAGGTGCTCCCGGCGACCCTGCGCGTCGGCGGCGCGGCCCTGGTCAACACGCTGCTGGTGGGCGCGATGGCGGGCCTGCACTCGCTCATGGTCATCGCGCTGTTCCGGCCCGGGGCCGGGGTGGACACCTGGCTCGCGCTGCTGGTCACCGGGGTCGTGACGATCGTGCTCTGGGCGCTGGCGCGCCCGTTCCGGCGGCTCGCGGCGATGGTGTCGCTGACCCGCGACCAGATGAGCGGGTTCCTCCCGCCCGCGGGCGGCAGCGGCGGGATGCTGTCGCGCTTCATGCCGCGCTCGCCGTCGCGCCAGGACGACTGGTGGACCGAGCGGCGCGGCACGGGCGGCGGGGACGGCGACGGCTGGCGCCCGGAGAGCAGCGCCCCCTCCCGTCCCGACGTGACGGCTGCTGCGGCCACGGCGTCCACGGCGGCCGCGACGACCGCGCCCGGCCCGGTGCGGGTCGACAGCGAGCGGGTCGCGGCGCGCGGGGGCGGGACGGGCCACGACGCCGACCCCGCCGCGGCGCTCGCCTCCCGGACCGCGGCCCAGCGCGCCCTGCCCCGCGGGGCCGGGGTCGTCCCCGGCGGCCCGCCGCGCGGCGACCGTGACGCCACCCCGGCCCGCGCCCAGATCAGCGACGCGGACCGCAGCCTCTACCGCAGCGTCGCCACGCGGACCGGCGACGCCGGGGGAGCCGGCGGTCCACGGCGCCCGGTGCAGGCCGAGCTCGTCGACGGCGCGCCGGTCTACCGGATCTACCGGCCGAGCCGTCCCATCGGGTCGGGCTCCTCGGGCCGGTCGGGGCGCTCGACCCCCTCGCGGACCTCCGGCGAGGGAGGCGCAGGTGCCGATCCGGACTAGGCGCGGGCGCGCGGCGGCCTACCGCGCGCTGTGGGAGTGGCCGCTGCACTCCCCGGCGCGCCTGTTCCTCGTCGTGGTCGTGCTCATCGCCCTCGCCGTCGGGCTCTCCTACCTCGGCGGCTCGCTCGGGGGCTCCGGAGCCGGCTCGGGGCGGGCGCTCGGCCCGGCCCCGTCCGCGACGAGCCCGTCGTCCGCGACCGCCACCGCCGCGCCGGGGCCGGCGCCGGTGACCGAGCTGCGCCCGCAGAGCCTGCCGCTGACCGCGGCGCCGCCGGTGGCGCTCGCCGTCGCCGACCGGTGGACGCGGGCGTGGGCCACGCATCCGCCGGGCACCACCCCGCAGCAGTGGAGCGCCGGGCTCGCCCCGTACACCACCGACGAGTACCTCGCGGTGCTGTCCTCGGTCGACCCGGCGAACGTGCCCGGGAGCGCCGTCACGGGGCCGCCGCAGGCCGTCGACGTGCGCCCGGAGGCCGTCCGCGTGCAGGTCCCCACCGACGCGGTGCGCCTCGAGCTCCTGCTGGTGCAGGTGGGCCCGGGCGACTGGCGGGTCTCCGGCTACGACCGGGCGTCCTGACGTGATCACGCCGCCGCGGTTGCCTCCCCGCCTGCGCATCCTGCGCCTGCTGCTACCGGTCGCCGCCCTCGCGGCGTTCCTCGTCGTCGTGCTCGCGGCCGGGCTGCTCGTCGTCGGCCAGTTCGTGCCGGGCGGCGGGGAGGACGCCGACAGCACCACCTGCGAGGCCGGCACGGGCACGGGGCCGTCGAGTGACGCCCCGCAGACCTCGGCCGAGCTCGACGAGGTGCAGCGCCAGACGGCGGCGACGATCATCGGCGTCGCCAAGGGCATGGCCGTGCCGCCGCGCGGGTGGGTGGTGGCGCTGGCGACGGCCATGCAGGAGTCGCAGATGGGCACCGTCGGCATGGACGTCGCGGTGGACCACGACTCGCTCGGGGTCTTCCAGCAGCGCCCGAGCCAGGGCTGGGGCACGCCCGCGCAGGTCCGCGATCCGGTCTACGCGACCCGGACCTTCCTCGAGCGCCTGCTCACGGTCCCCGGCTGGGACACGATGCCCGTCACACAGGCCGCCCAGATCGTGCAGCGCTCGGCGTTCCCCAACGCCTACGCGAAGTGGGAGTCGCTGGCGAACAGCCTGGTCACCGACCTCGCGGGCGTGGCCGGCGCGATCCAGGAGTGCGTGCCCGCCGCGGAGGCCGGCCCCGGACCGGCGGCCGCCCTGCCGCCGGGCGTCGCCCGCACGGCCATCGAGTTCGCGACGGCCGAGACCGGCAAGCCCTACGTCTGGGGCGCCACCGGCCCGAGCAGCTACGACTGCTCCGGGCTGATGCTGCGCGCCTACCAGCGGGCCGGCATCGTCCTGCCGCGCGTCTCGCGGGACCAGTACCACGCGGGCGCGCACGTGCCGGTGGAGCAGGCGCAGCCGGGGGACCTGCTGTTCTGGGCGTACGACGAGTCCGACCCGGACACCATCCACCACGTCGCCATGTACCTCGGGAACGGACAGATGATGGAGGCCCAGCAGACGGGTGTCCCGCTGGGCACCCGGGCGGTGGAGTTCGACGAGGGGGAGCTGCTGCCGCTGGCCACCCGCCCCGGAACAGGGTCTGATCGGGCCTGACCCGCACGCCGCTCCCGCTCCTACGCTGACTGCGTGACCGACCCGACCCCGGTGGTCGTCACGGGCGCGAACGGCTGGATCGGCGCCCGGGTGGCCGCCGCCCTGCACGCGGCCGGGCACACGGTGACCGGCGTGTCCCGTGAGCCCGCCGTGGCCGCCGACGCCCACCCGGGCTGGTCGTGGGTCGGCACGGGCGACGATCTCGACGAGGCCGTGACGGCCGCGGGGGCGGTGGTGAACCTCGCCGGCCGGAACGTGTTCGAGCAGCGCTGGACACCGGAGTACGTCGAGGTGATGCGGCGCAGCCGGGTCGACGTCACGCGACGCGTCGTGCGGGCGCTGGCCCGCCGCGACGGGCCGGGCGTGCTCGTCAGCGGCAGCGGCTTCACCGTCTGCGGGGACGCGGGGGACACCGAGCTGCCGGACGACGTCCCGGCGTCACGCGATCTCGTCCTGGGCGACGTGTACGCGGACTGGGAGGAGGCGGCGCGCGGAGCCCCGCCGACCGTCCGCGTGGTCGTCGCCCGCATCGGGGTCGTGCTCGGTCCCGCGCACGGCGCCTTCGAGTTCTTCCGCCGCCCGTTCGCCGAAGGGCGCGGCTGCGTCCTGGGCGCCGGGACGCAGTGGGTCCCGTGGGTGCACGTGGACGACGTCGTGGGGCTGCTGGTCGCGGCCCTCGGGGACGACCGCTGCGCCGGGGTCCTCAACGTCGTCGCCCCGACGCCCGTCCGGCACAACGAGCTGGCGGCCGAGCTGGCCGTGTCCACCGGCGCCGTGTGCGGCGTCCCCGAGGCCGCCGACGCGGTCCGCGACCGCCTGGGCCCGGCGGCGGAGATGATCGTGACGAGTCAGCGCATGGTGCCGCGCCGGGCCCTGGAGCTGGGCTACCGCTTCCACGCACCCGATCTGGGCGCCGCCGTGGCCGAACTCGCGCCGCCGATCCGAGGAAGTTGAGCCCACCGGGAACAAGTCGGTGAGATGCTCCGTTGGTCGGGATGACACACTTGAGCGCGAGAGACTCAGGTCAGGTTTGCGAGGATGGCCTCGCAGGGCAGACACTTGAGCGAGCAGCACTCAACGACACCCCGGAATCCACGGGTCTCGAGAGGAGACACGAGCATGGCGCGAGCGGTCGGCATCGACCTCGGCACGACCAACTCCGTGGTCGCCGTCCTGGAGGGCGGCGAGCCGACGGTCATCGCGAACTCGGAGGGCAGCCGCACCACCCCGTCGGTGGTGGCCTTCGCCCGCAACGGTGACGTCCTGGTGGGCCAGTCGGCCAAGAACCAGGCCGTCACCAACATCGACCGCACCATCCGGTCGGTCAAGCGGCACATGGGCACCGACTGGTCGGTCGAGATCGACGACAAGAAGTACAGCCCGCAGGAGATCAGCGCCCGCACGCTGCAGAAGCTCAAGCGCGACGCGGAGGCCTACCTGGGCGAGGAGGTCACCGACGCGGTGATCACCGTCCCGGCCTACTTCGAGGACGCGCAGCGCCAGGCCACCAAGGAGGCCGGCCAGATCGCGGGCCTCAACGTGCTGCGCATCGTCAACGAGCCCACCGCGGCGGCGCTGGCGTACGGCCTGGAGAAGGGCGAGACCGAGCAGACCATCCTGGTCTTCGACCTCGGTGGCGGCACCTTCGACGTCTCGCTGCTCGAGATCGGCGACGGCGTGGTCGAGGTGAAGGCCACCAACGGCGAGAACCACCTCGGTGGTGACGACTGGGACGAGCGGATCATCAGCTGGCTCGTCGACAAGTTCAAGAACTCGCAGGGCATCGACCTGTCCAAGGACAAGATGGCGATGCAGCGTCTGCGCGAGGCGGCGGAGAAGGCCAAGATCGAGCTCTCCAGCTCCTCGTCCGCGGGCATCAACCTGCCCTACATCACCGTCGACGCCGAGAAGAACCCGCTGTTCCTCGACGAGACGCTCTCGCGCGCCGAGTTCCAGCGGATCACCTCCGACCTGCTCGACCGGTGCCGCAAGCCGTTCAACCAGGTGATCAAGGACGCCGGCATCTCGGTCGGCCAGATCAACCACGTGGTGCTCGTCGGCGGCTCCACCCGCATGCCCGCGGTGCACGACCTGGTCAAGGAGCTGACCGGCGGCAAGGAGCCGAACAAGGGCGTCAACCCCGACGAGGTCGTCGCCGTCGGCGCCACGCTGCAGGCCGGCGTGCTGCGCGGTGACGTCAAGGACGTCCTGCTGCTCGACGTCACCCCGCTGTCCCTCGGCATCGAGACCAAGGGCGGCGTGATGACCAAGCTCATCGAGAAGAACACGACGATCCCGACCAAGAAGTCCGAGGTCTTCACGACGGCGGAGAACAACCAGCCGTCGGTCCAGATCCAGGTCTTCCAGGGCGAGCGCGAGATCGCGGCCTACAACAAGAAGCTCGGCATGTTCGAGCTCACCGACCTGCCGCCCGCCCCGCAGGGCGTGCCGCAGATCGAGGTCAGCTTCGACATCGACGCCAACGGCATCGTCAACGTCTCGGCGGTCGACAAGGGCACCGGCAAGTCCCAGCAGATGACCATCACCGGCGGCTCCGCCCTCTCGAAGGACGAGATCGACCGGATGGTTGCCGACGCCGAGGCCCACGCCGACGAGGACCGCAAGCGCCGCGAGGCCGCCGAGGTCCGCAACCAGGCCGAGACGCTGGTCTACCAGACCGAGAAGTTCATCACCGACAACGACGAGAAGCTCCCGTCGGACGTCAAGGAGAAGGTCCAGGCCTCGGTCGCGGAGCTGAAGACCGCGCTCGAGGGCGAGGACACCGAGGCGATCAAGGCCGCCTCGGAGAAGGTCGCCACCGAGTCCCAGCAGCTCGGCCAGGCCCTCTACGCCCAGCAGCAGTCCGAGGGCGGCGACGCCGCCGGTGCGGCCGGCGCCGAGGGCGCGACGGGCTCGGCCCAGGCCGACGACGTCGTCGACGCCGAGATCGTCGACGACGAGAAGGACAAGAAGGACTGACACCGTCCGGCGGGGTCGCGGCGCGGGCCGCCGCGGCCCCGCCGGTGCGGGTCCGTCCGCTCGTCGGAGAACGACCACACAGCCCTGATCACCGTCACCGACCCCGCGACGCCGGGGCGGAGCCTCTCGAGGAGGTCACAGTGCAGGATCCGGTCGTCGGCCAGAACGGCGCCGACGCCACCGATGTCCCCCCGGCCGACGTCGCCACCGACTCCAGCGTCGGCGGGGTCCCCACCTCCGGTCGGGACGCGGGCGGCACCGCCCAGCCGGACGGCGCCACCGACGGCGGTGACACCGCGGCGCCCGAGGGCGCGGCGACCATCGCCGGCGAGGCCCGCGCGGCGGAGTCCGCGGCGGCAGCGTCGGCCGCGGCCGCCGACGGCGGTGCGGGTGACGGTGCGGGCGACCCCGAGCTGGAGCGGGTCCGCGGCGAGCTCGCCGAGCGCACCGCGGACCTCCAGCGGGTCTCGGCCGAGTTCACCAACTACCGCCGCCGCACCGAGCGCGAGCGCGAGTCCACCGTGGCGGGCGCCAAGGCCTCCGTGGCGAACGAGCTGCTCACCGTCCTCGACGACGTCGAGCGCGCGCAGAACCACGGCGACCTGACCGGCCCGTTCAAGGTCGTCGCCGACCGGCTCACCGAGACCCTGCAGCGTGCCGGGCTCGAGCCGTTCGGGACCGAGGGCGACGCGTTCGACCCGTCGGTCCACGAGGCCGTCGCGCACGAGACGTCGTCGGAGGTCTCGGGGCCGACCGTCACCACGGTGATGCGGCGCGGCTACCGCTTCGGCGACCGGGTGCTGCGCGCCGCCATGGTCGGGGTCACCGACTCCGACGGTTCCGCCCCGGCGGACACCTCGTCCCAACCGGCTGACGCCGGCACCTCCTGAGGGCGATCCTGACCACCACACCCCCCACACCGCGGAAGGAGCAGTCCGGCCATGAGCGCCCGTGACTGGGTCGAGAAGGACTACTACCGCGAGCTGGGCGTGGCCAAGGACGCCTCCGCGGACGACATCAAGAAGGCGTATCGCAAGATCGCCCGGGAGAACCACCCCGACGCCAAGCCCGGCGACGCCAAGGCCGAGGCCCGGTTCAAGTCCGCCGGCGAGGCGTACGGGGTGCTCTCCGACACCGAGAAGCGCCAGCAGTACGACGAGGCCCGGACCCTGTTCTCCGGCGGCCGCTTCGGTGGCTTCGGTGGGGGCCGGGGCGCCGGGGCGGGCGCCGGCGGCACCGGGTTCTCCGGCGGCTTCGACGTCGGCGACCTCTTCGGCGGCGGGGCCGGGCGCGGGGGCCAGCCCGGGGCCGGGGGCCTCGGTGACCTGCTCGGCGGGCTGTTCGGCGGCGGGGCGGGCGCCCCGCCCGGCGGCCCGACGCCGGGGATGGGCGGCACCCGCCCCCGCGAGCAGCGCGGCGCGGACGTCGAGACCGACGTGCGCATCGACTTCTCCGAGGCCGTCGGCGGCACGACGCTGCCGCTGCGCCTGGCGTCGCCGACGCGCTGCACCAACTGCGGCGGCAACGGCGCCAAGCCGGGCACCAGCCCCCGTACCTGCCTGACCTGCGGCGGCGCCGGCGTGGTGTCGCGCAGCCAGGGGGCGTTCGCGTTCAGCGAGCCGTGCCGCGACTGCTCGGGCACCGGCGCGATCGTCGACGACCCGTGCCCCGAGTGCGGCGGCGACGGCGTCAGCACCCGGTCGCGCACCCTCACCGTGCGCATCCCCGCCGGTGTCGACGACGGGCAGCGCATCCGCCTCGCCGGCCAGGGCCAGCCCGGCAGCCGCGGCGGACCGGCCGGCGACCTGTTCGTGGTCGTCCACGTCAACCCCGACGACCTCTTCGGCCGCTCCGAGCGCAACGCCGACGACCTCACGCTCACCGTCCCCGTGACGTTCCCCGAGCTGGTCGACGGCACGACGATCACCGTGCCGACGATGGACGGCAAGGTCTCGCTCAAGGTGCCCGCGGGCAGCCAGAGCGGACGCACCCTGCGGGTCCGCGGGCGCGGCGTGCGCCGCAAGGACGGCCGCACCGGCGACCTGCTGGTCACCGTCGAGCTCTCGGTCCCGCAGCGGCTGAGCGGCGAGGCGCGCGAGGCGCTCGACGCCTACGTCCGGGCCACCGCCGACCACGACCCCCGCGCCGAGCTCACCCGGCGCGCCGAGGCCGCCGCACGGAGGGAGACGGCGTCGTGAGCGGGAACGAGCGCGGGCCGTGGCCGGCCCCGCTCGGCGCTGCCGCCCTGCCGCCCCTGCCGGCGTGGGCCGACGAGGACACCCCGGTCTTCGTGATCTCCGTGGCCGCCCAGATCGCCGGGATGCACGCCCAGACGCTGCGGTCCTACGACCGCATCGGGCTCGTGACCCCGGGCCGCGCGAGCGGCGGCGGCCGGCGCTACTCGGTGCGCGACATCGCCGTGCTCCGCGAGGTCCAGCGGCTCTCGCAGGAGGACGGGGTCAACCTCGCGGGCATCAAGCGCATCATCGAGCTCGAGCGTGAGGTCGGTGCCCTCACCGACCGGCTCGCCGAGGTCACCGAGGAGCTCTCCCGCTGGCGCGCCGCCGCCGAGCAGGCCGCCCGCAACAGCGCCGACGGCGGCAGCGACCGCCTGCCCGCGCGTCGCACCCAGTCGGTGGTCGTCTGGCAGCCCGGCCCGCGCCGGCGCGACTGACCCGCTACTCGGTGAACGGGTCGTACGTGATGCGGTCGAGCCCGACGCCGTCGACGAGCAGCGCCGCAGCCGTCGCGCGGATCATCCGCGGCGAACCGGAGAGCAGCACGTCGTGCTCCGACCAGTCCCCGCTGCGCACGACCGCCTCGGGCAGCACGCCCGGCAGCGTCCGCTCGTCGAGCGGGTCGTCCTCGCACACGGCGGCCACCGCGAGCCACGGGTGCCGGTCGGCCAGCTCGGTCAGCCGGTCGAGCACCGTGAGGTCCTGCGGCACCCGCCCCCCGAGGAACACCGTGCACGGGCGCGGCCGGGCCCACCGGGCCATGTCCTCGCACAGCGCGAGCACGGGCGCGCCGCCCGTGCCGCCGGCGACCATGAGCACCTCGCGGGTGCTGCGCGGGTCGAGGCCCAGCCGCCCGGCGGGGGGACCGAGCCGCCACCGGTCGCCCTCGCCCGCGTGCGCCACCATCGCCCGGCTGACCCAGCCGCCCTCGACCGCGCGGACGTGGAACTCGAGCAGCCCGTCGGGACGCGGCGCGGTCGCCGGGCTCAGCGGGCGCCACATCCGCGGTCGCTGCGGGATCTCGACGGTGAGGTACTGGCCCGCGCGGTGCGGCACGGGGCTGTCGGGCGCGACGTGCACGACCGCCAGGTCCCGGCCCAGCCGCCGGTGGCCCACCACCGTGCCCCCGGTGACGGCCGGCGTCTCGTGGGCGTTCGCGGCCCGGACCGCCTGCTCCATCGGCCCCGCCGCCAGCGAGAACGCGTGGACCCACGCGTGCTCGGTGGCCTCGTCCCAGGAGCGGCCGAACCGGCGCATCGCCCCGATCAGCGCGACACCCAGCGCCTCGTACTGCTCGGCCCGCAGGCCCAGTGCGCGGTGTTCCCGCACCAGCGACGCGAGCATCGCGTCGAGCTCACCGGGACGGTCGACGGTGCTCATCGGCAGCACGAGCGAGCGCAGCAGGCGGCGGGCGGGGTCGGTGACGCGCGCAGGGAACAGCGCGCGGACCTCCGGCGCGAGGCTGAACAGCAGCGCCGCGAACCAGTCGGCCAGCTCGTCGGCCCGTGGCTCGACCTCGGTCCACGTCTGCCGGACCCGGCGGGCGGCGTGCTGCTCCGGGGTCTCGGGTAGAGCGGGTGCCACGGGTGCCGCGGGGGCCGGGCTCTCGGCGGGGGCGGGCGGCGTCGCGGGGACGTGCGGCTCGAACAGGGAACCCGGCGCCGGGGCTTCCGGCTGTGGCTCGGGCTGCGGTTCCGGCTGTGGCTCGCGCTGCGGCTCGGGGGCCGACCCGTTCGGGGTGCCGTCCCGGGCCACGTGCCGTCCCGGCCGGACGATCGGCGTCGTGGGCGGCGGCGGGACGGTGCGGACCGGGGCGAGGCGTCTCGGTCCGCTCGCACCGCGCCGCGCCGGAGCCACCCGGCCCGTGGAGACCGGGTCCGGGTCGGCCGGACCGTCTCCGGACAGCGGCTCCGCGGACATGGACGGCGTTCCTCCTCGACCCCCCGGCGCGGGAACCAGGTACCCGCGCGTCACGGTCATCATGACAGCCCGCAGCGAGTCGTCACGCAGGGTCCCCAACGGGGCCTCGTCGTTCGGCCCGGCACGTGCGCCGGACGGTGGTTGGACACACGCTGAGCAGCGACGACGGTCCGATTTGCCGCGCTTCCCCGTCGTTGCACTGGGTGACCGGTCACCGGGACGAGGTGAGGGGAAGAAATGACGCTGCGACAGAGTTGAGCTAGGCAGACTCAAGTTACGGCGAGCGGCTTGGTGGGCCGCCCGTCACCACCTCGTCGATGCAGGAGGACACACCCGATGGACTTCACCCCCACCACCCGCACCCAGCAGGCGGTGTCGAACGCCGTGCGCGCGGCCACCGTCGACGGGCACCCGCAGGTCTCGCCGGCCCACCTCGCCTCGGCGCTGCTCGACCAGACCGACGGGCTCACCGAGCCGCTGCTGCGCGCGGTCGGGGCGGATCCGTCGGCCGTCCGCCAGGACGTCGGGAAGGTCCTCGCGGGCCTGCCGAGCGCGAGCGGCTCGAGCGTCGCGGCGCCGCAGTTCGACCGCGAGATGGCGCGGGTGCTCCAGCACGCCCAGCAGCTCGCCGCCGACATGGGCGACGAGTACGTCTCCACCGAGCACCTGCTGGTCGGGCTCGCCGCGGCCGGCGGGCGCACGGGCGACGTGCTGACCCGGCACGGCGCCACGCCCGAGGCCCTCAAGGAGGCCTTCACCAAGGTCCGCGGCTCGGGGCGCGTCACGTCCGCCGACCCGGAGGGCACCTTCCAGGCCCTGGAGAAGTACGGCCAGGACCTCACCGAGCGCGCGCGCTCGGGCGACCTCGACCCGGTGGTCGGCCGCGACGCCGAGATCCGCCGCGTCGTCCAGGTCCTCTCCCGGCGCACCAAGAACAACCCCGTGCTCATCGGCGAGCCCGGCGTCGGCAAGACCGCGATCGTCGAGGGGCTCGCCCAGCGCATCGTCGCGGGTGACGTCCCGGAGTCGCTGCGCGGCAAGCGCGTCGTCGCCCTGGACCTCGGTTCGATGGTCGCGGGTGCCAAGTACCGCGGCGAGTTCGAGGAGCGGCTCAAGGCCGTCCTGCAGGAGATCACCGACTCCGCGGGCCAGGTCATCACGTTCATCGACGAGCTGCACACGATCGTCGGGGCCGGTGCCACCGGCGAGTCGGCGATGGACGCCGGCAACATGATCAAGCCGATGCTCGCCCGCGGCGAGCTGCGCATGGTCGGCGCGACGACGCTCGACGAGTACCGCAAGCACATCGAGTCCGACCCGGCGCTGGAGCGCCGCTTCCAGCAGGTGCTGGTCGGCGAGCCGACCGTCGACGACACGGTCGGCATCCTGCGCGGGCTCAAGGAGCGCTACGAGGTCCACCACGGCGTGCGGATCACCGACGCCGCGCTCGTCGCCGCGGCCACGCTCTCCGACCGCTACATCACCGCGCGGTTCCTGCCCGACAAGGCGATCGACCTCGTCGACGAGGCCAGCTCGCGGCTGCGCATGGAGATCGACTCGCGGCCGGTGGAGATCGACGAGGTGGAGCGCGCCGTGCGCCGCCTCGAGATCGAGGAGATGGCGCTGGACAAGGAGTCCGACCCGGCCTCCCGCGAGCGCCTGTCCGCGCTGCGCGCCGAGCTCGCCGAGCGCCGCGAGGAGCTCGCCGCCCTCACCGCGCGGTGGCAGGGCGAGAAGGACTCGATCGACTCGTCGCGGGCGCTCAAGGAGCAGCTCGAGACCCTGCGCGGCGAGTCCGAGCGCGCCGAGCGCGACGGCGACCTCGGCCGGGCCGCGGAGCTGCGGTACGGCCGCATCCCCGCGCTCGAGAAGGAGCTCGCCGCGGCCGAGGCGGCCACCGCGGAGGCCGGCGCGGTCATGCTCAAGGAGGAGGTCGGCCCCGACGACGTCGCCGACGTCGTGTCGGCCTGGACCGGCATCCCCGCCGGGCGCCTGCTCGAGGGCGAGACCGCGAAGCTCCTGCGCATGGAGGACGAGCTCGGCCGCCGGGTCGTCGGCCAGGCCGAGGCCGTCCGGGCCGTGTCGGACGCCGTGCGCCGTGCCCGCGCCGGGATCGCGGAGGAGGACCGGCCGACCGGGTCGTTCCTGTTCCTCGGCCCGACGGGCGTCGGCAAGACGGAGCTGGCCAAGGCGCTGGCCGCGTTCCTGTTCGACGACGAGCGGGCGATGATCCGCATCGACATGAGCGAGTACGGCGAGAAGCACTCCGTCGCCCGCCTCGTCGGCGCCCCGCCCGGCTACGTCGGCTACGACCAGGGCGGCCAGCTCACCGAGGCCGTCCGGCGCCGCCCGTACTCGGTGGTGCTGCTCGACGAGGTCGAGAAGGCCCACCCGGACGTCTTCGACGTGCTCCTGCAGGTCCTCGACGACGGGCGCCTCACCGACGGCCAGGGCCGCACGGTCGACTTCCGCAACACGATCCTCGTGCTGACCTCGAACCTCGGCTCCGCCGCGCTCGTCGACACCTCGCTCGACGACGACGGCCGCCGGGACAAGGTCATGGAGGTCGTGCGGCGCTCGTTCAAGCCGGAGTTCCTCAACCGGCTCGACGACGTCGTGGTGTTCCACGCGCTGTCGACCGAGGAGCTGACCTCGATCGTCGACATCCAGCTCGAGCGCCTCGGTGCCCGCCTGGCGGCCCGGCGCCTGACGCTGGCGGTCAGTGACGCCGCCCGCGAGTGGCTGGCGCTGCAGGGCTTCGACCCGATCTTCGGTGCCCGGCCCCTGCGCCGGCTCGTGCAGTCGGCGATCGGCGACCAGCTCGCCAAGGCCCTGCTCGCCGGCGACGTCCGCGAGGGCGACACGGTCGCGGTCGACCTCGACGAGCAGGGCGACGCGGGCACCGGCGCGCTGGTGGTGTCGCGCGCGGCCTGACGTCACACCCGGTACTGAGCGAAGGGCCCCTTCGATCGGATAGATCGACCGAGGGGGCCCTTCGCTCGGTCGCGGTGACAGCGGGACGGCAGCGGGCCGACAGGCTCCGGCGCGACGGTTCCCGGCATGACGACGATCGAGAACCCTCGGACCACCGACGCCTGCGCCGAGACCGTCTTCGGCTGGATCCTCGGGATGGAACAGACCGCCGCGCTCTACCTCGGCGACCGGCTCGGCTGGTACCGGTCGCTCGCCGAGGAGGGGTCGGCGACGGCGCCGGAGCTCGCCGCGCGCACCGGGACCGCGGCCCGGTACGCGCGGGAGTGGCTGGAGCACCAGGCCGTGAGCGGCATGCTCACCGTCGACGACCCGGCCGCCGCGCCCGACGCCCGCCGCTTCGCGATGCCCGCCGAGCACGTCCCGGTGCTCGCGGACCTCGACAGCGAGGCCGTCCTGACGCCGTTCGCGCGCATCCTCGTCGCGACCCTGCGCCGCGTCGACGACCTCCTCGAGGCCTACCGCACCGGCGGCGGGGTCAGCTGGGAGACGTTCGGCGACGACGCGCGGGAGGGCCAGGCGGCGCAGAACCGTCCGCTGCTGCGCGACGCGCTGTGCCGCGACCAGCTGCCGCTGCTCGGCGACGTCGACGCCGCCCTCCGGGCCGGCGGCCGGGTCGCCGACGTCGGTCTCGGGGAGGGCTGGTCCGCGATCGGCATCGCGCGGGCCTACCTGGCGGCGACCGTCGACGGGTTCGACGTCGACGCCGCCTCGGTGGACGCCGCGCGCCGGCACGCGGCGGAAGACGGCGTCGCGGACCGCGTGACCGTCCACCACGCCGGGATCGAGACGGCCGCGGCCGGCGCCTACGACCTCGTCTGCGCCTTCGAGTGCGTGCACGACATGCCCGACCCGGTGGCGGTGCTGGCCGGGATGCGCCGCGCCGTCGCCCCGGGCGGCACCGTGCTGATCATGGACGAGAAGGTGGCGGACGCCTTCGCGCCGGACGGCGACGAGATCGAGCGGCTGTTCTACGGCTTCTCGCTGCTCTGCTGCCTGCCCGACGGGATGTCGACGCCCGATTCGGTGGGCACCGGCACCGTGATGCGCCGCGACACGCTCGAGTCCTACGCCCGGGCGGCCGGGTTCTCGACGGTCGAGGTGCTCGCGGAGCTCGACCACGAGATCTTCCGCTTCTACCGGCTCTGCTGATCGTCGACAGGTTCCACTCGTCCGCTGGTGCCGTCCACGCGCACCCACGCCACGTCGGCGAGGCGGGCCACCGCGTCCCGGACGCCCACGACGGCCGGCAGCCCGTACTCGCGGGCGACCACGGCGCCGTGGGAGTTCGACCCGCCCATCTCCATCACCAGCCCGCCGGCGGTGAGGAACAGCGGCGTCCACCCGGGATCGGTCGACGGGCAGACGAGCACGTCGCCGGGCTCGAGGTGGGCGCCCTGGGGGTCGGTGATCACGCGGACCGGGCCGGTCACCGTGCCGGCCGAGGCCGGGACGCCGGTCAGGGCGCCGTCCGGGGCCTCGCCGCTGTCGGCGAGCGCCTCGGGCTCGGTGCCGTCGGAGAGCACGATGCGTGGCACGTGGCGACGGCGCAGCTCCCGGTCGTACGTCGCGCGCCGGGCGCGGACCACGGCGCGGCGATCGACGGCCTCGCGGGCCTCGGTGAGGCTCAGGAAGAAAACGTCGTCGTCGCTGTCGAGGTGACCGGCGGAGGCCAGCTCGGCGCCGACCGCGGCGAGCTCGGCCCGGGCGGCGGCCAGCACCGTGACCAGCCAGTACTTCGGCAGCTCGCGCAGGCCGACGAGCGCGCGGGCGCGGTGCAGCGCGACCGTCACGACCCGCCCGCGCAGGCCGCCCAGGCGTCCGGCGAGGGTCGCGACCGTCGCCTCGGCCTCCGCGGTGCTGCGGGTGAACACGGCGTCCGGGGCGCGCCCCGGGTCGTCGAGGCGGACGTAGTTGGCCAGTACGCCGAGCAGGTGGGCCGGGTCCTCGGACCACCGCGGCAGGCCCAGGTCGATCTCGGCGACCGCGCGGCGACCGTGGACGGCAAGGAAGGCGTCGAGGCCGGGCGGGCGTCCGCCCGCGGCCAGTACGGCGAGCGCGGCGGGGTCGTCACGCAGGCGCGCCGCCAGGTCCCACAGCGCGAGGTCCATCTCGGTGGTGACGTTGTGCGGCAGCCCCCGCAGGACCGTGCCGAGCTCGCCCGGCCGTGCCCGGTCGCCGAGGAGCTTCGCGGCGAGCCCGAGCGCGAGGAACCCGGCGGCCGGGGCCGGCGCGATGCGCGGGGCCATCGGGGCGAAGGCGTCGGCGAGCATCCACCGCGCGCGGTCGACCCGTTCCGCGCGGGACGCGCCGGGGGGCGACGGCAGCGTCGCCTCGGCCGCGCTGACCAGGGCGAACGCGCGTGCGCGGGCACGGGCGGGGCGCACCCATGCGTCGACGACGTGCACCGGGATGCGGTAGCGGAGGGCGACCCGGCCGATCCGCCGCAGCGCCGGCAGCGGCGAGCGCCGCGTCACCGACAGCTCGGGGCGGTCGAGCTGGGTGGCGACGACCTCGGCCGAGCGCCGCTCCATCACCCCGAGCACCCCGCGGACCCCGGCCCGCCCGACGCGGCTGCGCAGGACGTCGGTGAGGTCGACGAAGCTGCGCCCGCCCGCCTCGGACAGCATCGGCGGCCCCGCCTCGGGAGTGTCGACCGGCGTGCCGAGCAGGCGGGCGACGCTCGTCCCGAGGTGCCGCGCCGCGGAGAGCCCGGCCGGGGTGAAGGGCCGGAACACGCCCTGCGCGACGTTGGCCGACAGGAACAGGCGCAGGCCGGGGCGTCCGGGGACCAGGGGGTACAGCGTGGTGATCGGGCGCGACTGCGTCAGCCACGCCGTGCCGTCGCCGTCGACCGCCCACTCGGTGTCCTGCGGCGCCCCGAACAGCGCCTCCGCCCGCTGCCCGAGGGCGACCAGGGCGCCGACGTGCTCGCCGTCCAGGGGGGATGCCCCGGAGCCGGTGACGGTCTCGGTGCCCCCGCCCGCCCGGGGGAGGACGAGCGAGCCGCCGGTGCCCGCGCGCCGGGTGACCGTGCCGTCGGGGTCGACGACGAGGTGCTCGGGATCCACCGACCCGGACACCACCGACTCGCCGAGCCCGGGCGCGGCGTCGATCACCGACTGGCCGCGCCGTCCGGTGACCGGGTTCGCCGTGAACAGCACGCCCGCCCACCGCGCGTCGACCATCCGCTGGACGACGACGGCGAGGGCGACCGAGGCGTGGTCGATGCCCTGGGCCCCGCGGTAGGCGACGGCCCGGTCGGTCCAGAGCGACGCCCAGCACCGGCGGACCGCCTCCAGGACCGCGTCCGGCCCGACGACGTTGAGCTCGGTGTCCTGCTGGCCCGCGAAGCTGGCGTCGGGCAGGTCCTCGGCCGTCGCCGACGAGCGCACGGCCACCGGCCCCTCGGGACACGCGGCGCGCACGGCGTCCGCGACGTCGTCGGGGACCGGGACGGCGAGGACGGCGGCGCGGGCCTTCTCGGCGAGGACGTCGGTCCCGTCCGCCAGCAGGGCGTCGAGCGCCGTGCCGACCGCTCGCCGGTAGGCGTCCGTCGTGACGCAGACGCCGCCGGGGACGGGGAGGCCGGCGCGGATCAGCGCCGCCAGGTTGGACGCCTTGCCGCCGACGCGCCCGAGCGTCGCCGGGTCGTCGGGGTCGATCGCCTCGAGGGGCAGCACCAGGTCGGTCATCACGGCCTCTTCTCCTGCCGGGCCGCGTCCCCGAGCAGGGCCATCGCGCGTCCCACCAGGGCCCGGTCCGCGGGGTCGAGGCGGTTCATGATCTCGAGCTGGGCGTCGGCGCGGGTGCGTTCGAGGCGGCGCAGCAGGCCCCCACCGTCCTTGGCGATCGCGACCAGGCGGACCCGCCGGTCGGTGGGGTGCTCCTGGCGCTCGACGAGCCCGCGCCGCACGAGGGCGTCCACCAGCCGGCTCGTGGCCGAGACCGACCGCCCCACCCGCTCCGCCAGCGTGCCGAGGGGCACCGCCTCGCCGGAGTCGAGGACGTAGAGCGTCGCGAGCTGGGTCATCGACAGCTCGTCACCGCCGTCGACGGCGCCGAGCAGGTCGAGCAGGAACGCGGGGATCATTGCGCGCCGCATGTCGCCGAAGCTGGTCGCGAGGCGTTCCCGCTCGTCCATCGTCTCTTCCTTGCATTCGTGCAACGAGTGCATTGATGCAAGCACCCGTCCGGTCGGGGGTCAAGGGGCGTTACGCTCCCGCCGCAGGTGGTGGGGCGTGACGAGCGTGCTGCGGGTCCTGGGTGCGATCGCGGTCGACGACGTCCCGGTCCGCTCCGCGCGGGTGCGGCGGCTGCTCGCCGTCCTCGCGCTGGAGCCCGGACGGGTGGTCCCGGTCGACCGGCTGGTCGAGCACGTGTGGCCCGACGAGCCGCCCGAGCACGGCGAGGCCGCCCTGCACAGCCTGGTCGCCCGGGCTCGTCGGGTGCTGCCCGGCGGCGTGCTGGTCACCCGGCCGCCGGGGTACGCACTCGCACCGGAGGTGCTCGACGCGACCGCGGTCGTCGTCCTCCGGGACCGGGCGCGGGCCGGGGGCGCCGTCGACCTGCTCGACGAGGCCCTCGCGCTCTGGCGAGGACCGGCGTTCGCCGAGTTCGCCGACGAGGACCCGTTCCGGCCGGTCGCCGCCCGCCTCGACGAGCTGCGCGCCGACCTCGAGGACACCCGCGCCCAGGCCGACCTCGACCTCGGCCGCCCCGGCGACGCCGTCGCCCGCCTCGAGGAGATGGTGGCCGCGACGCCGCTGCGGGAGCGCCGCCGCGAGCTGCTGGTCGATGCGCTGCACCGGGCCGGGCGCCCGGGCGACGCCCTCGCCGCCGTCGCCAACTACCGCCACGTGCTCGCCGACGAGCTGGGCCTCGACCCGGGCCCGGAGATCGGCCGGCTCGAGGCGGCGGTGCTGGCGGGAGCGCCCCCGCCGTCGCCTCCTCCTGTCGCAACCCCTGTGGCAGCGAACGCGCCGTTCGTTGCGCTAGAAGCAGCGAACGGCGCGTTCGCTCCGTCGTCGATAGGGCCGACGGGGCCCGCGGGGCCCGCGGGGCCCGCGCTGCTCGGCCGGGAGGCGGCGTCGGCGGGCGTGGCGGCGGCGATCGGGGACGGGCCGGTCACCCTCGTCGGCCCCGGCGGGGTCGGGAAGACGGCACTCGCCCGGCACGTCGCCACCACGGTCGGTGCGTCGTTCCCCGACGGCGTCGTCGTCGCCGAGCTCGCGACCGTCACCGCGGGCGCCGAGGTCGCCCCCGCGGTGGTGGCGGCGCTCGGCGCGCCCGGGGCGTCGGGCACCGACGTCCACGCCGTCCTGCGCGGCCGGCGGATGCTGCTGGTGCTCGACAACGCCGAGCACGTCGTCGACGCCGTCGCCGCGCTGGTGGCCGGTCTGAGCGCCGGATGCCCGACGGTCGCGGTGCTCGCGACGAGCCGCGAACCCCTCGGCGTCCGCGGCGAGCGGCTCCGGCCCGTGCCGCCGCTGGCCGACGACGCCGCGGTCGCGCTCTTCGCCGAACGCGCGGCCGCCGCCGACCCGGAGTTCGCCGTCTCGCCGACCAACCGGGACGCGGTGCTCGAGGTGTGCCGGCGCCTCGACCGGCTCCCGCTGGCCATCGAGCTCGCCGCCGCCCGGATGCGGGTGCTCTCACCGGCGGAGCTCGCCGCCGACCTCCCCGTCCAGCGGCGCTTCCTGCGCAGCCCGCACCGAGGTGCCGACGGGCGCCACCGCACGCTGCACGCGGTCGTCGACTGGTCCTACCGCTTGCTCGACGTGCGGGAGCAGGCGGTGCTCGCCCGGCTCGGGGTGTTCGCCGGCAGCTTCACGCGCGAGGCCGCCCGCGCCGTGGTCGGCGAGCCGGACCTCGACGGTGTCCTCGCCGACCTCGTCGACAAGTCCCTGCTCACGGCGTCCGTCGACCACGCCGGGAGGGTGCCGTCGCGCTACGCCCTGCTCGAGACCGTCCGGGCCCACGCCCGCGAGCGCCTCGACGAGACCGGCGACACCGCGACGCTGCGTCGCCGCCACGCCGAGCACGTCCTCGCCGTCGTGGCGCGTGACGGCCTCCTCGCCGGACCTGACGCGACCTGCCGGCTCGCGGCCGTGACCGCGGAGTGGGACGAGGTCCGGGCGGCCGTGGCGTGGACCGGCCGGCACGCGCCCGGGCTCGCGGCCGCGATCGTCGGCCTGCTGGTCGACGTCGCCGAGGTCCGCATGACCCCGGAGATCTTCACGTGGGCGGACGAGCTGCTGGCCGGCGGGGAGCCCGGAGCGGCCGTGCACGCGGTCGCCGCGGGCGGGGCCCGGTTCGCCGGCGACCTGGAGCGTGCCCGGGCGCTCGTCGCCGCCGGGCGTGCCGCGGCCGCACCCGGTGACCGCGCGGCGGCGGTCCTCGCCTACCTGCAGGCCGAGCTGGACCTCTTCGCCGGGCGCCCGGACGACTGCGCGGAGGCGGCCGCGGAGTCCGGGCGCCTCGCCGGCCCGGGCGACCGGGTCGGGGTCCTCGCCCACGGCTCGCGCCTCCTGGCCGTCGCCTACGGCGGTGACCTCGCCACGGCCGTCGCCGACGCGGAGGCGCTCGAGACCGCGATGCGCACGGCCGGCGACCCCCTGCTCGCGCCGTGGGTCGCCTACCTCGCCGGCGAGGTCCGCGCCGACACCGACCCGGCGGCGGCGCTCGCCCGGGTCGAGGAGGCGGTGCGGCTCGCCCGGGACGTCGGCGAGCAGTACGCGCTGGGGGTCGCCCTGGTCACGCTCACCTCGCTGCGCGCCCGCGCCGGGGACACCGCGGCCGCCGCGCGCTCGGCCCTCGCGTCGCTGGAGCACTGGCGCGGCACCGGCAACCGCACCCACCAGTGGGTCGGCCTGCGCGGGGTCGCCGAGATGCTCGCCGACACCGGCCACGACGAGCTCGCCGCGGAGCTCCTCGGCGGGCTCGGGACCCGACGCTCGGGCGGACCGCTCTACGGGCCCGACGCCGCCCGGCTCGCCGCCCTGCGCGACGCCCTCGCCGCGCGCCTCGGCGACGACGCCCTCGCCCGCGCCGAACGCCGCGGGGCCGCCCGCGACGACGACGGCCTCGTCGACCTCGCGCGCGACGCCCTCCGCCCGCCATGAGAGGGCCCTCATGACGGTCTCCCGAGGACCTCACGGGCGCCGCCGACGCTGGTCGGTGCCGGGCGAGAGACGCCCGCACCGGACACGGAGGCCGTCATGACACGCACCCGCTCCCTGCTCATCGTCGCCACCCTCGGCGGCGCGCTGGCCCTCACCGGCTGCGCGGCCACCGAGGGCGCGCCGATGCCCGTCGCCGTCTCGGTGCCCGCGGTGCCGGGGTCGGGGCCCGCGCTGCCGATCCCCGCCGCCCCGGTCGCGCCCGTGGATGACGACGACGACGATGACGACGGCCGACTCGACCGCGACGACGATGATGACGACAACGACGGCGTCCTCGACCGCGACGACCTCGACGACCGGGGCGACGACGATGACGACCTCGACGACGACCTGGACGACCGCGACGACGACGGCCCCGGTGACGACGACGGCCCCGGTGACGACGACGGTGACGACGACGGCTGGGACGACTGAGGCGCCTCGGCACGGGTTACTGGCTGGTATCTCTCGCCAGGCGAGAGATGCCAGCCAGTAACCGCAAAGGATCCGCCCGGCGTCAGCTCAGCCGGTACCCCATGCCCCGCACCGTCGTGATCCTCTCGGCGCCGAGCTTGCGCCGCAGGTAGCGCACGTACACGTCGACGACGTTCGAGCCGGGGTCGAAGTCGTAGCCCCAGACACGCGAGAGCAGCTGCTCACGGGACAGCACCTGACCCGGGTGACGGAGGAACGTCTCGGCGAGCACGAACTCGCGCGCCGACAGGTCCACCGTCGCCCCGTCCACGGTCGCCTGCCGGGTGCGCAGGTCCAGCGACAACGTGCCGTGCCGCAGCACCGTCACCTCCCCGGCGCCGGCGTCGGCGAGCCGGCGGCGCACCCGCGCCAGGAGCTCCTCGAAGCGGAAGGGCTTGGCCATGTAGTCGTCGGCGCCGCCCTCGAGCCCCGCCACGGTGTCGGCGACGCTGTCCCGCGCGGTGAGGACGACCACCGGCAGTCGCGAGCCCGAGGCCCGCAGCTCGGCGAGGACCGCGAACCCGTCGAGCCCCGGCAGCCCGATGTCGAGCACGAGCAGGTCGTGGTGGCCGCCGAGGGCCTGGTCGCGGGCGGCGAGACCGTCGTCGACCACCGTCGTCGCGAACCCGGCCGACCGCAGGCCCTTCTCCACGAACGACGCGATCCGCGGTTCGTCCTCGGCGATGAGGATGCTGCTCACCGCACCTCCGATTCGGCACGCAGGGGCAGGACCAGGGTGAACGTGGCGCCGGGGCCGCTCTGGCCGGGCAGGCCCGTGCCGACGCCGTCGGAGACCTCGACGTGACCACCGTGCGCGCCGGCGATCGCGCCGGCGATGGCGAGCCCGAGGCCGGCCCCGTCCGAGCGCCGGGCCGCGCCGGAGCCGCGGGCGAAGCGGGCGAAGATGCGCTCCCGGTCGGCGGCCGGGACACCGGTCCCGGTGTCGGCGACCCGCAGGCGCAGGGTCGCGTCGTCGGCGGCCGCGCCGAGCACGATCCGGTCGCCCGGCACGGTGTGGTGGGCGGCGTTGTCGGCGAGGACGAGCAGCGCCTGGGTGACGCGCTGGGCGTCGAGGTCGGCGAGCACGGCCTCGGGCGCCCCGACGAGCGCCCACTGCCGGTCGGCGAGCCCCGACGCCTTGCGCAGCGTCTCCTCGAGCAGCGCGGGCACCTCGGTGGGCGCGCGCCGGACGAACTCGGGCTGTTCGGCCTTCGCGAGCACGAGCAGGTCGGACACGATGCGGTTCATCCGCTCCAGCTCGTCGTCGACCAGCCCGACGGTCGCGCGCACGTCGGCCGGGTCGTCGACGTCCACCACCTCGAGGTGGCCGCGCACGATCGTGATCGGGGTGCGCAGCTCGTGCCCGGCGTCGTCGACGAAGCGCCGTTGCGCCCGCGCGCCGTCCTCGACGCGGTCGAGCATCGCGTTCACCGCGCGGACCAGGGCGCCGAGCTCGTCGCGGGTGTCGGCGCCGGCGTGGATGCGCGCGGAGAGGTCGGTCTCGGTGATGGCGCGGGCAGTGTCGGCGACGTCGCGGACCGGGCGCAGGATGCGGCCCGCGACCAGCCAGGCGGCGACGGCGGCGAGCACGGCGGTCGCGGCACCGGCCGCCACCATGAGCAGCGCGGCGTCGTCGGCGGCCGAGCGTTCCTGGTCGGCGAAGTACGCGACGACGATGACCCCGCGCGCCGGGTCGCCCGCCAGCGTGACGGGCACGGCGATGTAGCGGACCTCGCCCGCCGCGCTCTCGTAGCGCGCCTCCACCGGCGCCGGCACCGACCCCGCCAGCCGCGCGAACCCCGGGTCGCCGGCCAGCAGCACGGGGCTCTGCTGGCGGCTCTGGTACCGGAAGACGCCGTCGAGGTAGCCGAGGAACTTCTCGTTGGGCCGCGCGAGGTTGTAGGTGATGGCGGTCTGGAGCACCTGGTCGACCGAGGCGAACGGCGCGCCGTCGGTCGGGCTGCGGCCGGAGGCGGTCAGCGCGGTGAACTCCTCGATCTCGGTGCGCAGGGCAGTGTCCATCCGGGCGTCGGTGGCGCGGATCAGCAGCTGCCAGGTGACGACGGTGACCACCGCGAGGCTGCCGAGCACGAGCAGCAGCACCCAGGCGACGATCCGGACGCGGGCGCCCCGGGCACGCAGGAAGCCGACGGGGTGGGCGACGGAGTGATCAGCCGTCGTCACCGTCGTCGGCGCCGTCATCGTCTCCCTGCTCCCCGGCGGGCGGCGGCGCCACGGTCCCGTCGTCGTCGTCCTGCTCGGGCGCCGGGGCGGGCGCCCCGCCCGGCACCGACGGCACCGACACCGGGGCCGGCAGCGGGGCCTCGCCGGACGTGTCGCACGCGGTCGCGCCGACCGCGAGTCCCGCGAGCACCAGCGCAGCGGCGAGCGTCGAACGAGCCATGCGGCCAGTCTCGTCGACCCGGATGAGCCGGACGTGGTGCCGGGATGAGAACGGTCTCATCGTGTGTCCGGTTCCCCCGGACCTCGAGAGCCGGGCACTGCGTGTCGCGCGTGCACGGTCAGCGCGGCCTCCTCGACCGCCCGCGCCACGCTCGCCGCGTCCGGGTCCCAGTCGAGCAGCAGCATCCGGGGCCAGAGGACGTAGTTGGCGATCATGCCGAGGAATTGGGTGGTCACGAGGTCGGCGTCCCGGAACTGCAGGGTGCCGGCGCGCTGTTCGGCGAGCAGGTGGTCGCGCACCGAGTCGAAGAACGGCATCTTGCCCAGGTCGAAGTGCGTGCGCCCCAGCTCGGGAAAGCGCGGGAGCTCGGCGATGACGATACGGAACAGGTCGGCCATGCCGGGGCGTGTCAGCAGGTCCGCGTACCGGGTGCCGAGTGTCGACAGGGCGGTCAGGGGATCGCCGGGCACGGGCGGGGCCTGCTCGTCGTCGGTGGCCCACGACGTGGTCACCATGGCGCTGAACAGCTCGGCCTTGGTCGGAAACTGCTTGAACAGGGTGGCTCGCGAGACCCCGGCCTCGGCGGCGACCTTCGCGAGCGAGGTGCCGTCGTAGCCGAGGTCGAGGAAGAGCCGCCGCGCAGCACCCAGCAGCGCCGCGCGATTCCTCCGGGCGAGCTCGCGGTGGTAGCGCGCCGCTCCCGTCTGCGTCGGCTCGTCCTCGTCCATCACACGCCATCCTGCCGCAGGCCGGGCTCGGAGTCGAGTCACTTGACTCACCTCCGACCGAGTGGTTGCCTCGTTACGAGGTGAGCGGATCGACTCACCTCGTGGGCGAGGAGGAACGATGGGTCGCTTCGAGGGACGGACCGTGCTCGTGACCGGTGCGACCGGCGGGATGGGCCGCAGCCACGTGGAGGCTTTCCACCGCGAAGGCGCTGCCGTGGTGATCGCTGCGCGCGACGAGACGGCCGGGCTCGCGATGGCCGACCAGCTCGGGCAGCGAGCGCTCGCGGTCCGGCTCGACGTCACCGACGAGGAGCACTGGACGGCCGCTGTCGAGGCCGCCGAGCAGCGGTTCGGGCCGGTCTCGGTCCTGGTCGCCAACGCCGGGGTGCAGCACCCGCCGACGCTGCTCGAGGACGCCGACCGCCGCCTGTGGGACATGGTCACCGCCGTCAACGTCACGGGCACCGCGCTCGGTATCCGGGCCGTCGCGCCGTCGATGCGCCGGGCAGGCGGCGGCGTGATCGTCACCGTCGCCTCGACGATGGGCCACGTCGGCACCGCCGCGTTCGGGCCGTACGTCGCCGCGAAGTGGGCGGTGCGCGGACTGACCCGGACGGCCGCGCTGGAGCTGGGACGCGACGGGATCCGCGTCGTGTCGCTCACCCCGGGGGTGGTGGCCACTCCGTTGATCACCGAGCCGCTCGCCGACGGCGTGCCGGCCATCGCCGAGGTCTTCGACCCCGAGCCGTTCGCCGTCCCGCGGCTCGGTGAGCCGGACGAGATCAGCCGCGCACTCCTGTTCCTCGCCTCCCCCGACGCCGCCTTCGTCACCGGCTCCGAGCTCGTCATCGACGGCGGGCTCCTGCTCGGCCCGGCACGGCACACCTGACCGTGTCGCCCGCGGTGACTCAGCCGGTCTCGGTGACCCGCCCTGTGTCGACGTGCCAGTGCCGCGTGGTCGACACCCCGGCGAGCAGGCGCCGGTCGTGGGAGACCAGCAGCAACGTGCCCTCGAACGAGGCGAGCGCGGACTCGAGCTGCTCGATGGCTGCGAGGTCGAGGTGGTTGGTGGGCTCGTCGAGCACCAGCAGGTTCACCCCGCGGGCCTGGAGCAGGGCCAGGGCGGCGCGGGTGCGCTCGCCGGGAGAGAGGGTGTCGGCGCCGCGGTGCACGTGCTCGGCGCCGAGGCCGAACTTCGCCAGCAGGGTGCGGAGCTCGGCGGTGGGCCAGCGGTCGAGCTCCGGCTCGCGGGACAGGACGTCGAGCAGCGCCGTCGACCCGGTCAGCAGGCCGCGGGCCTGGTCGACCTCCCCGACGACGACGCCCGACCCGAGCGCGGCGCGGCCCTCGGCGGGGGCCAGGCGTCCGAGCAGCAGCGCGAGCAGTGTGGTCTTCCCGGCGCCGTTCGCCCCGGTGATCGCGACGCGGTCGGCCCAGTCCAGCTGCAGGGTGACCGGCCCGAGGGTGAAGTCCCCCCGCCGGACCGTCGCCGCGTCGAGGGTCGCCACGACGGTGCCGGAGCGCGGCGCCGCGGCGATCGACATCCGCAGCTCCCACTCCTTGCGCGGCTCCTCGACGACCTCCATGCGCTCGAGCCGCCGCTCCGTCTGCGCGATCTTCGCGGCCTGCTTCTCCGCGGTCGCCGCGTGGTGGTGCTTGATGAACTTGTCGTTGTCGGTCGCCTTCTTGCGGGCGTTGCGCACGCCCTTCTCCACCCACTGCTTCTGGGTCTGCATCCGCGAGGTCAGCTCGGAGCGCTTGTCGGCGTACTCCTCGTAGGCCTCGCGGGCGTGGCGGCGGGCCGTCTCGCGCTCGGCGAGGTAGGCCTCGTAGCCGCCGCCGTACTGTGTGACCTGCTGCTGGGCGAGGTCCAGCTCGAGCACCGAGGTGACGGTGCGGGCGAGGAACTCGCGGTCGTGGCTGACGAGCACGGTGCCGGCGCGCAGCTCGCGGACCCACCGTTCCAGGCGCTCGAGGCCCGCGAGGTCGAGGTCGTTGGTCGGCTCGTCGAGCAGGAAGACGTCGAACCGGGCGAGGAGCAGCGACGCGAGGTTGGCGCGGGCGGCCTGGCCGCCCGACAGCGAGGTCATCGCGGCGTCGAGGAGGGCGGTCGGGAAGCCGAGGTCGTCGGCCACCTCCCCGGTGCGCTCCTCGAGGTCGGCGCCGCCGAGGTCGAGCCAGAGCTCCAGCGCCGCGGCGTAGGCGTCGTCCGCGCCCGGGGCGCCCTCGGAGAGCGCGGTGGTCGCGGTCTCGAGCGTCGCGGCGGCCGCCGTGACGCCGGTGCGCCGGCCGAGGAAGCCGCGCACGGTCTCGCCGGGGACGCGCGCGGTCTCCTGCGGCAGGTGGCCGACGGTGGCCGTGCCCGGCGACAGCGCGATCGAGCCCTGGTCGGGCGCGGCGAGGCCGGCGAGCAGGCGCAGGAGGGTCGACTTCCCGGCGCCGTTCACCCCGACGAGCCCGATGACGTCGCCGGGGGCGACGACGAGGTCGAGTCCGGAGAACAGCACCCGGGCGCCGTGCGCGGCGGCGAGGTCCCGCGCGACCAGCGTGGCGCTCACGACCGTCGAGCCTAACCGCGCCACACCACCGGGTTCCTGACCTCCTATGTGAGCGAACTTTGGTGCTATAGCCCCGAAGTTCGCTCACATGGGAACGGCGCGCCGAGGACGGCCTGCACGATGGGGGGACGTCGGCGTCGTACTCTGCGTGCGTGCCTGCCTGGGTCTGGTTCGTCATCGCGGCGCTGGCCGCGGGCGGCGGGGCGCTGCTGTTGCTCTCCGACCGCGCCCGCACCAGCGGGAACCGTCGCGACCGGCGGAAGTGGGCCGAGCAGAAGAGCTGGGAGTTCGTCGACGTCGACCCCGTCCTGCCGAGCCGCTGGCGCTACGGCGCCGTGCACCAGGGCGGCCACGGCCGCGCGCTCGACCTCGCCACCGGCGCGGTGCCCGGGCCCGGCGGACGTCGCCTCGCCCACGTCTTCGACCACGAGCAGGCCGGCCAGATC
Source organism: Actinomycetospora aeridis (assembly GCF_037400275.1). Taxonomy (NCBI): domain Bacteria; kingdom Bacillati; phylum Actinomycetota; class Actinomycetes; order Pseudonocardiales; family Pseudonocardiaceae; genus Actinomycetospora; species Actinomycetospora aeridis. Next base: position 325,655 of record NZ_JBBEGL010000005.1, on the reverse strand, counting down.
ACCGGGATCGTCGCCGCCGTGCGCGGGGTCTCGACGCTGCCGGTCGCGATCGAGCTGCGCCTGCCCTCGGCCCCGCTGCCCGACGACGCCGGGCTCGACTCGCTCGGCCAGGTCGGGGAGCGCTACGCCTTCGTCACCTCCGTGGCCCAGGCGCGCCCGCTGATCACCGCCGACGTCGCGCGCGCCGCCGACCTCGTCGGCGACGACGTGCCGCTGGTCTGGGCCGAGGACACCTGGGTGCTCGCCAGCATGGAGCCGGGCGCCGACCCGGAGCGCGTCCAGGGGCTCCTGCAGGCCCTGGTCGAGGTCTCCGTCGCGCTCGAGGACGCCGCGGGCGGCGGGGACGACGACGGCCACGGTCCCGAGCCCACGCCCGAGACGGGCGAGGCGCCCGACGACGACGCGGACACCGAACCGGGCGAGCCGCGCCAGACCCACCGTGACCGTCCCGCCGACATCCCCTACGACATCGAGGACGACGAGTTCGGGCCGGGCGCCCGCAGCAGCTCGTCCTCCGGTCGGTGAGCCGGGCCGTTCCGCGCCGGACCCTGGTCACGTCGGCGGACACCGACCTGGGCCGGGCGTTCGTCCGGCGCCTGCACGACGCCGGCGACGAGCTGGTCCTCGCCGGCGGCGAGCGGGCCGCCCTCGAGGCGCTCGCCGACGACCTCGGCGAGCCCCGCCCCGAGGTCCTGCCCGGCGACCTCGCGGACGCCGACGACCTCGACCTCGTCGCCCGCCGCCTCGAGACCGACGTGCGCCCGATCGACCTGCTCGTCGTCGGCCCGACGCTGCCGAGCACCGAGGGGCTCCCCGAAGCCGACCCCGTCGCGGTCCGCGCGGCCCTCGACCGCACCGCCGCCGCCGCGCTCGTGCTGGTCCGGGCCGCGCTGCCCGGGATGGTCGCCCGCCGCCACCCCGGCCCCGGCGGCGTGATCACCACCGCCGGTCCCGGTGCCTACCTCCCGCTCTCCGGGGCGGCGGGTCTCGACGGCGCCGCGCAGGCCTACGTCGCGATGCTCACCGAGTCGCTCGCCCAGAGGCACAGCGGTGAGGGACTCGCGCTCACCGTGGTGTGCCCGACCCCGCCCGGGGTCGGCGGCAGCAGCGGGCACGCCGTCCCGCTGCGTGTCGCACCGCCGGACGCGGACGCGGTGGCCGGTGCCGCAATCGCCGACCACGCGGCCGGGCGCGCCGTGTCGACGCCCGGGGTGGGCATGAAGGCGCTGGTCGGCACGTCGCGGCTCGTCCCCTTCGCCGCCCTGCGGGTGTCGTCGGGGATGCGCCGGACGACGTTCGCCGGCGCGCTCGCCGGCCGGCGGGGGCCCCGGGGTTCCCGCGAGGGCACCGCGCTGGTCACCGGCGCGAGCTCCGGCATCGGCGCCGCGTTCGCCGAGCACCTCGCGGTCGCGGGCCACGCCCTCGTCCTCGTCGCCCGCGACGCCGGCCGGCTCGACAGCCTCGCCGAACGCCTGCGGGCCCGCCACGGCGTGGACGTCGAGGTCCTCGTCGCCGACCTCGCCGCGGCGGCCGGACGCCGGAAGGTGGTCGAGCGCCTGACCCTCGGCGAGACCCCGGTCTCCCTCCTGGTCAACAACGCGGGCTACGCGACCGCGGGCGAGTTCGTCGACACCGAGCCGGGCGCGCTGCGCGCGAACTACGAGGTCAACGTGGCCGCCGTGCTCGAGCTGACGGCGGCTGCGCTGCCCGGGATGGTCGCGCGGGGCCGGGGCGACGTCGTCAACGTGTCCAGCGTCGCCGGCTTCCTGCCCGGGCGCGGCTCGGTCTACAGCGCGGGCAAGACCTACGTCACCGCGCTCTCGCAGAACCTCGCCCTGTCCCTGGGCGGCACCGGCGTGCGGGTCATGGCACTCTGCCCCGGGTTCACACGCACCGAGTTCCACGCCCGGCTCGGGCAGGAGCGTCCGGGACCGGACTGGATCTGGCTGGACGCGGACACGGTGGTGTCGGAGGGCCTGGACGATCTCCGGGCAGGGAAGGCGGTGTCCGTGCCGGGAGCGGTTTACAAGGCGATCGTCGGCGTGGCGCGGGTCGTGCCGCGCGGGGTGCTGCGGGCCCTCGCGGCGCGGACGGCGACGGACCGGGGATGAACGTCCCCGCGATCGACGCCAATGCCCGCGCCCGGCTCGCCGCGCTCGTCGCCGAGCTCGCCGTCGTGCACGGGAAGGTGACGCTGTCGTCGGGGCAGCAGGCCGACTACTACGTCGACCTGCGCCGCGCGACGCTGCACCACGAGGCGGGCCCGCTGATCGGGCGGCTCGTCCGCGAGGCGACCGCCGACTGGAGCTACGACGCCGCGGGCGGGCTGACCATGGGCGCCGACCCGGTCGCGCTCGCCGTCATGCACGCCCCTGGCCCGCCCGTCGACGCCTGCGTGGTGCGGGCGGCGGCCAAGACCCACGGCATGCAGCGACGGATCGAGGGGCCGGACGTCGCCGGGCGCCGCGTGCTCGCCGTCGAGGACACCTCGACCACGGGGGGCAGCGTGCTCACCGCCGTGGACGCGCTGGTCGAGGCGGGGGCCGAGGTCGTCGGGGTCGTGACCGTCGTCGACCGCGCAACGGGCGCGACCGAGGCCGTCGAGGCGCGTGGGCTCCCGTGCCGCTCGCTGCTGGGCCTGGCCGACCTGGGGCTGTGACCGAGCACCACGGGGACGACGGGCCCGGGCCCACCGAGTGGCGCACCGGGCCGGAACCGGTCGGCGTCGGGCCCTGGCCCGGCGGACCGGACGCGTGGCCCGACGACCCCCGCTACGACCCCGAGCTGCTCGCCGGCGGCGACCGCCGCAACGTCGTCGACCGCTACCGGTACTGGCGCCGCGAGGCCGTCGTCGCCGACCTCGACGCCCGGCGCCACCCGTTCCACGTGGCGATCGAGAACCTCCACCACGACGCGAACATCGGCACGATCGTGCGGACCGCCAACGCCTTCGCCGCGGCCGCCGTCCACGTCGTGGGCCGGCGGCGGTGGAACCGGCGGGGCGCGATGGTCACCGACCGGTACCAGCACGTCCACCACCACCCCGACGTCGCGACGCTGCTCGCGTGGGCCCGTGCGGAGGACCTGGCCGTGGTCGCCGTCGACAACGGGCCGGGGGCGGCGCCGCTGGAGACGGCCGTGCTGCCCCGGCGCTGCGTGCTGCTGTTCGGCCAGGAGGGCGTCGGCCTCACGCCGCAGGCCGTCGCGGGCGCGGAGCGGGTGCTCTCGATCGCCCAGTTCGGGTCGACCCGCTCGATCAACGCGGGGGTCGCCGCCGGGATCGCCATGCACGCGTGGATCCGCGCGCACGCCCGGGTCTGAGAGGCTCTAGCGCTCCCGGTTGCGGGTGTCGATGACCTGGGTCGGCTCGTCGTTCGCGCCGTCGAGGACGTCCTCGGCCAGGCCCTGCGCGCCGAGCTTCTTCTCGCGCCGCGCCTTGATCATCTCGATGGCGATCGGCACCAGGGAGAGCGCCACCACGAGGATCAGCATGAGCTCGATGTTGTTCTTGACGACCTCGAACTGGCCCAGCCCGGCCCCGAGCAGCGTCACCCCGGCCGCCCAGGCGACGCCGCCGATCAGCGAGAACGTCAGGTAGCGACGCGCGTCCATCCGCCCGACCCCGGCCATGACCGTGATGAACGTGCGCACGATCGGCACGAAGCGGCCGAGCACGATCGCCCGGTTGCCGTACTTGTCGAAGAACGCCTGCGTCCGGTCGACGTTCTCCTTCTTGAACAGCTTCGAGTCGGGCTTGTCGAAGATCGCCGGGCCGGCCTTGAGACCGATGTAGTAGCCCAGCGCGTTGCCGGCGAAGGCGCACACCACCAGCAGCACGCACACCAGCCACAGCGGGGTGCTGATCAGGCCGGTGACCACCGCGAGCCCGGTGATGAACAGCAGCGAGTCGCCGGGCAGGAAGAACCCGACCAGCAGTCCGCACTCGGCGAAGATGATCAGACACACACCGACGAGGGCCCAGGGCCCGAGCGAGGTGATGATGTACTGCGGGTCGAGCCACTCCGGGCCGAGGGCCTGCACCGTGGTCGTGGCGGCGGAGAGTGTGGGCGACACGCCTGTGAACCGTACGCGGCGGAGCTGGGCGTGGGTCTCCGGGTCACCCCGGACTCCCCGAGGGTGTGGCCCGTGTCAGGTCCGGGTGAGATCGGTGTCAGGCCCGGGTGAGGCCGGTGTCGGCCCCAGGGTCGGGTGCCGGTCGGGTCCGTCTCAGCCGGGCAGGCCCAGCGTGCCGACGGCCGCCAGCGCACCGGCGACCGCGCCCGCCAGCAGCGCCATCCCCGACCACCAGGCGATCCTGGCGGGGGTCCAGGCCCCGGGATCGGCCGGCTCGCGGTCGGCGAGCGGCGGCGCGGCGGGGCCGGCGCCGGTGGCCCCGGTGACCCCGTTGACGTGGCCCGGTGCCGTCCGGGGATGCGGGACGCCCGGCCCGGGCGGATAGCCCGGCGGCGGGCCCTGATGGGTTGGCCGCCCGGCGCTACGGGGGCCGGTCTGCGGCCAGGGGCGGTCGGTCGCGGGGCCGGGACGGGGCGCGGGACGTGCCGGTGGCTGCCCACCGCGCGTCGTGGTCGTCGGGAACGGCGCCCCGGGAGGAGTCCCGACGGGACCGGCCGTGGGGTGGACGACCGTCTCGGGCGCGGCGTCCGCGCCCCGCTTGCGCCCGAGGGGCCGGAAACGGTCGCGCAGACGAGACCCGCCGGCGTCCGCCGCACCCTCCGGGGCTGCCGGGGGCACCGGAGAGGCCTGCGCGCCGCCCGGGGACGGCTGGGGGGCGTTCGGTGTGCCCGGGGAGGACACCCCGCCCGCGGCGTGCGCGCGCAGGGCCTCGGACAGCAGCCGTTCGTCGTCCATCCCGGCCGATGGTAGCGGCGCGGACGGGCACCACCCAGGGGGACGGGGACGGCCGTCCGGGGGGCCGTCGGGCGTCAGCCGTCGCCGACGAGCTTGCCGATGGCCTCGAGCCCGCGGCTCGCCGTCGACTTCACGGTGCCCTTGCTGATGCCCGTGGCCTCGGCGATCTCCGCCTCGGAGAGCCCGCCGTAGTAGCGCAGGACCAGCACCTCGCGCTGCCGGCGCGGCAGCTTGCCCAGCGCCGAGACGACCGCCTGGTGCTCGGTGGAGAGCATCGCCAGCGACTCGGCCGAGCGCGCGTCGGCGGTGTGCGGCGGGGTGTACTCCCGCGCGGTGCGGCGGCGGCGCAGCACCGAGCGCGAGCCGTTGACCACGGCCGTGCGCAGGTAGCCCAGCGCCGCGTGCTCGTCGCGCAGCCGGCCCCAGTGGCGGTGCAGGCCGGTGAAGGCCTCCTGCACGACGTCCTCGGCGGTGGCCGGGTCGTCGACGAGCAGCACGGCGAGGCGGACGAACCGCATGCGGTGCTCGCGGTAGAGATCCTCGAGGGTGCGCGGGCCCTGCTGCTGGTCCTGGGTGGCGACGGGGCCGCTCGCGGGCGAGGGACCCGGTCCGACGTGCCCGCCCGGCGCTCCCGGAGCCCCGGGTCCCGGCCGTGGGGGGCCCGCGGGGCGGGCCGACGGATGGATCACCGAGGCGTCCGCGGGAGCGACGGCGTCGATGGCTCGGAGGCTGCCGAGCGTGCGCTCGACGGCGCTCTCCCCGGGATGGCCCACGTCACCGACGATAGCCCTTCACCTCGCGTGGTCCCGGTGGGGACGAGGGTCGGTCCGCGGATCACCCGCGTGGCGCAGGCGGCCACGGACCGGGAATCGGGTCACACCGGACGATCCAGCGCCGGATCGCGCGGCTGCGCCATACTGCGCCGACGTCCCGCCGGGATCCGTGTGCGCACCGGTGCCCGGACGGCACCTGCCGAACGCTGTCGAAGCCCCTGGGAGGCACGACGATGCCCATCGCGACCCCCGAGGTCTACAACGAGATGCTCGACCGGGCGAAGGCGAACGCGTTCGCCTTCCCGGCGATCAACTGCACGTCCTCGGAGACGATCAACGCGGCGCTGCGCGGCTTCGCCGAGGCGGAGAGCGACGGGATCATCCAGTTCTCCACCGGCGGCGCCGAGTTCGGTTCCGGGCAGTCGGTCAAGGACATGGTCACCGGCGCGAGCGCGCTGGCCGAGTTCGCGCACGTCGTCGCCGAGAAGTACTCGATCAACGTCGCGCTGCACACCGACCACTGCCCGAAGGACAAGCTCGACGGGTTCGTCCGCCCGCTGATCGCGATCAGCCAGGAGCGCGTCGACGCCGGCAAGGCCCCGCTGTTCCAGTCCCACATGTGGGACGGCTCGGCGGTCGAGCTGCACGAGAACCTGCAGATCGCCCAGGAGCTGCTGGCCGAGGCGGTCAAGGCGAAGATCATCCTCGAGGTGGAGATCGGCGTCGTCGGCGGCGAGGAGGACGGCGTCGCCAACGACATCAACGAGAAGCTCTACACGGCCGCCGGCGACTACGAGCACACCGTCGACGCGCTCGGCGGGGGCGAGAAGGGCCGCTACCTGCTCGCCGCGACGTTCGGCAACGTGCACGGCGTCTACAAGCCGGGCAACGTCAAGCTGCGCCCCTCGGTGCTCAAGGAGGGCCAGGAGGTCGCGGCGCGCAAGCTGGGCCTCGCCGACGGCTCGAAGCCCTTCGACCTCGTCTTCCACGGCGGCTCGGGCTCGCTGCTCGAGGAGATCCACGAGGCGCTCGACTACGGCGTCGTGAAGATGAACGTCGACACCGACACCCAGTACGCCTACACCCGCCCGATCGCCGCGCACATGTTCTCGAACTACGACGGCGTGCTGAAGGTCGACGGCGAGGTCGGCGACAAGAAGGCCTACGACCCGCGCAGCTACAACAAGAAGGCCGAGGTCGCGATGGCCGAGCGGGTCACGACGGCCTGCGAGAACCTGCGCTCGACCGGGCAGACCCTGGGTCGCTGAGGCGAGGGCGCTCGGGCGGACAATCGGGGCATGACCATCCCGACGGGGCCGGGTGCCGGCCACGGGCACAACCTGCTCGGACCGCAGCCGACCTACCTCCCGGAGACGCCCGAGCCGGCCGCGCGGCTGGAGAAGGGCGAGGACCCGGCCGCGGTCGTCGCCGACCACCCGACCTACTCGGCCGGGTGGGCCGCGCTGGCCGAGCAGGCCGCGGCGTCCGGTGCGAACGTGGCGTCCTACGCCTACGCGCGCACCGGCTACCACCGCGGGCTCGACCAGCTGCGCCGCAACGGCTGGAAGGGCTTCGGCCCCGTGCCGTGGAGCCACGAGCCGAACCAGGGCTTCCTGCGCGCGGTCGCGGCCCTGGCGAAGGCGGCGCAGGCGATCGGCGAGACCGACGAGGTCGAGCGCTGCGTCCAGCTCCTCGCCGACTGCGACCCGGAGGCCGTGACCGTCCTCGGTCTCGCCTAGGAGCACACGTCGTGGACCGCTGACATGGTCGAGCTCCGCAGGCTCCGTCTCCGTCTGGAACGGCTCGCCCGCAGCCGTGCCCGGCGGCTGCGCGACTCCGGCCTGCCGGTGCTGCAGTGCGCGCTGGCGGCCGGGCTCGCGTACCTGGTGGCGCGCGACCTCGTCGGTCACCCGCTGCCGTTCTTCGCGCCGATCGCGTGCGTGCTCGTACTCGGCGTCTCGCTCACCAACCGGCTGCGGCGCTCGGTGGAGCTCGCGGCCGGGGTCAGCGTCGGCGTGGCGGTCGGCGACCTCATCGTCGTGCTCATCGGACCGGGCTGGTGGCAGATCAGCGTGGTCGTGGGCCTGACGCTGCTGGCCGCGCTCCTGTTCGACGTCGGCGCCCTGCTGCTCAACCAGGCGGCGGTGTCGGCGGTGCTCGTGGCGACCCTGCAGCCGCCGGGCACCACCGCGGCGTTCTCGCGCTGGATCGACACGCTGATCGGGGCGGCGATCGGCCTGGCGACGGCGGCGACCCTGCCCTCGCACCCGCTGACCCGCGCCCGTCGCGGCCTGTCCGCCCTGCTCGAGGAGCTGGAGGCGGTGCTGCTGGGGACGGCGGACGCCCTCGACATCGCGGATCTCGCGGCCGCGGACGCGGTGCTCGAGCGGGCGCGGGCCACGCAGGGCCGGGTCGACGCGCTCGCGGACGCGGTCGACGCGGGGTTCGAGATCACCGCGATCGCGCCCCTGCGCCGCCGCCACCGCGGCGAGCTCGCCCGCCTCCGCGCGGCCGTGCGCCCGGTCGACCTCGCGCTGCGCAACGCCCGCGTCCTCGCGCGGCGGGCCCACGCCGCGATCCGCGACGGCGAGGAGGCCGACGCCGACCTCGTGGCCGTCCTGCGCCGGCTGGCCGGGGACACCGCCGCGCTGCGCGGCGAGCTGACCGCCGGCGAGTCGACCGACGGCGCCCGCAGCGCGCTGCTGGACACCGTCGGCGCGGTGCCCCGGCACGGCGGGGGCTACTCGGCGGACGTCGTGATCGCCCAGATCCGCTCGATGCTCGTCGATCTCCTCACCGCGTCCGGGATGGATCGCGACGAGGCCGTCGCGGCGACGACGAGCACGCGGCTGGGGCGCGACGAGCCGTGAGCTTCCGCAGCGAACGCGCTGTTCGCTGCTTCTAGGCGTCGAAAGTCCGCGTTCGCGCGCTCAGGACGCCCGGCGGAGTTCGCGCGGTGCGCCCGCCGCCGGTGCGGCGGGGATGTCCGTGACGGTGCCGTGGCTGCTCGCGACGAGCTCCAGCGCCGGTGTCGCCGACCCGCCCGGGAGGGGGGTGCGCACGCGCTCGGCCGGCCGGACGTACGTGGCGTGGGCCTCGAACCGCTCGAGGAGGCAGGCGACAACCATGATCACGATCGGGAGGAGCAGCACCACCGCCAGCATGCAGAAGGCATACCCCCACCCCCCGGGGGCACACCTCACCCGCGGCGGGTGGGCACGGAAGGTGGCCGAGTGGTCGCCGAGCGCAGTCGGGCGGGCCACCGTCCGGAGGGCCGACGCCGCTGATCGTCCCAAGGGGCCCGGTCACCCGGAGTCCCGGTCAGGGGCGGACCAGCAGCCAGTCCTCGGTGTGGCGGTACCAGCTGCGCCGCGACACCGGACGGTCGCCGGGGACGCCGTCACGCACGACCGTCACGGCCGGCCGGCAGCCGAGCTGCACGGCGCGTCCGGCCGTCGTCGTGGTCCGTCCCGCCCGCAACCCTCCCAGCCGCCGGGGGCCGGTGACGGTGACCCGCACGCCGGCGGCGGGGTCGGGGAGCACCACCAGCTCGGCGGCGTCACCGCGGAGCACCCGGTGCTCGTCGCAGTAGACCTCGCCGTGCAGCGGACCCGCCGTGTGCCGGCCGACGACGAGGCCGCCGTGGTCGTCGCGCACCAGCGGCGCCGGGCGCGCCGAACCGCCGCGGGCCAGGGCGAGGGCCCCCGGGGGGTCGACGGGCAGCCCCCAGACCTCCGCCACCGCCGACCCTGACGCCGGCAGCACCGCGACCTCCAGGTCGAGACGCTCGCGACGCAGCACGCGGACCAGCACCGCGGCCACCGCGGCGTCGTCACCGGCCACGACGAGGCGGCTGCCGGGCGGCAGGTCGTCGAGCACGGGGTCGACGTCGCCGCGGGCCGGGAGCGCCGGGAGGTCGACGGCGTCGAGACCGCGCTCGGCGGGGTGCCATCGGGCGAGGGCGGCGTCCCCGCAGGTCACCACGCGCATCACGAACACCCGTGTGGACTACCCTTCGGTTGCACGGGGCGGCCTGCACTCCCGTGTGCGTACCCGGAGTCGAGGTCAGGGAGTGTCACATGCCGGCCATCGTGCTCATCGGCGCCCAGTGGGGCGACGAGGGCAAGGGCAAGGCCACCGACATCCTCGGTGAGCAGGTCCAGTGGGTCGTGCGCTACCAGGGCGGCAACAACGCCGGCCACACGGTGGTGCTGCCCGACGGCAAGAACTTCGCCCTGCACCTCATCCCGTCGGGGATCCTGACACCGGGTGTCACCAACGTGATCGGCAACGGTGTCGTCGTGGACCCGGGGGTGCTGCTCGAGGAGCTCGCCGGCCTGGAGGCCAAGGGCGTCGACACGGGCAAGTTGTTGATCTCCGCGGACGCGCACGTGATCATGCCGTACCACGTGGCCATCGACAAGGTGACCGAGCGCTTCCTGGGCAAGGCCCGGATCGGCACCACGGGCCGCGGCATCGGGCCCGCCTACCAGGACAAGATCGCCCGGGTCGGCGTGCGGATGCAGGACCTGCTCGACGAGAAGCTGCTGCGCGAGAAGGTCGAGGCGGCGCTCGAGCTCAAGAACCAGATCCTCGTCAAGATCTACAACCGGCGGGCGCTGGACGTCGACGAGGTCGCCGACACCGTCCTCGGGCACGCCGAGGGCTTCGCGCACCGCATCGCCGACACCCGCCTCGCGCTCAACCAGGCGCTCGAGCGCGGCGAGACCGTCCTGCTCGAGGGCTCGCAGGGCACGCTGCTCGACGTCGACCACGGCACCTACCCGTACGTGACGTCGTCGAGCCCCACCGCGGGCGGCGCCGCCGCCGGCTCGGGCATCGGGCCCACGCGCATCGACCGCGTGATCGGGATCCTCAAGGCGTACACCACCCGGGTCGGTTCGGGGCCGTTCCCCACCGAGCTGTTCGACGCCGACGGCGAGTACTTGCGCAAGACCGGCGGCGAGTTCGGGGTCACCACCGGCCGCAGCCGCCGCTGCGGGTGGTTCGACGCCGTCATCGCCCGGTACGCGGTGCGCGTCAATGGCCTGACTGACATCTTCCTCACCAAGCTCGACGTGCTCTCCGGGCTCGAGAACGTGCCGATCTGCGTGGGCTACGAGGTCGACGGCCGGCGAGTCGACGAGATGCCGATGAGGCAGTCGGACGTCGTCGCGGCGACGCCCGTGTACGAGACGATGCCCGGCTGGTTCGAGGACATCTCCGCCGCGCGCCGCTTCGACGACCTGCCCGCGAAGGCCCGCGACTACGTCGAGCGGATCGAGGAGCTCTCCGGGGCGCCGGTGTCGGCGATCGGGGTCGGACCGGGTCGTGACGAAACGGTCCTGCGCGACGTGCCCACCCCTTAGAGTGGACGGGGTGGGCGCCTGCGAACACCTCCTCGAGATCGGCACTTCGGGTGTCACCACCGACCCGGCGCCGGACGCCGTCGCCCGCGACGGCGAGACGCTGATCTGTCCCGATTGTCGCGCGGAGGGTTACACCGCGTGGGCCCACCTGCGGAAGTGTCTCGCGTGCGGGCACGTGGCGTGCTGCGACTCGAGCCCGTACCGGCACGCGTCGAAGCACCACGAGGACACCGGGCACCCGGTGATGCGCTCGCACGAGCCGGACGAGACGTGGCGCTGGTGCTACGTCGACCGCCGCCTCGCGCCCTGACGTGACCTTCCCCGGGCGACCGGCCACGGGCGCGCCGGTCGTGCCCGGGTACGCCGGGCTCGAGGTGATCGGCCGCGGCGGGTTCGCCACGGTGTACCGCGCCCGGCGCGAGTCGTTCGGGCAGACCGTGGCGATCAAGGTGGTCGACGGGCGCGTCGACGCCGAGGCCCGGATGCGCTTCGACCGCGAGCGCCGCGCCCTCGGTGCGCTGGCCCAGCACCCGCACATCGTCACCGTCTACGACGGCGGCGAGCTGGCCGACGGCACGCCGTTCCTGGTGATGGAGTACCTGGAGCGGGGCTCGTTCGCACCGTGGGCCGGGCGCCTGCCCGCCGCGCACGTCGTCGACGTCGGGGCGAAGCTCGCCGGGGCGCTCGCGAGCGCCCACCGGGTCGGGGTGCTCCACCGCGACGTGAAGCCGGAGAACGTGCTGATCTCGCCGTACGACGAGCCGCTGCTCGCCGACTTCGGGATCGCCCGCCTCACCGGGGCCGAGCGGACGGCCTCGGGAATGATCACCGCGAGCCTGGCCTACGCGCCGCCCGAGGTCCTCGACGGGCGCGGGCCCTCACCGTCGGCGGACCTCTACTCGCTGGCGGCCACGCTGCACTGCCTGCTCGCGGGCCGGGCGCCGTTCTCGGGCGGCGACGACTCGCCGGGGCCGGTCATCTACCGCGTTCTGCGCGAGCCGGTGCCCGACCTGCGCCCGCGGGGGGTGCCGGACGCGCTGTGCCGGGTGCTCGAGCGGGCCCTCGCGAAGGACCCCGCCGCCCGCCAGCCCGACCTCGACGCCTTCGCGCGCGACCTGCGGGCCCTGCCCGACCTCTCCGGCCGGCCCGTGGCCGGCCAGGCCACCGTCCCCACCGCCGCCGGGGTGCCGGTCGGGGGACCGGCGCCGTCGCCCCGGTCGCGGCGGCGCTGGTGGCTCCCGGTGGCGGCGGGCGTGGTGCTGGTCCTGCTCGCGACCCTCGGCGTCGTGCTCGGCACCGGGGCGCTCACCCGGGCGACCGGGGGCGGGGCGGCGGGCGAGGTGGAGGGCGCGCCGATCCCGGTCGGCGCCGACCCCCGGGGCGTCGTGGAGGCCGCGGGCAGCATCTGGACCGCCAACTACGGCGACGGCACCGTCTCCCGCGTCGATCCCGTGACCCGGACCGTCACCAGCATCCCCGTGGGCGGTACGCCGAACGGCCTGGTCACCGACGGCACGTCGCTGTGGGTGTGGAACTACGACGACGGCGTCGTGCGCATCGACGCGGCCACCGGCGCGGTGTCGGGCGCGTCGTTCGTGCCCACCCCGCGGATCAGCGACGTCAAGGTGGGCGGCGGCTCGGTGTGGCTGACGCACCGGGACGCGGGCGTCGTGACCCGGCTCGACGCGGTGACCGGCCGGCCGGTCGGGAACCCGATCCCGGTGGGGCGCTTCCCCGTGGGCGAGGCGATCGGGGTCGACGACGCGCTCTACGTGCTCAACACCGCCGACAGCACGATCAGCAAGATCGCGCTGAGCACGGGCGAGGTGCTGGACCCGCCGATCGCGCTGCCCTGCGCCGGCGGCATCACCGCGGACGCCGGCGTGGTCTACGTCGGGTGTCCCGACTCGACGCTGCACCCCGTCGACGAGCGCACGCGGGCCCTCGGCGCACCCGTGCGGCTCGCGCCCGGCGGCGGGCGGTTCGAGGTGCGGGGATCGACGCTGTGGACGACCTTCCCGCTGGGCGACACCCTGGCGCGCCTCGACGTCCGGACGGGGCGGGAGGACGGCACCCCGATCGTCGGCGTGGGACGGGACGCCACGACGTTCCTCGTCGCCGCCGACGGCACGCTGTGGATCCCGAACAGCGAGCGGAACACGCTCACCCGGGTCCGCCCGGCAGGCTAGAACAGCTAGGACTCCGGGGGAGGGCTCAGGTGACCGCCGCGAGCGCGGTGTCCGGGTCGTCGCTGAACACGGCGTCGACCCCGACCGCGACGAACTGCTGGTACTCGCCGAACGCGTCGCCGTACGTGTCGGGCGGTGCTGCGGCGCCGCCGCGCCGCCGCTGCAGGGGCAGGAACTCGTTCTCGTTGCGGAACGTGAACGGCATGACGCGCAGGCCCGCGGCGTGGGCGTCCTCGACCAGGCGCGTGGGCGTCCCGCCGGCGTCGTCCGGGCCCAGCGGAACGATCCACTCCTTCGACGGCCCGAGCCAGGTCGCGTAGCCGGCGACGTCGCGCAGCCCCTGCGGCGTGAGCAGCGCGTCGGACGGGCGCGGGTCCCCCGCGGCGACGAGGTCGGCGGGCCGCGTCCCGGCGGCGTCCACCAGCTGCAGCAGCGGGCAGCCGACCTGCCCCTTCAGCGCGCGCAGGTTGGCGGTCTCGAACGACTGGATGATCACGCCGGAGTCGGCGCCGTCCCGGCCGCGCCGGCGCAGGGTGTCCACGAGCGGGGGCTCCACCGGCAGCCCGAGGCTCGCGAAGTACGTCGAGTGCTTGACCTCGGGCAGCACCCCCACCGGGCGGCGCAGCTCGGCGGCGAGGCGGTCGAGCAGGTCGAGGACCTCGTCGAACGTGACCACGGCGTAGCGGCCGTCGTAGAGCGTGTTGTGCGGGCGGGTCTCGGGGATGCGCTCCGTCGCCCGCAGGGTGCGCAGCTCCGCGAGGGTGAAGTCGGTGGTGAACCACCCCGTCGCCGTGGTGCCGTCGATCTCCTTGGTGGTGCGCCGGGACGCGAACCCGGGCTTGCTGGCGACGTCGGTGGTGCCGCCGATCTCGGGTTCGTGGCGCGCGACGAGGACGCCGTCGCGGGTGGGCACGAGGTCGACGTCGACGGCGTCGGCGCCCATGCGGATGGCGAGCTCGTAGGCGGCGAGCGTGTGCTCCGGGCGGTAGCCCGACGCGCCGCGGTGCCCGACGACCATGATCCGGTCCGGCCCGCCGGGCGCGGTGCCCGTGCCGCCGGGGGCCGGGGCCGGGGCGCTGGTGGGCGGGGCCCCGGTGGGCGCGGGCGCCGCGGCGACGATCGGGGTGTCCGCGCACCCGGCGGCCAGGGCCCCGGCGGCGGCGAGCCCGCCCCAGAGGGCGGAGCGACGGGTGAACGAGGGCCCCGGCGTGGTCATCGGGCGCAGTGTTCCGGTGCCCGCGTGACCCCGCCACCCGTCCTCCCCGACGTCGCCGTGAACACGGGGTGTTCCAGCCTGGCGACCACGCTGACGTTGAACGTCAGGAAAGCCCCCATCTCGCGACCCCGTAGCGTGTCGGGCGTGCGCGTCCTGGTCATCGGCTCCGGAGCCCGTGAACACGCCCTGCTCCTCGCCCTCGCCGGCGACCCGCAGGTGACCGCGCTGGCCGCGGCCCCCGGCAACGCGGGCACGGCGACGCTGGCCGAGCACCCCGGGCTCGCCGACCCCACCGACCCGGAGCAGGTGGAGGCGCTCGCGCGGTCCTGGCGCGCCGACCTCGTCGTCGTCGGCCCCGAGGCCCCGCTCGTCGCCGGGGTGGGGGACGCGCTGCGTGCGGCGGGCATCCCGTGCTTCGGCCCGAGCGCCGCCGCCGCGCGGATCGAGGGCTCGAAGGCGTTCGCGAAGGACGTCATGAACGCCGCCGGCGTGCCCACCGCGCGCAGCGAGAGCGTCGACAACCCCGGCGAGCTCGACGCCGCCCTCGCCCGCTTCGAGGCGCCGTGGGTGGTCAAGGACGACGGCCTCGCGGCCGGGAAGGGCGTGCTCGTCACCTCCGACCTCGAGGCCGCCCGCCGCCACGCCGCGGCCGTGCTCGAGGCCGGGCATCCGGTCCTGCTCGAGTCGTTCCTCGACGGTCCCGAGGCGTCGCTGTTCTGCGTCGTCGACGGCACGACCGTGGTCCCGCTCCTCCCGGCGCAGGACTTCAAGCGCCTCGGTGACGACGACGCCGGCCCCAACACCGGCGGGATGGGCGCCTACGCGCCGCTGCCCTGGGCGTCCGCCGGCCTCGTCGACGAGGTCGTCGAGCGGATCGTCACGCCCGTCGTCACCGAGCTCGACGCCCGCGGCACCCCGTTCTCCGGCCTGCTCTACGCCGGGCTCGCGCTGACGTCGTCGGGGCCGCAGGTGATCGAGTTCAACTGCCGCTTCGGCGACCCCGAGACCCAGGTCGTCCTCGCGCTGCTGCGCAGCTCGGCCGCCTCGCTGCTCGCCGCGGCCGCGCACGGGCGCCTCGCCGACGAACCCGCACCGAGCTGGTCGGACGGCGCGGCCGTCACGGTCGTCGTCGCCGCCGAGGGCTATCCCGGTGCCGTGCGGACCGGCGACGTCCTGCGCGGCGCCGACGACCCCGGCGTCCTGCACGCCGGCACGCGCCGCCGCGACGACGGCGCCGTGGTGTCCAGCGGCGGGCGGGTGCTGTCGGTGGTCGGCACGGGGGCCGACCTCGACGCCGCGCGCTCCGACGCCTACGCCCGCCTCGCCGCCGTGCACCTCGCCGGCGGCCACCACCGCACGGACATCGCCCGCGACGCCGCGGCCGGGCGGGTCGCGATGCCCGTGCGCGCCTGATTCCGCGAAAGCGCACCACCGGTTCGAGGTGTCGACCTACCCTCCGGGGCGTGCCCGATCTCGTCCTCGTTCCCGCGGCTCTCGAGCAGGCGCGCACCGGTCTCGCCGCCGAGGCGCGCCGGGTGCCGGCGATGATCGACAGGGTCACGGTGCCCCGCGCCGGGTTCGGTGACCTCGCGTCGGCCGGCGCGATGGTCGCCGCCCTCGAGGAGGTCGTGCGGGCGCTCGACGCCGAGCTCGGTGCGGCCGGTTCCCGCCTCGACGGTGTCGACCGCGCGCTCGACGCCGCCCTCGGCGCGACCCGGGCGGGCGACCGCGACGCGGCGGCGTCGCTCGCCGCGGCGTGACGGATGGCGTTCGACGCCGTCGGCGAGCTCGCCGCCCAGCCCGGTGGCCAGGAGCTCAGTGCCCTGGTCGCCAGGATGCAGCGGGTCGACCCCGAGGCCCTGCACCGCACGGCACGGGGTCTCGCGGCGATGGCGGAGGGCGTCGACGGGTCGATGCGGTCGCTCGGCCGCCACGGCGACGATGTCCGGGCCGCCTGGCAGGGGCGGGGCGCCGACGCGCTGACGGGCTACCTCGACGACGTCGGGAGCGCCGGCAGTCGCACGCTCGACGTCACCGATCGCGTGCGCGCCCGGGTCGACGCGGCCGGCGAGGACCTGGCCGCGCTGCGTCGTGAGGTCGACGTCCAGGTGTCCCGCGCGCTCGACGCGGCCCGCCGCGCCCGTGCGGAGGCGCTCGGCGATCCCGCCCGTGCCCCGTTCGCCGACCAGCTGGCGGCCCGGGCGATGGCCGCACCGACCGAGGCCGCCCGCGTCGCCGTCGTGCGCGCGGAGACGGCGCTCGGGGACGCCGCGACGGTGCTGCGCGAGCTCGCCGGCGAGCTGACGGCGTTCTCGCGCCTGCCGGCCCCCGACGTCGGGGCGGTCGCGCGGCCGGGCGAGAGCGTCGCCACCCGTCCCGCGTTCTCGGACACGGGTGGCGCCGACGGTGCGCGGGGGATCGACCTCTCCGGCGGCACGTCGGGCGACTTCACGGACGTCTCGTCCCTCGACGGTTCGCCGGGGTGCTCCGACGCTGACGATGCCTCGGTGCCGGAATCGTCCGTCGACGACGGGGCGTCGTCGGACGACGGCTCCGGGGACCTGCTCATCGACGACGGGGCGGGGTCGTCGGCGCTCGACGAGTCGTCGTCGGACGACGGGTTCACGGGGACGTCGGCGGACCTGGTCGATGGTGAGGATGCTTCGAATTCCGGAGCATCTGCCGGCGACGACGACTCGTTCACGGGGACGTCGGCGGACCTGGTCGACGACGACGGGTCCGGGTCGTCGTCGGACGACGGGTTCACCGGGACGTCGGCGGACCTGGTCGACGGTGGAGATGCTTCGAATTCCGGAGTATCTGCCGATGACGACGGGTTCACGGGGACCTCGGCGGACCTGGTCGACGGCGACGACGGCGGGTCCGGGTCGGCATCGGACGACGGCTTCACCGGGACGTCGGCGGACCTGGCCGACGGTGACGATGCTTCGAGTTCCGGAGCATCTGCCGACGACGACTCGTTCACCGGGACGTCGGCGGACCTGGTCGACGACGACGACAGCGGGTCCGGGTCGTCGTCGGACGACGGCTTCACGGGGACGTCGGAGGACTTGGTCGACGGTGGAGATGCTTCGAATTCCGGAGCATCAGCCGACGACGACTCGTTCACGGGGACGTCGGCGGACCTGACCGACGCCGACGCCGACGCCGCCTCGGTTTCCGACGCCTCGGACGCGGACGACCCCTCGGACGCGGACGGCCCCTCCGGCGACGACGACTCGCGCGAGGGCGACGCGTCCGACGACAGCGACGCCGAGGAGGGTGCGGTGACCAGCGCATCGACGGACACGAGCGACGCCGGTGACCCCGGGGCCGGGAGCGCGGCGCCGAGCGGCGGCCCGAAGGGTGAGGTCGGGGACTGGATCCGGGAGGCGATGGCGGTCCTGCAGAGCGAGGGCGTGGCCGTCGACAAGATGGACCCCGACGACATCGCGACGATCATCGACCACGAGTCCGGCGGCGACCCCGAAGCGATCAACAACTGGGACTCCAACGCCGACAAGGGCACCCCGTCGCAAGGGCTGATGCAGACGATCGGCCCGACGTTCGACTCCTACAAGCTCGACGGGCACGGCGAGATCACCGACCCGGTCGACAACATCATCGCCGGCGTCCGCTACGCGATCGCGCGGTACGGCTCGGTCTCGGAGGTGCCGGGCGTCGAGGCCGTGGCGCGCGGCGACGCCTACGTCGGCTACTGACGCGGGTTCTCCCGAACGGCACCTACCCCGGGCTCCGCCCGCCTACCGTGCTCCCCGTGGCCGGCATCGACTACGACACCCGCGCGCTGGAAGAGGCGCGCACGGCCGTCGCGGGCGAGTCCGGCCGCATGCCCGGGCTCGCCGACCGGCTCGGGGCCGCGCCACCTCCGGACTTCGGCGCGCTGGACGTCTCCGCGGCGCTCACGGACGCCGTCGCCGCGCTGACGCGGGCGCTGACCGCCGACCTGGAGGCCGCCGGCGCGCGTCTCGGCGACGCCGATCGGGCGCTCGACGCGACGATGCGGCACATGCAGGAGACCGAGCGGGCGGTGTCCGACTCCCTCACGCCGGCGGGGAACTGAGCGGTGCCCGCCGACGTCGAGGGCCAGCTCGCGGCCGAGCCCGCCGCCGCGGAGCTCGCGGCGATCGCGGGTCGGCTGCGCACCGTCGACCCGGCCGCGGTCCGGGCGATGGCCGCGCAGGTCGGGTCGATCGGCGACGGTGTCGGCGGATCGGTCCGGACCGTCGGGAACGGCGCGGCGGCGGTCGACGGGCGCTGGGAGGGTGAGGGCGCTCAGGCGTTCGGCACGTGGGTCGAGGCGTTCCGGACCGCCGGAGAGCGCGACCGGCAGGCGATCACGGACGCCGGGACGGCGCTCGAGCAGGCCGGGACGACGCTGGAGGGCCTGCAGCGGGAGGTCGACCAGCAGGTCTCCCAGGCGCTCGCGCTCGCCGCGGCGGCCCGTCAGCAGGCGGCGGCCACGCCGGACGCCCCGCCCGGTCTCGCCGACGGGATGGCCGGTCACGCGCTGCGGGGGCCCACCGAGGCGGCGCGCGCCGCGGTGGAGCGCGCGGAGGCCGAGCTCACGGGCGTCGCCACCCGACTCCGCGGCCTCGCCGACGGCCTCACCGGGTTCACCACGCTCGCCGGACCCGACGCCGCGACGATGGCCCCGCCGCCCGGGTTCCCGCTCACCTGGCGACCCGTCGAGACGCCGACGGAGACGGATGCGGCGGCGGCACGCGACGGCGAGGGGACGGGCAGGACGACGGGCGCCGGGGCGTCGTCGAGCGCCGACGGGGACGGTGCCGGTGGCAGCGGTACGGGGGCCGGCGGCAGCGGTGCGGGAGCCGGCGGCGGTGGCAGCACGGAGGCCACGCCGCTCCCGGCGGGCACCGGCAAGGCCCCGCCCGGCGAGGTCGGCGACTGGATCCGCGAGGCCATGGCGATCCTGGCGGCCAACGGCGTCCCGCCGGAGAAGATGGACCCGGCCGCCATCGCGACGATCATCGAGCACGAGTCGGGCGGGGACCCTGACGCGATCAACAACTGGGACTCCAACGCCACGAAGGGCACGCCGTCGCAGGGCCTCATGCAGACGATCGGCCCGACCTTCGACGCGCACAAGCTCCCCGGGCACGACGACATCCGGAACCCGATCGACAACATCATCGCCGGGGTCCGGTACGCGATCGAGCGCTACGGCTCGGTGTCCCAGGTGCCGGGGGTGGTGGCCGAGGCCCGCGGCGAGGCCTACGTCGGGTACTAGTGCGAGGGTGGCCGGGTGACGACTCTGGCGCGCCTCGGCCCGGCGGTGCGGGCGACGGTTCCCCCGTTCCACGTGATGGACGTGTGGGCGGCCGCGGGGGAGCGGGCGCGCACCCACGGCGACCTCGTCAATCTCTCCGCGGGCCAGCCATCGACGCCCGCGCCCGCCGACGTCCGCGCCGCCGCCGCCCGAGCGCTGGACGAGCAGATCCTCGGCTACTCGAGCTCGCTCGGCACCGTCGAGCTGCGCGACGCGATCGCCGCGCACCACCGCACCCGCTACGCCGACGACTCGGTGCGCCGGGAGGACGTCGTCGTCACCACCGGGGGGTCCGGCGGCTTCCTGCTCGCCTTCCTCGCGGCGTTCGACGTCGGCGACACCGTGGTGCTCGCCCGACCCGGCTACCCCTGCTACCGCAACATCCTCGCGGCCCTGGGGTGCGAGGTCGTCGAGCTGCCCTGCGGCGAGGAGACGCGGTTCCAGCCGACGGTCGCGATGCTCGACGCGCTGGACCGCCCGCCGAAGGGCCTCGTCGTCGCGAGCCCGGCCAACCCGACCGGCAGCGTCATCGAGCCCGACGAGCTGGCCGCGCTGGCGCGGTGGTGCGAGGAGCACGGCGTCCAGCTGATCAGCGACGAGATCTACCACGGCATCGAGTACGGGTCCGGGGAATCGGCCCCGCCGACCGCCAGCGCCTGGAGCACGTCGCGCGAGGCGATCGTCGTGACGTCGTTCTCGAAGTACTGGTCGATGACGGGCTGGCGCCTCGGCTGGCTGCTCGTGCCGGAGCGCCTGCGCCGGGCCGTCGACGTGATCGCCGGCAACTTCACCGTCTGCCCGCCGGTGCCGCCCCAGTACGCGGCGCTGGACGCGTTCACCCCGGCGTCGCTGGCGGAGGCCGACGGGCACGTCGAGCGCTACGCCCACAACCGCCGCCTGCTGCTCGACGGCCTGCCGGGCCTGGGCCTGACGCGGCTCGCACCCGCCGACGGCGCGTTCTACGTCTACGCCGACGTCGGGCACCTCACCGACGACACCCTGGCGTTCGGGCAGCGCATGCTCGCCGAGACCGGCGTCGCCGTCGCTCCCGGCATCGACTTCGACCCGATCGACGGGCACTCCTGGATCCGCCTGTCGTTCGCCGGCGCCACCGAGGACGTCCGCGCAGGGATCGATCGGCTCGGACGCTGGTTCCCGACGCTCTAGGGACTTACTCTCCGTGTCCATGGAGCCGGACGACGAGGCACGACTGGAGGCCTGGGAACGTCGCACCGACTACCCGCTGACCGGGCTCGCGGTGCTCTACCTCGCGGTCTACGCCGTCCAGGTGCTCGCGACCCGCCCGCCCGAGACGTGGTGGTGGCGGCTCGACGCCCTGCTCTGGGCGGTGTGGGCGATCTTCGTCGTCGACTACGTCATCCGGATCGGGCTCGCGCGGCGCAAGGGGCGGTTCGTCGTCCGCCACCCTCTGGACCTGCTCATCGTCGCGGCGCCGTTCTTCCGGTTCCTGCGCCTGTTGCGGCTCGTCGCGGCGATCTCGGTGCTGGGGCGGGTGCTGCGCGACGACTTCCGCGGCCGGGTCGGCAGCTACCTGATCGTCTCGATCTCCCTGCTCAGCTTCATCGCGGCGCTGGGGGTGTTCGAGGCCGAGCGCGACGCGCCCGAGGCCTCGATCCTGACCTTCGGTGATTCGCTGTGGTGGGTGCTGACGACGATCACGACGGTCGGCTACGGCGACCTGTCCCCGGTGACGACCGAAGGTCGCCTCGTCGCGGCCGGTCTGATGCTCGCGGGGATCGCGGTGCTGGGCACCGTGACCGCCGCGATCGCCACGTGGTTCCTCGAGCAGGTCGGGGCGCGCGACGCGTCCGAGGCCGTCGCGGCGCCGCCCCGCGCCGACCCGGCGGACCTGCGGCACGCGGAGCTCCTGGCGGAACTGCGCGACCTGCGCCGGCGCCTCGACGTCCTGGAATCCGCGCCGGACCGGCCCACGGAGTCCGCGCCCGGTTGATCGAGGCGGATTTCCTGACGTTCAACGTCAGCGTGGCCGCCAGGCTGGAACACCCGGGCGACTACAAGAGGTCAGAGGTCAGAGGTCAGGACGGGGCGGGGAGGGTGGCCGCGCGCTCGAGGACGGCCTCGATGTCGGCGTCGTCGACGTCGCGGTGGGTCACGAACCGCACGCCGGGGCCGAAGGGCACCGCCCGCACGCCGGCGTCGAGCAGCGCCGCGACGAGGGGCGCCGGCGAGGCCGTGGGGACGAGCACGATGTTCGTGTCCGGAGCGATCACTGGCCAGCCGAGCGCCTGCAGACCCTCGGCGAGCCGGGCGGCGCGGGCGTGGTCGCCGCCGAGGTCGCCGGCCTGGTCGAGCGCGACGAGCCCCGCCGCGCCCACCACGCCGCCCTGGCGGATGCCGCCGCCGAGCATCTTGCGCAGCCGCCAGGCCCCGTCGACGAAGGCCGCCGAGCCGGCGACCACCGAGCCCATCGGTGCTCCGAGACCCTTGGACAGGCAGACGCTGACCGTGTCGACGCCCGCGGTCAGCGCCGATACCGGCACCCCGAGCGCGGCGGCGGCGTGCCAGATCCGTGCGCCGTCGAGGTGCACGGCCAGCCCGGCGTCGCGCGCCGCCGCCACCAGCGCGCGGTGCTCGTCGACCGGGGTCACCGCCCCGCCGGCGCCGTTGTGGGTGTTCTCGAGGCACAGCAGCGAGGTGCGCAGCGAGAAGTAGGGCCCCGACGCGCCCGCGATCGCGGTGACCGCCGCCGGGGTCGGCCGCCCGGGACCGGCGTCGTGCGCCAGCGGCGTCGGCAGCCCGCCCGCGAGCCACGCCGAGGTGCCGAGCTCGGCCTCGAGCACGTGGGCGCCCGCCGGGGCGAGGAACCTGTCACCCCGTGTCAGGTGGTGCATCAGGGCGATGGTGTTCGCCATGCACCCCGTCGGCGTCCAGAGCGCGGCCTCGACACCGAGCAGGTCGGCCACGCGGGTCTGCAGCGCGGCGAGTGTCGGGTCGCCGTCGAGGACGTCGTCGCCCACGTCGGCGCCGGCCATGGCCTCCCGCATCGCGGCCGAGGGCCGCGTGACGGTGTCGGAGCGCAGGTCGATCGCAGCCGTCACCGGGGGAGCTTCACCACCGAGACGAAGAAGTCGTCGATCTGGCGGATCACGTCGATGAACCGCTCGAAGTCGACCGGCTTCGCCACGTAGGCGTTCGCGTGCAGGTTGTAGCTGCGCAGGATGTCCTCCTCGGCCTGCGAGGTGGTCAGCACGACGATCGGGATGCTGCGCAGCGACTCGTCGTTCTTGACCTCCTCCAGCACCTCGCGCCCGTCCTTCCGGGGCAGGTTGAGGTCGAGCAGGATCAGCCCGGGCCGGGGGGCGTCGGAGAACTCGCCCTCGCGGCGCAGGAACGACAGAGCCTCGACGCCGTCGGACACCACGTGCAGCTGGTTGCGCAGCTTGTGGTGCTCGAACGCCTCCTGGGTCATGAGGACGTCGCCGGCGTCGTCCTCGACGAGCAGGACGTCGATCTCGGTCAGCGGCTCGGTCACGGGGCGGCCTCCAGGGCGGGTCCGGCGGGTGCGCCGGCCGGGGCGGTCTCGGGCTGGTGTTCGGACTGCTGGGCGGGGAGCGCGATGACGAAGGTGGTGCCGGGCGGCGGGTGCGGGTCGAGCCACATCGCGCCGCCGTGGTGCTCGACGATCTTGCGGCACATCGCCAGCCCGATCCCCGTCCCCGGGTAGGCGTTGCGGGCGTGCAGGCGCTGGAAGATGACGAAGATCCGTTCGGCGTACTCGGGCTCGATCCCGATGCCGTTGTCGCTGAACCGCAGGAGCCAGCGGTCGGACTCCGTGTCCCGCTCGGCGTCCACCCGCAGCCGCGGGGGGTCGTCGCCGCGGAACTTCAGGGAGTTGCCGAGCAGGTTCTGGAACACCGTGGTCAGCAGGGCCGGCGCGCCGATCACGGTCGGCAGCTCCCCGTGCTCGACCGCGCCGCCGCTCTCCTCGAGCGCGCCCGCCACGTTCTCGACGGCCCGGTCGACGAGGCGGTTGAGGTCGACCTCCTCCATCGGGTCGCCCTGGCGCCCCACCCGCGAGAAGGCGAGCAGGTCGTTGATCAGCACCTGCATGCGCTTGGCGCCGTCGGAGGCGAACTCGATGTACTGGTCGGCGCGCTCGTCGAGCTGGCCGGCGTAGCGGCGCTGCAGGAGCTGGCAGAAGCTCGCCACCTTGCGCAGCGGCTCCTGCAGGTCGTGCGACGCGACGTAGGCGAACTGCTCGAGGTCGGAGTTGGACCGGGCGAGCTCGTGGCTGCGGGCGTCGAGCTCCGCGCGGGCCCGCTCGGTGTCGGCCAGCTCGCGGACGATGAGCACGCGCATGGCCTCGACGTCCTCGCCGAGCTCGCTGATCTCGCGGGGTCCGGCGGCGGTCACGCGGTGGTCGAGGTCGCCGTCGACGACCTCCCGCACCTCGCTCGCGAGACGGCGGGTGGGCACCACGACGACGCGGCGCAGCCACAGCAGCAGCCCGGTGATGCCCAGCGCGAGACCGAGCATGGTGACGACGCCGATGACGGCGAGGGTGCGGGCCGCGCTGCCCAGCGCGGCGCGGGCCTCGTCGCGCATCGCCAGCAGACGCGACCGCTGGGTGTCGATGGCGCCGCGGACCTCGTCGAAGGCGGCCTTGCCGACCTCCGGCGACAGACCCGGCGCGCCGCTCCCGACGGCCGCGACGGTCGGGTCGGCGTAGGTGGCCCGCCAGCGGGCGGTCGCCGACTCGACGGCGGCGAGGTCGGCGAGGGCCTCGGGGTGGGCCGCCTCGAGGGCGCGGACCGTCGGGATGAGCCGGGCCTCGTCGGCGCGGCCCTGCTCGTAGGGGAGGAGGAAGTCGGGCGTGCGGGCCAGGGCGTAGCCGCGGACGCCGGTCTCCTGGTTCACGGTGGCCGCGTCGAGCTGCTGGGTGGCGACGAGCGCGGGCCCGATCTGGTCGACGAGCTCGACGCGACGGTCGTCGAGCACCGAGAGCCCGATGCCCCCGATGACGGCGGCGAGCACGAGGAGGACCGCCACGGTCGCGCCGGTCACGACGAGGATCCGGGCCAGCGACCAGCGGGCGAGTCCCTCCCGCACGGTGCGTCGGGGACGCGCCGCCGGTCGGTCGTCCTCCCCGGCGTCCGGGGTCCGCTCGTCGGTGCCGATGGTCGGCGCGCTCACCGGTCGGACACCAGCAGCACCGCCGCCACGTCGTCGGTCCGCGCCGTCGACAGCGCCCGCACCCGTTCCATCACGGCGTCCAGCATCGACGCCGGGTCGTCGCGCCAGGGCGTCGACCCCGCCGTGACCTCCCGCAGCAACGCCTGCAGGCCGTCGGTCCACAGCACCTCGCCGGTCTCCTGACGGCCCTCGATGAGCCCGTCGGTGTAGAGCAGCAGGGCCCACTTGGGCGGGAGCTTGACCTCCAGCGGCGGCCACGTCCGGCCGGCGCCGATCCCGAGCGGCACGCCGAGGGTCTCGGTGGACAGCAGCTGGGTGTCCTCGCCCTCGCCGACGAGCGCGGGCGGCGGGTGGCCCGCGAGCCGCAGGGTCAGGCGCTCCCGGGTCTCGTCGACGGTGGCGGTCGCCAGCGTCGTGAACAGGGTCGGGTGGCTGCGCTCGCTGACGAGCAGCTCGTGCATCGTCGGCAGCACCCGGTCGGGGTCGATGCCCGAGAGGACCAGCGTGCGCCACGCGATGCGCAGGCTCACCCCGAGCGCCGCCTCGTCGGGGCCGTGGCCGCACACGTCGCCGATCACCGCGTGCAGGCGGCCGTCGGAGCTCTCGACGACGTCGTAGAAGTCGCCGCCCAGCAGCGTCTGCTGGGAGCCGGGCTCGTAGCGCGCGAGGATGTGCACGGCCGGGTCGTCGAGCAGAGGCGTCGGCAGCAGCCCGCGCTCGAGCCGGGCGTTCTCGTCGGCGCGCAGCTGGGCGTCGCGCAGCTCCCGGCGCACCGAGTCGCCGCGGCGGCGCTCGACGGCGTAGCGCACCGCGCGCGCCAGCGTCGGGCCGTCGACGGCGTCCTTGACCAGGTAGTCCTGGGCGCCCACCCCCACCGCGTCGGCGCCGAGCGCCTCGTCGCGGCGCCCGGTGAGCACCAGCACCGCCGGGCCGTCGACGGTCAGCAGGCGGCGCAGGCCCTCGAAGCCGTGGGCGTCGGGGAGCGCGAGGTCGAGCAGCACGCAGTCGACCGGGACGCCGGAGCCGGCGCCGTCGAGCCCCCCGTCCAGCAGCGTCTCGGCCTCGGCGAGCGAGGTGGCCCGCGCGATGTCCACGGTGAGGTCGGCGTCGGAGAAGTGCTCCGTGACGAGCAGGGCGTCGGCGTCGTCGTCCTCGACGAGCAGGACCCGCAGGGACGCGGACGCGTCCGGATCCACCGGCTCCATCCGACCCCCCTCCCTGCGCTCGAGCTGCTCCCGACCTGCTCACGGGTGCCTCGACCGTAGTAGGCCCGGGTAGTCGGACCGGGTGCGGCCGACGCCGTGTGCGCCGACCGGGCCGTAGGCTCGGCCGAGTGAGTGCCCCGACGGTCCCGAACGTGCTCGCCGCCCGGTACGCGTCCCCCGAGCTGACCGCGCTCTGGTCGCCCGAGCGCAAGATCATCTCGGAGCGGGAGCTGTGGATCGCGGTGCTCACGGCGCAGCGGGAGCTCGGGGTCGACGTGCCGGACGGTGTGCTGGAGGACTACCGCGCCGTCGTGGACCGTGTCGACCTCGCGTCGATCGCGGCACGCGAGCGGGTGACCCGCCACGACGTCAAGGCGCGCATCGAGGAGTTCGACGAGCTCGCCGGGCACCAGCACGCCCACAAGGGCATGACGAGCCGCGACCTCACCGAGAACGTCGAGCAGCTGCAGGTCCGTGACTCGCTGCGCCTCGTCGCGGACAAGACCGTCGCGGTGCTCGCGCGCCTGGCCCGCCGTGCGGGGGAGCACGCCGAGCTCGTCATGGCCGGGCGCAGCCACAACGTCGCCGCGCAGGCGACGACGCTGGGCAAGCGCTTCGCGAGCGCCGCCGACGAGACGCTCGTCGCGTACCGGCGCGTCACGGAGCTGATCGGGCGCTACCCGCTGCGCGGGATCAAGGGCCCGGTCGGCACCGCGCAGGACATGCTCGGGCTGCTCGGCGGCGACGCCGGGAAGCTGGCGGAGCTCGAGCGCCGGGTGGCCGCGCACCTGGGCTTCACCGAGGTCCTCACCAGCGTCGGCCAGGTGTACCCGCGCTCGCTCGACCAGGACGTGCTCACCGCCCTGGTCCAGCTCGCCGCCGGCCCGTCCTCGCTCGCGACCACGATCCGTCTGATGGCGGGCCAGGAGCTCGTCACCGAGGGCTTCCGAGCGGGGCAGGTCGGCTCGTCGGCGATGCCGCACAAGATGAACACCCGCTCCTGCGAACGCGTCAACGGCCTCGCGGTGGTGCTGCGCGGCAACGCGGCGATGGTCGGCGAGCTCGCGGGCGGGCAGTGGAACGAGGGCGACGTCTCCGACTCCGTCGTGCGCCGCGTGGCCCTGCCCGACGCGTTCTTCGCGATCGACGGGCTGCTCGAGACGATCCTCACCGTCCTCGACGAGTTCGGTGCCTACCCGGCGGTGATCGCCCGCGAGCTGGACCGCTACCTGCCGTTCCTCGCGACCACGGCCGTGCTCATGGCGGCCGTGCGCGCCGGGGTGGGCCGCGAGACCGGGCACGAGATCATCTCCGAGCACGCCCGGTCGGTCGCGCTCGACATGCGCGAGAAGGGCACCGAGGGCAACGACCTGCTCGCCCGTCTCGGCGCCGACGCCCGGCTCGGGCTCTCGGCGGCGGACCTCGACGCCGCCGTGGGCGACCCGCGCGCGTTCGTCGGCGCCGCCGACGCTCAGATCGCCGAGGTCGTCCGGCGGATCGAGGAGATCGTCGCCGCCCGCCCTGATGCGGCGACGTACGCGCCCGCCCCGATCCTCTAGCCTGCGCGACCGTGGTCGCGTTGAGCTCCTACCGGCACCTGGCCTCCGGCAAGGTCCGGGACCTCTACGAGGTCGACGACGAGACGTTGCTGCTCGTCGCGTCCGACCGGATCTCGGCGTTCGACCACGTGCTGTCGACGCCGATCCCGGACAAGGGCCGGGTGCTGACGGCGATGAGCGTGTTCTGGTTCGAGCTCCTCGGGGGCACGGACGTCGCCGCGCCCCCGGTGGCGCACCACCTGATCGCCGCGCGGGACGAGCGCATCCCCGAGGAGGTCCGCGGCCGGGCGCTGCTCGTGCGCCGGCTCGAGATGGTGCCCGTGGAGTGCGTGGCCCGGGGCTACCTCGCGGGCTCCGGCACCGCCGACTACCGCCGCGACGGCACGGTCTGCGGCGTCCCGCTGCCCGACGGGCTCACCGAGGCGAGCATGCTCCCGTCGCCGATCTTCACGCCGGCCACCAAGGCCGCGCAGGGCGAGCACGACGAGAACGTCAGCTTCGAGGCCGTCGCCGCCACCGTCGGGCCCGAGCTCGCCGGCGCGCTACGCGACCAGACGCTCGCGATCTACGCCCGCGGCGCGGCCTACGCCGCCTCGCGGGGCCTGATCCTCGCCGACACCAAGCTGGAGTTCGGGCTCTCGGCCGAGGGCACGCCGGTGCTCGGCGACGAGGTGCTCACACCGGACTCGTCGCGGTTCTGGCCCGCCGAGGGCTACGAGCCGGGGCACGTGCAGCCGAGCTTCGACAAGCAGTACGTCCGGGAGTGGCTCACGTCGCCCGCGTCCGGGTGGGACCGCCACTCGGGCGAGGCACCGCCGCCGCTGCCCGACGAGGTGATCGCCGCCACGCGCGAGCGGTACATCGAGGCCTACACGCGCCTGACCGGCCGGGAGTGGCCGCCCGCGGTGTGAGCCTGACCTGGGCGTTCGACCGTCGCCGATCCGAGCCGCGGTGTTCACCCCCCGGACGCGCGGGCGGCATCTCCGGCTGGCCTCATGGGGGACGTGACTGAGCGTCTCCTCGTGTCGGTGCCGGGTCTCGAGCCCGGCGCGCCCCTGGCCGCCGCCGTCGCGCTCGCGGACGCCCTCGACGCCCGCCGCGTCCCGGCGACCTGGCTCGTCGGCCCGCGCCCCCACCCCGAGGTCGCGTCCTGGGCCACCGCCCGCCGCCGGGTCGGCGACGTCGTGCTGCTCCACGGCACCCGCCCGGCGCCGGAGTCCGGCCGCCCCTACCGGCGCCTGCCCGCCCACGAGGCCGGGCTGCGCCTCACCGCCGCGCTGCGCTCGCGCGACGCCCTCGGTCTCGCGGTCGACGGGTTCGCCGCGCCGGGGTGGTCCGCCTCGCCCGGCACGCGCGCCGCGCTCGCGGCCGCGGACCTCGGGCTGCTGCTCGACGACGCGGGCGTCCACCGCCTCGGCGCGGACGGCGCACTCGTCACCTCGTGGCGCGGTCCCGTCGCCGGTGACGAGCCGCGGCGTCCCGCGCGCCGTCGCGCCGAGCGGGCCCTCGTGCACCTCGCGCTGCCCCTGACCGTCCCGCTCGCGTCCGCCGGGGCGCTCGTCGACGAGGCCCTCGCCGGGGGAGCCACGCCGCTCGGGGCGGGCGAGCTGGTGCCGCGCCGGGGCCCGCGCCGTCCCCGCACCACCGGCGACCCCGAGCACTGGTCGATCACCGCGTAGTGCCGTCGTGAGCACTTTCCGGGCCTCGGGCACCGGGAAGTGCTCACGTGGCGAGGGCGACCCCGCGGGGGGCGATCCGGACCTCGGTGCCTCGCGGGGCGAGGGTCTCGAACATCCCGTAGTGCAGGTCCGGGTTCGCCAGCACGGCCTCGTGGATCGGCACGGCCAGCGGCGGGGCGACCGCGCGCAGGTAGTCCACGGCCTCGGCGACCTTGAGCCACGGCGCCGCGGTCGGGAGCAGGAGCACGTCCGGCGTGCGCTCCGGGACGGTGAACGCGTCGCCGGGGTGCAGGACGGTGCCGCCGAGCAGGTAGCCGTTGTTGGTGATCTGCGGGAGGTCCGGGTGGATCACGGCGTGCGCACCGCCGACGACCTCGACGATGGTCCCGCCGACGGTGAACTTCTCGCCGGGTTCGCGGACGGTGTGGGCGATGTCCCGCTCGCCGACCACCTCCGCCGTGCCCGCGTCGACGATCAGCTCCGCGCCCGGGTTCTGGGCGAGCAGCGCGGGCAGCTTGTCCACGTCGAGATGGTCGAAGTGCTGGTGGGTGACCAGCACGGCGTCGAGCCCCTCGAGGGTCTCGTAGCCCTCCGAGAAGGCGCCGGGGTCGATGAGGATGCGGGCCGAACCGGTGTCGGCGACGACACAGGAGTGGCCGAGGTGCACGAGTTCCACGCCACCCGTGTTCCCCCGTCGGGCCCCGGTAACCTGGACGGCGTGGCTCGCGTGATCGTCGACGTCCTCCCGAAGGCCGAGATCCTCGACCCCCAGGGCCAGGCCGTGGCCCGTGCGATGGGTCGTCTGGGGGTCGGCGGCGTCGCGGACGTGCGTCAGGGCAAGCACTTCGAGCTCGAGGTCGACGACACCGTCGACGACGCCGCGCTCGAGCACATCGCCGGCACGTTGCTGGCCAACCCGGTGATCGAGGAGTGGGTCGTGCGGAGGGTGTCCTCGTGACGCGGATCGGGGTCATCACCTTCCCCGGCACGCTCGACGACGTCGACGCCGCCCGGGCGGTGCGCTACGCCGGCGGCGAGGCCGTGGGTCTCTGGCACGACGACGCCGACCTGCGCGGGGTCGACGCGGTGATCGTGCCCGGCGGGTTCTCCTACGGCGACTACCTGCGCGCCGGCGCGATCGCGGCCCGCTCGCCGGTGATGGGCCCGGTGGTCGAGGCCGGGCGCGCGGGGATGCCCGTGCTGGGCATCTGCAACGGGTTCCAGATCCTCTGCGAGGCGGGGCTGCTGCCCGGCGCGATGGTGCGCAACCACGGCCTGCGGTTCGTGTGCCGCGAGGTCGGGCTGCGGGTGGAGGCCGACACGGCGTGGACCTCCGGGTTCACGGTCGGCCAGGAGATCACCGTGCCGCTGAAGTCGGGCGAGGGCCGCTACGTCGCCGACGCCGCGACCCTCGACGCGCTCGAGGCCGAGGGCCGCGTGGTGTTCCGCTACACCGAGCCCGCCCCCAACGGCGCGCTGCGCGACATCGCCGGCATCAGCTCGGCCGACGGCCGCGTGATCGGCCTCATGCCGCACCCCGAGCACGCGATCGACGCCCTCACGGGCCCGGGCACCGACGGCCTGGGGCTGTTCACGTCCGTGCTGCAGAGGATCACGGCTACGGCAACAGCGTGACGCGCAGCTCCCACAGGTCGGCGTAGACGAGGAGCATCCGCCCGCCGAGGTGCAGCACCAGACCGCGCATCTCGTCGGGGCGCTCGACGTGGGTGAGCAGGCGCGAGACGTCCTCGACCGGCTCGCCCACGACCTCGTCGAACGGCTCCTCGCCCGAGACGTCCCGGCCACCGGGCTCGGTGGGCTGCGCGGCGGGCAGCAGGGGCACCACCGTGTCGCCCCCCGCGCCGGGCGCGACGGCCAGGACGACCGCGCCGCCGGCGCCGTCGTCGACGAGGAACTCGAGCATCCCGGCGGTGTCGTCGACGTGGGGGCGGACGCTCTCGGGGACCCGGCCGGCGAGCTCGAGGTCGTGCCGGCGCACGCCGAGGAGCGCACGGTCGAGGACGAGGTGGAGCCGGGCGAGGGCGTCGCCGGCTCCCGGCGAGCCGGCCGTGTCACCGGAGGCCGGGCCGGTCGCCGAGGAGACGGAGGCGGTGGTCATGGCTCCATGATGTATCGAGGGTCCGACACCCCCGGGATTTCGCGACACGCCTTCACCGTGTCGCGGCGAAACGACCGTGACGGCCCATGAGCGGCCATCCGATCGAGCGAACGGTCCATTCGGTTGAAGCGTGTGATGGTGCGCACGGTGGGCGTGTGGCGGACGTCGGTCAGCGGAAACGGTGACGGGGGCCATATCGGGTTTGTCGACCGTACGTCGTGGGTAACGACGCGTTCACCGTGCGCAGCCTCGTGAGCGGCGCTGCTCACGGCCCCGCCGGCCCGTCACCCGTGGCGCCTACCCTCGTCGACGTGACCGTCTCCCCGCCCGTCGACACGGTCGACCAGGCATCCGTCACCCCCGACGAACCCCAGCCGCACGCCGCTCTGGGCCTGCGCGACGAGGAGTACGCCCGCATCCGGGACATCCTCGGCCGGCGCCCCACCGAGGCCGAGCTCGCCATGTACTCGGTGATGTGGTCGGAGCACTGCTCCTACAAGTCCTCGAAGGTCCACCTGCGGCGCTTCGGGGAGACGACCACCGAGGCCATGCGCGCACGTCTGCTCGCCGGCATCGGCGAGAACGCGGGCGTGGTCGACGTCGGCGACGGCTGGGCGGTCACCTTCAAGATCGAGTCGCACAACCACCCGTCGTACGTCGAGCCCCACCAGGGCGCGGCCACCGGCGTCGGCGGGATCGTGCGCGACATCATGGCCATGGGCGCCCGCCCCGTCGCGGTGATGGACGGGCTGCGGGTCGGGCCGCTCGACGCCCCGGACACCGCGCGCGTGCTGCCCGGCGTCGTGTCCGGCGTCGGCTTCTACGGTAACTGCCTGGGCCTGCCCAACATCGGCGGCGAGGTCGTCTTCGATCCCAGCTACGTCGGCAACCCCCTGGTCAACGCCCTGTGCGTCGGCGTCCTGCGGCACGAGGACCTGCACCTGGCGTTCGCGTCGGGCACCGGCAACAAGATCGTGCTCTTCGGCGCCCGGACGGGTCTCGACGGCATCGGTGGGGTGTCGGTGCTGGCGTCGGAGACGTTCGCCGAGGACACCGGAAGGAAGAAGCTGCCCAGCGTCCAGGTCGGCGACCCGTTCGCCGAGAAGGTGCTGATCGAGTGCTGCCTCGAGCTCTTCGGCGGCGGCCTCGTCGTCGGCATCCAGGACCTCGGCGGGGCCGGGCTGTCGTGCGCGACGAGCGAGCTCGCGAGCGCCGGCGACGGCGGCATGCACGTCGACCTCGACGCCGTCCCGCTGCGCGCCGCCGACATGACCGCCGCCGAGATCCTCTCCAGCGAGTCGCAGGAGCGGATGTGCGCGGTGGTGACCCCCGAGAACGTCGACGCGTTCATGGCGGTGTGTCGGCGCTGGGACGTCACGGCGACCGTCATCGGTGAGGTCACCGACGGCGACCGGCTGCGGATCACCCACCACGGCGGGACCGTCGTCGACGTCCCGCCGCGCACGGTCGCGCACGACGGCCCGGTCTACGAGCGGCCGTACGCCCGCCCGGCGTGGCAGGACGCGCTGCAGGCGGACTCGGTGGCGGGACGTCCGCTGCCGTCGTCGCCGGACGAGGTGGCCGCGCAGATCCGCACCCTCGTCGCCTCGCCCGCGCTCGCGTCGCGGACGTGGGTCACCGAGCAGTACGACCGCTACGTCCGCGGCAACACCACCGCGGCCACCCCCGCCGACGCCGGGATCGTGCGCGTCGACGAGGCGAGCGGGCGCGGCGTCGCGGTGTCGATCGACGCCAACGCCCGCTTCTGCCAGCTCGACCCCCGGACCGGCGCGCAGCTGGCCCTCGCCGAGTCCGTCCGCAACGTCGCGTCGTCGGGCGCCGTGCCCGTCGCCGTCACCGACTGCCTGAACTTCGGCTCGCCCGAGGACCCGGCGGTGATGTGGCAGTTCGCCGAGGCCGTCGCGGGCCTCGCCGACGCCTGCGCGGCGCTGGGGCTGCCCGTGACCGGCGGCAACGTCAGCTTCTACAACCAGACCGGCACCGCGGCGATCCTGCCGACGCCCGTGGTCGGCGTGCTCGGGATCCTCGAGGACGTGGCCCGGGCCGTGCCCCACGGCCTCGGCGAGCCGGGGGACGCCGTGTGGCTGCTCGGCGAGACCCGCGACGAGCTCGACGGCTCGGCGTGGGCCGGGGTCGTGCACGACCACCTCGGCGGGCTCCCGCCCCGCGTCGACCTCGCCGCCGAGGCCCGCCTCGCCGCGCTCGTCGCCGGGGCGGCCGTCGACGGGCTCCTCTCGGGCTCCCACGACCTCTCCGACGGCGGCCTGGCCCAGGCGCTCGTCGAGGCGGCGCTCGCCACCCGCCGGGGCGCGACGGTCACCCTGCCCCCGGCGCCGGGCCTTGCGGCCGCCACCGTGCTCTTCTCCGAGACCGGGGCACGGATGCTCGTCACCGTCGCCCCGGGCGACGAGGCCGAGCTCGCCCGCCGGTGCGCCGAGGCGGGGCAGCCGGCCGCCCGGCTCGGCGAGGTCGGCGGGGACGTGCTGCGGATCGAGGGCGTCGACGACCTCCCCCTCGCCGAGCTGCGCGCGCTCAGCGGGGCCACCCTGCCCGCCGTGCTGGGCTGACCCTCGCTCGCGCCCGTTGTCGCAACGAGCGCGCTGTTCGCTGCTTCTACGCGCGCAAAGTCCGCGTTGATCACGAGAGGCGAGGTCCGACGGTCACGCGAGCGGCACGTCGCGCATGATCATCGGGGTCGCGAGCCTGCGGAACGTGCCGTTCGCGATGCCGACGTCCCGTGGCCCGAGATCAGGAGCGCGCCACGCACCTCGAGGTGCCGGGCGGGGTGCACTGCGCTCTCCTGATCTCCGCGCGGTGTCGCTGCCCCGTCGCCGTGGCATCTCCGCGCTTTCGTGTGCGTGGAGATACGGACACTCAACGTCTGTGGAGCCACTCCGCTGACACGGGCAGGGCGGCGACGAACGCGCGGCCGTAGCGGGCGTAGCCGCGGCCGCTGGGGTGGGCGAGGTCCGGCCCGACCTCCCAGAGCCGCATCCGGTGCGTCGCGGCCTCGAGCGCGACGGGCCGCAGGCCGGGGTGGGCGGCGATCACCTCGCGCGCCACGGCCGCCAGGCGGATCGCGTGCCGTTGCGGCGCCCCGCGCTGCAGGTCGGGGACGTCCGCGACGAGCGCGCCGGCCGGCAGCGCCGCGCAGACGGCGTCGAGGTCGCGGCGGAAGTCCTCGGGCGCGACGGCCTGCGCGGCGTCGTTGGTCCCGACGGCGAGGGCGACGACGGTCGCCCCGGCGGGCACGGCGGGCAGCTGCTCGGCGAGCACGTCGGCGACCGTCGCCCCGACGACGCCGAGGTTGACGACGCGCACGCGCGCCCCCGAGCGGGCCTCGAGCGCGTCGGCGAGCCGCCCCACCCACGACCGTTCCGGGTGCACCGCGCCCATGCCCTGGGCGAGCGAGTCGCCGAGCGCCACGAGCAGCACGTCGCCGGGGCTGCGCCGGCGGCGGCGCCAGTAGGCGGCGTGGTCGGGCTCCATCGTCGTCGCGAGCCACAGCCGCCGGGCCGCGACGGCGAGCAGACCCAGCAGACCCAGCAGCAGACCGGTCAGGACGAGCGGGCGGAGGCGCGGCACGCGGATATCCTCGACCACCGTGCCCCGCCGAGCCCCCGACCCCGCGCAGGTGCGCGAGGAGCTGCTCGCGGTCGCGCCCTGGGTCCGGGATCCCGACGCCCACGAGCGCCCGCCGCGCCCCGCCCTCGCGGCGGCCGTCCGCTCGTCCCTGCGCACCCTCGAGCACGCGGCCCCGGGTCACTCGGTCGAGGTCCGCGTCCCGCCGTTCGGCGCGGTCCAGTGCGTCGAGGGGCCGCGTCACACCCGGGGGACGCCGCCGAACGTCGTCGAGACCGACGCGGCCACCTGGCTCGCCCTGGCGCTCGGGCTGCTCACCTGGGACGCGGCGGCCGACCGGGTGTCGGCGTCGGGGCACCGGGCCGGGGAGATCGCCCGATGGCTCCCGGTGGTGGACGTGCACCGAACGTGTGAGAAGCGCTGAGCCGACCTGGTTGCGCCCGTACGATGGCCGTCACCGGACCGTGACGGACCGGACGATCCCGGGGCGGGAAGGAGAGCCGGTGCAGCGGCCGAGCTGGGCTCCTCTCGACGTCGACATCGACCGCCCGAGCGCCGCCCGCGTGTACGACCACTACCTCGGCGGCGGGCACAACTTCGCCGTCGACCGGGCCATGGCCGCCCGGGCCGTGGCCGACTGGCCCGAGCTCCCGCGGATCATGCAGGCCAACCGCGCGTTCCTGCGCCGCGCCGTGCGCCACCTGGCGGCCGAGGGCATCGACCAGTTCCTCGACATCGGGTCCGGCATCCCGACGGTCGGCAACGTCCACGAGGTCGCCCAGGCCGCCGACCCCGAGGCCCGCGTGGTCTACGTCGACATCGACCCCGTGGCCGTCGCCCACTCCCGCGCCCTGCTCGCCGACGACCCGCGCACCGGCGTGGTGCAGGGCGACTTCACCGAGCCGGCGGCCGTCCTCGACGACCCGGTCACGCGGTCGCTGCTCGACTTCTCCCGCCCGGTCGGAGTGCTCGTGGTCGCGCTGCTGCACTTCGTGGGCGACGAGCTCCGGCCCGGCGAGGTGCTCGCCCGCTACCGCGAGGCGATGGCGCCGGGCAGCCACCTCGTCATCAGCCACGCCAGCGCCGACGGCGCCCCGGACCGCGCCGGCGACCACCAGGCGCTCTACCGGCGCACCGCCACGCCCATGCGCATGCGCTCCCACGACGAGGTCGCCGCGCTCCTCGAGGGGTTCACGCTCGTCGACCCGGGGCTGGTGTTCCTCCCGCAGTGGCGCCCCGACGACCCGGCCGCCGCGCTCGACCGGCCCGAGCGCTTCACCGGCTACGCCGCCGTGGGTCGTCGTGACTGACGTCCACCCCGATCCGGTCGACGACCTGGCCGCCGCGTGGGCCGAGGAGGTCGAGGGGACGAGCTACGTCCCGATGGCCGCCGACGAGCTGCAGGCGCACCTGCGGCGGCTGGCGGGGCTGGTGGTGGACGCCGTCCTCGCCGACCCGCCCCGGCCCGACGTCGGCGCGGAGGTCGGCCGGCGTCTCGTCGCCGCCCACTTCACCGGGCCCGCCACGCTCGAGCGCACGGTGCTGCTGCTCGCCGAGGCGCTGCCCGCCCTGCACGGCGAGGCGGTGCGCCCGGCCGCCCACGCGATGGTCGGTGCCCTCGCGGGCGGCTACGCGGCGGCCCTGCGCGACCGCACCCTCGACGAGCAGGAGGCGATCCGCCGGGCCGTGCTCGCGGCGCGCCACCACACCGAGCAGGCCCTGCACGCCAGCGAGGCCCGCTTCCGCGCGATGTTCCACGAGGCGGCCATCGGCATCGGGCTCGGCGACATGCAGGGCCGCATCATCGAGGTCAACCCGGCGATGACGCGGATGTTCGGCCACACCGCCGACCAGTTCCGCCGGCTCACCGTCGGCGACCTCACCCACCCCGACGACGCCCCGTCGGTCTGGCGGCTCTACGAGCGCCTGCTGCGCGGGGAGATCGACAACTTCCGCCTGGAGAAGCGGTTCTTCCGCCGCACCGGCCAGGAGATCGTCGGGCACCTGACGCTCTCGCTGGTGCGTGACGAGCAGGGCGCCCCCGCCTACCAGCTCGCGATGCTCGAGGACGTCAGCGAGCGGCACCGGCTGCAGGAGCACCTGGAGTACCAGGCCTTCCACGACCCGCTGACCGACCTCGCCAACCGCGCGAAGTTCACCGAGCGCCTCGGGCGGGTCTTCTCCCGGGAGGGACCGGACTCGACGCGCCGGGTCGGGGTCTGCTTCCTCGACCTCGACGGCTTCAAGACGATCAACGACAGCCTCGGGCACAGCGTCGGCGATCGCATGCTCCAGGAGGTCGCCCGCCGGCTCGACGCGTGCGTCAGCGAGGGCGAGCTGGTCGCGCGGATGGGCGGCGACGAGTTCGTCGTGCTCGTCGAGGACTCCCACGGGGTCGACCGTCTCGTCGGCCTCGCCGAGCGCATCCTGGCCGCCCTGGCGCCGCCGCTGCCGCTGGCCGGCCAGGAGCTCGTCGTGGGCGCGAGCGTCGGCGTGGTGGAGCAGGCGGTCACGCAGACCACCGCCTCGGAGCTCATGCGGGCCGCCGACATCACGCTCTACACCGCGAAGGCCGAGGGCCGGGGGCGCTGGGCCGTCCACGACCCCGGGCGCGACGAGGCCGAGACCGAGCGCTTCGCGCTGGCCGCG
Organism: Actinomycetospora aeridis; assembly: GCF_037400275.1. Classification (NCBI taxonomy): domain Bacteria; kingdom Bacillati; phylum Actinomycetota; class Actinomycetes; order Pseudonocardiales; family Pseudonocardiaceae; genus Actinomycetospora; species Actinomycetospora aeridis. The sequence continues at coordinate 287,939 of NZ_JBBEGL010000005.1, read as the reverse complement.
GCGCTGCCGTCGGCGGTGGCCCACGACGAGTTCTTCGTGCTCTACCAGCCGCTGGTGTCGCTGGCCGACCAACGCGTGCGCGGCGTGGAGGCCCTGGTGCGCTGGCAGCACCCCCGCCTCGGGGTGCTCTCGCCGTCGCTGTTCATCGGGCCCGCCGAGGAGACCGGCATCATCGTCGAGCTCGGGCGCCGCGTGCTCGAGCACGCCTGCCGGGACGCCCGCGCCTGGCAGGACGAGTTCGGCGACGCCGCACCCTTCGTCAGCGTCAACGTCGCCCAGCGCCAGCTCGTCGAGCCCGCGCTGGTCACCGAGATCGCCGACCTGCTCGACCGCACCGGCCTGCGGCCCGACCGTCTGCAGGTCGAGCTCACCGAGCGGGAGCTGACCGCCGACGAGGGCGCGCCGCTCAAGGCCCTCGACGGGCTGCGCGCCATGGGCGTGCGCGTCGCCGTCGACGACTTCGGCACCGGGTACTCGAACCTCTCCTACCTGCGCAAGCTCCCCGTGGACGTCATCAAGCTCGACGGCTCGTTCGGCGAGGGCCTGCGCGAGGAGCTCGCCGACCCCGTCGACGAGGTCATCGTCGACACGCTCGTCGCCCTCGGCCACACGCTCGGCCTCACGGTCACCGCCGAGGGCGTCGAGACCGGCCCCCAGGCGGAGCGGCTGCGCGCGCTCGGGTGCGACGAGGGCCAGGGGTGGCTCTTCGCACCCGCACTGCCCGCCGCGGACATCGCGGGCCTGCTGCGCCGCGGCACCCCGCTGGGTGAGCCGGACCGCAACGATCTCCTCGGCGCGTGAGCGGCGAGCGCTGAGACGCGGATCGCGGCGCGGCGGGCCCACGGGCGCGGTGCCGCGCGTAGTCTGGGCTCGGCACGACTCGTGGCACCCCGTCGACAAGGAGCCGTCCCGGTGGATGCAGCCGGAAACGATCCTCGGCCCACGTCAACCACCCCGGCCCCCCTTCCTGATCAGCCCGCGTTCGACGACGGGCCCAAGGAGGAGTGCGGCGTCTTCGGTGTGTGGGCGCCCGGCGAGGAGGTCTCGAAGCTCACCTACTTCGGGCTCTTCGCGCTGCAGCACCGGGGCCAGGAGGCCGCCGGGATGGCCGTCAGCGACGGCCGCCAGATCGTGGTCTTCAAGGACCTCGGGCTGGTCAGCCAGGTGTTCGACGAGCAGTCGCTCTCGTCCCTGCGCGGCCACCTCGCCGTGGGCCACACGCGCTACTCCACCACCGGGTCGCCCACCTGGGAGAACGCCCAGCCGACGTTCCGCACCACCGCGGCCGGCACGGGTCTCGCGCTGGGCCACAACGGCAACCTGGTCAACACCGCCGAGCTGGTCCGTCGCCGCGACGCGCTGACGGTCGGCGCCGGTCACGGCTCCGGCTCCGGCAACGGGAACGGCGCCGGCAACCGCCGCCCCCGCTCCGCCCTCGACGGCGCGACCACCGACTCGGACGTCGTCACCGGCCTGCTCGCCGACTCCGCCGCGGACCTCGGGGTCGAGGAGGCCGCGCTGCGGCTGCTGCCCGACCTGCAGGGCGCCTTCAGCCTCGTGTTCTGCGACGAGACCACGCTCTACGCCGCGCGCGACCGGCACGGGGTGCGCCCGCTGGTGCTGGGGCGGCTCGACCGCGGCTGGGTGGCCGCGTCGGAGACCGCGGCGCTCGACATCGTCGGCGCCTCCTTCGTCCGCGAGGTCGAGCCCGGCGAGCTGATCGCCATCGACGCCGAGGGCCTGCGCAGCTCCCGCTTCGCCGCCCCCGAGCCCAAGGGCTGCATCTTCGAGTACGTCTACCTGGCGCGCCCGGACACCTCGATCGCCGGCCGCGGGGTGCACTCCGCGCGCGTCGAGATCGGGCGGCGCCTCGCCGACGAGCACCCGGCCGAGGCCGACCTCGTCATCCCGGTCCCGGAGTCGGGCACGCCGGCGGCCATCGGCTACGCCGAGCGCTCGGGCATCCCGTACGGCCAGGGCCTGGTCAAGAACGCCTACGTGGGCCGCACGTTCATCCAGCCCTCGCAGACCATCCGTCAGCTGGGCATCCGGCTCAAGCTCAACCCGCTGCGCGAGATCATCCGCGGCAAGCGCCTCGTCGTCGTGGACGACTCGATCGTGCGCGGCAACACCCAGCGCTCGCTGGTACGGATGCTGCGTGAGGCGGGCGCCGTCGAGGTGCACGTGCGCATCGCGAGCCCGCCCGTGCGCTGGCCCTGCTTCTACGGCATCGACTTCGCCTCCCGCGCCGAGCTCATCGCCAACGGACTGGAGGACGAGGGGGTGCGCCGCTCGGTCGGCGCCGACAGCCTCGGCTACATCTCGCAGGACGGCCTCGTCGCCGCCACCGACCAGCCGCGCTCGCGCCTGTGCACCGCCTGCTTCTCCGGCGAGTACCCCATCCCGCTGCCGTCCGACGCGATGGTCGGCAAGCACCTGCTCGAGGACGTCACGGGCGCCAGCTGCGGCGACGGCGGCTCCGGCGGGCCGGTGGTGCACACGGGGCACCAGGCGCCCGCCGGGAACGGTGCCGGCATGCCGCTCGGCACGCCGGGTTACGGTGCCGAGGACGCGCTCAGCCGTCCCTGACGCCCAGCCCTCCCGCCCCCCGACGCACGCTCCGAGGAACCCCCACCGATGACCCACGCCCCCGAGGACCCCGACGGACCGAAGGCCAGCTACGCGGCGGCCGGGGTGGACGTCGAGGCCGGTGAGCGTGCCGTCGACCGCCTCAAGCCGCTCGCGAGGTCGACCTCGCGCCCGGAGGTCCTCGGCGGCATCGGCGGGTTCGCGGGGCTGTTCGCGCTGCGCTCGGGCAAGTACCGCGAGCCGGTGCTGGCGGCGTCCACCGACGGCGTCGGCACCAAGCTCGCCGTCGCCCAGGCCGCGGACCGCCACGACACGGTCGGCCGCGACCTGGTGGCGATGGTCGTCGACGACCTCGTGGTGTGCGGGGCCGAGCCGCTGTTCCTCCAGGACTACCTGGCCATCGGCAAGCTCGTGCCGGAGAAGGTCGAGAAGATCGTCTCGGGCATCGCCGAGGGCTGCCGGCTCGCGGGCTGCGCGCTGCTGGGCGGCGAGACCGCCGAGCACCCCGGAGTGATGGAGCCCCATCACTACGACCTCTCGGCCACCGGCGTCGGCATCGTCGAGGCCGACGGCATGCTCGGGCCGGACCGCGTGCGTCCCGGGGACACCGTGGTGGCCATGGCGTCGTCGGGCCTGCACTCCAACGGCTACTCGCTGGCCCGTCAGGTGCTGCTCGAGATCGGGCGCATGTCGCTCGACGGGCACGTCGAGGAGTTCGGCCGCACGCTCGGCGACGAGCTCCTCGAGCCCACCCGCATCTACGCCCGCGACTGCCTGGCCGTGGCCGCCGAGACCGACGTCCGCACCTTCGCCCACGTCACCGGCGGCGGTCTGTGCGCCAACCTCGCGCGCGTGCTGCCTGCCGGGCTCACCGCGGAGCTGGACCGCACGACGTGGACGCCCGCGCCGGTGTTCAAGCTCATCGCCTCGCGCGGGCGCGTGACCCGCGACGAGATGGAGCGCACCTTCAACATGGGCGTCGGCATGGTCGTCGTGCTGCCGCCCGAGGACGTCGACCGCGCCATGGCGGTGCTCACCGCCAAGCACGTGCCGTCGTGGGTGCTCGGCGAGGTGCGGGCCACCGCCGACGACGAGGGCCCGACCGACGCCGGCCACGCGGTGCTGCGGGGCGATCACCCCAGATTCTGAGCCGGACCGCTCAGTCGTCCGGCATGAGCTCCGAGTGGAGCTTGAGCACCCGCTGACCGTCCGACTGCTCCAGCACGTAGGCCGGGTTGTCGTCGGACCCGTTGCGGGTCTTCTTCTTGCCGTCGATGGTGCGCTCGACGCGTTCGGTGTGGATTTCCTTCACCGTGGCCTCGGCCTGGCCGGGACCCCAGTTCCACTTGACGTCGTCACCCTTGCTGAACGCCTTGGTCACCGATGCTCCTCACCCGTCGTGCCGCTCGTGGTGAACGGCGGACGGGCGCGGTTACCCGCCCGGGGAACGACGAAGCACGTCGCCCACCGGACGGGTCGGACCGACCCTCAGCGTCCGGGAGCGGGAGTCACCGCTCGTCGTAGCTGTACTCACCCCAGCGTGCATCGACCTGGTCGTCGTCGTCGGAGCGTCGCGTGAACCGGTCCTCGCCGCTGCCCAGTTCCTGCTGCAGCGCGTCGAAGTCCGTGTTCGGGGAGCTGTACTTGAGCTCTCGGGCCACCTTCGTCTGCTTGGCCTTGGCTCGTCCGCGTCCCATGGCTGGACCCCCTCGCACAGGGCGGGGGCGGCCGGAGCGTCTCCGGCGGCCCCCTGAAATCTGAGGTAACTCTCGTACCCACGACAATACCGTGTGTCCGATCGGGGTCGCGACGTGACATGGCACGATCGGCGCCCGTGCCCGCCCCCTTCGTCTGCTACCTGCGTGTCTACGAGCCGCTCGGTGCGCTGCGCGGACCGTTGGCCCAGCGGGTACGGGCCGGACTGGCCCGCGGGGCGGTCCCCGTGGTCGACGCCGGCCGGCGCGATCGCGAGGTGTGTCTTCGGGCACAGTTGGGCGTCCCGCCCCGGCTGCTGCCCGGCGAGCGGATCGACGGCACGGCCATCGACGCCCCGGCCGACGTCATCCTCGCCGAGGGCACGGGCGGTGCGCCGGGCTCGCCCGCCGCGGAACCGATCGGCCCCCAGACCCTCGTCTGCCCCCTCGAGACGCGCCCGCGGGCAGCGGCGGCGCTCGTGGGCTTCCTGGCCGGCGAGACGCCCGTGCTGCGCACCGCCGCGCTGCCCGCCGAGGAGTCGGTGGTCCGCTCGCGCGCGGAGGCGGTGGTCGCCGAGCTCGGCGACTCCGCGACGCACATCGTCTCGGCGAACTGGACCGTCCCGCTGCCCTGGTTCGCGCTCGTCGAGCCGGCCGAGCGGATCCTCGTGCTGCCGAGCGAGGACGCCGTCACCGCGCCCGAGGCGCCCGCCCGCCGCTGCTACTGGCGCGTGTCGATGGGCGACGCGCTCTCCCGCGCCGACGCGGCCGCCGACCTGCTCGCGGACACCCTCGGCGACGACGGGCCCTCGGACGTCCTGCGCGACACCGCCCGCTGGCTGCGCCACTTCGACCCCGGCTCGCTCGTCGAGCTCGACTACGGCGGGCTCGTGACGCTGATGGACGACGAGACGCTCACCGGCGACACGTCGGCCGAGGACGTCGCCGAGGCCCTCGAGGCGCTGCGTGAGGGCGACGCCGAGCGCGCGATGGGGAGCTACCGGCGCCTGCGGGACTTCTGGGCGGGCCGGGCGGTGCGCCAGCGGGCCAACTAGGTGGCCTCCGGCCATGTGAGCACTTCTGCGTGCTCCAGCACGCAGAAGTGCTCACAAGCCGGAGGCACCTTCGCGGCGCAGCAGGTCGTCCACCGACGCGGAGCCGTCGCGGTAGCGCCGTCCCATCTCGTCGTTGCACGCGTCCATGACCTGCTGCACGCGGCCGCGGTGCTCCGAGACGGCCGCCTCCTCCTCGGCGTAGGCCGTGGCGGCGGCGGTGAGGTCGTCGTCGGACAGCGTGGCGACGTCGGAGAGGCCCGTGTCGGCGAGCAGCGCCTCGACGTGGCGGCGGTGGGACTCCGCGCGGGAGGGCTGGACGGTGTGGTGACGCCCGCGGCCCGCGGACGGCCCGAGGGCGTTGTCGGCGAGGATGCGCGGCAGCTCGTCGACCAGCGACGGGCCGTCCTCCCCGTGCGCGGCGGCGGCACGTCGTCGCTGCTCGAACCGGACGATGTCCATCCGCGCGTGCAGGAGCCGCCGCAGGTAGGACAGGTCGGTCTCCTCCTGGGCGGCGTCGTCGCGCTTGGCGCGCACGTCGTCCAGCGCGCAGGTGCTGACGTCGGCCAGGAAGCCGGGGTCGAGCACGCGGTCGAGGCGCCGACGACCGCCCTGACGGAACTCGATCATGTGTTCATGGTCGCGCGGCCGGTGGCGCGTGTCATCCCGCACCGGGGTCGACGCGTCGAGAGGTCCGTGCCGCGCGCGCGCCGGTCGGGCCGTCGGGCGGGTGTCACCCGAACGTCGGCGCGCTCACCCCGCCGGCGAGCACACTCGCCAGCCACGGCGGGTCGACGTTCCCGCCACTCACGACGGCGACGGTCCGGCGCCCACGGTCGGCGGCCGGCAGGGCGAGCCAGGCCGCGGTGGCGACCGCCCCGCTCGCCTCGCACGGCACCCCGGCGGCGTGCAGCCCCCGGGTCGCGTCCGCGATCGCCTCCTCGTCGACGGTGACGACGTCGGCGACGAGGTCGCGCACGTGCGGCCAGGTCAGCTCGCCGAGCACGGTGGCGCGCAGGCCGTCGGCGGCGGTGGCGGCCACCTGTTCGCGGGGGAAGCGCACACGCTCGCCCGCGCGCCTGCTCGCGGCGGCGTCGCCGGCCAGGGCGGGCTCGGCGCCGACGACCCGGACCCCGGAGTCGCGCAGCGCCGCGGCGATGCCGCTGATCAGCCCGCCGCCGCCGACCGGGACGACGACCTGCTCGACGTCGGGCCGGTCGGCGAGGATCTCGGCGCCGACCGTGCCCTGGCCCGCGATGACGTGCGGGTGGTCGTAGGGCGGGATCAGCGTCCCTCCGGTCTCGGCGACCACGGCCGCCGCCGCCGACTCCCGCTCGTCGGCGGGCACGCGGACCAGCCGCGCCCCCAGCTCGGCCATCGCGGCGACCTTCGCCGCCACCGCGTCCTCGGGCGCGACGACCGTGCAGGGGACGCCGAGCCGCCGCGCCACCCAGGCGAGCGCCCGGCCGTGGTTCCCCGACGAGTGCGTCACGAGCCCGGCGGCCCGCTGCTCGGCGGTCAGCCTGCTCGCGGCGTGGAAGGCGCCGCGCACCTTGAACGCCCCGATCGGCTGCAGGTCCTCGCGCTTCACCGCGAAGCCCGGCGCGAGATCGGTCAGCGGGGTGCGGACCGCGACGCCGTCGAGGACGGCCGCCGCCGCGGCGACGTCGGCCGGCCCCAGCAGCTCGACCGGCAGCGTCATCCCTTGAGGCGCCGCATCGCCGCCCGGCCCGGCGGCTCGCCGGTGTCGGGCGGGATCGAGTCGGGGTCGACGGCCGCGGGGCCGGGCGCCAGGTCCTCCGACTCGGGTGCCACCCAGAGCGGCTCGCCGTCGGGGGCCTGGGTGACGGCCGAGCGCTTGAGCAGCGCGAGCGCCACGGTGCCGAGCTCGTGGTGGCGGACGGCGGAGCCGATGCGCCCCACCGCGCGCCCGCCCTCGCCGGTGAGCACCGGGGTGCCGGGCGGGGGCAGCGGATCGTCGCCCGACTGCAGGTGCAGCAGCACGAGCTGGCGCGGCGGCCGCCCCAGGTTCGCGACGCGCGACACCGTCTCCTGGCCGCGGTAGCAGCCCTTGTGCAGGTGCACCGCCTCGCCGATCCAGCCCATCTCGTGGGGGATGGCGCGATCGTCGGTGTCGATGCCGAGACGCGGGCGCAGCGCGCTCACCCGGAGGGCCTCGAAGCCGTCGTGGCCCGCGGGACGGGCGCCCGCACCGCGCAGCCGCGACCACCAGTCCGCCAGGTCACCCCGCGGCACGATCAGGTCGACGGCGCCCTCGGAGCCGGGACCCGGCCACGGCATGCGGCGGACGATCCCGCCACCGGGGACGGCGAGCGCGGCGTGGTCGCCGTGGGGGGCCGGCACCCCGGCCGCCGTGAGCACCTCGTCGACCGCCGGGCCGACGACCGAGAGCAGCGCCCACTCTTCGGAGACGTCCGCGACCTCGACCTGCGACCAGAAGCGCATCTTGTCGAGGTAGTCGGCGAGCCCGGCGGCGCGACCCGGCTCGACGTCGAGCCACACGGTGTCGTCGACGTGGGCGAGGACGGCGTGGTGCTCGACGCGGCCCTGCGCGTCGAGCACGAGCGCCTCGGTGCCCGCGCCCTCGCCCAGGTCGGCCACCTGCTGGGACAGCAGCAGGTGCAGCCAGCTCAGCCGCTCCGGCCCGGTGACGCGCAGGACCCCCCGGTGGGAGCGGTCGACGACGCCGGCGCGGCGGGCCATCGCCCGCTGCTCGCCGAACGGGTCGCCGTAGTGGGCGGGGACGGCGGCGTCGCGCAGCTCCTCGCCGGAGGAGTCCGGCCCGGGCTGCGGCGCCACGGCGCCGGGCTCGTCGAAGGACGGGGTGGTCTCGGGGGATGTCACGGTGCCTCCTCGGATGCGTCGGCGAGCTCGGCGTCGGCCCGGGCGGCGCAGTCGCGGCACGCCCCGGACAGGGCGACGTGGGTGGCGTCCAGCCGGAAGCCGTGGGACGCCGCCAGCACGCCCGCCAGGTCGTCCAGCGCGTCGGCCTCGATCTCGTCGACCCGGCCGCAGTGGTGGCAGACGAGGTGGACGTGCTCGTGCTCGGAGGTCGCGTAGGTCGGCGCGCCGTGCCCGAGGTGGGTGTGCTTCACGACGCCGAGCTGCTCGAGCAGGTCGAGCGTGCGGTAGACGGTGGTGATGTTCACGGCGGGCGCGGTCGCCTGGACCCGGGTGCACACGGCTTCCGGCGTCGCGTGCCCGAGCTCCGAGACCGCGTCGAGCACCAGCTGTCGCTGCGGGGTCATGCGCAGGCCACGGCGGTGCAGCGTCTGCCGCAGTTCGGTGTCCACCCCCTCGATGGTAGGCCTCCCGGCCACCCCGCAGGCCCTCCCTCGCCGGGTCGGGCCGGTGCGGCTCCGTGCGTCGCCCGGCGCCGGTCCCTACGATCGGGAGGCCGGCGCCCCACCCACGGCGGCGCACTGGCGGACCCGGCTGGCAGGCAGGTGACGATGACGACCGGTGAGCAGGGACGCACACCGCCCGACGCCGAGCACTACCTGGATCTCTCAGGTGTCGAGGAGGACAGTCCCGGCCCGCACTTCGACGTCGTCCTGCGGGGTTACGACCGCCGCCAGGTCGATGAGCACGTGGCCGGTCTCCGGCGGATGAACGCCCAGCTCCGGGCGCAGCTCGCGGTGCGCGAGCGGCGGCGGGGTGGCCCGACGGGGCCGTCGACACCGCCGGGAGGCTCGGCACTCGAGGGCCGCATCTCCGACACGATCCCCGAGGCGCGCCGCGCGTCGCCGCCCGAGGACCAGGGGGTCGGCGGCCCCGACATGGTCGGTGCCTTCAACGACCGGCTGCGCGGGATCCTCCAGGCGGCCGAGCAGGAGGCGCAGCTGGTGCGCAGCAAGGCCGCCGAGTCGCTGCTGGCCGAGCACGCCGAGTCGCGGGCCGCGCTGGCCGACCTGCGGGCGCAGCGCGACGCCGTCGTCGACGAGCTGGTCCGTCTGCGGGGACGCCTCGACGACATCGTGTCCGGCCCGGTGCGCCCGTCGGCCGTGCCGCCCGGGCCGCCGCGCCCGTCGGGCCCGCCCGGGCCGGGCGGTCCCGCGGGCCCGTGGCGCGGACCGGGCCGACCGCCCGGACCGCCCGCGCCGGGGCCGCGTCCCCAGGCCCCGCAGGGCCACCAGGGTCAGCAGGGCCACCAGGGACCCCACACCCCGTACGGCGGGGTGGGCACGTCGGCGGACGACACGGTCGCCGTCGACGCCACGCCGGGGAGCCCGCCGGTGGACGGCGACGCCGAGGTCGACGTCACCGAGGGCGTCCACCCGCCGTCCGACGGCTCCCAGCCTGCTCCGTCCGCCCCGGAGCGTGCGGCAGACGGGTGACCCCGTCCGACGGTCAGTGACCACAGCGCCCTACGGGGCGCCGCCGACCGGCGTACTGTCTGCGGTCATGGACGTGCTCGAGTCGCCGATCACCTGGATCGTCGTCGCCGCCGTCCTCGTGGTGCTCGCCGTCGTGCTGCTGGTGATCTCGTCGGCCCGGCGACGCCGCGCCCGCCGGGCCGCGGCCGCCGCGGCCTGGCCGCCGCCGGCGCTCGAGGCGAGCCGGACGAACCCGGACGCCCCGTGGACCGGTCCGACCCCCACGACGGAGGCCCGCGAGGAGCGCGTGCGCGTCGGTCCCCGCACGCCCGTGTCGAACCTGTCCGGCCGCACGGAGTCGGCGGCCGCGGCGCGCTACACCGAGCCCGACACCGCGCCCCTCGACGTCGACACCATCCGCGCCCGGCTCGCCGCCGAGATCGCGCCGGACGGGACTCCCGCCGGGACGTCCGAGACGCCCGAGGACGCGGCCGGGGCGCCGTCGGAGGAGAGCGCGGCCCCGACCGTCGGGCACGCACTCCACCGGCCCCGGCACGCGGCCCCGCACGCCGACACCACCACCGACGACGCGCCCGACACCGACGACGAGCCCGCCACCGACGACGAGCCCGCCACCGATGCCGCCGCCGACTCCGCCGCCGAGCCCGAGGTCCCGCCCGCCGGGGAACCCGCGGCCGACCCGCCGACCGACCCGGCGACCGAGTCCGTGAAGGACCGCCTCCTCGGGGTGCTGCTGCGCGACCCGCAGGCCGCGGTCGCGGCGCTCGGGGCCGCGCGGACGGGCGACGACGGGCCGGGCGAGGGCGACGTGACCGCCCTGCTGCGGGCCGGCCTCACCCCGGGGCAGGTGGCCCGCCTGGTGGGCGTCGACGAGCACGACCTCGCGACGGTCGTCGCGCGACGTCTCGGCCTCCTGCCGGGTGGCGCGGCTCAGTCCGGCGGGGGCGTGACCACGGGCGAGAACCGCACCGACGACCCCGGTCGCAGCTGGGCGAACGCCGCCAGCCCCGCCGGGTCGACGACGCCGACCACGGGATAGCCGCCGGTCGTCGGGTGGTCGGCGAGGAACACCACCGGCTGCCCGTCCGGCGGGACCTGCACCGCGCCGCCGACCAGCCCCTCGCTGCGCAGCTCCTCGGCCCGGCGGGCCGAGGCACGCTCGAGCACCGGCCCCTCGAGCCGCACGCCGACCCGGTCGCCGGTCGGGGCGACCGTCCACGTCCCCGCGCCCAGGCGGTCGGCGGCGTCGTCCACCCAGTCCGCGCGGGGCCCCAGGTGCAGGCGCACCGTGACGGCGTCGGGCGCGGCGGAGATGCCGATCGCGCCCGTGCCGGTCGCCGGGATCGTCGTCGGCGGGCCGAGCGGCAGCGTCGTGCCGACCTCGAGCGGCGGCGGCCCGAGCCCCGAGAGCGTGTCGGCGCTCCGGCTGCCGAGTACCTCGTCGACCGCCAGCCCGCCCCCGACCGCGAGGTAGCCCCGCAGCCCGGACGCCGGCGGGGGCACGACCACGACGTCCCCGGCCGCCACGTGGACGGGCTGGTGGGACGCGACCACCCGCTCGGGCCCGTCCGCACGGCGCACGCGCAGACCCCCGGGTGGGCCGGTCAGCGCCACCGTGACGGGCTCGGTGGCCCGCACGGCGAGCCCGCCGAGGAGCACCTCGAGGCCCGCGGCGTCGGGCGGGTTGCCGACGAGGCGCTGGGCCAGCGCGTGCGCGGGACCGTCGAGGGCCCCGGCGGGCGGGACACCGATGTGCGCCCAGCCGGGACGGCCGCGGTCGACCACCAGGGCCTGCGGCCCGACCGTCTCGACGACCAGCGTGCGGCCCACCCCGGGGGTCACCGGGACCCCGCGTCCCGGAACCGGACCGTCGCCCCGGGGACGAGCAGCGCCGGCGGGTCCCGGTCGGGGTCGAAGAGGGTGGGCGCGTCGTCGGTGAGCCGTCCGATGAGCCGCCAGCCTCCGGGGGAGGTCCGCGGGTAGACGCCGCCGAACTCGCCGGCCACCCCGACCGATCCCGCCGCGATGCGCGGGCGCGGCGTGTCGAGCCGGGGCTGCTGGAGCGGCGCGGGCAGCCCGGCGAGGTACGCGAACCCCGGGGCGAAGCCGCCGAAGGCCACCGTGAGCTCGGCCTCGGTGTGGGCACGGACGACGTCGGCGGTCGACCAGCCCGCGTCCCGGGCAACGAGATCGAGGTCCTCGCCGTCGTAGATCACCGGCAGCTCGACGGTGCCCGCCGCGTCCCGGTCGGGGACGGCGGCCGGGTCCACGGCGTCGAGCAGCGGCCGGACCGCACGCAGCGACTCCCGTGCCCCCGGCGCCGTCACCAGCACCGTGCGGGCGGCGGGCACGACGTCGACGACGCCGGGCAGGTCACCCCGGTCGAGGGCGTCGCGCAGGGCCGCGCCGACCGCGGCGACCTCGTCGGGGCCGTCGAGGTCGATCAGCAGCGCCTCCGGCCCCGCCGCGAGGACGTCGACCCGCACCGACGGTTCAGCCGACCCACTCAACCCACGAGGCGCTGCAGGCGGGCGGAGGTGTGCGGCTGCATCGGCTGACCCTCCATGGCGCGCTCCTCGACGTAGGCGAGGTCGCCGCCGTCGACGATGCCGTAGAGGCGGGTCGCGCCGACGACCTCCTTCGCCGAGGACGTGCGGGCGATCGCGTCGGTCTGCAGCTCCCAGGAGGTCTGGGTGCGGCTCTCGCCGTAGTAGAGCTCGACGATCCCCGTGTGGTGGGTGAGCAGCAGCTCGATCGTGCCGTCCTCCTGCGCGCGCCAGAAACCGGACTCGCGGGCCGCGGGCCGCACCACGGCTCCGCCCGGTCCGTCGAGGATCCAGGCGCGGGCCTCCCAGGTGAGGAAGGGGCGGCCGTCGTGCGCGACCGTGATCTGCTGGCCGAAGTGGAAGGGGCCGTCGATCGTCGGGTAGACGACCTCGCCCTCGCCGCGCCACACCCCGACCAGCGGCAGGAGGCCCAGCAGGGCGTCGTTGAGCTCGGGGCCGAGCCGCAGGTTGGCGGTGTCGTTCGGCACCGGCAGATCGGGCCACGACGGCAGGTTCGCGTCGCGCGTGTGCTGCGCGCGTTCCTCCGCGGCCCGGATGGCCTCGTTGCCGCTGGTGCCCTCGGGCAGGTCGGCGTTCTCACCGCTGTTCGGCGCTGCCTCGGTCATCGCGTCTCCTGGACATCGTCGGAGCCGGTGATGAGCTCGTCACGGAAGAGCCGGCGTGTCAGGACGACGCCGGCGCCGAGGATGCCGGCACTGCACGCGGCGAGCAGGACGGTGTAGAACCACGCCACCCCGACAGCCTAACCACGCGGCACCGCCCGCCCGCCGCGCCCGGGTGGGCGTGGCGAGCGGGCGGTGTGCCGTGGTGGTCCGGGCTGGTCTCAGGCGACCTGGACCTCGTTGGTGAACAGTCCCGGGCCGCTGACGGCGACCTCGGTCTGGCCGTTGCCCGAGCGCGAGAGCGCGCGGACGGTCCAGGTGCCCGGCGCCGCGAAGAAGCGGTAGTCGCCGGACGCGGACGAGACGACCTCGGCGGTGAACTCGCCGGTGCCGTCGAGGAGCCGGACGTAGGCGCCGCCGACGGGCGAGCCGCCGTTGGTCACCTTGCCGACCAGCACCGACTCCTTGGAGAGGTCGGTGCCGGCGGGCAGCTCGGTGTTCTGGTCAGGAGCGCTGCACATCAGGACTTGCCACTGTCGTTCTGCCCGGGCCCGGTCTCGATCGGCACCCCGATCAGCGAGCCGTACTCGGTCCAGCTGCCGTCGTAGTTCTTGACGTCGGTCTCGCCGAGCAGCTCGTGCAGGGCGAACCAGGTGTGCGAGCTGCGCTCGCCGATGCGGCAGTAGGCGATGGTCGAGCGCGAGGAGTCGAGGCCCTGCTCCTCGTAGAGCTTGCGCAGCTCGTCGTCCGACTTGAAGGTGCCGTCCTCGTTGGCGGCCTTCGACCACGGCACGTTGAGCGCCGAGGGGATGTGGCCGCCGCGCTGCGCCTGCTCCTGCGGGAGGTGCGCCGGGGCGAGGAGCTTGCCGGAGAACTCGTCGGGCGAGCGGACGTCGACGAGGTTCTTGGTGCCGATGGCGTTGACGACCTCGTCGCGGAACGCGCGGATCGAGGTGTCCTGCTCCTTCGCGGAGTAGGACGACTGCGAGCGCTGCGGCACCTCGGTGTCGAGCTTGCGCCCGTCGAGCTCCCACTTCTTGCGGCCGCCGTCGAGCAGCTTCACGGCCTGGTGGCCGTAGAGCTTGAAGTACCAGTAGGCGTAGGCGGCGAACCAGTTGTTGTTGCCGCCGTAGAGGATCACGGTGTCGTCGTTGGAGATGCCCTTCGACGACAGCAGCTTCTCGAAGCCGGCCTTGTCGACGAAGTCGCGGCGCACCGGGTCCTGCAGCTCGGTCTTCCAGTCGAGCTTGACCGCGCCCGGGATGTGGCCGCCGTCGTAGGCGGTGGTGTCCTCGTCGACCTCGACGAAGACGGTGTTGGGGGCGTCGAGGTTCTCCTCGGCCCAGTCGGCACTGACCAGGGCGTCCTGGCGGCTCATGTGTGGTACTCCTCGGATGCGTTCTCGGGTTCTCTCGGACGGTGCGGAGGTTGACGCTCGCGACCGGGACCTGCGGAAACGCGTGCTGACGCGATCAGGTGAACGGTCCGGCGCGGCGTCGGCCGGGAGGGGTCAGCGACAGAGGCTGGAATCGAGGCGGCACAGGTCGACCGTGCGCCGCTGGGTGAGCCCTCCGTTCACGGGCGCCACGGTACCGAAGATTCGGGCGTCCACCGAGGGTGACGTCACCCGGTGCGCCGGGCCGGGTCGAGCGGCGGGTCGAGCGAGCGCAGCAGGTCCGCCCGCCGGGGGACGCCGACGGTGCGGGCGAGCTCGACGCCCGCGGGGTCGACGACGAGGGTCGTGGGCGTGCGTCGGATGCCCAGCAGGCGCACCAGCTCGGGCCGCACCGCCACGTCGACCTCCCGCACCGTCACCCCGGGGCGCTCGGAGGCGACGTCGGTGAGCACGGCCCGCGAGGCGCGGCAGTCGGCGCAGAACTGGGAGGAGAGCTGGAGCAGTGCGACGCCGCCCGGCGGGGCGGCGAGGTCGCGCGGGAGCACGCCGCTGACGGACGCGCCCGGGTGCGGCGCGACGGCGCGCAGGTCGCGGCGGGTGCCCTCGGGGCCGGGGTCGTCGTCGGTCGGAGCCACGCGCTGCGCGGCGAGCCGTCGGCGGGCCCGGACGAGGCCGAGCACCACACCCGCGACGAGGACCACCACGACGACCGCCCCCGCGGCCAGGAGCACCCAGCTCGTCACGCGCCCCTCCCGTACGACCGTGGCGTGCCGCCACCCTAGTCCCGGGGTGGTGAGGTCCCCGTCGGCGGTGGACCCGTCCCTCCGAGCCGAGTGACGTTGAGCGCGCGGGCGGGTGACGGCGCGGTGAACTGGTCTATCGTCCGGGTCACGATCGCGGAGGGAGACTCGTGGAGCTGCTGCTGCTCACCGCCGACCCCGAGCCGACGTCAGTGTTGCCGTCGCTGACCCTGCTACCCCACGGACTCCGGACCGCCGCCCCCGAGGTGGCCGCCCTGCTCGATGCCGGCCCGCACGACGCCGTGCTGGTCGACGCCCGGCACGATCTCGCCGCCGCCCGCAGCCTCTGCCGCCTGCTGGGGTCGACCGGCCTCGACGTGCCGGTCATCGCGGTCCTCACCGAGGGCGGCCTCGTCGCCGTCTCCCTCGAGTGGGGCGTGGACGAGGTGCTGCTGCCCGGCGCGGGCCCGGCGGAGATCGACGCGCGCCTCCGGCTGCTGCGCGCCCGGCGCGCCTCCGACGGCGCCTCCGCCGAGGGCGCCCTGGTGCTGGGCGAGCTCGTCATCGACGAGTCCACCTACACCGCCCGCCTGCGCGGGCGCCCGCTCGACCTCACCTACAAGGAGTTCGAGCTCCTCAAGTACCTCGCGCAGCACGCGGGCCGGGTGTTCACCCGCGCGCAGCTGCTCCAGGAGGTCTGGGGCTACGACTTCTTCGGCGGCACGCGGACGGTCGACGTCCACGTCCGGCGCCTGCGGGCGAAGCTCGGCCCGGAGCACGAGCAGCTCATCGGCACCGTGCGCAACGTCGGCTACAAGTTCGTCCGCCCCCTGCGCGGTGTCCTCGGCACCGGGCGGGCCGCCGCCGACGAGGCCGGCGACCGGACCGAGCCCGACGACGAGGACGCCTCCGGACGAGGGGTCGCCGTGCCCCCGGCCCTGACACCCCCGACGCCGCCACGTCCCCGCACGCCCGCGACGCCCCTCCCGCGCTCGACGGGGTCGTGGGACGACGCCCGTGACCTGCGCCGTGACGCCTGGGCGCGGGGTGTCTGAGCACGGTCGGTGATCCGGCACGCGCTACGGTCGCGTCCGTGCTGACCAGCCGGTGGACCACGACGGCGACCGCCCAGGAGGCCGACCGGGTCCGGGCGCTCGTCGAGGCGGTCGCGGTCGCCGACCGCGTCGAGGCCTTCGCGGAGCCCGCGCGCCGGGACATCGGCGCGCTCGGTGGTGACGGCGGGGGCCGCGCGAGCACGCACCACCTGCTCGTGCACGACGGTGACGAGCTGGTCGGCTACGCGCTGCTCGACACCGAGAACGCCGACGACCCGGTGGCGGAGCTCGCGGTACACCCGGAGCGCCGCCGGCGGGGCGTGGGGTCCGCGGTCGCCGACGCGGTCGTGGAGGCGTCGCCCGCCGCCCGCTTCTGGGCCCACGGCGACCACCCCGGGGCCGCGCGCCTGGCCGAGCGGGTCGGGCGGCGCCGCCTGCGGGAGCTGTGGCGGATGCGCCGCCCGGCACCCGGGCACGAGGCGCCGCCGCTGCCCGACCTCGTCGTGCCCGACGGTGTCGCGATCGCGCCGCTGCGGGTGGGACGCGACGAGGACGCCGTGGTCGCCGTCAACAACCGCGCGTTCTCGTGGCACCCCGAGCAGAGCGGCTGGACCCGTGCCGACGTCGAGGAGATCGAGGCGGAGCCGTGGTTCGACGCCGAGGGCGTCCTGCTCGGCTGGGACACGGGGTCCGGGGAGCTGCTCGGCTTCCACTTCACGAAGGTCCATGCGGTCTCGGCGGGCGTCCCCGAGCCCCTCGGCGAGGTCTACGTCGTGGGCGTCGACCCGGCCGCGCAGGGGCGCGGTCTGGGGCGCGCGCTCACCCTGGCGGGGCTCCATCACCTGGCTGGTCGCGGGCTGCGCATCACCCTCCTGTACGTGGAGGGTGACAACGCCCCGGCCATCGCGACCTACCGTCGCCTCGGCTTCGAGCGCGACGCGGTGGACGTCTCCTACCAGCGATGATCACCGAATGTGATCGGCGTCGCAGCTGATCACTCATTCGGTTGTACGTCACTGAGCCAGTTCATCCTGCGTTCACCTTGCTAGCTCCGTGTGTCCACCCTGCCTGCCTACCGTGCGCGTCGTGGTGCGAGCCCGCGCCGCAACACGCCCGCATCGAGGTGGGCACGACGGACCCGGAGGATTCTCTGTGAGGTATCAGCGGCGCGTGGCGGCGGTCGGTCTGATCGCCGCATCGGCGCTCGTGCTCGGCGCGTGCGGCAGCGACGAGAACGCTGGTGGCGGCGGGGTCACGGCAGTCGAGGGCGTGCAGTGCGGCGGCAAGCCGGACCTGCGCTCCAGCGGCTCGTCGGCGCAGAACAACGCCATGACCCGTTTCGTGGCGACGTACCAGCAGACCTGCCAGGGGCAGACGCTGAACTACACCCCCAGTGGCTCCGGTGCGGGCCGCAACGAGTTCCTCGGCGGTCAGACCGACTTCGCCGGCTCGGACTCGGCGCTCAAGGACGGCGACGAGACCAACCGCGCCCAGCAGCGCTGCGCCTCGCCGGCGTGGAACCTGCCGCTGGTGTTCGGCCCGGTCGCCGTCGCCTACAACGTCGCGGGGGTCACCGACCTCGTGCTCGACGGCACCACCACGGCCCGCATCTTCAACGGGCAGATCACCACCTGGAACGACCCGGCCATCGCCGCCCTCAACCAGGGCAAGCAGCTGCCGGCCGCCCCGATCGTCGTGAACTTCCGCTCCGACGAGTCCGGCACCACCGAGAACTTCCAGAAGTACCTGGTCGCCGCCTCGAACGGCGCGTACGGCAAGGAGGCCGCGCAGACGTTCAACGGCGGTGTCGGCGCCGGTGCCCGCGGCAGCCAGGGGGTCGCGGACGCCACCAAGAACACCCCGAACTCGATCACCTACGTCGAGGCCTCCTTCGCGCAGCGCGGCGGCCTGGCGATGGCGCAGATCATCAACGCCGGCGGCGGCGCCCCGGTCGCCCTCTCGCCCGAGTCGGTGGGCGCGGCGATCAACAACGTGCAGGTCTCGGGCCAGGGCAACGACCTCAAGCTCGACCTGAACAGCCTCTACCAGGCGAGCGCCCCGGGTGCGTACCCGATCGCGCTGGCCACCTACGAGATCGTCTGCTCGAACTACGCGGACGACCAGACCGCCTCCGCGGTCCGGGCGTTCCTCTCGACGGCGCTCTCGCCGAACGCGCAGCAGGCCCTGCCGGAGGCCGGCTACGTCCCGCTGCCCGACCAGTTCAAGCAGCGGCTGACCACCGCGGTCAACGCGATCCAGTAAGGCCCGGTCAGACCGATTGACCAGCGACGACGAGGCGGACGGAACCCCGGCTGTGACCGAACGCACCACGGAGCAGGCCCCGTCGCGGAGCTCTCAGGACGAGAGTTCCGCGGCCGGGTCGTCCACCATCGACACCGTGACCGAACCCGACCCTGCTCGTGGGCGGTCCCAGGGGTCTCCCATCCAAGGACGCGGTGAGCGGATCTTCCGAGGGCTGACCTCGGGGTCCGGCCTCCTCGTCGTCGCGGCCGTCGCGGCGATCGGGCTCTTCCTGCTCGTGCAGGCGGTGCCCTCGCTGCTGGCCAACAACGCCAACTTCTTCACGTCGCCGGTGTTCGACACCCGCGACGCGGCGAACCTCAACTTCGGTATCCGTGACCTGCTCGTGGTCACGCTGCTGTCGTCGCTGTTCGCCCTCGCGATCGCGATGCCGATCTCGCTGGGCATCGCGCTCTTCCTCACGCAGTACACGCCGAAGCGGGTCTCGCGCCCCTTCGCCTACATCATCGACCTGCTGGCCGCGGTGCCCTCGATCATCTACGGCCTCTGGGGCATCGCGGTGCTCGCGCCCGCGCTGCTGCCGATCGCCGAGTGGCTCTCGGGCAACCTCGGATGGTTCTTCCTGTTCGCGCCCGGCAACCTGCCGGTGCTCACCGGGACGATCTTCACCGGCGGCGTCGTGCTGGCGGTGATGATCCTGCCGATCATCACGGCGGTCACCCGCGAGGTGTTCTCCCAGACCCCGCGCTTCCACATCGAGGCGGCGCAGGCGCTCGGCGCCACGCGCTGGGAGGTCATCCGCATGGCCGTGCTGCCCTACGGGCGCAGCGGCTACATCGCCGGCTCGATGCTCGGCCTCGGCCGCGCGCTCGGCGAGACCATCGCGGTCCTCATCGTCATCCGGGCCGCCACCACGCCCTCGGGCTTCAGCCTGTTCGACGGCGGCTACACGTTCGCCTCACTGATCGCCTCGGCGGCCTCGGAGTTCAGCCAGCCGCTGCCCACCGGCGCCTACATCGCCGCCGGCCTGGTCCTGTTCGTCCTGACCTTCGTGGTCAACGCGATCGCCCGCGTGGTCGCCGGCGGGAAGGTGAACGGCTGATGAGCACCGCGACCGGGCTCGACGCCCCGGACCGGCCCGCGAACGGGCCCACCTTCCAGGCCCTCAGCACCGGCCGGAAGATCAAGAACAGCGCCGCCACCGTGCTGGTGACGCTCGCGTTCCTCATCGCCCTCGTGCCCCTGGTGTGGGTGCTCGTGACGGTGGTCGGGCGCGGCATCGGCGCGATCCTCTCCGCCGACTGGTGGGGGCGGTCGCTCTCGGGCGTGCTGCCGGAGTCGTTCGCCGGCGGCGTCTACCACGCCATCTACGGCACGATCATCCAGGCGCTGCTGGCCGCGATCATCGCGGTCCCCATCGGCATCCTCGCCGCCGTCTACCTCACGGAGTACGGCCGCGGGCGGCTCGCGAAGGCGACCAGCTTCATGGTCGACATCCTCGCCGGCGTGCCGTCGATCGTCGCCGCACTGTTCATCTTCGCCGCCTTCATCTCGATCCTGGGCGGCACGCAGAGCGCGTTCATGGTGTCGCTGGCCCTGGTGCTGCTGATGCTCCCGGTGGTCATCCGCAACACCGAGGAGATGCTGCGGCTCGTGCCCGACGAGCTGCGCGAGGCCTCCTACGCCCTCGGCATCCCGAAGTGGAAGACGATCCTGCGGATCGTGCTGCCGACCGCGCTGTCCGGCACCGTCACCGGCGTCATGCTGGCGCTCGCCCGCGTCATGGGCGAGACCGCGCCGGTGCTGGTCCTGGTCGGCTACTCGCAGTCGATCAACTTCGACCCGTTCTCCGGCAACATGGCCTCGCTGCCGCTGCTGATGTTCTCGGAGCTGTCGAACCCGGAGCCCTCCGGTCAGTTCCGCATCTGGGGCGCGGCGCTCACGCTGATCCTCATCATCATGATCCTGCAGCTCGGGGCGAGCGTCGTGTCGCGCTTCTCCGCCATCTCGAAGTAGAGGGAATCCCCGTGGCCAAGCGTCTCGATCTGAAAGACGTCGACATCTACTACGGCGACTTCCACGCCGTGCAGAGCGTGAACCTGTCGGTGGCCCCGCGCAGCGTCACCTCGTTCATCGGCCCGTCGGGCTGTGGCAAGTCGACGGTGCTGCGCACGCTCAACCGCATGCACGAGGAGATCCCCGGCGCCCGCGTCGAGGGTGAGGTGCTCCTCGACGGCGAGGACATCTACAACCGGTCCTCCGACGCCGTCGCCGTGCGCAAGACCATCGGCATGGTGTTCCAGCGCCCGAACCCGTTCCCGACGATGTCGATCCGCGACAACGTCGTGGCCGGCCTCAAGCTCTCCGGGGTGCGGGACAAGAAGAAGCTCGACGAGGTCTGCGAGGCCTCGCTGCGCGGCGCCAACCTCTGGAAGGAGGTCCAGGACCGCCTCGACAAGCCGGGCGGCGGCCTCTCCGGTGGCCAGCAGCAGCGTCTGTGCATCGCCCGCGCGATCGCGGTGGCGCCCGACGTGCTGCTGATGGACGAGCCCTGCTCGGCGCTCGACCCCATCTCGACGCTCGCGATCGAGGACCTCATCGCGGACCTCAAGAAGGAGTACACGATCGTCATCGTCACCCACAACATGCAGCAGGCTGCGCGGGTGAGCGACCAGACGGCGTTCTTCAACCTCGAGGCCACCGGCAAGCCCGGCAAGCTCGTGGAGATCGACGACACCGAGAAGATCTTCTCGAACCCGACCGAGCAGGCCACCGAGGACTACATCTCGGGCCGCTTCGGCTGAGTCGTCCCTCGAACGCACGAGAGCCCCTCCCGCCGCCGGCGGAAGGGGCTCTCGTCGTGATCGGGAGGCTCAGGCCTCGGGGGTGTTGGGCATCTTGCCGGTGACCATGTAGACGACACGGCGGGCCACGGCGACGGCGTGGTCGGCGAACCGCTCGTAGAAGCGGCCCAGCAGGGTCACGTCGATGGCGGGCGCGACGCCGCTCGGCCATTCCTTGCTCAGCAGCAGGGTGAACAGGTGGCGGTGCAGGTCGTCCATGGCGTCGTCGTCGGACTCCATGGTGAACGCGAGCTCGACGTCGCGGGTCAGGATGACCTGGCGGGTGTCCTGGGCGAGGTCGAGGGCGACCCGGCCCATCTCGGCGAAGTAGGGGGCGACGTCGTCGGGGAGGACCTTGGCGGGATGCCGCCGCCGGGCCGCCTTCGCGACGTGGAGGGCGAGGTCGCCCATCCGCTCGAGGTCGCCCGCGGAGTGGATGGCCGCGATGACCGACCGGAGGTCACCCGCGACCGGCGCCTGCAGGGCGAGGAGGCCGAACGCCTGCTCCTCGGCCTGGCTGCGCAGGGCGTCGATCTTGTTGTCGTCCGAGATGACCTCTTCGGCGAGGTCGAGGTCGCCCTCGAGGAGGGCGGCCGTCGCCTTCTTCATGGCCTCGCCGGCCATGAGGGACATCTCGGCCAGCTCGCCCGAGAGGGCGTCCAGCTTCTCGTGGTAGGCCGTGCGCATACCGCGCAACCTACGCGGAGCCGCCGTCGCGCATCCGTCCGCGGCGTGAACCGGGGATGAACGAGACGGAGGAAACCCCACGTCAGAGGGGTGACCCGCGTCGCTGCGATTCGTCCGTCGGACGCCGAACGTCGATCACCGCCCCGAGCGGCGTGGCGTCAGGCGCAGGACGCGTCGGCCGCGGTGATCGTGGGGTTGACCGGTGCCGCGGGGGCGCCGCCCGACGGGCCGGCGCTCGATCGGATGCGGCCGGAGAAGTCGTCGCCGAGGACGAGGGTCAGGGTGCCGGACCCCGTGGCGCTCGGCTCGAGCGTCGCGCCCGGCACGGCGGCGGCGAGGGACTGCGCGGCCACGGCCTGGTCCGGCGAGTAGCGGATCGCCGTCCCGGAGCTGTCGGTGGAGATGCCGCTGTCGTCGGGGACGACGCCGAAGCCGGCTCCCCGCAGACGCTCGGCCACCGTCGCCGCGGACGGGCCGCTCGGGACACGGGACTCCGACGACCCGCCGTCGTCGCCGCCGTCCTCGTCGCTGCTCTCCCCCGACGAGTCCGATGAGTCCGACGACTCCGACGACTCCGACGAGTCCGACGAGTCCGCCGGCGACCGGGCGTCGACCAGGCGCACGTCGACGGGGGCGGGGGCCGGGGCGGGCGCCGCGGGAGCGCCCGGCGTCCCCGGCAACGGGCGACCCTCGATGATCGCGGTGAACATCGCCCGTTCCTCGGCCGGGCGCAGGACCTCGTTGCCGCGGTCGTTGGCGATGCCCGTGGTCGGGACGGTCACGAAGCTGACGGACTGCGGGTCGAGGCTCCCGAGCGACTGCGCGAGCGTCAGGAGCTGGTCGGAGCCGATGTTCTCCCCGAACGTCGACCGCGAGATCGCCTCGACGAGCCCGTTGAGGCGGCTCGGGTCGAGCAGCGTCCCGGCCGAGAGCACCGAGCGCAGCAGGGCGCCGAGGAAGCGCTGCTGGCGCTGGATGCGGCCGTAGTCGCTGGACGGGTCGCCCTCGACGTGCCGGGCGCGGACGTAGTCGAGCGCCTGCTGTCCCGAGAGCACGGTCGGGCCGGGCCGGTCGATGATCGGGCCGAGGATGCCGTCCTTCACCGGCCGCTCGACGCAGATCGGCACGCCGCGCACGGAGTCGACCATGCCCTGGAAGCCCTGGAAGTCGACGCCGAGGAAGCGGTTGATCGCGAGACCGGACAGTTCCTGGACCGCGCGCGTGACGCAGCGCGGCCCGCCGGCGGCGTACGCGGAGTTGAGCTTGACCCGCGGGGTCGGCGGGAGCATGTCCGGCGAGTACGCCCCCGACACCGGGTCCCAGCGCTCGCAGGCAGGACGGGTGATCTCCAGGTCACGGGGGAAGGACACGACGGTGACGCCCGTCCGGTCCTCGGGCACGTGCACGATCATGATCGTGTCGGTGCGGGCGCCCGGGACGTCGGCGGTGTCGCCGGCGTCCTCCGAGGCCGGTGCCCCCGCCCGGCTGTCCGAGCCGACGACGAGGAAGTTCTGGTCGCCCACCTGCGCGGCGGCGTCCTGGATCGCCGGCGAGTTCGGGTCGAGCGCCCCGATCTGGCGCACCGCGGCCTCGACCCACGACGCCGCACCCCACCCGAGCCCGCACACCACGACGACGAGGACCGCGCAGGTGGCGGTCATCAGCCGCATCACCCGGGGCCACGTCCACCCGCGCCGCCACGCCGCGAGCCGGACGCCGACGGAGGCGAGCACCGCGGACGTCGCGGCGAAGTCGGTCTCACCCTCCCGCGCCTCGGCGGCCGGGCGGCGACGCGCATCCGGATCGGCGGGCGGCGGGGCCGCGGGCGGGGCCGCGGGCGGGGCGGCGGGCGGATCGGGGGCCGGGTCGGGGAGCGGGTCGGGCGGTCGGGTGGCGACCGGTCCGTCGGCCGGTACCTCGGCCGTCGGTGGCGGCGGCGGCGTCCGCGGAGTCGGCGGCGTCGGCGCGACGGGCGCCGTCGGGACCGGGGCGGGCTCGGCGTCGGGACCCGGTGCCGCGCGGGGCGGTGGTGGGGCGCTGCGGGTGTAGCGGGGCGGGGGCGTGACGACGGTCGACGCCTCCGTCGGCGGCTCCGCGGGGGAGGGCGCGGCCGGCGAGCCGACCCGCGTGACGGCCCGCGCGGGCACCTGGCCCGCGGGGAGGGTGACGGCGTCGACGGGCGCCCGGGTGGAGGGCGGGGACGCCGCGGCGGGCGAGGGGATGCCCGACGACGGAGTCCTGGGCGCCGAAACCGCCGAGGAGCCGTGTGACGCGAGCGCCGCACTCGGCGAGCGCAGCCCGAGGCGCGGCCCGCTGCGGCGTGTCAGGCGCACCATCGTCGGGCGCCGACCGGCGGGAGTGGCGACAGGGATGCGGAACGGCGCCGACGCCGGGCCGCCGAGGGCGGACGTGCGAACCGCGTCGGATCCGGTCGTCGCGGGGCGGGAGCCCCGGACCGGGTCACCGGCGCGGTCGTCGGTCACGCAGCTCCTCGAGGGGTCGCGGCCCCCGAACGGTCGACCCGGTCCGGGGAGGTCAGCAGCGGGATACTACGGCGCGTCGCGGACCCCCCGGCGTCGGCCCCACTACGCCACGCGGACACCCGGACACAACGGGCACCACACGACCGGGCGACAGGAGAATGCGCGGACGTTCAGGTTCGGCTCACGCGGACGGGAACGCGCGGCGTGCGGCGGCCGCGATGCCCCGGCGACCGGACGCCGCGCCGGCGAGACGCACCTCGCCGTCGGCGCCGTCGCGGTAGGCCACGGCGTTGCGACCGGCCCGCTTGGCGACGTAGAGCAGGGCGTCCGCGGCGTCGAGACCCGGCGACCCGGGCCGGGTGGCGTCGCCCAGGCAGGCGACGCCGACGCTGACCGTGACCCGCAGGTCCTCCGCGATCTCGTGCCACGGGTGCGCGTCGACGCGGGCGCGGGCCTCCTCGCACACCCGCACCGCCTCGGCCGGGTCGGCGCCCGGCAGGACGAGGGCGAACTCCTCGCCGCCGTAGCGGGCGCAGAAGCCGTCCTCGGGGAGGTCCTCGCTCATGAGGTCGACGAGGCGGCGCAGCACCTCGTCGCCGAGGGCGTGGCCGTGGGTGTCGTTCACTTCCTTGAAGTGGTCGACGTCGGCGAGCGCGACGCACGCCGAGGACCCGGCCGATCCTTCACGCAGCGTGCCCAGACGCTCGTCGAGGTAGCGGCGGTTCCAGGTGGCCGTGAGGCTGTCGCGGCGGCTCTGCTCCCGCGCCTCGGCCCGTTCGCGACGGAGACGATCGACCTCGACGCGTAACTGATCGGGCACGCCGGCGGGCAGCGTCTGCTCGTCGCGCACGAGCGAGACGGCGGCCTTCATGTGGTGGTACGCGCGGCGCCAGTCGCCCCGGTCGGCGAGGACCTCGGCGGCAGCCTCGTGGGCCCGGGCCTGGTCGGCGCGCCCGTCGGGCGTCGGCTCCGGGGAGGGGACCGTGTCGAGGCCGACGATCGGCGCGGTGGGGAACCCGCAGGTGACGGGCGTCTCGCGAGTGATCGGGGGGTGGGCCGGGGCCTCGGCGCCGGTGTCGTGCGCCGACCCGACGGTCGTCCCCGCCGTGCTCCCACGCCCGTGGAGCAGCCCGACCAGCCGCACAGACACCACCTCCGTCCCTGCCTCCAGTGTCGCCCCGGATCACCGCCGTGTAACGGTCATTCCCCGCGTCGCCACCAACTTCAGTCGTCCGGCGCAGGTGACGCTGCGTAGACGGATCAGGCGGCGACCCGTTCGGCCCACCTTGAGTCGCCCGCGCCGGTGGTCCTGCGAGAACGGCCTGTGCCAGCCCGTGACGTGAACTCGGCGTTGGGTACGAAGAGTAGCGTCAGCCGCCGCTGTGCATGACGTCGGCGGCCGCCGGCACGGTGTCGTCCTCGGGGTCGTCGAGCCAGCCCTCGGGCAGCGTCACGTGGGCCGGCGAGCCCTGCCGGCCGCGCGGCCCGTCGGCGTCGGCGGGGAAGGGCAGGTCCGGGTCGAGCCGGGCCAGGAGCTCGTCGAGACGGTCGAGGCCGTCGATCATCCCGAGCTCCCGGCGCAGCTCCGAACCGACCGCGAAACCGTGGAGGTACCAGGACATGTGCTTGCGCGAGTCGCGGACGCCCTTGTGGTGGCCGTGGTGGGCGATGAGCAGCTCGACGTGCCGGCGCATGACCTCCGCGACCTCGCCGAGCGTCGGCGGGGTCGGGATCGGGCGTCCGGCCAGGGCCGCCTCGAGCTCGCCGAAGAGCCACGGCCGCCCGAGGCACCCGCGCCCCACGACCACCCCGTCGCACCCGGTCTTCTCCATCATCGCGACGGCGTCGGACGCCGCGAAGATGTCGCCGTTGCCCAGCACCGGCGTCGTCGCGGGCAGGGCGTCGCGCAGCTGCGTGATCCGGTCCCAGTCGGCGTGCCCCGAGTAGCGCTGCGACGCCGTGCGCGCGTGCAGCGCCACGGACGCCGCCCCGGCGTCGGCCGCGATGCGCCCGGCGTCGAGGAACGTCACGTGGTCGTCGTCGATGCCGACGCGCATCTTCACCGTCAGCGGCAGCCCGCCGCGCGACGCCGCCTCGACCGCCGTGCGCACGATCGAGCCGAACAGCCGGCGCTTGAACGGCAGCGCGGCCCCGCCGCCGCGGCGCGTCACCTTGGGTACCGGGCAGCCGAAGTTGAGGTCGACGTGGTCGGCGAGGTCCTCGTCGACGATGCGGTCGACCGCGCGCCCGATCGTCACCGGGTCCACGCCGTAGAGCTGCATCGAACGCGGCTTCTCGTCCGCGTCGAAGGCGATCATCTCCGCGGTGCCGGGGTGCTTCTCCACCAGCGCTCGCGCGGTGATCATCTCGCAGACGTAGAGCCCGGCGCCCTGCTCGCGGCAGAGGCGACGGAACGCGACGTTGGTGATGCCCGCCATCGGCGCGAGCACGACCGGCGTCGGCAGCTCGAGGGGACCGATGCGCAGCACGCTTCCTACTCTCCCAGCTCTCAGTTCTGGATCTTGGCGGCGCGGATCTCGTGCCCCGCCGAGGTCAGGCAGCGGCCGGTCCGGAGGTTGAACTTCCAGTTGTGCAGCGAGCACGTCAGGATCTCGCCGTCGACGGAACCGAACTTCGACAGGTCCGCCGAGAGGTGCGGGCAGCGCGCCTGCACCGTCCACCCGTCGAGCTCGATGTCGCGCCCGTCGTCGTTCTGCGCGTCGTACCAGTTCTCCACGTAGTCCATCCGCTCCTCGGACAGACACTTGAAGAACGTGTAGAGGTACTCGTTGTACTGGCCCACGCGGGTGGCGGAGAAGCGCACCGAGAGGAAGAGCGAGTTCGACCAGTCGACCTCGCCGGTGTCGATGTTCGTCTGCACGAGCGTCGCCGGCACACCCCAGCGGTAGCGGGCCTGCTCGCCGTTCCAGACGCGGATCTCGCGGGCGGGGAAGTCGAACGCGAGCGAGAGCGTGCCGTCGGCGTCGACGCCCGGGGTGTCCGCGGGCATCTCGTGCAGGTCCATGCGGACCGGCCCGCCGATGCCGTCGCACATGTGGTCGGCGCGCTTCATCAGCGGCTCGATCCACTCCTTGAGCTGGCGCAGGATGTCGGGCTGCGGCGCCGACCAGCGCGCCTTCTGCGCGTCGATCGCCGGACGGGCCCGCTCGGCGAAGTCGCGCAGGTAGCGCTCCTTGTCGAGGAAGATCGTCTCGATCTCGGCGTCGCTGACCGGGTGCGTCAGGTCGTCGACGGTGCCGTGTCCGATCTCGGCGGTGGTGCCCGGCAGCAGCAGGTGGCCACCGTCATGCCCCAGCTCGCGCATCCGACCCAGGAACTCCCACTGGTCGGTGAAGATCGACTCGTCCTCGACGCCCTCGTAGCCCAGGCCGTTCCACCGGAACAGCTCGTCGTCGAGGAAGCAGGGCGGGCCGGCCGTCGGGAAGATGTGCGGCGCCCCGACCTCGCGGATGTAGCGCATGGCCCGGTCCTCCTGGCCGATGCGCTTGCGGCGGGCGAACTCGCGCTTCGCGGCCTTGGGCAGGTCGTAGACCATCGGCCACCAGATCGCGCCGGAGAACTGCGTGAAGTGCGCGTCGTAGGCGCCGAACTCCAGCAGCTTCGGGATGTCGAGCGGGTGCGCGTCGTTCTGGTTGACGACGCGCGCCGTGCCGTCGTCGAGGGAGAGCGCCGAGTCGCCGATCGGCCCGTCACCCGGCCCCTTGAGCGACGTGATCATGAACCGGAGGCCGCCGTCGAGCTCCTGCGGGACGCCGGTCTCGGTGCGCACGAAGTGCTTGAAGCCCAGCGCGCGCAGCTCGTTCTCGAGCTCGTCGGTGGGGTAGTCCGGCAGCAGGACGCGGGCGTCCTTGGAGACGTTGTCGCGCAGGTTGTCCGCGTCGAAGTGGTCGCGGTGCAGGTGGGAGACGTAGAGGTAGTCGCAGTCCCCCAGCGCACGCCAGTCCAGCTGCGTGTTGTCCGGGAACGGCACCCACGACGCGAAGAACGTGGGGTTCACCCACGGGTCGCACA
This sequence comes from Actinomycetospora aeridis, assembly GCF_037400275.1. Lineage (NCBI taxonomy): Bacteria > Bacillati > Actinomycetota > Actinomycetes > Pseudonocardiales > Pseudonocardiaceae > Actinomycetospora > Actinomycetospora aeridis. The sequence goes on along the minus strand of NZ_JBBEGL010000005.1, from coordinate 259,579 downwards.
GCACGCTGCCGCCCGTGGTCTCGAAGCGCATTCCCGCGTGCCCGACTCCGGTCACCCGCACGAGCAGACCACCTCCATGACGTCGCTCCTCAGCGATTGTCCGCGTCGCCGTGGCCCGCGGCGGCTCCGGGTGGGGTATCCCTGACCACGTGACCGCCCTTCCCGTCGACGGTGACCCGATCGCCGCACTGCGCGCCGTCGCCTTCTACCTCGAGCGTGAGCGGGCCGAGACCTATCGGGTGAAGGCCTACCGCTCCGCGGCCGACAAGCTCGCCGAGCTCGACCCCGACGACGTCGCGAGCCGCGCCCGCGCCGGCACCCTCACCGACCTCAAGGGCGTCGGGAAGAAGACCGCCGCGGTCGTCACGGAGGTCCTCGACGGCGGGACGTCGGTCACGCTGACCGACCTCGAGTCGCGCCACACCGAGCCGGTGGCGGGCGGCGCGGACATCCGCGCGGCGCTGCGCGGCGACTGCCACACGCACTCGACGTGGTCCGACGGCGGCAGCGACATCCTGGAGATGGCCCGCACGGCCCGCGACCTCGGCCACGAGTGGATGGTGCTCACCGACCACTCCGAGAACCTCACCGTCGCCAACGGCCTGACCCCCGAGCGGCGCCGTCGTCAGTTCGACGTGATCGCGCAGGTCAACGAGGAGCTCGCGCCGTTCCGCCTGCTGCGCGGCATCGAGGTCGACATCCTCGAGGACGGTGACATCGACGCCCCCGACGATCTCCTCGAGGAGCTCGACTTCGTGGTCGCCAGCGTGCACTCGAAGCTGCGGGCGCCGAGCGAGCTCATGACCGCCCGCATGATCGCCGGGGTGTCGCACCCGCTGGTCAACGTGCTCGGGCACTGCACGGGCCGTCTGGTCACCGGCGGACGGGGGACGCGGCCGCCGTCGACGTTCGACGCCGAGGCCGTGTTCGACGCGTGCATCGAGAACGGCGTGGCCGTGGAGATCAACTCACGGCCGGAGCGCCTCGACCCTCCGCGCCCGCTCCTGCGTCAGGCCCTGGCGGCGGGGTGCGAGTTCGTCATCGACACCGACGCGCACGCCCCCGGCCAGCTCGACTGGCAGCCCTACGGCGCCGAGCGCGCCGAGGAGTGCGAGGTGCCGATCGACCGGATCGTCAACACCCGCTCCGCCGACGACCTCGCCGCCTGGCGGCACCTCACCCCGTAACCGCGATCTCGCCGGTCTCGAGCACCGACTTGAGGTTCGACAGGATGCCGGGCCAGCCCTCGGAGACGCCCGCGCGCATCTCGCTGCCGGGCGCGAAGTCGTCGTGGGTGACGGTGAGCTTCACGGCCTGACCGGCCGGCTCGATGTCGAACGTGACCTTCGAGATCTTCTCCTGCTGCAGTTCGGCGAGCCGCTCGTCGCTCCACCCGAACATCTCCGCCATCTCGGGCTGGTAGTTGTGCCAGCTGTACGACAGACGCCGGGGCGGGTCGGCCTCGAGGACGCGCTGGTCCCAGTCGTGGTGTTCCTCGCCCTGCATCGACCACAGCACCGTCGAGCCCGGGGCCCAGTCCGACCTCGGGCCACCGCCGTCGAAGTAGCGGGTGATCCACGCCGGGTCGGTCAGTGCCTGCCAGAGCTTCTCGGGCGTGGTGCGGATGTAGGTCACGTAGACGAAGTCGTCGGTCATCTCGGTCTCCTCGAGCGCGGTCTTGAGGTCGGCGAGGGCCTCCGCCCGCGCCCGGTCGTACCGCCGGATCCACCGGTCGGCGACGTCGTTGATCGGCGCGGCGTTGAGGTGGTGGTGCTTCTCGCGCCCGTGCCACGACGTGACGACGAGCCCGGCCTCCTCCAGCACCCCGAGGTGCTTCGCGACGGCCTGCCGGGTCATCGCGAGGCCGTCGCACAGCTCGCGCAGCGACTGGCCGCCGCGATCGCGCAGGGCGTCGAGCAGCGCCCGCCGACTGGGGTCGGCGAGGGCACGGAACACGTCGTCCATCACCACTCCGATCAGGCAACCAGGAGGTTGCCTGATCGAGCATAGGGAACCGTTCGGTTGTCTGTCAACGGAGGGGTGCGCGAAGCCGTTTGCGGGGTGATCGATCCGCGCCTACGTTGGGATGTACACGGGAGAGGAGGTGGTCCAGCGTTGATGAACGACAGGACTCGTGAGGTGTCCGTCAGCTAGTCGCTCGAAGGCCGTGGAGTGGCCGGACCGCAGGCAGTGATCCTGCGGCAGGGCGGCCAGCGAATCCAGGCAGGACACCAGCCCCCGGAGCCCCCGACCGTCGTCCAGTCGGGGCCCGATCCGCCCGGCATCGCCGGACGGGACGGGAAGCCGCTCCGGGGGCCTTCCTGTCTCCGGGGCCCGCTACCAGCGCGAGGCGTGCAGGCGGTCGTCGACACCGAAGGACGAGCCGTAGGGCGCGTCGAAGTCCGAGCCGTACGGACGCTCTCCCGTGACGGGCGCCGAGGTCTCCCCGCGCGGGTCGCCCGCGAGCGGGCGGTCGTCGAGGGCGGAGGCCCAGCTGCCGACGGGCTCGTCGTAGCGGCCGAGGGCGTCGGACCGGCCCAGCGGCCCGTCGAGCGCCGAGGGGGACGAGCCGAGGGGCAGGGAGTCGGACGGCGCGTCGAGCGAGGAGCGGGACTCGGGCTCCGGAGCGCTGATCCGGGTCCGGCTCGGCCCGGGGCCGTGGGGGCCGGTGCCCGGCAGGCCGCCCTCGGCGACCCACTTCGCCTCCTGGGCGATCCGATAGGTCTGGCACGGCCAGCTCGCGCGGGACCCGCCCTGGAAGCACTCGCGGCAGAGCTGCTGCCCGTCCGGCACGTGCTCGGCGAGCACCTTGCGCCAGACGTCGGGCATCTCGGACATGACGACGGCCATCGACATGCGGTGGCTCCTCTCCGTGCGGCCGGCCCGCCTGAGTCGTCAAGCGTGCCGTCGGGGCCCGCGGGCAACCGTCGCGGCGGGTGAGGCGTCGAGAACGGGGAGTGCTCGACCTACCGCATCGGTCGTGCGTCCCGGAGGCGGGACCTCCGGTACCCGCTGTTCGTACTCGTTTCCGGGTCGCCGCACGACAGTGACCCGACGGTGACCATCGGTGACGCAGGGTCAGGCCGGTGCTCGGCGTTTCGTCCCGGCGTGTCTCGGTGGTCGGCGGCGTGTTCTCGAGATATGTGCTTCTGAGCTGGTGAAACGCTCGGTCGCGGCCTCCAGGTGTCACACCGGATCACCGGGCGGGGCACGACCGGTTGCACCGAGTGGGGCTCCGTGCGCGGAGCGCGCACGCATCTGGTCGCCGTGAGGCGTTCGCCGAACGCCACGGCGGATGCGCCGAACGGCTCAACGTGTCGGTGGTTCGCCCTGCTCCGCGGGTGCCCGGTTAGGCTCGTGCTGCGGCTCAGCGCGGTCGCGGGCCTCTAGCTCAATGGGTCAGAGCTACGGACTTTTAATCCGTTGGTTGTGGGTTCGAGTCCCACGGGGCCCACCAGTCTCTGGCCAGCGCCCGGTTCGTCGTCGCCTGTCAACGTCAGTCGTATAGATGCTTCGCCGGCGCCGCTCGATGCTCGAGCACGGCGCGCCCTGGCGGCGATGCCGGCTCGGGCCGTCAGGCTCCGCCTGATCACCGCGCGGGCCGGTACTGAGACGCCACGTCCTGTGCGCGCTCCAGCGACTGCTTCCACTCCTGGGTACTCAACAGGCGCGTCGTTCGACCCGACCGGGCCGCCCCTCCCGCGCCGATGGTCAACGCCACGCTGGCCGCTGCGGTGTCGTCCGGGGCGTCGAAGACGATCACTACGTCGCGCTCGCCGAGGGGATGACCGGCGGCCACGACGGTGACGCCGGCAGCGTCGTAGAGGGCCCGGGTGGCCTCCAGGCGATCCTGGGGCTCGCGAATCTGGGCCGCCAGCGACTCAGACGTGTAGGCGGCCTCGTAGATGTACAACGGCACGATCGACCTCCGCTGACGACGCTTCCTCGGCGGCAACCGGGGACCGTCGGTCCCGCGGTGGGAACACAGCTACTCGTCAGTGGCCGAGCGCAACGTGGAGAGCGTGGGCATCGGAGATGTCCTCGAAGGAGGCCTCCAGCCCGTCACGCATCCGGATCACGTGCGCGAACCGGGATCGGAACGACGTGCCGCTCTCCCGAGCGGTCCCGGCGAACCAGCCGAGCACGACGACCACGTCCCCGGCCTCCAGGAACTCGTCTGGAATCACCGTGAACTCGCTCCAGTCCCCGGGAACCGGGGCGAACACGCCGTCCACGATCGCCTGGGGTCCGACGTAGCGGCCCTGATAAGGCCCGGCACACTCGATCCACTCGATGTCGGACTGCATCACCGCGAGGACCCCTGGCACGTCGCCGCTGTTGAAGGCGTCGTACGCGCCCTGGACGGTGGCAACGTTGGTGCTCCGCGTGGTCGTCACGGGGGCCAGCATCCACCGCGTCGCCACGGCACGGACATGACGGCAACTACGTACTGGTCCGCGCCCCTGACGACGGTGAGTGCCACATCGAGCACCAGACGTCGAGCGACGGCCTGAACGTCCTTCAGCGCGGGTTTACGTGCGCAGACCAGCCGGGCCCCTCGACGACCACAGTCACCGCTGGCGCGCAGCCAGCCCGGCTCGACCCGATAACCGGTTCCATGACAACGAAGCGCGTCGCGAGGCGCTAGCTCGCCTTCAGGAGCTCGCTGGACGTTAGATGTGGGAATCGTCGGTGGCGCTGTCGCCGGCGGCGACGGCGAGGTCCCCGAGGCGTTCGTGGCTGACGGCGAGGTCGCGCTGGTAGCCGGCGTTGCCGGGGTCGGCGCCGGCCAGGCGCTCGGCGATGGCCAGGCTCGTGCGGTACTCGGTTCAGGTCTCCCCGCCAGCCACCACGAGGACATAGCACCCCAGGACTAGGGGCCCAGGTCGTTCGGCTCGTCGGGTGCTCCACCTGGCCCCTGGTCCCGGTGCGCTCCGAGAGGACCTGGCCGACGGGGAAACCAGACCCAGCCCGCCAGGTCTTCGACGATGTCGACGAGCTCGGACAGCGCGCCGGACATGACAGCACAGCATCAGGCCCATGCCTGGGGCGAGCCCGACGCCTCGGTCGCGCTCGCCGAGGGAGCTGTCGTTCCGACGTCGGACGCCGGGTCGCGCCAGGTGGAGGTGTCGTGGTGGCAGCGGGGTGACCTCGGGTCGGTAACGACGTCGTTGTGCTGGACGACGAGCGGCAGGACCAGACGATCGCGGCCCGAGCGACTGAGTGGAGGCGGGTTGGTGGGGGATCTCGCCCGGCGCGGGAAGATCGGTGCGCGCCTGACGGCCGCCTCGGCGTCGGTTCTTCTTCTCAGTGGTGTGAGTGTCGGTGCTGCAAGCGCCGCGGGAGCGCTTCATGTCGGGGGCGGAGAGATCGCGTCGCGAGTCGTTGCCCACTACGCATCGACGGTCGGATTGGGTCCGAACCTCAACGAACAGCAAGGCGCGGAGAGCGGTGTGCAGGGGCCGGGCGACGCGGCCGTCCCTGATTCCTCGTGCGAGGCCATCCTCGACATCGACCCGCAAGTTGTCGCGTATCGAGCCGTGGTCGATCGGGTGGCTTCGAGTTCGCCGGGCTCGCAGGCTGCGCAAGGCGATCTGGACGCAAAGCGGGTGGACCGGGCTGTTGCCCTGTGCCCGGGCTATCCGATCCCTGACGACGGTCGGCTACACGGGGTCCCGACGTGTGCAGCTGCAGTTTCAGAGCGGGACTTGGCTCGACGTCTCGCCGAGGGCTTCAGCGCCGGTCTGCCCGAGGACGACGACGCGTTCTACTACCAGCAATTGGCTCTCGCCGCGGAAGCGTCAGCAATTGAGGCGTGCAGCGACGGAGAGTCACCTGGGACCGGAGACGAACCTGGGAGTGGCGGCGGAGGCCTGACGGGTGGGGGAACCAGCGGCGGCGGCAGCAACGGGGCCGGTAGCACCGGCGGCAGTAGCGGCGGCGGCAGTAGCGCGGGCAGCCCATCAGGGAGCAGTCCGTCGGGTGCGTCCAGTCCGCCTGGTGGCGTATCTGCTGATCGCACTGCGCCTGCTTCGGAGGAGGTCGTAGGGGAGTCGGACAGCGAGGCTGCCGCGGACACCAGCGGACGAGGTCTCGGGTCGGCCGGAAGCGGTGCAGGCCTCGACGCTGCTGAAACGGCGGTCGACGGCTCCCAGGATTATCCGCAGGGAGGGGTCGAGGCGGGCGACGGTGTCCGCATCACCGCTGTGGCGGCAGCCGTCCTCGTCGTTGTGGCCGCCATCCTGGTATTGCTTGTCACGGCTCTGACCGCTCGGCGTGGCGGGCGCTGCGGCTCCGCCGGAGCTCGGCGGTGATCGGCGTGCACCGCGCGAAGCTGTCTGCGCTGATCGTCGTCCTGCTCGCCGCGCTGGCAGCACCACTCGGGCCCGCGGCAGTGTCGGCCGCGCCGGCGGATATCTGCCCCGACGTCGTCTTCGTAAGCGCACGTGGGTCGGGCCAGCCCTCGGAGGAGGGCACCGAAAGCCTGGCCGGATCGCCGGAGACCGCGGCCATCCTTGAAGGGCTCCGCGCCGAAGTGGCTCGAAGTGGACGCAGCGTCACCTCGCAGACGATCAACCTGAACTATCCGGCGTTGTCGGTCGGCTCCATGGCGGCCTCGATCCCGGCGTTCCTCGACCGGCCGACCCGCGCCCGGCTTGATGCGGTGCGGACCGATATCGCGGACTACTTCGATGGCGAGCGCGAGGCCGAGACCGGCTTCTCGCAGGCAGTAGGCCAGATCACCGCGCAGTGCGACTCGATTCGCGAGCCACCACGGCTCGTGCTCGTCGGCTACTCGCAAGGTGCGCTGGCACTGCACAACTATCTCGTGGACACCGCATCGCAGGACCAGCGGGCGACGTCAACAATCATGGGCGCGGTGCTTGTCGCCGACCCCGCACGGCTACCGCTATCAGAGGTGCGGAACCTGAGCAGCGAAGGCACTACACCTTCGACCACTGCCGGCCTCTGCGAGGCCCTCGGATTCCTGCCCCCAGTTGGTCGGCCGTCGTGCCTCGAGGACTACGAGCCGGTGGCCGACATCCCCGAGTCCCTGCACGAGATCACCACGCAGCTGTGCGCGGATGGCGACCTCGTGTGTGACACCACCAGAATTCTGACGACTCAGCCTGCTGCAAGTATCCCTCTCGCCGTCGCCGACGGCCTGCAGACCCACACGGACTGCGACGCCTATTGCGGTGAGGACGCTCGTGCTGCCGGGCGCGAGATCGGGGAGCGTCTCGTGGACCGAGGAGCGGGCACCACTGGAAGCGCCGAGGTACCCGCCGAAACGGTCGGCACGGTCGAGCGCACGTCGAACGACTACCCCGAGCTCCCCGGCCTTCGGGGGATGTCCGAGCCGGTCGCCGGCCGCGACGGACGCGTGTACGCGTCGGCAGTGTGGTCCTGTCCGAGCTGTGAGCTCACCTTTGGCCGCACCTACGGTGTCGTGGGGTTCGATCAGGACTCCGGCGCACTCGAACGTGTCCTGCCGCTCCCCTACGACGCTCGGTTGCGCGAGTCCACCCGCAAGCCCGGAGTCGACGACGCGGGCAACGTTTGGGTGCCGGCCCAGGCAGACGACGGGTCCTCGGGCCTGGTGCGCTTCGCTGCCGACGGCAGCAGGACCGAAGTCGCCGAGCCCGCCGCCATCGAGGCGATGAACTTCGACCCGCTCTATGACCCCGCGAATCTCGTGTCCTTACCCAACGGCGGATTGTGGGTGATGAGGGGCGAAGTGGCTTACCTGCTGAGCAGCGACGGCACAGCTGGTGACCTCGTTCGCCCCCCAGGCTCCGATCGCTTCCACTGGTCGCCGGGCGTCGCCGACAACAGCACCCTGTGGTTCACCAGCTACGGGCACGACGGAACCTGGAGTCTTCTCTCACTCGCCCCCGACGGAACGACCACCGAACGCGAGGTGCCCATCCCGGCGACGCGACAGTGTCCGGAGCGCTTCTCGCCGACCGTGATGGGCATCTTGGGGTCCGGGGGCGTCGTACTCCATCATGGCGGCGCCGGATGGAAGGCAGGCTGCACGCAGGGTTCCGTGTACGACCCGGTTGCTCGTGTCTTCATCGATAAGAACGGCCTCTCAGCGTCTGGATACGGAGTCGCGGGGCGGGATGGCCGCTTCTGGACCGCCGGGTGGTACTGCCCGGAGAACGACGCCCGCGGCGGTTGCGACATCGCGCGCTGGGACGCCGCCTCCGACGTCACAACATGGGGGGAGTCGTGGACCGCTCCGGACGGCCGCGACTCACAGTGGGCTCCGGCGGCGACGTCGAACGGCTCGGTGTGGATGACCTTCGACCAGAAACTGATTCGTTGGCGCTGGTCGCCCGCCGCGACGGGATAGGACGCCGGACATGGTCCCGAGCGCCGACCGCCCCGTATCCCCTGCCACGGGCAACCTCGTTTCCGACCTCGGTCCCGCTGAAGGTCCGCACCGCTCGATGCTTCAGCTCCAGGGGTCGGGCGTCGGGATCGGCGTGGACCTTGGGGCGTCCTGAGGCTCGTGGTGCGGCTCGTGGTGCGGGTCGTGGTGCGAAACAGTGGCTACCGGTGGTGCATGGTGCGGGCGGTGAGGCCCACGCCGACACTGTTGTTGCTGGTAGAGGAGGCAGTAGTCGACCTGCTGTGATCTTTTGATCCGTTGGTTGTGGGTTCGAGTCCCACGGGGCCCACCAGCAGCCGGCCAGGAGCGATGGGGCCGGCGGGTGATTGTGCTCCTGCGAGGACCGGTTCAGGCTTCCTCTGTCCGATGAACCGTTCAGACCGGGCAGGGATCCATGGCCGACCCGCTCACTTCCCTCCACGGCGCCGCTCCTGCCTTCCGGGAGGTCCTGACCTTCGCGGGGCTGACCCTCGTGGTCCACGTCGACGGCTCCACGACCGGCGGGGCGTTCTCGGTGATCGAAGAGCTGCCGCCTCTGTCGGACACCCCGCTGCACGTCCACGAGAACGAGGATGAGTACTTCCACGCCGTCGAGGGCGAGCACGTGATCCGGATCGGCGACCGGGAGCACCGGCTCGCTGCGGGCGAGAGCGCGTTCGCCCCGCGAGGGACCCCGCACGCGCAGCGGCGGGTGACGCCCGGCGAGGGGCGCGTCCTGGTTGTCATCTCTCCGGCCGGTCTCGAGGGTTTCTTCCGCCGCCTTGCCGCCGCGGAGGCCCGCGGCAGCCTCGACGGTGAGGCCCGCGAGGCGGCCTCCCGCGAGTACGGGATCACCTGGCTCTAGTCCGGCCCGGACGTGCCCCGTTTCGTCACCACGATCTCGACCGCCGCGGATCGCGGACCGACAGCCCTGCCGTCCGCCGGCGGGTCGAGGCGGGCGACTCTTCCACGAGAATGCTTCGATTCCCGAAGCGATTCCGCCAGAGCGACGGCGTCCCTGGCGAGCGCGAGGTTCCCGAACCCGACGCTGCATCCGACAACGGCGGTGGTCTGTTCGGTCCTACCGAATGACGCTACGGTCCTGAAATGCGATCTCTCCGGTACTCGATCAACGTCACGCTCGACGGCTGCGTCGACCATCGCGAGGGCACGCCCAGCGAAGGGGTTCACCAGCGCGCCGCGGACATGATCGCCCGGGCCGACGCCGTGATCTTCGGGCGGAAGACCTACGAGCTGATGGAGTTCTGGCGGGAGGAAGCGGCCGGCCCGAACCCGGGCCTCTTCGCCCGCAGCATCGACGCCGCCCGGAAGTACGTCGTCTCGAGCACGCTCGACGACGTCGACTGGAACGCGGAGCTGGTGCGCCCCGACGATCTCGAGGCCACCGTCCGCCGTCTGAAGGACGAGCCCGGCGAGGAGCTGTACTGCGGCGGCGTCCAGCTCCCGCTCGCCCTGGCGGACCTCGGGCTCATCGACGAGTACGAGTTCTGGGTGCACCCGCGGCTCGCCGGGCACGGCCCGACGCTGTTCGCCGGACTCGCGCAGCCCCTCGCGCTGGAGCTCGTCGGCCGTGAGGAGTTCGACGGAGGGGTCGTGGCGTCGCGGTACGTGCCGCGACGGGACGGCTGAGCCCTACGTCGGCTGGACCACCGAGATCACCTGGTCGTCCGGGTCGCGGAACCACGCGATCAGCACGGTCCCGAAGTCGGCGATGCCGCGCTCGTCGGTCTTCCACGGCGGGTCGTCGTCCATCTCTTCCATGACGACACCGCGGCGCCGGAGGTCGGCGACCGTCCCCGGCAGATCGTGCGTCTGGAACGAGGCCAGCGGCCACCCCGCCCGACCGGCGTAGCCGGCGTTGCTCATCAGGTAGAGGAGGGTGCCGCCGCCCGCCCGCAGGAAGTGGCCGCCGCCCGGCACGGCCTCCCCGGCGAGACCGAGGGTCTCCTCGTAGAACTCGCGGGAGCGGTCCATGTCCGACACCGGGATGACGGTGGCGACCGGGAGGTCGGCGGGGGATGTCGAGGACACGTGGTTCTCCCTCGTGGTCGGCAACGCGTTGCGATCCTAAAAGAGGAGCGGTGAGTAGGTCAATCGAACTGCGGACCGCTCGTTCGTGGTTCCCGCTAACGATCGACCGGCCGTCGCGATGAGGAGATCGACGATCCGCCGCCAGGGCGGGTCGAGCGCATTCGTCGGGGGATCACATGCGCCGCGCGGCCGGCACGTCCACCAGCTCCTCGCCGTCCCGGCTGGGGCTGCGCAAGCCGCTCACCAGCACCGGTCGGCACGCCGCACGATCGGCCGTCGCTCCCGACCCGGAGCCGCCGACGGACGTCATCCCGTGGTGACGCCGCGCGGCGACAACCCGACCCGGCCGGCCCTCGGTCTGGGCGAGCTGGTGGGCGTCGCGCTGCGCGCGCTCCACCGACGGGTGCCGGGCGGGCTGCTCGTCGCCCTCGTCGCGGCGGGTTTCCTCGGGTCGCTGACCCCGCAGCCGAACGAGTCGGGTTCGTCCACGCGGAGCTCGAGCGGGGCATCGTCGTCGACCGCCAACGGCGCGTACCTCGGAACCACCCCGCTCGGCTGCGACGTCCGCCGCTACACCGCGAGCGGTCATTCGCATACCGCGACCGAGCCCTACTGCACGCAGACGAAGCTCGCCTCGCTCCTCTGCGACCTCGAGCTCAGCGGCGACGACCCCGACCAGCTCGTCGACAACCGCACCAGCTCGGTCGGCTGGCACAGCAGCGCCGGCGCCGTCGAGTTCTACAGCTACCCCGAACCCATGGGTCACTACTTCCTCTGCGCCAACTTCCTCACGGGCCGCGCGGGCACGCTGACCGTCACCGACGAGGAGTGGAGCCGGCTCATCTCGGTCGGCGACGAGCTGCCGTCCGAGCTGAGGGGAAAGCTCGCGCGCCAGGGCCGATGACGACTCACGCGAGTTGGACGATCTCCGTCTCGCCGATCTCTTCGGTGTATGTGTAGAGCTCCCCGCGCTTGGCGTCCGTGTCGAAGGAGATCGCCAACGGCGAGTCGTGCCGGAGGATGTCCACGATGGCGGAGAACCGCTCGAGGGCGTAGTACATGACGACCACGTCTGTACCGAGGCCGCCGCCGGTGTTGGGCGCGTTGGCCCAGAACTGCATCTGCACGACCCACTTGCCCCCGGCGTCGCAGTCGATGATCGCTCGCAGCTCGTTGGTCGGGTCGGCACTCACCGTGAAGTATCTGATCCTGTAGCTGTCGAACAGCTTGATCACGTTTGTCACCGGTCTCCTCCCGATGAGGGGGCGTGCCGCCGGACTCGCTCGAGGAGGTCGGCGACCGCCGGGTCCATGGTCGAGTCGTAGGCCTTGATCACGGACTGCTCGCCGTGGTCGTCGACGACGACGCGGTAGCTCTGCTCGTCGGGACGGGCGCGGTGCTCGCCGCTGTCGCCGGCCGTGCGCGCCACCGCCGTCCTCGCGACGCCCTCCAGTGCGGCGGCGTCCGCGGACGCCAGGTCCGCGGTGTCGACGACGGTGTCGGGCTGGGCTCGGAGGACGGCGGCGGCGAACCCGCCCCGCTCGGTCACGGTGATCTTCAAGCGCGTGCTTTCCGCAAGCCGTTGACCTCCTTGGTGAGGGCCTTGATCTGGCCGGCGAGCTCGTCGACGCGGCTGGGCAGGACCGCGGCGGCGGTCCCGTTCCCGTTGCTCGCGGCGCCGGCGCTGAGCCGCATGCTCAGTGGGGACGCCCCGGTGATCGTGATCTCGACTCCCTGCCACGCGGCGAAGACCGCCTGCTGCTCCGGGCTGCCCGTCCCGTAGAGCTGGCCGGCCTTCGCGAAGGTCGTGTCGGCGAACTCCTGGAAGACGGTGTCCGCGGACGAGGCCTTGAGGGACTCGTACCAGATGATGGCCGGTGCGCCCCAGGAGTTCCCGCCGATCCCGGTGGCGACGAGGTAGAACGCCTTGTTCGGGATGCCCGAGTTGATGTGGACGCCGCCGTTGTCGTCCTCGTCGGTGTCGGGGAGGTGGACGAACTTGCTCATGCGGTCGGGCTGGGGGTCCTTCCCGCCGAGCAGCGGGGTGTCGTACGCGGTGCCGGGCGCCTTCATCGAGCGCAGCGCGTCCGCCTCGATGCCGGGCGTGAAGATCTCTGGGCCGATGAGCCAGTCGGCCTGGTCGGCCGTCTGCCCGAGCTTCCACTGCTTGACCACCGACCCGAACACGTCGGAGATCGACTCGTTGAGCGCCCCGGACTGGTTGTGGTAATCGAGTCCGGCGGTGTGCTCGGTGACGCCGTGGGTGAGCTCGTGGGCGATCACGTCGAGCGAGCCGGTGAAGTCGCTGAAGATGCGACCGTCGCCGTCACCGAACACCATCTCACGGCTGTCCCAGAACGCGTTGTTGAACTTCTGTCCGTAGTGCACGTACCCGTTCAGGCGCATCCCTTTACCGTCGATGGAATTGCGCTGCAGGATCTCCCAGTAGAAGTCGCGCGTGGTGCCCAGGCCGTCGAACGCCGCGTTCACCGAGGGGTCGGCGGTGGGCGGGTCGTCCTCTCCGCGCTCGACCGTGGCCTGCGAGAGCACCTTGATGTGGTGGCAGTCGGAGATGGTGCGGCGACCACCCGCCGGCGCCGCGACCGCGGCGATGGCCCGGGCGATCCGCTCGCCACGCAGCCGTGACGTGCTGGTCAGCGTGGCGACGGCGGTGCGGCGGATCTCCTGGTCGTCGCTGTCGAGGAGCGCGTTCAGGATGTGGGGAGGGAGGATGCAGTTCACAGGACGGCCACGGTGATTCATTTCCGGCTCCAGGGATGCGCCATCCTCGACGCCCCGCGCCTCGAGGTGCGTCACATGGTGAACCGGTCCCCGAGAGCCTCCTACCGCTGTCCGCATGACACGGTCTGCGGGCGGCCGACTCGACGTCATCGACTCACTACCGAACGCATCGGTCCGACGGCTGACGAGGGCCACGGTGCGCCGTTTCCGACCATTCCGTCCGAGAGATGCCCATTCCGGTCGTCGCGCCGCGCCCGCCGTTTGCCAGCCTGGCCGATCAGGTCGTCAGGCGGTCGCCCAGCCGGACACGGTGTCGAGCGCCTCGCGGTCCGTCGCGCCAACGCCCGGTTCGGCGGCGGCCGCTTCCGCAGCGGCCCGGCGCTCCGCGGGGTCGGGCGAGGTGAGCGCGTGGACGTGGTCGACGAGCGTCCAGAGATAGCCCTTGGGGTCCCGGCGCCCGCCGGGCGCCCGGTCCAGGGCGGCGCGCAGCGTCTTGACGGCGGTCTTCTCGCTGTCGGGGACCCACTGCGCGTCGATGCCCCGCAGGAGCCGGTCGAGGGAGGCCTCGGGCAGCCGCCCGTCCTCGGCGAGGGAGGCGAGGGAATCGAGGACCCGGGCGCGGATGCCGCCGGCGTCGTCGTCGACCATCGCGCACCAGGTCACGACGGTGCCGAGGGTGGTCGCGCTCTCCGCGTCGAGGGCGCCCTCGCGCCACCACTCGCCGAGGGTGTCGGCCCAGGGGCGGCGTTCGTCGCGGTCGTCCGACGACATCGCGTGGAGCAGCGGGCGGAGGCGCTCGAAATCCGTTGTCTCTGACATCGTCGGCGATCGTGACAGCGGATCGGCCGCGGAGGAAGTGCCGACGGCGGCGAGCGCCCCGCGGTGGCTAGCGCGACGCGCCGTAGGCGTCGACGAAGGCCGGCACGGCCTCGGCGCCCCGCACGGCGTCGGGGCTGATCACCTCGTCGACGGCGCGGCCGCGCAGTACCTGCTTGACCGGGCGCTCGAGCTTCTTGCCGGTCAGCGTCCGCGGCACCGCGGGCACGGCCGCGATCAGGTCGGGCACGTGCCTCGGCGAGAGGTTGCGCCGCAGCCCGCCGGCGATGCGGGAGCGCAGGTCGTCGTCCAGCTCCGTGCCGGGCGTGAGCTCCACGAACAGCAGCAGGTCGCCCGACCCGCCCTGGTCGTCCTCGAGGTGCACCACCAGCGAGTCGGCCACCTCGGGCATGTCCTCGACGACGTCGTAGAACTCGGCGGTGCCCAGCCGCACCCCGCCGCGGTTCAGCGTCGCGTCGGAGCGGCCGGTGATCACGCAGCTGCCGCGGTCGGTGAACCGCACCCAGTCCCCGTGCCGCCAGACGCCGGGGAACGTGTCGAAGTAGGCCTCGCGGTAGCGCTCGCCGTCCGGGTCGTTCCAGAACCCGACCGGCATCGACGGCATCGGTGCCCGGACGACGAGCTCGCCGAGCTGCCCGACGACGGGGTGGCCGTCCTCGTCGAACGCGGCGACGTCGTGGCCGAGCCCGGCGCCGGACATCTCGCCGCGGTACACCGGCTGCCAGGTGCCGCCGCCGACGAAGCCGCTGCACACGTCGGTCCCGCCGCTGAACGGGTTGAGGATGACGTCGGGTCCGAGGTGCTCGTAGACGTAGTCGAACGCCTCCGGCGGCAGCGGCGCCCCGGTCGTCCCCAGCTGGCGCAGCTCGGGCCAGCGGGGCGGCACGATGCCCTCCTTGCGGCAGGACGTCAGGTAGCCGGGACTGGCACCCAGCAGGGCGACACCGGTCTCGGCGGCGAGCTGCCACTGCGCCTCGAGGTCCGGCCACAGCGGGTTCCCGTCGAGCAGCACGACGGCGCCGCGGTGCAGCAGCACCGAGATCGTGATGTTCCACATCGCCCAGGCCGTGGTGGTGAACCACAGCGTCCGGTCGCCGGGACGGATGTCGAAGTGCAGGCCGAAAAGGCGCAGGTGCTCGAGCAGGATGCCGCCGTGGCCGTGGACGGTCGCCTTCGGCAGCCCCGTGGTGCCCGACGAGAACAGCACGTAGAGCGGGTGCTCGAAACCGACCGGCTCGAACGCGAGCGGACCCGTCCCGGCGAGCAGCTCGTCCCACGTCATCGCGTCCGGCACCGCGTGCGGCCCGTAGTCCAGGCCGATGACGTGCTGCACGCTCGGCAGCCCCGCCCGGATGGTGGCCAGCTCCTCGCGCTGGTCGATCTCCTTGGTGCCGTAGCGGTACGACGCGACGGCGAGCAGCACCGTCGGCTCGAGCTGACCGAGACGGTCGACGACGCTGCGGGCGCCGAACTCGGGCGCGCACGCCGCCCAGATCGCGCCGAGGCTGGCCGCGGCGAGGAACACGACGATCGTCTCCGGGACGTGCGGCAGGTAGCCGACGACCCGGTCGCCCTTGCCCACACCGAGACGCACCAGCCCGGCGCGGGCGCGCGCCACCTGGTCGCGCAGCTCGCCGAACGTCATCTCCCGGGGCTCGCGCGTCTGGGAGCGGGCGATGATCGCCGTGCGGTCGAGGTCGTCGTCGGTGCCGAGCATGTGGGCCGCGTAGTTGACCTCGGCGCCCGGGAACCAGTGCGCGCCCGGCATCTCGGACGACCCCAGCACGCGCTCGTAGGTGCCGGGCACGCCGAAGTGGTCCCAGATCGAGGCCCAGAACGCCTCCGGCTCGCCGACCGACCAGCGCCAGAGGGCGCGGTAGTCCTCGAACCGCAGCCCTCGGGTGGACGCCAGGTACTCGAGGTAGGCGCCGAGGCCGGTGCCCTCCGGCTGTCCCGGCGAGCGCATCAGCGTCGGTGTCTCGGGAGCGTTCATGGTGGAGATCGTGCCCGTGACGGGCGTCTCAGCGCGAGGTCAACTCGTGCCGGACTTCTCGGTCGACGTGCCGGTGTAGCGCACCGATGGCCGCGTGCTGGGGAGGTCGAGCGCAAGTGTCTTCCAGACGAACCTGCCCGGTAGCAGGAGTACGAGAACGAGCACGAACAAGAGGACGGTGAAAGCCGGTACTCCCCTGATGATGCCTGTGGTGAGGAAGAAGAGACCGTTGAGGAACGTCTGCGCCGCGAAGCCGGTCATGACGAACAACGTGACGATGATGAGCACCGACCGCTTTCCGCTCGGCCGAAGGGTGCCGTAGGCAGCGCCGACGAGGAGTGGGCTCGCCGCCAGGATCAGGGTGACGGCAATGTTGGCGATCGTGATGCCTGTCGTCTGGTACTGGGGAGAGATCGTGGACAGCGCGCCGCTCTGGGCAAGGGCCGTTGTGCTGATGGCGCCCAGGAACGCAGTCGCAGATGCCCAAGGTTTGTCGTAGGCGTAGTCGGGTGGCAGGACCTTGTTGTCAGCCGATGCCGCACGGAGAGTGCGCCCGGTGAAGAAGGCGCTGACCGCGCCCACGACGAGGGCCGCGACGAAGATCCAGAAGAAGGTGTCGAAGTCCGAGGACCGCTCCACGGCGTATTCGACGGGTGACGCCGTGGCGTCGACGGGATCGATCCTCAGGATCAGAGTTCCCGTTGCGGGGTCGGTGCTCTTCACCGTCGTGTTGATCATGGCGGCGCAGTAGGGGCCGTTCGCAGTGCCGGCGGGAACAGGATCGATGGTTGTGAGCCGGGCGGGGTAGCGCTTCTGCAGCGAGTCGACGTCAGTGGCCGGTGCGAGAAGGATTCCTTGCTGACATGAGTGCACGGCTTGTCGAGCAGGATGAACCCGGCCGTTGAGGTGGCGTTGTCGTGGATCAGATCGGTCAGGCTCGACGTGGTCTCGAACACGAGTCCGTCGCCCCCGACTTGCTTGACCACCACCGGCGTGGGCGTCGCCGTCGGTGTTGTTGTCGCGACCGGCGGATTGCTGGGCGTCGGCGCCTCCCCGCCGAGTGCGGCGGGCGTCGCGATCGTCAGTCCGGCGAGGAGTACGGCGACGAGCGCGAAGGCGGGCGGACGTATCGGCATGGCGGATCACTCGGAAAGAGATGGATCTCGCTTTCCGGTCGGTACAGCGCACACTTTGTCGATCTTGATCTCTCGTGTCATGATCCCCCCAGATCAGTTCGACCCACCTGTCAGGCAAGAATGGCATATCGACGGCGTAACCGACAGATCCACACAACGAGCGGCGGGGGTGTCTCGAGGCGCACATGCCGATTGCGGACCGTCCTCGTCGTTCGACTCGCGACTCCGAGTGGCACTGCCCTCGTCGCCCAGCTCTCACCCCGCGTTCCCGTCGTGGGCCGCAGGACGTAGCGGTCGTGTCGGGCCACTTGGCCGACGCGCTGGAGAGGAAGCGTTGCCGCCTACTCGTCGTCGAGCACAGCTCAACTGCTCGTTCCGGCGAGGGGCGCCCCTCGCCGATCTAGTCGAGCGAAGGTGCCCTTCGATCAGAACCGGGGCGCGCCGCTCGTTCCGGCGAGGGGCGCCCCTCGCCGATCTAGTCGACCGAAGGTGCCCTTCGGTCAGAATCCTGGCGCGCCGGACGATCGCGCAGGTGTTCCGGAGTCGCGCGGATGGGCACATCGGCCTGGGGCGCCCAGGCTGTCGGGCATGGCGCTCACCGCATACGACCGCGACCTGCTCGGCCGTCCCCTCCACGGGCTGCTGACCATCCCGCCCGGCCCGAACAGGCTCCCCGCGCCCCGGCCCGTCTGGTTCGAGCTGACCCCGGAGGGCGAGGTGCAGCTGTTCTCGATGGCCGACGCGCTCAAGGTCCGCCGGCTGGAGGCCGACCCGCAGGCGACGTTCGTCGTCGTCAAGCCGGACGGGGAGCCCGAGGGGTGGGTGTCGATCGAGGCCGACGTGACCCTGCCGGACGGCGGGGCGTCGGAGCTCGCGCTCCGGCTCGCCGAGCGCTACTGGGGTGACCTGGCGTCGCCGGAGCAGCGCGAGCGCGTCGAGGACTACCGCGTCGAGGAGAACCTGCGTCGCATCGTCCTGCACCCGCGCCGGGTGACGCGGGGCCCGGCCTGAGGGCGTCCGTCTCCGCCACGTGCCCGCTCGTCGTGCGCAACCGGACCACGCCTTGCGTCTCGTGGACGCACAGCGCACCGTTTGTCCAGCCGCGGCGGCTCTTGCTCGGCCACCCGGCGAGGCTCCGGAGTTGACCGCACAGCGCCGGGGCCGACCCACGTCGTCACTGAGCCATCAGTCACCTGCCCACGGGCTGCCGCCCCTCGGCAGTCCGACCCGCCGGGCGGGTGCGCGCCGTCGCCGTCTGCAGGGGAGCGCGGCACGGCGGGCCTCGGTGGCGGCGTGGGTCGCACGGCAGGAGAAGCCAGGCGCCCGACGACCCCTCGACACTGGGCCGCACCAGCAGCGGACAGTGCTGCTATCCGTTCGAGGAGGTCGCCATGATCACGACTCGCCTGACCGAGGGCACCGACGTCCTGGGTGCCTGGTCGGACACCGCGACACAGGCCCAGCGCAACGAGGTCTACGAGGTCCTCTTCGCACTGCTCGACGGGACCGCCCCGCGCCGCTGCCACCTGACGAGCGACGGACAGTGGTTCCGGGCGACCGTGACGGCGGAGATCGCCCTCGACGGACGCTGGGTCGACGAGGGCTTCGAGGTGCACTTCATCGGCCGGCCATCGGCGCGCAACCTGGATCACTCGGACCGCGCAGGATAGTCGATCGGAGATCATCCCGGCAGCGTTGACTTCGTCCACGCCGCTCGATCGGATCCTTCTCGACCATCCGTTCTCGGCTCGACCAGGGGGCCCTCTGTGTCCACACCGGACTTCTCCGGACTCGACGTCTCCCAGCGGGTGCGGGCCCGCGACATCCAGCTGGCCGGGGTGGCCGACGTCGCCCGCCGGGTCCTGATGATCACCGGCGCCGTGGACACGACCGACCACGACGTGTCCGTGGTCGTCGAGCTCCCCGCGGCGGGTCGCTGG
Source organism: Actinomycetospora aeridis (assembly GCF_037400275.1). Classification (NCBI taxonomy): domain Bacteria; kingdom Bacillati; phylum Actinomycetota; class Actinomycetes; order Pseudonocardiales; family Pseudonocardiaceae; genus Actinomycetospora; species Actinomycetospora aeridis. Next base: position 240,502 of record NZ_JBBEGL010000005.1, on the reverse strand, counting down.
ACCGTCGTGAAGGCCGAGACGAACCTGACCGACCGGACGTGGGTGGCGATGCAGGTCGTCACCGGCCAGGGCTCGACGATCGTCGGCGGCGACGAGGCTCCCCTGATGTCGCGCCAGTTCTCGCGGTCCTTCCTCACCCCCGACCACACCCGGGTCGTCTTCTACGACGGCGAGGTCCGCCCGGGGGAGGCCGTGCTCAAGATGTACTCACTGGACGCCGGCGGGACCAGCCCCGCCTACTCGTACTCGCAGTACAGCCCGGTGGCCGCGAGCGACGACCTCACGATCGAGCAGATCGTCGCCGACGGCATCCCGCAGCGGCCGGTCGTGGAGCTCGTCGTCCCCGTCACGGTGATCGGCTGATCGCCGCCCCGTGCCCACCTTCGTCCCCGAGCCCCACCTCCTCGACTCCCCCCGCGGACGCCCGTGGCCGGTCGCCGCGACCGGTCCACGGGCCCACGACGCCGACCCGCCCGCCCGCGCGGACGTGGTCGTCGTCGGGGCCGGTCCCGCCGGCCTGGCGGTGGTGTCGGCGCTGTGGCACCAGGGGGTGCGCGACGTCGTGGTCGTCGACCCGGGTGCCCGTCCCGCCGAGCGCTTCTTCCGCCGCATCGACGCCCTCGGCCAGCGGGTGCTGCGCTCCCCGTACGAGCACCACCCCGGGGTCGAGGGGTTCCGCGACTGCGAGCTGCTCGACTTCGCCCGCCTGCACTGGGGCCGCCTCACCGCCGTCGAACGCCGCGAGATCCGCATGGCCCAGTCCGGGCACCGCTCGGTGGTCCCGGTCGACGTGTTCGAGGCGTACTGCCACCACCTCGCGGTGAGCCACCACGTCACCGGCCGGATGTACCGGGCGACCGCGCGGTCGGTCGACCCCGGGCCGGACGGCGTCGTGGTGCACACCGACCGCGGCCGCGTCGCGACGCGGTTCGCCGTGCTCTGCCCCGGCGAGGAACGCCGCCCGGCGCCGACGTCGTGGTGGGGCGGCGGCCCGCCACCGGCCGGCGTCGGCTTCTGGGACGAGGGGGTCGTCCACGACGGCGGGCCGACGGTCGTCGTCGGTGCGGGCCTGACCGCCGCGCACCTGGTCACGGGCGCCCTCGAGGCGGGCTCGCGGGTCCGGTGGGTGCTGCGGGCCGACCAGCAGCGCTACCAGTGCGCCGACGTCAACGCGACGTTCTTCCGCCCCGAGGGCCGCGCCCGCTTCGACGGCGGTGACCGGGCCCGGCGCCTGGACCTCCTCCGGGCCCAGCGGCGCGCCTCGATCATGTTCGAGTTCCGCCCGCGCCTCGAGGCCGCGGAGGCCGACGGGCGCCTGACCCTGCACCGCGGCCGTGAGGTGTCGTCGGTGACCACCGGCCGCGTCGCGCTCGCCGACGGCACCGCCGTCACCGGGGACCGCGTCGTCCTCGCGCTCGGCACGGTGTTCGCGCCGGGGGCGGGGCTGCTGCCCGACGAGGTCGTCGCCGCCGCCGACGGCTGGCCCGACCTCGACCCGCGCACGGTGTCCTACGCGCGGGCCCCGCGGGTGCTCGCGGTCGGTGCCGCGGCCGGCATGGCGCTCGGCCCGTCCGCCCGCAACATCGACGGCCACCGCCTCGCGACGGCGCGGGTCGCGACGGCCGTCGCCGAGGGCCTGCGCCGGGGACACCCGCTCGTCCCCGCCGACGTCCCGGTGGCCGCGGGTGCCTGACGTCGCGCGGATGTCCCTGCCCGGGGAGGACGCCGCCCCCGACGAGGAGGCCGGTGTCGTCGTCCTCGGGCTCGACGCGGAAGCGCTGCTCCTCGGCCTGGGTCTCGCTGCGCTGCGTGGCGACGAGGGTGGCGACGACGACCCGGCCCTGGTCGCGACGACCGTCGACCTCGTCCGTCACGGCGTGCCCGACGCGCCGGGACGCGACGAGCTGCTCGCGCGCGGCGCCGCGTGCTGGTCCGCCCGGCGACCGGACTTCGCGCCCGCCACGACGGCGCCGGCCGTGGGCTCGGTGCGCGCCGCCTGGGCCGCGCTGCGCGACCTGCCCGACGCGACCGCGCCGCCCGCGGTGCGGACCTACCTCGTCGCCTGCTGGATCCGCCGCGCCGACATCGACCCGCTGGCGGCGCGGCTCGACACCCGGACGATCTGACGGAGGCCCCGTGTCCCACCTGAGCTCCCTGCCGCCCGCGACCACGCTGCTCGACGCGTTCCGCGCGTTCCCCGAGCCCGTCGCCCCGCTGCTCGGCCTGCACGAGACGGTGATGCGCGGCGACTCCGCGCTCACGCCGGGGCAGCGCGAGCTCATCGCCGCCTACGTCTCCGGCCTCAACGACTGCGGCTACTGCCACGGCGTGCACGCCGCGACGGCCCGGGCGTTCGGCGTCGACGAGGACGTTCTGGCCGCCGCCCTCGCCGACCTCGACTCGGCGCCGCTCGAGGACGGCATGAAGCCGCTGCTGCACTACGTCGGGGTGCTGACCCGCTCACCGAGCCGGGTCACCGAGGCCGACGCCGCGGCCGTGGCCGCCGCGGGGTGGGACGACCGCGCGCTCTACGACGCGATCCTCGTGTGCGCGCTGTTCAACTTCATGAACCGCGTGGTCGAGGGGGTCGGCATCCGCGCCGACGAGGCCTACGCCGAGGTGTCCGGTCAGCGGCTGCACGACGTCGGCTACGTCGGGCTCTCGGAGGTCATCTGACCGTCAGGCCAGCGGCACGGCCGTGTCGGCGTGGCGGCCGCGCTCGAAGGTCTCCTCGAGGCGCACGAGCCGGGCGATGGGGTCGGTGACGTCCCAGACGTTGACGTTCATGCCGGCGAGCACCCGCCCACCGGCGAGCCAGAACGCGACGAACTCGCGCGAGGAGGCCTCGCCCCGGATCACCACCTCGTCGTACTCGCCGGGCGCGACGTACCCGGTGTACTCCATGCCGAGGTCGTACTGGTCGCTGAAGAAGTACGGCAGCCGGTCGTGCCCGGTCTCGTCGCCGAGCATCGCGCGGGCGGCCTCCGGGCCGCCGTTCAGGGCGTTGTCCCAGTGCTCCACCCGCAGGTGACGCCCGAACGACGGGAACCAGAGGTTCGCGACGTCACCCGCGGCATGGATGTCGGGGTCGGACGTGCGGTGGCGTGCGTCCACCACGACGCCGTCGGAGACCTCGAGCCCGGCGGCCTCGGCGAGCGCGGTGTTCGGGGTGATCCCGACGCCGACCACGACGGCGTCGGCGTCGATCTCGGTGCCGTCGGCGAGCCGGACGCCGGACACCCGCCCGTCGCGGCCGAGGATCGCGGCGAGCTGCGTGTCGACGCGCAGGTCGACGCCGTGCTCGCGGTGCAGCGTCGCGAAGACCTCGGCGATCTCGGGGCCCAGCACCCGCAGCAGCGGCAGCGACGCGGACTCGATCACCGTGACCGCGACGTCGGCGAGGCGGGCGGCGGCGGTGACCTCGAGCCCGATCCATCCGGCCCCGATCACCACCATCCGCGACGACGAGCGCACCGCCGCGGCGATGCCGTCGCTGTCGGCGAGGGTGCGCAGGTGGTGCACGCCCTCGAGGTCGGCGCCGGCCAGCGGGAGGCGCCGCGGGGACGACCCGGTGGCGAGCAGCAGCTTGGTGTAGTCGAGCCGGTCGCCGTCGGCGAGGACGACCTCGTGGGCGTCGCGGTCGAGCGCGGTGGCCGGCACCCCGGCGCGCAGCTCGACGCCGTGCTCGGCGTACCAGTCCGGCGCGTGCAGGTAGACGCTGTCGCGGTCGGCGGTGCCCTGGAGACCGCCCTGCAGGTACTCCTTGGACAGCGGCGGGCGGTCGTAGGGCCGCTCCTGCTCGTCGCCGACCAGCACGACCCGGCCGCCGAAGCCGTCCTCCCGCAGGGTCTCCGCGGCCTTCGCCCCGGCCAGCCCCGCACCGACGATCACGTGGGTCCCGTCGTCCGCCATGACGTCGATGGTCGACCTCCCCGGCCGTCGGGACAACGTCGGGACGACGATCCGGGGACGAGGCGACCCCGCCGGCTCGTGGAGTAGAACCGGCGGGGTCTGAGTCGACGATCGACCCGCGGGCGTCCTGTCGACCTGGCGCCGGTCTTACCCGTCCGGACGACGCCCTCTAACGTCCCGGAGCGGCCGGGCGATCGCGGCGTTTCTGCGCCTCGCCGACCAGCCAGGTGGCCACCTCGACGAGCTTGATGTTCGTCTGCTGCGAGGACTCCACGAGCATCGAGAACGCCTGCTCGGGGCCCACGCCGAAGCGCTCGACGAGCACGCCCTTGGCCTGGCCGATCACGTCGCGACTGTCCAGGGCGACGGTGAGGCCCTGGATGCGCTTGGCCCCGTGCAGCGCGAGGGCGGCCTGGGACGCGAACAGGGCCCCGACGTCCGCCGACGCCTCGTCGAACGCGTGCGGCGACGAGGCGTACAGGTTCAGCGCGCCGGCGCTGCCGTGGGTGGCGAAGAGCTGGAAGGCCATGAGCGAGGAGATCCCGCGCTCCGTGGCGGCCCTGGCGTAGCGCGGCCAGCGCTGCGTCTGCGCCATGTCCTCGACGAGGGTCCGGTGCTCCTGCCAGATCGCGTCGAGACACGGCCCCTCGCGCAGCTCGTTCTGCAGCTCGTCGAGGTCCCGCACCGCGTCGCTGCTCGGGGAGCAGGCCTCGACCTGCCCGCCGCGCTCGACGAGCGAGACGCCCGCGTGCTCCACGTGCGGGATCGTGTGGATCGCTCCCTGCACGATCAGCGTCAGCGTGCGCTCGACGGTCTCGTCGCCCCGGTCCAGCAGGTTCCGGGCGGCCTCGTCGAGGGCGCGCGCCAGGGCGGCCCCGAACCGCTCGTCGTCGGGGTGGACCTGGTCCTCGTGCTCCTCGCGCTCCGTCGTGGACGCCATGCGAGCAGGGTTACCCACGCAACGAAGGGTTCGACACCGATTCAGTGCCGCCGCGACGGTTCGCGTCGAACGGCCCGGACAGACGAACGGCCCCCGGACCGTCGTCCGGGGGCCGTCGTGGTGCGGGGAGCCGTCTACTGGTGCTTCTTCTGGTCGGCGTCCTTCTTGTCCGCCTCGGCGCGGGCCTTCTGGGCCTCCGCCTCCTTCTGGCGGGCGGTGTCCTCGGCGTCGGCCTTCTTCTGCTGCTCCTTGCCCTCCCGGGCGACGTCGTCCTGCCCGGTCAGCGCACCGACGGCCTCCTTGGCGCGGCCCTTGAGGTCCTCGGCCGACGTGTCCTCTGCCATCGTCTTCCTCCGTCGTCGAACGGTGTCCTCGGTCGACGGCGGGCCTACCCGATCGTCACGACCCCGCACACGCCCGCCCGCTGAGACGTCCGCTACGCCGTTCGGGGTACCCGCGCCGTCCGTCCGGGGCGGGCGTCGACCGTTCGTCGTGTCCGAACCGGACGGTCGCCGGACGGGAGACGGGGGGTTCTCAGGTCCGGAGGCGCGCGCGGGGGCGCCCCCTAGCGTCGCGGCGTCGATCGACCCGATCGACCAGCGACCACCAGGGAGCGGAGGTGTCGGCGTGGCGACCGACGTCGCGGAGGGTGCGGGGCCGGCGATCACCGGGGACGACACCCGGGTCACCACCGAGCTGGCCGTCACCGGCATGACGTGCGGGACGTGCGCCGCGCGGATCCAGCGCAAGCTCGGGCGCCTGCCCGGCGTCGAGGCGAGCGTCAACTACGCCAGCGGCCGCGCCCGAGTCACCCACCCCGCGGAGCAGGACCCGGCCGAGCTCGTCACCGCGGTCACGGGGCTCGGCTTCGGCGCCGAGCCGGTGACGCCGCAGATCCCGGCCGCCGGCGCGGCGGCCGTCCCCGCGCCCCGGACGGCGCCGGACGGGGCTGCGGACCAGGGGAGGCACCGCGCCCCGTCGGCGGCCGCCCCCGCCGAGGACGCGCCCGACCCCGAGCTCGCCGAGCTGCGCCACCGCGCGCTGGTGTGCCTCGCGCTGACCCTCCCGGTGATCGCCGTGGCCATGACGCCGGACTGGCAGTTCCGGTACTGGCAGTGGTTCTCCCTCGTGCTCACCGCGCCCGTCGTCATCTGGGGCGGGTGGCGGTTCCACCGGGCGGCGGCGCGGCACCTGCGCCACCTCTCGGCGACGATGGACACGCTCGTCTCGGTGGGCACGCTCGCCGCGTTCGGCTGGTCGGTGTGGGCGCTGTTCAAGGGCGGCGCCGGTCTCGGCGGGATGCGGCACGCGCTCTACCTGATCCCGCGGCCCGACCAGTTCGACGGCTCCCGCACGATCTACCTCGAGGCGGCGGCCGCGATCACCACCGCGGCCCTGCTCGGCCGCTGGATCGAGCGGCGCGGACGGCGCCGCGCGCTCGGGGTGTCGGCGTCCCTGCTGGCGCCGCCGGCGGCGGAGGCGCGTGTCGTCGTCGGCGACCGTGAGCTGCCCGTCCCGGTCGGGGGCGTCCGGCCCGGCGACCGGATCGCGGTCGGCCCGGGCGAGCCGTTCCCGCTCGACGGCCGTGTCGTCGAGGGACGCTCCACCGTGGACGCCGGCGCCATGACCGGCGAGTCGGCACCCGTCGACGTCGAGCCCGGCGCCGAGGTGCTGGCCGGCACGCGCAACGAGTCCGCGCGGCTCGTCGTCGAGACCACCCGGGGCGCCGGGGACACCCAGTGGGCGCGGATGGCGCGCCGGGTGCAGGAGGCGCAGGCGGGCAAGACCGCCATCCAGCGGCTCGCCGACCGGGTCTCGGCGTGGTTCGTGCCCGTCGTGATGCTGCTGGCCGTCAACACCCTGCTGTTCTGGGGCGTCTCGGGTGCCGGCTGGGGCTTCGCGATCGCCGCGGGGATGGCCGTGCTCGTCGTGGCCTGCCCGTGCGCGCTGGGGCTCGCCACCCCCACCGCGCTCGCGGTCGCCACGGGCCGCGGCGCCCAGCTCGGCATCCTGCTGCGCGGCCCCGAGGTGCTCGAGTCGTCCCGGCGCGTCGACACGATCGTGCTCGACAAGACCGGCACCGTCACGACCGGGCGGATGAGCCTGCAGGCGGTGCACACCACCCCGGACACCGGGCGCGCGGAGGTCCTCGCCCGCGTCGGCGCGCTCGAGGCGGAGCTCGAGCACCCGGTCGCGCGGGCGATCGCCGCGGCGGCCCGGGACGAGCTGCCGGGCCGGCTCGGCGGGGCCACCGACGTCCGCCCGCTCGACGGGCTCGGCGTCGAGGGCACCGTCGACGGTGTGCGCGTCCTCGCCGGGCGGCGCCGGTTGATCGACTCCCACGGGGTGGACGTCCCCGCCGACCTGGCCGACGCGCTCGACCGGGCCGCGGCGCACGGCGCCACCACCGTGCTCGCCGCCTGGGACGACGGCTCCGGCGTGCTGCGTGCCCGGGCGGTGCTGGAGGTGGCCGACGGGGTCCGCGAGGGCTCCGCGGAGGCCGTCGCGGAGATGAGGTCCCGCGGGCTGCGCCCGGTGCTGCTGACCGGCGACAACCCCGCCGCCGCCCGCGCCGTGGCCGCCGAGGTCGGCATCGCCGCCGAGGACGTCGTCGCCGAGGTGCTGCCGACGGAGAAGGCCGACGCGGTCCGCCGTCTGCAGGAGCAGGGTGCGGTCGTCGCGATGGTCGGCGACGGCGTCAACGACGCCGCGGCGCTCGCCCAGTCCGACCTCGGGGTGGCGATGGGCACCGGTACCGCGATGGCGATCGAGGCCGGCGACGTGACGCTCGTGCGGGACGACCTGCGTGCGGTGCCCGACGCCCTGCGCCTGGCCCGCCGCACGCTCGGCACCATCCGCGGCAACCTGTTCTGGGCGTTCGCCTACAACGTCGCCGCGCTGCCGCTGGCCGTCGCCGGCCTGCTCAACCCCATGCTCGCGGGCGTCACGATGGCCCTGTCGAGCGTCTTCGTCGTCGGCAACAGCCTGCGCCTGCGCCGCTTCAAGCCCTGACCGACGACACCGACCGCGTTTCCCGTGCCCCCCGATCGGCAAGGCCGGGAAGCGTGTCGGAGGACCCGGAAGAACTGGCCCGGTCGGTGTCGGACGTCGCCTCGCGCGACGGGCGCCGCGTCGCGATCGTCGAGTCGCTGACCGGGGGGCTCGTGTGCAGTGACCTCGCGGCCTCGCCGGGGTCGAGCGAGTGGTTCCGCGGCGGCGTCGTCGCCTACGACCGCACGACCAAGCACGGCGCGCTGGGCGTGCCGGACGGGCCGGTCGTGTCGGAGCCCGCGGTGCGCGCGATGGCCGAGAAGGCCGCGGAGCTCCTCGGCGCCGACCTGACGCTCGCCGTCAGCGGCGCCGGCGGGCCCGAGCCGCAGGACGACCAGCCGCCGGGCACCGTGTGGTTCGCGATCGACGACCGCGACAGCACCGAGGCGTGGGTCGAGCAGTTCGAGACCGACGAGCCGGGCGACGTCCTCAAGAACACGCGCATCCGTTCGCTGAAGGCGCTGCTCGACCACCTGGAGGGGTAGCGGACCATGGACGGCGTGGTGGACCACGTCGTCTGGGACTGGAACGGCACGTTGCTCGCCGACGTGCACGCCGTCGTCGACGCCTCCGCGGCCGGGCTGGCGGCCGTGGGCGTCACCGGCGGTCTCGACCTCGCCCGGTACCGCTCGACGTTCCGGCGCCCGCTGCGGGACTTCTACGCCGCGCTCGTCGGGCGGGACGTCGGCGACGAGGAGTGGGCGCGGATGAACGCCGTCTTCGGCGAGCACTACCGGGGCCTCGAGCCCGCGCTGCCGCTCGCCGACGGGGCCCTCGACGCGCTGGACCGGTTCGCGGCCGCCGGGCTCGGGCAGTCGGTGGTGAGCATGCTCGGGCACGACGAGCTGCACGCCACCCTCGGGCGGCGCGGTCTGCACGACTGGTTCGTGCGCGTCGACGGCGACCACCACCGCGACGGCCGGAGCAAGGAGGCCGCGCTCGCCGCCCACCTCGACGTGCTGGGGCTCGATCCCGCTCGGGTCGTGCTGGTCGGCGACACGCTGGACGACGCCGCCGCCACCGCGGCCGTCGGCAGCGCCTGCGTGCTCGTGGCCGAGCACTCGACCCACCATGCGGAGGACCTGCGCACCGTCGCTCCGGCGGTGCCGACGTTGCCCGAGGCGGTGGAGCACGTGCTCGCGTTGCGCCGCAGCGCGACGTCGTCGTCGTAACCTCTCCTCGTGGCCGTGCCGTCCGAACCGTCCCCGATGCCCGCCTACGACCGCGTCGTGCTCGTCTACAACCCCCAGAGCAGCGGCGACGGCCAGCAGCGCGCCGAGCAGGCGCAGGCGACGCTGGCCGAGCAGTCGCCGCAGCTGGGGGTCGTGCTCACGGCGACCGAGTACGCCGGGCACGCCCGCGTCATCGCCGAGGAGGAGGCGCGCGCGGGGCGCGTGCTCGTCGTCTCGGTCAGCGGTGACGGCGGCTACAACGAGGTCGTCCAGGGCGTCATGGCCGCGGGCGACGGCACGACGTCAGGGGCCGTCGCCGCCGTGCTGCCCGCCGGCAACGCCAACGACCACCGGCGCGCGACGCGCGAACGTCCGCTCGTCGACGCCATCGCCGCGGCCCAGGTGAGCCGCCTCGACCTGCTGCGGGTGGAGATCGCGGGCGAGGGCGGGCCGCGCTGGGCGCACTCCTACCTCGGGCTCGGCATCACGCCGACCGTGGCGCTCGAGCTGGAGCGCGGCGGCAAGGGCTCGATCCGCGAGATCGTCACCACCGTGCGCGCGTTCTCGGCCTTCCACCCCTTCGAGGTCGACGTCGAGGGCGAGGGACGGAAGCGCTTCGACAGCCTCGTGCTCGCCAACACCACCGAGATGGCGAAGTACGTGACGCTCTCCGACGGCGACCCCGCCGACGGGCTGTTCGAGGTCGTCACGCTGCCGCACCGCTCGAAGCTGCGGCTGCTGGCGTACGCGGTGCGGGCGGCGGTGCGGGGCCTGGGCGCCCAGCCGCGCACCGCCCGCTTCGCGTTCACGACGCTCTCGCCGATCCCGGTGCAGCTCGACGGCGAGGTGCTCGACCTGCCCGCCGACCGCGCGGTGTCGGTCCGGATCGCGCCGCGGGCGCTCGCGACGGTCGTGTGACCGGCCCGCTCGAGGAGGCCCGCGCCGACGCCGAGGCGCGGATCGCGTCGCTCGAGGCGCAGCTCGCGGGCATCGTCGAGACCGCCTCGGCGAGCTCCGGGGACGACGAGCACGACCCCGAGGGCCAGACGATCGCCTACGACCGCGCCCAGGTGGCCGCGCTGCTCGCCGCGTCGCGCCGTGACCTCGCCGAGATCGACGCCGCCGTGGCGCGGGTGGACGCCGGGACGTACGGGGTGTGCGAGCGCTGCGGGCGCCCGATCGCCCCCGAACGCCTCGAGGCCCGCCCCGCCGCCCGCACCTGCGTGGGGTGCACCTGATCGGCCCATGTGAGCGAACTTCGGTGCTATAGCCCCGAGGTTCGCTCACATGGGTTCAGGGGCGGCGGAACGGGACGGAGGGGTCGCGGACGGGGCGGGGGCCGCCGGCGGCGGCGAAGCGCTCCCGGGCCGCGCGGGCCGTCGCGCCGTCCTCGCGCAGCCCCGGGTCCATCGCGTCGCGCACCGGGGCGAGGAGCACCTTGCGGTCGGGGTGCAGCACCGTCGTCAGGCGCAGGTGCGCGCGCATCCACGCGCTCAGGCGGTCCTCGTCGGCCCGGGTCAGCACGACCTCGGCCGCCCAGGTGGGCGCGAACGCCAGCTCCTCGAGCAGCAGCCCCGCCAGCGCGCGCCGCATCGGCGAGACGCCCGTGCGGTAGAGGTCCTGGCGCGTGACGCGGTTGCGCAGCATCGTCGCGTCGCCGACGTCGAGCAGGACGTAGCCCTCGTCCGTCGGGTGGGCCGGCCCGTCGACGGGCACCTCCGTGCCCCACCACGCCACGAGGCCGGCGTCGCGCCCGAGACCGGCCACCGCCTCGTCCAGCGGCGGCAAGGGCCCCGACAGGGCATCCACGACGGCAGCGACGGTCACGCCCGCAGTGTCCGCCCCGACCCCGGCGGCCGCAGCGACCCCGCCAGGACGAACGCCGCGACGCCCGCGACCGGCACGAGCGCCAGGCCCGCGCCGACCGACACGCTGTCGGCCACGGCCCCGATGATCGGCGGGAACGTGAGGAACCCGAGCCGCGCGAGCCAGCCGACGACCGCGATGCCGTCCCCGGGCCGCACGCCCCGGATGCGGCCCGCCGCGGCGAAGCCGAGCGGGAAGAGCGTCGAGACCCCGAAGCCCGCCAGCGCGTAGCCCGCGACCGCCGCGACGGGGTGGGCGACCAGCAGCGCCGCGGCCATCGCCAGCGTCGCGATCGCCGCGCCCGTCCGGGCGACCAGGACCGCGCCGAACCGGTCGACCACGCGGTCGCCGAGGAGGCGCCCGAGCGTCATCGCCGTCTGGAACGCCACGAACGGCAGGCCGGCGACGAACGCCCCGCCGCCGAGGTCGTCGCGCACGTAGATGGCGCCCCACGACGCCGCGGAGTCCTCGATCCCGCCCGACGCGACGAGCAGCGCCGAGAGCGCCAGCAGGGGTCCGGCGGCGACGACGACCGCGCGCCAGGGCCCGTGCGGATGGCCGTCGGGTTCGGCCTGCTCCGCCTCCGGCTCGGGTCCCGGCAGGCACCAGCGCCAGGCCAGCACGGAGCCGAGCACGAGCACGACCGCGACGATCCCGAGGTGCGCGAGCAAGGGCACCCCGAACCCGGCGGCGGCCGCGCCGAGCAGCCCCGCGCCGACCGCGGCCATGCTCCACACCGCGTGCAGCCCGTTGACGATCGAGCGTCCGTAGCCGGTCTGGACCCGCAGCCCGTGGGCGTTCATGGCAGCGTCGGCCCACGCGTCGGTCACGCCCAGGACGAACAGCGCCGCGGCCAGGGCGAGCCACGAGGGCGCCAGCGCCACGGCGGGCAGCAGGACCGCGCCGACCAGGCCCACGCCGGCGCCCGCGCGGCCGCTGCCCACACGGGCGATCAGCGGCCCCGCGAGCACCCCGAAGATCAGCGCGGCGGCCGGGAAGGCGGCGATCGCCGTGCCGAGCGCGGCGTTCGACAGGCCCAGCTCGTCGCGCAGGGTCGGGAACCGCGGGACGATGCTGTTGTAGGTCGCCCCGTTGACCACGAACATCGCGACGACCGCGACGCGGGCACGCCGGAGGGCGGGCTCGGCACGGGTCACGGGCGCCACGTCACCGATCGGCGCGCGACGTCGTGGATCTGCTCGACGGCCTGGTCGGACTGGGGCGTGCCGAACGCGGTGAGCAGGCGGGGCATCGGGCCCAGCCGCGTCACCGTCACCCCGCGGGGCCGCCCGCCCCCCGACAGGATCGCGCCGACGACGGCGACCATCGGGTGCACGGCGGGCGGATCGAGCGTCTCCGTCGCGCCCACCGCGCGGGCCAGGGCCACCGACACGCGGTCGGCGACCTCGAGCCCGATCCGCCGGTGGCGGTCGAGGTCGAGCGACGAGCCCGCGAGGTCGAGGTGCTGGTCCTCCACGACGACCCGTCCGCCGGGGATGTTGACGACCTCGATGACGAACAGGCCCGGCGGCCCGATGAGGACGTGGTCGAGCGTGACGAGCCCCGGGGTCGAGCTCCGCTGCGCGGCGTCTCCCGGAGCCTCGGCGAAGGCCATCGGGACGCTGTGCAGGATGCGCCAGCGCGCCCCGCGGCCGCGGCGCAGCGTCGGCGGGCGGGTCAGCTTGGCGACGGCCTCGGCGACCGCGTGCTGGCCGTCGGCGCGCAGGCGGGCCGGCCGGTCGGCCTCCGGTCCGCGCTCGGCGCGGGCGGTGGCGGCCTCCTCGATCAGGCCGTGCCCGGGCCGGTGCAGCGCGAGGTCCTCCCAGCCCGGGTCCCAGCCGCCCTCGGGGGGCGCGGCACCCGCACCCAGGGCCGCCGGCGGGGCGATCTCGTCGGGGCTCGCCATCGGCGGCAGGTTGTTCTCCCACAGCCAGGCGTTGGCCTCGTGGGTGAACCGCTCCCGGTAGCCCGCGGGGACGTCGTGCGCGACGCGGGAGACGAGGTCGAGGTGACCGAGGGGCAGGCCCTCGGCCGAGGTCACGTAGAGCCGGTCGGAACCGGGTCGCCGCTTGCGTCGTGCCGGCATCAGCCCGCCCGTTCCGCGCCGTCGAGCCACCGCGAGATGCGGTCGTGCTCGCTGCCGGTGAGCCCGCGGATGCCGGTGACGACGGACCGTTCGATCCCGCCGCCCAGCAGCGGCACCGCGGCGGTGATGTCGAGGTCGACCGAGAGCCTGCTGCCCTCGTCGTCGCCGGCGACCGACATCGTGCCCGCGGCGCTGATCGGCGTCCCCGGGACCGCGACCCGCGCCCGGCCGTCGCAGCGCTGCGGCCCGAGCCGCCACTCCTCGGTGCGCTCGATGACGAGCACGCCGGACAGCAGCCGTTCGACCACGGACGGGACCTGACCGGGCGGGACGGGCTGGCGCAGCACCACGCGGATGCGGCGGGTGTCCCCGGGACCGTCGGCGCGGTCGAACGCGAGGACCTCGATGCGTCCCGACCCGTCGACGTCCAGCTTGATCCGGTGGAACTCGGGGTCCGCGAGCGCGGCGGCGAAGGCGGGGACGCCGTAGGGGTAGGCGCGGCTCAACGCCAGCCGGGTGCTCACGCGGACCGAGCGTAATCGCGATCCCGGGAGACGCAGCGGAGCGGAGCTCGACCCGTCGAGATCGTCAGAACGCGTAGCGGATCGTCAGCCACGGGGCGTGGCGCGCCACCAGCTCGCGGAAGCGGGCGACCGCGCGGCGCTTGACGTCGAGGCGGTACCGCACGACCGCCCCGCCGTGCTGCGTGCGCTTCGCCTCCTGCGCCTCCGGACGCCACAGCACCTCCTCGGCCAGCGGATGCCAGCCGAGGTTCACCTCGTGCAGTCCCTCGTGGTGGGTCAGGAGGATCACCTCGCAGGCGGCCTGGGCCTTCGCGCGTTCCGGGAGCCGCTCGCCGAGCTCGTCGAGCAGCAGCGCCCACTCCGACTGCCAGCGCTCGCGCAGCACCACCGGCGAGAAGTTGAGGTGCACCTCGTAGCCGGCGGCGACGAAGTCGTCGATCACGGCGATGCGCTCGTCGATCGTGCTCGTCCGGATGTCCAGCAGCTTGGCGTCGCGGCGCGGCATCAGCGAGAAGCGCACGCGGGTGCCGCCGCGCGGGTCGAGGTCGAGCAGGTCGCGGTTGACGTGCTTGGTCGCGAAGGACGCCTTCGCCCCGTCGAGGCGGGCGAACTGGGCGACGAGGTCGGCCACGTTGTCGCTGACGCGGGCGTCGACCGAGCAGTCGGAGTTCTCGCCGAGGTCGTAGACCCAGTCGACGGGGTCGCACTGGTTCGGTTCTGGCTTGCGGCCTTGCTTCGCGACGTGCCGGGCGATCGTCCGCTGGATCCCGTCGATGTTGGTGAACACCGTGATCGGGTTGGCGTAGCCCTTGCGCCGCGGGACGTAGCAGTAGGCGCACGCCATCGCGCAGCCGTTGGCGGTCGACGGCGCGATGAAGTCCGCGGACCGCCCGTTCGGGCGGACCGTGAGCGACTTCTTCTCGCCGAGGACGAGGTGCTCGGCCTTCACGCGGACCCAGCGGGCGACGTTGGTCTCGTCACCGTGCAGGTCGGGGATCGCCCAGTGCGAGTCGATCTCGACGACCTCGGCGTCGGGGAACCGGGCGAGGACCTCCTGGCCGCGGACCGAGGCCAGCGACGCCGGCTCGGCGTGGATGGTCGCGACCTCGAGGAGACTCACGGCTCCAGGGTGCCGATCAGCGCGCGGGCCGTCGCACCGGCCCGGAACCGCTCCACCGGCACGCCGTGGCCCTCACGGCGCGCCAGCTCGGCGAGCCCCGGGGCCACGTGCTCCGGGCCGCCGAACTGGAACCCGATCTGGGTGACGTAGGAGCCAGCGGCCTGCGCCTTCGCGGCGAGGACGTCGGCGATGCCGACGGCGACGTCGGTGCCGGTGGCCTCCGGCGCGCCCGCGGCGTCGGGGTGGCGCACGGCGTAGGGCGTGTCGCGCCACCACGCCGTGCGGTCGGGGTCCGCGAGCCCGGCGACGACGGCCGTCACCACCTGGTGGTCGACGTGGTCGCCGACGGACTGCGGACCGAGGACGAGGTCGGCGGCACCGACCCGGTCCCGGACCGCGTCGCCCACCGCCGTCGCCACGTCGTCGTCCTCGCGGCGTCCGGCGAACAGCGCCGCGGGGGACCCGTAGCCGCGGTGCGGTGCCTCGAGCAGCCCGAGGTGCTCCCCGCGGACGCCGAGCCGGGCCAGCGCGTCGGCGTCCTCGTCGCGACGCAGGGCCATGTAGTCGACCTCGGCCGCGAGGCCTTTGTCGGTCTGGCAGACGAGCGCGAAGCCGGTGGGCGCGGCGACCGAGCCCGTGAACACCGTGAGCACGAGGACCTCGTGCCCGGCCGCGGCCAGGCGGGCGAGCGTCCCGCCGGCGGAGAACACGGCGTCGTCGAGGTGCGGGCTGACCGCGACGATCCTCACGCGCGCTCCATGATCGACGGAAGAATACGGACGCTCAGCGTCAGCGACGCCACGCCGCTGACACGGGTCACAGCAGGTGGGGGGCCGCGCGGAAGCGGCAGTCGGGGTCGACGGGGACGTCGGGGATCGCCGGGACCGCCACGTCGCGCACCGCGTCGTAGACGTCGGTGAGGCGGTGGGCGATCACCGGCCACGACCAGCGCGCCCGGACCTCGTCGAGCGCACGGGTCGCGAGGCCCGTGCGCAGGTCCGGGTCGTCGAGCACGCGCACGATCGCGTCGGCGAGCGCCCCCGGGTCCTTCGGCGGCACGAGCAGGCCGTTCTCGCCGTCGCGGACGCAGTCGCGCACGCCGACGACGTCGGTCGACACCACCGGCAGACCCGTGGCCATCGCCTCCAGCACGGTGTTCGAGAAGCCCTCGGCGTAGGTCGGGCTGACGAAGACGTCGCCGCGCCGGTACACCTCGTGGGCGTCCTCGTAGGCCGTGTAGCCGAGCTGCGTGACGTGCTCGTCGAGCCCGAGCTCGGTGACGCGGTCCGCGACGGTGGCGGTGTCGGGCCCGATGCCCGAGACGACCAGCCGCAGCCGCCGGCCGCGCCCGAGCAGGTCCGCGACGGCGTCGAGCAGGTCGAGCACGCCCTTCCTGGCGTCGACGCGACCGTGGTAGAGCAGGACGGGCGGGTCGGCGAGGGTGCCGGGCTCGCGCGCCGGGCGGAAGCGCTCGGTGTCGGTCGCGCCGGACACCACGGTCCAGCGGGCGGGGTCGACGCCGTGGCGCTCCGAGACCTCGGCCGCGAACGACGACGACCCGATGACGAGCGCCGGCGCCCCGGCGAAGACGGCGCGCACGAGGGTCCGGTGGGTGTCGCAGCAGGTGCCCACCCAGTGCCCGTCGCCGCCCTGCACGCTGACCGCCGCGGGCAGGCCGAGGTCGTGCGCGGCCCGCAGCACGGCCAGCCCGTTGGGGTAGGCGTACTGGGCGTGGAGCAGGTCGAACGGGGCACGCGCGTGCTCCGTGGCGATGGTGTCCCGCATGGTCGCGACGTCGGCCTCGAAGTCCGCCGGGTGCCCGTCCACGACCTCCTGCTCGCCGTGCGCCTCGAGGGCGACGACGTGCACGCCGTCCGGGACCCGCTCGGGCGGGGGCGGGCCGCCGCCGTAGACGCCGCGCCCGACGGGGTCCCCGCGGTACTGCGAGATCAGGGTGACGTCGTGGCCCTCGCGCACGAGGTGGCGCAGGAGGTTCTCCGCGTACGCGCTCATGCCCGACACCGCGGGCCAGTAGCGGCGGGAGACGAAGCAGATCCTCACGTCGACATCTCCATCCTCCGGATGGTCTCGAGCGCGCCGGGCACGAGCGTGTCGGCGCGGTGGGCGTCGCGGGAGAGCTCGAACGACACGAGCCCCGGGTGGCGCACCGCGCGCAGCGCGCCGAGCACGGCGGGCAGGTCCATGTCGCCCTCGCCGGGGGCGCGGTGCTCGTGCACGCCCCGGGGCATGTCCTCCACCGCGACGGCGCCGAGCAGCGGCGCGAACTCGCGCACCGCCTGCTCGGGGGCGAAGCGGCCGGAGACGATGCAGTGGCCGGTGTCGAGCGCGAGGGTGACCTCGGGGACGTCGAGCGCCAGGCGCATCCAGTCGTCGCAGTCCTCGACGAGCATCCCGGGCTCGGGCTCCACCGCGCACACGACGCCGCGGTCGCGCGCGTGGACGACGACCTCCCGGACCCCGTCGACCAGCCATCGCCAGGCCTCGTCGGCGTCGAGGCCGCGGGCGGGCACGCCGGCCCAGAACGACACGGCCTCGCTGCCGAGGTCGGCGGCGACGTCGACGCACGTGCGCAGGAAGTCCACGCGGCGCGCCCGGCCGGCAGGGTCCTCGGTGACGAGGGTCGGCTGGTGCTTGCGGCGCGGGTCGAGCAGGAACCGCGCGCCCGTCTCGACGACGCTGCCGAGCCCGAGGCCGGCCAGCCGCTCGGCGAGCAGGGCGGTGCGCCGCCCCAGCTCGGGGGCGAACGGGTCGTGGTGGGCGACGTCGAGGGTCAGGGCGACACCGTCGTAGCCGCAGTCGGCGAGCAGCGCGAGCGCGTCGTCGAGACGGTGCGAGGTGAGCCCGTTGGTGTTGTAGGCGTAGCGCAGCCGGTGCTCGGGCTGTGCGGGCGGCTCGGACATCCCGGCCGAGGTACCACCGGCGGGCCCGCCGGAACCCGTGCCGGCGCGACCGCTCGTCCCGCCACTCGGCGCGACTCTCCCCAAGATCGACCGGGTGGAGCGGTCGACCCGCTGCGGCCAGCGGCGGGTGCAGTATCTGCACGCGGAAACAGTGATGTTGACCACAAGGGTCGCCGACGCGTTCAGTGACCTTCGCACGACGGCGGGCGAGGGGCCGATCGGAGCAGTACGGACCGACCGACGGCGGGAGGAGGGCACCCATGACGGCAGCGCGTCACAGCCGCGGCGTCGGCGGGGGTCGCTCCCTGAAGACCGCTGCCGAGGCGCTGGCGGCGCTGCGGTTCCTCGGTGCCGCCGAGGACGGCGTCACCGCGGAGGCCCTGGCCACCGAGCTCGGCAAGAGCGCGGCCACGGCCCGCTACCTGCTCAACACCCTGTGCCAGGAGGGGTTCGCGCTGCGCGACCGCCGGACCGGCACGTTCCGGCTCCAGGAGAACCCGCCGTGGGGCGACGCCTGGGGTGATGCCGAGGCCCCCCATGCCCTCGGGCCCTCCGAGCTCCCCGAGCTGACCACGGCCCCCATCGCGTTCCTCGAGCGTGCCCGGGTCCGTCGGCGTGCCCACGCCGCGGACCGCGAGGCGTACGTCCGGGACTGCTCGTGCCACGGTGCGCCGACCGCCCCCGACGGGCAGGTCGCCGCCGGCACCGCCATCTCCCCGTCTGCGCGGCACGGCGCCGCGCACGCGGAGGAGCTCACCGGCGTCCTCCACGACGTCGCTGCGACCGCCCCGCGCGGCTGGCGGGTGTCCGCATCGGACCTCCCGCCACCGCTGCCGGCCGACCCCGTGCCCCCCGGGCACTGACGCGGGCCGACACCGGCCGTGCCGCCACCAGCGCTCATCGGCGCCCGGCGGCCACCACCACGACCACGGCTGCGGAACCCCGTAGGCCGAGCTGGAACTCCACAAGGAGAAGAGATGAGCCGTCAGAGTTTGGCGAAGGCTCACCAGAAGATCCAGGAACTTTCCTGGGAGCCGCAGTACCACGAGCCGTACATGAAGTACGGGACGGACTACACGTTCCGTAAGGCGGCCAAGAAGGACCCGCTCAAGCAGGTCCTCCGGTCCTACTTCCCCATGCAGGAGGAGAAGGACAACCGCGTCTACGGCGCGTCCGACGGTGCGATCCGCGGGAACATGTTCCGCCAGGTCCAGGAGCGGTGGCTGGAGTGGCAGAAGCTGTTCCTGTCGATCATCCCGCTGCCGGAGATCTCGGCCGCACGGTCGATGCCGATGCTGTTCCAGGCGGTTCCGAACCCGGAGCTGCACAACGGCCAGGCGATCCAGATGATCGACGAGGTTCGGCACAGCACGATCCAGCAGAACCTCAAGCGGCTGTACATGAACAACTACATCGACCCGGCGGGCTTCAACAACACCCTCCGGAACTTCCACTCGGACTACTGCGGCACCATCGGCCGTCAGTTCGCCGAGGGCTTCATCACCGGTGACGCGATCACCGCGGCCAGCATCTACCTGACGATCGTCGCCGAGACGGCGTTCACGAACACCCTGTTCGTGGCCATGCCGGCCGAGGCGGCGGCCAACGGTGACTACCTGCTGCCGACGGTGTTCCACTCGGTCCAGTCCGACGAGTCGCGCCACATCTCGAACGGCTACGCCACGCTGCTGATGGCGCTGTCGGACGAGGACAACCGCCAGCTCCTCGAGCGCGACCTGCGCTACGCGTGGTGGAACAACCACCGCGTGGTGGACGCCGCCATCGGCACGTTCATCGAGTACGGCACCAAGGACCGGCGCAAGGACCGCGAGTCCTACGCCGAGATGTGGCGCCGCTGGATCTACGACGACTACTACCGGGCGTACCTGCTGCCGCTCGAGAAGTACGGCCTCGTGATCCCGCACGACCTGGTCGAGGAGTCCTGGAACCAGATCTGGAACAAGGGCTACGTCCACGAGGTCGCGCAGTTCTTCGCCACCGGGTGGCTCGCGAACTACTGGCGCATCGACGGCATGACCGACGATGACTTCGAGTGGTTCGAGTACAAGTACCCGGGCTGGTACGACAAGTACGGCAAGTGGTGGGAGAACTACAACCGCCTGGCGAAGCCGAACGGGCACCACCCGATCGTCGCCGAGGACGTCGACTACGTGTACCCGCACCGCTGCTGGACCTGCATGGTCCCCTGCCTGGTGCGCGAGGACATGGTCGTCGACAAGGTGGACGGCCAGTGGCGGACCTACTGCCACGAGGCCTGCCGCTGGACCGACGCCGAGGCCTTCCGGCCCACGTACCAGGGTCGCGAGACCCCGAACATGGGCAAGCTCGTGGGTCACCGCGAGTGGGAGACGCTCTACCACGGCTGGAACTGGGCCGATGTCGTCTCCGACATGGGCTTCGTCCGCGACGACGGCAAGACCATGACGGCGCAGCCGCACCTCGATCTCGACCCGAAGAAGATGTGGACGCTCGACCACCTGCGGCGCATGCCGCACGTGGCCAGCCCCAACGTCATCCTCAACGAGATGAGCGACGCCGACCGTCAGGCGTTCGTCGAGGACTACAACAAGCAGGGCCCGGCTGGTCGTCCGGCCGACGTGACCAGCTAGCAGCCGGCTGGTCCGAGCACGACCCAGCAAGTTCGGTGAGGTGACAGGGAGGGCCGGGGCAACCCGGCCCTCCCTCGATCCCTCACGCCCAGATCCGGACGAAGCCGAGGAGTTTCGTCCGGATTTCCGGCACCGCATCCCTCCCGAACGGAGAAGCCATCGATGGGTGACAAGCACCGGGTCCGATTCGAACCGGTGGGCATCGAGATCGAGGTCGACGAGGACCAGACGATCCTGCGAGCCGCCTCGGAGCAGGGCATCCAGCTGATGCACGGATGCAAGGAAGGGCAGTGCGCGGCGTGCAAGTCGTTCGTCCTCGAGGGCGACATGGACGAGATCGAGCTCGACAGGTACTCGACCTTCGCCCTGCCCGACATGGAGCGCGAGGAGGGCCAGACGCTCCTGTGCCGGGCCCACGCCTACGACGACCTCGTCATCGAGCTCCTCAACTACGACGAGGAGATCATCCGGAGCGGCCTCCCGCTGCGGAAGGGCACCGTCGAGGTGCTCGCCAACGACCCCGTCACCCACGACATGCGCCACCTCGTGGTGAAGCAGATCGCCGGCGAGGACATCAAGTTCTTCCCCGGCCAGTACATGGACCTGACGGTCCCCGACACCGGTGAGGTCCGGTCGTTCTCGATGGCGAACCTCCCGAACCGCGAGGGCGTGTTCGAGTTCGTCATCAAGATCTACCCCGACGGCGCGTTCTCGCAGTTCCTGGAGAAGAAGGTCTCGATCGGCGACCGCATCGAGGTCGAGGCCCCCTTCGGGACCTGCACCCTGCGCGAGAACCGGACCTCGGACATCGTCTTCATCGGCGGCGGCGCGGGCATGGCCCCGCTGCTCGGCCTCCTGCGTGCCCTCGCGGAGAAGGACGGCGAGCGCAAGGCACGCCTCTACTACGGCGCCCGCACCCGGGCCGACCTGTGCTTCGAGGACGAACTGCGTGCCCTCGAGGAGAAGATTCCCGGTTTCCGCTACGTCCCGGCGCTCTCGGAGCACGACGGCGACGACTGGGACGGCGAGACGGGCCTCATCACCGAGGTCGTCCGGGCCAACGAGCCCGCCCTGGAAGGGATGGATGCCTATGTCTGCGGGCCGCCGCCGATGGTGGATGCGGCCATCGCCCTGCTGACCCAGCGCGGAATGGACGAACAGCACATCTACTACGACAAGTTCACCACCACCGGAGAGCCGGAGGACGAGGGCTGACCATGACAAGCACCGAAGAACGTCCAGAGCGGAGCGTTCCGAAGCCCGTCTTCACCGACGCGGAGGCGGGCGCCAAGGAGTTCCCGGACTCCGGGGCCTCGGCCCGGCGCTACAACTACTTCAAGCCGGCGAAGCGCAAGCAGACCCACTACGAGGACGTCACCGTCGAGGTCCAGCCGGACCCGCGGCACTACCTCGCCCAGGGCTGGATCTACGGCTTCGCCGACGGCTCGCGCGGCTACCCGCTGACCTGGACCAAGCTGAAGGCGTGGGGCGTCGACGACCCCGAGCCCGAGCGCGGCCCCGGCTCCGGCGGCAAGCCGGTCGAGAACTGGCCCGCCCACGGCTGGCACGAGTTCCGTGATCCCAACGAAGAGTGGGAACTCACGATGTACCGGTACAACGCCAACGTTGTCCGGCAGGTGACCCAGAACGTCGAGAACGCCCGCAACGCGAAGGCGTTCGACCAGTGGACCCCGAACTGGGTGCGCTTCGTGGAGCGCAACGTCGGCGCCTGGATGCACATCGAGCACATCTTCGGCCTGTACGTCTTCGCCGGCTGCAACCGCTCCGGCCCGACGAACATGCACAACACGGCGATGGCCGTGAACAGCGAGCACAAGATTCGGTTCGCGCAGGACCTGGCCCTCTACAACCTCACCCTCACCGAGGAGATCGAGGGCTTCGACGGCACCGCCCACCTCGACGCGTGGAACAACGACGCCGAGTGGCAGGGCGTCCGCAAGGTCGCCGAGGAGATCACGGCGATCGAGGACGACTGGGGCGAGATGATCTTCGCCACCAACATCGTCTTCGAGCCCCTGCTCGGCGAGCTCTTCCGCTCCAACCTGGTCATGCAGTCGGCGGCCGGCAACGGCGACTACGTGACGCCGACTGTCATGGGCGCCGGCGAGTACGACTACGCCCAGCGCGACCTGCGCTGGACCGTGGCGGCCTTCGCCCCGCTGACGCAGGACCGCGAGTTCGCCGACCACAACAAGCAGCTGTTCAACAGCTGGGTCGCCAAGTGGGTGCCCAAGGCGCTCGAGGCGGCCCGCACGATGCAGCCGCTGTGGTCGCAGCCCGACGCCAAGCCGCCGCGCTTCGAGGACAGCCTCGACCGCGCCAAGAGCCGTTTCGCCGGAATCCTCACCGACCTCGGACTCGAAGCCCCGAAGGAGCTGAACCAGTGACCAAGTCCTTCAAGACGGCCGAGAGCCCCTTCAAGCAGGACAACACCGAGTCCGGCATGGCCGGCGTCACCCTGATGAACAACCAGGTCGGCGTCGTGGTGGCCGAGGTGATGGACCGTCAGGAGAACGTGACGGTCAAGCACCTGCCCTCGATGATCCGCGTGGACTGTCAGGGCCGGATGGACTTCGTGTACTCCGAGATCTCCGAGGCGCTGGGCGAGGAGCCCGACTTCTACAACGCCGCCGAGTTCGAGGAGAACATGTCGACCCACTACGGGAAGATGATCCACATGGATGACCGGACGATCATGTTCGGGAACCTCGAGGAGGCGGCCGAGTTCATCGGCGACATGCTTCCCCCGGTGGTGAACAAGTAGTAGTACGTCGGTACACGGGTCGTCGCACACCCGCACGGGGCGGGTGTGCGACGACCCGGTGCCGCGCCAGTGGAGAACCGTTGACTCCCCGTTCGCGCCCCAGAGCACCGGAGAAGTGAGGACATGGCCAAGGAACTGCGATTCGGCGCCGACGCGCGCAGGGCTCTCCAGGCTGGAGTCGACCAGCTCGCCGAAGCGGTGAAATCGACGCTCGGGCCCAAGGGACGCAACGTCATCCTCGAGAAGATCACGGGGACGCCGGAGGTCACCAACGACGGTGTGACCATCGCCCGCGAGATCTACCTCAAGGACCAGTTCGAGAACATGGGCGCGCAGGTCCTCAAGGAGGCCGCCGTCAAGACCAACGACGTGGTCGGTGACGGCACCACCACGTCGACCGTGCTCGCCCAGGCGATCGTCCGCGAGGGCCTCAAGGCCATCGGTCAGGGCGGCAACCCCGTGCTCGTCAAGCGTGGGATCGACGCCGCCGTGGCCCGCGTCGTCGCCCACCTCGCGACGGTGGCGCACCCCGTCGACGACGTCGAGGCGCTCTCCCGGGTCGCCGCGATCTCGGCCAACGACGACGACGCCATCGGCCGGGTCGTCGCGCAGACCCTGCACACCGTGGGCGACGACGGCGTCATCACCGTCGACGACGGCCCGATGCTCGGCCTGCACGTCAACTTCGTCGAGGACTTCGAGTTCGACAACGGCTACGTCTCGCCGTACCTCGTCACCGACCCCGGCTCGATGCTGGCCGTCCTCGACGACCCGTACATCCTCTTCTCCGCCGAGAAGATCACCGACGTCCGCTCCCTCATGCCGGTGCTCGAGCGGATCATGCGCGACCCCCGCCCGCTGGTGATCGTCGCCGAGAAGGTCGAGGGCTCGGCCCTCCAGATGCTCGTGCACAACCACGTCAACGGGCACCTCAAGGTCACCGCCATCCAGGCCCCCGGCTTCGGCGAGAAGCGGGTGCACCTCCTCGAGGACATGGCGGCGCTCTGCGGCGGCAAGGTGTACTCGAAGGCGTCGGCGTTCGGCCTCGAGCAGATGGGCGCCGAGCACCTCGGCCGCGCGACGCAGGTCCGCGCCACGAGCGAGCAGACGGCCATCATCGGCGGCCTCGGCGACCCGACGGTCCGCGAGACGCGCCTCGCGCAGCTGCGGGCCGAGATGGACCGCGCGACCATCGGCACCGACGAGGACTGGTTCTCCGAGCGCATCGCGCGGCTGTCGGGCAAGGCCGCGATCCTGCAGGTCGGGGCGCCCACCAACGCGGAGCTCAAGGAGGTCCGCCACCGCGTCGACGACTCGCTGCAGGCGACCCGCGCCGCCATGGCGGAGGGCATCGTCGCCGGCGGCGGCTCGGCCCTGCTGCACGCCGAGTCCGCGCTCGCCGACCTGGACGGGCTGACCGGCGACGGCCGCATCGGCGCCGAGATCGTGCGCGCGGCGCTGTCCGAGCCGGCCAACCTCATCGCCGGCAACGCGGGCTTCGAGGGCGGCGACGTCGTCAAGCAGACGCGCGACCTGGGCGTCGACGAGGGCTTCGACGCCCTCGAGGGTCGCTTCGGCAACATGGTCGAGCTCGGCATCATCGACCCGCTGCGGGTCGTGCGGTCCGCGCTCCAGAACGGCGCCTCGGTCGCCGGCCTGATCCTCACGACGAACTCGCTCGTCGCCGAGGAACAGACCCCCTGGAACAAGTCCCTCATGACAGAGTTCGGCCAGCTCGACGAAGGCCTGCCGCAGCCGGCGCCCGACTCGAGCACGCCCCAGTCGATGGGCCTCGGCCCGTCGATGGGGTGACCGTCGTGACCACTGTGACCACCGTGAGGAGCTCGTCGTGAAGGCCGTCCGTGTCCACGGGTACAAGCAGGATCCGAGCATCGACGACATCCCGGAGCCGAAGCTCCAGGGGCCGCTCGACGTCATCGTGAAGATCGGGGCGGCGGGGGTCTGCCGCACCGACCTCCACATCGT
The DNA here is from genome assembly GCF_037400275.1 of Actinomycetospora aeridis. NCBI lineage: Bacteria > Bacillati > Actinomycetota > Actinomycetes > Pseudonocardiales > Pseudonocardiaceae > Actinomycetospora > Actinomycetospora aeridis. The sequence continues at coordinate 215,509 of NZ_JBBEGL010000005.1, read as the reverse complement.
CGACGGCGACTGGGCGGACATCCAGAACCCCGACCTGCCCTACGTCATCGGGCACGAGAACGCGGGCTGGGTGCACGAGGTCGGCGACGCGGTCACCAACGTCAAGGTCGGCGACACGGTGATCCTGCACCCGCAGCCCTCCTGCGGGCTCTGCCTGGCCTGCCGGGCCGGGCGGGACATGCAGTGCACCGGGGACGCGTTCTTCCCCGGCCTGTCGAACAACGACGGCGGCATGGCCGAGTACATGCGCACCACCGCCCGGGCGTGCGTGAAGCTGAACCCGGAAACCCAGCCGGCCGACGTCGCCGCCCTCGCCGACGCGGGGCTCACGGCCTACCACGCCGTGCGCAAGGCGGTCCCGTACCTGTACCCCGGCACCACCGCCGTCGTGCAGGGCGCGGGCGGGCTCGGTCACATCGGCATCCAGGCCCTCGCCGCGCTGACCGCCACGAAGATCATCGTCGTCGACAAGAACCCCGCCGCCCTGGAGCTGGCCAAGCAGATCGGCGCGGACGAGACGGTGGTCGCCGACGGCAACCAGGTCGCCGCGGTGCAGGACCTCACCGGCGGCGGCGCGACCGTCGTCTTCGACTACGTGGCCGAGCAGGGTGCCGAGCTCGACGCCTGGCAGATGACCGGGCCGGCCGGCTACCAGTTCAACCTCGGCTACGGCGGTGAGTTCCGCGCCCCGACGCTCGATTTCGTCGCCGGCGAGAAGAACATCATCGGCAACATCGTCGGGACCTACAACGACCTCGCCGAGCTCATGGTCCTGGCCCAGGCGGGCAAGGTCACGCTGCACACGGTGCAGTACCGGCTCGACCAGGCGCTGGACGCCCTGCACGACCTGGACGCGGGGAAGGTCCGCGGCCGGGCGATCCTCGTCCCGTAAGACGGCCCCAGGTTCTCTGGCGCAGTACAGGAAGGACACCACCACATGTACGAGAAGGACGGCGAGAAGTACTTCATCGTCGACTCCCACATGCACTTCTGGGACGCGTCGCCGCAGAACTGGGTGCCGGGAGCCGAGCAGTACGCCAAGGGCTGGATCGAGTGCTTCCACGCCTACCAGGGACTCGGCCCCGCCGACACGCACCAGCCGCTCGAGGAGTTCCAGCACGTCTCCGAAGAGCAGCTGATGCGCGAGGAGTTCGAGGAGGGGCACGTCGACGTCGCGATCTTCCAGTCGACGTACCTCAAGGAGTGGTACACCAACGGCTTCAACACGACCGAGCAGAACGGGTACCTCGCGCAGAAGTACCCGGACAAGTTCATCGTGAACACCCGCTTCGACCCGCGCGACGGCGACGCCGGCATGCGCGAGTTCGAGGAGAACACCAAGAAGTACGGGGCCATCGGCGCCAAGCTCTACACCGCCGAGTGGAACGGTGACTCCCGCGGCTACAAGCTGACCGACCCGGAGGCCTACCGGTTCCTGCAGCGGGCCGAGGAGATCGGGGTCAAGAACATCCACGTCCACAAGGGCCCGACGATCTGGCCCCTGGACAAGGACGCGTTCGACGTCTCCGACGTCGACCACGCCGCCACGGACTTCCAGAACCTGAACTTCATCGTCGAGCACGTGGGTCTGCCGCGCATCGAGGACTTCTGCTTCATGGCGACGCAGGAGCCCAACGTGTACGCCGGGCTCTCCGTGGTCATCGGCGGCCTCATGCACGCCCGTCCCAAGTTCTTCGCCAAGGTCATGGGCGAGCTGCTGTTCTGGGTCGGCGAGGACAAGATGACCTTCGGCTCGGACTACAACATCTGGACGCCGAAGTGGCAGATCGAGGGCCTTGTCGACTGGACGATGCCCGACGACGACCAGTTCGCGGACTACCCGCGTCTGGACACCAACGGCAAGAAGAAGATCCTCGGCCTGAACGCGGCGAAGCTCTACGGCATCGACGTGCCGGCCGAGTGCCGGATCACCGAGGGCGAGGGCGCCCAGCTCGTCGACGAGCGCGAGGTGGCCCAGGCATGACGGCCGTCTCCGACACCCCGCCGGCCACCGTGGTCGGCGGGGTGTGGGAGGCGCTGCGCACCGTGCGCGACCCCGAGCTCGACAACGACGTCGTCAGCCTCGACTTCGTGGCCGAGTGCTCGGTCTCCGAGGACGGGGTCGCGTGCGTGCGCCTGCGCCTGCCCACCTACTTCTGCGCGCCCAACTTCGCGTTCCTCATGGTCGCCGACGCCTGGGACGCCGTGTCGCAGGTGGAGGGACTCACCGACGTCGACGTCGCCCTCATCGACCACTTCGCCTCGGACGCCATCAACTCCGGCGTCGCGGCGCGCGCCGGCTTCGTCACCTCGATGGCCGGCAGCGAGGTCGGCGAGGCCGTCGAGGAGCTGCACGACCTGCGCCGGTCGTTCACCGAGCGAGCGATGATGGCGGGCACCGACCTCGTCGTGCGCCCGCTGATGCGCGCCGGGGCGACCCCGGAGCAGGTCGCCGGAATGACCCTCGCCGACGCCCCCGGCAGCGACGACCTGCGCCGCCTGCGCGCCCGCCGCCGCGAGCTCGGGATCCCCGCCGACGACGACGCGCCCCTGGTCGTCGACCCCGTGGGCCGCACGGTGGGCCTCGAGGCCCTGCCGCTGCACCTGCGCAAGGCGCGCTCGTACCAGGTCGGTGTCGACGCGAACACCAGCATCTGCCGCGGACAACTCGCCGCCCGCTACGGGCTGTAGAGCGCCGTCCACCCAGCTCGAGAGGAGCTCCGCCATGCCGAGACACGGGGACCGCGACCCGGTGCGGCTCGATCCCGGCAACCACGACGACCCCGGGTCCGGGCGCTGTCTCATGGAGCACGTCTCGATGCTGGCGGGGGAGTCGTTCCGCGCCTGGCCGCGGTGCACCCACCCCGCGGTGGCCGCGCTGGCCACCCAGGTCAACGACCGGTGCTCCGACGAGGGCCGGGCGGCGCTGCTCGGGCGGGCCGAGGCGCTCGCCCGCGCCGACAGCGACGACCCGGCGCTGACCTGGCGCCTCGTGGGCCTGACCGCCGAGGCCACGCTCGTCGTCCGGCCGCACGACCGCGGCGCCACGCGGCGCCTCGCCCGGGCCCGTCGCTCGCGCCGGCTGTGGGGCACCGCGCTGCCGGGCCCGCTGGTCCGCCGCCTCCCGCGCTGGGCCGTGGTGGGGTGCGGGCTGGCCGCGCTGGACGAGCTCGTCGCCGCGGTGCACGCGCTGGTCGCCGTCGCCGGCCCACCGGGCTCGCCCGAGCGCGACATCGTGCTCGTCGCCCTGCTCGACAGCGTGCTCGACGCCGTCCTCGACGACGCGCCCGCCCCCGCCGCCGCGACGCCACCGCCCCCACCCGCCCCCATCGACACCGCCATCGTCATGAAGGAGCTCGTCGCATGAGCGCCCCCAGCGACACCCCGCGCACCGTCCGGCGGATCGGATCGCCGGCCGCGGTGGCGCTCGCCGACCTGGCGGCGATCTTCGACGACCTGCAGACCGTGCTGCTGTGCTGCGAGCGCCTCGTCACCGCGCTCAACGTCCCGGAGCCCGACCCGGTCGTCGTCGAGTCGCTGTGGACGACGGCCCTGCTGTCGTACTCGCGGTGCTTCGCGCCCGGCGAGCGCGGGATGAACCTCACCGAGGACGACGTCTCCTCGCTCGAGCTGGAGGGCGAGGTGCTCGGCTGGCACAAGATGCTGCGCCAGCTCAAGAAGCACTACGCCGACCCGGCGAAGAACCCCCGCGAGACCTTCGAGGTCGGCGTCGCCGTCGCCGACGGCGTGCCGCAGGGCGTGGCCATCACCTCGACGCGGCAGGCCCTGCCGGACACCATCTCGGTGCACCAGACCGGCGCGATCGCCTACCAGCTCAGCCAGCGCGTCGACCAGCGGATCGCCGAGCACCAGGGCACGGTCCTCGAGGGCGCCCGCGCCCTGAGCCCGACCGAGCTGGAGACGCTGGACGAGGTGGAGCTGACCGACACGCCCGGAGGTGACGAGTGATCGAGAGGTTCAACCCCTGGACCGTCGTCAACCTCGTCTTCGAGCACCTGGCCGACCAGGGCCTGCACCCGGTCCTGGGGGAGTCCGGCGACCCCTCGGAGGCCGCGGCGCAGCTGCTGCGCGCCCTCGGCGTCGAGCCGGGCGACCCCACCCACGGCGAGGGGCAGGACGCGGCGCGCGTGCGGGCGGACCTCGCGGCGCTGCGGGCGGCGTACGACCCGGTCGACTCCGGCCCGGTCGATCGAGCCGACTCCCGGGACTGACCGTGGTCGCGATGCGCTTCGCGCGGCTCGTGGTGCACCGGATGACCCGCGAGCCGCTCGCGCTGCTCGTGGAGGAGAACGCCGACCGGTGCGTGGTGGTCTCGGTGCGGGGACCCCAGGCGGAGATCATCGACCGGGGTCCACGCGCGCCCGCGCCCGACGACGACGAGCGCCTCACCCAGGACCTCATCGGCGAGCTCGCCGGGCTGCTCGGCCACCGCCTGGAGCGGGGCGAGATCGTCGACCTCGTCGACGACCGCTTCCGGGCGGAGCTGGTGCTCGACGACGGGACACGCCTGCCCGCGCGCCCGAGCGACGTGCTCGCGGTGGCGGTGCGGGAGGGCCTGCGCATCGAGGTGGCCGACGCCGTGGTGGACGCGGTCGGGCAGTCCTACAGCGAGCTCGGGGGCGACCGCCAGGAGCCGGCACGCGCGGCCGCCGAGCAGGTGGAGGAGATGCGCGCGTTCCTCGAGCAGGCCACGCCGCAGGACTTCGCGCGCCCGCCGGAGGCGGGGGAGGAGAGATCGTCAGGCCCCGACCAGGCCTGACGCACACCCCCGAGATCCCGCCCGAACTGTCCTGACCTGCGGTTCGTCATCGCGGCGCGTCTCGATCCGAGACATTCCGGGGGTCCTACGGAGCGCTCCGGGGCCGTAACATGCCGTGTTACCCGTCACTTCGCGGTGGTGGGAGATGGCGAGGTGGCCCATGGACGGACGCGCCCAGAGCGCCCTCGGTCAGGCGCGCGAGTTCTTCGTCGACCGGGGCTCCGTGAGCGCCTCCGGCATCGTCCGCCCCGAGATCGTCGACTCCTGGGAGCGCTCGCGCAACGCCGGGGTCGACGCGACGCAGCTCGACCTGCCCTACGAGCCCGACCTCGACTTCGACGGCAGCCTGTCCAACTGCGCCCGCCCGGTGCTCGACGACCTCGCCGACCGGCTCTCGGGCATGTCCGTGGCCGTGGTGCTCACCGACGCCGACGGCCGGGTGCTCGAGCGCCGCGTCGGCGAGGGCGAGCTGCAGCGCCGCCTCGACGCCATCTCCCTCGCCCCCGGGTTCAGCTACGCCGAGGAGTTCGCCGGCACCAACGGGGTGGGCACGTCCCTCGAGGGCGCGATCCCGGCGCTGGTCGTGGGCGCCGAGCACTTCAGCGAGCGCCTCCAGGCCTTCGCCTGCGCGGGCGCGCCGGTGCGCGGCCCGGACGGCGCGCTCGCGGGGATCCTCGACGTCACCTGCCTGCGCTCCGAGGCCAACGACCTCATGCGGTTCCTGGCCCAGCAGGCGGCCACCGACATCGAGGACGTGCTGCGCGAGCGCGGCGGCGTCGGCATCCGGCGCGTCATGGCCGCCTTCCGCGCCACCTGCGCGCGGACGCGGGGCCCGGTCCTCGCGCTCACCGACGACCTCGTCATGGCCAACCGGGCCGCCCGCGCCCTGCGCCCGCTCGACCAGGACCGGGTGACCACGCGCGCGCTGGAGCTGGGGGTGGGCGGACGCCCCCACCAGGACCGCGTGCTCCTCGCCGACGGCCCGGCCCGGCTGATGATCACCCCGGTGCCGGCGGAGCGCCCGGTGGGCGTCGTCGTCGAGGTCGTCCCCAGCCGCAGCAGCCTGCGCCTCGCCGGCGGCGACGACGCGGGCCGGAACGGTCCGCGCACCGGCGAGCTGCCCGCGCCGCCGCCCTCCACCGGGTCGTCTTCGACCTGGGTGCCGCCGGCGTCGGCCGGGGAACGGCCCCTGCCGGGGCTCGCCGGCGACTCGCGGCCGTGGCGCACCGTGGCCGGTGCCCTGCGTGCCTCGGCGGGCGCGGCCCGCAGCACCGTCGTGCTCGGCGAGCCGGGCACCGGCAAGGCCGCCGCCGTCCGGGCCGTGCACGGTGAGGTCCGGTCCGGGGCGCGGTGGATCGTCGTCGACGGCACCGACCCGGAGGCGGGCGTGACGCTCGCGGGCTACGCGGCCGAGGCGTCCACCGACGGCGCGGGCGCCGCGACGGTCGTCGTCCGGCACACCGAGGCCCTCGACGACGCCGGGGCGGGTGCGCTCACCGCGCTGCTGCGCGAGGTCCCGCCGTCCTGGTGGGTGGTCGGGCTCCTCACCGCGGAGCGCACGCCCGAGGAGGGCCCGATCGGCGCGGTGCTGGCCGGCTTCGCCACCTCGGTGCTCGTCGAGCCGCTGCGCCGGCGCCCCGACGACGTGCCGCCGATCGCGGCGGCCCTGCTCCAGCGGCTCGCGCCGTCCCGCCGGGCCCGGTGCACCCCGGAGACCGCCGCGCTGCTCACGGGCGCGCGCTGGCCCGGCAACGTCACCCAGCTCCTCGGCGTGCTGCGCCGGGCGCTGGCGGCCCGGCCCGCGGGCGACGTCGAGGCGGCCGACCTGCCCGCCGAGTTCGCGGTCACGGGCACCCGGCGGCGCCTGACCCCGCTCGAGACGGCCGAGCGCGACCTCATCGTGTCCGCGCTGGTCGAGGCGAACGGCAACCGCTCGCAGGCGGCCAGCGCACTCGGGATCGGCCGGGCCACCCTCTACCGGCGGCTCCGGGCCTTCGGGATCACCGACGTGGGGCGCTGAACCCGCTCAGCAGGGCCTCGCCCCGTTCCACCGTCTCGTTCGGCCGCGCGGGCGGCATCCCGACCGGACGGGCGCCGATCTCGCCGGCCCACTGGGCGCTGGCCCGCGCGGCCACCGCGCGGACCGCGTCGACCAGCTCGTCCTCGTCGAGGGCCAGGCGGCGGGCCGAGCAGGACAGGCCGAGGGCGACCGTGGCGGATCCCGACGGCGACACGACGGGCGCGGCGATGGTGGCGAAGCCGGCCGCGAACTCCTCGCGGTCGAGCGCGACGCCCCGGCGGCGCACCTCGTCGAGCTCGGCGCGCAGCGCGGCCAGGTCGGTGAGCGAGGAGTCGGTGAGTCGCTCCAGCGGCTCGCCCTCCTCGTCGACGGCCTCGACGTACTCCGCAGAGGTCGCGAGCAGGACCTTGGTCAGGGCCAGGGCGTGCGCGTGGGACGGCGGGACGTGGGTGCCGAGCCCCGGGTGCTTCGCGAGGCCCTGGTGGCCGCGGGTGTCGGTGACGGTCGCGACCACGGTGCCGGTGCGGCGCACGAGGTAGGACCGCTGGCGCGTGCGCCGGTAGAGCTCGGTGGTGGCCTCGGCCAGGATCGCGCCGGGGTCCGGGTCGCCGGGGACGGGGCTACCGGGGTCGGCCTCGGCCTCGGCCGGCGCTCCCCAGCTGCCCCACGGCGGGGCGTCGCTGAGCCGGCACCGGCCCGAGCCGTCGCGCTCCGCGTAGCCGGCCTCGCACAGCGTGTTGATCATGTATCGGGCGGTCGCGGCGCTCTTGCCGAGCTCCGCGGCGAGGTCGGCCGCGCACAGGCCGCCGGGGTGGTCCCCGAGCAGGCGCAGCGCGCGCAGGACCGTCGCCGCGGTCTTGAGCGACCGCGACCCACCGCCCGCGGGCACCACGTCGTCGTCCACGGTCCCGACGGTAGGACCATCGCGTCGTGACGCCTGTCTCAGTGTGAGACGGCTCGGCGACCGGACCCCCGGAAGCGATCTTCGGCCGCGGATGGATGCATCACCGCAGGTCCGGGGCCTCCCCGGCGGCCACGCGCGCCAGGGCGTGGCGGGTGGGCTCGCGGTAGAGGGGGTAGAGATCGCCCACCGCGCGGGCCACCGTGGCGCGGTCCAGCCACGCCGGACCGCCCAGCCGCTCCCGGCCCTCCGCGGTCAGCGCGACGGGCTCCGCCCCCGGTCGGGGCGGGTCACCGAGGCCGACGAGGTCGCTGCCGCGCTCGAGCAGGCGCTCGACGCCCCGGGCCCCGATCCGCCCGTAGGACATCGTCTCGACCTCGAGCCCGGGCACGAGGACCTTGGCCGCCACCGCCGACCCCGCGTCGGCGACCACCGTCAGCACGTCGAAGCCGTCGAGCCGGGCGAGCAGGTCGTCGAGCAGCGCGCCCGGCTCCTCGAGCCCGGGGGTGTGGGGGAGGTCGGTGAACGCCACGGTCTCCCGGGCCGCGAGCACCGTCGGCGCCAGCAGGTCGCGCAGCTCGGCGGCGCCGCGGGCGGTCCAGTCGGCCATCGCGGTGAACGCCCGGCGCTCCTGCGGCGGCAGCGGGTGGGCCAGCTCGCGGTCCCAGTAGCGGGCGTCGAAGAGGGGCCGCACGGTGTCGAGGTCGGCGTGGGCCACGAGCTTGCGCACGCGCGCCGCGCAGAACTCGAGCAGCGCCTTCTGCAGCGCCACCTCGCGGTCGGGGTGGGCCGCCTCCCCGCAGGCGGTGACCGAGATCGGGTGCGGCGCGTCGGCGGGGTCGGTGTCGTGGCCGACGACGTGCAGGTCGGTGACGCCGAACGCGGTCGACGCGAGCTTGGGGACGACGGTGATCCCGGCGTCGGCGAGGTGGTCGAGCAGCCGGCGCGTGTCCGGGTCCGTGACGCCGTCGGTGTCGATGACGACGCCGCGGTCGAGCGCCCGGAAGGCGGTGGCGTTGCCGTCGCGCTGCAGCAGCTCGCCCAGGGCGTGCCCGACCGCCCGCTCGACGGTGTCCCCGGCGCCGCAGCCGTTGGTGATGACGGTGACGAGGCGCTCGTCGGCGGGCTGCCAGGCGAGGTCGACGGGGTACGCCGCGGCGAACTCGGCCGGCACGAGCACCTCCTCGCCGGTGCGCCAGCGGGTGGTCGGCAGCCACCAGCGGGGGCGGTCGGGGTCGTAGGTCGTCCCCGCGGGCAGGACGAGGGAGACCGGGTCGACGACGCGGTCGGCGCCGCGCACGGCCCGCAGCGCGGTGTAGGAGTCGCGCACCGGCGTGAGCTCGCGCAGCCGCCGGGACAGCAGCATCTCCTCGGCCAGCTCGGCGTGGGCCGCGACCCGGGCCCGCCCGGTCGACAGGCCGTAGCCGAACGCGCCGCTGCGCGGCCACTCGCCCGCCGGGTCGGCGTGGTCGGCGGAGACCACGGCGACGCCGGTGCGGTCGGCGGCCGCCAGCTCGGTGTCGCCGACCTCGCCCGGCGGCAGCGCGGCGTCGAGGCCGGCGGTGACGTCGTCGTGGGTGGTGTCGTCGTGGGTGGTGCTCATCCGAGCTCGTCCAGCGGGATCGGGCCCGCGACCGGCTGCGCCGAGAGCAGCCGGTCGTAGAGCGCGAGGACCGTCTTGGTCGAGATGTGCGGGGCGTACTCGAACGGCGTCGCGACCGCCTCGAAGTCGAGCGCCTCGATGACGGCGTAGGCGTCGCGGATCTCCTGGTGGGAGAGCGGGATCTGCGCGTGGTAGGCCTTGTGGGCCGACAGCCCGACCGTCGTGCCGTCGGCGTCGAGGTCCGGCTTGAGCATGTCGCCGCAGAACAGGATGCCGCGGCGCTCGTCGTGCAGGACGTTGTGGCCGTCGAAGTGCCCGCCGGTGCGGTGGGCGACGAGGCCGGGCGCGAACGCGTGCCGGTCGTCGAGGGGCCAGGTCACGCGGAAGGCCTTCGTCCACTCCAGGTCGCGCACGCCGATCCCGAGCACCGGCGGGTCGAGGGCGTCCTGCAGCTGGAACAGCGCGCCGTAACCGTGCACGTGGCTCGCGCCGAGGGCGGCGAGCCCGCCGCGCCGGCGCAGCTCGGCGATCGCCGCGTCGGGGTAGAACCCGGCGGCCTCCCAGCCGACCAGGCCCGTCTCGGTCTCGATCACCCAGCCGCACGTGCCGAGCCCCACCTGCGGCTCGCACCAGAAGGCGGTGACGCCCGGGGTCACCTCCTCCCAGCGGGCCTCGCGGCCGGCGGCGAGGTCGGCGAAGGAGCGGAACTCCCAGCCGTCCTCGGGCAGGGCGTTGCGGACGTCGACGCACACCGGGCACTGCGGCGGGACGTCGAACCAGCGCTGCCAGTGCCCGCAGTTCGTGCAGGTCCAGGGGCTCAGGGGCATGCTGCCTCCAGCAACAGGGTGTGCAGGGCGAGGTCGCGCTCGAGCGGGTACGGCCAGGCCGCCTCGCCGCGGACGGCGGCGCCGAACGCGGCCAGCTGGCGGGCGAACGGGCCGCTCTGCGCGTCGAACCCGACGGGTCCCGCGGCGCCGGTGACCGCGTCGATGCGGGTCAGCGTGCCCCCGGGGTCCTGCCCGAGGGTGTCGGTGGCGACGAGCTGGGCCCGGGTGCCGACGACCTCGAGCCGCCGCCGCGGCAGCGGGTCGGCGGTGGAGAAGCTGACATGGTGTGTCAGCAACGTGCCGCTCGCGGTGCGGCCGGCGAGGACGGCGGTGTCGTCGGTGCTGTAGTCGTGCACGCGGGTCGCGGTGAGCGCGACGAGGTCGACGAGGTCCTCCCCGAGCAGGCGGCCGGTCAGGTCGACGCCGTGCGGGGCGAGGTCGATCATGGCCCCGCCGCCGGCCCGGGCCGGGTCCACGCGCCAGTTGTCCCGTTCCCCGGTGGGGCTCGTCCAGTCCGCCGGCAGCCAGCACCCGTAGACGATCCGGACGGTGGTGACGACGCCGAGGTCGCCGGCCGCGATCATCCCGGCCATCGCCTCGTGGGCGGGGTGGAAGCGCTGGTCGAAGGCGATCCCGGCGAGCAGGCCGTCGGTGGCGGCGACCATCTCCTTCGCCGTCGGCACGTCGTGGGCGATCGGCTTCTCGCAGAGCACGGGGACGCCGGCGTCCGCCACAGCCCGCACGACGGGTGCGTGCGTGTGGTTCGGCGTGGCGACGTAGACGGCGTCGAGGCCGGGGGCCGCGAGGAGGTCCTCGAGGCGGGTGAACGTGGGCGACAGCCCGTCCAGCGCCGCGGGGTCGCGGTCGTGGACGCCGACGAGGTGGGCGCGCGGGTCGGCGTCGACGGCGGGGAGGACGAAGTCGCGCGCGACCCAGCCGGCGCCGACCACGCCCCAGCCCGTCACCACGCCCCCGGGAGGTCGACGAGCAGGCGGCGCGCCGCGGCGTCGGGGGGCAGGGGGTCGGGCCAGGTCGGCGGTAGGTACGTCGCCGCCCGGGGTCCGTACTCGTCGGCCCACACGTCGTTCGGCCACCGGCGGGCGCCGTCGGCGTAGAGCGGGTTGGGACGCAGGTCCGCGCCGGGCGCGGGGTCGAGCAGGGCGTCGTCCGGCGCCGCGAGGGCGTCCCGGGCCAGCGCCACGGCCTCGGTGTCCGCGAGGTCCTCGGCCGCCGCCGACCGCGGGAGCCGGCGCTCCAGTGTCGCCGCGGTCAGCTCCTCCTCGCCGTAGCAGGACGCGCCGGGCAGCAGCGCGGCCCACGCCTCCGGCGGTCGCGGGTGACCGGGCTGACCGGTGTTGTGGCAGTGCGCGGCGACGACGGCCCCGCCGTCCCCGGCGTGCCGCGCCGCGGTGGCGAGCACGGCGGCCGGGTCGTCGAGGAAGTACAGGACGTCGTGCGCGGCGACGTACGCGTCGCGCCGGACCGGGACGGGCCAGGGGTGGGCGAGGTCGGCGCACACGAGCGCCACGTGCTCCGGCACGACGAAGCGGCGCGCGAGCCAGAGCTTGGCGAACACCACGTCGACGCCGGTGAGGTCGCGCTCGCCGTGCTGGGCCAGGCGCCGCAGCAGGTGCCCGGCGCCGCAGGCGAGGTCGAGGACCGGGCGCCCGGCCGGCGGGTGCGCCGCGGTGAGCGCGAGGACCGCGAGCCCGGACGGGTCGTGGTCACGGTGCAGGAAGTAGTCGCCGACCCGCCCCAGCCCGAGACCCGCCACGGCCTCGCGCAGCGTGGGTGCCGCGAGCGTCGCCCGCAGCTGGTCGGCGGGCGGCGGGGGCTGGTCCCACCAGTCGTCGTTGTCGGCGAGCAGCACCGCCGCGGCGTCGTCCGGGCGACCGTCGTCGAGCGCGGCGAGCGCGGCGGCCCGGACCTCCTCCCGCCCGGCGCGCAGGTACGGGATGCCGTCGAGCACCGGCCAGCGCGTCGCCCCGTCGGCGAGGCTGTGCGGCGAGTCGGCGTGCAGCCCGGCGCCGTTCGCCGGGCTCATCAGGCCCGCCGCTGGTGCAGCGAACGTGCTGTTCGCTGCTTCTAGGCGCGCGAAGTCCGCGTTCGCGAGCCCCGGGTCGGCGCTCACGGCAGCAGCCCCGCCGCGGCGAGCACCGCGTTCTGGTGCTCCTGCACCGGCGAGGCGTGCACGAGCTCGAGGTCGTCGAGCGCCTCGCGCACCGTGAACGCCGCGGCCCGGGCGTGGTGGTGCACCTGGAGCACGCGGTCGAGGACGTCGGCGGCGTGGAACGTCGCGCCGAGCGGGGTGTCCGCGTCGGCGCGGGCCGCGAGCAGGAGGCGCGCGCGCACCGCGAGGTCGTCGGGCAGCGTCGCGAGGGCGTCCTCGGTCAGCCGGTCGACGACGCCGTCGAGGTGCTCGCCGAGCAGCGTCTCGCCCGCGAACCCGGCGTCCGGGAGCACCGCGTTGTGCAGGTGGTGGGCGAGGCCGAGGAGGAACGCCTCGCCCCGGTCGGCGCCGTGGTCCTCGGCGAGCAGCGCGCCGTACACGGCCACGGCCCAGCAGTGCTCGCCGTGGTCCTCGGGCGGCTCGGCGATGAGGCGCGCCCGCCCCGGCGCGGTCGCCCCGGCGCGGGGCTGGCGGCACAGGGCGTCGACGAACGCCGGTGCCCCGACGGTGGCGACGGCCGGCGGGGGCGCCGACCGCAACCGCTCGAGGGTCGCGGGGTGCACGACGCCCTCGGCGACCTCGTCGACCGCGCGCCGCAGCACGTCCTGCGCCTGCCCCGCGTCGAGCCCGGCGGCGGCGAGCACCCCGGCGTCGATGCCGGCCAGGCGCGCCCCGGCCACCGCCGCGGCGGCCTCGGCGTCCGCGACCTCGGTGGGGTCGGCGCCCGCGACCAGCGCCGACCACGCCCGGACGAACGCCCGCGACGCCATCGAGGACTCGGCGTCGGCGGTGCGCACCCGTTTGAGGTCGCCGATCTCGCGCAGGAGCCCGGGGACCGCGGCGTACCGGGCGGAGGGCGCCACGGAAGCCGTCATCGGGGCCGTCGTCACGCGGCGCCCGCGGCGATCCACTCGCGCAGCACGCGCTCCTGCACGTGCAGGGCGTGCTCGGGACGGCGGCCGTCGCGGGTGGTCGGCGCCTTGAAGAAGTAGCCGAGCTGCTCCTGCGCGCCGCCCTCGCCGCGGCGCTGCGCCTCGACGGTCAGGCGGACGAGCTCGAGCACCAGCGGGGCCGCGAGCACGGAGTCGCGGGCCATGAAGTCGACCTTGATCTGCATCCGCTGGCCGAGGAAGCCGGTCAGGTCGATGTTGTCCCAGGCCTCCTTCTCGTCACCGCGGGGCCGGTAGTAGTCGATGCGCACGACGTGGTCGCCGACCTCGTAGCCGAGGATGTCGTCGAGCACCGAGCCCTTGGTCGCCACCTTGCTCGACAGCGAGTCGGGGTCGTCGAGGATCTCGCCGTCGCGGTTGCCGAGGATGTTCGTCGAGTACCAGCCGTCGACGGTCAGCGCGCGCGAGCGGAACGCCGGCGCGAGCACCGTCTTCATCATCGTCTGCCCGGTCTTGCCGTCCTTGCCGGCGACGGGCACGCCGCGCTGCTCGGCGAGCTCGAGCAGGCCGGGGACGTCGGCGGCCGCGCTCGGGGTGAAGTTGACGTACGGGCAGCCCTCGGTGATCGCCGCGTAGGCGTAGAGCATGCCCGGGCTGATCGCGTCGTCCTCGGCGTCGAGGGCCTTCTCGAAGCCGTCGGCGCTCGCCAGGGCCGGCAGCGTCAGGTCGGGCCAGCGCTCGGTGGAGGCGAGGTTGACGACCACCAGGGCGTCGAGCTCCTGCTCCTCCCGGAAGCGGCGCAGGTCGTCGGCGATGTGGGCGACCCGGTCGCGCAGGCCCTCGACGGCGACGAGGTTGGTGCCGCGGGCGTTGCGGCAGTACTCGGGATCGGCGACGGCCGGCCACGGCGCGATCCCGGCGAGCGCCTGCCCGGCGGCGGTGATCTGCCGGTCGTCGAGGACGCGGTGGACCTGGGCGGCCTTGGCGAGGTCGTCGCCCTCGACGTCCCAGCCGGCGAACACGAGCGAGGTGTAGGGGACCAGGCCGCCGACGTCGGCCAGCGGCAGGCCGTCGGTGCCGGCGCTGCCCAGCTTCATCATCTCGACGCCGGCGACGGCGGTGGTGGCGACGGCGCCCCCGAGCCCCACGATCGCCACGCCCGTACGTGCGCTTTCCTCCACGGTGGTCCTCCTCGACCTGGTCGCTGCCGGCCCGGTGCGGACCCCGGCCGACGTACCACCGGCTGCTCCTGCTCGAAACCGCCGACCCACGACGAACGGTCGGCAGGGTTCGGTGAGCGGCATCACGGTCACCCTGGAAAAGTCCGGGGTGCGGCACCGGGGACCCCGACCGCACGGTGCGGGAACGTCGGAGGGGTACAGCTCGTCCATCGATGTGGAGGCACCCATGGCCACCCTGACCAGGCCGCAGTACAACAAGGTCATCGCGGGGGTGTGTGCCGGGCTCGCGGAGCGCTTCGGCATGTCCGCCGGCGTCGTGCGCCTGCTCTTCGTGCTCTCGTGCCTGCTGCCCGGCCCGCAGTTCGTGATCTACCTCGCGCTGTGGGTGATCATGCCGAAGCGGTGACGCTCAGGAGTCGTTCAGGCCACGGCCAGCTGATGATCAGCATCGGCGAGCACCCTGGGCGGGACCCGTCGTGAGGAGGCGCGCATGGAGGCGCTCCTGGTCGTCGCCGTCGTGGTCGTGCTGCTGGCGCTGATCACCGGGGGCGCGGCCGTGCAGGCCGTGCAGCAGTACCAGCGCGGGGTCGTGCTGCGCTTCGGCCGGCTGCTGCCGGCCGTGCGCCAGCCCGGCCTGCGCGTGATCGTCCCGTTCGTCGACCGCATGCGGAAGGTCCCCGTGCAGACGACGGTGCTCGACGTCCCGTCGCAGAACGCGATCACGCGCGACAACGTGACCATCGGCGTCGACGCCGTCGTCTACTTCCGTGTCGCCGACCCGGTCCGCGCGGTGATCAACGTCGACGACTACCTCCGGGCCACCTCGCAGGTCGCCCAGACGTCGATGCGCTCGGTGATCGGGCGCGCCGACCTCGACACGCTCCTCTCCGACCGCGACGCGATCAACGGCGAGCTCAAGGCCGTCATCGACGCGCCCACCGAGGACTGGGGCGTGAGCATCGACCGCGTCGAGATCAAGGACATCGCCCTGCCCGAGGGCATGCGCCGGTCGATGTCGCGCCAGGCCGAGGCCGAGCGTGACCGCCGGGCCCGCGTCATCGCGGCGCAGGGCGAGCTCGAGGCGTCCGAGAAGCTCACCCAGGCCTCCGAGCGCATGAGCGCCGCGCCCGGAGCGCTGCAGCTGCGCCTGCTCCAGACCGTCACCGACGTCGCGTCGGACAAGAACTCGACGCTGGTGATGCCGCTGCCGGTGGAGCTGCTGCGGTTCTTTGAGAACGCGACCGGGTCGTCCTCGTCGGGGGCCGCTGCCGATCCCGAGGCCGTGCGGCGGGCCATCGACGCGGCCGCCGAGCCGGTCACCAGAGGTGACCAGGCAGATCTTTCGTGAGCTCCGCGAGCTCGCCGCGGGTGGTGGCGGCGTAGGCCGCCGCCGCCCGCTCCTCGAACTCCTCGACGGTCAGCCGGCCGGTCCCGACGGCGCGGTGGAGGCGCTCCACGACGAGCTCGCGCTCGGCGTCGGAGGCTCGGACGTCACGCACGTCCTCATTCTGCCGTCGGCTGGGCGACGCGGCCGAAGCGGGAATCGGCCGGATCGGCGAACACGTGCAGCCCGAACGTCTCGGACAGCTCGCGGCACAGGGCGACGCCGCGCACCGAGTTGCCGTGCACGTCGAGACCCGGCGAGTAGACGCCGAAGCCGAAGTAGCGGGGCAGCACGCAGACGATGTCGCCGGACACCCCGCTCTTGGCCGGGATGCCGACCTCGTTGGCCCACTGGCCCGCGGCGTCGTACATCCCGCAGGTCATCATCACGCTGACGATGTCGCGGACGTGCTCGCGGGCCACGGCCCGCTCGCCGGTGACGGGGTTGACCCCGCCCTTGGCCAGCGTGGCGCCCATGACGCTGAGGTCGGCCGCCGTGACCGTGATCGAGCACGCCGAGAGGTAGGTCTCGACGACCTCGTCGACATCGCCGGTGATCATGCCCAGCGAGCGCATCACGTAGCAGAGCCCGAGGTTGCGGTCGTTGCTGCGCAGCTGCGCGCGCAGGATCCGCTGGTCGACGGCGAGCTCGGGGTTGCCGGAGTAGGCGCGGTAGCGCTCGAGGATGCGGTCGACCTTCTCGTCGACGTCGCGGCCCTTGACCAGGTTCGCGGCGACGAGCGCGCCCGCGTTGATCATCGGGTTGTGGGGCCGGTGGTGGACCTCGTCGAAGGTGATCGAGTTGAACGGGTCGCCGGAGGGCTCGACGCCGACGCGGGCGAGCGTGGCCTCCGCGCCGTTGTCCTCGAGGGCGAGCCCGTAGGTGAAGACCTTCGACACCGAGTGCAGCGGGAAGGGCACCGAGCAGTCGCCGGCCTGCCACTGCGTCCCGTCGATGTTGGTGCCCGCCAGCCCGAAGAGGTGGCGCTGCTCCTCCGGGGCGTCCTCCGGGTAGTAGCTGACGACCTCGTCCTCGCCGTACCCCCCGTACTTGGCGTGCAGCTCGTCGAGCTGCTGGCGGACGAGCTCTCGTTCCCCGACGGCGACCACGGGCGACATTCTGCCCTGTCAGGCCCGGGTGAGGCGGGGTCCTCCGGTCCGGTAGAGCCGCCCGAAGCGGGTCTGGTCGGGCGAGGCGAACATGTGCAGCCCGTAGCGCAGTGAGAGCTCGCGGAACACCGCCTGGCCGCGCACCGAGTTGCCGTGCTCGTCGAGCCCCGGCGAGAACGTCGCCAGCCCGAGGCGTCCGGGCATGACGGCGACGATCCCGCCGGACACCCCGCTCTTGGCCGGGATGCCGACGTCGGTGGCCCACTCGCCCACGGCGTCGTACATCCCGCAGGTCATCATCACGCTGACGACGTCGCGGACGTGCCCGGCGCTCAGGGCCCGCTCGCCGGTCAGCGGGTTGAGGCCGCCGTTGGCGAGGGTGGCGCCCAGGGCGGAGAGCTCGCAGGTGGTCAGCCGGACCGAGCACATCGACAGGTAGACCCGCAGGTTCTCCTCGATGTCGCCGGTGAGCATCCCCAGCGAGCGCATGAGGTAGCTGATCGCGAGATTGCGGTCGGCCGCGGCGAGCTGGTCGGCCAGGAGCTCCTGGTCGACCTCGAGGTCGGGGGCGCCGGCGAACGCCCGCATGCGCGCGAGGATCCTGGCGATCTTCTCGTCGGCCGACTCGCCGTGCACGAGGTAGGCGGCGACGAGCGCACCGGCGTTGACCATCGGGTTGTGCGGGCGCTGGTGCTCGTCGTCGAAGGTGATCGAGTGGAACGGGTCGCCCGAGGGCTCGACGCCGACGTGGCGCAGGGTGGTCTCGCGGCCGTTGTCCTCGAGCGCGAGGGCGTAGGTGACGACCTTCGAGATCGACTGCAGCGGGAAGCGGAACTCGCAGTCGCCGACGGTCCACTGGGTGCCGTCGACCGACGTCCCGGCCAAGCCGAACACGTCCTCCTCGCCCTCCGCGGCGGGCAGGGCGATCGAGACGATGTCTTCCTCGTGCTCGTCGGCGTGGTGGTCGTGCAGCTGCTCGAGCTGCTCTTGGACCAGTGCCTCCTCGGCGTCGCTCACCACGGTCGCGCATTCTCACCTTCCCCGGGTGGGTGCGCCGCGCGGGGATCCCCGGCATGCTCGTCGGCATTCGACGAGCACCTCCGAGGTCCGCCATGGAACGCCCGCTCACCCGTCGGGAACAGGAACTCCTCGCGCAGCTTGCCGCGCGCGAGGCGGGCGCCGACCCGGCCTTCGCCCGTCGGATGGACGGCCTCCCGGCCCGGCGCGGGGGCGGCGTGGCGTGGCTCGTGGTCGGCGCCCTGGCGGTGATCGGGGTGGCGCTGCTCGTCGTCCCGGGCGTCTACGTGCTCGCGGCCGTGGCCACCGCCGTGCTCCTCGTCGTGCCCGTCGCCCTCATCGCCTGGGCCATGCACCAGGGCGACCCACCCGTCCGGCCCATGTGAGCGAACTTGGGGCCTATAGGCCCCAAGTTCACTCACATGAGCTTGGCCAGCGCCCTCGTGACGCGCTGCTCGGAGACCGGGCCGGGGGTGCCGACGTCCTGGGCGAACAGGCTCACCCGCAGCTCCTGGACCATCCACGCCACGGCGTCGTAGGCGTCGCGGTCGAAGGTGCGCGGCTCGGCGGCGGCGCGGGCGCGCTGCCCGCGGTAGGCGCCGTCGACGCGGTGCGCGGTCGTCATCGCCTCGGCGTCGCGCACCGGCGCGGTCGGCAGCTTCTCCAGGCGCCGGCGCGCCGCCCGCAGGTAGCGGGCGACGTCGGGCAGGCGCGCCACCGGGGTGCGGGCGACGAAGCGCTCGCCGACGAGGACCCGCAGCTGCTCGCGGACGTCGTCGAGCGCGTCGGCGAGCAGGCCACCGGGACGCTTGCCGAGCTCGTCGAGCGCCAGCGCCACCTGCCCGGCCTCGCCCAGCACGGTCTCGGCGCGGGAGAGCACCTCGGCCGCCGCGGCGGGCAGGCGCGCGGCGACGTGGGCGCGCAGCTTCTCGAACGCCGCCGGGTCCCACGCCGGCCCGCCGCCGGTGGCCACGAGCGCGTCGATCGCGGCGTCGACGCAGTCCTCCGCGAGGGCGTCGACGTCGCGGTAGCCGCCGGACGTCATCGCCCCGCGCAGGCGCAGCACGGCCCGGTTGTCGAGCGACCGCACGAGCGAGCGCGCCGGCGAGGCGATCGCGAGCCGCAGCAGGCGGCGCGTACCGGCGCGCATGGCGTCGCGGGCCTCGAAGGCGGAGTCGAACACCCGGATGTCCACCGCCCGGCCGGTGTCGACCAGCGCCAGGTGCGCGGTGACCGTGCCGCCGGAGCGCTGCTGCTCGCGGGTGCGGGGCAGCTCGCCGATCTCGTCGAAGGAGGTCAGTCCCCGCCGCTCGGCCCCGTCGGCGACCGCGGCCACCGCCGCCCGCGTCGCCGCCGCGTACCGGCGGCGCAGCGCGCCGAGGTCCGGCCCCTCGGCCACGGTCGAGCCGTCGTCGTCCGTCACCCGGAACGTCAGGCGCAGGTGCGACGGCAGTCCGGCGACGTTCCAGGCGTCGACGGGCACGTCGAGACCCGAGAGCCGCCGGACCGCCTCCGACAACGCCGGCAGCAGCGGCTCGTCGGCCCGAGGACGGCCGTCGTGGGCGAGACGGGCCAGCAGGGCCCGCGCGCTGTCCGGCGCCGGCACCAACGAGCGGCGCAGGTTCTTCGGCAGCGAGCGCACCAGCGCGGTGAGCATCTCCTCGCGCAGGCCCGGCACCTGCCACGCGAGGTCCTCGGCGCGCACCTGCCCGAGCACCGCCAGCGGCACGGTGACGGTGACGCCGTCGCTCTCGGCGCCGGGCTCGTAGGCGTACGACAGCGGCAGCGTCAGCCCGCCCGAGGTCCAGGTGTCGGGGTACTGCTCGGCCGTCGGCGCCTCCCCGGCGAGCAGCGCCTCGACGTCGAGGTCGAGCAGGTGGGGGTCGCGCCGCGACGCCTTCTGCCACCAGCGGTCGAAGTGGCGCACCGACACGACGTCGGCGGGGACGCGCGCGTCGTAGAACGCGAGGATCGTGTCCTCGTCGACGACGAGCTCGCGGCGCGCCCGGCGCTCCATCTCGGCGACCTGCTCGAGCCGCTCGCGGTTGCGGACGACGAACGCGTGGCGGGTGTTCCACTCGCCCAGCACGAGCGCGTGCCGGACGAACAGGTCGCGCGCGACCTCGCGGTCGATCCTCGCGTAGTCGATCGTGCGGTCCATGGCGAGCGGCACCCCGAACAGCGACACCCGCTCGGTGGCGACGGCCGTGCCGCGGCGCTTCGACCAGCGCGGCTCGGAGTGGGTCCGCGTGACGAGGTCGCCCGCCGCCTCCTCGACCCACGCCGGGTCGACGCCCGCGACGGTTCGGGCCCACAGCCGCGAGGTCTCGACGAGCTCGGCGGCCATGACCATCGTCGGCGGTCGCCTGGCGAGCGTGGAGCCGGGCCAGATCGCGAACCTGGCGCCGCGCGAGCCCTCGTACTCGACGAGCGCGCGCTTCCGCGGCTTGCCGGTCCGCGGGTCCTTCGGCGGCTCCTTCCCCGATGGTCCAGCTCCGCTTCGCTGCGTGTCCGTCGCCAGCCCGATCTGGGAGAGCAGCCCGGTGAGCATCGCCTGGTGGACGCGCTGGGCCAGCTCCTTGGTCATCTCCTGGCCCGGCTCGTTGCGGGTGAGCCCCAGCTCGTCGCCGAGCTGGCGCAGCTGCGCGGCCAGGTCCTGCCACTCGCGGATGCGCAGGTGGTTGAGGAACTCCGACTGGCAGCGCTTGCGGAACTGGTTCGCACTCAATTCGCGACGGCCCGTGCGGATGTGCTCCCACAGGTGCACCCACGACAGGAAGTCCGAGCGCGGGTCGGTGAACCGCGCGTGGGCGGCGTCGGCCTCGTCGGTCTTCTCCGCCGGCCGCTCCCGCGGGTCCTGCGCGGAGAGGCCCGCGGCGATGACCGTGACCTCGTGCAGGCAGCCCAGCTCGTCGGCCGCGAGGACCATCCGCGCGATCCGGGGATCCACGGGCAGGCGGGCCAGCCGACGGCCGGTGTCCGAGAGCCGGGTGGCGTCACCACCCACCACAGCGCCGAGCTCGGTGAGCAGCCGGACGCCGTCGCGCACCGCGAGCCGGTCGGGCGGGTCGACGAACGGGAACTCCTCGACCGGCCCGAGCTTCGCGCCGGCCATCTGCAGGATCACCGACGCGAGGTTGGTGCGCTGGATCTCGGGATCGGTGAACTCGGGGCGCGCGTCGAAGTCGTCCTCGGCGTAGAGCCGGATGCAGATCCCGTCGGCGACGCGGCCGCAGCGCCCCGCGCGCTGGGTGGCCGACGCCTGCGAGATCGGCTCGATCGGCAGCCGCTGCACCTTCGTGCGCCGCGAGTAGCGGGAGATGCGCGCGAGGCCGGGGTCGACGACGTAGCGGATGCCCGGCACGGTCAGGGAGGTCTCGGCGACGTTCGTCGCGAGCACCACGCGACGTCGCCCGCCCTTCGACGGCTCGAAGACCCGGTGCTGCTCGGCGGCGGACAGGCGCGCGTAGAGCGGCAGGACGTCGAGGTCCTCGACGTGGGCCTGCGCGGCGTGCTCGGTCAGGGCGTCCGCCGCGTCACGGATCTCCCGCTCGCCGGAGAGGAAGACGAGGACGTCGCCCTCCGGTCCCTCGCGACGCAGCTCGTCGACGGCCTCGACGATGCCGTCGACCTGGTCGCGCTGCTCGCCTTCGGAGTCGAGGAGCGGGCGGTAGCGGATCTCGACGGGGTAGGTGCGGCCCGAGACCTCGATGATCGGGGCGTCACCGAAGTGCCGCGAGAAGCGCTCGGGGTCGATCGTCGCCGACGTGATGATGACCTTGAGGTCGGGCCGGCGTGGCAGGAGCTGGGCGAGGTAGCCGAGCAGGAAGTCGATGTTGAGGCTGCGCTCGTGGGCCTCGTCGATGATCAGCGTGTCGTAGCGGCGCAGCAGCCGGTCCTGCTGGATCTCGGCGAGCAGGATGCCGTCGGTCATCAGCTTGACCAGCGTGTCCTCGCTCGCCCGGCTGGTGAAGCGCACCTGGTAGCCGACCGTGTCGGTGCCCGTGGTGCCCAGCTCCTCGGCGACGCGCTCGGCCACCGTGCGGGCGGCGATGCGCCGCGGCTGGGTGTGCCCGATCGTGCCGAGGATCCCGCGTCCCAGCTCCAGCGCGATCTTCGGGAGCTGGGTGGTCTTGCCCGAGCCGGTCTCGCCCGCAACCACGACGACCTGGTGCGACTCCAGCGCCGCGCGGATGTCGCCGACGCGGTCGGTGATCGGCAGCACCTCGGGGTAGGAGACGGCGGGCACCGAGGCCCGGCGGCGCGCCAGGCGCTCCTCGGCGGCCGTGACGTCGCCGGCGATCTTCGCGAGCGTGCCCTCGCGGCGCCCGGCGTCGTCGATGCGCCGTGCGCCGCTGATCCGCCGGTGCAGGCGGTGGGCGTCCGCGGGACCCAGCGCGGCCACGCGGGCCTCGAGGTCCCCGGCGGTGGCGGCGGCGCCGTCGGCGGTGTCGTCGGCGGTGTCGTCGACGGTCGCGGGGTCGGTGGCTGCGGGCACCGGTCGGGCTCCTCCGGGAGGTGACGTGCGGGGTGGGACGGCGGGTGGCCGGTCCCGAGCGGGTGTCCCGAGGCGGGGGGACACCGGCGGGACGTGGTCGGGACCATGGTCACTGCCCGGTCCACGGACTTCCCGTCCACCATTGTCAGCGCACGCACCGCCCGGGCTGTTCCCGACCGGTCTGGTCACTCAGCGAAACCAAGATTAGGCTGTTCGAGCGACGGTGGTCGCGGTGCACGTCGACGGAACGTAACGTCTGGCTCCGAGGTCAGGCACTCCGGCTACCCGGGGTGACATCGGCGGGTGGACGTCGGAGGGGAGGGGACATGACCGCAGTGGACGGTCGGCCGGACACCGAGCTCGCGGTGCTCGCCGCGGGTGGCGACCAGGCCGCGTTCGCGGAGCTCATGACCCGTCACCGCCCGCGCCTGTACGCGGTGTGCCGGCGGGTGACCACGCACGACCAGGACGCCCAGGAGGCGCTCCAGGAGACGATGATCATCGCCTGGAAGCGGCTCGGCGAGTTCGACGGCCGCTCCGCGGTCGGCACCTGGCTCTACCGCGTGGCCACCAACGCCGCCATCGACGAGGTCCGCCGCCGCAAGCGCGCCCCCGAGCCCGCCGAGGCCGTCCCGGAGCCCACGCCCGCCCGCGGCGCCGACGGCGGGGTGGTCGCCCGCCTCGACGTCGACCGCGCGCTGGCCCAGCTGCCGCCGCAGTACCGCGCGGTGGTCGTGCTGCGCGAGCTGTGCGACCTCTCGTACACCGAGATCGCCGAGCTGCGCGACATCCCCGTCCAGACCGTGAAGTCGCAGCTCTCCCGCGGCCGCCAGGCGCTCGTCGAGCTGCTCTCCGATCACCCCGCCGCGCGCACGGCATGAGCGGTGATCCACCGCCCGGCAGTCCGGTCGGCCCCGTCACCTCGCGGCTGGTCGCGCTGTGCGCGGGCACGCGTGACCGCCTGCGCACCCCCGAGCTGCGCGAGCGTCTCGACGCGCTCGTGAGGCGGCTGTCCGAGCCCCGCATCCGCGTGGCCGTCGGCGGGCGGATGAACGCCGGGAAGTCGACGCTCGCGAATGCCCTGCTCCAGGAACGGCTTGCGGCCACCGGTGCCACCGAGACCACCCGCCTCGTGACCTGGTTCCGCCACGGCCACCAGGCGCGCATCCGCGTGCACCACCGCGACGGCACCGACCGGCTCGTGCCCCTCGTCCCCGGCGACGGTGTCGGCGCCACGGTCGGGACGGCCGGCGAGGAGATCTCCCACCTCACCGTCGAGACGCCCAACGACGCGCTCACCCGGCACACGCTGATCGACACGCCGGGCATGGACTCGCTGTCCAAGCTCGACCCGGACTCGCTGGCCGCCCTCGGCGACGCCGACGCCGTCGTCTACCTCATGCCGCACCCCGGCGAGCGCGACGTCGAGGCCATCGACGCGGTGCGCGGCTGGACCGGCGGGCTGCGCCTCGGCGCCGCGAACATGCTCGGGGTGCTGTCCCGGATCGACACGCTCTCCGGGGACGACGACCCCTGGCCGACCGCCCGCCGCGTCGCGGAGCGCTACGCCGGCGAGCTGCGCGCGGTGCTCTCCGACGTCGTGCCCGTCGCCGGGCTGCTCGCCGAGACCGCCCGCGGTCCCGACTTCTCCGAGTCCGACGCCCGCGCGCTGCGCACGCTCGCCGGGGCCGACCGCGGCGGGGTGCTCCGCAAGCTGCGCACCGTGCAGCGCTTCCGGGGCTGGGAGGAGTGCCCGCTCGCCGACGACGCCCGCGAGCGGCTGCTCGACCTGCTCGGCCTGCACGGCATCCGCGTGGGCCTCGAGCTCCTCGACGAGGGCCGTCGCTCCACCCCCGCCCTGCTGGACGGGTTCGCGGAGCGCTCCGGCATCGAGGCCGTGCTCGAGCGGATCGAGACGGTCTTCGTGGCGGGCGCCGACCGGCTGCGGGCCAGCGCCGGCATCGCCGCGCTCGAGCACCTCGGGTGGGACACCCCCGACGAGGCCGACCGCCGCGCCCTGCTCACGCTGCAGTCCGAGCTCGACCGGCTGCGCCTCGAACCCGCTCTGCGCCAGGTGGAGCTCGCCGCCGCGCTCGTCGACCTCGAGGCCGGGCGGATGCGCCTCGGCGACGACGACGTCGCCCGGCTGCGGGACCTCGCGACCGGGGCCGACCCCGCCCGCATGCTCGGACTGGACGCCGACGCGGGACCCGCGGCGGTCGCGGCCGCGGCGACCGCGCAGATCCCGCAGTGGCGCCGGCTCGAGGCCCGCCCGTCGCGCGTGCTGCAGCGCCACGTCCGCACCGCCCGCGAGCTGTGCGAGGCGATCCTGTTCGGTGCGGGCGCGCCCGCGCCGCCGACCTGGCAGGCTCGGACACCGAGCCGATGATGTGCCGGTGATGTGCCGATGACGACCCTCGGGGAGGAGGCCGCGGTGGGGGTGCCGCCCCGCGCCGGTCCGCCGAGGGCCGTCCTCGGGCCGTACGTGGTGCAGGACGTCGTCCACCGCGGGCGTTCGGGCGAGGTCGTGCGCGCCCACGACACCGCGCGCGACCGCGTCGTCGCCCTCAAGCTGCTGGCGCCCGACACGGCCGACCGCGAGTACCGCGCGCGCTTCGACCGGTCGTGCGCCGTCGCCCGCGCACTGCGCGAGCCCCACGTGCTGCCGGTGCTCGACTTCGGCGAGACCGGCGGGCGCCTGTTCGTCGCGACGCCGCTGCTCGCCGGGCCCGACCTCGCCGCGGTGCTGCACCGCGACCAGGTGCTCGACCCGGCGCGCGCCGTGGCCGTCGTCGAGCAGGCCGCGCGGGCCCTCGCCGCCGCCCACGCCCGCGGGCTGGCCCACCGCAACGTCAAGCCCGGCAACCTGCTGTTCGCCGACCCGGCCGCCACCGAGGTCCGCGTCGGCGACTTCGGGCTCGTCTCCCGCAACGGCCTCTCGCTCGACCACACCGCCCCCGAGCGCTTCCGCGGCGGCGCGACCGACCACCGCGAGGACGTCTACGCGCTGGGCTGCGTGCTCTACACCTGCCTCACCGGCGCGCGGCCCTATCCCGGCCGCAGCCTCCCGGAGCGCATGCGCGGGCACCTCGAGAGCCCGATCCCCAGGCCCTCCGAGCAGCGCCCCGGTGTGCCGGCCGCGTTCGACGCCGTGATCGCCGGGGCGCTCGCCAAGACCCCCGCCGAGCGCACCCCGACCGTCGGGACCCTCGCGGCGGGAGCCCGGGCGGCGCTGGGCTGAGGACACTGCCCGAGAAATCCGCCCGAGAAACCCGCCCGGGAAATCCGCCCGAGAAGTTCGCCCGGGAAATTCGCCCGGCCCCGGAACATCCGTGCCCACCCGCGTCGTCACAGTCCCGAACAGCCCGCCGACGGTGGCGGGCCCGGGTCATCGGGAGCAGGACATGAGCGGCACGACCGACACCACCGCGGGCGACATGTACTTCAGCGCGGACGGCGGCGTGTACGACGCGTCCGGCACGATGATCGGCACCTACGAGACCGACGAGGCCGGCACCGTCGACCTGGTGACCACCGACACCGACGGCGACGGCGTGCTCGACACCTCGGTGGCCGACACCGACCACAACGGCTCGTTCGAGACCGGCATCGTCGACACCGACGCCGACGGCTACTACGACACGATGGTGCTGGACACCGACGGCGACGGCGACTACGACACCGCGGCCGTCGACACGGACCACGACGGGCAGGCCGACACCACCGCCCACGACCCCGCCGGCTTCTGAGCCGCACACCGATCATGTCGGCGCCCCCCACGGCACCCGCCACCGACCGGGCGGTGCTGGTCGAGCTGTGCATCGACCTCGCCGACCGGCTGCGCACCACCGCGCCCGGCCTGCGGGCCCGGGTGCACCGCGGCCTCGCCGACGTCGGGGTGGTCGCGATCGAGCCGGACGGGCAGCCGTTCGACGGCACGCACCACGACGCCGTCGACCGCGAGCCGACCACCGAGCCCGCCCGCGACCGGACGGTCGCGAGCACCGAGCGCGCCGGCTACCTCGACCACGGTCTCCTCCTGCGCAGGCCGGAGGTCGTGGTGTACGCCCTGCAGAGCACCACCGACACCGGAGACGACCGATGAGCACCCACCCGCTGACCGACGAGGTCCTGGCGCTGGTGGCCGGCGTGCGCGCCGCCGCGGTCGAGGACGACGAGGCCGCCGCCGCGGAGGCCCTCGACGGCGACGTCGCCCGGGTGGCGCGCGGTGCGGCCGCCGTGGTGGTCGTCGGGGAGAAGAAGCGCGGCAAGAGCTCGCTGATCAACGCGCTGATCGGGCGTCCGGGCCTGCTGCCCGTCGACGCCGACGTCGCCACCTGCGTGCACGTGATCGTCTCCCACGGCCCGGACGGCGTCACCGTCGTCGAGGGCGGCGGGAGCGCCGGTCGCGAGGTGCCGCTCGACGCCCTCGCCGAGTACGCCGCGCTCGACCCCGGCGCCCGGGCCCCCGAGCACGAGGACGTCAGCCAGGTCCAGGTCCGCGTGCCGGCCCCGCTGCTCGCCGGCGGGCTCGAGCTGATCGACACCCCGGGCGTCGGCGGCCTGGTGGCCGGCCACGCGGCGCTGACGCTCGCCACCCTCGACCGCGCCGACGCCCTGGTGTTCGTCCTCGACGGCTCCAGCGAGATCACCGCGTCCGAGCTGGCGTTCCTCGAGCGCGCCACCGAGCGCATCGCCACCGTCGCCTTCGCCCTCACCAAGATCGACCAGTTCCCGGCGTGGGACGAGGTGCGGGCCCGCAACGTCGAGCTCATCGCCCGCCACGCCCCGCGGTACGCGGACGCGCCGTGGTTCGGGGTCTCGAGCCGCGCGGCGGCCGACGCGCTCGCGGCCGAGGCCGACGGCGAGCCCGAGGAGGCCGCCGAGGAGTGGGCGGCGAGCGGGATGGGGCCGCTGTCCGACCACCTCGCGGGCCTCGCCGAGGGCGCCGACGGGCTGCGTCTGGGCAACCTGCTGCACCAGGCGGGGGCGCTGGCCAAGCGCCTGTCGGCCCTGCAGGTGCGCCGCGCGCTGTCGTTGTCGCTGAGCCCGGACTTCGCGGCGTCGGTCAAGCGCGAGAAGGACGCCCTGACCGCGCTGTCGAGCCAGAACGCGACGTGGCGCCAGACCCTCGGCGAGCGCTCGGCCCGTCTCGAGCAGCGCATGCGCACCGAGCTGGCGCGCCGCCTCGAGGACCTGCGCAAGGAGGTCGGCGACCAGATCGCCTCCGGCACCAGCAAGGTCTTCGACGCCGTCGCCACCGACCTCCCGCCCCGTGCCCAGGCCCTGTGGATCGAGCTGGACACCCTGCTGCGCCGCGAGCTCACCGCGCTCGGCGAGGCGCTGCTCGTCGACCTCGAGGGCGTCGACGTCGACCTCGCCGGCGTCGTCCCCGACGCCCCGGAGCGCCTCGCGCAGCTCCCGGAGGCCGCGCGGGGCGCGGGCAGCACGAGCTTCGCCGAGCAGGGGATCATGGCCGCGGGCCTCGGCATGGGGCTCGGGCACCTCGTGGCCCTGGTCGTCGCGCCGCCGATCGGCATCCTCGCCGGGATCGGCGCCGTCGGGTTCTTCTCCTGGCGGCGCTGGAGCAAGGAGCGGGGCGCCCGGAGCCGCGAGGACGCCCGCCGCTACCTCGGCGAGGTGGCGACACGCCTGAACAACGAGATCCCGCCGGTGATCGCCCAGTCGGTCGCCGGGGCCCGCGAGGTGCTGGGCCGGCAGATCACGGACGCCCTGACCGCGGAGAAGGAACGCCTGACCGCGAGCCTCGCCGAGCACGAGAAGAACCTGGCCAGCGAGAAGACCGCGCTGGCCCGTCGCAAGGCGGAGGTCGACGCCCGCCTGAAGAAGCGCAACGAGCTGCGGGAGACCGCGGAGAAGCTGGCCGGACGGCTGCCGTCGGTCCGTGGAGAGGAGTCGTCGTGACCGCGCCCCAGGAAGCCGGGGGTCCCTGGCTGGACATGTCCCGGTACCCCGACACCGACCCGGACGCCGTGCTGTCGCCGGCGGACCAGGGCCTGCTCACCTCGGCCCTGGCCGTCGACGAGGGCGAGCTGCCCGACAGCGTCTGGGAGCACATGCTCGCCGTCGTCACCGGGGACACGGGCGACGACAGCGACGACACCGACGAGACCGCCCCGGACGACCCCGCCGCCGACCCGCTGGACGACGGCGGCTGGGGCGACGACCCGGCACACACCGTCGAGGCGCACGACCCGGACGACCCGCTCGCCGACCCGGTGCACGACAGCCACGACGCCCACGACTGGGACGGCGGGGCGGTGTGACCGGCTGGGACCTCGCGGTCGACTTCGGGACGTCGTTCACGACGGCGGCCACGCTCGCGGGCGGGCGCGCCGAGGTCCTGGAGATCGACGGGTCGAAGTACGTGCCGTCCCTGGTGTGCGTCGACGACGACGGCACGATCCTGACCGGCCGGGACGCGGTCAACGAGGCCGCGATGGCCCCGGACCGCACCGAGCGGGTGCCCAAGCGGGCGCTCGTGGCCTCCGAGCAGGTGCTGCTGGGCGAGCGCACGGTCGCGACCGTGGACCTGGTCGCGGCGGTCCTGGCCCGCGTGGCCGGCGAGGCGACCCGCCGTTTCTCCGGGCGACCGCCCGGGCGGGTCGTGCTGACCCACCCCGCGCGGTGGCAGGCCGGCGGGATCGAGCTGCGCCGGCTGACCGAGGCCGCCGAGCGGGCGGGACTGGGCGAGCCCGACCTGGTCGCCGAGCCGGTCGCCGCGGCCCACCACTACGTGCGCACCGGGGACGCGGTGCCCGACGGCGGCATGATCGGGGTCTACGACTTCGGCGGTGGCACGTTCGACACCGCGGTGCTGCGGCGCCGCCGCGACGGCTTCGAGATCGCGGGCTCGCCCGGCGGGGACGTGGCCCTCGGCGGCGAGGACCTCGACGCCGCGTTCATGGAGATCCTCGCCGAGCACGCCGAGGCGCTCGACCCGGACCGGTGGAACGAGCTCTGGGAGGCCGAGGGGCGGGTCGCCGAGCGCCACCGCACGCTGCTGCGCCGCGACGTCACCCAGGCCAAGGAGGCGCTGTCGCGGCTGCCGGCGGTCAACCTGTGGGTGGCGGGCTACGACGACGAGATCCGGGTGACCCGCCGCGAGTACGAGCGGGCGGTCGAGCCGCTGCTGGCGCGCAGCGTCGCCGAGCTGCAGGACACCGTCGCGCGGGCGGGCACCACGCCCGACGGTCTCGTCGACGTCTACCTCACCGGCAGCACCAGCCGGACCCCGCGGATCAGCACGCTGCTCGCCGACCTGCTCGGCCACGTCCCCGGGATGCGCGACGACCCGAAGGCCGTCGTCGTGCTCGGGGCGCTGTCCACGATCCCGGGCTCGGTCAGCGCCACCCAGCACGTGCGCCTCCCCCCGCGCCGCCACGATCCCGGCCGCGAGCCCGGCCACCCCCCGGCGGAGCCGACACCGCCGTTGACCCCCGTGGGTTTCGCCGTGCCGACGGCGGCGACGACGCCCGCCGCGGACGCGACGAAGACCGTGCGCCGGACCGCGAGCGGGCCGGCGCGGACGCCCCGCGACGAGGGGCTGACCGTCCGCGCGGGCCGCCACCACCAGCAGGACTCCGTCCCGACACCGGGGCCCGCCCTCGATGGTGACGCCGCGGCACGGTTCGCCCGCGAGATCACGGCGATCGCGGAGGCGGCCGGGGTGTCGGACCTGGTCAACGCCGTCTCCCCGACCGTGCGGGCGGGCGACACCGCGGCGGCCGTCCGGCGCCCGCTCGTCGCCGCCGTCGAGGGGGTGGGCGTGGCGATCGGGAGCCGGCACACCCCGTTCCCCGGCCTGCCGCCCGAGGTGGCGCTGCAGGTCCTGCGGGAGGGGCGGGCCGAGCTCGGCGCGCTCGGTCAGGCCCTCACCCGGCTCGACGACCTCGCGGAGCGTCTCGCGGCGCTGTGAGGCGCGATCGGGCTCATCGTGATCGGATCCGTGGCGAGGGGGCGTCGCTCCCACCACCACGGAGGACCCCATGTCCCACACCGCGACCGCACGACCCGCCGCGGCGCCCGCGCTCGTCACCACGCTGCGGGTCACCGCGGTGCTCACCGTGCTCGTGCTGCTCTTCCAGTTCCTCACCGCCGGCGGGTTCGTCGGCCAGCCCGGCGGCGAGGGCGCCGAGGAGCTGCACGCCACCGGCGCGATCGTCCTGCACGTCGTGTCCGGGCTGACGATGATCGCCGCGGCGCTGCTGTGGCGGGCCGGGGCGGCGCTGTGGCCGACGGTCGTCGCCGCGGTCGTGTTCGTCCTGACGTTCGTGCAGGCCTACGTCGGCAGCCACGGGCCGCTGCTGGTGCACATCCCCGGGGCGATGGTGCTGACCGTCGGCGCCGTCCTCGTCGCCGTGTGGTCGTTCGCGCCGACCGCGCGCTGACGTCGCTCCGGGTCAGCGCCTCTTCGCGCTGATGACCCCCGTGTCGAACCCGGCCAGGTGCAGGCCCCCGTGGAAGCGGGCGTGCTCGACCTTGAGGCACTGGTCCATCACGACCGAGAGTCCGGCCGCCTCGGCGCGCTCGGCCAGCGCCTCGTCGTAGAGGCCGAACTGCAGCCAGAACGTCGACGCCCCGACCGCGATCGTCGCGTCGAGCACCTCGGGGAGGTCCTCGGGGCGGCGGAAGACGTCGACGAGGTCGGGCGTCACCGGCAGCGCGTCGAGCGACGGGTAGACGGGGTGCCCGAGGATCTCGGTGGCGTTCGGGTTGACGAAGTACAGGTCGTAGTCGGTGGAGAGCAGGTAGGTCGCGACGAAGTTCGACGCCCGCGCCGGGTTGGGCGAGGCGCCGACCATCGCCACCGAGTGGGTCTTGCGCAGGATGGCCTGGCGCTCCTGCGCCGACGGTCGCGTCCAGGTCACTTCGTCGCCTCCGTGAGAGCCTGATCCAGATCCCAGAGGATGTCCTCGGGGTCCTCGATGCCGACACTGATGCGGATGAGATCGGGGCGCACGCCGCCCTCGCGCAGCTGGTCGGCGGTGAGCTGCTGATGGGTGGTCGACGCCGGGTGCAGGACGAGCGTGCGGGCGTCGCCGATGTTCGCGAGGTGGCTGCACATCTCGACCGACTCGATGAACTTCCGCCCGGCGGCGCGGGCGGCGTCCTCGTCGTCGGACGCCCCGCGGACCCCGAAGCTGAACACGGCGCCCGGGCCCTTCGGGAGGTAGCGCCGCGCACGGTCGTGGTGGGGATGGCTCGGCAGCCCCGCGTAGCTGACCCACGCGACGCGCTCGTCGGCCTCGAGCCACTCCGCGACCCGCTGGGCGTTGGCGACGTGGTCGTCCATGCGCTGCGGCAGCGTCTCGACGCCCTGCAGCAGCAGGAACGCCGAGTGGGCGCTCAGGGTCGCACCGATGTCGCGGAGCTGCTCGGACCGGATCTTGGTGAGGAAGCCGTACTCCTGGAAGTTGCCCCACCACGTCAGGCCGCCGTAGGACGGGATCGGGTCGGTCATCTGCGGGAAGTTGCCGTTGCCCCAGTCGAAGCGGCCCGACTCGAGGATCACGCCGCCGATGGTGGTGCCGTGCCCGCCGAGGAACTTGGTCGCCGAGTGGATGACGATGTCGGCGCCGTGCTCCATCGGGCGGCAGAGGTAGGGCGTGGCCATCGTCGCGTCGATGATCAGCGGCAGGCCGCGCTCGTGGGCGACCTCGGCGAGCGCGGCGACGTCGGTGACCGCGCCCGACGGGTTGGCCACGATCTCCGCGAACACGAACTTCGTCCGGTCGGTGATCGCGGCGCGGAAGTCGGCGGGGTCGTCGCCAGGCACGAACGTCGTGTCGACCCCGAAACGGCGCAGGGTGACGTCGAGCTGGGTCACCGTCCCGCCGTAGAGGGCCGACGAGGCGACGATGTGGTCGCCGGCGCCGGCGAGCGTCGCGAACGTCAGGAACTCCGCGGCCTGTCCCGAACCGGTGGCGACGGCCCCCAGGGCGCCCTCGAGGCTCGCGAGGCGCTCCTCCAGGGCCGCGACCGTGGGGTTCGCGATCCGGCTGTAGATGTTGCCGTACTTCTGCAGCGCGAAGAGGTTCGCGGCGTCGGCGGTGTCCTCGAAGACGAAGCTCGTCGACTGGTAGATCGGTACGGCCCGGGCCCCGGTGGCGGCGTCGGGCACGGCGCCGGCGTGCACCGCGCGCGTGCGGAAGCCCCAGGGACGGTCATCTCCTGCCACCCCGCCGTTCTACCCCACCCGAGGGATTGCCGGGTGCGCACGGGTGGGAAGGCCTGCGCGATCTGCATCCCATGAAGGAGGAACGACGTGGCCGTCTGCGAGACCTGTGGCAACGACTACGAGATGGCGTTCGAGATCCGGGCGCAGGGCGTGACGCACACGTTCGACAGCTTCGAGTGCGCGATGCACACGATGGCCCCGCGGTGCGAGCACTGCGGCGTGATGATCGTCGGGCACGGTCACCAGGTCGACGGGCGCTTCTTCTGCTGCGCGCACTGCGCGTCGGCGTCGCAGGGCGCGTCGACGGTCGACCACGCCTGACCGTCAGCGGAAGTACAGGTTCGCGGGCGCCTGGAACGAGAAGATGATCGCGGCGACGATGAGCGCGGCCTGGACGAGGCTGACGATCGTCGACACGCCGCCGGGGCTCACGCCCAGCCCCGCGGTGAGCAGCACCCCGACGACCGTGAACACCGCGGACACGCCGCCGAGGACGGTGAGCGCCACGCGGGCCCAGTGGTCGCCGCCGCGCATCCGCAGCGCGAGGTAGACCAGCGCGGCGAGGAAGAGCAGGCCGATGATCACGCCGACGATGCCGCCGGCGGCCAGGTAGCCGTTCGGCACGGTAGCCGACGTCGCGAGGGAGAACACGCTGCCGAGGACCCCGACGACGACCGCGGCGATCCAGAGCTGGAAGGAGCGCTGCACGGAGGTCGGCGGGGTCACGGCGACACCGTAGGTCAGGGCAGGTCGCGGACCCAGCGCCACACGGTGCCTTCGTCCGGGTCGGTGACCTCGCCGTCCCGGACGAACCCGTGGCGGCGCAGGACGTGTACCGAGGCGTTCTCCTCGGGCCGGGTGTGGGCGCGGACGCGTCGGACCCCACCCCGCGTGGCCCGCTCGAGCCACAGCCCGACCGCGGCCGTCGCCACCCCGCGGCCCTGGCGCGACGGCGCGACCGAGTAGCCGATCTCGACCTCGCCGTCGGTCGGCGGGCCGGTGAAGCCGCCGAGACCGACGACGTCGTCGCCCTCGACGATGAGGTGCGCGAACCACCGCGGGTCGACCCCGCCCTCGAGCGCGGTGACGGTGGGCTCGAGCGCGTCGGGGAAGGCGAGGTAGCCCTCGACGAGCGCGAGTCCGAAGCGCTCGGTGAACGCCTCCGGCTCCGTGAGCAGCGTGACCGCCTGCTCCGGCGGCAGCGGCCGTACCTCGACTCCCATGTGAGCGATTTTCGGTGCTATCGCACCGAAAATCGCTCACATACGCCGAACGGCCCTACATGCCGTGCATCTTGGCGATCACCTGGAGCATCACCTCGTCGGCGCCGCCGCCGATCGAGGTGATCCGCATGTCGCGCACGAAGCGCGCCGTCCACGTCTCCTCCATGTAGCCCAGCCCGCCGTGGTACTGCAGGCAGGTCCGGGAGACGTCCTCGCAGAGCCGGCCGATGGCGAGCTTGGCGACCGTCGCGAACCGCGACGTGTCCTCGCCACGCATGTACGCCTCGGCGCACGCGTAGTTGTAGTGCCGGCACATGTCGACGCGGGCGTAGAGCTCGGCGAGCTGGTAGCTCAGGTACTGGTTCCCGATCAGCTTCCCGCCGAACGCCTCGCGCTGGCGCAGGTAGGTGGCGGTGCGGTCGAGCGCGCGCTCGCAGGCGGCGACGCGGCCATAGCAGGCCACCATCCGCTCGTTCTGGAACTGCGCCATCTGCTGCTGGAAGCCGCGGCCCTCCCGCCCGATGGTGTTGCCCACGGGGACCCGGGCGCCGTCGAACGACAGCTCCGCGGTGTCCGAGCAACGGTTCCCGAGCTTGTCGAGGGTGCGCGACACCGACACCCCGGGCGTGTCCGTCGGCACGATGATCTGCGACATCCCGCGCGCGCCGCCCTCGTCGGAGGTGCGCGCGAGCAGGCACAGCCAGTCGGCCTGCACGCCGTTGGTGATGTAGAGCTTCGAGCCGTGGATCACCCAGTGGTCGCCGTCGCGGACGGCCCGGGTGCGCAGGCCGGCGACGTCGGACCCGGCGTCGGGCTCGGTGACGGCGATGGCCGTGACGTGCTCGCCGCGGATGGCGGGCGCGAGGTAGGTCTCCTTGAGCTCGTGGCTGCCGAAACGGGCCAGCGACGGCGTCGCCATGTCGGTCTGGACGGCGATCGCCATGCCCACCCCGGCGGCGTCGGCGCGCCCGATCTCCTCGGCCAGCACCACGGCGAACAGGTGGTCGGCGCCGCCACCCCCGTACGCGGGGTCGTACTCGAGACCCAGGAAGCCGAGCTCGCCGAGCTTGGCGAACAGCTCGTGGGTGGGCATGCGCCCGTCGCGCTCCCACTGGTCGACGTACGGGTCGATCTCCCGCTCGACGAACGTCCGGACGGTCTTGCGGAACGCCTGGTGCTCCTCGGTGAACGCGACCACTTACTTCACTCCTCGTCGATAGGTCGAGCTCCGCTGCGCTGCGTCTCCCTGGAGGTGCTGGAGCGCCGGGCCCCAACGGTCGGTCTGCGAGCCGGACGGGGCGTAGAGCGGGATGCGCTGGGCGACGCCGCCGAAGCGTCGCTCCAGGGCCGGGCCGACCTGGTCGGGCTCGGCGACGATCGCGATGGTGTGCAGGACCTCGTCGTCGACGGCCTCGCCCATCGCGTCCCAGTCGCCCCTCTTGGACAGGGTGTTCAGCTCGCGCGCGAGGTCGCCCCAGCCGTGCAGCTCGAGCACCGGGTGGTAGGCGGGCGTCGAGCCGTAGAACGCGACCTGGCGGCGGACGTCGGTGACGGACGCCTCGAACTCCTCCTCGGTGTGGCCGGTCGCGATGAGCGCGGTCGCGGAGAACTCGAAGCCCTCGCCGTCCTTGCCGCCGCGCTCGAAGCCCTCGCGCAGCGCCGGGAGCGTCACCTCGTGCAGGTAGCGCTCGGTGGAGAAGGCGTGCGCCATGAAGCCGTCGGCGACCTCGCCCGCCACCGCCGTCATCCGCGGGCCGACGCCGGCGAGGTGGATCGGTGGGTTCCCGTACGGGTTCGGGCCGGGCGAGAAGAACGGCGTCATCAGCGTGTGCGTGTAGAACTCGCCGCGGAAGTCGAGGCGCTCGCCGGTCGCCCAGGCGTCCCAGATGGCGCGGACGGCGCGGATGTACTCGTGCATCCGCCGCGCCGGCTCGGACCACGGCATCGAGAACCGCTTGGTGACGTGCGGCTTGATCTGCGTGCCGAGGCCCAGGATGTAGCGCCCGCCCGTGACCTCGTGCAGGTCGTTGGCGGTCATCGCCGTCGTCATCGGTGTCCGGGCGAACGCGACGGTGATCGCGGTGCCGAGCGTGATGCGCTCGGTGCGCGTGGCCGCGAGGGTGATCATCACGGCCGGGTCGTGCTGGGTCTCCGACGCCCAGACGGCGTCGTACCCCGCCTTCTCGGCGGTGACGGCGTCGTCGGCGAACGCGGCGAGCCCACCGGTGACCACGGTGGCGTCGACCTTCATCGCAGCAGCTCCTCGGGGATGTCCACGTGACGGGCCCGGACGAACTCGCCGAGCCCCTTGGCCTGCGGGTCGAGCGCGAGGTTGTCGGCCACCCCGCGCCCCAGGAATCCGACCACGGTGACGCCGACCGCGCGCAGGTTCGGGAACGCCCAGAGCCGCCGCCCGCACCCCGCGGCGTCCTCACCGAGCAGCCACGCGACGTGCTCGTCGTCCCACCACGCGGCGAGCCACGCGTGGGCGGCGTCGTCGCGCGCCCAGAGCCCGAGCGTCGCGTTGCCGCCCTTGTCGCCGGAGCGCGCGCCGACGAGGCGGCCGAGCGGCACGGGCACCGTACTGCCGGAGCGAACGCGCTGTTCGCTGCTTCTAGGCGCGCGAAGTCCCCGTTCGCTCGCGAGGCCACCAATACCGGTGGTGGAGCGAGGGACGCCCTCGCTGCCTCCCGCGCACTCAGGGAGTCCCTCGCTCCACGAGGACGGGCTCGGCGGGGGCACCGTCCACGTGCGGTCGGCGAGGCCGACGAGCTGGGGCAGGTCGGCGGCGGGCAGCAGGAGCGGCCAGAACACGCTCGCGGCGCTGCCCGGACCGGGCGGGGTGGTGGCGAAGAAGCCGGGATAGCCGCTCAGCGCCGTCTCGACGGCCGCCCGGGACAGCCGCGCGCAGGCGTCCCTGCTGCCGGCGACGGCCACGGTGAGCAGGGAGACGGCGTCGGTCATACGCGCCGGGTCGTCCCGGTCGGCGCGCAGCAGGCGGGTCGCGACGCGGTCGAAGGCGTCGCGCCCGCCGGGCACACCGGCCCAGAGCGCGGCGAGCGCGTGCTCCGCCTTGGCCTCGACGTCGAGCCCGGTGATCACGAACGTCATCTCGTTGTGCCAGCCCGCGGGCACGATCGCGCCGACCTTGACGGTCGCCGGCGGGGCCTCGCCGCGGGTCCCCGTGATCCGGACGCGGTCGGGGGCGTCCTGGGTGAGCGTGACGGTGTCGAGGCGGGCGACCACGTCGGGGGTGAGGTAGCGCGGGCCGTCGACCTCGTAGAGCAGTTGCGCGGTGACCGTCTCCACGGTGACCGCCCCGCCCGTCCCCGCGGCCTTCGTGATCACCGCGGAGCCGTCGGCCTCGATCTCGGCGACGGGCAGGCCGACGTGCTCGGTGCCGGTGAGCTCGCCGGCGAACGAGAAGTTGCCGCCCGTGGCCTGCGCGCCGCACTCGATGACGTGCCCGGCGACGACCGCGCCGGCGAGGGCGTCGACGTCGTCGGGAGCCCACCCGTGACGCCAGGCGGCGGGCCCGACGACCACCGCGGCGTCGGTGACCCGGCCCGTGACGACGACGTTCGCCCCGGCCTCGAGCGCCGAGACGATGCCGCGACACCCGAGGTAGGCGTTCGCGACCAGCGGCTTCTCCGGGATCGGCTCGCCGGTCTCGAGGTGCGCGGTCTGCTCGGGCGGCAGGCCGACCACGACGTCGGTGACGTCGTCGCCGCCGACCCAGGCGACGCGGGCGCGGTCGTCGATCGCCGCGATCTCGGCCGCGCACCCGGCGGGGTCGAGCCCGCCGGCGTTGGCGACGACGAGGATGCCGGCGTCGAGGCAGTCGGCGAGCACGTCCTGCATCTGGCGCACGAACGTCGTCGCCCAGCCGCCCTTGCCGCGCTCGCGCTGCTTGGCGAGCAGGCCCATCGTCAGCTCGGCGAGCCAGTCGCCGGTGAGGACGTCGACGTGCACCCGGCCCTCGAGGTGCGCGTCGACGATCTCGCGGGCGGCGGACAGGCGGTCGCCGTAGAAGCCGGAGACATTGGCGATGGCGATCACTCGGGGGTCCCCAACGTGACGAGCGTGGCGTGCGCCTCGACGTACTGGCCCACCGCGACGTGCACGGTCTCCACGACGCCGTCGGCGGCGGCGAGGGCGGGGTGCTCCATCTTCATCGCCTCGAGCACCACGAGCTTCTGGCCGGCGACGACGTGCTCGCCCTCGTGGACGAGGACCTCGACGACGGTGCCCGGGACCTCGCTGACCGGCCCAGCCCCGCCCGCCGCGGCGTCGGGAGCGGGCAGGCGCGGGACCTCGCGCCACGTGCTGTGGCCCTCGCCGTCGTCGACGAAGGCGCGTCCGTCGTGGTGGGCGACGCGGCACCGGTACTCGACGCCGTCGAGGGTGACGCGGGCGCCGTGCGGGGTGACATCGCGCAGCCCGACACCGTCGAGGTCCGGGGTGACCTCGCCGTCCGGGCCCGCCCAGGTGATCGCAGGCCGCGGGGCGCCCCGGAGCAGGCGCCAGCCGGGCGGGGCGAGGTCGCTGAGGGGGTCGTGGGCTCTCCGGGCCGCGCTCGTGCACGCGACCGCGGCGGCGAGGTGGACGGCGCGGGGGGTCGCGGGGTCCGGGGTGCGCAGCGTGGCGTGCCGGTCGAGGAAGTCGGTGCGGGTCTCGCCGGCGAGGAAGTCGGGGTCGCGCAGGACGGCGACGAGCAGGTCGCGGTTGGTCGCCGGGCCGTGGATCTCGGCCTGCGCCAGGCCGGCGGCGAGGCGTCGGGCGGCGGCGGACCTCGTCGGGGCGTGCGCGATCACCTTGGCGATCATCGGGTCGTAGAAGGCGCTGACCTCGCCGTGCTCGCCGAGGGCGTCCTCCCAGCGGAGGGTGTCGTCGTGCGCGTAGCGGTGCAGCGTCCCGGGGCTCGGACGGTCGCCGGCCGTGGGGTCCTCGGCGTAGAGCCGCACCTCGATCGCGTGCCCGCGCGGGACGACGTCGTCCTGCGTGAACGGCAGGGCCTCGCCGTCGGCGATGCTCAACTGCAGCGCGACGAGGTCGACGCCGTACACCTCCTCGGTGACGGGGTGCTCGACCTGCAGCCGCGTGTTCATCTCGAGGAAGAAGTAGCTCGCCTGTGTCAGCGTGGCGGCCACGCTGACGTCAGACGTCAGGAAATCCGCATCCTCGAGCAGGAACTCGACGGTTCCGGCGCCGACGTATCCGAGCTTCTCGGCCAGGGCGACGGCCGTAGCGCCCATCCGCTCGCGCAGCTCCGGCGAGACCACCGGTGACGGCGCCTCCTCGACGACCTTCTGGTGCCGGCGCTGGATCGAGCACTCGCGCTCCCCGAGGTGCACGACGTGCCCGTGCTGGTCGCCGAGCACCTGGATCTCGATGTGGCGCGGGGCGTCGAGCAGGCGCTCGAGGAAGACGGTGTCGTCGCCGAAGCTCCGCGCGGCCTCGGCGCGGGCGGAGCGGACGGCGTCGGGCAGCTCGTCGGGCGACCGGACCTCGCGCATCCCGCTGCCCCCGCCGCCCGCGCTGGCCTTGACCAGCAGCGGGAAGCCGACGCGCTCGCCGGCCCGCGTCCAGTCGTCGGGGTCGTCGGTGTCGAGCAGGGCGTCCGGCAGCGTCGGGACGCCGGCCTCGCGCGCCAGGGCCTTGGCGGTGTGCTTGACGCCCATCGCCTCGATCGACGTCGGGTCCGGGCCGACCCACGTCAGGCCGGCGTCGGCGACCCGGCGCGCGAACGCGGCGTTCTCCGACAGGAAGCCGTAGCCAGGGTGCACGGCGTCGGCGCCGGTGGCCCGCGCGGCGGCGAGGACCTGCTCGGCGTCGAGGTAGGTCTCGGCGCTCGTCGAGCCGCGCAGCGCCACGGCCCGGTCGGCCTCGGCGACGTGCGGGGCGTCGGCGTCCGGCGCGGAGTAGATCGCGACCGTGCGGATCCCGAGGGTCCGCGCGCCGCGGATCACCCGCCGCGCGATCTCGCCGCGGTTCGCCACGAGCAGCGTGCTGATCACCGGCTCACCTCGAGATGGGGGATTTCCTGACGTTGAGCGTCAGCGTGGCCGCCAGGCTGACAAGACCCGAGCACCACGCGCCTACATCCGGAACGGCGCGAAGCGGGTCGCGCCGGCGATCGGGGCCGAGTGGACGGCGGAGAGGGCGAGGCCGAGGACGGTGCGGGTGTCGCGGGGGTCGATGACCCCGTCGTCCCACATCCGCCCCGACGCGTAGACGGCGTTGGACTGGGCCTCGACGCCGTCCTCGATCGCCTTGCGCGTCGCGCGGTCGGTGTCCTCGTCGTAGGGACGCCCCGCCCGCTCGGCCGAGCGCCGCTGCACCATCGACATCACGCCCGCCAGCTGGGCGCCGCCCATGACCGCGATGCGGTGGTTGGGCCACGTGAAGACGAAGCGCGGGTCGTAGGCGCGCCCGGACATCCCGTAGTTCCCGGCCCCGTAGGACGCGCCGACCATGAGCGTCAGGTGCGGGACCTCGGAGTTCGACACCGCGTTGATCAACTTGGCGCCGTCCTTGATGATCCCGCCGCGCTCGTAGGCCGAGCCGACCATGAACCCCGTGATGTTCTGAACGAACAGCAACGGGATCGACCGGGCGTTGGCGAGCTGGACGAACTGCGCGCCCTTCTGCGACTCCTCGGAGAACAGGATCCCGTTGTTCGCGAGCACACCCACCGGGAAGCCGCCGATCGAGCCCCAGCCGCACACGAGCGTCGTGCCGTAGAGCGGCTTGTGCTCGTCGAACCGCGAGCCGTCGAGCACGCGGGCCAGGACGTCGCGCACCTCCACCGAACGCTTCGGGTCGGACGCCGCGCAGGCGAGCAGCTCCTCGGCGGGGAACACGGGCGCCGACGCCGGCAGGGACGGTCCGGGCCCCGCCTTCCGCCACCCCAGGTCGGCGACGATCCGCCGCCCGATCCGCAGGGCGTCGCGCTCGTCGGCGGCGAGGTGGTCGGCGAGGCCGGACTCGCGGGCGTGCATCTCCGCGCCGCCGAGCGTCTCGTCGTCGACGTCCTCGTTGATCGCCATCTTCACCAGCGGCGGCCCGCCCAGGTAGACGGTGGCCTGGCCGCGGACGAACACGGTGTACTCGCTCATCCCCGGCATGTAGGCGCCGCCGGCGGTCGACGAGCCGAAGACCACCGCGATCGTCGGGATGCCCTGCGCCGACAGGCGGGTCATCTCGCGGAACGTGCGCCCCCCGGGGACGAACAGGTCGGCCTGGCGCGGCAGGTCGGCGCCCCCGGACTCGACGAGCGCGACCACCGGCAGCCGGTTGCGCTCGGCGATCTCGAGGGCGCGCAGCTGCTTGGTGACGCCGATCGGGGTGATCGAGCCGCCCTTGACCGTGGGCTCGTTCGCGACGACCAGGCACTCGACGCCGCTGACCGTGCCGATCCCGACGACGAGTCCCGCGCCCGGCGTCGTGAGGTCGGGCTCGTGCGCCCCGGCCAGCGCGCCGATCTCGAGGAACGCGGCGTCGGGGTCGAGGAGCAGGTCGACGCGCTCGCGGGCGGTGAGGCGGCCGCGGTCGTGGTGGCGGTCGACGTACTTGGCGCCGCCGGCGGCGAGCACCGTCGCGGCGACCTCGTCGACCCCGGCCAGGGCGTCGAGCATCGCCGCGCGGTCGGCGGCGTACTCGGGCGACGCCGGGTCGAGCCGCGAGCCCAGCACCGCGCTCGGGGTGATCTCCTGGAGGGTCACGTGCGTACCGGATCCTTCCCCGGCGTCCCCGCGAACGCCTGGCCGATCTCCATCCACTCGCGCGCGGCGTCGCCGGAGACCTCGAGCGCGGTGTCGTCCACGTGGCGTCGGCGCGCGAGCACGAGGCAGAACTCCTCGGCGTCGCCGACGACCGAGTTCGTCTGCGTGGCGTTACGGACACTGGATGTCTGCGACGCCACGCCGCTGACACCGGGAGCCCACGTCCACGCGGTGCCGGAGGGGCCGGTGAGGGTGACGAGCACCGGCGTCTCGGAGACCGGCAGGCCGCGCACGCGATAGCCCTGCGGCCGCGCCCGCACGGCGAGGTCGGCGACGTGGCGCAGCCGCTCGCTCGGGGCGAGGCGCGCGTCCAGGGCGTCGGCGACGTCCGTGCCGTGCGCCCAGGTCTCCATCATCCGGCTGGTGATCGCCGAGCGCAGCGACATCGACGGCCCGTACCAGGGCAGGCGCGCCGACGGGTCGCACGCGCGGGCGGCGCGGTCGAACGCCCGGGCCGCGTCCTGCCAGGACGCCAGCGCCGCGGGTCCGACTTCGGGGACCTCGCGCAGGGTCCGGTCCATGAAGTCCGCGACGTCGGTGATCGCGTCGCGCTCGGCCTCGAACTCCGCCGGCGTCGAGACGGCGCGGGCGAACGCGCCGTCGAACCAGGCGAGGTGGGCGATCTGGTCGCGGACCGTCCAGGGCTCGGCGCGGGTCGGGAGCGTCCACGACGCCCGAGGGAGCTCGCGGACCAGGGCCATCACCGCGGCGCGCTCGGCGTCGAGGTCGTCCAGCAGCTCGTCGACCGAGGGACCGGGTCGAGCTCCGCTTCGCTGCGTCTCCTGCGGGCTCATCCGTCCAGCCCCAGCCGGCCGGCGACGACCTCGTCCATGATCTCGGTCGCCCCGCCGCCGATCCCGAGGATCCGGGCGTCGCGGTAGTGGCGCTCGACCTCCACGCCGTGCATGTAGCCCATGCCCCCGTGCAGCT
Organism: Actinomycetospora aeridis; assembly: GCF_037400275.1. Classification (NCBI taxonomy): domain Bacteria; kingdom Bacillati; phylum Actinomycetota; class Actinomycetes; order Pseudonocardiales; family Pseudonocardiaceae; genus Actinomycetospora; species Actinomycetospora aeridis. Next base: position 172,991 of record NZ_JBBEGL010000005.1, on the reverse strand, counting down.
GGACGGCCCGGTCGACGACGGCGTCGCACGCCGCGACCGCGGTGTTCTTGGCCATCGCGAGCTCGGTGACGACGTCGGCTCCCGCCTGCCAGCGCGCGAGGACGTCCCGGACGTAGGTGCGCGCGACCGTCGCCTCGCGCGCCATCTCGGCGATCCGGTGGCGCACCACCTGGCGCTGCGCGAGCGGTGCGCCGAACGTCTGGCGCGAGCGGGCCCAGTCGATCGTCAGGTCGACGCAGCGCTGCGCGGTCGCGTACGCCTGCACGGCCATCGAGAGCCGCTCGGCGGCGAAGTTGACCATGATCTGGCGGAAGCCGGTGCCCTCGGCGCCGACGAGGTTCGCGGCCGGCACCCGGACTCCGTCGAAGCGCAGCTCGGCGGTGTCGCTGCAGTGCCAGCCCATCTTGCGCAGCCGCGAGCGCGACACCCCGGGCCGGTCGGTCTCGATCACCAGCAGCGAGATGCCGCGGTGCCCCTCGCCGCCGGTGCGGACGGCCGTCGTGACGATGTCCGCCCGCGTGCCCGAGGTGATGAACGTCTTCGCGCCGTCGACGACGTACTCGTCGCCCTCGCGACGGGCGCGCGTGCCGATCGCGGCGACGTCCGAGCCCGCCTCCGGCTCGGTGATCGCGAGCGAGGTGACGATCTGCCCGGCGAGCGCGGGCTTCACGAAGCGCGCGATCTGGTCGGGGTCGCCCGCGTTCGCGATGTGCGGCACCCCGATGCCGTGGGTGAACAGGCCCGCGCAGACCCCGCTCGAGCCACCGGAGAGGATCAGCTGCTCGGCGACGAGGCAGGCGTCGAGGTGCTCGCCGACCCCGCCCGCGGCCTCGGGGAACCCCAGCTCGAGCAGCCCGAGGGCTCCGGCGCGCTCGTGCAGCTCCCGGGGCAGGGCGCCCTCGTCCTCCCACGCGGCGAGGTGGGGCACGATCTCGCGCGCCGTGAAGTCGGCGACCAGCTCGCGCAGCGCCCGCCGCTCCGGGGTCGACCACGCGTCGTGGGCACTACCGGTGGAGCAAGGGTGACCTTCGCTGCCTCCCACGCACCCAGGGAGCCCCTCGCTCGGAACAGGAGCGCCCGTCACCGGCGGACCGCCTCGGCCTGGCCGGCGAACTGCTCGCGCAGGACACGCTTGAGCAGCTTCCCGGTGGCGTTGCGGGGCAGCTCCTCGACGACCTCGACGCGCCGGGGCGCCTTGAAGTGCGCGATCCGCTCGCGGGCGAAGGCGATCACCTCGTCGGGGTCCAGCGACCCGGACGCGACGACCACCGCCAGCACCGTCTCGCCCCACTGCGCGTCGCCGACCCCGACGACGGCGACGTCGGCGATCGCCGGGTGGCGGTGCAGCACCTGCTCGACCTCGATCGGGTAGACGTTCTCGCCACCCGTGATGATCATGTCCTTCTTGCGGTCGACGAGCGTCACGAAGCCCTCGGCGTCGCGGACCCCCAGGTCGCCCGAGTGGAACCAGCCCTCCCGCATCACCTCGGCGGTGGCCTCGGGCCGCTGCCAGTAGCCGGCGAACACCGTCGGGCCGCGCAGCACCAGCTCGCCGACCTCGCCGACCCCGACCTCGTCCCCGCTCTCGGAGACCAGCCGCGCGTCGACGTGGAGGAACGGGCGCCCGACCGAGCCGGCGTGGCGCAGGACGTCGTCGGCGTCGAGGAAGAGCGCCGCGGGCGAGAGCTCGGTCATGCCGAAGCCCTCGGTGAACGACCAGCCGAGGCCGGTGAAGTGCTCGATGACGGTGACCGGGCACGGCGCCCCGCCCGAGATCGCCCAGCGCAGGGCGGGCTGCGGGGGCAGCGAGGGCAGCCGGGTCAGCGCCGCCCACATCGCGGGCACGAGGAACTGGGTGGTGACGCCCTCGGCGGCCATGAGCTCGGCGAACGCCGCGGGGTCGAACGACGGCACGACGACGACCGTGCCGCCGGCGTAGAGCAGGGGGAGCGCGGAGAGCCCGAGCGCCCCGATGTGGAACAGCGGCGCGGCCGCGATCGTCGCGTCGGTGCCGCCGATGCCGGCGCCCGCCGTGACCATGTTGATCGCGTTCCACAGCATGTTGTCGTGGGTGAGCACTGCGCCCTTCGGGACGCCCGTGGTGCCCGAGGTGTACATGATCACGCAGGGGTCGTCGCCCGCCGCCGGGTGCGCCGCGACGGTCCCGTCGCCCGGCTCGGTGCCGAGCGGGACGAGCACCGGCGGGTTGTCCAGCTCGTCCAGCGCGCCCTTCGCCAGTGTCTCGAACGCGGCCGAGCCGACCAGCACCGTCGCCCCCGAGTCGCGCAGCACGTGCGCGACCTCGGCGGGCGCGAGGCGATGGTTCACCGGCACCGCGATCGCGCCGATGCGCGCCGCGCCGAAGAGCCACTCGAGGTAGGCGCCGGAGTTCTCGCCGAGCAGGGCGACGCGCGTGCCGGCCTCGACGCCGAGCCCCGCCAGGGCCGCGGCCCGCGCGCCGACGCGACGGTCGAGCTCGGCGTAGTCGTGGCGGGCGCCGGTGGCGACGTCGACCACGGCCGTCGCGCGGGGGCGGCGCTCCGCCCGCCGGGCGATCCAGTCGGCGATCCCACCGTCCATCGCCGGCTCCTCTCGATGCTGACCCACGACGCCGTGACGTGCGCTACTCTGCCCGTACGTGCGGTCAGTTTTCAAGGGGGTGTCGTGACCGGTCCGGCGGTGGCACCGGGTCGTCCGCGCGGCGGGCGGCGCGACGAGATCCTCGCGACGTTCACCCGCCACGTCGCCGACCGTGGCTACGACCGCGCCAACTTCGGCGACGTCGCCGCCGAGCTCGGGATGAGCAAGGGCACGATCGTCCACCACTTCGGCACCAAGGACCGGATGCTCGCCGAGGTGCAGGAGCGCTACATGGGACGCCGCCTCGACGAGGCGCACGCGTTCCTCGCGCGGCTCCCGGGCCCCGAGCAGCGGATCGCCGCGTTCGTCCACGCCGGCGTGCGCTACTCCACCCTCGAGCCCGCCACGACCGTCGCGTTCCAGCGGGAGGTCGTGCGCCTCACCGACGAGCCCGGCATGGAGACCGCACGGAGTCAGCGCGACGCCTACCGCGACCTCGTCGTCGCCACGCTGCGCGACGGCGAGGAGGCGGGGGTGTTCGTGCCCGGCGACGCCCGGCTGCGCAGCCTGCAGATGTTCGGCTCGCTGCACTGGATGTGGACCTGGTTCGACCCCGACGGCCGCCTGCGCCCCGAGGACGTGGCCGCGGAGTTCTGCCGCACGCTGCTGCGCGGTCTCGGAGTCCCTGACGACCTGGGCGCGCTCGCGGCCGACCCGCACGGCCCGGTGGCCCGCTGCGTCGCGGAGGTGTGCGTCAGCGCACCCGGGTGAAGGCAGGGATGACGACGGCGGCGACGGCGAGGTGGGCGATCATCAGGCCGATGCGCGTCGACGCGGTGGCCTCGACCAGCCCGATCGGGGTCATCGAGACGGCCAGGACGCCGACGGCGAGGTAGGTCCACGCGGTGCGGCCCCAGGTGGCGACCCGCTCGAGGACGGCCAGCAGGGCCCAGGCGAGCAGCGCGGTGATGATCGTGGTGCCCACCGCGGCGGGGATGTCGACCCGCGCGGAGCCCATCGAGTCGGTGATCCAGTAGTCGGCGCCGAGCAGCGCCCCGACCGTCCAGCCGGCGAGGGCCGCGGCCCCGGCGCCGACGACGGCGAGGCCGCGGGTCCTGACGGTGGGGGAGATGCGGGCAGCGGCGGCGGGGGCGGTGATGGCGGACATGGTGACCTCCGGGTGGGGTGCCAGCGGGATGTTCTGCCCCCAGGTCGAACGGCGGTCACCGGTTTCGACACACCCCGCGAAGATTCTTCCCGCGACCCCTGGATGCGCCCGCCCGCGCCGGACGACCGACGCGGGCGGGGCGGGGGAGATGGTCCTAGCGGGGCGCGCGGGCTCCCCGGTGCATCAGCAGGTAGACGGCGCCGCTGACGAGGAAGCCGACCTCGAAGCAGATGTCGCCGATCCCCGGGATCGCCGCCGCGATCAGGCCGGTGAACGCCACCTGGTTCGCGAACAGCACGATCGAGACGACCATGCCGGTCAGCATCGCGACCGGTCCGGCGACGTTGCGGTGGGTGGCGTCGAAGAACAGCCCCTCGACGTCCGATCCCCGCCGCAGCCACCAGTCGGCGAAGATCACCGCGAGCCACGGCCCGATCCAGTAGGCGATGATCAGCAGGAAGCTCTCGTAGGCGTGCCCGGCGTCGGCGAGCCCGAACAGCGCGACCACGAACCCGAGGACCCCGAAGGCACCGACGGCCAGGGCGCGCCGCAGGTGCATCGGCATCCTGACGCCCATCGCCACGAAGGACATCGCCCCCGAGTAGATGTTGATCGCGTTCGCCGCGACGGCCCCGACCGCGATGCACAGCAGCGTCAGCGCGGCGAGCCAGCCCGGGAGATGCTCGGTGAACGCGCCGGTCGGGGTGGCGTCCGGGTCGCTCACCAGCGTCGCCGAGGCCGCGCCGACCGTCTCCAGGATCACGCAGGGCACGAAGATGCCGAGCCCGGCGGCCCAGCCGGTGGCGCGGGGGCTCGTCGTCGGAGGCAGGTAGCGCGTGTAGTCGGTGGCGTACGGGTTCCAGCCGGCGGCGTAGCCGAAGGTGGCGCCGACGGTGAGCAGGAACCCGGCGACGGGGCCCGCGGGCTGGCCGTCGGTCGGGACGAACGCGGGATCGACCTGGGAGAGGATCACCACGGACGTGATCGCGAAGACGACCGCGAGCACCGGCAGGACGACCTTCTCGAAGCCGTGGATGAGGTTGTGGCCGAGCAGCGCCACCCCGATCTGCACCGCCGCCACGATCAGCAGGCCGAGCCAGGCCGGCATGCCGGTCAGCGTCGCGAGGGCGAGTGCCCCGGACACGCTGTTGACCGCGAACCAGCCGATGCCGCCGACGACGGCGTTGAGCCCGGCGGGCAGCGCGTTGCCACGGAACCCGAACCCGAGCCGTGAGAGCACCATCATCGGTACGCCCGCGCCGGGCCCGCGCGACGAGAGCAGGCCGTGGGTCAGCGACCCGAGGGCGGTGCCGACGACGATGCCGAGCACGGCGCCCCAGAACGACAGGCTGAAGGCGCTGACGGCCAGCACGCCGACGAAGATCGTCGCGAACTCGAGGTTGGGGGAGCACCACGTCCAGAACAACTGACGTGGGCGCCCGTGCCGCTCGGCGAGCGGGATGAACTCGGCGCCGCCGGGCTCGACGGCGACGACCTTGTCGCCGTACTCCCCCTCGCGGACGACGACGTCGGACGGATCCTGGGCGATCGACATCGCTCGGCCTCCCCTAGTGCACGGTGATCGCCGCCAACTTCGCGGCCAGGTAGTCGCGGGCGCGCACCGGTGCTGCGGCCACGTGTCCGACGGGCGGGCCGAGGGCCTCGACCGTCGTGTCCGGGTCCAGCTCGTAGAAGTACACGAGCGAGACCAGGTCCTCCTCGGGGGCGACGTCCTGCGGGGGGAGCACGCGGTGCCGGGTGGAGCGCCAACGCTCCCCGGTCCACCGCGACAGCAGGTCGCCGATGTTGATCGTGAAGGCGCCCGGTTCGTGCGGAGCGTCCACCCAGCCGTACCCGGGCACGTCGACCTGCAGCCCGCCGGCGCCGACCTCGCGGTCGAGCACCGTCACCGTCCCGAAGTCGGTGTGGGGGCCAATGCGGAACTGTCCCTCGGCGGGCTCGCCGGTCTCGGTCAGCGGGGGATAGCGGTTGATGTTGAGGGTGTAGGACGGGTGGCCCGTGTGCCGCGTGAAGAAGTCCTCGTCCAGTCCCAGCGCACGGGCCCCGACGACGAGCAGTTCGTCGGCGAGCGCGCGCATGTGGGCGAGGTGCTCGGTGAGGGCGGAGCGCAGCGCCGGGACCTCGTGGGGCCAGACGTTCGGCGCGAACCACACCTCGTCGACGGCGGGGTCGCCGGTGGGTGCGTCGGCGCCGCACGTCCAGCTCTCCTTGAGGTCGGGAGGGGTAGCGGCGACGTCCGCGCCCTCGGCGCCCGCGTTCGCCTCGGCACCCGGCGGGAGCCAGCCCCGGCCGCCGACGCCCACGGTGTAGGCGGCCTTGACCTCGGTCGGCATCGCGAAGAACTGCCGCGCCGCGGCGCGGGCGGCCGCGCGCACCGGGCTCGGCACGCCGTGGCCGGTGACGAGGAGGAACCCGGACGTCCGCAGGGCCTCGTCGGTGCGGCGTGCCACCTCCGCGCGGTCGGCCGCGGCGCCGTGGAACCACGGCTCCAGGTCGATCAGCGGGACGGGCGAGCCGCTCACTCCGGCCCCCCGATGTCCTCCAGCCACGCCTCCGGGTGGTCGGCGGCGAAGCGCTGCATCAGGGCCGCGCACGCGGGGTCGTCGAGCACGGCGACCTCGACGCCCTGGTCGGCGAGCCAGACGTGCTGCCCGCCGAAGTTCTCCGCCTCGCCGACGACGAGGCGCGGGATGCGGAACTGGCGGATGAGCCCGGCGCAGAACCAGCAGGGCGAGAGCGTCGTGACCATCGTCGTGTCGCGGTAGTGCGGGCGGCGTCCGGCGGCACGGAACGCGGCGGTCTCGCCGTGCGTCGCGGGGTCGCCGTCCTGGATGCGGCGGTTGTGGCCGCGCCCGAGCACCTCGCCGTCGGGACCGAACAGGGCGGCACCGACCGGCACGCCCCCGGCCGCCGCGCCGATCCGGGCCTCCTCGAGTGCGACGTCGAGCATCGCGGTGGGACTGAGCACGGCGGTCACGGTGCCACCCTGCGCCGCTCCGCCCCTCGTCCAGGTGACGCCGTCGTTAAGCCTGCACACTGGACGGGTGCCGGAGCTGCCCGAGGTCGAGAACGCGCGCCAGGTCGTCGAGAAGGCCCTGGACCGGGTGATCGCGAGCATCGACGACACCGACGAGTTCGTCTGCCGCCCCCACGGGCCGGGCGAGATCGACCAGGCGCTCAAGGGTGGGCGCCTCACGGCGGCGCACCGGCGGGGCAAGACGATGTGGTGCGACACGGTCACCGCCGACGGCGCCGACGGCCCGTCCCTGGGCATCCACCTCGGCATGGGCGGGCGCATCTTCGTCACGGGCCCGTCCGGGGACGCCGAGAGCCTGTACGCCGGCGGCGACCCGCACGTCGGGGGCATGCCGAAGAAGGCCGACGAGCGGCCCGACAAGCCCGAGTGGGACCGCTTCCGCATGACGTTCGACGACGGCGGCGAGATGCGGCTGTTCGACAAGCGGCGCCTCGGGCGCGTCCACCTCGAGCCCGACGTCGACGCGCTGGGCCCGGACGCCGCCGAGATCACCCGCGACGAGTTCCGCGCCCGCGTCGGCAAGGGCGTCGTCGCCATCAAGGCGAAGCTGCTCGACCAGTCGGTGCTGGCGGGCGTCGGCAACCTGCTCGCCGACGAGACGCTGTGGGAGGCGAAGGTCTCGCCGTCGCGGCCCGCGGGCGAGTTCTCGGTCGCCGAGCTCGACGCGCTCCGCACGACCCTCCGCAAGGCCGCCCGCGACGCGATCAAGCGCGGCGGCGTCCACACCGGCGAGGTGATCCCGCACCGCGCGAAGGACGAGACGTGCCCCCGCTGCGGGGCGCCGATGGAGCGCGGCACCGTCGGCGGCCGGACGACGTGGTGGTGCTCGGCCGAGCAGGCCGACTGAGAAGGATCAGCGCGGGGTACCAGGCCGACCGGACCAGCGATGCTCCGGAAGGACGGCGATGACGCACGACCGCACGGACGAGCCCGAGAACGTCGTGCTGCGGGAGGTCTGGCGCGACGTCCTGCGCCGCGACCCGCACCAGGCGTTCTTCCACGCCGACGTCCGCGCGATGCTGCGCAGCATCGGCCCCGTGCTCACCGAGCACCCGGAGTACACCGACGTCGTCGGACGGCTCTGCGAGCCCGAGCGCATCATCGCCTTCCGGGTGCCGTGGACCGACGACGCCGGGCACGTCCGGGTCAACCGCGGGTTCCGCGTCCAGTTCAACTCCGCGCTCGGCCCGTACAAGGGCGGCCTGCGCTTCGCGCCGACGGTCGACCTCGACGTCCTGAAGTTCCTCGGCTTCGAGCAGGTGTTCAAGAACGCCCTGACCGGCCAGGACATCGGCGGCGGCAAGGGCGGCGCGGACGTCGACCCGAAGACGCTCTCGCCCGCCGAGCTCATGCGGTTCTGCCAGTCGTTCGCCACCGAGCTGGCGAGCCACGTCGGCGCGGCCGTCGACGTGCCCGCCGGCGACATGGGCGTCGGGTCCCGCGAGGTGGGCTGGATCTACGGGCAGTACCAGCGCCTCATCGGCTACCACGAGCCCGGCGCGTTCACCGGCAAGCCCGCGGTGCTCGGGGGCTCGGCGCTGCGGCCCGAGGCCACCGGGTACGGCACCGTCTACTTCACGCAGCGGATGCTCGCCGAGCAGAGCCGTGATCTCGACGGTGCCCGGGTGATCGTCTCCGGCAGCGGCAACGTCGCCCTCCACGCGATGGACAAGGTGATCGCCTCCGGCGGCACGGTCGTCGGCTGCTCGGACTCGCGCGGGTCGGTCGCCGAGCCCGACGGCGTCGACGTCGACCTGCTGCGCGAGGTCAAGGGGCAGGGCGGGTCGGTCGCCGACTACGCCGGCAAGCGCTCGAACGCGCAGACCTCGGAGGGCTCGGCGTTCACGCAGGAGTGCGACGTCGCGCTGCCCTGTGCCACGCAGAACGAGATCGGCCCGGAAGTGGCGCGCGCGCTGGTCGGGAACGGGTGCTGGGCGGTCGCCGAGGGCGCGAACGGCCCGGTCACCCCGGAGGCGCGGGAGATCCTGCGCGAGGGCGGCGTCGCGTTCGGCCCCGGCAAGGCCGCCAACGCCGGGGGTGTCGGGGTGTCGGCGCTGGAGATGCAGCAGGCCGCGGGGCGCGAGCGCTGGAGCGCCGAGGAGGTCGACGAGCGCCTCGCCACGATCATGTCCGAGGCCTACGACCGGGCCCGCGACGCCGCCGAGCGCTACCACGGCGACCCGACCGACCTGGAGAACGGCGCCAACGCCGCCGGCTTCCTGCGCGTCGCGGAGGCGATGACGGCGCTGGGTGTGGTGTGAGGGGCGCGTCGTGTCGGGGGATCGGGTAGACCTCCGGGCATGTCCGTCACCCCGGCACCGTTCAGCTTCGCCGAGCTCACCCCCACGGCCTTCCTGGACCGGTCGGCCCACGTGTTCGCCACCCGCGACGCGGTCGTTGACGGGGACGTCCGCTTCACCTACGCCGAGTTCGGCGCGCGGTCGCGGCGGCTCGCGGGGGCGCTGCACGAGCAGGGGATCGAGCCCGGCGACCGCGTCGCGGCGCTCGCCACCAACAGCCACGTCATGCTCGAGTGCCACCATGGCGTGCCCTACGCCGGCGCGGTGCTCGTGCCGCTGAACACCCGGCTCTCGGTCGACGAGATCGTGCACATCGTCGAGCACTCCGGCGCGAAGCTGCTGATCGCGACCCGGGAGCTGGTGGAGAACGCCCGCGCGGTCGCGGAGCGCACCGGGGTGGCGCTGATCGAGGAGGGCGAGCGCTACGAGGGCCTCGTCGCCGAGGCGCCGGAGCGCGTCGTGCCCGTCGCCGACGAGCGCGGCCTGCTCGCGATCAACTACACGTCGGGGACGACCGGGCGCCCCAAGGGCGTGATGTACCACCACCGCGGCGCGAACCTCCAGGCGCTGGCGATGGCGTTCCACCTGCGCCTCACGCCCGCGTCGCGCTACCTGTGGACCTTGCCCATGTTCCACTGCGATGGATGGTGCTTCCCCTGGGCGGTCACCGCGGCGGGCGGGCTGCACGTCTGCCTGCGCGCGATCGACCCCGAGGAGATCTGGCGCCTCATCCGCACCGAGGGCGTCACGCACTACTGCGCGGCCCCGACGGTGCTGACGATGATCGCGCACGCCGAGGCCGCCGCGGAGGGACCCGCCCCGGAGCGCGTCACGGTCGCGACCGGTGGCGCCCCGCCGTCGCCGACGCTGCTGGCGCGGATGGCGACGCTGGGGATGGACGTCAACCACCTTTACGGCCTCACGGAGACGTACGGGCCTGCCGCCGTGAACGACTGGCACCCCGAGTGGGACGACCTCGATCCTGACGAGCAGGCGCGGCTCAAGGCGCGCCAGGGCGTCGGCAACGTCGTCGCGCAGCGGCTGCGGGTGATCGACGAGCAGGCCGGGGCCGACGTGCCGTGGGACGGCGAGACGCTCGGCGAGCTCGTGCTGCGCGGCAACGACGTCATGCTCGGCTACTACCGCGACCCCGAGGCGACCGCGGAGGTCGATGCCGACGGCTGGTTCCGCACCGGCGACCTCGGCGTGATCCACCCCGACGGGTATGTGGAGATCCGCGACCGCAGCAAGGACGTGATCATCTCCGGGGGCGAGAACATCGCGTCGGTGGAGGTCGAGCGGGTGCTCGACAGCCACCCGGCGGTGATCGAGTCCGCGGTGATCGGCGCGCCGGACGAGCAGTGGGGCGAGGTGCCCGTCGCGTTCGTGACGGTGAGCGAGGACGTCGAGCCCGAGGTGCTGGTGGAGCACGTCCGGACCCAGCTGGCGCGGTTCAAGGCGCCGAAGCGGATCGTGTTCGGCGAGCTGCCCAAGACCTCGACCGGGAAGATCCAGAAGAACGTCCTGCGCACGCAGACGGAGTAGCGGGCCCCCGTGTCAGCGGTGGGCCACCGCAGACACTGGGCGTCCGTATCGGCCCCCCGATCATGGAGCGGCTCGATCGGGCGCTAGCCCGTTCGTCGGTGTCCGCTTCCGTCCCTGCTGCGTGCGGTGCACAGTGAGGGGGAGTCACCGCGGGTGAGGAGGGATCGCCATGGCGACCTCACGACTGGGCCGGTTCTTCGGACGCCGGGACCACGACGACCGGACGGCCGACACCGCGCCGCCCGCCTACACCGGCATCGGGGCGCCCCGCGCCTACGACCCGCCGCCCGGGGCGCCGGGCCACGGCACCGCCGGCTACGGACGGCCCGCGCCGGCCACGCCCGTCGGCGTCGTCACGCGGGCGCAGTACGACGACGCCGTGCGGCGCCGGCGGGAGGCCGACCAGCAGGTGGGCGTGTTCGAGCGCTTCGACGCCAAACTCAGCGAGCAGATCCACCAGGCCACCGAGGAGGGCCGGGACGACTACGTCCGCGAGCTGCTCTCGCGCCAGCGCGCCGTCCGCGCCCGCCTGGAGGAGACCACCATGCGGCGCAACCGCCTGCTCGGTACCGAGCAGCAGCTCGGCGCCGCCACCGGCCGTCCCTAGCGCTGGGTGTGCGGCACGACGTACACCGCGGTGCCGTAGGCGGCGATCTCGCTCGCGGTCTGGGCGATCTCGTTGCAGTCGAAGCGCAGCGCGAGCACGGCGTTGGCGCCGAACGCCATCGCCTCCTCCGAGAGCCGCCCGAGCGCCTCGTGACGGGAGTCGGAGAGCAGCTTCGAGAGGCCCTTGAGCTCGCCGCCGGCCATCGCCTTGAAGCCGGCACCCATGGTCGAGAACATGTTCCGGCTGCGGACGGTGAGCCCGAAGACCTCGCCGAACACGCGGACGACCTCGTAGCCCGGGAGGTCGTTCATCGTCGAGAGCAGGATCGGGTAGCGCTGGCCCTGGAACTGTCCCGGCTGCTGGCCCTGCTGCTGCGGCTGGTTCACAGACGCGGAGCGTAGCGGCGGACGGCGTAGCGCGGTACGACTTCCTGCGGTGCTGTCGCCGGTCGGACAGGCCCGTTCACGCAGGGTGCGCGTGCAGCGCCGCCCGGGTCATGGCCGCGAGGACGCCGGCGGCGACGTCGGCGCGGGTGTGGGTGGCGCTGCGCGGCGTCGAGTTCATGAGTCCGAACGCGGCGTGGGCCGCGACGCGCGCGGCGTCCTCGCCGTCGGCGAGCCCCGCCCGCACGAGCGCGCCGACCCAGATCTCGACATAGGCCCGCTGGAGCCCGCGCACGCTGCGGCGCGCGTCGTCGGGGAGGTTGGCGAGGTCACGGTCCTGCACGGTGATCAGCTCGGGCTGGCGCAGGGCGAAGTCGGTGTGAAAGGCGATGAGCGCGTCGAGCAGGTCGACGGGGTCGGTGTGCGCGGCGGCGCGCTCCTGGCCGCCGGCGAGCAGGTGCTCGCTGATGCCGACGAGCATCTCGGCGAGCAGGCCTTCCTTCGACGGGAAGTGCCGGTAGAGCGCCGGGCCGCTGACGCCGACCGCCGCGCCGATCCCGTCGATGGACACGCCGTGGAACCCGTGGCGGGCGAACAGGCGCGCGGCCTCGCTGAGGATCTGGTCGCGTCGCGACATGGTGACCGGCACCCTCGGCACACTAACGCCTCTTGCCAGGGCGTGTGAACGGTCGCTAACGTGAATGAGCGTTAACGTAGCGAGACGACGAGGAGGTCGAGCGTGGCCGCGCCCAGCACCGACCATGTGAGCGAACTTCGGGCCTATAGCACCGGAGTTCGCTCACATGGGGAGCTCGTCGCCGACCTGCGCGAGCGGCTCGCGACCGCGCGCCTCGGCGGCCCGGAGCGTTCGCGACAGCGCCACGTCGAGCGCGGCAAGCTCCTGCCGCGCGACCGCGTCGACGCGCTGCTCGACCCGTCGAGCCCGTTCCTCGAGCTGTCGCCGCTGGCCGCCACCGGGATGTACGGCGACGCCGCCCCGGGCGCCGGGATCATCACGGGGATCGGACGCGTCGCCGGGCGCGAGTGCGTCATCGTCGCCAACGACGCCACCGTCAAGGGCGGCACCTACTACCCGATGACGGTGAAGAAGCACCTGCGCGCCCAGGAGGTCGCGCTGCACAACAAGCTGCCGTGCCTCTACCTCGTCGACTCCGGTGGCGCGTTCCTGCCCGAGCAGGACCAGGTCTTCCCCGACCGCGAGCACTTCGGGCGCATCTTCTACAACCAGGCGACGATGTCCGGGCTCGGCATCCCGCAGATCGCCGCCGTCCTGGGCTCCTGCACCGCCGGCGGCGCGTACGTCCCGGCGATGAGCGACGAGGCGATCATCGTCCGCGACCAGGGCACGATCTTCCTGGGCGGCCCGCCGCTGGTGAAGGCCGCGACGGGCGAGGAGGTGACGGCCGAGGAGCTCGGCGGCGGCGTGCTGCACGCCCGCACCTCCGGGGTCGTCGACCACCTCGCCGACGACGACGCCCACGCCCTGTCGATGGTCCGCGACATCGTCGACACCTTCGGGCCGCGCAGGAACGGTGCAGCCCCGCCGTGGGAGCGGCGGCCGACGGTCGAGCCCGAGCACGACCAGAGCGAGCTCTACGACGTCGTCCCCGTCGACGGGCGCACCGCCTACGACGTCCACGAGGTGATCACCCGCCTCGTCGACGGCAGCGTGTTCACCCCGTTCAAGCCCGACTACGGCACCACGCTCGTCACCGGCTTCGCGCGGCTGCACGGCCACCCCGTCGGCATCGTCGCCAACAACGGCGTGCTGTTCCGCGAGTCGGCGCTCAAGGGCGCGCACTTCGTCGAGCTCTGCGACCAGCGCGGCATCCCGCTGGTGTTCCTGCAGAACATCACCGGCTTCATGGTCGGCCGCGAGTACGAGGCGGGCGGCATCGCCAAGGACGGCGCGAAGATGGTCACCGCCGTCGCCACCACGCGGGTCCCGAAGCTGACCGTCGTCATCGGCGGGTCCTACGGCGCCGGGAACTACGCGATGAGCGGGCGGGCCTACTCGCCGCGCTTCCTGTGGATGTGGCCGAACGCGCGGATCAGCGTCATGGGCGCGGAGCAGGCGGCGATGGTGCTGGGCACGGTCGGGTCGTCGGACGCCGAGGGTGTGCGCGAGCAGTACGAGCACCAGGGCCACCCCTACTACTCGACCGCACGGCTGTGGGACGACGGCGTCATCGACCCCGCCGACACCCGCACCGTCCTCGGCCTCGCGCTGTCCGCGTGCGCCAACGCCCCCCTCGACCCGCCGCACTTCGGCGTCTTCCGGATGTGAGCGACGTGATGGGCACTGCGCCGACCGCCGGAATCGAGTGCGTGGCGATACGGACGCTCAACGTCTGCGGCGCCACGCCGCTGACACGCACGCTGCGCCGGACGGAGGAGTGGGCATGTTCTCGAGCGTCCTGATCGCCAACCGCGGCGAGATCGCCGTCCGGATCACCCGGACCCTGCACGCGCGGGGCCTGCGTGCCGTCGCGGTGTACACCGACCCCGACGCGGGCGCCCCGCACGTCGCGGCCGCCGACGTCGCCGTCCGCGTGCCCGACTACCTCGACGGCGCCGCGATCGTCGAGGCCGGCCGCTCGGTCGGTGCGCAGGCCGTGCACCCGGGCTACGGGTTCCTCGCCGAGAACGCCGGGTTCGCCCGCGCCGTGGAGACCGCCGGGATGACCTGGATCGGCCCGCCGCCCGCGGCCATCGAGGCGATGGGCGACAAGATCCGCGCCAAGGCCACCGTCGGCCCGGCCGGGGTCCCGCTCGTGCCCGGGTCCGACGGTGCAGGGCTGTCCGACGACCAGGTCGCCGCGGAGGCGAGACGGATCGGCTTCCCCGTGCTGCTCAAGCCCAGCGCCGGCGGTGGCGGCAAGGGCATGCACGTGGTGGAGCGCGACGGCGACCTCGACGACGCGATCGCCGCCGCCCGCCGCGAGGCGCGCTCGAGCTTCGGCGACGACACCCTGCTCGTCGAGCGCTACGTCACCGACCCCCGCCACGTCGAGATCCAGGTGCTGGCCGACGCGCACGGCACCGTCGTGCACCTCGGCGAGCGCGAGTGCTCGCTGCAGCGCCGCCACCAGAAGGTCGTCGAGGAGGCGCCGTCGGCGGTGCTCGACGCGACCCAGCGCCACGCCATGGGGCAGGCCGCGGTCGAGGCCGCCCGCGCCTGCGGCTACGTGGGCGCCGGCACCGTCGAGTTCGTGACGAACGCCGACGCGAGCGAGTTCTTCTTCCTGGAGATGAACACCCGCCTGCAGGTGGAGCACCCGGTGACCGAGGAGGTCGTCCGGGTTCGCGGGGGCCGGCTCGACCTCGTCGCCGAGCAGCTGCGCGTCGCCGCCGGCGAGGAGCTCGGCTACGACCAGGGCGACGTGACGCTCGAGGGCCACGCCGTCGAGGTCCGCCTCTACGCCGAGGACCCGACCCGCGGGTTCCTGCCGACCGGCGGCCGCCTCCTGGACGTGCAGTGGCCGGCCGACGCGAGGGTCGACGCCGGCGTCGCCACCGGCACCGAGGTCGGGTCCCGCTACGACCCGATGCTCGCCAAGATCATCACGCACGGCCCCGACCGGGCCGCCGCCCTCGCCCGCCTCGACGCCGCGCTCGCGGGCACCACCGTGCTCGGCGTGCGCACCAACCTCGCCTGGCTGCGCACCCTGATCGCCGACGACGACGTGCGCGCCGGGCGGCTCGACACCGGGCTGATCGCGCGCCTGCCCGTGCCCGCGGACGACCTCCCCGACGACGTCCTCGCCGCGGCGGCGCTCGCGGGGCTCCTGGACCTGCCGGCGGGCGACGCCCCCTTCGACCGCATCGGCGGCTGGCGCCTCGGCGCCGACCCCGCGCCCGCCCGCTGGCGGGTCGTGCCGGCGGCCGGCGCCACGGGCGACCCGGTGGACGTCGCCGTCGCCGGCCCGCCGCACGCCGCCACGGTGACGATCGGGACCGACGGGACCCCTCGCGCCGTGGCCGCCCGGAGGGACGGCGCCGACCTCGTCCTCACCCTCGACGGCGCCACCCGCCGGTTCCGCGCCGCGATGGCGGGCGGGGTCCGCTGGCTCGGGCGCGAGGGCGGCGTCTGGGCCCTGCGCGAGCAGGAGCGCCTGCGTGCCGCGCGCACCGCCGCCGCGGGCCAGGACGGCCCCCTCACCGCGCCGATGCCCGGCACGGTCACCGCCGTGGAGGTCGCCGAGGGCGACCACGTCACTGCAGGCCAGCGACTCGTCGTCGTCGAGGCCATGAAGATGGAGCACGTGGTGTCGGCGCCCGTCGACGGCGTCGTGAAGGACCTGGCCGCGAAGGCCGGCGCCGCCGTCGCCCTCGACGCGCCGCTGGTCACCGTCGTGCCCGACCCAGGAGAATGATCATGCAGCTGTCCGACGAGCACGAGGCCCTGCGCGCCACGGTCGAGGAGTTCGCGCAGAAGGAGGTCGCGCCGGTCATCGGCGAGTACTACATCGCCGAGAAGTTCCCGTACGACCTCGTCGCCCAGATGGGGCAGATGGGCCTGTTCGGCCTGCCGGTGCCCGAGGAGTACGACGGCATGGGTGGCGACTACGTCGCGCTGTGCGTCGCCCTCGAGGAGCTCGGGCGGGTCGACCAGTCGGTGGCGATCACGCTCGAGGCGGGCGTCTCGCTGGGGATCATGCCGCTGCTGCGGTTCGGGTCCGACGCGCAGAAGCAGCGGTACCTGCCCGACCTCGCGACCGGCCGTCACCTCGGCGGCTTCGGGCTCACCGAGGCCGGCGGCGGGTCCGACGCCGGCGCCACGCGGACCACCGCGACGCTCGACGGCGACGGCTGGGTGATCAACGGGACCAAGGCGTTCATCACGAACTCCGGCACGGACATCACGTCGCTGGTGACGGTCACGGCGGTGACGGACAAGCAGAGCGACGGCAAGAAGGAGATCTCGGCGATCCTCGTCCCGTCCGGGACCCCGGGCTTCACCGTGGCGCCCAGCTACTCGAAGGTCGGCTGGAACGCCTCGGACACCCACGAGCTCGCGTTCGACGACTGCCGCGTGCCCGAGGAGAACCTCGTCGGCACCCGCGGCCGCGGCTACGCCCAGTTCCTGTCGATCCTCGACGAGGGCCGCGTCGCCATCGCCGCGCTCTCGACGGGTGCCGCGCAGGGCTGCGTCGACGAATCGCTGCGCTACGCCCGCGAGCGCGAGGCGTTCGGCGCCGCGATCGGCACCTACCAGGGCATCCAGTTCAAGATCGCCGAGATGGAGGCGCGCACCGTGTGCGCCCGCCTGGCCTGGCAGGACGCCGCGGCGAAGATGGCCGCCGGGCTGCCGTTCAAGAAGGAGGCCGCGGTCGCGAAGCTGGTGAGCTCCAACGCCGCGATGGACAACGCGCGCGACGCCACCCAGATCTTCGGCGGGTACGGGTTCATGAACGAGTACCCGGTGGCCCGCCACTACCGCGACTCCAAGATCCTCGAGATCGGCGAGGGCACCAGCGAGGTGCAGAAGATCCTCATCGCGCGCCACCTCGGCCTGTAGTCCCGCCCGGCCACGGCACTCCTACTGGCGTTCGCAGAGTTATCACGTGTAACGTCTGCGATCGACGGAAGCGGATGCGCCGTGGAGGGAACCTGCATGCCACACGCCAGGGGCTACGGTGGCCCGATCCCGACGCCCCTGATCCTGAGGGCATGGACCAGGCAGGTCTCGGGAGCAGGGAGGCGGGATGAGCAGCGCCGCACGGACGACGTCGGCCGCATCGGGCACGACCCCCGAGGGGGCTCCGACCCGGCGCGACCGCATGCGCGCCCTGACCGTCCGGGAGATCCTCACCGTCGCGCGGGGGCTCCTGGTCGACCTCGGCCACACGGGGCTCACGACGCGCGCCGTGGCCCGGCAGATGCAGATGAGCTCGCCGGCGCTCTACCGCTACTTCGCCAGCCACGAGGAGCTCAAGGACGTCCTGCTGGCGGAGCTCTTCGACGAGCTGAGCGCGCACCTGCGCGCCGCGGCGGCGGAGGCGGACTCCCCGGACGACCCGCTGGTCCCGCTCGTCGCGGCGAGCCGGGCGCTGCGCGGCTGGGCGCTGGCCCACCCCCACGAGTTCGAGTTCATGCTCGTCCACTCGACGGGGGACCCGACGGTGGAGTCCGACCAGCTGCGTGCGCGGCGGGAGTTCGGTGGCGTGATGCTCTCGCTGCTGGCCGACGCCGCCCGTCCCGAGACGATGGTCGCGCCCAGCCCGACGCCGCCGCCCGCGGCGGTCGAGGCGATGGTGCGCTACTGCGCCGCCACCGGGGTGGAGCTGGAAGCGGCCGTCGCCCCGATCGCGGTCCAGTGCTGGGTACGCCTCTACGGCTCGGTCTCCATGGCGACGATGGGCCAGCTCGAGCCCCTCGGCGAGCACGCGGCCGCGGTCTTCGAGCAGGAGCTGGACGCCATGGCGCGCCTGCTCGGACACGAGGGGCTCCCCGCCCGATCCACGGACGCCGACCGGAGGACCTGAGCCCCACCGGGTCCCCGGCACCCCGCACGGACGTCGCCGACACCGCCGACGTCACGGCCCCCGGAGGCACCCGATGAGCCTCGCCCAGCCGACGACGCCACCGCCGCCCCGCACGACCGGCAGGCACGCCTTCACCCTGGCCCTGCTGGCCTGCGTGGTCCCCATGTTCACCGTGACCATGAACAACCTGGTCATGACCGGCGCGCTGCCGAGCATCGGCGCCGACCTGCGGGTCGGGCTCGACGTGCTGCAGTGGTTCTTCAACTCCTACGCGCTCGTGTTCGCGGCCGGCCTGCCCGCCGCCGCGGCGATCGGCGCGCGGCTCGGCAACCGGCAGGTCTACCTCGCCGCGGTGCTGCTCTTCGCCGGCGCCTCCACCGTGTGCGCGCTGGCCTCCGACCCGGCGGTGCTCATCGCCGGGCGCATCGTCCAGGGCGTCGGCGCGGCCGCGGTGGTGCCGCTGTCGCTGGTCCTGCTGGTCGGTTCCGTCCCCGCCGCGAAGCAGAAGCTCGCGGTCGGTCTCTGGAGCGGGCTCGCGGGCCTGGCGCTCGCGGCCGGCGCGGTGATCGGGGGAGCGCTGACCAGCGGCCTGAACTGGCGCTGGATCTTCTGGATGAACCTGCCCGTCGCCGCCGTCGCCGTCCCGCTCGTGCTGCTGGTGCTGCGGCGCAGCCCGCGCGGCACCCGCCCGCCCGACCTGCTCGGGATGACGCTGCTCGGCGGCGCGATCGCCCTCGTGGTGTGGGCCGTCTCCGAGTCGCCGCGCCTGGGGTGGCTCTCGCCGTCCCCGCTGTCCGCGCTGGCGGGCGCGACCGCGTGCCTGCTCGTGTTCGTGTGGTGGCAGCGCCGCACGACCCAGCCGCTGCTGCCGCTCTCGTTCTACCGCAACCGCCAGCTGCTGCTGTCGAACCTCGCCTGCCTGACCCTCTACTTCGGGGTCTTCGGGTCGGTCTTCTTCCTCATGCAGTACCTGCAGGGCCCGATGGGCTACAGCCCCGCCGAGGCCGGGGTGCGCACGCTGCCGTGGACGTGCATGCCGCTGCTCGTCGCGCCGCTGACCGGGCTGCTGCTCGCCCGCGTCCGCGCCGGGGTCGTCCTCGCCGTCGCGGCCGTGCTCCAGGCGATCGGGCTGGGCTGGATCGCCCTCATCGCGGCGCCGGACCTGCCGTGGCTCGCCGTCGTCCCGGCCATGGTCGTGGCGGGCACGGGGATGGGCATGGAGTTCGCGGTGACCAACGAGGTGGCCATGCGCTCGGTGCCCGAGGACCAGCAGAACATGGCCGCCGCCTACCGCAACACCGCGGCCGAGATCGGCGGTGTGCTGGGCGTAGCGATCCTGACGACGGTGTTCACCGTGTCCCGGGCGGGTGCCGGGCCGGACCCGGACGTCGGGTTCGTCGCCGGGCTCTCGCCGGTGCTCGGCGTGGGGGCGCTCGTGGTCCTGCTCGGCGCCGGGCTCGGGGTGCTGCTCGCCCGCCGCGAGCGGCAGGACCTCGACCGTCCGGCGCCGTCCGGCGGTGCCACCGACGAGGACGAGGACGCAGCAGACCGGGAGCCCGTGCCCTCGGCGCAGGCCTGAGCCGGGCGGGTCCGCCGGGCGGTCACCCCTCGAGCAGCGACCGCAGCCGCCGCAGGATCCGACCGCGGGTCGGGCCGATCGAGCCGCGCGGGATGTCGAGCCGGTCGGCGATCTCGTCGTAGCTCGGCGCCGGCTCGGCGAGGAGCAACGCCAGCAGCTCGCGGTGGTGCGGCGGCAGCCGGCGCACCGCGCTGCGGACCCGGCCGTCCTCGGCCCGCGCCAGCACCGCTTCCTCGGGGCCGGAGTCGAGGGCCTCGCGGTCCTCCTCGACGCCCTCGGTAGGGATCTGGTGCGACACCGCGAGCATCTGCTTGATGCCCTCGCGGCGCGCGACCGTGACGATCCAGGTGCGCAGCCGCTCGGGCTGCTGGAGGACGTCGACGGCGCGCACGGCGTGCACCCACGTCGACTGGCAGAGGTCCTCGCAGTCGCGCCCGCTCAGGCCCAGCGATCGTCCGACCGCCACGACGGACGGGGTCAGCTGGTCGACCACGGTCCGCCACGCCTCCGCATGGCCTTCCCGGCAGCGCTCCACGAGCGCCGCGAGCTCCTCGCCGGACGCCCCGAACGTGCCGGGTCTCGTCATCGCTCGCTCCACGGGCGACCCCTCCCTCCGGTCGTCCGGACGGCCTCGCGGCCCCGGGCGGCGGGACCCGGTGGTGCGTCACCGGATCGTGTGGGTCCAAACGGTGCGGCAAGCGCTTAACGTCTCTCTAACGGGTGGCTAAGAAGGACGGCCGGGGCGCGAAGCGTCACCGATCCGTCACCGGAGCGCAGTCGGTTCCTGTCGAGCCGTTCACCGGGTAGCGTGACGCTCGGCGACGATCCGCTCTCGTTCCGTGTGTGAGGCGGTGGGCGGGGAGGCGGAGTGCAGATCCGGGTCCTCGGTGCCGTCGAGATCGTCACCGCCGACGGTGCGGTCGTCGATCCCGGGGCGCCGAAGCGCCGCGCCGTGGTCGCCGTGCTGGCGCTGGCCGCGAACCAGGTCGTCGACGCGGACACCCTCGTCACCCGGGTCTGGGGCGACGAGCCCCCCACCCACGCGCGCACCGCACTGCACGGCCACGTCTCCGCGCTGCGCAAGCTGCTCGCGCCGCACGCGGCGCGCCTGACCAGCCGGGGCTCGGGCTACGAGCTCATCGTGCCCGACGGCGCGGTCGACGCCCTGCGGTTCACCGAGCTCGCCGACCGCGCCCGGCAGGCCGCCGACGAGGAGGCGGTCGCCCTGCTCCGGGAGGCGCTGGGGCTCTGGCTGGGGCCGCCGCTCACCGGCGTGGCGAGCAGCCTGCACCTCGACGCCACGGCGGTCCGGCTCGTCGACGCGCACCGGCGCGTGGTGAGCGATCTGGCCCGCCGGCTGCTCGACCTCGGCCGTCCCGAGGACGCCGCGGCGCTGCTGCAGGACCACCTGCTGGCCGATCCGTTGCGCGAGGACCTCGCCGCGATGGCCATGCAGGCCCTGGACCGCGCCGGCGACCGGGCGGCGGCGTTCGAGGTGTTCGGCCGCACCGAGGCCGCGCTGCAGCGGGAGCTCGGCGTCGAGCCCTCGGAGTCGCTGGCCCGCGAGCACGAGCAGCTCGTCTCCGGCGCCCCGGAGGACACCGGGCCCGCCGCGACCCCGCCCGCGCCGCCGTCCGTGCCCCCGCCGCCGGCCCCGGCCCGTCCCGTCCCCGCGCAGCTCCCGGCCCGCGACGCCGGCTTCCACGGACGCGAGGCCGAGCTCACCCGCCTCGACGCCCACGCCCCGGCGGGCTCCGGGGGCGCGGTCGTGGTGCTGCACGGCGTCGTGGGCGTCGGCAAGTCCGCGCTGGCGCTGCGCCACGCGCACCGGATCGCGGGCGAGTTCCCGGACGGGCAGCTCTACGCCGACCTCGGCGGGGGCGACGCGGCGGGTCCGGTCGGGCCGGACGCGGTGCTCGCCGGGTTCCTCGACGCGCTCGGTGCACCCGATGACGCCCGCGGTTCGGGTGTCCCCACCGACCGGCTGGCCGCGCAGTTCCGCTCCCTGGCCGCGGGCCGGCGCCTGCTCGTCGTGCTCGACAACGCCCGCGACGCCGCGCAGGTCCGCCCGCTGCTCGCGCCCGACTGCCTGACCCTGGTGACGAGCCGGCGGCGCATGGACGCCCTGGTCATCGAGCAGGGCGCCGCGCACGTGGAGCTCGACGTGCTGGGCACCGACGAGGCGACCGGCCTGCTCGCCGCGGCCCTCGGCGCCGGTGCGCGGGCGGACGCCCGTGTCGGCGAGGGCACCGACGCCCGCGCGCTCGGTGACCTGGCGGCGCGCTGCGGCGGGCTCCCGCTGGCGCTGCGCCTCGCCGTCACCTCGCTGATCACGCACCCGACGTGGGACGCGCAGCAGCTCGCCGACGCGATCGCCGACGACGACACCCGGTGCGCCCTGCTCGTGACCCGGGAGAACGGCGTCGGGGCGCTCGTCGCCGCGACCGCCGCGACGGTGCCGCCCGCCTCGGCCCGCGCGCTCGACCTGCTGGGCCTGCACCCCGGCCTGGTGGTGGACCGGTTCGCGGTCGCGGCGCTGCTCGACACCACCCCGGAGGGGGCCCGGGAGCGCCTCGAGGACCTCGCGCGGGCGGGTCTGCTCGTCGAGGGGCCGACGGGTCGCTGGCGCCGCCACGACCTGGTCCGGCTCCACGGCCGGCACCGGATCGCCGACGACCCGGAGCGGCCCGCGGCCGTCGCCCGGCTCGTCGACTACTACCGCCAGGCGGTCACCGCGGCCGTCCGTGCCCTCGACGCGCAGCCGGCCGGCCCGGCGGAGGGCGCGGACGCCGGCGCCCGCCCGCTGCCGCCGCTCGACGACGAGGACGCGGCCCGGCGGTGGGTGGCCACCGAGGAGACGGCGCTGCACGAGCTGGCCCGGCTCGCCGAGAGCACCCAGGACGACGCGGGGCGCGAGCTCGCGGAACGGGCGCGGGACCTGCGCCGGCGACCCGCCCGCCGGCGTCGCGCGGTGCGCTGACCCCGTGCGCTGACCCCGTCGGGCGTCAGCGCCAGACGAACGACAGCACGACCTCGGCCGCGACGACCGTGGCCATCGCCGGGATCGCCCAGCGCGGGGTGTCCACCCGCTCGGCGGCGTGGTACCTCGCCGCGATCGCCGAGCCGACGAGCACCGCGCCGACCTTGACCGCCATCTTGAGCGGATCCTCGTCGAGGGCCAGGAGGGCGGCGAGCCCCCACAGGAGCAGGCCGGTGAGGGCGGCGCCGCCGACGGTCGGCAGCCACACCCACTTGAAGATCTTGAGCGGCCCCGCGGGGGCCACCGAGAGCTGCAGCCCGACCGCGACGACCATGCCGACCACGGCGACGAGGTGCAGGACGAGGACGACGGTGAAGGTGGCGTCGCCGAAGGCGGACATGACGGTTCCCCTCAGTCCATCAGCACCGACACCGCGACCTCGGCGACGACGATCCCGGCCAGGGCGGCGGGCAGCGTCGGGGTCACCCCGCGACGGCGGAAGTAGTAGACGAGCACGGTGACGCCGAGAACGGTCATCAGCGTGCCCTTGATGATCATCTTGATGTGACCGTTCTCCTCGCCCGCGGCGATCCCGACGCCGATGAGCGCGAAGCCGGACAGGCTCATGACGAGCACGCACCACGCCCACAGGGAGATCAGGGGTGTGCCCGCCGGTCGCTGGCGCTGGACGGCCCAGGCGGCGACGAACCCGGCCATGCCGAGCAGGTGGACGATCACGAGCAGGGAGAGCAGGACGGTCACGTCGGCCTCCGGGGCGGTGCTGGCGGTGGACGGGCGGGTCAGCCCGCGACCGGCGCGGGGAGCGGCGCCGGCCGGGGCACGGTGGTCGGGGCGCCCACGGCCGCGGACGCGGCGGGGGCCTGGGTGCCGCGGACGCGCTGGACGCGGCGCAGCGCGCCGACCGCGGCGCGCTCGAGGGCGACCTGGCGGGTCATCGCGGGCACGGAGACGTAGAAGCGGGCGTCGGCCGGGCGCAGCCGCGCGAGGTCGCGGGCGACGGGACGCGGCGCGCCGGCCTGGAGCTCGACGAGGTCGGCGAGCAGCTCGGCGCTGCGCGAGAGCATCGGGCCGGCGCCGCCGCGCAGCTGCATGAGGCCGAAGACGTAGAGCCCGGCGGCCTGCTCCGGGAGCATCCCGAGCACGCGGCGCGGCACCCCGTGCTCCCAGGTGAAGAGGTCGTCGTCGAGGAACGGGAAGCTCACGGCGTAGCCCGTCGCCCAGATCACCGTGTCGTAGTCGGCGGCGGTCCCGTCGGAGAAGTGGACGGTGGAGCCGTCGAAGCGCTCGATGTCGGGCCGCGGCGAGACCTGGCCGTGGCGCAGCGCGTAGAGCACCTGGCTGTGGATCGTGACCTGCTCGTCGAACAGGCGGTGCTCGGGCTCGGGGAGGCCGTACTTCGTGAGCGGCCCGTGGATCAGGCGCAGCGCCGACCCCGTGACGAGCCGCTGCACCGCCACCGGCATCCAGGGATTGTTGAGGTCGGTGATCGGGGTGCCGAAGAGTGTCTTGGGCAGGAAGTGGTGGCTGCGGCGCATCGACAGGTCGGCGTGGCCCACCGCGCGGGCCGCCTCCACGGCGAGGTCGCAGCCGGACACGCCGCCGCCGACGACGAGCACCCGCTCGCCGTGCAGGTCGGCCGGGCGCTTGTAGTCCTTGACGTGCAGCTGGCGGCCGGTGAAGTGGCCGGGGCGCTGGGGGACGAACGGGTCCCAGTGGTGGCCGTTGGCGACGACCACGCCGGCGTAGTGCCGGGTCGCGGTGCGCCCGGCGTGCTGCGTCGTGACCAGCCAGCCGTCGGTGCCGTCGGCGCGCCCGGCGGGCTCCACTGCGGTGACCTCGGTGTCGAACGCGATGTGGCGGCGCAGGTCGAAGCGCTCGGCGTAGTCGCGCAGGTAGGCCAGCAGGTCGGTCCAGTGCGGGAAGTCCGGCAGCGTGGCGGGCATCGGGTGCTCGGCGAAGCCGGTGCTGGCGCGCGAGGTGATGAGGTGCGTCGAGTCGTAGACGCCGTCGAGCCAGTTGCCCCCGACGTCGTGCCGGGCCTCGACGACGTCGACGTCGACGCCCCGGTCGCGCAGGGCGCGCGCGGCGCCGAGGCCGGCGAAGCCCGCGCCGATGACGCAGTGCGTCCCCGCCTGCGTTCCCGGCTGCGTGCCCGGTGATGTCGGTGTCATGGGACGGCCTCTCGGTCGGGTGGTCTCAGGCGGCGTGGGCGAGGCCGGCGGCGAGCTCGGCCCGCCCGTCGGCCCCGAGCACGTCGAGGCAGGCGCCGAAGGCCGCGTCGGTGCGCTCCTCGGCCTCGGCCCGCCGGGTGGCGGCACGGTCGGGGTCGTCGGCACGGCGCGCGACGGCGTCGTCGACGTCCTGGGGGCGCCATCCGGTCTGGCGCAGGCGGTCCGGGCCGACCTCGGGGTCGGCGAGCACGGCGTCGACGACGCCCATGCCGGCGGCGCGCAGGGCGGCGAAGTGCAGCCCGCCGCGCAGCTCGCGCACGACGAGCATCGCGTGCCCGAGCCGGGCGGTGTCCCCGTCCGGGCGCGTCGTCGCCCGCCACCCGGAGAAGAGCGGCAGCGCGCTCGCGTCGGCGGCGTCGGCGACCGCGTAGAGGTGGTCGGCGAGACGGTCGCGATCGTCGACGGCCCCGAGGTGCTCCTCGGCCCAGTCGGCGCACGCGCCGGCGAACTCGTCCACCGCCTCGCCGGCCGGCACCGCCGCGGTGGCGCCGAGCGCGAGGTCGACCAGCCACCCCGGGAAGATGCCGAACAGATCGGCGACGACACCGGCCGGCGGGTCGCCGAGTACGGCCGAGCGCCCGCGGAAGTAGAGCGAGCGCGGGGGCACGCCGAGACGGCGCTCGTGGGTCGCGAGCTGCGGCGACGCCATGAAGCGACCGCCGCGATGGACGATCACCTCGCGCATTTCGCGCGCGCATTCCTGCGATTCCATGGAGAACTCCCGTCGGCCCCGCGGGCCCGCCTGCGAATGGCGCTGTGGATGACGGTCGATGTCGTCGAGCCGGGAAGTTATCAGGTGTAACTGAGCGCTGGCAACCCCGTCGAGCAGGGCATTCCCCGATCGATCGGCGCAAGATCCGGATACATGGATCTCGTTGTCCGTTCATCGGAACACCTCATATTGATCTCGTGTTCATGTATCCGGGAGACGCCGACCGCGAGCATCTATTTTTTTCGTTATCACGTGTATCTCCGCGCTCTCGGCGGCCCACTGTCATCGGTGAGAAGGATTTCCGAGGCCGAGCGATCGGCAGGCGGCGGGAGGCTGACGTGGCCCCAGAGGTGGCAGTCATCGGGAGCGGGGCGGCGGGTCTGTCCGCGGCCCACAACCTGCGGGAGCACGCGACGGTGACCCTCTACGAGGCCGCCGACCGTCCCGGCGGGCACGCGCACACCGTGGAGGTGTCCGACGCGGGCCGCGTGCTCGGCCTGGACACGGCGTTCATCGTCTACAACGAGCCCAACTACCCCGAGCTCATGCGGCTGTTCACCGACCTCGGGGTCGAGGGCGTCGAGCACCCGGGCCGCTTCAGCTTCTACGACCTCGACACCGGCAGCTGCTACGTCTCCGACGACTTCACCCTCACCGAGGAGGAGGTCCGCCGGACCTGCCCGCCCGAGTTCCTGGGGCTCTGGCGCGAGGCGCAGCGCTTCCACCGCGAGTCCGCGCGCGACTTCGTGCGGCGGAGGGTGGACATGCCGCTGGGGGAGTACCTCGAGCGCAACGGCTACAGCGAGGAGTTCCGTCACGGCTTCGTCGTGATGATGTGCTCCACGGCCTGGGTCGTGCCCGCCGAGAAGATCTGGGAGATGCCGGCGGCGACCATCATCGCCTTCTTCATGGCGCACGGGTCGCAGCCCCTCGGCGGCAGCGGCGTGCCCTGGCGCACCGTGCGCGGCGGCAGCATCACCTACGTCCGCCGCGCCGTGGAGGAGCTGCGGGCCGCCGGCGGCTCCCTCGAGCTGCGCACGCCGGTGCACGGGGTGCGGACCGAGCCCGACGGGTCCGGCGTGGAGGTGCGCACGGCACGGGGATCGCGCCGTTTCGACCAGGTCGTGGTGGCCACGCACGCGGACCAGGCGCTCGCGGTGCTCGACGAGCCCACCGACCTCCAGCGCCGGCTGCTCTCCACGATCCGCTACCACCCGAGCACCGCGATCCTGCACACCGACCCGGCCGTCATGCCGGCCGACCGCGACCGGTGGCGGAGCTGGAACTACGGGCGGATCACCCGGCACGGCGAGCCGCTGCCGTGGGTCGTCTACCACCTCAACCAGCTGCACCGCCTCGACGCCACCACGGACTACCTGGTGTCGGTCGAGAGCCCGATCGCCCCGCGCGACGAGACGGTGATCTCGGAGATCCCCTACTCCCACCCCACGTTCGACCTGCCCGCGCGGCAGGTCCAGTTCGAGATCGACGCCATCAACGAGGGGTCGCCGGTGAAGTTCGCCGGCTCGTACTTCCACTCCCGGTCCTTCGGCCCGGACTCCCTCGGCAACCACGACACCGCCGTCGGCGCCGGGCGGTCCGCCGCCGAGTGCGTCGTCCGCGACCTCCCCACGACCACCGGCAGCCCCGAGCTCGTCACCACGAAAGGCGGAGTCCGATGACCCAGTCCACCCACCGCGGCGCCCTCTCGGTCGAGGAGGTCACCCGCTGGCTGACCGAGAAGATCGGGCAGCGCCTGGGCGTCCCGGCCGGGACGGTCGAGACCGCGAAGTACTTCGACGAGTTCGGGCTGGACTCCACCGAGGCGCTCGTCCTCGCCGGGGAGCTCGAGGCGTGGCTCGGCTTCGAGCTCGAGACCACCGCGCTCTGGTACCACCCGACGATCGGCGATCTCGCGGTCTACATCGTCGAGCGTCAGGACGCGGCGTGACCCCGCCGCTGCTGCGGACGCTCCGGGAGGGCGGGACGCACGTCGTGCTCGTCCACCCCGGGGCGATCGCGCCCGGCGCGTACCGCGGGCTCGCGGACGCGCTGCCCGCGGGCACCGGGCTCGTCGTCGTCGACCTCGAGCAGGTGCCCGCGTACTACGGAGCGGCGCTGACCGGCGGCCGCACCGACACGAGCATCGAGGCGCTGGCCGACGTGGTGCTCGGGGCGACCGGGACCCCCACGAGGCCGTGGGTGCTCGCCGGCTGGTCGTTCGGTGGCGTGATCACCCACGCGATGCTCGACCGGCTGCCCGCCGGGGGGCGTCCCGAGCGGGTCGTCGTGATCGATGCGCTCGCTCCCGTGCCGGAGTACACCGCCGACGAGTCCGACGGCCTCGACCGCGGGGTGGTGCTCGGGTGGTTCGCCGGCTACCTCGGCGCGAAGCGCGGCGCCCCGGTGGCGGTCGACCGCGACGAGCTGGCGGTGCTGCCCCCCGACGAGGGGCTCGCGCGGGTCCTCGCGGCGGGGATCGCCGGCGGGGCGCTGCGCCCCGGGACCCCGGTCGCCGGCCTGCGGAAGGTCTTCGAGACCTACCGCGACGGGCTCGTGCGCAACAACCGGCTGGTCCGCGCCGGGACCGCCCGCCCGACCGACGTGCCGCTGACGCTGCTGCGCCCGGAGCGGGGTCTCGTCACCCGGCCCGGCGCGCTGGGCTGGGAGCGGCTCGTCACCGACCCGACGGTGCTGACCTGCCCCGGCGACCACTACACGACCCTGGCCTCCGACCGGACCGCGGCGCTGTTCGCCGCGACCGTCGTCGAGGCCCTCGAGCAGGCGCCGCGCCCCGCGCGGATCGCCTGACCCGGACACCCGAGGGGCTCACCATGGACGGACCGTCACGACTCGCCGACACCCCCATCGCCGTCGTCGGCCTGGGCGGGCTCTACCCCCGCTCCGGGGACGTGCGCGAGTTCTGGGGCAACGTCGCCGACGCGAACGACTGCATCACCGACGTGCCCGCGTCGCACTGGAGCGTCGAGGACCACTACGACCCCGACCCGACCGTGCCGGACAAGACGTACTGCCACCGCGGCGGTTTCGTCCCGCCGGTCGACTTCCCGCCGATGGAGTTCGGGCTGCCGCCCTCGACGCTCGAGGTCACCGACGTCCTGCAGCTGCTGAGCCTCGTGGTGGCCAAGGAGACCCTCGCCGACGTGCCGGGCTACGACCCCGCGCGCACCGGCTGTGTCCTCGGGGTCACCGGCGCCAACTCCCTGACCCAGCCGCTGGCCTCGCGCCTGCAGACACCGACGCTGCGCCGGGTCGCCCTCGACTGCGGGCTCGACGAGGAGACCGCAGACCGGCTCGCCGACGGCTTCGCCGACGCGTTCGCGCCGTGGGAGGAGAACTCGTTCCCCGGCATGCTCGGCAACGTCGTCGCCGGGCGGATCGCCAACCGCTTCGACCTCGGCGGCACGAACTGCACCGTGGACGCGGCGTGCGCCAGCTCGCTGGCCGCCGTGCACACCGCGGCGATGGAGCTCGTCGCCGGCCGCGCGGACCTCATGCTCTCCGGGGGCTGCGACGCCGAGAACACGATCTTCATGTACCTGTGCTTCTCGAAGACGCCCGCGTTCTCGAAGTCCGGCACCATCCGGCCGTTCGACAGCGGCGCCGACGGCACGCTGATCGGCGAGGGCATCGGGATGCTCGCGCTCAAGCGGCTCGCCGACGCCGAACGCGACGGCGACCGCGTCTACTCGGTGCTGCACGGCATCGGCAGCTCCAGCGACGGCCGCGGCGCCAGCATCTACGCCCCGCAGGCCTCGGGCCAGCAGGTCGCGCTGCGCCGCGCGTACGACGACGCCGGGGTGGGCGCCGAGGAGATCGGGCTCGTCGAGTGCCACGGCACCGGCACCCCCGTCGGCGACCACACCGAGCTCTCCGCCCTGCGCGAGGTCTACGAGGAGGCCGGCGCCGCACCCGGTTCCGTCGTCGCGGGTAGCGTGAAGTCCCAGATCGGGCACACCAAGGCCGCCGCGGGTGCCGCCGGGCTGATCAAGCTGTCGATGGCCCTGCACCAGAAGGTGCTGCCGCCGACGATCAACGTCGACACCCCGGCGCGCGGCCTGGACGGCTCCCCGTTCCAGATCAGCCCGACCGCGCGGCCGTGGGTCGCCGACCCGCAGCGTCCCGTGCGGCGTGCCGCGGTGTCGTCGTTCGGGTTCGGCGGCACCAACTTCCACTGCGTGCTCTCCGAGTACGAGAGCCGGCCCGCCGACCTGCAGGTCCGCCACCCGGTCACGCGCGTGCACCTCTGGCACGCCCCCGACCCGGAGGCCCTGCTCGCCGCCGTCGAGGCCGACCCGGAGGGGCTCGACGACAGCACACCGGTCCCGGCCGACCACGCCCGTCTCGCCCTCGTCGCGCGGGACGCCGACGAGCTCGCCCGGCTGCGCGAGGCCGGCACGACCCGCCTGCGTCAGGACCCGGGGGCGGCGTTCGACCTGCCCACCGGGGTCTCGTACCGCCCCCGCGCCGCCGACGCCCTCGGTCGCGTCGCCGTGCTGTGCGCGGGCCAGGGCAGCCAGTACGTCGGCATGGGGCGCACGGCCGCGCTCGCCGTCCCCCCGGCGCGCGAGGCGCTGGACGAGGCGAACCGGGCCACCGCGCTCACGCCGTCCCTGGCCACCGCGCTCTACCCGCCGCTGTCCGCCGGCGAGGAGGACGCGGCCCGCGAGGCGCGGCTGCGCGCGACCGACCACGCCCAGCCCGCGATCGGGGCGGTGTCGGCCGGACAGTTCCGCTACCTGTCCGCGCTCGGCTTCACCCCCGAGGGCGCGCTCGGGCACAGCTACGGCGAGCTCACCGCGCTGTGGTGCGCGGGCAGCCTCTCCGACGCCGACTTCGCGACCCTGTCGGCCGCGCGCGGCGCGGCGATGGCCGCGGCCGGCGGCGACGACCCCGGCACCATGGCGGCCCTGCCCGTCGGGCCGGCCGAGGCCGCGCGGCTGCTGGCCGACCACCCCGACGTCGCGGTCTGCAACGTCAACAGCCCCGAGCAGGTCGTCGTCGGCGGGTCCACGCCCGCCGTCGAGGCGCTGGTCGCGGCCTGCGCGACCGCCGGGGTGAAGGCCTCGCTGCTGCCGGTGGCCGCCGCATTCCACACCCGGCACGTCGCGGGCGCGGTCGACGGGTTCCGCCGGGCGATCAGCGACGTCACCGTCGGCGGGCCGCGGATCGCGGTCTACCCGAACACCGACGGCGCCGCCTACGGCAGCGACGTCGCGGCGAACCGCGGCGTGCTGACCGACCAGCTGCTCTCCCCGGTGGCCTTTGCCCCGCGGCTCGAGCAGATGTACGCCGACGGGTTCCGGGTGTTCGTCGAGCTCGGCCCCCGCACGGTGCTCGCCGGCCTGGCGAGCGCGACCTTCCGCGGGCGGGACGACGTCGTCCTGCTCTCCGCCGACGCCGGTCCGCGGGGGGACGGCGACCGCGCGCTCAAGCACACCGCGGCCCGCCTGGCGGTCCTCGGGCTGCCCCTGTCCGGCTTCAACCAGTTCACCGCCCCGCCGGCCACGCCGGCACCGACCAAGGGAATGAGGATCGCGATGACCGGGGTGAACCACATCTCCGACGAGCGGCGGGCGTACCACGAACGCCTGGCCGCCGCGGGCCAGGACGGCCCGCCCGAGCCCACTCTTCCGACTCCCGAGCCGGCGCCGGTCGGAGTGCCCGCCGCCGTGGGCGCCGCTGCCGACACCGGCGACGTCCTGCGCAGCCACCTCGCGATGCACGAGGAGTACCTCGCGGGCCAGCTGCGCATCGGCGAGCAGCTCACCGCCGTGCTGGCGCAGCAGGCGCAGGCCGAGACCCCCGACCCGGAGGTCATCGGCGGCATCACCTCGGTCACCGAGCACAGCCTCGCCATCGGGCGCAGCCACGTGCACGCCAGCCAGGTGCTGCGCAGCCTCGTCGAGATGGACGGGGGGCTCGCCCCGAGCGAGCCGGTCGCGCCGCTGCCGCTGCCGGAGGAGCCGGTGCGCCCGGCGCCGGTGCCGACCAACGGCCACAGCACGAACGGCCACGGCACGAACGGGCACGGCACGAACGGGCACGGCACGAACGGGCACGGCACCAACGGCCACGGCACCAACGGCCACGGCACCAACGGCCACGGCACCAACGGGCACGGCACCAACGGCCACGCCCCGGTCGTCCCGGAGGTGACCCCCGAGGTCGTCGCCGAGGTCGTCGCGGAGGTCGCCGCTCCGGCCGTCCCGCAGCCCGGGGCGACGGCACCGACGGTGTCCGTCCCGGCCGCGGCAGCGCCGGCTGCCCCGGCGGCCCCGGCGGCCCCGGCACCGCCGCCGCCACCCGCACCGACACCCACACCGCCCGACCCGACACCGGCCCCGGCGGCCGCCCCGGCCGCCCCGGCCGCCCCGGTCGCGGTCGCCGCGCCGGCCGTCGACGACGCCGTCGTCACGCGGGTCCGCACGGCCCTGCTCGACCTCGTGGCCGAGAAGACCGGCTACCCGACCGACATGCTCGACGCCACGATGGACGTCGAGTCGGACCTCGGCATCGACTCCATCAAGCGGGTCGAGATCATGGGCGCCCTGCGCGAGCAGTTCCCGGGCGCCGAGTCGGCCAGCCCCGAGGAGCTGGCCGAGCTGCGCACCCTCGACGACATCACCGGATTCGTGGCCGCGGCGGCCGGGGGCGAGGTGAGCGCCGACCCAAAAGCACGTGAGGGCGGGTCCGGCCGAGCAGGAGTAGGCCGGATGCAGGCGCGTCTCGCGCCCCTGCCCACGATCGACGTGATCGACGGCGCGTTCGGCACCCGGCGGGCCCTGCTCGCCGGGGCCGGGCCCCTCACCGACGCCCTGCACCGGACGCTGTCCGGTGCGGGGTGGACGGTGGGCCGCTCGCTCGACGAGCTGGGCGGGGTCCTCGACCTCGCGCTCCAGGTCGTCGACGAGCACGCCGCGGCGACCCCGACGGCCGCGCTCACCGCGGCCCTCGGGCTCGCCCGCACGACCCAGCGGCCCCTCGAGGCCGCCGCCGGGGACGGGCGCGCCGCGTTCGTCACCGTCACCCGTCTCGACGGTGCGCTGGGCCTCGGCCACGGCGTCGCCCGGGCCCGCGCGGTCCTCGGTGGCGTCCCGGGTCTCGTGAAGACCCTCGCCGTCGAGGCCCCCGCACTCTTCTGCCGCGCCCTGGACCTCGACCCCGCCGTGGGTGACGACGAGGGCGCGGCGCGGATCGTCGACGAGCTGCACGACGTGGCCCGCGACCTCACCCAGGTCGGCCTCGGCCCGGCGGGCGCGCGGTGCACCGTCGGGCTCGCCGACCTGCGCCGCCCCGACGACGGGCTGCCCGCCGGTGACGTCCCCGGCGGGCAGCCCGGCCCCGACGACCTGCTGGTCGTCACCGGCGGCGCGCGCGGGGTCACCGCCTCGTGCGCGGTCGGGCTCGCCACCCGCCACCGCACCGGCCTGCTGCTGCTCGGCCGGACCGCGCTCGGCGACGAGCCCTCCTGGGCCACCGGTGTCGCCGACGACGGCCTGCGCGCCGCCGCGGCCGCCGCCCTGCGCGAGCGGGGCGAGAAGCCTGTCCCGCGCGAGGTGGCGCGGCTCGCCGACGGCCAGGTCGCCCAGCGCGAGATCCGGGCGACCCTGGCCGCGATCCGGGCGGGGGGCGCGCAGGCCGAGTACCTCGACGTCGACGTCACCGACCCGGCCGCGACGGCCCGGGTGCTCGCCCCGTTCGCGGAGCGGGTCACCGGTGTCGTGCACGGCGCCGGGGTGCTCGCCGACCGGCTCGTCGTCGACACGAGCGGCGACGACCTCGCCCGCGTGCTGGCCCCGAAGATCGACGGGCTGGCCGCGGTGCTGCACGCCCTCGAGCTCGCCCGCCTGCGCCACGTGCTGCTGTTCTCGTCGGTAGCCGGGTTCTTCGGCAACCGCGCCCAGGCCGGCTACGCGATGGCCAACGAGGCGCTCAACCGCGTCGCGGTCGGGCTCAAGCGGGCGGTCCCGGACGCGCGGGTGACCGCGCTGAACTGGGGCGCCTGGGAGGGCGGGATGGTCACCCCGGAGCTCGCGGCGATGTTCGCCGAGCGCGGTGTCGTCCTCGTCCCCGTCGCGGACGGGGTCCGGATGTTCGTCGAGCAGTTCGATGCCGCCCACGGCGACGACGTCGTGTGCGTGCTCGGCCCGACCTCGCCCCTCTCGGCCCCCGAGCGGGACGGGAACTCCGGCACGACGACCGTCGTGCGCGACCTCGGCGGGCTGCGGGACGACCCCGTGCTCGCCGCGCACACCCTCGGCGGCGTGCCGGTGCTGCCGGCGACGGCCGCGCTCGGCGCGGTGCTCGAGGTCGCGGTGCGCTCGGGGCGGATGGCCGCCCCGCGGAGCGTGACGCGCTTCGGCGTGCTGCGCGGCCTGCGCCTCGACCCGACCGACCCCGCCACGCCGCGCTCGCTGCGGCTGGCTCTCGACGGGGACGAGCGCGCCCTCGACGTCCTCGTGCACGACGACCGCGGCGTGCCCCGCTACCGGGCGTCCCTCGCCGCGGCCGCGCTGGACGCGGTCCCGGACGTCACCGGCCTGCCCGATCCGGCGGGTGCCACGGCGCTCACCGCCTACACCGACGGCGCCCTGTTCCACGGCCCGGCGCTGCGGGGCCTGACGGGCGTGCTGACCGACGACGCCGACCGGCTCGTGCTCGCCGCGCAGCTGGCCGCCGGCGAGATCGGCGAGATCGGCGAGATCGGTGGGGGCGGCTGGTCCACCCCTGCGTGGAGCCCCGTGCTCGCCGACCTGCTCCTGCAGGCCGCGCTCGTCCGGGTCCATCGCCACGCCGGCCGCCCGTGCCTGCCGACCGGTATCGGGCGCGTCGACCTGCACGCCCCGCTGCCCGCGGACACGCCGTTCGTCGTCGTCGCCACGGGCTTCACCGGCGGCGGTGACGCCCTCCGCGGGGACGTCACCGCCTGCGCCCCCGACGGACGCGTCCTCGTCGCGCTGCGCGACGTCGACGTCGTCTGCTCGCCCGGTCTGGCCGAGCAGTTCGGAGCCGTCCCCACCACCGGCTCCGTCCCGGCCTGAGCCCCCGCGATCCGGAGGACACCACCGTGACCACTGCGCCCACCGCCACCGCCACCGACCGCGAGCCCGTCGCCGTCGTCGGCCTGTCCTGCCTGCTGCCCGGCGCCCACACGCCCGTGGAGTTCTGGGAGACGCTGCGCGACGGCGCCGACCGCCGCACCGACGGCGGGCACGACCGGTTCGGCACCGACCCGTCGGTGCCCGGCGGCTGGGGCGACGACGCCCACCGGGTCACGGCCGTGCGCGGCGGGTTCGTCACCGAGCCCGACGTCGACCTGACCGGCCTGCACCTGCCCGCCGAGACGCTGGCCGGGCGCGACCGGGTCGTGCGCTGGTCGCTGCACACCGCGCGCCAGGCCCTCGCCGACGCCGGACTGCGTCCCGGCGACCCCCGCCTCGCCCGCACCGGGATCGCCCTGGGCAACTACTCGTTCCCGACGGCGTCGTCGAGCGCCCTGACCCTCCCGCTCGTCCGCGACGCCGTCCGCGAGGGCCTGCGCCGCGGAGGCGTCCCGGCCCCGGACCCCGATCCGGATGCCGCGG
Source organism: Actinomycetospora aeridis (assembly GCF_037400275.1). NCBI lineage: Bacteria > Bacillati > Actinomycetota > Actinomycetes > Pseudonocardiales > Pseudonocardiaceae > Actinomycetospora > Actinomycetospora aeridis. The sequence goes on along the minus strand of NZ_JBBEGL010000005.1, from coordinate 137,710 downwards.
ACGGCGCCCCCGACCCCCACGAGCTGTGGTCGGCGGGCGAGCCGGTCACGGTCGTCACCGACGCCCTCGGTCTCGGCGGGCCGGGCCTGTCGCTCGACGCGGCGTGCTCGTCGGCGCTCTACGGCATGGCGCTCGCCCGCGACCTGCTCGAGACCGGGCGGGCCGACGTCATGCTCGCCGGCGCGGTCTGCGCGCCCGACCCGCTGCTCATCCACCTGTCGTTCTCCGACCTCGGCGCCTACCCGGACAACGGGGTCAGCCAGCCCTTCGACGCGACCTCGCGCGGCATCGTCACCGGGCAGGGCGCCGGGCTGCTGGTGCTCAAGCGCCTCTCCGACGCGCGGCGGGACGGCGACGAGGTGCACGCCGTGATCGAGTCGCTCGGGCTGTCGAACGACGGCGCCGGGCGCCACCTGCTCAGCCCGAACGTCATCGGCCAGCTCGACACCTACCGCCGCGCCTACGACGACGCCGGCGTCGACCCCCGCGACGTCGACTACGTCGAGTGCCACGCCACCGGCACCCCGCTCGGCGACACCACCGAGCTCGCCGGGATCGCCGAGTTCTTCACCGCCCGCGGCGCCGAGGTCCCGCGCCTCGGCTCGGTGAAGGCCAACCTCGGCCACCTGCTCACCGTCGCCGGGCTCTCGAGCGTGCTCAAGGTCGTCCTCGCCATGCGCCACGGGCAGCTGCCCGCGACGCCCGGCGTCGGCGAGACCGTCGCGCTGCCGCACGGCGAGCACCCGGGCCTCGGCGAGCGGGTCGTGCGCGCGCCGCTGGCCTGGGAGCGCTCCGCCGAGCGCCGCCGCCTCGCCGGCGTCTCCGCCTTCGGGTTCGGCGGCACCGACGCCCACGTCGTGCTCGCCGACCGTCCCGCCACCGAGCCGGCCGTCGAGTCCGTGCAGGGCGCGCGCCGCAGCGTCCCCCCGCGCCGGGCGTCGGACCCCGTGGCGCTGGTCGGGCTGGGCGTCCGCGCCGCCGGGATCCACGGCGTCGACGACCTGCACGACGCCGTGCGCACCGCGACCCCGCGGCTCGGGCCGGCGTCGGCGCAGCGGTGGTACGGGCTGGAGGACGCCGTCGGCTCCGCGCCGCCCGAGGGCGGCCACCTCGACGACGTCGAGGTCGACGTGCGGACCTACCGCATCCCGCCGGCCCAGCTCGGCCACGCCAACCCGCAGCACGCCGCGTTCTTCGACGCCGCCGAGCAGGCCCTCGCCGACGCGGGACTCACCGGGGAGGACGCGCCGGACGGCCCGCGGCGGATCGCCGTCGTCGTCGCCATGGACGCCGAGCCCCACACGAACGCCCACCGCGCCCGCTTCGACATCGGCGCCCACGTGCGCGCCGACCTCGCCCGCGCCGGCGTCGCCCTCGACGAGGCCGACGTGCGCCGCCTCGAGAACGCCGCCCGCGGTGCCGTGCACCCCGACCTGGGCGCCAACGAGGTGCTCTCCTACATCGGCAACGTCATGGCGAGCCGGGTCTGCGCGGCGCACGACTTCACCGGGCCGTCGTTCACGGTCTCGGCCGACACCACCGCCGGGGCCCGCGCCCTGGACGTCGCGACGCTGCTGCTGCGCGACCCGTCGCTCGAGGCCGTGCTCGTCGGCGGGGTCGACCTCGCCGCGGGCGCGGAGAACGTGCTCGCCCGCCGGCGCGTCGCCGAGCAGGACGGGGAGGACGTGCCGCCGCTGGGCGACGGCGCGGCCGCCGTCGTGGTCACGCGCCCCCGCGACGTCACCGGGTTCCCCCGCCACCACGCCACGGTCGACGCGATGGTGCTCGACACCGGCGTCGGCGGCCGGTCGGCGGTCGCCGCGGCGGCGCGCGACGCGCTCACGGCCGCGGGCCGCCGAGGTGAGGAGATCGACCACCTCGAGCTCGGCGCGCCGGGCGGCGCCGCGGAGCGTGCCGAGCACGCCGGGCTCGCCGAGGTCTACCGCTCCGCCGACGACTCGATCCGCCACGACCGTGGCGGCCTCGTCGGGCGCCTGTCGGACCTCACCGGCGACCTGCAGCGGGCCTCGGTCCTGGCCGCCCTGGTCAAGGTCGCGACGTGCCTGCGCCTCGCCGAGCTGCCGCCGGCCCCCGACGGCGTCGTCCTCGACGCCGCCGCCACCCCGGCGCTCGACGGGTCCGCCCTGCGCGTGCCGGCGAGCCGCCGCCCGTGGCTGCGCCGCCTCGGCGGCGGCCCGCGCCTCGCCGCGCTGAGCACCGTCGGGCACCGCGGCCCGATCGGGCGGCCCGCCGCCCACCTCGTCCTCTCCAGCGCCCCCGACGGCCCGACCGACCACGGCGAGCACCGCCCCGGCGCCGACTGGGCCGCCGCGCACGGCCCGCTGCTGCTCCCGCTCGCGGGCGACGGCGTCGACGCCCTGCTCGCCGCGATCACCGCGCGGCGCGACGAGCTCGCCGCGGGCGCCGACGTCGCCGGTCTGGTCCGGGAGGCCACCGCCGCGTTCACGGCGGGCCCCGCGACCGCCGTCCTGGTCGCGCCGGACGCCGCCGCGCTCCGGCGTGAGCTGGAGGCGGCCCTCGGCGGTCTCGGGACCGCCGTCGCGGAACGCGGCGAGTGGATGACGCCGACCGGCAGCTACGCCACGACCCGCCCCATCGGCCCGGACGGGCGGATCGCGTTCGTCTACCCCGGCGCGTTCACCACCTACCCGGAGGCCGGGCAGGACCTGTTCCGGCTGTTCCCGGGCCTGCGCCGCGGCCTCGAGCGCGAGGTGCCGAGCCCGCGCGGCGCCCTCAAGCTGGAGGCGCTGTTCCCGGCGGGCCGGGCGCGGCTCGGGCGCCGCGACCTCATGCGCCACGAGGCCGAGCTGATCGACGACATCCCGACCGTGCTCGCCACCGGCACCACGCTCGCCGTGCTGCACACCCGCCTGCTCGGCGACGTGCTCGGCGTCGCCCCGGACGGCGGCTTCGGCTACAGCCTCGGCGAGTCGAGCATGCTCTTCGCCTCCGGGGTCTGGGCCACCGCCGAGCGCGACGACGTCGCGCTGCGCAGCTCGCCGCTCTTCCGCGACCAGCTGCGCGGGCGCAAGGGGCTGGTGCGCCGGGCCTGGGACATCCCCGACGACGTCGCGGACGACGCCGTCTGGGCCACCTACGTCGTGCTCGCCCCGGTCGAGGACGTCCGCGCCGCCCTCGCCGGACGCGACCGCGTGTTCCTCACCCACGTCAACACGCCGCGCGAGGTCGTCGTGGCCGGCGACCCGGCGCAGTGCGCGGAGCTCGTCGCCGCCGTCGGCGGGAAGTCGGCCCGCGCGCCCGCCAACCACGTCATGCACAACCCGGTCGTCGCCCCGGTGCGCGAGGCGCTGGCCGGGCTGAACAGCTACGCCCTCGGCGAGCCCCCGTCCGAGCTCGAGCTGCTCTCGGCGTTCGACCACGACCGCGTCGACGTCCGCGACCGCCACGACCTCGCCGAGCGGATCGCCGCCACGCTGACCAGCGAGATCGACTTCGTCCGCCTCACCCGGACCGCCCACGACCGCGGGTTCCGGTACTTCGTCGAGGTCGGGCCGGGCGCCACGTGCACCCGCTGGGTCGGCGAGACGCTCGCCGACGCCCCGCACGTCGCGGTGTCGGCCGACCGGCGCGGCGCCGGGACCGCGCAGGGCCTGGCGTCCGCGCTGGCCCGCCTCGCCGCGCACGGCGTGCCCGTCGCCCTCGAGGTCCTCCTGCCGCCCGCCCCGGAGGCCGCCCCCGCCCGCCCGGCGATGACCTTCACGGTCGTCAACGGCGCGGAGTCGGTGGTCGAGCAGGTCGCGCGGGCCACCACCGACGTCCTCGCCGCGCCCACCGAGCGGGCCGTCCCCCAGTTCCCGACCGAGGAGGAGGCGGCCGTGCCCGCGACGCCGCAGGAGTCCCCCGAGGACGAGCCGATCGTCCTCGAGGCCGAGCCGTTCGTGTTCCTGCCGCGGCGCGAGGAGGCCCCGCCGGCGCCGACCTCCGTGCCGGCCGGCCCACCGTCGGGCGGCCAGGTGCGGCTCGCCCTCGCGGTCGCCGACGCGCACCGCGCCGCCGTCCGGGCCCACGAGGCCGCGGCCGGGCAGGCGGTGGCGACGCTCCTGGCCGGGGACACCCCGCCGCCGGAGCTCCCGGCTCCGCCCCCGCGCCCCCCGCGCCGCGACGACGTCCTGTTCGACGAGCACGACATGCTCGAGTTCGCCCGCGGGAAGGTCGCGAACGTCTTCGGGGAGCGGTTCGCCGAGGTCGACACCTACGACTACCGCGTGCGGCTGCCCGAGCCGCCGTACCTGTTCGTCAGCCGGGTCACCGATCTGCACGGCGAGACCGGGCGGTTCGAGCCGTCGACGATCACCACCGAGTTCGACGTCCCCGCCGACGCCTGGTTCACCGTCGACGGCCTGGCGCCGACCGCGGTCACCGTCGAGGCCGGGCAGTGCGACCTCCTGCTCATCAGCTACCTCGGCATCGACTTCGAGAGCCGCGGCGAGCGGGTCTACCGGCTGCTGGACAGCACGCTGCGCTTCGTCACCGGCCTCCCGCGGGCCGGGCAGACGCTGCGCTACGAGATCAGCATCGACCGGTTCGTGCGCGACGGTGGGACGCTGCTGTTCTTCTTCTCCTACCGGTGCTTCGCCGACGGCGAGCTGTGCCTGGAGCTCACCGACGCCTGCGCCGGCTTCTTCAACGCCGCCGAGCTCGACGCGTCACTGGGCGTCGTCGAGACCGTCGTCGACCGGCGCCGGCGGGCGGCGATGACCCCGGCGTGGTTCAAGCCGCTGGCCCGCACCGACCGGACCGCGCTCGGCGCCGAGGACCTGCGGCTGCTCTCCCGGGGCCGCCTCGCCGAGGTGTTCGGGCCGGCCTGGGACCAGCACGCCGACGGCTGCAACCCGTCGATCCGCCTGCCCGACGAGCGCCTGCGCATGATCGACGAGATCACCGCGATCGACCGGCTCGGCGGTCCCCGCGGGCTCGGCGAGCTCACCGCGACCACCGAGCTCGACCCCGACGGCTGGTACTTCGCGTGCCACTTCACCGGCGACCCGGTGCTCGCCGGCTCGCTGGTCGCCGAGGGCGGGGTGCAGCTGCTGCAGGTCTACGCGATGTACCTCGGCCTGCACCTCGTGCTGCCCGACGCCGAGTTCCAGGCGATCCCGGACCTCACCACGAAGATCAAGGTCCGGGGTCAGATCACGCCCGGGACCCCGCGGATCACCTACCGCGCCGAGATCACCGACGTCACGATGCTGCCGCGGCCCGCGGTGGTCGCCGACCTGACGATCTACGACGGCGACAAGCCGATCATCTCGGTGCAGGACTTCGGCATCCAGGTCCGCGAGAAGCCGGGCACCGACTTCCGCCCCGGCCCCGGCGGCGTCCCGCCGTTCCTCGGGCGCCGCACGCCGACCGGCGAGGCGACGTTCGTCAACGAGCTGCACCTCGCGCACGCGGCCAAGGGCGACCTCGCGGTCACCATGGGCCCCGAGTTCGAGATCTACGCCGGCCGGCGGGCACCGCACATCCCGAACGGCGACTTCCGCTTCGTCGACCGCATCGTCGCGATGGACGGCACTCGCGGGCAGCTGCGGCCGGGCGCCACGATGATCAGCGAGTACGACGTCCCGCCCGAGGCGTGGTACCTCGCCGAGGCGCCGGGCGGGCGCACGCCGCATTGCGTGGTCCTCGAGAGCTCGCTCCAGGCGGCGATCTTCCTCGGCTACTACCTCGGGGCGACGCTGCAGCACCCCGACGCCGACCTGTGCATCCGCAACCTCGACGGCTCGGCCTCCTACGTCGCCGACGTCGACCTGCGCGGGCGCACCGTGCGCCAGCACACGGAGATGCTCTCGAGCAGCTCCGCCGGCGGCACCGTGCTGCAGTCGTTCCGCTACGAGCTCTCGGTCGACGGCGTCGTGTTCCACCGCGGCGAGTCGCTGTTCGGCTACTTCCCGCCCGAGGCCCTCGCCACCCAGGTCGGGCTCGACAACGGGCGCCGCGTCGCGCCGTGGCTCGACCGGCAGGAGGCGCTCGAGGGCGTCCGCCACCTGGACCGCGACGAGGACTGGTTCACCACCGCGCCCGCCCTCGGCGACGGCCACCTGCGCCTCGTCGACGCCGTCGACCTCGTCGAGGGCGGCGGCGACCACGGCCGCGGCTACGTCCGAGCGAGCCGCCGCATCGACCACGACGACTGGTACTTCTCCTGCCACTTCCACCGCGACCCGGTCATGCCCGGCTCGCTCGGGGTCGAGGCCGTGCTCCAGGCGCTGCAGATCTGGACGCGGGAGAGCGGGCTCTCCGCCCGGTTCGCCGACCCCGTGTTCGCGGTGCCCACCGACGTCGCGACCGGCTGGCGCTACCGCGGCCAGATCCTGCGCGACGACCCCCTGATGCTCGCCGACGCCCACGTCCGCGAGGTGCACGACCACGGCGACCGCGTCGTCGTCGTGGCCGACGCCGGCGTCTGGCGCGTCCCCGCCGACGGCGAGCCCCTGCGCATCTACGAGCTCACCGCGGTCGCGATCGAGGTCCGCGACACCCGCACCGCCCGCACCACCCCCACCGTCACCGAGGAGCAGCGATGACCGTGACCACCCCGGTGCCGGCCCGCGCCGCGGCCGCCGTGCGCGACGTCCTGGGACGTCTCGACGACCCCTGCTACGTCGTCCGCGACCCCGACGGCGGGCTGGGCCTGACCCCGCAGCGCCCGGCCGACGACGGCACCGTCGTCGCGGTCGCCCCGCCGCTGCCGCCCGAGCGCCTCGGCGCGCCCGCCTTCCGCGCCGCGCACGGCGTGCGCCACACCTACATGTGCGGCGCCATGGCGGGCGGCATCGCGTCGGCCGACCTCGTCGTCGCGGCGGCCCGGTCCGGGGTCCTCGGGTCGTTCGGCGCGGCCGGGATGCTGCCCGCGCACATCGACACCGCCCTGGGGCGTATCGCCGCCGAGGCGCCCGGTCTGCCGTTCGCCGCGAACCTCATCCACAGCCCCAGCGAGGACGCCCTCGAGCGCGACGCCGTCGACCTCTACCTGCGCCGCGGCGTGCGCTGCGTCGAGGCGTCGGCGTTCATGGGCCTGACCCGCCACGTCGTGCGCTACCGCGTCGCGGGGCTGCGCACCGACCCGTCCGGCGCCGTCGTCGCCGACAACCGCCTGATCGCCAAGGTCTCCCGGCCCGAGGTCGCCGCCCACTTCCTCGCCCCGCCACCGCCCGAGATGGTGGAGGCCCTCGTCGCCGACGGGCTCGTGACCCCCGAGCAGCGCCGCCTGGCCGCGCGCGTCCCGATGGCCGACGACATCACCGTCGAGGCCGACTCCGGCGGGCACACCGACCGTCGCCCGATGACCGCGCTGCTGCCCGGCGTGCTGGCCCAGCGTGACGCGACCGCCGCGGAGCACGGCTACCCCCACGCCGTGCGCGTCGGCGCGGCCGGCGGGCTCGGCACGCCCGCGGCCGTCGCCGCCGCCTACGCGCTGGGCGCCGACTACGTCGTCACGGGCTCGGTGAACCAGGCCTGCGTCGAGTCGGGGACGTCGCCGCAGGCCCGCGAGATGCTCGCGCGCGCCGGCATCGCCGACTGCGAGATGGCCCCCGCCGCGGACATGTTCGAGCTCGGCGTCGAGCTGCAGGTGCTGCGGCGCGGCACGTTCTTCCCGATGCGCGCCAAGAGCCTGCTCGAGCTCTACCGCCGCTACGACGGCCTCGACGCCCTGCCCGACGCGGAGCGCGAGACCCTCGAGAAGAAGGTGTTCCGGCGCTCGGTCGACGAGGTGTGGGACGAGGTCGTCGCCTACTTCACCCGGCGCGACCCCGAGCAGCTCGCGCGCGCGGCCGACGACCCCCGCCGCCGCATGGCCCTGGTCTTCCGCTGGTACCTGGGCATGGCCTCGCGCTGGGCGGTCACCGGCGAGACCGAGCGCGCCGGCGACTTCCAGATCTGGTGCGGACCGGCGATGGGCAGCTTCAACGACTGGGTGCGCGGCACCTACCTCGCGCCCCCCGAGAACCGGACGGTGGGCGACGTCGCCACCCACCTGCTGCGCGGCGCCGCCTACGAGGCGCGGGTCTGGCAGCTGCGGCTGTCCGGCGTGCGGCTCCCGTCGGCGGCCACCACCTACCGGCCCGTCCCGATCGAGGAGGCGGCGTGATGGCCACCCTGCTGGCCGACGATCTGGAACGCCGCCTCGGCCCGCCCGACGACGAGGCGCTGCGCCGCCGCGACGAGCAGGGCACGGTCACCGCGCTCGCCGCCGCCGCGGGGCCCGACCTGCGCCTGTCGTTCGTCCCCGCCGCCGCGGGCGGCACGCTCGCGAGCCTCGAGGAGACCCTCGCGCTCGCCCGGGCCGCCGCCCGCCGCGACGCCACCGTCATGCCCGCGACGATGTTCGGGATCACGGCGACGACGGCGGTGCTGATCGGCGGGACCGCCGCGCAGCGCGCCGAGGTCGTCGACCTCGCCGGCGCCGGGCGCACGGTGGCCTTCGCGGTCTCCGAGCGCGACCACGACGCCGACCCGCTCGCCGGCACCTGCGCGCTCGTGGACACCCCCGACGGGCCGGTGCTGCGCGGGAGGAAGTGGCGGGTCGGCACGGGCCCGCACACCACCGCCGCGCTCGTGCTCGCCCGCACCGGCGGCCGCGGCCCGGCCGCGTTCAGCCTCGTGGTCGTGCGCGACCCGGCCCTGCGGGCCGCGCGGGTCGCCGACCGCGGCGCCGACGGCTGGCGCGGGGTCGCGTTCGCCGACCTGGCCTTCGACGACGTCGCGGTGTCCCCCGACGACGTGGTCGGCGGGCCGGACGGGGTCGGCCGCGGGATCGAGCTGATGCTGCGCGCGATGCAGGTGGTGCGGGTGACGAGCACCGCCGCCGGCCTCGGCGCCATGGACCTCGCCCTGCGCGTCGCCCGCGAGGACGGCGCCGCCGGCCCCGTGGCGACGGCCGAGCTGGAGGCCGCGGCCGTCGCGGCCACCGCCGCCGAGGTGCACGCGCGGGTGGCCGCCCGGGCCCTGCACACCGCGCCCGGCCAGCAGGCCCTGGGGTCGAGCGCGGTGAAGTGGGTGGTCACCGAGCTGACCGACGAGGTGTTCGACCGGGCCGCCGACGTCCTCGGCTTCTCCGCGGTGCTCGCGGGCCCGTTCGCCATCGCGCGCCGCGACGCCGCGCTCGCCCGCTACGTCGACACCGACCCGCACGCCAACCTCGACCTGCTCGCCGCGGCGCTGCGCCGGCTGGCCCTGCGCCCCACCGGGCCGCGGAACCCGGGGGAGGAGCTGGCCGCGGCCGTCACCTTCGGCGCCGCGCTGCCGGCGTTCGACCCGGCCGGCACGGCGCTCGCGGGCCGCGACGAGATGCTGCTCGACGGCCTGCCCGCCCTCGTCGACGCCCTGCGCGCCGGCGGCGGCGACCCGGAGCTGCTGGCCCGCGCCGAGGCGACCGACGCCGACGTCCGCGCGCTGCTCGCCGCGATCGCCGTGCCCGGCCTGGCCCCGCCGCAGCTTGCGACCCTCGCCGCCCGCGGCGCGTTCCTGCACGCCGCCGCCGCGTGCGTGCACGTGGCCGCGAGCGGCTCGCACGAGCCGCGCGCCCGGCTCCTCGCCGCGACCGACCTGCTGCGCGCCCGCGCCGCGGGGACCCGGCGCACCCCAGACGCATCGCACGACCGCACCCACCCGGAGGTGACCCGATGACCCGTGTCGACGAGCTCCGCGCCCTCACCGAGGACCTGGAGCGCCATCTCGGCGATCCGCACGACGCCGACGGCCCGGTGTCGTTCGCGACGTCGCTGGACCTCGACGAGCGCGAGCAGTACCCCCACGGCGGCCTGGACGTCCTGCGCGCCTGGGGGTGCCACGACTTCGGCGTGCCGGTCTCGGCCGGTGGGCGCGGCGTGGCCACCCAGGACAGCGTCGCGTTCGGCACCACGATCGCCCGGCGCGACGCCACGCTGGCCACCGCGCTGTCGATCACGATGCTCGCCTACCTGCCGATCTGGGTCGGCGGCGACGACGAGCAGCGCGCCCGCTACGGCGAGGCGGTGCACCGCGGCGCGAAGTTCGCCTGGGGGCTCACCGAGCGCGAGCACGGCAGCGACGTGCTGGCCACGGGGATGACCGCGCGGCGCGTCGAGGGCGGCTACGTCGTCGACGGCGAGAAGTGGCTGATCGGGCACGGCACGCAGGCCGACTACGTCGTGCTGTTCGTGCGCACCGGCGAGCGCGCCGGGCCCGCCGGGTTCTCGATCCTCGTGCTCGACCGCAGGGCGACCCCCGCCCACTGCATCAGCGCGCTGCCCGACGAGCAGCTGCACGGCCTGCGCGGCATCGACATGAGCGGGCTGCGCCTCACCGACTGCTTCATCCCCGACTCCGCGCGCATCGGGCCCGAGGGCCACGGCCTGGAGATCGCGCTGACCGGCTCGCACCCGGTCCGCGTCATGATCACGGGGATCGCGCTCGGGTGCACCGACACCGCGCTGCGCCTCGCGCTCGACTTCACCACCCAGCGCGAGATCTTCGGCGGCACCGTCGTCGACGTGCCCTACTCGCGGCGCAAGCTCGTCGAGGCCCACGCCGACCTGCTGCTCTCCGACACGCTCGCGAACTGCGCGGCCCGCAGCCTGCAGACCAGCCCGGACCAGAGCGCGGTGTGGTCGTCGGTCGCGAAGTACCTCGTGCCGACGGTGCTCGACCGCACCGTCGCCGAGCTCGGCGTGGTGCTCGGCGCCCGGCACTACCTGCGCGGCCACCACCGGTACGGGATGTTCCAGAAGGCGCGCCGCGACCTGCTCGTCGCGAACTTCGCCGACGGCAACACCGTCGTGAACCTCAAGAACGTCGCGACGGCGCTGCCGAGCCTGCTCGCGCCGGCCGGCGACGCGGCGACCGCCGCGGCCCGCGAGCGGGCCCGCGCCCTGTTCGACTGGGACGCCGAGCTCCCGCCGATCGCCCCCTGGGCCGCGCAGACCGCGGGCCGTACCGGTGACGACGCCCTGCACGTGCTGCCCGACGCCATCGCCGCGCTGGCCCGCCGCGCGGAGGCGACCGAGGACCCCGTCGAGGCCGACCGCTGGCGCCGCTGCGCGGAGCTGGGCCGCCACCTCGGCGACGAGCTCGACTGGATGCGCGCGGAGTGCGCCGCCCTGCAGAAGCGCCTCGGGCGCGCCTACGGGTCGTCGGCGGAGCTGTTCACGCTGGCCGAGCGGTTCTGCGTCCTGCACGCGGTCGCCACGTGCCTGGCCCACCGCGCCCTGTCCTCGGACTGGATCGCCACGCCGATGGACGGCGCGGCACCGCTGCTGATGTGCCTGCACCAGCTGTGGGCGCGGCTCTACCCGCTCGACCCTGTCGCGACCCCCGACGACGTCGAGGCGGCCGCCCGGGTCCTGCTCACCTGCCACGCCGAGGGGCGCTCCTTCGGCTACCGGCAGTTCGCGCTGGCCAAGCCGGCCGGCGCACCCGACGCCCGGGAGGTGGCGTGATGACCGCCGACGACCGCCGCGCAGCGTGGCCCGGCACGGAGGGCGAGGTCCACTGGGCCCACTGCCCCTCGTGCGGCGCCGCGATCTACCTGCGCCGCCTGCAGCGCCACGAGCACGTGTGCCCCGAGTGCTCCCACCACTGGCGGATCGGGGTCGACCAGCGCCTCGCGGCCCTGCTCGACACCGACTCGTTCACCGAGATCGGGGCCGACCTGGCCTCCGACGACCCGCTCGACTTCGTCGACACCAAGCCCTACACCGAGCGGGTCGCGGCGGCCCGGCGCCGCACCGGGTCGCAGGAGGCCGTGCGCTGCGGCACCGCGACCATCGAGGGCCACCCGCTCGTCGTCGCCGCCCTCGACTTCCGGTTCCTCGGCGGCAGCATCGGCGCCACGACCGGCGAGAAGATCTGCCTGGCCGCGCGCACCGCGCTCGCCCGCCGGATCCCGCTGCTCGTGGTGTGCGCCTCCGGCGGCGCCCGCATGCAGGAGGGCGCGCTGTCGCTGATGCAGCTGGCGCGGACCAGCCAGGAGATCGCCCGGCTGCGCGAGGCCGGGGTCGCGTGCATCAACCTCAACACCGACCCCACCTACGGCGGCGCGACCGCGTCGTTCGCCATGCTCGGCGACGTCGTCGTCGCCGAACCGGCCGCGCGGATCGGCTTCGCCGGACCCGACGTCGTCGAGCAGACGATCCGCGAGAAGCTGCCCGACCGCTTCCAGACCGCGGAGTTCCTCGCCGAGAGCGGCATGGTCGACCTCGTCGTCCCCCGGCCCGCGCAGCGCGGCACCCTGGCCCGTCTCCTGTGCCTGCTCGGGGACCCGCACGGCGCGGCCTCCGGAACGGTGGACGCGTCGGGGAGCGCGCCCGTCGTGCCCCTCGGAGGGGCGGCCGGCGGCTCGGCGTGGGACGTCGTGCGCTCCGCGCGCAACCTCCAGCGGCCCACCGCCCGCGACTACTGCCGGGCGGTGTTCGACGACTTCGTCGAGCTCCACGGCGACCGCCTCTCCGGCGACGACCAGGCCGTCGTCGGCGGCCTCGCGCGCCTCGACGGGCGCACCGTCGTCGCCGTCGGCACCCAGAAGGGCCACACGCCCACCGAGCTCGTCGAGAACAACTTCGGCATGCCGCAGCCCGGCGGCTACCACAAGGCGCGCCGGATGATGACGCTCGCGGAGCGCCTCGGGGTGCCGGTGGTGACCTTCGTCGACACCCCCGGCGCCTTCCCCGGCGCCGAGGCCGAGGAACGCGGCCAGGGCACCGCGATCGCCGAGTGCATCCTCGCGATGTCGCGCCTCGAGGTGCCGACGGTCGCGCTGGTCACCGGCGAGGGCGGCAGCGGCGGCGCCCTCTCGCTCGCCGTCGGCAACCGGGTGCTGCTGCTCGAGAACGCCTACTACTCGGTGATCAGCCCGGAGGGCTGCGCGACGATCTTGTGGGGCGAGGCCGCCGCGGCCTCCACCGCGGCCGAGGTGCTGCACCTGACCGCCCCGCAGCTGCACACCCTCGGCGTCGTCGACCGGGTCGTCGGCGAGCCGGCGGGCGGGGCGGCGGCCGACCCGGCGGCGACGGCGCACGCCGTGCGCGCCGCGGTGACCGACGCCCTCGCCGAACTGGTGCCGCTGCCCCCCGAGGAGGTGGTGGCCGACCGGCACGCCCGGTTCGCCCGCTTCGGGGCCCCCGGGACCGCTCTCGTGACGGAGGTGGCGTCGTGATCACGCACAGGAACGGTGTCTCGCCGGTGGACGAGCACCGCGGCGATCCGGGCCAGGGGCTCGAGGCCCTGCGCGACACCGCGGTGTCGCTCGCCGGCGCGCTGCCCGAGCGGCCCGCCCGCATCCGCGTCGCGTCGGGGACGGAGAGCATCGAGGTGGAGTGGGGGACGGGCGGTGAGCCCGCCGGGTCCGCACCCACGACCCCTGCCCCCGCCCCGGCCGCCGTTCCGGGACCGGCGCCGGCTCCCGCGTCCGCGTCCGCGCCGGCCCCGGTGCCGGCCGGGCCCGCGGTCACGATCGTCGCGCCGCTCGTCGGCACCTTCTACGGCGCGCCGTCACCGGGGGAGCCGCCGTTCGTCGCCGTCGGCGACACCGTCCACCCGGGCCAGCAGGTCGCGATCGTCGAGGCGATGAAGCTGATGAACGCCGTGCACGCCGACCGGGGCGGCGTGGTGACGGCCGTGCGCGTCAGCGACGGCGAGATGGTCGAGTTCGGACAGGTGCTCGTCGAGCTGGACCACATCGCGGACGGGGACTAGCCATGTTCGACACGATCCTGGTGGCCAACCGCGGGGAGATCGCGGTGCGCGTGATCCGGGCCTGCCACGAGGTGGGCGCCCGTGCCGTGGCGGTGTACTCGACCGCCGACGCCGACTCCGCGGCGGTGCGGCTCGCCGACGAGGCGGTGCACATCGGCGGCCCGCCGGCGCGCGAGAGCTACCTCAACATCCCGAACGTCGTCGGGGCCGCGATCAAGAGCGGCGCCGACGCGGTGCACCCCGGCTACGGCTTCCTCTCCGAGGACCCGTGGTTCGCCGAGATCCTCACCGAGCACGGCATCACGTTCATCGGGCCCCCGCCCGGCGTGATGGAGCAGCTCGGCGACAAGGCCACCGCCCGCTCGCTGATGGCGGCGGCCGGCCTCCCGACGCTGCCGGGGTCGGCGCCGGTCGCGACCGCCGAGGAGGCCGCCGACGCGGCCCGCGAGGTCGGCTTCCCGCTGATGATCAAGGCGTCGGCCGGGGGCGGCGGGCGCGGCATCACCGTCGTCGACGCCCCGGGCGACCTGGAGTCGGCGTTCCGGCGCACCCGCGACGACGCGCAGATGCTCTTCGGCGACCCCACCGTCTACCTCGAGCGCCGCGTCGACCCGGCGCGGCACATCGAGGTCCAGATCGTGTGCGACGACCACGGCCACGGCGTGCACCTCGGCGAGCGGGACTGCTCGGTACAGCGGCGCAACCAGAAGCTCGTCGAGGAGTCGCCGTCCCCGGCGGTCGACGAGGAGCTGCGGGCGCGGATGGGCGAGGCGGCCGTCGCGGGCGCGCTCGCCGTCGGCTACCGGGGCGTCGGGACCATGGAGTTCCTGCTCGACGAGAGCGGCGAGTTCTGGTTCATGGAGTGCAACACGCGGATCCAGGTCGAGCACCCGGTCACCGAGATGGTCACCGACGTCGACCTCGTCGCCGAGCAGCTCCGGATCGCGGCGGGCGAGCCGCTCTCGATCCGCCAGTCCGACGTCCGGCTGCGTGGCCACGCCATCGAGTGCCGCCTCAACGCCGAAGACCCGGCCCGCGGCTTCGCGCCGACGCCCGGCCGCCTCGACGTGTGCACGCCGCCCGGCGGGCCGTGGGTGCGCTTCGACTCGCACTGCGAGGTCGGCAGCGTCGTCCCCCCGCACTACGACTCGATGATCGCCAAGGTGATCGCGTGGGCGCCCGACCGTCCCGCGGCGCTGGCGCGCATGGCGCGGGCGCTCGACGAGACGCGGATCGGGGGGCCGGGGATGGCGGTGCTGACGGATTTCCAGCGCGAGCTGCTCGACGACCCGCGCTTCCGCCGCGGCGAGCACGACACGGGTCTGCTCGCGTCCCGGGGCTGAGCTCAGCCGGCCGCCACGGGGACGGGCGCGGTGTCCTCGTGGCGGTCGCCCAGGCGGGTCGCGGAGGTGCTCGACGCCCCGACCGCCTGCCCCCGTGACGCCTTCTGCAGGCCGATCACCGGCATGTGGCTGTAGATCGTCTCCCAGGTCCCCTCGGCGACGCGGTAGGTCTCGTGGAACACGCCCACCGCGTCGGTGCGGCGCGCGGCCTTGTTGAACGCGCGCCACGCCGGCACGTGCGCGGCGTCGGTGTTGCGGGCGTAGGCGATGAGCTGGTCGTAGGAGCGCCAGTACTGCACGAGCGCGGGGCCGCCGAACATCCAGCCCTGCTCGGCGTGCAGGAGCCCGAGCTCCGGGTGGCGCAGCAGCTCCTTGACCATCGGGCGCATCGCGCCGACGACGGGGAGCCACTCGTGGATCCGGGCCGGCCGGTTGATGTGCATCCCGAGCACGAAGACGACGAACTCACCGTCGATCTCGGCGGTGACACGATGGTTCACGGCGTCCTCCCGGACGGTGTAGTGCTTGTCCCTCTATGGATAGTCCTACTATCCGTTGTTGTCAAACGGAGGTGTCCCCGTGCGCGTGGGTGAGCTGAGTCGGCGGTCGGGCGTCAGCGTCCCGTCGATCAAGTACTACCTGCGCGAGGGCATGCTCCCGGCCGGCGAGCGGACCGGGCCGAACCAGGCGGACTACGGCGAGGACCACGTGCGGCGCCTGCGTCTCGTGCGGGCGCTGCTCGACGTCGGCGGCCTCTCGGTGGCCGCGGCGAAGGAGGTGCTCGCGGCCGTCGACGGCGAGGTGTCGCTCTACGAGGCGCTCGGCGCGGCCCAGGACGCGCTGGTGTCGGTGCCCGAGGGCGCCGAGGACGAGGCGTCGTCGACCGCCCGCGCGCGGGTCGACGACCTCGTGGCGCGCCGCGGCTGGAGCGTCACCGAGGAGAACCCGGGGCGCCGGGCGGCCGCCGACGTCCTGGCCGCGTACACCCGGCTGGGCTGGCCGCAGTTCGGCGAGGCGATCGACGACTACGCCGAGGCGATGGAGCAGCTCGCCCGGCGCGAGGTCGAGTCGGTCCTCGCCAGCGGCAGCGATGACGGCCGGGAGCGCGCTGTCGAGGGGGCCGTCACGGGCACCGTGCTCGGCGGCTCGCTGCTGCTCGCGCTGCGGGTGATGGCGCAGGCGGACGCGTCGGCCCGCCTGCTCGGGGAGGACGGAACGGACAAATCTGCCGCGGATCGTTGAATTATCGGGTGTAACAGGCGAGACTGGGTGTAGCACCCTCTCGAAGGAGCGCACCATGAGCACCCCCGGCACCGCGGTCTCGGCCCCCGAGACCCCCGAGGCGAGCACGCCGTCCGAGTCCGCTCCTCCCGAGACGCGGGGCGGCCTCGGCGCCCTCACCGGGCTGCTGTTCGACATCGGCATCCCCGTCCTCGGCTACTACGTCCTGCACCTGCTCGGGACGTCGGACTGGGTGGCCCTGCTCGTCGCGACGGTCGCCGCGGGCCTGCGCCTGTGCTGGGTCGCGGTGCGCACGCGGCGCATCACGTGGTTCGCGGCGGTGATGCTCGGCATGTTCGGGCTGGGTCTCGCGCTCGCCTTCGCCAGCGACGACCCGCGGTTCATGCTGCTCAGCGACTCGTTCACCACCTCGGTGGTGGCGCTGGGCTTCCTGGGCAGCCTCGTCGTCGGCAAGCCGCTGACGCTCTCGGCGTTCCAGACCTGGAAGCCGCGCGAGGCCGGGAAGATGGACGAGTACTACCGCACCAACCCCGTCGTGCGACGGCTCTTCCGCGTCAGCGCGCTGGTGTGGGGCCTCGGCCTGCTCATCGAGTCGGTGGCGCGGATCCCGCTGGTCTACGCCCTGCCCGTCGAGGTCATGGTCGGGGTGTCCGCCGCGCTGCTGATCGCGACCAACGCCGGGCTCGCCGTCTGGAACGTCGCCTACGCGGTGCGCCAGAGCCGGCGGGCCTCGGCGTGGGCCGGGGAGCACGTCAGCGTCTGAGCGGGCTGCGCCCCGCTGGGCTAGCGTCCGCGATCATGGCTGCTCGCATCGACTTCCCGTCCCGCATCGGCGTCTGGTGGACCAGCGACACCTGGTCGATCCAGGACGCCCAGCAGGCCGCCCGCGACATCGAGGCGATGGGCTACGGCTCGCTGTTCTACGGCGAGGCCTACGGCAAGGAGACGCTGACCCAGGCGGGCGCGTTCCTCGCCGCCACCGAGCGGCTCGTCGTCGGCACCGGCATCGCCAACATCCACGCCCGCGACCCCATCGCCGCGGAGAGCGGCGGGCGCACGCTCACCGCGCTGTACCCGGGGCGCTTCGTGCTCGGCCTCGGCGTGAGCCACGCCCCGCTGGTCGAGCGCGGGCGCGGCGGCACGTACCAGAAGCCACTGGCGACGATGCGCGACTACCTGCAGCGCATGGCCGCCGTGCCCGAGCAGATCGAGCCCGGCGTCGGGCGCCCGGCCCGGCTGGTCGCGGCGCTGGGCCCGAAGATGATCGAGCTCGCCGGCGCCGAGACCGACGGTGTGCACCCGTACCTGGTCACGCCGGAGCAGACCCGGGTGACGCGCGAGGCCCTCGGCCCCGACAAGTGGGTCGTCTCCGAGCAGGCGGTGGCGGTCGGGGGCGACGCCGACGACGCGATGCGCCGGGCGCACACCCACCTCGAGATCTACTCGGGCCTGCCGAACTACCGGAACTCGTGGCTGCGCCAGGGCTTCGAGGAGTCCGACATGCCCCGCGGCGGCTCCGACCGCCTCAAGAAGGCCCTGGTCGGCGTGGGCGACATCGACACGATCGCGGCGTCGGTGACCGCGCACCTCGACGCCGGCGCCGACCACGTCCTGGTCCAGGCCCTCGGCGAGAACCCGATGGCCGACCCCCGCGAGCACCTCCGCGAGCTGGCCCGCGCCCTCTCCATGTGAGCGAACTTCGGTGCTATAGCCCCGAAGTTCACTCACGTAGGTCGGTGCGGATCGGGTGGCCCGGAGGGATCTCGACGAGCACGATCGCGCGGCCGTCCGGGTCGGCGATCCAGCACTCGTCGAGGCCCCAGAACTCCCGCTGCGGTTCGCGGGTGATGGTCACGCCCCGGCCGCGCAGGGTGTCCACCGCGTCCGGCAGCGAGCGCACCTGCAGCCACAGCGCGTCGTCGCCGATCGTCACCGCCCCGGCCTTCGAGAGCTCCAGGTAGCCCGTACCCAGGAAGAAGACGACACCGCCCGGGAACTCCCGGGCCACCGCGAGCCCGAGCGACTCGGCGTAGAACCGCCGGGAGACCTCCCAGTCGCGGGGGCGCACCAGGACGCGGCTCGACAGGATCTCCACGCTCGTTCCCTTCGTCTCGTGTCACGATTCGGCGGCCGGACTCGGGGAAACTCCCCGAGGTGAGTTCTCCCGAGCCCGATCCCCGGCGGTGGCGCGCCCTCGCGGTGTGCCTGATCGCCGGGTTCATGACGCTGCTCGACGTCAGCATCGTCAACGTCGCCCTCCCCGCCATGCAGCGCGGCATCGGCGCGTCGTCGGCGGAGCTGTCGTGGGTCGTGTCGGGCTACGCGCTGGCGTTCGGTCTCGTGCTCGTCGCCTCCGGGCGCCTCGGTGACGACCGCGGCCGCAAGAAGATGTTCATGATCTCGCTGGCGCTGTTCACGCTGACCAGCGTCGCGGCGGCCCTGTCCCCGAGCGCGGAGTGGCTCGTGGTGTTCCGCCTCCTGCAGGGCGCCGCGGGCGGCATGCTGAACCCGCAGGTCATCGGCTTCATCCAGCAGCTGTTCACCGGCCGCGAGCGGGGCCGCGCCTTCGGCCTCTTCGGCGCCGCGATCGGGATCTCGACGGCCATCGGTCCGCTGCTCGGCGGCCTGCTGCTCGAGTGGGGCGGCGAGACCGACGGCTGGCGCTGGGTCTTCTACGTCAACGCGCCGATCGGGGTCGCCGCGCTCGTCCTCGGCGCCCGCCTGCTGCCCCGCGACACCGCGACCGACGGCGAGAAGCGGCCCCTCGACGCGATCGGCGCGATCCTGCTCGGCGGCGCCGTCGTCGCGGTCATGGTCCCGCTGGTGCTCTCCGAGCAGGACCGGTCCGGCGCGCCCTGGTGGCTCATCGGCGTCGCCGTCGTCCTGCTCGTCGTCTTCGTGTTCTGGGAGCGCCGCGCGCGCCGGACCCACGGCCACCCGCTGGTGAACTTCGGCCTGCTGCGCACCCGCAGCTACGCGCTCGGGACCTCGCTCGGCCTGCTCTACTTCGCCGGTTTCACGGCGATCTTCTTCGTGGTCACGCTCTTCCTGCAGAACGGCCGCGCCTACACCCCGCTCGAGGCCGGGCTCGCGCTCACCCCGTTCGCGCTCGGGTCGGCGGTGTCGTCGGCGATCGGCGGGCGGCTGGTGTCCCGGCTGGGCAAGCCGCTGGTCGTCGGCGGGCTCGTCCTGGTCGCGCTGGGCCTGGTCGCCGTCGACGTCGTCCTGCGCCTCGACCCGGCGCAGGTCGGCTGGGCGATCGCGCTGCCGCTGCTCGTCGCCGGCGTCGGGAGCGGGTTCGTCATCGCCCCGAACCAGACGCTCGCGCTCGAGGAGGTGCCGCCCCGCGA
This sequence comes from Actinomycetospora aeridis, assembly GCF_037400275.1. Lineage (NCBI taxonomy): Bacteria > Bacillati > Actinomycetota > Actinomycetes > Pseudonocardiales > Pseudonocardiaceae > Actinomycetospora > Actinomycetospora aeridis. The sequence continues at coordinate 118,059 of NZ_JBBEGL010000005.1, read as the reverse complement.
GGGCGGGACGGCGGCCGGTGTCCTGCAGACGGGACAGCGGGTCGGGTCGGCGGTCGGCATCTCGGCGGTCGGCGCCGTCTTCTTCGGCCAGCTGACCAGCACCGGCGGCGACTGGGCCCTCGCGATCAGCCGCGGCCTCGTCGGCGCGGTCGCCTTCGTGGTGCTCGCGCTCGTTCTCGGGGTGGTCGACCTGCTGCTCGGGCGCCGTCGGCGGCCCGCCGCCGGGGACGCGCCCGCGATCGCCGAGGCGCCCGCGCCGGCCGGGGAGGCGCACGGCCTGTCCGGCCACGTCACCGACACCGCCGGAGACGCGGTACCCGGCGCGACCCTCACCCTCGTCGACCCCGACGGTCACGAGGCCGCGACCACCGCCGCGGACCCCGACGGCGGGTACCGCCTCGTCCCGGGGCCGGGCCGCTTCCAGCTCGTCACGCGCGCGGACGGCCACCGCCCGGCGGTGGCGTGGGTCGACGTCCCCGACGAGGCGCGGGTCGTGCGCGACGTGGTGCTCGAGGTGGTGCTCGACGTGCCGGAGCGATCGACGGCGGGTTGACCACCCGGGACCGGGGGTACTGGCCCTCCACGAGGCGCCCGGGACCGGCGCGCCGGGGAGGAGGCCGACATGGCGAGCGAGGACAAGGCCGACAACAAGATCCAGGAACTCAAGGGCAAGGCCAAGGAGTCGGTCGGCAAGGCCGTCGGCAACGAGAGCCTCGAGGCCGAGGGCAAGAAGGACCAGACCGTCGGCAGCCTCAAGAACGCCGGCGAGAAGGTCAAGGACGCGTTCCGCGACTGATCCGGTCCGCCGACGATCGACACCTGCGCGCCGCCGTCCCTCGGTGCGGCGCCTCGCTCAGAGGCGCTTGAGGGGCGGCGGCGCGACGCCGTCGTCACCCGACAGCGACGCCTGCGCGGGCGAGCGGGCCAGGACGACCACCCCGCCCAGCGCGAGCACCAGCCCCACCACGAACCACGGTGTCCAGCCCGGCCGGACGGAGTCGCCCAGGGCGACGAGCCCGAGCAGGCCGGGTGCGAGCGTCTCGGTCACGGCCAGGACGGCCACCACCGGCCCGACCGCCCCGCGACCCAGCGCCACCGTGTAGAGCGCGAGCCCGAGGGCCGCGAACCCGAGCAGCGCCCAGACCACCGGGTCGGTGGCCGCGGTCCGCGCCATCTCGCCGAGCGAGCCCCGCAGGTCGACCATGCGCACCGCCACCGCCGTCCCGCCGAAGGCGAGCCCGGCGAGGAACGACACGAGCATCGCGCGCTTGCTGCGGATCGCGATCGGCACGGACACCACCAGCAGCACCCCGAAGGTGACGACGAGCGCGACCTCGCCCGCCGTCGACGGGGTCACCGCCGCGTCGTCCACGCTCGCGCTCGCGACGATCAGGGCGAGCCCGACGATGTTGGCGCCGGCCGCGGCGAGGTCGATCCGGCGCAGCGGGGTGTCGAAGACCCAGTGCGACGCGACGACCGTGATGCCCACCTGCCCGGCCACGATCGCCTGGACCGCCACGATCGGCATGTACCGCAGGGCGAGCACCGTGAGCACCCAGCCGCCGATGTCGAGGGCGAGCCCGGCGAGGTACATCGGGTGCAGCACCACCGTGGCGGCGCGGCTGGCGCGGCGGGCGGCACTCGCCTCGAGCAGGGCGGCACCGGCGTTGGCGCCCGCCGACGCGAGCGCGGCGAGCAGCCCCAGGAGGAGCACCCGGCCAGTCTGCCCTGGGATGATCGCGACGGGCATCGGGAAGCCCGGCGCGTCGCGGTGCTCCGCCCGACACCACGCCCGACGCCCCACCGCTCGACGAACCGATGGAGGCACCATGGCTGCCGGGATGGCCCTCGACGCCACCGCCGTGTCGTTGCTGGTCCTCGGCCTGCTGATCGGGATCGCCGTGGTCGCCGACCGGGTGGCCGGGGGCGCGCTCGCCGTCGTGCCGGGTGCTCTGCGCGACACCGCGATCGTGGCGGTGCTGGTCCTCGCCGCGGGGGCGGTCTTCGCCCTCGTCGCCTCCGACGAGGCCCTGGCCGACGCGGACGCCCCGGTGCTCGGGTGGGTGCTCGGCGTCCGGACACCCGGCCTGACCAGCGCGGCGGAGGCCGTGTCGCTGATCGGCGGGACCGCGGGCACCGGCGGGCTCGCCGTGGTGGCCGCGGTGGCGCTGTTTGCCCGCGGGCACCGGCGCACGGCCCTGATCTGGGTGCTCGGCGTCCTGGCCGGGGCCGTGACGATCCGGCTGGTCAAGCTGGCCGCGGAGCGCCCCCGCCCACCGGAGGCCCTGCGGCTCGCCGAGGAGACCACGGCGTCGCTGCCCTCGGGGCACGCGCTGATGGCCGCGCTCGGGCTGACGCTCACGGCGGCGGCGGTGGTCGCCCTGACCGTCGGCATGCCCCATGCGCGGCTCGTGCGCGGGATCGCGATCGGGCTCGCGGCCCTCGGCACCCTGCTGGTCGGCGCGAGCCGGGTCTACCTCGGCGTCCACTGGACCACCGACGTCCTCGCCGGGTGGTGTGTGGGCACCGCGCTGGCCGTCACGTGCCTGACGCTCGCCCGGGTGCTCGACGCCCGCGCGCAGTTGGGCGACGACCCTGCTCCGTCAAGTCGTCCGGACGCTGCTCATTCTCCGGAGTGACCACCTTTCGGGTGGTCAGCGCGCTGTGTGAATACAGAACGGTGCCCGATTGCTCCGTCCGAGATGATCTGCCTACGCTTGTCTCGTCCGCCCGGGTGAACGAGGTGAGCCGTGGTTGCCGTACCGCTGCTCGTGCTGGGCGCCCGGTTCGCCGGGCTCGCCAGCGCGCTCTTCCTCGCCCACCAGGGCTTCCCGGTCCACGTCCTCGAGCGCGACCGTCCCGGTGACGTCGACCGCGGGCTCGCCGTGCTCACACCGGGTGCGCTGCGGGAGCTGGCCGCCCTGGGGCTCGCCGAGGCACTCGCGGCGGCGTCGTGGGAACCGCGACGTCTCGCGCACGCCGACGCCGACAGCGGCACGGTGCTGCGTGTCGCCGAGCTGGGGCCCGTGGTGCGCGCCCGGTTCGGCCGGCCCTACCTCCTCGTGCCGCACGCGGTCCTGCGGGCGCAGCTGGTCGCGGCGTGCGAGGCCGACGAGATGGTCACCGTCTCCTACGGGCGCTGCGCGACGTCCGTCGAGGACCTCGGCGACGCCGTGCTCGTCACCGACGACCGCGACGGGCGCTACCGGGCCGAGGCGGTCGTCGGCGCCGACGGCCCGGGCAGCCGGGTCCGGGGCTACCTCGGCGGCGGCCACGCCCTCTCCAGCCCCTACCTCGTCTACCGCGGCCCCGGCCCGCCGCCGCCGGACGACGTGCTGCGCCTCTGGTCGTCGCCGACGCTGCACGTCACCCAGTCCGCGGTCGGCCGGGACGGGGGCGAGGTGTCGATGACCGTGCGCGTCGACGCCGTCGAGGACATGCACCGCGACGGCGTGGCGGCCGTCGTCGCGCGGCTGCTGGCCGCGAGCGCCCCCGAGGTCCGCGCCGCGGTCGGCGAGGACATCGTCGCCGCGCCCTCGCGGGTGCACCGCCATCACGCCCCGCTCGAGCGCGGCGCCCGGCACCGCATGACCGTCGTCGGCGGGGCCGCGCAGCCGATGCTGCCGCACACCGCCCAGGCCGTGGCGATGGAGATCCTCGACGCCGCGACGCTGGGGCGCGCCTTCGACCACGCCGACGGGCGGATCGTGCCGGCGCTGGAGGAGTACGCGTACGTGCGCGAGCACCCCCGCGCCGCGGTGGCCCGCCGAGCCCACGACTTCGCGCTCCTCTGCCACGCCGACGGCCTCGTGCGCCGGATGCGCGACCGCCTGTGGCGCACCACGTCCGTCGACGCCACCGCGGCCATCGTCGACGCGGCCCGCGTCCCGTCCCCGGCGTCCGCCCTCGACGGCGACGGGCACCGCCCCGGGGTCCCGATGCCCCCGACGTCCCCGCGGCCGGGCGTCGTGGCCGCCCACGAGATGCCGCCCGGGCCCGACGGGTCCGCCGGACACATCGCCGGCTGACCTCCGTGGCCCGAACGGGCAGGATCGGCCGACGTGACTGCCTCCGTGCCTGAGCTGACCCCCGACACCGTCGTCGCCAACGGGGTGCGGCTGCACTTCCGTGCCGGCGGCTCCGGCCCGCCGGTGGTGCTGCTGCACGGCTGGCCGCAGACCGGGCACTGCTGGCGCCACGTCGCCGGCGCGCTGGCCGCCGACCACACCGTGATCGTCCCGGACCTGCGCGGCTACGGCGCCAGCGACAAGCCCACCGGCGGCATGGACAAGCGCACGATGGCCGCGGACATCTCGGCGCTCGTCCGGTGGCTGGGCCACGAGCGGATCGCCGTCGTCGGGCACGACCGCGGCGGGCGCGTCGGGCACCGCTGGGCTCTCGACCGGCCCGACGAGGTCACGCGCCTCGCCGTCCTCGACATCGCCCCGACGCGGGCCACCTGGCAGCGGATGGACGCCGCGCTCGGCGCCAAGTACTGGCACTGGCTCTTCCACCTCCAGCCCGACCTGCCCGAGCGCCTCGCGGGCGCCGACGTCGAGGGCTACCTGCGCTACTTCCTCGAGAAGTGGACCTACGCCCGCGAGGGCCTCGAGCCCGCCGCGGTCGCGGAGTACGTCCGCGCCTTCTCCCAGCCCGGGGCGCTGCGCTGCGGGTTCGACGACTACCGCGCCGACCCGGTCGACGCCGAGCACGACGAGGCCGACTTCGCGGCGGGCCGCCGCCTGACCCAGCCGCTGCTCGCGCTCTGGGGCGCGGAGGGCGTCATGGGCCAGACGCTGCCGATGCTCGACCTGTGGCGGGAGTACGCCGACGACGTGCGCGGCCGGGCAATCGAGCGGTGCGCCCACTTCGTGCCCGAGGAGCGGCCCGAGGAGGTCGTCGACGAGTTGCGGAGGTTCCTCGCGGAGGCATAGTGGCGGAAGTGAGCAGCCCGCTGAAGGTCGAGTCCGATCCCGAGGAGCTGGGCTTCGACCCGGCCCGCCTGTCCCGCATCGACGATCACTTCGCCCGCTACGTCGACGACGGCCGGCTCGCCGGGTGGCACATCGTGGTGGCCCGCGACGGCCGCGTCGTGCACTCGTCGACGGCGGGCCACCGCGACGTCGACGCCGGCCTCGCCGTCACCGACGACACCCGCTGGCGGATGTACTCGCAGACCAAGCCGATCACCTCGGTCGCGGCCCTCATGCTCTGGGAGCGGGGCGCCTTCGAGCTCACCGACCCGATCAGCCGCTGGCTGCCCGAGTTCGCCGCCCCGCGCGTCTACGTCAAGGGGTCGTCGAGCAAGCCGCTGACCGAGCCGGCCACCGAGCCGATCCGCGTCTGGCACCTGCTCACCCACACCGCCGGGCTCACCTACGGCTTCCAGCACGCCCACCCCGTCGACGCGATGTACCGGGCCAAGGGCTTCGAGTGGTCCGCCCCCGAGCAGGGTGACCTCGCGACGCACGTCGAGACGTGGGCGGGCCTGCCCCTGGTGTTCCAGCCCGGCTCGGAGTGGAACTACGGGCACTCGACCGATGTGCTCGGCCGGCTGATCGAGGTCGTGTCCGGCAAGCCGCTCGACACGTTCCTCGCCGAGGAGATCTTCGCGCCGCTCGGGATGACGGCCACCGGATTCGTCGTCGACGACCCCGACCGGCTGGCGACGCTCTACCTCAACAACCCGGCGACCGGCCGCTACGTCGGCGCCGAGGCGGCCGGGATGGGGGCGCTGGCCCGCGAGGTCCTGGCCCCGACGTGGCTCGGCGGCGGGGGCGGGCTCGTCTCCACCGCCGCCGACTACCACCGCTTCACCCAGCTGCTGCTCGGTCGCGGCGAGGTCGACGGTGTCCGCCTGCTCGGCTCGCGCACCGTCGACTACATGGGCCGCAACCACCTGCCGGGCGGGCTCGACCTCGAGCAGGTCGGGCGGCCGCTGTTCGCGGAGATGCCCTTCGACGGCGTGGGCTTCGGTCTCGGCGTCGCGGTGGTGCTCGACCCGGTGCGCTACCGCACCCTCGCGAGCGTCGGCGAGATGTCGTGGGGCGGGGCCGCGAGCACCGCGTTCTGGGTCGACCCGGTCGAGCGCATCACGACGATGTTCTTCACCCAGCTGGTGCCCTCGAGCGCCCATCCGATCCGGACGCAGCTGCGCGGCCTCGTGTACCAGGCCCTGGTGGACTGACCGGGCCGCACCGGCTGGCCCGTTCGCTCCGTGCCCGTCCGCCGGACCGCGCACGTCCGGCGGTCCCGTGCGACGGCCCCTCAGCCGAGGGCTCTCACGTTCCGTGACCGATCGAGGGCGATGAGGGTTGCCTGAGAACCGAGGGGTCGTCACTCGGGAAGGGGGCTGCATCAGCGCGGTCGTGTGGGTAGCGTCGGCGCGACTCGGACGAGGGACGTCCCCGGGCACGCACCGTGACCGGTCGTGTCCCCGTAGCGAGTGATCCCGCCGCGTGTGGTGTGGCAGCGGGTCGGGACGAGGCGGCCACCGGGAGCCAGCATGAATGCGACGTCGGGACCTCGGCGACGACCGAACGGACCTCATCCGGAGCGGACGACGGCCGAGGAGCCGTCGGTCCCCACGCAGCGCACCGCGGCGGACGTGTACGGGGTGAGCGACGACCAGGTGCACCGCGCGCGGATCGCGGTGGCGCGCAACTCCCTCGACTCCGAGGACTGCCGCGAGCTGCTCGACATGCTCGGGCTGATCGGCGAGGGGGGCGACCCGCCACCCGTCCGGCGCTGACCAGCGCCTTCCCTCCACGGGATCGTCCGAGGTTGGACGAATGCCCGTGTACTGCGCGTGGGTGAAGGGACGTCGCGCTACCGTGGCCGCCGATGTCCGACACCGTGGATCCACCGCCACGCCAGGCGCGTGCCGTGGCGACGCGGAGTGCGATCCTCGCGGCGGCGGCCGAGGAGTTCGCGGCGCGCTCGTACCACGAGGCCTCGCTGTCGCGGATCCTCGAGCGCAGCAACGTCACCAAGGGCGCGCTCTACTTCCACTTCGTGTCCAAGGAGAGCATCGCGCTCGCCGTGGTCGACGAGATGGAGGAGATCTGCCGCGGGATGGTGGCGCGGTGCGGCGAGCTCGGTCTCGACCCGCTGCGGACCGCCGCCCAGCTCGCGCGGGAGATGCAGGACGCCCTCGAGGGGCCCGTACTGCGCGCCGGGCAGCGTCTGTGCGCGGAGGGCCTGGCGGGCCCCCAGCGGCCCGGCTGGCCCTTCAGCTTCTGGCAGGATGTGTTCACGGAGCTCTTCGGGCGCGCGGGCACGGCGGGCCTGCTGGTGCCGGCCGTCGACCCGCCCTCCTTCGCCCGCACGGTCGTCGACGTCTCCGGGGGCGCGTTCGCGGCGTCCCTGGCGACCAGTGAGCTCACGGACCTCGCGCAGCGGGTCTGCGAGAACTGGGAGCTGCTGCTCGGCGCGGCCGCGGACCCCGGCTGGCTGAAGACGTGGCGCTCGGACGGCGGCATGCGCACGGTGCTCGGGCCGCACCTGGCGCCCGCCGGGGGGTGGGTGCCGGTTCGCTGAGACCGGTCGCCTATGCTTGGTCCGCTCCCAACGGGTACGCCGTTGGCGGGTAAGGTCCTCAGCCAGAGGGTCGCGCCCCCATCGTTCAGCGGCCTAGGACTCCGCCCTTTCAAGGCGGCAACGCGGGTTCGAATCCCGTTGGGGGTACGGTAGGACAGCACGAGCAAGGCCCAGTGGCGCAGTTGGTTAGCGCGTCGCCCTGTCACGGCGAAGGTCGCGGGTTCGAGTCCCGTCTGGGTCGCTCTTCCGGTCGAGGTGTCCCTCGGCCGTTCGGCCAGGTAGCTCAGTCGGTACGAGCGATCGCCTGAAAAGCGATAGGTCGGCGGTTCGACCCCGCCCCTGGCCACCCCGCTCACCAGCATCAACGCCGGTGAGGCTCGCTGCTGAGTGATCCACTACAGCAGCCCGTGTAGCAATAGGCCTCACAGGTCCTCCCACTCGATGGCGTCGAGCGCCTGGCGCATGGCGTCGAGGTTGGTGTGGGCGTAGATCGCCATCGTGATGTCGACGTGCGCGTGGCGGGCGATCGCCTGGACCACGTGCGGCGGGGTGCCGAGATCGAGCAGCAGGCTCACAACGGTGTGACGTAAGTCGTGGAGCCGGACGTCCGGCATGCCGGCTCGCTCGCGCAGCTCGGCGAAGTGTCGATTGAGGTTCCGCGGCTCCATCGGCGTGCCGATGGTCGAGGGGAACACGAGGCCGCGGTCCTGCCAGGCCTCTCCGGCGTCGGCGCGTTCCATCTCCTGCCGCTCCCGGTGGGCTTCCAGGACGCGACGGGTCACCTTGGGCAGCGGGATCGTGCTCTCCGAGGCGTCCGACTTCGCCGGCCCGACGTAGAGCTGACCGGCCGCCCGCGCGACCGTCTGCGCGACGGTGAGGGTGGCCCGCTCGAAGTCGACGTCTTCCCAGCGCAGACCCAGCAGCTCGCCGTGGCGCAGCCCCAGCGTGGCCGCGGTGACGTACAGGGCGTACCAGCGTGTCCCCTCGGCCTCCTTGAGCAGCGCCTTGGCCTGGCTGACTCGCAGACCCTTGCCGATCTTGTACCGCGGGGTCGAGACCTTCACCAGCTTGGCGACGTTGCGGCTGACCAGCTCCTCGCGCTCGGCGTTGCTCAGCGCGTTGCGCAGCACGGCGTGGATGTACTGCACCTGCCGGGGCGAGGGGCGCCGACCACAGCAGGGGTGTCCGTCACGGCAGCAAGGGTCCGCGCCGGCCCGCCGACGGGCGTTGCGCCCATTGGTGCAGCACAGGCACTTGGCCCGGACCACACCCATGAAGTGCCGGACGTCGGCGCCGGTGAGCCGGTCGAGACGCTTCTTGCCCAGCGCGGGGACGATGTGCAGCCGGACCACCGACTCGTACCCGTGGAACGTCGTCAGCCGCTTCTCCTCCTTCACGACCGACAGCCAGTGCTCCATGTACTCGCCGACGGTCATGGTCCGGTCCGGGACGGGGATGCCCTGCTCGTTGTTCGACTGCAGCTGGACGAGCTTGGCGCGCGCCTCCTCGAAGCTGCGGGCGTACCGGGAGCGGCGTTCGATGCGCCCCGACGAGACGTAGACGTAGGCCGAGGCGACCCACAGCCCGTCGCTGGACCGCTGGTAGATCGAGCCCTCCCCGTTGACCTTCCGGCCCTTCTTGCGCTCGCCGGCCATCACACGACCGCCTGGGCGTCGAGGAGCCGCGCGACGTACTCCTCCAGCGAAGCCCGCGGGATGCGGCGGGAGCCGCCGATCTTCACCGAACGGAGGTCCTGGTTGCGGAGCAGGTCGTAGACCTTGCACCGGCTGATCTTGAGGACCTCCGCGGCCTCCTCCGCGGTGAACAGCAGTGCGTCCATGGATCAGTCCTCCGGTGCCGTGTAGCGGCCGAGGTGGCCGAGGTGGTTGTGGGCGGTGCTGAGGTGCTGACCGGCCTGGACGACGGCGGCGCGGGCGTCATCGAGGTGGCCGTGCGTGCTGTCGAGCGCGTCGGCGGGATCGCGTCCGCGGTCGTCGTAGTGCGCGGCGGGGTCTGCGTGGCGCAGCGAGCGGGACAGGTAGTCCAGGAGCTGTGGCAGCCGGCCGGCGAGTTCGGCGAGCCCGCCGACCACGGCGTAGGACTCGGGGCCGTCGAGCGGCGCGCGCATGGTGGCGTGGTTGGCGGCTCGAACGGCGTCGCTGGCGGTGTCGATGTGCTGGGCGAGGGCGGTCACGGGTGGTTCTCCCTTGTGAGTCAGTCGGAGGCGGCGCGGGTGATGCCGTCGCCGATGCCGCCGGCGATGGCGGCGAGGACGTCGCCGACGCCGGCCACGAAGCCGGGGGCGACGACGCCGAGCAGAACGACCGTGATGACGCCGAGCACGAGGGCGGGGCCGACGGCGCGGCTCTTGGCGGCGATGACGGTCAGGAGGCCCGCGATGATGACGGCGGCGATCACGAGGCCACCCCCTGCCGGTCGCGGGCGCTGACCGGAGCCGGCGCCCGGCGTCGGCTGGGCTGTCGCTGCGTCGCCGTCCGGCGGACCCGGCCGATCAGGGCCAGCAGCCCGTAGGTGAGGTAGGCCGTAGCGACGAGGCTGGCCATGACCAGGAACAGCCAGCGCGGGGTGTCCCTGGTCAGCAGCACGACGCTCATGACGCGTCCGTGCGCTTGTCGGGGCGCTTGGTGTCGCGCTGCTTGGTGACCAGCTCGGGGACGCCCTCGTGGGTGGGGGAGGCGTACTCCGTGGCGAGCCAGCGCATGCCGGCGTCGTCGTGGAAGTCGGCGCGGACCTTGATCGGCTCGCGGCGGTCCTCGTCGTCGACGACGTAGGCGACGCCGGGGGTGTCGAGGTCGATGTCCTCGCAGCGGGCGCCACGGTCGTGGGCGGAGTCGCCGAGGACCATGGCGACCTCATTCCGGCTGTCGAGACGCAGGCCGACCTTGACGGTGAACAGGTTGCGCAGCTCGAGGACCTCCTTGCGGGGGTCCTGCACGAGCCCGACCACGGAGAACCCCGCAGCGCGGCCCTTGCTCAGCAGGGTGCCGAGCGCGACGCGGCCGCGTTCCTTGAGCGCGCGGTCGACGATGTAGCTGGTCAGCGACGCGATTTCGTCGACGACGATGATGTGGAACGGGTCGTCGATGGTGGGTCGGTGCAGGCGAGTCCGGCCCTGCAGAGACTCGCAGCGCGCCATGGTGAGCGCCGCAGCGTGTTCCAGCGCGGCGACGAGCTCGGCCTCCGAGCGCCAGGCGAACATGTGCAGCAGCTCGGGGTACATCCCGAACTCCATGCCGCCCTTGGGGTCGACACCGATGACGCGCACCCAGCCGTCGGCGATGGCGGGCGACAGGGCCCAGAGCAGGGCAGTGACGATCGAACCCTTGCCGGCACCGGAGGCGCCGGCCACGAGCAGGTGCCGGCCGAGCAGACGCAGCGCCCAGGGCTCGCCGTCCTCGCGGCGCCCGATCGGGAGCCGGGTGAGGTCGACCCGGTTGCGAGCGTGGTGCTGCTGCTCGGCGAGGGTGTCGTGCAGGACGACGCGCAGCAGGCCCCAGGTGCGAACGCGCGGGTGGCGCGTGACCCGGACGTCGAGCGCGGCCCACTCCGAGCGGAGCCCGTCGGCCTGGGCGGCGATGGTGTCGAGGGTGACGCCGGGGCAGAGCTGCACGGTGAGGACGTCGACGTGGTCACCGAGCCCGACCCAGACCAGGCGGGGGACGACGATGCGATGGGCGGCGTCGGTGGCCTTGATTCCGCAGGCGGCCATGACGTCGTCCCAGACCCAGCGGTAGCGCAGGCGCCGCCAGAACCGCTCGCCACGCCGGACCAGGTAGCGGGCCCAGGTCCCGGGTGACCAGCGGGCCCAGGCCCAAGCGCCGCCGGCCGCCAGAGCGGCGATGACCGAGACGCCCCACGGGCCGAGCACGAGGCCGGTCACGATCAGCAGGGCGACGACGGCGCCGACCGGGGGGACGTAGACGAGGCCCCAGAGGCCCATGAGAGCGGCCCACAGCGCCCAGCGCAGGAGCCAGAGGGCGCCGTAGAGGGCGGTTGCGAACGGGCCGTGGTCGCGTTCGATAAGGGTCCGTTGGATGTCGGCGCGGCGGCGGATGGTCTGGCCGCGCCACAGGGTCGCGCTCATCGCCCTCCACTCCCCGAGGAGGAACGGCGCGGGCCACGACGGCGGCGCTGCTCGCGCGAGGGCGAGCCGGACACCTCGACCTGGGTGACCTCCCAGGTGCTCGACCCACAGGCCGGGCAGCGCTCATGCGACAGCTGGACCACGCCGTCCCCGCCGTCGTTGACCGGCGCCGGCTCCCACTGCTCGGTGCAATGGCGAGCCCGGCAGGTCAACACGAGGACGTCGAACAACGAGCGCGTCTCGACTTTCACCGGGGCGCCCATCAGGCCACGTCCTTCGGCGCGGTGTCCTTGGCCGGCGGGGCGGGCTTACCGGACGCCGAGGCGACCCGGACCGCATCGGCCGAGAGGTACAGCTCGATGCCCTTGCCGGTCTTGGCGGGCCGAATGAGCGCCTGGAGGCCGTCGAACTCGACGGGCTCGAACTCGGGCAGCTCGGGGACCTCGTAGGAGCACACGCGGACGGTGTGTGTCTCCTTCTCCCCGTTCTGGCCGGTGGGCAGTAGGACGCCAATGAGGTTGATCGGCTGCCCGGTCTCCTCGTCGACGGCGGTGGAGCCGGCCACCGGGCGGCGGCCGTTGGGGGTGTCGTCCCAGCGCGGTGGCTGCACCACGTCGCCGGTCGCGATCACTCGGGTGCGGGTGGCGTCGATCGCCAGCGAGCACGAGTACATGTCTCCTCCGTCAGCAAAGCGGACTGATACGGCATGACTAGTACGGCAGAGAGTGCGCCTCTTGCGTCCGACGTGTCAAGCCGCATACGGCAGGTCACTTGCCTCATACGTCTGACCGGGGAAGATGTCGCGCGTGGACGTGTCGGAGGTGATCAAGTCGCAGCGCGCAGCGCTACAGCTCTCCCAGGGGGAGCTGGCGAAGGCGGCCGGCGTGAGCGTCCGGCAGCTCGCTCGGTACGAGGCCGGCGAGCAGCAACCAACGCTCTCGGCGGCGGTCTCACTCGCGGACGCGCTGGGCATCTCCTTAGCGCGCCTTGCCGGGCAGGTCGACTACGGGCTCGACCTCTCCGGTGAGTGGTGGTGCTCCTGGCAGACCTGGAAGGAAGGCAAGCCGCGCGTCGACACCCACTCGCTGGAGATCGAGCAACGCGGGGAGCTGCTCCACCTCGACGCCGAGCGCGCGATCGCCGTCGCCGAAGGCAGCTACCGGTGGCACGGCGAGCTGCGCCTGTGGGACCAGGAGGCCCTTATGGGTTGGTACCGCTCCACGGACGCCGCGGTGCGCTCCAAGGGCACCATGTACCTCGCCCTGCACCGCCACGGCACCCACGCTTGGGGCCGCTGGGTCGGCATGAGCTACGACGGCGCCGTCATCACCGGGTGGGGCTCCCTGGCCCGCACCCAGGAGCACTCCGCGCAGATCGTCCAGGACCTCATCGACGAGGACGAGGCACGATGAGCGAGTTGCGCAGCCGCGTTGCCCAGTTCGTCATCGACGTGGGCGATCTGGACGCCGGCGTCGCCTTCTGGGCTGCCGTTCTCGACGCCACCGAGGAGACGCTCGGTGCCGACAGCCAGCCCGTCTACCGCCGGCTCAAGCTCCCCGACTCCGACATCCGCATCCTGCTCCAACGCACCGACGACCCCAAGACGTCCAAGGAGCGCATGCACCTCGACCTGGAAACCAACGACGTCGACGCCGAGGTCGAACGCATCGAGGCGCTTGGGGCAACCCGCTGGGACCACCAACAGGAACGCGGCCACGACTTCTGGGTCCTCCACGACCCTTGGGGAAACGAGTTCTGCGTTCTATCGCCGGAGTTCCCCAGGCTTCTGGCCCGTAGACGAGCTACTTAGCTCGGCACGCAGTGGAGCTCGCCATGTGCGGCCTCCACTACCCTGCAATGCTCTCATGGGCCCCCAAGAAGCCTCGAACCTGCTCACCCCCGGTGGTCCACGGCTGGGGTCGACCTAATCTACTCAGCGGTCGCCGACTGTAACAACAAGCGTGGTTGTCGCGATTGCATTCGAGCCGGTACGGCGTCGCGATCGAGTGGAGGATCGCTCGACAGGGGGGAGTCCCGTAAGTGGTGCGAAGGTTGCTGTACAGGATAGTCGCCGTACTGGCGATCGCGCTATCAACGGCAGCAGTCACGCTCGCGCAGCTGAACTTGCCGAAAGACTTCTGGACCAATCAATCTCAATGGCTTTACGTCTCTGTTGCCGTCCTGTCTCTCGCAGCGATTGGCCAACTGAGCCGGTATCTGCGGTCGGCAAAGGCTATTCGTGAGTACGAGCAGAATGTTCGTGCTATCATTGTGGCTGGACTCGACGAACTACAAGGGTCTACGGGTACGCCCTATCGGCAGATAGGTGTACACATCTTTCGGGTCGGAGGTCTCATGCGCAAACGACTAGTGAACGTGGGGTCTCTTCGACTGCAAGCCAATCCTCACATGGACGACCCCGTTTGGACTAAGGGTAAGGGTGTGGTCGGGAAGAGTTGGGAACAGAACGACTTAGTGCCCGAGGACTGGGAAGCCTTCTTTAATAAGTGGGATAGTCGAGGAAAAGCGGCGTTTCTGAAGGTGGCTAAGCCCGAGAGGTACAAGCTCTCGTGGGGAGAGTTTCAACTTACACGCGGTTACAGTCGAATCGTCGCGATCCCAATTAGGCAAAGCAATAGTGGGGCTGCTATCGGATGCGTCGTCGTTGACGCCCCCGCATCACTCGCTACAATGAAGGCTCCTGCCACCAAGCTGGCTTTGCACAACCTAGCTGTTGCAGCGGCCGCACTTGGTCGGCCTCCGATCGGCTGGACCGATGGGCGGGTGCGATGATGGACAAGAGTCTCAGTCCGGGCGACGAACTGGACGATGGCGTGTCGCGGGACTTCTTGGAACGCGTTCGAGCCTCTGGCGCCAGCGATGACTATGTTAAGACCCTTGAAGCAGGCGGTAAGCCCTTGCGGAGAACCGCCGCGATTGCTGGGCCGGCCCTAACCTCTGGTGTGGCTACCGGCGCAATCGTTGCTACTGCAGCTGCGGGCGCGCTAGCGGCGGCACCGGTCGCAGTCGCACTTGGCGGAGCCCTGGGAGTTGTGGTTGGCGCGGCTCTTAGTGCCGCTGCCTATCACTTCCGCGAGGACGATGAAGTCGAAGTGCCTCCAGCGCAGGTTGACAATAACACCGAGTAGCGCAACGCAGGCGCCTCGTTGCGCTGCTTATCACGTAGCTACCCCTCGTCGGTTTCCAGCTCCAAGTCAAGTTCTCCTTGCGCATTCGGCTCGGGGAACGCTCTTGCGAGGTGGCGTTCGAACTCGCGCCAGCTGCTCGAGATTCGCATTAGCGCCGTTACTGTTGCGAGGTGTCGTTCTAGATGGGGATGTCCAACGTCTGACGTCAGCAGTTGGTGGTGCTTGTAGCGCCGTGTTCCACTTGGGGTGACCCTCGGGTTCTTACGACGTAGCTCCTCTAGAACTGGATGCGGCAGCTTCTCATAGACAATCTGGTTGGTTAATTTTCCGACGTACTTGGGGCGCTTTACCGACTTCATGTCGTAGTCCCAGCCGCGCAGACGAAAGAGCTCTTGGTAGAACTCAGGGGGGAACTTCCTGGTCCAGGGAAGTAGCTCTTTCGCTACGTAGTACTCAAGAATTCGATTCAGCTCATCAGCGGCGCGGGCCTCCTGGTATCCGGTCGCTTCATCAACCAATGCAATAATTCCGACCTTTGCGAAGGCTCGGATTAGTGCATCGCAGTATAGGGCGTAGCGTTGCTCTTGCTCGGTCTTGAGCGCGTTCGCATCGCGCGCAACCAGAATCGCCTCGCAGAGGCTATGCAACACTGTTGCCTCGTAACCCGTAGTCGGGTTCTTTGCGCGCGAAGTCGTCCCGATGAACCGAATCGGTGATTCGAGTTGCCCCTTCAGCTCATCAGAGATGAATGGCGCAAGAGTTCGGTTCGCCACAATTCGAGGAACGCCCTGGCCGCGACCTTTCATGCCAATCGCGTTGGTAAGACCTCGGCCGGAAATTACTCGCGTACCGTCGTCCAGGACGAAGCAGGGGATCGGGGCCGATCCGGCGACCGGCAACTCTCCTCTGTAGGCGGCAGTCCGCTGAGGTGAAAATTCCCCTTCGTCAGTCACTGGCCGAAGCCTCCCTCTTGTCCATCAATACGGCGAGATACAACTTCTCTAGGAAGGCGACGTCGGCAACGGTGTATTGTGCAAGCTGGCGCCGTATCCTGGATGCTGAATTCGGATTCACGCCAATTCTTTCGGCGAATTCCGCCACTGAAGGCAGCTCATCTGAGTCGAAGAATAAGGCCGAGATGAGGGCCCATCTTCGCACGTCGAGTCGAGTTCGGTGCATTACCGTCTTCACGAGGACGCTGAACGAACAATGGCATGAATTGCAATGGTGTCGCCAAGTTCCTTTAGCCCGGGTGCACGCTTGTGAGTTGCAGTAGGGGCAGATCGGTCGGCGTCCCCAGCGGATCGACTCAAGGCGCAACACGAACCGCTCAGACGTCGGATAGGTGGCGACGACTTCCGCCCACGTCAAGGACGGACCTGCTGGCTCCTGCTGGCTGACGGCGAGCACGGGTTAGATACTAGCCCGCGACTCTTGCGATTGGTCTACCTCTTACTAGTTGAAGGTAGGTGAGTTCTGCCGCCAACTAGTAGGCAGCGACCGGCAGCGCCCGGCCGGTGCCGTGCCATCGAATCGTTCCTACCAAGCTAGTGATCGGGCCATACCATCCTGGGTTTGGCAGAAGGTTCCTTGTCATCACGCGGCCAGCCCACGGCGTCAAGATCGTCGATGGGCTGCTGCATCGCCCACGTCTGGCGCACACGTCGCCTCGTCCCAGCGCAGCCCCTTCTCGTCCAGCCACCGCCTTGCACCCGCGAGGCCATGCACCTCACCCACGTCGAGTAGTTCGCACTGCAGCCTGGCCGCCTCGATCCAGGCCCACGACTCTCGGTCGATAGCAACGCGTACGTCTTCACCGAGATCCTCCTCGACCAGATCCTCGTCGCTACGCTCCTGGCCGAGACCGGCCAGCCTCCGAAGGTCATGGCGCCCTCGGGACCAGGTGAGCTGCTGGCGCCGTTGAGAAGCTGCTTCCCACTCCCACCACCGCGCGAGGTCCTCGACGCGGTAGGTCTCGACCGCGTCAGCGAGGACCTGCATCGGGGTCCGGCCGCCCTTGCGACGCCCTTCCTTATGGTGGTTGCCGGTGACCTCGTGCGCGACCTTCGTGAAGTAGTCCGCCAGGTCGCCGTCGCCAAGGCGAACCTTGCGGACGTCCCAGCCGTGTTCCTCCGAGGCGTCGAACCCGTGCCGCTCCAGGGCGCGGCACCAGCGGCCGAACGCGAGGGCGCAGATCGTCTCGCGGACCAGCTCGACCGGGACGTCGCGGCCGAAGCAGAGCAGGGCGTGGATGTGGACGTGCCAGCCGTTGCCGTGACGGCGCTGGGAGCAGTCGGGGTCATCGCACACCTGAAGGCCGTCGGTGACCTCGACGACCTTGGCCCAGCCGAGCAGCCCGCCGAACAGCTCCTTGTCGGCCTGCCACTGCGCGCCCTCGGTGACCGCCTTCCAGCCGTCGGCGCAGGCATCCCAACACCCGCGCCGGGCTCTGATCTCGCCTTCCTCGATGGCGTCGGCCTCGGCCTGGCGCTCGTCGACCTCCCAGCCCTGCACTTCGGCGTCGTCCCGCTCGGCCTGGGCCTCGCCCAGTTCTTCGAGGCGCTCCCGGTCGCGCTCCTCGAGGCGGGCCAGCCGGTCGGCGTCCTTCTTGCTGAGCCGGCCGGCCTCGCGGCTCTTGCGGCGCTTCTCCAGCAGTAACAGCCGCTCCCGGTCGGCCATCGAGAGCCCGAGCCGGTCACCGGCGCTGTGGCGCATCGTGAGGGTCAGCATGAACGCCGAACCCCCGGCGGCGTCGACCGCGCGCATCACCTGGGACAGCTCGTCGGCCCGCCCTGTGGCGATCTTGGCGGCGCACTGCGGGCACACCCACACCGAGCCGCACGTGGCGAGCCCGCCGTAGCCGGCGGTGCGGGTCCCGTCCGCGTTCTCCGTCACGGCCAGGGTCGGGCCGGCCTCGGGGTTGGTGCAGTAGCCGCAGCGGCGGACGCGG
Organism: Actinomycetospora aeridis; assembly: GCF_037400275.1. Classification (NCBI taxonomy): domain Bacteria; kingdom Bacillati; phylum Actinomycetota; class Actinomycetes; order Pseudonocardiales; family Pseudonocardiaceae; genus Actinomycetospora; species Actinomycetospora aeridis. The sequence continues at coordinate 100,316 of NZ_JBBEGL010000005.1, read as the reverse complement.
CCGATGCTGGTGATCTTCCGGAGCTGCGCGCGGCGAGACCACCGATGAGCCCGCTTGGCCCGCGCCTGCGCCACCCGCTCAGCCTTCGGGGCGCCCGACTCCTGACGACGGCGGCGGCCGCGGTGAAGGACTGCTCGCCCATTACCGAGAGAGGACCGCGCGCTCACCGGGCACCGTCCAAGGTCAGCGCCGGCGCTGGCGCGCCGGCGCGGCCCGGCGTTGCCGGGCCGCTCCCGCCACTCTGATAAATCGCCGTGCGTCCGCGGCCCGGCCGCCGGGCCAGCCAGCCGCCAGGAGCACGACGAGGACCGGGACGAGTGGCCGGGATGCGTGGGGCCTCCGGCGGGCAGGGCTCCGCCCTACAACCGGGCACCACGCTCAGGAGAGGGGCAGCCTCGTGGACGGCGGTGTGGCAGCGCGTGGGGGAGCGGTGGGGACGGGGGCTCTCCCTCGGCGGCGCTTCCGGGGTCTGACAGCCCGGCCGCTCCGGTGCAACCACCCGTCCGAGCCCCGAGACGAGGACAGCCGGCGGGAACGAGGACGGCCGGGAAGTTGCACCTCCACGCCCGGCCCGTCCGAGACGACCCCGCGCCGCCGAGGGAGAGACCCCGAAGCCGGCCCGTGGGGCGTCGGCGAACTGCTGCAGTCCTACAGCAGCGTGGGTGCACTCGGGGTCGTCCGTCAGCGTCCGCCGGAGACGTTCCCCCTGCTCAGAAGACCGATCGAGACAGACTGAGGGCCGCTCGCGGCACCTGAAAAGCGATAGGTCGGCGGTTCGACCCCGCCCCTGGCCACACCAGCCCACCCAGCGGAGACGCTCGGTGGGCTTTGTCCTTGATGGGGCCTGTGCAGCTCTCCGTCCTTTTCGCGGGCACGCAGCGAATGCGATCGGTCACGGGGACGCGGCGCTACTTGACACGTGTTCGATGCTTCGCTGGAGAGTCCGTGACCACGGGGGCGTCATGACGGGTCTTCAGTCCGCGATCAGTTCCGGAACGTTGGTGAAGTTCCTCGACTCGATTCTCGCGATACGGGCGGATCGCGAGGAAACAGCAGGTCAGCTCGGTGTGGCCGAGAGCTGGGCGCCGCTCGGTCACGCCTCGCCGCTGCACGTGCACACCCACGAGGACGAGGGATTCTTCGTGATCGACGGGGAGATGCAATTCTGGCGAGGCGACGAACCGCCATTCCGGCTCGAGGCCGGCGGGCTTGCGTGGTTGCCGCGTGGCCGGAGCCACGCCTTCGTCGTGACCTCGCCCAGCGCGCGATTCCTGACGATCGCCACTCCGGGCGGGTTCGAAGACCTCTTCCGCACGGGCACGCCGACGAGCGACCCCACCGTGCCCGCGCCGGGACCTCCGGCTCCCGAGGACCTGGAGCGAGCGATGACGGCGCTGACCGCGTTGGGAGTCACGATCCTCGGGCCTCCGCCGGCGCTCTGATCTCACACAGGGGTCGGTGCGGCAGACGGGCGCACTGACCCGCTCGACCGCTTCACCGACGCGGCACGGCGCCAGAAGGATCAGGACGCGCCCCGATAGGTCCCGAACGTCCAGACGTTGCCCTCGGGGTCATGCACACTGCAGGCGTAGGTGGGTTCCCCGGCGGCGAACTCCGTCGCGTGGGGCGCCTGCACGACGTCGACGTCCTCGGTCACGAGGTAGACCGCGCCGGCCTTGAGCCCGCCGTGCACGCTGTCGACGTGCTTCGTCCCGCCGACGAGCACCGTGCCCCCGTCCGGCCAGCGGAGCTCGGCGTGGACGATGTCGCCCTCGTCGTCGCGCACCACCACCACCGCTTCGCGGAAGCCGACGACCTCCATGAGGAAGCGGTGGGCCGCGGCTGTGTCGTCGTAGTGCAGCACCGGCCAGACCGTGGACACGAGCCGCACCCTGGCGACCTGACAGGATTCGGCAGGGATCACCGATCAGGGAGCGACGGGCATGCCCGACACCGACCACTTCCGCGAGGCCGAGCGGCTGCTGCGCCTCGCCGCGGAGACGCAGGCCGACGGCGCCGCCACGCTGATCGCCCGGGCGCACGCGCACGCCACGCTCGCGGTGGCGAGCAGGCTCGGGGCCCCGGCCCCGGAGCGTGCGCCCGACGGGACGCCGCGTCTCGCCAAGCTCGACGACCCCGACTTCAGCTTCGACGACGACTGACGACCCGAGACGCGGATACGGCCGTCCGGTCGATGGACAGTCAGTGCCCGGACCGGTACTGCTGGTGACGACCTTCCTGCGGTCGACACGACGGCCGCCCGGGGGCCCGGACGAGTCCCGAGGAGCAGCCGTGCTGCTGCCGAACGCGACCGAGCAGTCGACCGTGTCCGCCGACGTCTACCGGGCCGAGGGAGTCGTCGCCGAGAGACTGGGCCTCGACATCGAGGCGGCGGCGGAGACGCTGCGCCACGAGGCCGCGGCCCGGGCGATCACGATGGTCGAGATCGCCCGCGAGGTGCTCACCGGCCAGTGGTCGCCACGCGTGCTCGATCCGTGGGGCAGCTGCTAGCACGATCACCGGCATGGACGTGCCCGCGACCGCCACCCACACCGCGGTCCTCGTGCTGGTGCCCGAGGCCGAGCCGGTCGTCGGGACCCTGCGGCACCGGCTGGACCCGTCGGCACCTCAGGGCGTGCCCGCCCACGTCACGGTGCTCTTCCCGTTCGTCCCGGCGGCGGAGGTCGACGACGCCACCGTCGACCGGCTGCGCGAGGCCGTCCGCGACGTCGCGCCGTTCTCCTGCCGGTTCGACGCCGTGCGGTGGTTCGGCGAGGACTACGTCTGGCTGGCGCCGACCCCGGCTGCGCTGTTCGACGACCTCACCGAACGCGTCCAGCGCGCCTTCCCCGCCCACCCGCCCTACGAGGGCGAGCACGAGCCCGTGCCGCACCTGACCGTCGGTTACCGGCGGCACTCGTCGCTCGCGGCGCTGCAGCAGGCCGCGGACGAGCTCGCGCCGCGGCTCCCGTTCGACGCGCACATCGAGCGTGTCCACCTGCTCGCCGGGGCGCTCGAGGCCGGGAGCTGGCGGGTGGTCGCCGAGGCGCCGCTCGGGCGTGCCTGACGGATCGGGACTGCAGGTGGGCCGCCGCAGACCTCGTCGCCGCTCGATCGCCGTTTGGGTGACGATCGATGTCAAAGATGACCACGATCGTCACCAGGACCGCGATCTCGACGATCGCGGAAGGAACGGCGGCCGTCCCGGGCCGAGCGACGAGAACGCTTCGATTCTCGAAGCGTTTCCGCCAGAGCGAGGACGTCCCGGCCGGTCGCCGTCCCGGGACCGGCGCGCGCCCGACCAGCCCGACCAGCCCGACCGCTCGGCCTGCCCGGAGTGCCGGACGGCGCGGTGCCCGACCGCTCACCAGACGCCCGGATCCGGGCGGTAACACCGTCACCCGATCGAGCGACATCCGCGCGGGAAGTCGGCGCGACGCTGGGGGTTCGGCGTGGAGTGGGTCGTGGCGGTGGTGGTGTTCGCGGTGCTCTCGGTCCTGGTGATCGGGGTGCCGCTGTACCTGGGGATGACGTCGTGGTCGGGGCGCTCCGACCGCAAGGCCGCGGCGGCCCGTCGACGCGCGGCGGCCGCCCAGACGCCGACCGCCTCGCGCGTCCTGCAGCCCTGACCGTCAGCCGGTGACGAGCCGGACGCCGCCCGCGCCGTGGTCGCGGGCGTAGTCCAGCATCCGCGCGAGGTCGCTGACGCCGTTGCTGGCGGGCAGCGGGGCGAACTGGATCGTCGACAGCACGCCGAGCGCGCGCCCGTCGGCGGACAGGAACGCGCTGCCCGAGTCGCCGGGGATGCCGGGGGTGACGGTCAGGACGTCGTGGCTCCAGCCGCCGCCCTGCACGCCGGCGACCGTGCCGACCTTCGGGCTGAGCAGCGTGATCCCGCCGCGCAGCTCCGAGTTGCCGTAGCTGCGCACCACCTCGCCGACGCCCGCGCCGTCGTCGTCGACACCGGTCGGGCCGCCGAAGAACGGGACGGCCCCGGACGCGGTCGCCGCGTCGGCCGGGTCCAGCTTGACGAGGGCGAAGTCGTTGTAGGCGCAGGCGTCCGGGTCGGTCTCGCCGGCATCCTGCATCGCCAGCCACGAGTTGTAGACGAGCTCGCCGGGCCGGCTCGCGCCGTCGACCTCGACCGGCGTGCCGAGGGGCAGCGAGGCGGAGTCGCAGCCGTCGGTCTCGGTGGCCGCGCCCGTGCCCGAGCAGTGCGCGGCCTGGCCGATGAAGGTGTCGTCGCCGTCGGTGAACAGGAAGTTCGCCGTGCACTGGGCGCCGTCGGTGCGGGTCTGGACGCCGGGGTGCACGCCCGGGGCGGTGGGCGTCGGGCCGTCGTCCCCCGGCGCCGCGAGCGCCGGCGCGCCACCCAGCCAGGCTCCGGCGGCGAGGGCCGCTCCCGCGACGAGTGCGGCCGTCGTGCGTCGTACTCCCATGGGTGTCTCAACGGGCACGCCACGATCGGGTGACGGATCAGCGGGACTGCAGCGCCGCCCAGGTGGTCGCGGCCGCGACCCCGCCGTCGGCGGCCAGGGTCTGGCCGTTGACCCAGCGGCTCTCGTTCGACATCAGGAAGGCGACGACCGACGCGATCTCCGAGGCCTCGGCGTCGCGTCCCGCCGCCGTCCGCTGCCGGGCGAGACGACGGGGGTCGGTGGAGCGCTCGACCTCGGCCAGCGACGGGGTGCGCACGGTGCCGGGGGCGACCGCGTTCATCCGGACGCCGTCGCTCCACGTCAGCGTCGAGGACGCCGTCGTGTAGGCGAGCACGGCCTCCTTGGACACGTCGTAGACCGGGCGGTCGGGACGCTGCTCGCGGCACCAGCGCAGGCCTTCACCGAAGGTGCGGGTGGCGAGCAGCGGGCGCAGCTCGGCGAGGTGGGCCACCCAGTGGCGTCCCTCGGACGACGACACGTTGACCACCGACCCGCCCCGGCGGATGCGCCCGAGCAGGCTCTCGGTGAGGTGGCGCATGCCGAGGAAGTTCACGGCGAGCACCTGCTCGACCGGTGCCGTGCCGGGCACGCCGGCCACGTTGGCCAGGGAGTCGACCTGCCCGTCGACGCGGTCGACGGCGGCGTCGATGGAGCCCGGTTCGGCGAGGTCGCAGCTGATGTGGGCGATCTCCCGGTCGGGCGGCTCGCGGCGGTCGAGGCCGATCACGGACACGCCGTGGCGGGTGAGGAACTGCGCGAGCGCGCGCCCCACCCCCGAGGAGGCGCCGCTGACCAGGAAGACCGTGCTCATAGCGAGGGGCAGAGTAGCGAGCTGCTCCCGTCACCCCGTCGGGGCAGTCCCCTCGGCACAGCGCGCGACCAGGTCCGCCTCCCGTGTCGGGTCGAACCCGGCGGCGAGCTCGTCGTCCCCGCGCTCGCGGAACCAGGCCAGGACGTCGCGGGCCGTGTCAGCCGCGGGCCGGAAGCGCAGCCCCGCCGCGATCGCCGCGGACGAGTCGATCGCGTCCTGCGGGATCTGGTCCTCGGGGAACCACAGCGGCCGGGCCTCCTCCTCGACGTCCCGCAGCTCGCTGCGCAGCGCGTTCTCGCCGGCCCAAGCCCACGTGACGTCCCCCGGCCGGCCACCGGCCGCGGCGAGGCACTCCTCGAGCACCGCGGCGAGCGGCTGGGCGCGCCCGGGGCCGACGGTGTCGAACACCCTGGCCTGCTCGGAGCCGAGCGCCCGGACGGCGAAGGCCGCGATGTCGCGGGCGTCGCTGTACTGCACCGCGCGCGTCGGGTCACCCGGCGCCAGCACGGTCTGCGGGGCCTCGCCGGCCAGCGCGCGGGCGAGCCGGACCGGCCACCACGTGAACCGGTCGGACGGGTCGCGCGGGCCGACCATGACGCCGACCCGCAGCACGGTCACCGGCCCGTCGAACGCCGTCGTCACGGCCTCCTCGGCGGCGAGCTTGGCCAGCGAGCGCTCCTGCAGCGGGTCGTCGACGGCGGCCTCACCGGGCCGCCGCACCGGGGCGCCCTCGTCGGGCACCGCCGGCCCGTCGGGGTGGTAGACGCTCATCCCCGACACGTAGCCCAGGCCGCCGACGGCACCGCGGAGCCGTTCGGCCGCGCTCCGGACGGCGTCGGGGTCGGAGAAGGTGTCCAGCGCCGCGTCGAAGCGGCGACCGTCGAGGGCGGAGAGGTCGCCGTGACGGTCGACGGTCAGAGCCTCGACGCCGTCGAGGGGCGCGCGGCCCGAGCGGCTCGCGACCGTCACGTCGTGGCCGTCGCGCAGCGCCTCCGCCGCCACGTGGTAGCCCAGGAAACCGCCGCCGCCGAGCACGAGGAGTCGCACCGGGTCGGTTACCCGTCCGCGCTCCGTGACACCTCGGTCAGCACCGGGTAGCGATCTTGGGCCGTCCGGGTGGCCGGACTTGGCGGACTGGTGGGGCGGATGTGACCGTCGGTACTCGCCAGAGCGATCACCGAACGGTGCGGCCCGGAGGTCCTTCCCGACTCCCCGGCGTCCCCGCCGGAACCCGCTCCCGGGGCGTGGTGGGGCGGCCCGCGCCCCGGGGCGGCCCACCGGGTCCCCGACGTTTCCCGCGCACGGCACCATGGAGGCCGTGCAGCTCCACCTCGTCGACGCGTTCACGTCCTCGCCCTTCACCGGCAACCCGGCCGGCGTGTGCCTCACCGACGCCGACGACGCGGCCTGGATGCAGGCGGTCGCCGCGGAGGTCAACGTCTCCGAGACGGCGTTCGTCGACCTCTCGACGCTCGCCGCGACCGGTGAGGTGGGCCTGCGCTGGTTCACGCCGAAGGTCGAGGTGGAGATCTGCGGGCACGCGACGCTGGCGAGCGCGCACGTCCTCTTCGAGCAGGGGCTCGCGACGTCGCCGATCTCCTTCCGCACGGCCTCCGGTGTGCTGCGCGCCGAGGCCCTGGCGGGCGGCGGCATCCAGCTCGACTTCCCCGTCGACGAGCCGGTGTCGGCGCTGCCGGACGGGCACCTGGCCGACGAGTTCGCCGACGCGCTCGGTGCCGCGGTCGTCGAGCTCGCCCGCTGCCGCTACGACGTCCTCGTCGAGATCCCGTCGGCGGAGGAGGTGCGCGCCCTCGAGCCGGACCTCTCGGTGCTGCGGGCCGCGAGCGGGCGCGGGGTCATCGTGACCGCCCGCGCCGGGGACGACCCGAGCCCGGGCGCGCCCGACTTCGTCTCGCGGTTCTTCGCCCCGGCCGTGGGCATCGACGAAGACCCCGTGACGGGCTCGGCGCACTGCTGCCTCGCGCCGTACTGGGCGAAGCGGCTCGGGCGTGACCGCCTCGTCGGCGCCCAGCTCTCCCCGCGCGGCGGCGAGGTCGGCGTCGAGCTGGCCGGCGAGCGGGTGTACCTGCGGGGTGACGCCGTCACGGTGAGCCGCGGGGAGCTGCTCGAGGCCGCCACCAAGATCTAGAGGTCCCCACCCTCCTCGAGCAGGCGGTCGATCTCGCGGCGCAGCAGGCCGAGGCGGGCCTCGCGCACCAGCGGGATGTCGCGACGCCGCCGCCGCACGTCGGCGAGGTCGATGTCGATCGTGCAGGTCTCCTCGGCCTCCGGGCCCTCGCCGCACTCGCCGACGACCTCGCCCCACGGGTCGACGACGTGGCTGCCGCCCCAGAACGTCAGCCCGCCCTCGACGCCGACGCGGTTCACGAACACCACGAACAGCTGGTAGATGCGCCCGTAGAACGTGGTGATGTTGCGCCAGTACTCCTTGGAGTCGTAGCGCTCGGGCGACATCGACTGCGCGGAGTTCGCCGGGACGAGCAGCAGGTGCGCCCCGTCCTGGGTGGACAGGAAGGCCACCTGCGGCTGCCAGGCGTCGTTGCAGATCAGCGTCGCCGCGCGGTGCCGCCCGCCCCGCACGCCGTAGGCCCGGGAGTGCTGGCCGGGCAGGAAGTGCTTGCGCTCCTCGAACGTCGAGTAGGTCGGCAGGTAGAGCTTGCGGTGGGTGTGGACGAGCTGCCCGGCCTCGTAGTAGCCCGCGCTGTTGTAGGTGTGCAGGCCGTGGCCGCCGGCCTCCGGGAAGCCGAGGAGCACCCCGGCGCCGCCGGCGCGCTGCGAGATGCGCAGCAGGCGCGGGTCCTCCGGGGCGAGTGAGAGGTCCTGCGGGACGTCGCCGATCTGGTAGCCCGACAGCGACAGCTCCGGGAAGACGACGAGGTCGGAGTCGTTGTCGACCGCCTCCGCGACCACCCGCTCGGCCCGCTTGAGGTTGCCGTCGAGGTCGCCGAGGGTGGCGTCGGTCTGGGCGAGCGTGATGCGCACGCGGGCTCCTCGGGGTCGGCGCCGCGGGCGGCGGGGAGGACGGACGACTCCGGGTCACCCCGGCCGCCTCAGCGCGACCGACGTGCCCGTCGCGCGACGAGGACGATGAGGCCGGCTCCGCCCAGCAGCGCCATCGCTGCCGCCGACCCGACCAGCGCCACGGTGCGCGATCCGGAGTGTGCATCCCGCCCGTCGGTCAGGTCGACCCGGCCCGCCCCGGCGGGGGACACCGAGGCCGGTCCCGGTCCGGTGAACTCGTCCGGACGCACGTCCGCGACCGCCGAGACGGGGTCGACGGTGCCCGCGCCGACGGCGTCGTCGCGGCCCCCGGCCTGGTTCCCGCGGTCCGCCGAGGAGGTCACCCGCGCCATCACCTGGCGCGCGTCGAGCCCCGGGTAGCGGGCGCGGACGAGCGCGACCACTCCGCTGACGTAGGGCGCGGCGAAGCTGGTGCCCTCGATCGGGATCGGGCGGCCCGCCCCGATGGGCGTGATCGTGTCGACGAGCCCCGGACCGGCGGGGTCGAGGGAGACGATCTCCGAACCGGGCGCCGCGAGCGACACCCACGGCCCCCGGATGCTCTGGGGCGCGGGCAGGCCGTCGCGGCGCGTGTAGCCGACGGAGAGCACGTCGTCGCCGAACCACGCGGGCGCCACCACCTGCCCCGGGCTCTCCCCGTCCGCCGCCTGGACGCAGGCGCCCGATCCCGCGTTGCCGGCCGCGGCCACGACGACGACGTTCGCGTCCACCGCGGCCCGGACCGCCGCCCGCAACGAGGCGAGCCCGCGGGCCGCGTCGGCGGCGGGCACGCACGCCGCCTCCGAGATGTTGATGACCGTGGCCCCGAGGCTCGTCGCCCGCAGGATCGCCTCGGCGAGGGTGTCGACGTTGCCGCCGCCGTCGGTGGTCGACCCGTCCGGCGCGGTGGTGCGGACCGTCCCGCTGGACTGGCGGATCGAGAGCACCCGCGCGTCCGGGGCGACGCCGACGAAGCCTGTCGACTGCTCCGGCGCCGCGGCGATGATGCCGGCGACGAGGGTGCCGTGGCCGTCGCAGTCGGTGAGGCCGTCCTGGGTGCCGACGAAGTCGCCGCCGTCGACGAGCCGCCCGGCGAGGCGCGGGTGGCGGCTCACGCCGGTGTCGATGACGGCGACGGTCTGCCCCGCGCCGCGGGTGAAGCGCCAGGCGTCGGTGAACCGCAGCCGCTGCTGGCCCCACGGTGCCCCGGGGATCGCGGCGTCCCCGCCGCCCGCGGAGCGCACGCACGCGACGCGGGCGCTGACGCCGGGCAGCGGCCGCGGGTCGGGGTCGAGGCGCGCGAGCGCGGCGGGATCGGGCGGGGGTGGCACGGGCGCGTCGGCAGCGGCCGTCCCCGGGGTGGCGACGACCAGCACCGCGGTGATCACGGCGACGACGGCGCGTGCCACCCGTCGCCCGAGGATCTCCCGCACCTCTCGCAGCGTAGGAGGTGTTCTGCGCTCGTGTGGGCGCTTTGGTGTGCCCCGAGGTGGGGAGCGAGGGCGTCGTTCGCTGCCTGCCACGCACTCAGGGAGTCCCTCGCTCCCACCCCGCTAGCACCCCCCGTGGTCGGAGGACTCGGTGCGCCACGCATCATTCACTCCTCTGGCCCAGCAGTCCGGCTTGTCGTCTCTCTCCGTGACCGTCAAGCTGATCGCGGAGGGACGATGACCGTGACGACGACGCGTGAGGACCGGCCGCCGGGCGGCGGTCCCGCGCCGCGGTGGTCGCCGAGACGCCTCGGCCACCACCGCTACCTGTGGTGGCTCGGCGCCCTCGCGCTCGCCGCCGTCGCCGTGGGCATCGCCGTCGCCCTCGACACCTCGCCCGGCCCGGGCCTCACCGACGGCGGCGCGCTCGCCGTGATGGTCGCCGTCTGCCTGCTCAGCCCGGTGCTCGTGTGGATGGCCGGGCACGAGCTCGTCACCGCGATCCGCCGCCGGGTCCGCGACGACGTGCGCGCCTACGGCGCCGGTCAGCCGGTGCGCGGCGCCGCCCCGGCCGCGGTACCCGGTGAGCGGGCGTGGCCCCGCCCCGCCGAGGAGGTCCTGCTGTACGTCGACGCCGACCACGCGGCTGACGCCGCACGGGTCGTCGAGCGGGCCGTCCCGGGCGGCCGGCACCGGTTCGTCGAGACCCGGCACGGTGACCTGCGGCTGCGCAGCGGCCGGGGGACGCTCGTCGCCACCGCCCCCGACGGCGGGGTGCGCCACCGCGCCGTGCGGACCGCCCTGCCCGGCCACTACCGCGCCCGCTGGGACCTCGAGCTGGACGGCGCGACGGTGCGCCTGACCGGCGAGGTCCGCGGGCTGCAACCCGTGCCCCGGCGCACCCTGCTCGAGCCCGACGGCACCGCCTGGCTCGTCCAGATGGGCACGCCGTCGCTGCTCGACCAGCTCCGCGGCGGCCGGGCGGCCCGGCTGCGCCCGCACGGACGGCTCCCCGAGGACCTCTCGCCCGACGCCGTCGCGTTCTGCCTGTGGCTGTTCTGCGAGCTCGGGACCCACCAGGAGCGGGTGCGCAGCTACGGCCGCGAGTACGGCGCGGCGGCCGAGCCCGTCGCCGATGCCTGGGCGGGCCACCCGCCGTCCGCACACCACCCCGAGCTCCAGGAGGCCCGCCCGTGACCGCGACGCTCGACCCCGCGCGGCCCGCCCACGGGGGCCCGGCGCCGCGGTGGTCGCCGCGGCGGCTGGGTCACCACCGCTACCTCTGGTGGCTCGGCGCGCTCGTGCTCGCCGGCGTCGTGGCCGCGATCGCGGTGGCCCCGGACCCGTCGTCGGAGCCCGGGATCGCCGACGACGGCGCGGTCAACGTCCTCACCGCGGTCATCCTCCTGACGCCGATCCTGCTGTGGGGGCTGATCCACCAGGTGGTGTCCGCGGTGCGCCGCCGCGTCCGGGACGACGTCCGCGTCCACGGCGTCGGCCAGCCGGTCGCCGTGCGACGTCCCGACCCCGCGTCCCTCGGCGGGAGCGACGACCGCCTGCGGTACCTGGTCGACGTCGACCACGTCCCCGGCGCCGTGACCGTGCGGGACCGCCAGGAGCGCGGCGGGCCCTCGTCGTGGCTCGACGACGGTGAGCGCCGGCTGCGCCTGCGGGCCCGGTCCGGGGTGATGACCGCGAGCGAGTCCACCGGCCCGGTGTTCGTCGCGCGCCGCTTCGGGCGGGCGGGCCAGCGGCACTGGGAGATCGCCGTGGAGGGCCTGCGGCTGCGGTGCGAGGTGCGGGGCGCCTTCCCGGTCCCGCGACGCACGCTGATCGACGACGACGGGACGGCGTGGCTCGTCCAGGTCGGGCGGTCGCGTCGGGGCCGGGTCCACCCGTCGGCGCGCCTGCCCGAGCGTCTCTCGCCGGCCGCGGCCGCGTTCGTCGTCTGGTTCGTCGCCGAGCTCGACGCCAAGATCCGGGCCGCGCGCGACGCCCCGATCACCGGCGGCGGCAGCGCCGACTCCGGCGACTCGTCGTGGTGGGACACCGGATCGTCGGACAGTGGCTCCGACAGTGGCTCCTCCGACAGCGGCAGCAGCGGCGGTGACTGAGCGACGTTCACCGTCCGCTCAATCGATCGAGAAGCACTCGAGGAAGGCCTAGGCTGGACGTCGTGCCGCGACCCGTGATCCTCACCGTGGACGACGATCCCGCCGTCTCCCGGGCCGTCGCCCGCGACCTGCGGCGCGAGTACGGCGAGCACCACCGCATCGTGCGGGCCGAGTCGGGGCCGACCGCGCTCGAGGCGCTGCGCGAGATCGCGCTGCGCGGCGAGCAGGTGGCGGTGATCCTCGCCGACCAGCGCATGCCCCGGATGACGGGCGTCGAGTTCCTCGAGCAGGCGATGGACCTCTTCCCCCGCGCGCGCCGGGTGCTGCTCACCGCCTACGCCGACACCGACGCGGCGATCACCGCGATCAACGTCGTCGACCTCGACCACTACCTGCTCAAGCCGTGGGACCCGCCGGAGGAGAAGCTCTACCCCGTCGTCGACTCGCTGCTCGCGGCGTGGCGGGAGTCGTCGGACCGCCCGTCGGCGACCATCCGCATCGTCGGCAACCGCTGGTCGGCGCGCTCCTACGAGCTGCGCGACCTCGCCGCGCGCAACCAGCTCTCCTACGACTTCTTCCGCGCCGACGAGCCCGACGGCGCCCGGCTGCTCGAGGCCGCCGGCGCGGACCCGGACGTGCTGCCGGTCGTGATCGCCGAGGACGGGCGCACGCTCGTGCAGCCCACCGACGCGCAGGTCGCCGAGGCGGCCGGCCTCGCGACCACGGCGTCCGAGGACGTCTACGACCTCGTGGTCGTCGGCGGCGGCCCGGCGGGGCTCGGCGCCAGCGTGTACGGCGGCTCCGAGGGGCTGCGCACCGTGCTCGTCGAGTCCCGTGCCACCGGCGGGCAGGCGGGCACGTCGAGCCGCATCGAGAACTACCTGGGCTTCCCCAACGGCGTCTCCGGCGACCAACTGACCACCCGCGCCCGGCTGCAGGCCGAGAAGTTCGGCACCGAGGTGCTCACCACGCGCACCGTGACGGCCCTGGAGCCGAAGGGCCGGGCCCGCGTGGTCCGGTTCGACGACGGCTCGGAGATCACCGCGCACGCCGTCGTGCTGGCCACCGGCGTCTCGTACCGGATGCTCGAGTGCCCGGGCCTCGACGACCACACCGGCCAGGGCGTCTTCTACGGCGCCGCGGCCACCGAGGCGGCGTCGTGCGCCGCGCAGGACGTCTACGTCGTCGGCGGCGCGAACTCGGCGGGCCAGGCGGCGATGAACTTCTCGCGGCACGCCGCCCGGGTGATCATGCTCGTCCGGGGCCCGTCGCTGACGGCATCGATGTCGCACTACCTGATCGAGCAGATCGAGGCGAACCCGCGCATCGAGGTGCGCACCTGCACGGAGGTCTGCGGTGCCGACGGCACCGACCACCTCGAGAAGCTGACGTTGCGTGACAGGAACACCGGCGCGGAGGAGACCGTCGAGGCGTCCTGGCTGTTCGTCTTCATCGGCGCCGCCCCGCGCACCGACTGGCTGGACGGCGTCGTCGCCCGCGACGGTCGCGGGTTCGTCCTCACGGGGCCCGACCTGCCCCGTGACGAGAACGGGCGTGCTCCGGCGGGATGGGAACCGGACCGGGATCCGTTCCACCTGGAGACGTCCGTGCCCGGGGTCTTCGCCGTCGGCGATGTCCGGGCCGATTCGGTCAAGCGCGTCGCGTCCGCGGTCGGTGAGGGCGCGATGGCGGTGAGTCTGGTGCACCGATGGCTGGAGAACCGATGAGCACCACGGAGACCTCCGAGAAGCTGACCCGCGAGGAGCTGCGCGGGCTGTTCCTCTTCGAGAAGCTCGACGACGCCCAGCTCGACTGGCTGGCCGAGCACGGTGACGTCGTCGCGGCCTCCGCCGGCGAGACGGTGTGCCGCGAGGGCGACCCCGCCAGCTGCTTCTGGGTGCTGCTCTCCGGCGAGATGGCGATGCTCCAGACGATGCGCGGCGACGAGGTCGAGACCACGCGCACGAGCCAGCGCGGCACGTACGGCGGGTCGACCCAGGCCTACATCCCGGACGCCGACCAGACCTACAAGCACACGCTGCGCGCCACGAAGGACGCGACGTTCCTCGCGCTGCCCGCCACCGAGTGGGCCGACGCGCTGCGCACGTGGTTCCCGCTCCCGATCCACCTGCTCGAGGGTCTCGTCGTCGGCATGCGCCGCACGTCGACGATCCAGAGCGAGCGCGAGCGGCTGCTCGCGCTCGGGTCGCTGTCCGCGGGCCTGACCCACGAGCTCAACAACCCCGCCGCCGCGGCGTCGCGCGCCACGGAGTCGCTGCGCAGTCGCGTCGCGGGCATGCGCCACAAGCTCGGCCTGCTCGCCTGCGGCAAGCTCGACGGCCCGACCGTCGCGCAGCTCGTGGAGCTGCAGGAGGACGCGGTCAACCGCGCGGAGACGGCGCCGGAGCTCTCGGCGCTCGAGGCGTCGGACGCCGAGGACGAGCTCGGCGACTGGCTCGACGACCGTGGCGTCGGCGGCGCCTGGGACCTCGCGCCGGTGCTCGTCGCGGGCGGCCTGGACGCCGAGTGGCTCGACAAGGTCGAGCGCACGGTGCCCGAGGGGTCGGTCGAGGCGGCCGTGCGCTGGATCGCCTACGCCGTCGAGACCGAGACGCTCATGGGCGAGATCACCGACGCGACCACCCGCATCGGCAACCTCGTGGGCGCGGCCCGGCAGTACTCGCAGCTCGACCGCGCGCCGTTCCAGGAGGTCGACCTGCGCGACCTGCTGAAGTCGACGATGGTGATGATGAGCCGCAAGTTCGAGGGCATCCAGGTCGTCAAGGACCTCGATCCGGACCTGCCGAGGATCCCGGCCTACGCCGCCGAGCTCAACCAGGTCTGGACGAACATCATCGACAACGCCGTGGGCGCCATGCACGCGCACGGCGACGGCACGGGGACGCTGACCATCCGCACCCGGCGCGACGGCCCGCACGCGGTCGTCGAGATCGGCGACACCGGCCCCGGGATCCCCGACGACGTGCGGCCGCGCATCTTCGAGCCGTTCTTCACCACCAAGGACGTCGGCGAGGGGACGGGCCTCGGCCTGGACATCTCGTGGCGCATCGTCGTCAAGAAGCACCACGGGGACATCCGCGTCCACACCGGCCCGGGCGGCACCACCTTCGAGGTGTGCCTCCCGCTGGAGGGCCCGGCCCGCGAGGACGTGCCGGAGGACGACGCCGACGACGTGTGACCTCAAAGTGAGCTTTACTTAGTTACGTAAGCTAAATACCGGGGCAGTACTCCTCCGTCACCGTCGACGAGGAGGTCGTGGCCATGTGTGGCATCGCGGGAGCCGTGGACCTGGCGCGGGGAGTCGACCGCGCCGAGGTCGCTCCGATGGTCGAGACGATGAGCTGCCGGGGCCCGGACGACGAGGGCCTCTGGCTGTCCGGTGGGGAGCGCCCGCGCGCGGCGATGGGGCACCGCCGCCTCGCGGTCGTCGACGTGCCGGGCGGGCGCCAGCCGATGACGATCGAGCACGGCGGCGAGACGCTGCTGACGCTGGTGTTCTCCGGCGAGGTCTACAACTTCCGCGAGCTGCGCGCCGAGCTCGAGGGCCGCGGGCACACGTTCCGCACGGCGTCGGACACCGAGGTCGTGCTGGTGGGCTGGCTCGAGTGGGGCTCCGGCGTCGTCGAGCGCCTCAACGGGATGTTCGCCTTCGCGCTGTGGGACGACCGCAGCGAGGAGCTCTTCCTCGTGCGCGACCGCATGGGCGTCAAGCCGCTCTACTACTACCCGACGCCCGACGGCGTGCTCTACGGCTCGGAGCCCAAGGCGATCCTGGCCCACCCGCGCAGCGAGGCCGTGCTCGACCTGGACGGGATGCGCGAGCTGCTCTCGCACGTCAAGACGCCCGAGCACGGCATCTACCGCGGCATGTACGAGGTGCGTCCCGGGTCGTGGGTGCGCGTGCGCCGCGAGGGGATCGACGTCCACCGGTACTGGCAGCTCGAGGCGCTCGAGCACACCGACGACCGCGACACGACCGTCGCGCACGTCCGCGAGCTGCTCGACGACATCGTCGACCGTCAGCTGATCTCCGACGTGCCGCTGTGCGCGCTGCTCTCCGGCGGCCTGGACTCCTCGGCGATCACCGCGCTGGCGGCGCAGAAGCTGCGGGCCCAGGACGCCGGGCCGGTGCGCTCGTTCTCCGTCGACTTCGTGGGCTACGAGGACGCGTTCTCCGCCGACCCGATGCGCGACACCCCCGACGGGCCCTACGTCCGCGAGCTGGCCGAGCACGTCGCGGCCGACCACTCGGCGATCACGCTGTCCAACGACGACCTCATCGACCCCGACGCCCGGGCCGCGGTGCTCGCCGCGCGGGACGTGCCGGTGTCGATCGGCGACATGGACACCTCGCTCTACCTGCTGTTCAAGGCGATCCGCGGGCGTTCCACCGTGGCCCTGTCCGGTGAGTCGGCGGACGAGGTGTTCGGCGGCTACCGGTGGTTCCACGACGCCGACGCCGTCAACGCCGACACGTTCCCGTGGATGGCCGCGACCCGGATGGGGCCGCTGGACCACTCGACGGCGCACTTCGCGCCCGAGCTGCGCGACCAGCTGCACCTCGCCGACTACATCGACGCCTCGTACCGGGACGCCCTGGCCGAGGTGCCGCACGTCCCGACCGCCGATCCGCAGGAGCGGCGGATGCGCGAGGTCTGCTACCTGCACCTGACGCGGTTCGTCCAGATCCTCCTCGACCGCAAGGACCGCATGAGCATGGCCAGCGGGCTCGAGGTGCGCGTGCCGTTCTGCGACCACCGTCTCGTGCAGTACGTCTTCAACACCCGGTGGGCGCTCAAGACGTTCGACGGCCGCGAGAAGAGCCTGCTGCGTGCGGCGACGCGGGACCTGCTGCCGGCGTCGATCGTCGACCGCGTCAAGAGCCCGTACCCCTCGACCCAGGACCCGGGCTACGAGAAGGCGCTGCGGGCCTCGATCGCCGACCTGGTGTCGGACCGCGAGGCGCCCGTGCGCGACCTCATCGACGTCGACGCCCTGCGCTCGGCGATCGACGCGCCGCAGGACGGCCCGAGCATCGACACCGACCGGGCCCGCCTCGAGTCGGTGCTGCAGATGGACGCGTGGCTGCGCCGCTACCGCCCGACGCTGCAGCTGTCGTAGCCCGTCTCAGCCCGTCTCAGCCCGTCTCAGCCCGTCTCGGCCCGCCCCGGACGCCGTGAGGGGCGCCCCCCGGTCACCGTGGGGCAGCACGGCGACCGGGGGACGCGAGACCCCGTGCGGCCGGGCGCGGTCGGTCGCACGGGGGACCGGGTCGTCCCAGCGGGACGGCTCGGGGGTCGGCGAGGGCGCCGGCGTCCAGCGCGGACGTCGGCGACAACGGCACCAGTCCAACGAACGAACTCGCCGGACCGATACGCACTCTCGCTGTCCTGCCCGCGATTCGCGCCGGACGGTGGGCCGGTTCACCGGAGTAGGGGACGAAACAGGCGTGACACACGTCTCAGTTGTCCTCGGCGCGTCGGTGTGGTGGTGGCGTGCACACCCCGGGCGCCCACGGGCGGCGGTGGGACACTGGGGACGTGCAGACCGCCCAGGGACCGGACCGCTCCTCGGAGCTCGACCCGCCGACGGACCCCGTCGTCCGCCCGGTGCAGGTCGCCGACGCGCCGCCCCGGGGGTCCGGGGACGCCACCCCGAGCGGCTTCGTCGACGACCCGGAGAAGCGGGCCCGGCTGCGCCGCATGAAGGGGGTCGCGCTCTCCTTCCTGCTCGGCGCGGCGGTCGTGTGGGTCGTGTTCCTGCTCTGGGAGAACAACGGGGGTCCGGCCTTCACGGGCTACGTGCGCGCCGCCGCCGAGGCCGGCATGGTCGGCGGGCTCGCCGACTGGTTCGCGGTCACGGCGCTGTTCCGCCACCCGCTCGGCATCAAGATCCCGCACACGGCGCTGATCCCGCGCAAGAAGGACCAGCTGGGGGCGAGCCTGTCCGACTTCGTCGGCGGGAACTTCCTGGCGCCGCGGGTGGTGGGCGAGAAGCTGCGGGCCGCGCAGATCTCCGCCCGCCTCGGCGGCTGGCTCTCGAGCCCCGGCAACGCCGAGCGGGTCACCGCCGAGCTCGCCACCGTGGTGCGCGGCGCCGTCACCGTGCTGCGCGACGACGAGATCCAGGCCGTCGTCGACCAGGCCGTCACGCGGCGGGTGGTCGCGCAGCCGTGGGGGCCGCCGCTGGGCCGGCTCCTGGCCGGCGTGCTGGCCGACGGCTCGCACCGGCGCCTCGTCGACCTCGTCTGCGACCGCGCCTACGACTGGGTGCGCAACAACCACGACACCGTCATGGCGCTGGTCAGCAAGCAGGCGCCGAGCTGGTCGCCACGGTTCGTCGACGGGATCATCGCCGACCGCCTCTACGCCGAGGCCCTGTCGTTCGCGTGGGCGGTGAAGTCCGACCAGGAGCACCCGCTGCGCGCGGCGATCGACCGCTTCCTCGTCTCCTTCGCCGGCGACCTGCAGGACGACCCCGAGACCGGCGAGCGCGTCGAGGCGATCAAGCAGCAGCTGCTCGAGCACCCCGACGTGCAGGCCCTGATCTCACGGGCGTGGGCCACCGGCAAGGCGATGCTGCTCGACGCCGCCGAGGACCCGTCGTCGCAGCTGCGGCTGCGCGTCACCGAGGGCATCACCCGCTTCGGGCAGCGCCTGGACACCGAGGAGGACCTGCGCGACAAGATCGACGGCTGGATCGTCGACGCCGCCTCGTACGTGGTCGGCCGCTACTCGAGCGAGATCTCCACCCTGATCTCCGACACCGTGGCGCGCTGGGACGGGCCGGAGACCTCGCGCAAGGTCGAGCTGCAGGTCGGCCGCGACCTCCAGTTCATCCGCATCAACGGCACGCTCGTGGGCGCCCTCGCGGGGCTGATCATCTACTCGGTGGGCGAGCTGTTGCTCGTCTAGCTCCAGAGCGCGGTGCCGAGGGTGAGCCCGAGGCCCGCGGCGCCGAGTCCGGCGAGGCTCGAGGCGACGACGTTCATGACGCTCGCGGTGGGGGCGCGCTCGCCGGCCAGGCGGACGGTCTCGTAGGCGAGCGTCGACCAGGTCGAGAGGCTGCCGCAGAAGCCGACGCCCACGGCGAGGACGACGGCGTGCGGGGCGGGTCCGCCGAGCACGAGACCCAGCACGAACGACGCGACGACGTTGACGGTGAACGTGCCCCAGGGGAAGCCGGTGGTGTGTGTCCTCTGCAGCCAGCGGTCCGTGAGGTAGCGGGTGGGGGCGCCCACCGCGGCGCCGAGGGCGATCAGCAGCACGGTCACCGCGGGACACCGCCGAGGCGTCGCGTCACGGTCATGGCGATCGCGCACGCCCCGACCGCGCCGACGATCGTGGCGGCGAGGTAGGCCAGCGCGGTCGCGCGGTGCCCGCCGTCCAGGAGCGTCTCGGCGTCGACGGCGAACGTCGAGAACGTCGTGAAGCCGCCGAGCACGCCGGTGCCGAGGAAGGGGCGGACGAGCGGGTGGGCGTCGCGGACCTCGGTGACCACGACGACGAGCACGCCCATGAGCAGGCTGCCCACCACGTTGATGCCGAGCGTGCCCCACGGGAAGGCGCCGGCCACGGGGGGCAGCTGCAGGCCGACGGCCCAGCGGGCGAGCGCGCCGAGGACGCCACCGGCGGCGACCGCGGCGACCGCCGGGCCCTGGCCGCGCAGCACCGCCGTCCGAGGTCCGACCATTGGGCCCGAGCATAGGCGGGTCGCCCGTTCGTGTGTGCGCGAGGCCACGTGACCAGCGCAAGCAGAGTGCTTGCACCAGCTAGCACTCGTGTTAGCGTGAATGTCAGCGAGTTCGGAGGAGGTGGTTCCGGTGGCCACGGACGGGGTCGAGAAGATCGGCCAGGCCGTCGAGGACATCGGGGCCTACATCCGCCGGCAGCGCGAGGGCGCGGAGGTCTCCCTCCGTCAGCTCGCGAAGGTCGCGGGCATCAGCAACCCCTACCTGAGCCAGATCGAGCGAGGGCTGCGCAAGCCCTCCGCCGAGATCCTGGCCCAGATCGCGACCGGCCTGCGGATCTCCGCCGAGGCGCTGTACGTCCGCGCCGGGATTCTCGAGCCGAGGGAGTCCTCGCCGGTGCTGGACGCCGTGGCCGCGGACCCGGACCTGTCGGAGCGCCAGAAGCAGGTGCTCGCCGACATCTACGAGTCCTTCCGCCGCGGCAACGCCGTCGACGGCAGTGCCGTCGAGAGCGCTGCCGTGGAGGACACCGTCGACCACGCCGCCGGACGCAGCGCCGCGACCGACACCCAGAACGTCAGTACGTAACACCACCGACCCAGGAGTGGAGACGACCATGCCGGTCACCTTCCCGACCAAGTTCGACGTCCGTGAGGCCCGCGACCAGGCCAACAAGGTGGTCTCCGAGGCCATCGACCCGCTGCGCCACCCGGCGCTCGCGGTGCTCGGCCTCGGCGACGCCGCCGTCGCGGCCGGCCGTGACGCCGTGGCCCGCGTGCAGGCCGGCGCCACCGAGGTGCAGGCTCGCGTCGAGGACCTCCCGGCCGAGCTGCAGGAGCTGCGCTCGAAGCTGACGACCGAGGACTTCCGCCGCCTGGTGGACAGCTACCTCGCCGCCGTCCGCAGCGTCTACGCCGACCTCGTCAAGCGCGGCGAGAAGAGCTACAAGGACATCACGTCGCAGCCGCAGGTCAAGCAGGCGCTGGACACGGTCGACCAGGTCGGCAAGGACGTCGAGAAGAACCTCGAGGACGCCGTCGAGGGCTTCCGCGTCCGTGGCGAGGCCGGCCTGGCCGAGGTCACCAAGCAGACCCGCTCGGTCGGCGAGCGCGCCGCCCGCGCGACCCAGCGCCTCAGCGCCCAGGCCGCGGAGACCGTGGCCGAGGCCGGCTCCGAGCTCTCCGAGGAGATCAAGGAGGCCGGTAACGAGGTCGCCTCCGAGACCCGGAGCACGACCCGCAAGGCCGCGGCGCGCACCGCCCCCAAGAAGCAGGGCCCGAAGAACGCGCCCAAGTCGGCGGCCACGGCCACCGCGGACGCCAAGAAGGCCCCGAAGAGCTGATCACCGGTTCGCAGCCATGACGCTGCGGTGACAGCACTGCTCCGTACGGCCCCGGGACGCTCCGCCGTCCCGGGGCCGTCGTGCGTGGGGGCTTGACCGCGCGCCTGTCGCCCCTCCGAGGAGGGCACGTATCGTGGTCCGCGTGTCGGTGCTCTACAACCTCGACAGCTACGTGCTGCTGGTGCTGTGGCTGCTGGGGATCCCCGTGGGCCTCTACGCGTTCGTGCACGCGCTGATGCAGCGGTCCGACGCCTTCACGGCCGCCGACAAGCTGACCAAGCCGGTCTGGTGCGCGATCACCGGCGTCGGCCTGGCGATCCTCGCGATCTCCACCAGCGGTCCGTACAGCTTTCTCTGGCTCGTCGGCATCATCGCGGTGCTCATCTACATCGTCGACGTGCGCCCGCGGGTCATCGAGATCCAGCAGGGCCCGCGCTGGTGACCGCGGCGGCCCGTGCCATCGCCGGGTCGCTGGAGCCGGAGCCCGCCCTCGAGCGGCCCGACCTCCTCGCCGAGCCCGTTGTCGCTGCTCTGCGCGCACTGCCTCCGCAGCTCGCGGCCGACTGCCTCGTCGCCGCCATCGACCCCGAGCTGGCCGACACCGCGGCGTTCTGCGAGGCCTACGGCTCGCCCCTCGACGCCTCGGCCAACTGCGTGGTGGTCGCCGGCTCCCGCTCCGGCGAGCGCCGCTTCGCCGCCTGCGTCGTGCTCGCCACCACCCGCGCCGACGTCAACACCGTGGTGCGCAAGCGCCTCGACGTCCGCAAGGCCTCCTTCGCGCCGATGGACGAGGCGGTCGAGCTCACGGGCATGGCCTACGGCGGGATCACCCCGTTCGGCGTGCCGGCGGGGTGGCCGGTGCTCGTCGACGCCGCGGTGCTCGCGACCCCGGCGGTGGTGGTCGGCAGCGGGCTGCGGGAGAGCAAGCTGCTGGTGCCCGGCGCGGTGCTCGGCGAGCTGCCCTCCGCCGAGGTCATCGAGGGCCTCGGCCGCTGAGCCTTCCCCTCGCGCGGTGTCAGCGGAGTGGCTCCGCAGACGTTGAGTGTCCGTATCTCCACTCTCACGCCCCGTTCGAACAGGGCTGGTCGGGGCCGAGCCACCGGCCTGCGAATCGTTACCTGTTCGTGACCTGCTGTTCGAGCTCTGCGGGTGCCGATCGGGGCGGCGTTGTCGGGGGTCGGGGCTAGCGTTCTTCCCGTGAGCATCGACCCGGGCACCCGTCGCGGTCTGGCCGCGCGGTTGGCCGGCCGCGCTCCGGACACTGAGCTGGCGGCGCTGCTCGACGAGGTCGATCCCACCACGCTGGCCGGGGAGGACCTGGCGGCGTACGTGCGGGCCCGGTTCGCGCTGCACAACCGCGCCGAGGCCCACCTGCTGGCCGGGATGCGGGAACTCGGCACGGCGCAGGACGGGCACACCACCCGGCTCGGGAGCTCGGATGAGTTCTCCGGCGACGAGCTGGCGATGCTGCTGGGGCACTCGCGGACCATGACCACCCGCCGCCTCGACCTCGCCGACGACCTGCACGTCCGGCTGCCGCAGCTGGGCGAGGCCCTGTGGGCGGGCTGGCTCGACGAACCCAAGGTCCGCGCGATCAGCGAGACCGTGGCCGACCTGAGCGACGACCACGCCACCCACGCCGTCGCCGTCGTGCTCCCCGAGGCCGCCGAGCTGCCGATCATGGCGTTGCGGGAGCGGGTCACCGAGATCGTGCTCGACCTCGACCCGGACTGGGCCGAGCGGCGCCGCCGACGCGCGGAGGCGCGGGCGCGGGTGATCCTGACCGCGAACCCGTCGGGGACCGCGACCCTGTCGTTCGTGGACGCCCCGGCCCCGCAGGGCATCAACTCCCAGGCCCGTCTGGACGGGTTGGTGGTGGCGTTGCGTCAGCTCGGGGTGCGCACCACCCCCAACGCGCTGCGGTCGCATCTGGGGATGCGGATCCTCGACGGCTCCACCGAGGGCATGACCGACCGCGACCTGGTGCTGCTGCTGGCCGCGGAATACCACGCCACCAACAACCCCGACGACCACGACAACACGCCCGACACCCCCGACAACGGCCCCGACGACGACGGACCCGACGACGGACCCGACGATGGCCCCGGCGACGACGGGCCGGACGACGACGACGGCTCTGACGACGACAGGCCGGACGACGACGGGCCGAACGACGACAGGCCGGACGACGGACCCGACGACGGACCCCACGACGACGACAGGCCGGACGACGACGGCCCCGACAGCGACGGGCCGGACGACGACGGCCCCGACGATGGCGGGCTGGACGACGACGGGCTCAGTGGTAGCGGTGGCCGCGGCGGCGGCGACTCCGGTGACGGTGGCTCCGGCGACAGCGGCTCTGGCGACAGCGGCTCTGGCGACAGCGGCCCCGGCGACACCGGCGACAGCGGCCCGGGCGACGGTGGTCCCGGCTTTGGTGCCCCCGGCGAGGAAGCGGCCAGCGACGCAGGGGATGACTACGGCGACAGCGGCGCCGGCGATGCCGGCGATGCCGGCGATGCCAAGGACCCTGCCGAGGGATCGTCGGCGGTGGTGCCGGCGCCGCGGCGGCCGGGCGAGCAGGGCGCCCTCGACCTCCCCGGGCTTCCCGGGCTTCCCTCGCTGCCTGACCCGCCCGAGGACGGGACCGACCCAGTGCCCGACCCGGTGCCTGACCGGGAGGCCGGGTCAGCGGGCGCCGACTGCCTGCGGGTGGGGCGGTTGCGGCGCGGGGTGGTGGAGGTCCGGCTGCGGCTCTCCACCGCGTTGGGCCTGGACCGGCATCCCGGGACGGTGCCCGGGTTCGGCACCGTCACCGCCCCCACCGCCCGACACCTGATAGGCGAGCGGCACCACGGCGAATGGCGCGCGGTGCTCACCGACCCCGAGGGCCACCTCGACCACGTCCTGCTCGCCCGCCACCGACCCACCCGACCCACCCGACCAGCGCGCCCTCGCGGCCCGGATCGGGCGCGGGGGCAGCCGAGCGGGGCGATCGTCGAACTGCAGGTTCCGACGACACTGCTCGCCGCCCTCAACCCGGATGATCACCCGGCCTGGGCGCCGCTGCTGCGCGAACTGCAGCAGCGGGTCGCCGGCCTGCGCGCGGGCGGCACGCTGGGGCGACCACCGGACGCCGATGCCGGTCCGGACACCTGGCGGCGCCGCCGGGCGGGGCGGAAGCCGAACGCTGGGTGCGGGCCCGCGACCGGTGCTGTGTCGCTCCGGCCTGCCGGCGCACCGCGCACGGCGCCGAGATCGACCACACCCGCGAGCACGCCGCCGGCGGGCCGACGGTGACCAGCAACCTCGGGGCGTGGTGCTCGCATCACCATCGCGCGAAGCACCACGCCCGCTGGCGGGTGCGGCAGCCCCGGCCGGGGTGGTTCACCATCCGCACCCGGGCCGGGGTCACCCACACCACCCGCCCCAAGAAGATCCTCACCGCACTCCCCGGACCTCGCTACGCGGCCGGCCCGCGCCCGATCCCCGAACAGCACTGGCCCGACCCCGCACCCGGCGAAGAACCCGGCACAGGGCCCACATGGCGCGACCACCTCGCCGCCACGTTCGCCGGCCGCCACCCGGAGAGAGAGAAGGAGAAGGAGAAGACACCGAAGGCACCGCCACCGCTCGACCCCGACGACCCGCCGCCGTTCTGACCGCCTCGGCCCGGGGCGACGGCTCCTAGCGTCCGCCCTCGACGCGGGCGCGCCAGAGCGCGGTGATCTCGGCGCCGGGCTGGGAGTAGACGGGGTTGTCGGCCGTGGTCGGGAAGGCGAGGTTCGACCCGGGCGCCGAGCTGAACGGGTGCCGCGCGACCTCGGCGCCGTTGAGCGTGACGATGATCGTGCCGGTGGTGGACAGGGTGCCGGTGTTCACCAGGCGCACGGTGATCGTGCAGGTCGGGGTCCGGCAGGTGCTCTCGCCGCCCTCGACGGTCAGGGTGAGACGCGGGCGTTCGATGACCGCCACGAGGTAGCTCTTCATCGTGGGGGCCTGCTGCGACAGGGTCGTCACGTTCGCCAGCGCCGCCGGGTCCGCGCGGGCCACGGACACCGGCCCGACGCGGCCACTGCCGAACCCGGGCAGCTCGAACGCCGTGAGCGTCGGTGGCTCGTCGTCGAGGACGGTCACGCTGCGGCCGTCGGCGCCGGGCGTGAGGACCCGCGCCTCCCGCCCGTTGACGACCACCGCCTCCTGCTCCCCGACCTGAGCGGCCGACAGACGGTTGGCCACCGCGTCCGGGGGCTGCTTCCACGAGGTCAGGCCGCCGGGGAGCTCGGTGAACGCGTCCGTGAGCCACTGGTCGGACAGGCGGTCGACGAGCTCGGGACGGTCAGCGGAGCGCTCCCACCAGGCGCGGTCACCGCGGATGGCCTGCTCGCGGCCCACCAGGACGAACTCCGCGCGGCCGCCGCCGTCGCGGGTGATGGTGCCGGCCGCGTTGCCGGCCCGGTCGACGGTCATCTGGAGGTTCGCCTGGGCACCGGTGCGGTCCGGGACCCGACCGCTGTAGGTGGCGCCCTCCCACCCGCGGGCGTCGGCGACGGTCGCCTCGAGGGTCGTCGCCGGGGACGCCTGACGGTTGACGACGAGCAGCACGGTCGTGACCACCAGCAGCAGGACCACGGCTGCCGCGATCCCGATGATCAGGCCCTTGCGGCGCGGGCCGCCGGAGCTCGGGGGCGTCCCCTGCGGCGGACCGAACGGGCCGGTGTAGCCGCCCGGATAGCCCCCGGGCCCACCCGGACCCCCCGGACCACCCGGCCCACCGGGTCCCGGCGGGCCGTAGCCGGGCGGCGGGTAGGCGGTGGGCTGCTGCCCGGGGAAGACGGCGGTGCCCCACGGGCCGGCGCCGCCGGTGGCCTGGGGGGTGCCGAACGTGGGCCCCGCGGCGGGGCCGGGTGGCATGCCCCCGCCGGGTCCGGGCGCGGAGCCCCAGGGCGCGGCGGGCGCGCCGGCGGTCGCCGTCGGGCCGGGCTGCCAGGGGCTCTGCGCCGCCGGCAGGTCGTGGCGCTGGGTACCGGCCGTCCCGTCGACGGGGGCGGGCACGCCGTGCGGCGGGGTGGCGGTGTCCGACTCCGACGCCGGGTGCTGCTCGGTCGGAACGCGGTGCTCGGGCTCGCCGGGGTCGACGGGCGGGTGCTCGGTGGTCGAGTGCACCGTGGTCGCACGATCCGACGGCGCCGTCGAGTGCACCGTCGTGGCGCCCTCAGCCGGCCCCTCGTCCTCGGGCCCCTCGTCGCCAGGGGTCGCCGGCGCGGTGTCCGGCGGGGTCTCCTGGTGGTCGTCGCGCCGGGTCTCGTCGTCGCCCGCCAAAGTCGCCCCCTGTACCCACAGCAACCGGAACGAAACCACCTGTGCGCGCACCGTAGCCCGAACGAGGGGCGCTGAGGAGACATCCGGTGCAGAAACGACGATCTTCTGCTTCTGTTAAATTGAAGCTTCAACTTGCCACGAGGAGGTCCGTGATGCCCGCTCGGACGGTCGCCGACCTGACGGTCCTGCCCCGCATCCCCGCGCCCGACGGCCCGCGGGTCGGCGTCACCGAGCGCGGCGTGCGGTCGCTGACCACCGCGCCCCAGGGCTACGAGGGCGAGGGCTTCCCCGTGCGGCGGGCGTTCGCCGGCGTCGACCTCGCGCTCCTCGACCCGTTCGTCCACATGGATCAGATGGGCGAGGTCGAGTACGCCCCCGGCGAGCCCAAGGGCACGCCCTGGCACCCCCACCGCGGCTTCGAGACGGTCACCTACCTCCTCGACGGCACCTTCGAGCACGCCGACAGCCACGGCGGCGGCGGCTCGATCAGCGACGGCGACACGCAGTGGATGACCGCGGGCGGCGGCGTGCTGCACATCGAGAAGCCGCCGGAGTCGCTCGTCGTGTCGGGCGGGCTCTTCCACGGCCTCCAGCTCTGGGTGAACCTGCCGCGGGCGCAGAAATGGGTCACCCCGCGGTACCAGGACCTCCGGTCGGGCGCGGCGGCGCTGCTCACCTCGGCCGACGCGGGCGCCCTCGTGCGCGTCATCGCCGGCGAGATCGCCGGCCACGCCGGCCCGGGGTCGACGTACACACCGATGACCATGGCCCACGCCTCGCTCGAGCCCGGCGCAGAACTGCACGTGCCGTGGGACCCCGAGCAGAACGCGCTGGCCTACGTGCTCTCCGGCGACGGCACGGCGGGCGCGGAGAGGCGCCCGGTGCGTACCGGGCAGCTCGTCGTGTTCGGACCCGGCGAGTCGCTGCGGGTGGCGGCCGACCCCGGCCAGGACGGGTGGCACCCCCGGCTGGAGGTGGTCCTGCTCGGCGGCCGCCCGATCCGCGAGCCGGTGGCCTGGGGCGGCCCGTTCGTCATGAACACCCAGCAGGAGGTCCGGGAGGCGATGGTCGACTTCCACGCCGGTCGGCTGGGCGCGATCCCCGCCGCGAGGGTCTAGCGGAAGACGACGGTGCGGCCCGCGTGCACCTGCACCCGGTCCTCGAGGTGGGCGCGCAGACCGCGGGCCAGCACCAGCTTCTCGACGTCCCGGCCTCTCCGGATCATGTCCTCGGGGGTGTCGGCGTGGTCGACCCGGCTGACGTCCTGCTCGATGATCGGCCCGGCGTCGAGGTCCGGCGTGACGTAGTGGCACGTCGCGCCCACGAGCTTGACCCCGCGGGCGTGGGCCTGGTGGTACGGCCGCGCGCCCATGAACGAGGGCAGGAAGCTGTGGTGGATGTTGATCGCCCGGCCCGCCCAGCGCTCGCACAGCCCGGGCGTCAGCACCTGCATGAACCGCGCGAGCACGATCGCGTCGGGTTCGTGCGGGTCGACGATCTCGGCGACCTGCGCGAACGCGGCGTCGCGTCCGGTGCGCGCCTCGTCGTCGTCGGCCCGCGCGGGGAACGGCACGTGGTGGAACGGGACGCCGTGGGCCTCGGCGACCGGACGCAGCACGTCGTGGTTGCCGACGACGGCGCGCACGTCCATGTCGAGCTCCCCGCCCCACATCCGGCCGAGCAGGTCGTGCAGGCAGTGGGACTCCTTGCTGACCAGCAGCACCACGCGCGGCGTCGCGGCGGTGTCCCGCACGCGCCAGCGCACCGGCTCGCCGCCGGGCACCTCGAGCTGCGCCGCGACCTGACCGACGACGGCGCGCAGCATGTCGGCCCCGCCGGGCACGGAGGCGCGGTCGACGACCTGGCGGGTGGAGAACCAGCCCGCCGCCGTGTCGGCGTGGTAGGCGGCCTCGGTGATCGAGGCGCCGATCCCGGCGAGCCGGCCGGTGATGGCGGCGACGATGCCGGTGCGGTCCGGACAGCTCAGCGTGACGACCAGGCGACGCACCCTCAGCCCCGCGCGAGGCGCCGGCGGGTGAACGCGTCCTCGGCGTCGAGGAGCGCGCCCACCTGCTCGACGACGACGCCCTCGATCCGCCCCCCGACCATCGGCACGTTCACCGCGGCCTGCCCGTCGACCTCGGTGACGGACCCGCTGCCGTTGTCGGCGAGGCGCTGCGTGCCGCTCATCGTGCCGGGCAGGCCCCGCACGGTGACCTCGAAGGTGCCGTCGTAGCCACCCCCGCTGCGGGGCGTCCAGGTCTCGAGGCGGTCGAGCACGAGGTCGTCGCCGGTGAAGCGGCGGACCACCGACGGCAGGAACTCGACGGGCACCGAGTGGCGCAGCCGCAGCCGCGCCCCGGACCCGTCGACGGCGTGCTCGAGCAGCGCCGGGTCCTTGCCGCCGAGCTCGGCGAGACGCTCGCGCAGGTGGTCGGCGTCGACGAGCTCCGCGTACACCTCCTCGGCGGGTGCGTCCCAGGTGGCGCGGTGGGTGATGCGGCGTGGCACGGGCGGGAGGTTACCGTCGGACGTCGTGACACCCGGTCCGACCACGGCAACGACACCGGCAACGGCTGAAGAGACGACGCTGCTCGCCCCCCACACCACGCTCGGGCTCGGCGGCCCGGCCCGGCGGCTCGTGCACGCGACGACCGCCGACGAGGTGGTCGAGCGCGCCCGCGCCGCGGACGGCGCCGGCGAGCCGCTGCTGCTGGTCGGGGGCGGCTCGAACCTGGTCATCGGCGACGCGGGCTTCGCCGGGACGGCCCTGCTCCTCGACCACCGCGGCCACCACGTCGTGGAGCGCGACGGGAACCGGGTCGTGCTGCACGTCGAGTCCGGCCACGACTGGGACGACCTCGTCGCCGACACCGTCGCGGCCGGTCTCGGCGGGCTGGAGTGCCTCTCGGGCATCCCGGGGCGTACAGGCGCGACGCCGGTGCAGAACGTCGGCGCCTACGGCGTCGAGGTGGCCGACCTGCTCGTCGACGTCGACCTCTACGCCCGCCGCACGGGCCGGCGGGCTGCCGCGAGCGCCGCGGACCTCGATCTCGGCTACCGGACGAGCCGGCTCAAGGGTGACCGCAACGTCGACGGCGAGATCGTCCTCGGCGTGCGGTTCGCGCTGACCGCCGACGGGCTGTCCGCCCCGATCCGCTACACGGAGCTGGCCCGGGCCCTCGACGTCGCGCCGGGGTCGCGGGTGCCGGTGGCCGCCGCGCGCGAGGCCGTGCTGGGTCTGCGCCGCGGCAAGGGCATGGTCCTCGACCCCGACGACGCCGACTCCCGCAGCGCCGGCTCGTTCTTCACCAACCCGCTGGTGGACGGGACGGCCGCGGCCCGCGTGGCGGCGCTGACCGCGGAACGCGGCCAGGCGCCGATCACCGCGTGGCCGCAGCCCGACGGGCGGGTCAAGCTCTCCGCGGCCGCGCTGATCGAGCGCTCCGGCATCCCGCGCGGGCACCCCGGCGAGCACGCCCCGGTCCGCGTCTCGACGAAGCACACGCTCGCCCTGACCCACCGCGGCGGCGGCACCACCGACGACCTGCTCGCCCTCGCCCGCGACGTCCGCGACCATGTCGCCGGCGCCTTCGGGATCGTGCTCGAACCGGAGCCGGTCCTCGTGGCCTGCGCCCTCTGACCCGCCGCGTCACGCGTGTCCGATTCCCCCGATCGAGACCCCGCTCACGATCGCTGGGCCACCCGTGTGAGGTCCCCGCGGCCCTGACAACCGGACCCCGGCCGATCGCGTCGTGCGGTCGGTGGATCGATCAGGAGGGGGCTCGTCCGTGCGGGGTCGTGTGCAGGGTGTGCCGGCAACGGTGAGGATGGTGATGGCGCTGGTCGCCGCCGCCGCGGTCGCCGTGGGATGCGCGTCGGCGGGGGCGACACCCCGCCTGCCGGGGACGGCCGCCTCCGCGGACGCCGGCGCGCCGCCCGTCGTGACCACCACCGCCGTCCCGGGCCGCACCGACGTGGACCCGGGCGGCGAGATCAGCGTCTCCGCCCCCGACGCGGCCCTGCGCGACGTCGCGCTCACCGGTGCCGACGGCCGCCCCGTGGCCGGCGCGGTCACGCCCGACGGGCACCGCTGGGCGGCCACCGAGGCCCTGGGCTACGGCAAGCCCTACACCTGGTCGGGCACCGCCGTCGGCGCCGACGGGGCCGTCACGCCGGTCGCGGGCGGGTTCTCCACCGTCGCACCGGAGCGTGTCGTGCGGGCCCAGTTCGCCCAGCCCGACGACGCGACCGTCGGCGTCGCCGCGCCGATCATCATCCAGTTCGACGGGCCGATCACCGACAAGGCCGCCGCCGAGCGGGCGCTGCAGATCCGCACGTCAGTGCCCACCGAAGGCTCCTGGGCGTGGCTGCCCGACGACGCTCTGGGTTCGCGGGTGCACTGGCGCCCGAAGGAGTACTGGAAGCCCGGCACCGTCGTCGACGTCTCCGCGGACCTGTACGGGACGAACCTGGGGGACGGCGCGTACGGCCGCGAGGACCTCACCAGCCACCTGACCGTCGGGCGCTCGCAGATCGTGCGCGCCGACGTCACGAGCCACCGGATGGTCGTCGTCCGTGACGGGCAGCAGGTCATGGACGTCCCGGCGAGCTACGGGCTCGGCAGCGACCCGAACCGCATCACGCGCTCGGGCGTGCACGTCGT
This sequence comes from Actinomycetospora aeridis, assembly GCF_037400275.1. NCBI lineage: Bacteria > Bacillati > Actinomycetota > Actinomycetes > Pseudonocardiales > Pseudonocardiaceae > Actinomycetospora > Actinomycetospora aeridis. The sequence goes on along the minus strand of NZ_JBBEGL010000005.1, from coordinate 69,457 downwards.
CACCGAGAAGTTCGACAACAAGCGGATGACCAGCGCGCAGTACGGCTACGACCTCGTCGAGCACTGGGCGGTGCGGATGAGCAACAACGGCGAGTTCATCCACGCCAACCCCGCGTCGGCGGGCGCCCAGGGATCGAGCAACGTCACGCACGGCTGCGTGAACCTCTCCACGGCCGACGCGCGGGCCTACTACGACACCGCGCTCTACGGCGACCCGGTCGAGGTCACGAACTCGCCGGTGCAGCTCTCGGCCGCGGACGGCGACGTCTACGACTGGTCCGTCGGCTGGGACGACTGGCGGGGGATGTCGGCCCTGTCGTGAGGCCTGTCGTGAGGCCGCTGCGGCTCCCGACCTGACGCTGTCGGTCCCCGGTGGCACGCTGGGTCCGCACGGGTCGGGGCCGTGAGGAGCGGGGGAGAGCATGGGTCGGGCGCTGGTCGCACTGCTGAGCGGGCTGCTGGTGGTGCTGGCGGCGTGCGGGTCGGGCGCCCCCGGGACGGCGCCGACCTCCTCGGCTCCGCCCCCGCCGCCGGTGGAGGTCGCGGTGCAGCCCGCCGCGGACGCCACCGACGTCGGGCCCCGCGCCCCGATCGGCGCGACCACCACGGACGGCACGTTCACCGACGTCACGCTCACCGCGGAGCCCGGCGGGCCGGTCGCGGGCACGCTCTCGCCCGACCGGAAGCACTGGACGCCCGACGGGCCGCTCGCCTACGGCGCCACCTACACGTGGGGCGGCACGGCGACCGCCCCGGGCGGGCGCACCTCGCCCGTCACGGGCTCGTTCCGCACGGTCGCGCCGACCGACACGGTGCGGGCGACGCTGAACCCCGGGGACGACCGCGAGGTCGGCGTCGCGGCGCCGATCAGCATCCAGTTCTCCGCGCCGGTCACCGACAAGGCGACGGTCGAGCGGGCGCTGCGGGTGCGGACGTCGGTGCCCACCGACGGGTCCTGGGCCTGGCTGCCCGACCAGGACGGCGGCTCACGGGTGCACTGGCGGCCCAAGGAGTACTGGACGCCCGGCACGCAGGTCGACGTGTCGGCGGACCTGCTCGGCGTCCCGTTCGGCGACGGGGCCTGGGGCCGCGAGAACCTGACGACGTCGTTCCGCATCGGGCGCTCCCAGGTCGTGCGGGCCGACGTCAACAGCTTCCGGATGGTGGTCGAGCGCGACGGGCAGCAGGTCATGGACGTGCCGGCCAGCTACGGGCTCGACTCCGACCCGAACCGCACCACCCGCTCGGGCATCCACGTCGTCACCGAGAAGTTCACCGACAAGCGGATGACCAGCGCGCAGTACGGCTACGACCTCATCGAGCACTGGGCCGTGCGCATCAGCAACAACGGCGAGTTCATCCACGCCAACCCGGCGTCGTCGGGCGCGCAGGGCTCCAGCAACGTCACCCACGGCTGCATCAACCTGTCCACGGCGGACGCGCAGGCGTTCTACGACACCGCGCTCTACGGCGACCCCGTCGAGGTCACCGGCTCCGGGGTCGACTACTCGGCCGGCGACGGCGACATCTACGACTGGGCGATCCCGTGGACCGAGTGGCAGAGGATGTCGGCGCTCTAGCCCCTCACGTGCGGTGGAACCGCATCCCCGTCGCCTGGTCGCGCGGCTTGAGCACGATGGTGTCCAGGTTGACGTGCGCCGGCCGGCTCATCGCGAAGGCGATGACCTCGGCGACGTCCTCGGCCACGAGCGGCGTGATCCCCTCGTAGACCTTGGCCGCCCGCGCGGAGTCGCCGTCGAAGCGCACCAGCGCGAACTCGGTCTCCACGGCTCCCGGCGCGATCTCGGTGACGCGCACGGGCTCGCCCAGCAGCTCGCCGCGCAGCGTGCGGTGCAGCGCGCCCTCGGCGTGCTTGGCCGCGGTGTAGCCCGAGCCGCCGTCGTAGACCTCGAGCCCGGCGATCGAGGTGATCGTGACGACGTGGCCGTCGCCGGAGTCGATGAGCAGCGGCAGCAGCGCCTTGGTGACGCGCAGGGTGCCGAGGACGTTCGACTCCCACATCCAGCGCCACTTGTCCTCGTCGGCCTCCATGACCTTCTCGGTGCCCTGGGCGCCGCCGGCGTTGTTGACCAGGCCGCGCAGGGCCTGCCCGCCGTCGACGAGCTCCCGGACGGCGGCGGCGAACGCGGCGACCGAGTCGGCGTCGGTGACGTCGAGGGAGAGCGCGGTGCCGCCGACCTCGTCGGCGATCTCCCGGAGGCGCTCGACCCGGCGGGCGCCGAGCACCGGGTGCCAGCCGTCGGCGGCGAGGGCCCGCGCGGCGGCCGCGCCGATGCCCGAGCTGGCGCCGGTGACGACGACGAGGGGGCGGCCGGTGCGGTCGGGGCCGGCGGGGTTCGGCGTGCTCACGCCCCGCACCCTAGAACGCTCCGATCACCGCCGACGGGCCCGCGCACCTAAACTGGCGGGGTGACCCCGGCGGCGACGACGGCATCGGCGGCACCGCTGGCATCGGCGGCCCCCCGGACCCCTTCCGAGAACCGGGTCATCCGTCACCAACCGGGACGACCCCGGCGGGTCGCGGTGATCTCCCTGCACACCTCGCCGCTCGCGCAGCCCGGCACCGGCGACGCCGGCGGCATGAACGTCTACGTCGTGGAGACCGCGCGGCGCATGGCCCAGCGCGACGTCCAGGTCGAGATCTTCACGCGGGCGACGTCGTCGGACCTCCCGCCCGTGGCCGAGCTGGCGCCCGGCGTGCTCGTCCGCCACGTCACCGCCGGCCCGTACGGCGGGCTCGGCAAGGAGGACCTGCCGAGCCAGCTCTGCGCGTTCACCGCCGGCGTGCTGCGTGACGAGGCCCGCCACGAGCCCGGCTGGTACGACGTGGTGCACAGCCACTACTGGCTCTCGGGGCAGGTCGGCTGGCTCGTGCGCGACCGGTGGGGCGTGCCGCTGGTGCACACCGCGCACACGCTCGCGAAGGTCAAGAACGCCGCGCTCGCCGACGGCGACCGCCCCGAGCCGCTCTCGCGGGTCGTCGGCGAGGAGCAGGTGGTCGCCGAGGCCGACCGCCTCGTCACCTCCACCCAGGCCGAGGCCGACGACCTCATCTCCGCCTACGGCGCGGACCCGGACCGCGTGCGCACCATCGCGCCCGGCGTGGACCTGCGCACGTTCACCCCGTCCCGCGACCGCGACGAGGCCCGGGCGGCGCTCGGGATCGGGCCGGACGCGGTCACGCTCGCCTTCGTGGGCCGCATCCAGCCGCTCAAGGCCCCCGACGTGCTCCTGCGGGCGGCGGCGACCATGCTCGCCCGCCGCCCGGAGCTGCGGTCGCGGCTCGTCGTCCTGGTGGTGGGCGGCCCGTCGGGCAGCGGGCTCGCCGAGCCGGAGTCGCTCGTGTCGCTGGCCCGGGAGCTGGGTATCGCCGACGTCGTGCGCTTCCTGCCCCCGCGCGGCGGCGACGGGCTTGCGGAGGTCTACCGCGCCGCCGACGTCGTCGCCGTCCCCAGCCACTCCGAGTCGTTCGGCCTCGTCGCGCTCGAGGCGCAGGCCTGCGGCACGCCCGTCGTCGCCGCGGCGGTGGGGGGCCTGCCGACGGCGGTGGCCCACGACCGCTCCGGGCTGCTCGTCGGCGACCACGACCCCGGGCACTGGGCCGACGCGCTCGCCCGGGTCGGGCTCGACCAGGCCGAGCGCCAACGTCTCGCGGCCGGCGCGGTCGAGCACGCCGCGATGTTCTCGTGGGACCGCACGGCCGACGCGCTGCTCGCCACCTACGCCGAGGCGTCGCGTTCCCTGCACCGCGACCGGGCCGCGGGGGTGGCGGTGTGAGTGCCCCCGATCTGGACGAGCTGGAGAAGGTGCTGGTCGCCGCCCTCGACGAGCGCGAGCTGAGCTACCTGCGGCGCGAGCCCGGACGGCTGTTCGTCACGCTGCCCGGCACGAAGAAGCTGGCGACGCACTGCTGGCTGGTGCTCACACCGCACGCGCTGCTGGTCGAGGCGTTCGTGTGCCGGCACGCGGACGAGAACCTCGAGGAGGTCTACCGCTTCCTCCTGCAGCGCAACGCCCGCCTCTACGGCGTGCACTACACGATCGACCGGGCCGGGGACATCCACCTCGTCGGGCGCGTGCCGCTGGTCGCCGTGGTCGACGAGGAGATCGACAAGATCCTCGGGCAGGTGCTGGAGGCCGCCGACGGCGACTTCAACACGCTGCTCGAGCTCGGGTTCGTCACCTCGATCCGCCGCGAGTGGGCCTGGCGCGAGTCGCGGGGCGAGTCGCTGGCGAACCTCTCGGCCTTCGCGCACCTGGTCGACGGGGCCTGAGCAGGGCCTCGTCGCCGGCGTGGGACGGGGGGCATCCGACGCCGGCGACGGGCGTTCCGGCGGTGCGCACGGGAAGTGGGCAGCCGTTTCGCGACCGATCCGACGAAACTGGATCGGCGTCCGGATATTCAGCCTCCCACCACGGAACACACAGGACAAGGTGTCTTCATACGGCCGAACGGGTGACCCTGCTCTCCTCGGAAGCCAGGTCTGATCACGGAGGGAACGCGGCGCGTCGGGGTACCGGCAGGTAGGTTGCCTCCCAGTTCCCGAGGCCCGGCTCGACGAGGAGTTCACGACATGATCGTCCGCAGCCCCTACGACGACATCGACGTCCCCGACGTGGGGCTGCCCGAGTTCCTGTTCGGCGACCTGGGGGACGCGGTCGACCGGGTCGCGATCATCGACGGTCCGTCGGGCCGCGAGACGACCTTCGGCGAGCTCGCGGGCGCGGTCGACCGGTTCGCCGCCGGGATCGGCGAGCGCGGCCTGGGCCCGGGCGACGTCATCGCGCTGTTCGCGCCGAACAACCCGGCCTACCCGGTCGCCTTCCACGGCGCGCTCGCGGCGGGCGTCGCGGTCTCGACGGTCAACGCGCTCTACACGCCCGACGAGCTGGCCTTCCAGCTGCGCGACTCCGGCTCGAAGGTGCTGGTCACCGTGTCGGCGTTCCTCGACCGGGCGCGCGCCGCGCTCGACGAGGAGGGGCTCGTCGTCGACGAGATCATCGTCATCGACGGGGCACCGAGCGTCGCGGGCGTCATCCCGGAGACCTCGCTCTCCGACGTGCTGGCCACCACCGCGGAGCGTCCGTCGGTGGCCCTGACCGGCGACGACGTGGCCGCGCTGCCGTACTCGTCGGGCACCACCGGGCGGGCCAAGGGCGTCGTGCTGACCCATCGCAACCTGCTGGCGAACCTGCTGCAGATCGAGAAGATGGGCACGCACGTCTCGCCGGACACGAAGATCCTCGCGGTGCTGCCGTTCTTCCACATCTACGGCATGACCGTGATGATGAACCAGGGCCTGCACGCGCGGGCGGCGGTCGTGACGATGCCGAAGTTCGATCTCCCCGAGTTCCTCCGGATCATCTCCGAGCACCGCGTCGACCGCGTCTACATCGCCCCGCCGATCGCCGTCGCGCTGGCCAAGCACCCGATGGTCGACCAGTACGACATCGACTGCGTCGACATCGTCTTCTCCGGCGCCGCGGCCCTCGACGCCGAGCTGGGCGCCGCCGTCGGCCGGCGCCTGAACTGCACGGTGCTGCAGGGCTACGGCATGACCGAGCTGAGCCCGGTCAGCCACTGCATGCCCGACGACCGTCCTGACATGGACCTCGGCTCGATCGGCGTCGCGCTGCCGAGCGTCGAGTGCAAGCTCGTCGACCCGGACACCGGGCAGGAGGGCGTCGAGCGCGGCGAGCTGTGGGTGCGCGGGCCGAACGTCATGCGCGAGTACCTCAACAACGCCGAGGCGACCGCGGTGACCCTGGACGCCGACGGCTTCCTGCACACCGGCGACGTCGCCACCGTCACCGACGAGGGCGTGTTCTACATCGTCGACCGGGTCAAGGAGCTGATCAAGTACAAGGGCTACCAGGTCCCGCCGGCCGAGCTCGAGGCGCTGCTGCTGAGCAACGACGGCATCGCCGACGCCGCGGTGATCGGGGTCAAGGACGCCGAGGGCGAGGAGATCCCGAAGGCGTTCGTCGTGCTCCAGCAGGGCGCCGAGCTCTCCGGCGACGACGTCATGAGCTTCGTGGCCGAGCGCATCGCCCCGCACAAGAAGGTGCGCGTCGTCGAGTTCATCGACCAGATCCCCAAGTCGGCGTCGGGGAAGATCCTGCGCAAGGACCTCCGCGCCCGCGAGCAGGCTTCGGTCTAAGGTCACTGACCCGCTGTTTCGGGCCTCTGACCTGCGACAATGCCGAATGTCCGATGTGAAGTCTCTGTGAGGCTCAGCGGGCGTGGGCGGTTCGTCGGGAGAATCCACGGAACAGTCACGGAACGGATCTTGCATTTAGGATCTTCACTCCTCGCCGAGTAGATCTTGGATGCGGGCGTTGTAGGCCGCGCGCTCGCCGTCGAGGCACGCGGCGTAGACCGAGAGCAGGACCTTGACCGAGTGGCCGGCCCGCTCGGCGACCTCCGTGGGCGGCACCCCGGCGTTGAGCCAGGACGACAGCGCCGCGTGCCGGAGGTCGTACGGGCGGGCCGCCAGCGGCGAGCCCGCCTGCGCCGGACTCAGACCGATCTCGCGGGCCGCCTTCCAGGTCCGGGTGTAGACCGACTCCCGGACGCGCCGGCCCGTCGTCAGCGCCGGGAACAGCCGGCCGTCGGGCGCAACGCCGTAGCGGTCCAGGTGCTCACGCAGGATCGCCACCAGCGCCGGCGGTGCCGGGACGCGGCGGACCGCCTCGCGGCGGCGGCGCTTGAGCGGGCGGGCGTCGGGGTCGCGCAGGCCGTCGTTGTAGTGCTCGCCCGAGACGCCGGTCAGCGACCCGGAAAGGACCAGCTCGCCCCAGCCCGTGGCCGGGAGCTTCGCGTCGGTGTCGCGGAGCTGCTGGGCCTCGCCGGGACGCAGGCCGGCGTAGTACAGGCAGGCGAAGAACGCCCGCAGTCGCCAGCCACGGTCGCGCTCGGTGCGCCGGTGCCCGGAGACGTAGGTGACCGCGGCGAGAAGCTGACGCGCCTGGGCAGGATTGACGACCACCCGCGGGTCGACGCCCCCGGTGACCTGGGCCGTCCCGGCGCGCCGGCCCGTGACGGGGTTGGCGGCCAGGACACCGGTGTCCACCGCGTAGCCGGCCACCCGGTGCAGGACCGCGCGGCGCTTGTCCAGGGTCGACGAGGTGACAGCGCGGCCGTCGGCGGCGGCCCCGAGGTCGTGCAGGAGCGCGCCGAGGGCGAGGGAGTCGGCGAGGTCGGTGGCCGGACGCGACGCGCGGCGCAGCCACGACACGGCGGCCCGGTCCTCGGGGCTCAGCAACTCGTCACGGCGCGGCGGCGGCAGGACGTGGGTGCTGGCGAGGCGTTGGAGGTCCGTCTCGTCCGGGCCGTGCTCGAGGGGGCGGACGAATTTCGGCGTGATCGCGGCCAGGTTGACCACCGCGGCGCGCCGGCTGTTCGGCGGCGCGATCGGCCAGACGTGGTCGACGTAGGCAACGGCCAGCTCGAGGAACGTCCCCACGCGCCGCTTGCGGGTCAGCGACGGCGGGAGCCCGGTAGCGACGTCGAACGCCTCGCCGGCCCGGCCCGCGCGGACGAGCTCGGACCGGAACGACTCGGCCAGCGCCTTCGTGGCGTACCACTCGGAGTGCTCTCGGCCGGCGGTCCGCCAGCGAACACCCCACGGCCGGCTGCGGCCCGTGCGCTTGGTGAGCTTCCAGAACTGCACCTGGAAAGTGCTCTCGTCGCTCATGCCGCGCCGTCCCGGTGGGCGTCGAGCCAGTCGAGCAGGTCGCCACGTCGAACCCGTAGGTGACCGTTGGGCAGCCGGAAGCACGGCGGCGCCACCCGGCGCTCCCGCCACTCGTAGAACGTGTCCCGGGAGACCCCGCCCAGCTCGGCGAGGACCTGGCGCACGGTCAGGAGCTCGTCGCGCTCGGGCTGCGCTCGCTTGGTGGTCGTCATGTCAGCTCCTTGTCGTGGTCGTGCGGAGGGGTCGTGCCTGCCGGGCGCGGTGGAGGAGCCCGGCGACGGCGAGAGCGGTGGGGGCGTCGAGGCAGGCGACGGCGGTCAGGGCAGAGCGCTCGTCGTGGCCGAGATCAAGCCCGACCAGGGGGCGGACCAGGGCGTCGATGTGCGCGCCGAAGGCGCGGACGTCCTCGCGCCCGGTCATTGGTTGTCCTCGGGGACGTCGGCGGCGCGGTCGGTGGCGGCGCCAAGCTGGTGGGCGAACTCGCCGGCGCTGCTCGACACCGCGGGCCCGAGGGTCGGGAAGGCGGCGAAGAGCAGGACGAGGGTCACGACGCCGGCGACGAGCGCGGGGGCGGCCTTGTGGCTCTTCACCAGCAGGGCGGTGACCAGGCCAGCGATGATGACGATGGCGATGAGGTTCATCAGGCGGCCCGCCGTCCGTGGGCCTGGATGCGGTCGACGTACTCGCCGTAGTCGCCGAGGTAGGGCACGCGGATGCGTTCGCAGTCGCGGCCGAGGCCGGAGAGGTAGGCGACGCCGGGCGCGGCGTTGGCGTGCTCCTGGCCGAAGGGGCGGGCGTCGGTGCCGTGGAGCATCTCCAGCGAGTCGGCCGGAACGCGGAACGAGAGCCGGAGGGCGAACTGGTCGCGGGCGTAGCCGCCGCCGACGGCGGTGGCCTCGAAGCGCTGGGCGAGCATCAGGACCCGGAACGCGGCCTTGCGGCCCTCGGAGAGCAGGCGCAGCACGGCGGTGCGGATGCGGTCGCCGAGCGGGATGCCCTCGCCGCGCTTGGGCTTGGGGAGCCCGTCGGCGGCGCGCAGCAGGCCGGGGAACTCCTCGAGCACCACCAGCACCGTCGGGGTCTCGGGCGTGGGCTCGATCTTGTCGCGGCGCGGCGGGATGGTGGCGAGCCGGCGGTCCATCTCGGCGACCAGGTCCTCGAGCAGCACGGCGTGTGCTTCGAGGTCGTGGGTGCCGGTGACTTGGTGGGGTCGGTGGGCGGTGTCGTCCCAAGGGCGGCCGAGCAGGAGCCCGGTGATGTCGGAGCCGGCCACGAGCACGTCGGGGGCGGCGGCGAGCTGGGAGAGCAGCCCGTAGCAGAGCACGGTTTTGCCCGACCCGTTCTGGCCTTGGGCGGCGAGGTGGCCGGCGTCGGTGAGGGCGTGTCCGAGGGCGATGCCGTCCTCGGTGCGCCCGAGGATCACCGGGTCCGCGCCGGAGGCAACGGCGAGCGAGGGGAGACCGAAGCCGTCGCGGAGAGGGTCGTGGTTGAGCACGGTCAACCGGACCCAGCGCCCGGCGAGGGGCTCGACCCGAAGGCCGTGGCCGCCGAGGGAGTGCGCGAGGCGGGGCCCGTTGTCCTTGCTGGTGAAGTCGACGGGTTCCTGGCCGGCCATCAGCTCGACGGTCAACGTGATGGGTGGGCCGCCGTGCACGGCGCCGACGCGGGGGGTGCGGACCGTGATCCCGGCGGCGACCGAGACGTACTGGCACAGGCGCAGGGCGGTGCAGGCTTCGCGGAACTCGGCGGTGATGCCCTGGGCGAAGACGTGGTGTGCGGCCCACGCGTCGCGTTCGGCGCGGCGGGCGCGCCAGCGGCTGATGAAGCCGGGCGGGCGGCGGTGCCCGGCGGCGGGTGGGCGGGTGCGGTCGAGAGCTCCTGTGGTGGTCATGACCGGCTGCTCCGGTGGGTGCGGGCGCGCTGGCGGCGGGCGCGGGAGGGGGAGGCGGCGACCTGGACCTGGGTGACCTCCCAGGTCGAGGAGCCGCAGGCGGGGCAGCGCTCGAGGGAGAGCTGCACGACCCCGTCGCCGGAGTCGTCGCCGAGGGGGGCAGGGGTCCACTGCTCGACGCAGTCCGCGGCGCGGCAGGTCAGGACCAGCTCGTCAAGCAGCGCCGCGGTCCGGACCTGCACCCGGGAGTGAGGTGGGCGGGCGGGGGCGGCCATCACGCGGCCGCCGTCTCGTCGCCGGCGGGCTTGCGGGCCGGTCGAACACCGGTGGCGCCGGCGGGGCGGATGGCGGTGGCGGAGAAGGACACTTCGATGCCCTTGGCGCCGTTGCGGGCCGGGCGGACGCGGGCGTTGAGGTCTTCGAGTTCGACTTCGGTGTAGGGCTCGAGGTCGGGGACCTCGTGGCCAATGACGCGGACGCCGTGCAGCTCGAGGCGGCCGTCACGACCGGTCGGGAGCATGACGTCGTGGATGGTGATCGGCGCGCCGGTGGCCTCGTCGAGCAGCGGCAAGCCGGTGTTCCGGCGGCCGGTGGGCCCGTCCTCCCAGCGCTCGAGCTGCTGGCAGTAGCCGGTGGCGACGGCCTTCATCCGGGTGACGTTGATGGGCGCGTTCAGCTCGTACATCGGTGTGCTCCTTCGGTGGGTCAGGCCGCGTCGGGCGGCTGTTGGCGGGTGTGGGTCTCGGTGCCGCCGCGGGCGAGGCGGCGGCGTTCGGTGGCGGTCAAGCCGCCCCAGATGCCGTGGTCCTGGCGGGTCTCGACCGCGTAGGACAGACACGTGCTCCAGACCGGGCAGCGGGCGCAGACGGTCTTGGCGCGGGCCACCTGGGCGGCGATGGCGCGGCGGGTCCGGTCCTCGGTGACCGGGAAGAACAGGTCCGGGTCAGCGTCTCGGCACGCCGCTCGGTCGGTCCAGGGCTCCATGTCGGCCTCATTGACTAGACAATGCAGACGTTGGAGAGCTTGATGTGCCACTTCGCTTCACGTCAAGTAGACGGAGCAGATTGCCTAGACAATGTTCGGTAACAGGGCCAGACTGAAGCCATGACCAGCAGAGGCGCCGGCCCGATCTACCAGCGGATCGCCGACGACCTGCGCGCCCGCATCCAGAGCGGCGAGCTGGGCGCGGGCGCCAAGCTGCCCACCGAGCAGGCGCTGACCACGGACTTCGGCGTCACCCGCGCGACCGTGCGCCAGGCCATGCAGGTACTGGTCAACGAGGGGCTGGTCGTCTCTGAGCGTCCGCGCGGGCACTTCGTGCGCCAGATCGAGCGGCTGACCTACCGCCCGCAGAAGGAGTGGCGCGATCGGCCCGCGCACCCCGAGCTGGACCAGTTCATGGACGAGCAGGTCGAATTGGGCCGCAAGCCCTCACAGACCATCGCCGTCGAGCTGGCCGCCCCGCCAACCGACGTCGCCGCGCGCCTCGGGCTCGCCGGGACCGACACCGTGGTCGTCCGCAAGCGGGTTCGCTACCTCGACGGCACCCCGTTCAACACCAACGACTCGTACTTCCCGCTCGAGCTGGTGCAGGGCAGCGAGATCATGCACCCCGCCGACATCGGCCGCGGCGCCAACCAGGTCCTCGCCGAGCTCGGCGCTGAGCAGACCCACGCAGTCGACGAGATCGAAGTCCGCATGCCCACTCCTGACGAGGCCAGCCGGCTCGAGATCGGGCTGGGCGTGCCGGTCGCGATGCACCGCGTCACCGGCTACACCGACGACGGCCGGCCCGTCCGCGTCGTCCGCAACGTGCTCCCCGGCGACCGCCACCTCATCGCCTTCGAGCGCACCCGCCCGACCAAGACAGAGAAGGACGATAAGCAGTGATCGTCCGCAGCGCTGGCCCCGACGACCTCGCGGCCGTCCTCGACCTCTTCCGAGAGGCCTCCCGCTGGCTCGCGGGCAGGGGCATCGATCAGTGGCAGTGGGAGCCCCGGGTAGAGCAGGTCCGCTCTGACATCGAGCAGGGCAACGTCTTCGTCGGCGAGGACGACAACGGGCGGGTCATCGCCACCGTCACCGTCGACACCTTCGCCGACCCCGACTTCTGGCGACCCGAGGACAACCCGGGCAGCGCCCTCTACATCCACCGCATGATCGTGACCCGCGACCACGCCGACCGAGGAGTCGGCGACGAGCTGACGCGTTGGATGGAGGAGTTCGCTGGCGCCCTTGGTTACGACCATCTACGCCTCGATTGCTACCGATCCAACACTGCGCTGCAGGACTACTACCGCAAGCATGGGTGGACTCATATTCGAACCGTAGATGCGCCATGGCGACCGTCTGGAGCTCTCTTCCAGCGTCCCACTACGCGGGTGCGTGCGCTCTCGAGGAGCAACGATCGAGGGGGAGATATGGCAGAAGAGTCAGCGGATAGCCCCCGCAGCTCACAACAATCGAAGTTCGACGCGTTGCGCTCGATGTCACGTGAAGTCGGAGCAGCTATGCGTGATGATTGGTCGCAGGCTCAGCGGTCAAGGCGTCTTCGCGAGGTGTATCAAGAGCCCGTGCTTGACGGCGCAGACGTCGTTCAACTGCTCCACTCCGTAGGAGACCGTGTGCAGCGCCTCGACCCAACGAAGTTGGTGAAGGCAAGCGACGACCAGTCCACAGCGCTCGTTGCGGACCTCATTCGGCTATGTAACTTTCTGCGCCGACCGCAAGTTTCCTCGGCGCGGCGCCACTTATTCCGGGCGCTCGCCCAGGGACTTCGCCAGCTTGTGTTCGTAATTCCAACGATGAAAACAAGCGAGATCCGAACTGCTAGTCTCTATACTCCGCCCGAGAAGATCGACCGTGGGGAAATCAGTATTCGCGAGTTTGGACGATTGATCAAAGAGCATGCTGAGGGTATTGTCAATCCTCTAGCTCGGACTGAGTCTTCGTTCCGCGATCTAAAGCGCCCTGTTCAGGGTGTCGATGAGTACGATAGTTGTGGTGAGTATCCGGTTTCCCTGGGCGAGGGCCTCTGTCGACTACACGCGACTCTGTCAATGAACATTGTTCCGCCCGCGCGCGAGAATGCTTATCGTACTTACCTCCTCTTGGGCATCGGAGGATTCCTCTCCATCTTTCTGGCGCCATGGCTTCGGATTGGCGACAAGGATCTATTCAACGGCGTTTCATCCTTCTTGGTCCCGATGTTTGGGTTGCTGTTGTCGTCGTCAGCTATGTGTGCCGCAATTCGCTTCTTGCTGGTCGAGCAACTGGGGAGCTATGCGCTAGCGAGTGCGCGGACGCTCATGAAGTCGACAACGGCGGTTCTCGCACTCTTCACTCTACTTTTTGGAATCGGCTTGAGCGACAAGAACACTTCGGGAATCCCGGTCCTAATAGGTTCCGTGCTCTTTCTCGCAACCGTTGCTACTACAGTATCCTCCGATCACATGGTGAACCTTGCAGACGCGCGATTGAAGGAAATTGCCAACTCGGACCTTCGATAGCACGGACACGCACGCGCGGAGAATCGAGCAGCGCTTACTGCTTGATGTGCATTCCGCCCGGTCCTGCGACTTAGATTCTCAAGCTTGTGGTGTCGTCCCTGCTGGAGCAGGGGGCCGTGCAAGATCAGCCCCGCGCGCACCATCATAATGAGACTTGTGAATGATGGAGTCCTCCTGTCCGCCCTGCCGCGTGCGATTGCGGCAGCGGTCCTCGTGCAACTCTTCTTCGGACTCGTCAGGACGAAGTGGCCCTCAAGTTACTATTCGTCCAGTGAGGTCTTTGTCGAGACGATCTCCCAGACGTGGTATCGCTACTTCTTGTTCCGCTTTGGTCCCGTGCTTGTAGCGGCACTTCTTGTGGCTCTTACAGGTGCAGATGACCCCGCGCAAGTGCTGACGAGCGTGGTCATCTTCGGTTTAGTGCATGGGTTCGCTACTGTCGGCCGAGCACTAGTCCTATCTGCGTTCCGAAAGTCTCTCACTGTTCGGCAAGTTGTTGTGGACCTCGCCGTTTTCGTGCTGATCGTTCTCGTATGCTTGCTTGGGGGTTTAGTAAGTCCGGCCCTTCGTCGGTACGTTCCAGGATTCGACAAGTACGTCGAGGTCCTGCTGACAGGTGCTGTCGCGGCAATGGTGTACGCGTATCTATCGAAATGGACCCAGCCCGATGGTCTTTACGAAGATGGTCCGGCACTATTGGCTCGCATCCCAGAACGACTCCGCCTGCTCACGGAAGGAGCAGCGGCGAGGAACCTGGTCGACCGGGACTTGGCGCTTGCCGTCCTGGTGACAGAGCTGAAACAGCGGCCGGCATGGATACGGAGGCTTGAGCGAGCGACGCCCGCGACTTCAAAGACGCATGGCCCGTTCCAGAATCTTGCAAGAGCTTCTGCGACGGACCAAGAGTCTGTGGAAGCTGCGATGCAGAATCTCTCCAACGCCATCTTGTCGCGCCGCGATGGCGGCCCGCGCTCGGGACGATTGCAAGCTGAGATCGAGCGTCACAACAGGAGCGACAACTTCCTCGCGGCTTGTGAATCGGCTTTCCATGCGATCGCGGCCGAGTCGAGCCCATCGTCGGAGGCGACTGGACGCGACGGTAGTCCGATGCTGCGGTGTACGTCGCGTACCCGACGGGGACACCAATGGATAGTCCGTGGAGACTTCTCTGAACCAGGTCGCGATCTCTTCGGCGTCGCGTCGGTCACGACGACCCCTGAAGATTGCGAGGTCTCGCTCCGTGAAGGCCCCACCAGGCGTGAGTGGGAGGCCCGGGTGTCGGTGGACAGCAGCGAGCTATCAATTGGAGTCCGGAACGAAGACGACCCGACTCTGCCCGCAAGGCAGGGGGAATCCATAAATGTCTACTTGTACTAGCTAACGGCGCCACCGAGTTCTAGTCCGATGGACGTGGTTGGAGCTCGCACCCCACGGCCCTCGAAGCTAGTCCGCGTTGCGCAAGCCACCGCTGGGCGCCCTCTATGCCGCCTGCCTCTGCGGCTACGAGTAATTCAGTCTCGCGCTGGCTCCTAGTCAGCCACTCCCAAGTGTTGATCGTCAGCGCAAGGCGCACTTCCGCGCCCTGATCTTCCTCGGCGATCTCTTCGTCCGTCGCTTCTTGGCCGAGGCGAGCGAGACCCCGAAGGTCGCGACTGCCGCGCGACCAAGTGAGTTGGCGCCGCCCGTCGGACGCTTCCTCCCACTCCCACCACCGGGCGAGGTCCTCTGCGCGGTAGATGTCGACAGCGTCAGCGAGCAGCTGCATGGGGGTGCGCCCGCCTCGGCTGCGGCCGTGCTTGCCAGCGGCGCCGGTGACTTCGTGGGCCATCTTGGTGAAGTAATCGGCGAGGTCGCCCTCGCCGAGCTGGGCCTTGCGCAGGTCCCAACCGTGCTCGTCGGAGGCGTCGAAGCCCTTGCGCTCCAGGGCTCGGCGCCACCGGCCGAACATGCGCGCCCCGACGCCGGCGGTGACGAGCTCGGCGGAGACGTCGTCGGCGAAGCACAGCAGCGCGTGCACGTGGACGTGCCAGCCGTTGGCGCCGTCGGTGACCTCCACGACCCGCGCCCAACCCAGCAGCCCGCCGAACAGGGCGGAGTCCTTGACCCATGTCGACCCGGAGGTGACGGCGGCCCAGGCATAGCCCAGCACGTCCCAGCAGCCCTCCTTGGCCTTGATCCCGGCGAGTTCGATCTCCTCGGCCTCGGCGGCGCGCTCGTCGACGTCCCACCCGTTGGCCTCGGCCACCTCCCGGTCAGCGCGACGCTCCTCGAGCAGGTCCCGCCGCCGCCTGTCGCCAGTGGACAGCCCGAGGCGGTCGCCGCGGGCGTGGCGCATGGTCAAGGTGAGCATGAACGCGCTGCCACCTCGCTCGTGGACCGCGCGCATCACCGCGGCGAGGTCGTCGGCGCGGCGGGTGGCGACCTTGACCGCGCAGACCGGGCACGTCCACACCGACCCGCAGTGCTTGAGCCCGCCATAGGCCGCCGACCGGGTGCCGTCCTTGTTCGTGATCACCCCCAGCGTCGGGCCAGCGTCCGGGCCGCCGATCTTGTGGCCGCACTGCTGCACCCGCTTCAACGACGAGATCGGCCGGAGCTGGCGCCGGCGACCCCAGCGGTCACGGCGACGGGACTGGGCACGTTCCTGGCGCTGCGTCTCGATGGACTCGGCACCCTTGCCCGCACCACCAGCACGCCCCGGACCACGACGGTTCGGGGTGTGGTCCTCGCGGCGGCGCCGTCCGGGTCGAAGAGCTGTTACCCCTTTACCGAGAACCCGCCCGCTCACCGGGCACCACCCACGGTCAGAGCCGGCGCTGGCGCGCCGGCGTGGCCCGGCCCTGCCGGGCCACGCCTCCCCGCACCCCCAATGACTGCGTCGGGGGCGGGGCGGCGGACCCGGGCGGGCCAGGCCACCAGCCGGGCAGCGACAGCGACGACCTGGACCACGGCAGCCACCAGGAGCAGAACGAGGCTCGGCCTCCGGCGGCCAGACGCTCCGCCCTGGACCAGGGCACCGACCTCAGGAGAGCCCACCCGTGCCACGAGCTCCGGGACGAGAGGGTGGTGGTCGGGGCGGGGCCTCACCCACGACGACGCGCCCGAGGGCTGCCAGACCGCCCGCACAGCCGCAAGCGCCACCCGGCAGCACAGCCGCCGGCCACCGAGGACAGGGGCGCTTGCACCCGCACGACCGGCCCGGCAGGGCAGAGCCCGCGCCGCCGAGGGAGAGACCCCGGAGCCGGCCCGCGTTGCAGAGTGGCGATCGAGTACCCCGTGCGGCGCAGCGGTGTCCGGTCTGTCACGCTGGCATGGACGGCGAACGAACTCAGTGTCCCGACTTGGGGCATCGGTCAACCAAGCGGCCGTGAATTGAGCAGCGCGAACAGCGGTCCCGGTCGCAGCATCTACTGGGTCGCCGGGAGGCCGCCCGTGTCCGATACCGCCGACGGGCGAGCACTGCCGCCCCACGCGATCACCAGCGCGACCAGCATCCTCATGGAGCGCTACGACTGCTCCGAGGACGACGCCACCGAAGTTCTCGTCGACTGGGCCCTGCGCACCGGGATCGGCCTCACCGACGTCGTCGCCTGGCTGATCAAGGACGCGACCGGCGCAGCGCCGACCGTCTGACCTCCGAGCGGGTCGTTCGCCTTCGACTATCCACACCCTGGGCCGTCGAGGGCCCGGCGACCTCACGGGTCCCGAGAGCGTCGGCTCAACAGAGACGCCGACCGCCGGTGCATCACCCGAGCCGGCTCGAAGCAGGTAGGCACGGCTTCGCGGGCAGGCCCCGTACCGAGCATCCCCCCGCTTCGGTGCGGGGCCCGTCTCGCTGCCAGCCCCTCGGACATCGCGCCAACTCGCGCGTCGACCACTACCTCGGCGAGGAGCGCCCGTGCCGGAACTCGAAGACTGTGTCGACGTCGACGATCTCGACACACCACCGGTAGGGATTCCGACGCTCTCGGAGTGGCTGCGCGACCAGGACGTCATCGACCTCGCCGGCGTCGCCCGTGCCGCTCGCCTGGTCGACGGGTCGTTCGGTCGCCACCTCCGCAACGGTGCATGACCCAGGCGGTAGCGACGCCGCAGGACCAGCGCGTCCGTCCTGTCTCTCGACTCGACTCTGCCCCGGCATGTTCGTCGCCGCCGTACGTGGAACGCAAGGTCTGTACGGTCGGGTCGAGGGGTCCACCCAGCGGCCCACCACCGGTCTGTGTCTCGGCGTGCTTGCCCGAGCCACAAGCCGACCCTCGCCCGAGGGGGCTCCGATCCATGCCCATCCCGAGCACTGACCTGGCTCTGACCATGCGGGAGACCGCGCAGGACCTCATCGATCAGCGCAGCATCCGCAACCGAGACACTCTGTTGGGCCAGCTCGTCGTCTCCGCGGTCAAGCTCGTCCCGGCCGCGATCGGCGGCGGGCTGACGCGGACCCACGAGCGCACCGTCAGCTCCAATCACGCCACCACCGAGGTGGTGCAGAAGCTCGACGAGCTGCAGAGCCGCTTGCAGGAAGGGCCGTGCGTGAGCGCGGCCGACGATCCGCCCGCGAACGGGGCTTTCGTGGCCTGCGACATGCAAGGGGCCGACGCCGAGCGATGGCCTCGATTCGCGCCCTACGCCGTTGAGGCCGGGGTCTATTCGATGCTGTCGACCTCTGTGGTCAGCGAGCGAGGCGGCCCCCGCAGTGCGCTCAACCTCTACTCCGACCAGCCCGAGGCCTTCGACACCAGCGACGTCGTCACCGCCGGACTGTTCGCCACGCAGGCCGGCACGCTGCTCTATGGCGCCGACCACACCGCGAATCTCAGCGTCGCCCTGGAATCTCGCGACGTCATCGGACAGGCCAAGGGCATCCTGATGGAACGCTTCACCCTCGACGAGGAGGAGGCATTCGCGATGCTGGTCGAGTCCTCGCAGAACACCAATCTGAAGCTGGCCGCCGTCGCGAGCTGGCTCGTCAGTGAGGCCAAGACGCGGAGAGACAACGCCCGGGGCTGACCACGCCACTGGTAACGGTGCGGCTCCACACGGCGACAAGTGGTTCATCTGCGGCCGGACAGGCCGGAGCAACGGCCGAGTCGGCCCAACCCGTCGGGGGAACCACGAATGTCTGTCGTGCCTGAGTCCGGCCCGCGTCCGCCGGCCAGCGGTCGTCACTCGACGCCCTCGCCGCAGGTGGCCTTGCAGGTTCAGGCGCAGGGCCCGGGTGCCCCGATTCAGAACATCCCCGGCTCGTCCGAGGTGACCGACCGTCTGTTCGTCCCGCAGGAGTACCGGCAGCCTCAGGCGAAGCCGGCCGGCGCAGAGCTGGCCCAGCGCCCCAGCGCGGGGATCACCCAGCCCGCGCACCTCGGACTGGCGATGAAGCGTCGCAACCCCGTCGGCGTGTGGCTCGGCCTGCCGCTGATCACCTCCGGCATCTACACCTACGTCTGGTACTACAAGATTCACCGCGAGATGGCCGAGTTCGACCGGCGCCGCGTCGTCCCGGTCGCCGGACCGATGCTCGTGCTGCTCTTCCTGAGCTGGACGATCGTGGCCCCGCTGGTGTCGCTCTACAACACCGGCAACCGCATCGCCAACGCCCAGCGCGCCGCCGGCCTGCGCCCGACCTGCAGCGCCGGCATCGGCCTGCTGCTCTGCTTCGTCTTCGGGCTGGTCTCGCTGTACTACCAGAGCGAGCTGAACAAGATCGCCGACTCGTACGGCGCCCCCGCAGGCACCGAGGTTCCCCTCCGCGGCTGAGTCCGCGGCCGGTCGGTAGCGGCAGGCGGCCGTTGGGGCTGAACGGCGCGCTCCACGGAACCACCACGGAACAGAATCGCGATCATGGACGCCGTGCACGCACGTCGCTGCAGGTGGCAGCGGTGGAGACCAAGATCGTTCGAGATCCTGCGCAAGGACCTCCGTGCCCGTGAGCAGGCTCCCGCGTAGGGCTCCGGGCGCCGCAGCTTGCGCGTGCGCGGCGCCGGCGGGTAGGAGGGACGGGTGGTGGCGCGTTCTCCCGATCTGGTCGACGTGGCCACCGGTGTGCTCATGGAGCGGTACCGCCAGGACGTCGAGGAGGCCTCGGCGATGCTGGCGACGATGGCGCGGAGCCACGGTCGCGACGTCGCCGAGCTCGCCGCCGACCTGGTCGCCGCCCCGCGCACGGAGCATCTCGGCGCGGCGTCGCTCACGGTGAGCTGCGCGGTCTCGTTCATCGAGGCGAACGCCCATCGTGACATCGGCACGGCAGAGATCGCCGCCGCCGTGCACATCGGAGCCCGCGGGCTGCAGCAGGCGTTCCGCAAGCACCGCGGGCAGACCCCCTTGGGACACCTGCGCCAGGTCCGGCTGGAACGTGCCCACCGCGACCTCCTCACGGCCGACCGGAGTGATCGGGTCACCGTGGGGGACATCGCCAACCGATGGCACTTCGCGAACGCCGGCCGGTTCGCGAGCGAGTACCGGCAGGCCTTCGGGTGCTCTCCCAGCCGGACCCTCCGTACTCCGGCCGTCCCCGGCACCCCCGACTTCTCCGCGCTGCACCGGCGTGCCCACGACGCCGTGCACCGTGCCAGGGACCTCCACGGCCGCGCGGTCGAGGCCTCGTTGCGAGCCGTGATCGCCAAGGCCCGCGCCGAGCACCTCGCGATCTCGCCCGTCGTCGAGGCCTGCCTGCACCTGCTCGCGGCCCAGGAGACCGCCGCGTCTCCCACCCAGCAGCCGTCGACACCACGGGCGACCACCAACGGGACCGTAGGCCCTCGAGTGTCGCGCTGAGCGCCCGCCGTCCTTGCTCCTGCACCTGGTGGCAGGCCGAGCCGGGGGCCTATGGTCGGTCGGTGACGGCGGACCGGGACATCGAGCTCGGGATGGTGCGCGCCCGCGTGCGCGCCCGGATCGAGAGCTCCCGCACCCTGATCGGACGGGCGAGGACCCGCGCCGCGGGCCACGACCGGGACGCCACGGTGGCCCGGGCCCACGCGCGCGACCACCTCGGCCGCATGATCATCAGCTGGATCGCCGTCAACGGATTGGCGACGCCGACGGCCGCCGACGGGAGCGAGGACGTCCTCCGGCTCGTCCTCGACGCGACGCGGGCGCTGTACGACGAGTGCTCGTCGATCAGCATCACGACCGTCGACCAGCTCGAGGGCGACGCACGCCCGTACTCCACTGCCCTCGGGACGGGTGTCGCGCCGTCCGTCGACGCGGCGCAGTACCGCTTCCGCGAGGGGCCGTGCGTCGACGCCCTGGAGATGGACATGGTGAGCGCCGTGCGGGCGGACGACCTGACCGGCCGTGGAGACGCGGAACGGTGGCCTCACCTCAGCCGGGCCGCCGATGCGCTCGGCGTCCGGTCGGCGCTCTCGATCGCCGTCCCCTGGAGCGCCCTCCGCTGCGGCCTCCAGGTGGATCAGCGCGCGGTCGGGGCGATCAACCTCTACGCCTCCGCGCCGCGCGCCTTCGGGCAGACCGAGGTCCAGGCGATGATGCTGGGTGCCTGGGCCGGGTCGGTGATGAGCGGGAACGAGCCCGCCGCCGTGTTCCACGGTACGGAGTGACGGTCGTGGGCGGCGATGCCGATCGGCGCGACGTGCGGGCGACGGACGCGGACGTGCGCGAGGGCGATGCCGACCGCCGGGACGCCCGGGCCGACGAGCGAGATCGGTTCGCCGACGAGCGCGACCGGCGCGCGGACGAGCGCGAGCGCCGGGCCGACGAGCGTGAGCAGCGCGCGGACCAGCGCGAGGAGGCGCTCGACGCGCTGGCGCGGTCGGCCGGGGCGGTGACGGCCGACCGGTTCGACCGGTCGGTCGCCGCGCTCACCCGCGCGTCCGAGGCGACGGCCCGCTCCAACGACACCATCGAGCGGTCGCGGGAGGCGCTGCACCGCTCCCGCCGGGAGATGGAGCGCGACCAGGCCGACGTCGACCGCCAGGTCGATGCTGTCCGTCGAGCGGCCGAGGCCGACGCGCAGGGCCAGGACCGGCCGGACGGCGCCTGAACGCGCTCGGCCATTACACCATCTCGGCCGGCGGCGGGGGCCGCTCCGTCGCGAACGGCCGAGACTGCTCGTTCAGGGTCTCCGCCGTTCGTGCACGGGATACCGTCGCGCCGGGGATCTGAATACCTTCACGAGGCGATGACCGAGGTGCTCGTCCCCGTGCACCGCCACCACATCACGACCGACGATCCCGACGTGGCGGCGGCGCACCAGGCCGCCTACGGGCGCTTCCGTCACGAGCCCGTGCCGCGGGAAGGGTTCGCCTTCGGGCTGGACGCGGCGTTCGCCGGCCCTCTCGGCATCAGCCGGTTGCGGCACACCGCCCGCTTCCGCGCTCGCGTCGACCCGCTCGACGGTGTGGTCGTGGTCGAGGTCGTCGGCGGCGGGGTCCGGGTCGCCACCACGGGGCACGACACGTCCGGCCCGGTGATGCTGGCGCCCCACTGGTCGCCCCACACGGTGCGCTGGGAGGGCGTGGACCTGCGGCTGACGACGCTCGACCAGGCCGAGGTCGGCCGGGTCGGCGCCGAGGTCTCGGGGCTCGACCCGACCGCCGTGGTGTTCGGGTCGATGACGCCGCGCTCGCCCGCGCTCGCCCGGTACTGGAGCGAGCTCGTCGACCACGTCGACCGCGCGCTCCTCCCGGACGACGAGCTGATGTCCTCGCCGCTCGTGCGCGGCGAGGCCCTGCGGCAGCTGGCCGTCGGGGTGCTGCTCGTGTTCCCCAACAGCACCCTCGGCGACCGGCAGGCCGAGGGCCCGGGCACCGCACAGCCGGCGACGATCCGCCGCGCCGTGGCGTTCATGGACGCGCACGCCCAGGAGGACATCACCCTCGGCCAGATCGCGGCGGCGGCGAGGATCGGGCCGCGCGGGCTGCAGGCGGCGTTCCGGCGCCACCGCGAGCAGTCGCCGCTGGACTACCTCCGGCGCACCCGGATGGAGCGGGCCCACGACGACCTGCGCAGCGGCGACCCCACCCGCGGCGACACCGTGGGGATCATCGCGGCGCGCTGGGGCTTCGCCAACGCCGGCCGGTTCGCCGTCGAGTACCGGCAGCGCTACGGCTGCTCACCCCGGGAAACGCTGCGACGGTGACGCTCCCGTGTCGCGCGCGCCGCTTCCACCGCGCACGACCGGTGGTGCACCATGGTTCCGTCAAGGCCGGTTCAACCCGGAGCCGCCGCGCCCGCGACCGCGCCTCCTCGGGGGACCACATGTGGCTGGACCGTGACCTCATGGCCACCATCGCCGACGACCCGCCCGAGACCTCCACGGCGTTCTCGGAGTGGCTCGGCGATCAGGACCTCGAGCACCTCGCCGCGCTCGCCCGGGCTGCACGTGCCACGGGCGAGTCGTTCGGTCGTCTGCTGCGCGCGGACGGACGAGGCGGCTGGTCGTAGACGCGAAACGCATCACCTGCCCGCTTGACGAGGACAGTGCGAGGAGGGACCGTCGGTACGGGCGCGAGCGTGCTCGCACCCGGCGCGACCGGTGGCGGTCGGTGCCCGGGCCCCGTCGGTCGCCCTCCCCCCGCGTGACCGACGGGGCTTCGCGCCGCTCGTACGGTGGGATCGTGCAGCCGGACCGGACGCCCCTGGTCGTGACGGCGAGCGCGGTTGCCGCTGCCGCCGTCGCGGCCACCATGCTCCTCGCGGGGAGCGGCGGGCTCGCGGCCGCCGCCACCGTCGTGCTGGTCGCGGTGCAGGTCGCGCTCCTGCTGGCCGTGCACGCCGGAGCGGTCCGCGCTCGCCAGTTCCTTCTCGCCTGGTCGGCGCAGGCGGGGCTCACCCACCTCGTGGCGGGCGAGGGGACGGTCGAGTCCGCGCTCGTCTACCTCGGGGTCGGGCTGCTGTTCGGCGCCGTCGTCGTCGTGGGACTCACGCTCTGGCGCCCCGCGGTACCGGAACCCGCCGAGCCGGGGCGCAGTGGTGACACCCAGCCGCTCCCCGTGGACGGGGACTGACCCCTCGTCAGTTCCCGAGCGACGCGTCCAGCGTGATCGTCGTGCCCGCGAGCGCCTTGGAGACGGGGCACGTCTGCTCGGCCGTCTTCGCGAGCTCCTGGAACTTCGCCTCGTCGACCCCGTCGACGTCGGCGCGCAGGGTGATCGCGATGCCGCTGATCTCGAAGCCGCCGCCCTTGGCCGGCGACAGGGTCACCTCGGCGCTGACGTCGATGGACCTCGCGGTCAGCTTCTCCGCGCCCAGCACGCCGGACAGGTTCATGGCCAGGCACGACGAGTGCGCCGCGGCGATGAGCTCCTCGGGGCTGGTCTGGCCGTTGGGGTCCTCGGCGCGGGTCGGGAACGAGACGTTGAACTGGCCCGCGTTGGACGAGTCGAGGGTCACGTGACCCGTCCCGTCCTGCAGGCCGCCTTCCCAGTGCGTGGTCGCGTCGCGGCTCGGCATCGTCGCCTCCTGGCGTCTCGAGAGTGGGTTCAACCGGCGGACGTCTCGCCGTCGACGCCGCGGTAGGCGATCGTCGAGGCGGTGAGGGTCCGGAGGAGCACGACGAGCTCGCGGCGCGCCCGGCCGTCGAGACCGAGCGCGCAGCCGATCGCGCGGGGCACGTGGGTGACGCGGGCGCGCAGCGCGCGACCGGCGTCGGTCAGGTGCACCGTGACGGTCCGCTCGTCACGAGTCGCCCGGCGCCGCTCGACGAAGCCGGCGCTCTCCAGCCGCTTGAGCAGCGGCGAGATCGTGCCGTAGTCGAGCGAGAGCGCGGCCCCGACGTCCCGGACCGTCCGCGGCTCGGACTCCCAGAGGGTCAGGAGGACGAGGTACTGCGGATAGGTCAGCCCCAGCTCGGCGAGCAGGGGCCGGTAGACGTCGGTGACCGCGCGGGACGCCGAGTAGAGCGCGAAGCACGCCTGCTCCTCCAGGAGCAGGTCGTCCTCCGTGCCGTCGTCCGTGCTCACGTCGATGAACCTAGCGCACGATCACATCGTGCACAATTTATCGACGGACCTGCTTGCGGCCCGAGACCTTGTTGTAGATCACCAGCAGGATGATCGCGAAGATGATCGAGCCGATCCAGCCCACGGGGTTGGTCAGCGTGATGCGCCCGGTGAAGAGCGAGAAGACCAGGCCGCCGACGACCGAGCCGAGGATGCCGAGGCCGATCGTCGCGAGGATGCCGATGTTGTCCTTGCCGGGGACCAGCGCGCGGGCGATGAAGCCCACGATGAGCCCGAAGACGATCCAGCCGAGGATGGTGAGGATGGTCATGACCGCTCCGTTCGGGAAGTGCGATGCCGTGCAGCGGCCACGTTCCCCTGTTCCCGCGGGCTCAACCAGTGCCCGGAAGCGTTTCCTGCGTTTCCCTGTGCTTCACCCGACGGCGCCGGTGACGGGCACACCGGCCGGTGCCGCGCCGTCGGGCGCGAGGTCGACGAGATCGAACACGCGCATCGACGCCGCCCGCCCCGCCGAGCAGGTCAGCGGGGTGGGCGAGGCGACCCACCGCTCGCGCACGACCACCATGACCGGTCCGCGCTCCGCGCCGCCGTCGAGGCGCACCGCCGTGTGACCCTCCTCGCGGGCCTCGACGTCGAGCACGCGCAGCGCGTCGATGTGCGACTCCTGGAGGGCGAGCCGCGCGTGGTGCTGGGCGGCCTGGGCGGCCGGGCTGAGGAACGAGCGCCCGCGCACCCAGAGCGTGTCGACCTCGCCCGCGGCGTAGCGCTCGACGACGGAGACCGCCTCGGTGGCGGGCACGCGGCCGAGGACGAGGCCGTGGGGGAGCAGGACCACGTTCGCGGCGAAACGGTCGCCGCCGGTGTGCGTGGTCTCCCACGTGCGCTCCGGGTGCACCGCGGCGAGCTCCGCGGCCACCGGGCGCCCGCGCATGGCGCAGCACGCGTCGTGCCGGCCGTGCGCGCAGACCAGGTAGACCGGCTCGGGGGAGGGCGTCGTCGCGGCCTCGACGTCCGCCAGCGCCGCCGGCAGGCCCTCGGGGGACGACACGCGTCCCCACCGCACCGACTCCGCCCCGGGTGTGGTGTCGACGACCGCGAACCGCCCGCGGTCGGCGAGCGGCTCGCCCCGGGCGCGCGGCCGGCGGATCAGCTGGAACCGGGCCCCGCGGGCACGGCAGAACGCGTCGACCGCGTCGAGGACCCCGGCCGGGTAGCCGGCGTCCCCGAGCGCCTGGTGGCCCCAGGGGCCGGGGTGCTCGACCAGCAGCCAGCACCGGGCCGGGGGCGCGGTCGCGACGAAGGGATCGTCGCGGTCGCGGGCGGCGTCCGAGCAGCGGAAGGACGCCGTGCCGTCCGGCTCGCTGGAGGTCATCCCCCAGTCATACCCGGCCCGGACGCCCGCGGACACCCGGCGGGGCCGACCGAAGTGAGGGTGGCCTCACTCCGGAACGACCACGCCCTCCTTGAGGAGCCGCCGGACCACGACCACCCCGTCGTCGGGGGCGAGTCCCGGCAGCTCCCCGGCGGCCACCGGATCGCCGTCGAGCAGGCGTTCGCACGCGGCGCGCGTGCCGGCGGGGAGGGTGAGCGTCCGGTCGGCGAGCTCGAGGACGACGTCCTCGTCGGCCGGCGACGGCCGCAGCCGGTGGTGCAGCCCGCGCCGGCAGCGCACGACGGTGGCCGTGTCGGCCGCGGTCGCCGCGGCGGCCTGGACGAGGGGGGCGACCGCCTCGGGGCGGTTGCCGTTCCAGGCGCGGCGGCGCAGGCGCCGGGCCACCCGGTCGGCGCGGTCGGCGTCCGGCGTCGCGAGGGTCTCGGCGAGCCGCGCCGCGACCGCCTCGACGTGCGGGGCGAGCGCGGCGGGGTCCGCGGCGTCGATCCCGAGCGGCAGCGAGCCACGCAGCTCCGGGTCCGCGGTGAGCGCGTCGACGAGCGCGTCCACGACCGCCCAGCGGGTGAGGACGTGGACCCCGATCGTCAGGTGGGCGCTGACCTCGCCCTGCGCGGTGGCCGAGTGCAGGTAGCCGCGCGGGAGGTA
The DNA here is from genome assembly GCF_037400275.1 of Actinomycetospora aeridis. NCBI lineage: Bacteria > Bacillati > Actinomycetota > Actinomycetes > Pseudonocardiales > Pseudonocardiaceae > Actinomycetospora > Actinomycetospora aeridis. The sequence goes on along the minus strand of NZ_JBBEGL010000005.1, from coordinate 43,379 downwards.
GAGGGCGTCGCCGGGCTCGAGGACCGCGTCGATCAGCGGCTCCTCGGCGGCCCGGGCGGCCACGGCGTCGGCGCGGTCGTTCCACGGCTGGGAGCGCAGCGGGTCGGCGTGCACGGGGGCGTGGACGTGCCAGCGCTTCGTGCCCGCGACCTGCAGGACGAAGACGTCGTGCACGTCGTAGTGCGCGGAGAAGCCGCGGGACGAGGCCGGCGTGACGTAGGCGTTCGTCTGGGCCGGGTGCCCGAGCTCGGCGGCGAGGTCGGTGACCAGGTCGGCCACCGGCGCCCACGTGCGGTGCACGCCCTGCAGCACCACCGTGTGGCCCTCGGCGAACAGCGCGGCCACGCGGTCGTCACGCACCTGGTCGGACACCTCGGCGCCGACGCCGCCCTCGCCCGTGAACTGGCGCGAGTCGACCACCGTGCCCTGCTTGGCGATCCGCAGGAACGGGGTGCGCAGGCCGCGCCGCGAGAGGAGCTCGTCGACCGCGGCGAGGTCGAACAGGTCGCCGAACGCCGGCGGGTGGTCGGTCTCCCCGGGCCCGTGGGGGCTGTGCTTCGCGAGGTCGGCGGCACGCGACAGGAGGGCTTCGCGGCCCCAGGTGCCCGCCGCGAACTCGTCGAGGTCACCCGCGACGAGGCGCCGCAGCGCCGGGCGGTCCTGGGACCGCCCGGCCGCTGTCGACGCTGGCGTATCGGTCGTCACGAGCCCTCAGGCCCCGCCGTCGGCACCGCCGTCGGAGCCGCCACCGCGGGCGCCGCCGTCGGCCGGGCCGTGCGCGCCCCCGTCGGCACCGCCGTCGGCGCCACCGTCGGAGCCGCCGCCGCGGGCGCCGCCGTCCGCCGGGCCGTGGCCCGCGCCGCCGTCCGCGCCACCGTCCGCGCCGCCGTCGGCACCGCCGTCGGAGCCGCCACCGCGGGCGCCACCGTCCGCCGGGCCGTGGCCCGCGCCGCCGTCCGCGCCACCGTCCGCGCCGCCGTCGGAGCCGCCACCGCGGGCGCCGCCGTCGGCCGGGCCGTGGCCCGCCGCGCCGTCGGCACCGCCGTCGGCCGAGTTGCCGGAGGCCCCGCCGTCGGCCGGGCCGTGGGTGATGTCGTCGTCGTTCACGTCGAACTCCAGGGATCGTGGTCTGCTCCGGGAGACCCTGCGTGGGGTGCGGGGCGCCCGGTGGGTGGTGGGTCGCGAGCACAGTGCTCCGACGACGCAGGCCGTACCCGGCGGAGGGTGATCTCACGCCCGGGTCGCCCGACAGGCGTGGTGAGGTCGGCGGGCCGCTGGCAGGGTCTGGCGCCATGAACCCGGAGGGATCGGTCGGCACGCTCGTCCTGCTGCGCCACGGCCAGAGCGACTGGAACGAGAAGAACCTCTTCACCGGCTGGGTGGACGTCGCCCTCTCGGCGCGGGGCGAGGGGGAGGCCCGCCGCGGCGGCGAGCTGCTCGCCGACGCCGGGCTCCTGCCCGACGTCCTGCACACGTCGCTGCTGCGCCGGGCCATCAACACGGCGAACATCGCCCTCGACGTCTGCGACCGCCACTGGATCCCGGTCCGCCGTGACTGGCGCCTGAACGAGCGGCACTACGGGGCCCTCCAGGGCAAGGACAAGAAGCAGACGATGGAGGAGTACGGCGAGGAGCAGTTCCAGATCTGGCGTCGCTCCTACGACACCCCGCCGCCACCGATCGACCCCGACGACCCGTACGCCCAGACCGGCGACCCGCGCTACGCCGACCTCGGCGACACGATGCCGCGCACCGAGTGCCTGGCCGACGTGCTGGCGCGGCTGCTGCCCTACTGGCAGGCGGCGGTGGTCCCGGACCTGCGCGCCGGGCACACGGTGCTCGTCGCCGCCCACGGGAACTCGCTGCGTGCCGTCGTCAAGCACCTCGACGGCGTCGACGACGCGACGATCGCCGGGCTGAACATCCCGACCGGCATCCCGCTGCGCTACGACCTCGAGACCGCCGCGGACGGCGACCTGCGACCGACCAACCCGGGCGGGACGTACCTCGACCCCGACGCGGCGAAGGACGCCATCGCGGCGGTGGCCAACCAGGGGCGCTGACGGGCCCGGTCACGTGAACGGCCGGGGAACGGCAGGCCAACGTCGTCCCCCGGACGCGTTGGACTGCTCACGCGGAGCGCCCGGAAGGGGCCGCGACGCCCCTACCATCGACAGATGTGACCGTCCCCGTGCTGGTGACCGTCGTCGTGGCCCTGGTGGTCGCGGCGCTCGGTGCCGTCGTCGGGGCCGCCCTCGTCCGGTGGAAGCGGGACGAGCCGGGGCGCGAACGCACCCGCGGCGTGCGCGGCCCGACGGTGGCCGAGCTCCTCGCGCGGCTGGTGCGCCGCTCGCAGTCGGGCATCGCGGTGATCAACCGCTTCGGTGACGTCGTGCTGGCCAACGAGCGCGCCGAGGCGCTCGGGGCCGTCGCCGACTCCCGCCCCGATCCGCGGCTGACCGCGGCCGCGGAGCGCGTGGCCGCCGGCGGCGAGCCGTGCGAGGTCGACCTCTCGCCCTCGACGTACCCGCCGGGGTCGACCCCGCGCACGATCATGGCGCACGTCCGCCCGCTCGGGGACGGCTTCGTGGCCGTCGACGCCACCGACACGTCCGCGGCCGTGCGGCTCGAGGCCGTGCGCCGCGACTTCGTGGCCAACGTCGGCCACGAGCTCAAGACGCCGGTCGGGGCGCTCGCCGTGCTGGCCGAGGCGGTGCTCGACGCGGACGACCCCGAGGAAGTCAGCCACTTCGCGACCCGCATCCTCAACGAGTCCCACCGCCTCGGCGCCCTCGTCACCGAGCTGATCGCGCTGTCGCGGCTGCAGGGCGCCGAGAAGCTGCCCGAGCTCGTGCGGGTCGACGTCGACGAGGTGCTCACCGAGGCGCTCAAGCGGGTCCGCGTGCCGGCCGAGGCGGCGAGCGCGGCGGGCAACGAGGACGCCCCGGATCCCCGCGAGCGGTTCCTGCTCGACGCGCCGAGCGGTCTCGAGGTCGCGGGCGACCGCACGCTGCTCGTCACCGCGCTGTCCAACCTGCTCGAGAACGCCGTGGCCTACTCGCCGGAGGGCACGCCGGTGTCCGTGCGGCGCCGCCGGCAGGGCGACCGGATCGAGATCTCGGTGACCGACCGGGGCATCGGGATCGCCCCGGAGCACCAGCAGCGGGTGTTCGAGCGGTTCTTCCGCGTCGACCCCGCCCGCTCCCGGGCCACCGGCGGCACCGGGCTCGGGCTCGCCATCGTCAAGCACGTCGCGGCCAACCACGGCGGTGAGGTCCGCCTGTGGAGCCGGTCCGGGGTGGGGTCGACGTTCACCCTGCGGGTGCCGGCGGCCCGCTCCGACGACGGCGACGAGGACCTCGATGGCGACGACGACCTCGACGCCGACCTCGGCACCGACTCCGACGTCGACACCGACCTGGCCCTCACCACGACGGGAACCGGTCCGGAGCCGGCCCCGACCGCTCCCGGAGGTTCCCCATGACCCGCGTGCTCATCGTCGAGGACGAGGAGTCCTTCGCCGACCCGCTGGCCTACCTGCTGCGCAAGGAGGGCTTCGAGACCTCCGTCGCCGGCACCGGCGCCGCCGCCCTCGACGACTTCGAGCGCCACGGCGCCGACATCGTCCTGCTGGACCTCATGCTCCCGGGGATGAGCGGCACCGACGTCTGCAAGGCCCTGCGGCAGCGCTCGGCGGTCCCCGTGATCATGGTCACCGCCCGCGACGCGGAGATCGACAAGGTGGTCGGGCTCGAGCTGGGGGCCGACGACTACGTCACCAAGCCGTACTCGGCGCGGGAGCTCATCGCCCGCGTGCGCGCGGTGCTGCGTCGCGGCCAGGACGGCGAGGCCGAGGGCGGCGCCGCCCCGGGCGGCGGGGGCGAGCGCCAGCTGCTGGAGGCCGGGCCGATCCGGATGGACGTCGACCGGCACGTCGTCACGGTCGAGTCGGCGGAGCCGGGCGGACGCAGCCTCGAGGTCCCGCTCCCGCTCAAGGAGTTCGACCTGCTCGAGTACCTCCTGCGCAACGTCGGCCGGGTGCTCACCCGCGCCCAGCTCATCGACCGCGTGTGGGGCGCCGACTACGTCGGTGACACCAAGACCCTCGACGTCCACGTCAAGCGGCTCCGGGCCAAGCTCGAGCCCGAGCCGTCGGCGCCGCGGCACCTGGTCACGGTGCGCGGGCTGGGCTACAAGCTGGACGCCTGAACGCCCCCGTTAGACTCCGGGACGTGCGACTCGGGGTCCTGGACGTGGGGTCGAACACGGTGCACCTGTTGGTGGTCGACGCCCAGCGCGGCGGTCACCCGACGCCGACCCACTCCACCAAGACGGCGCTGCGCCTCGCCGAGCACCTCACCGAGGGCCGGCTCGAGGTCGACGGTGCCGACGCGCTCGTGGCGGCCACCGCCGACGCCCGTCGTCAGGCGCTCGACCTGGGCTGCGAGGACCTGCTGGCCTTCGCGACGTCGGCGGTCCGCGACGCGTCCAACTCGCCCGCGGTGCTCGAGCGCGTGCGCGCCGAGGCCGGGGTCGACCTCCAGGTGCTCTCCGGCCCGGACGAGGCGGCGCTGACCTTCCTCGCCGTCCGCCGGTGGCTCGGCTGGTCCGCGGGCCACCTCCTGGTCCTCGACATCGGTGGCGGCTCGCTGGAGATGGCGGTCGGCCGCGACGAGGCGCCCGTGCACGCGATCTCGGTGCCGCTGGGCGCCGGGCGCCTGACGCGGGACTGGTTCACCAGCGACCCGCCGCAGCGCCAGGAGGTCAAGGCGCTGACCGACTACGCGCACGAGGTGCTGGCCCCGGCCGCGAGCACCCTGCTCGGCGAGGGCCCGCCCGACCGCGCGGTGGTCACCTCGAAGACGTTCCGCTCGCTCGCCCGGCTCACCGGCGCCGCACCGCGCAGCGCCGGGCCGCGGGTCCGGCGCCGGCTCTCGGCGGCCGGTCTGCGCCAGGTCGTGGCGTTCATCTCCCGCATGAGCTCCACGGACCTCGCCGAGCTCGAGGGCGTGTCGGCCAGCCGCAGCCACCAGCTCGTCGCCGGCGCCATCGTCGCCCACGAGACGATGACCGCCCTCGGCCTGGAGGAGGTCGAGGTCTGCCCCTGGGCGCTGCGCGAAGGGATCATCCTGGGCCGCCTCGACCAGCTACAGCCGGGCGGTGGGCTGGCGTCGGTCGACGGGCCCCTGGCGACTGGACGACCGACACTGCACGAGGCACGGTAGGGGTCGTGAACAGGGACGACGGGCCCCGACCGGGCAGCCAGCGCAGCGTCGCCGAGCTGTTGGCGGCCTACAGCGCCGAGTCCCAGCAGCCCCGCCGCCGCCGCTCCGGCGAGCCCGAGGACGCGGGCCCCCCGCGCAGCCCCGAGCCCGCGCCGCCCGCCGCCCCGAGCTACGGCGGCCCGTACGAGACGTCCTACGACGGTGGCTACGACACCGGCGGCTACCAGTCCGGCGGCTACGACACCGGTGGTTACGAGTCCGGGGGCTACGACACCGGTGGCTACCGGTCCGGGTACCAGGGCGGGGGGTACGCGGGCGGCTACGACACCGGCGGCCGGCCCGCCTACCAGGGCGGTGGCCAGCAGAACGGCGGCCACGACCCGTACGGCGCGACCTACGACCCGTACGGCGGGGGCTACGAGCCGCAGGGCTACGAGCCGCAGGGCTACGAGCCGCAGGGCTACGAGCCGCAGGGCTACGAGCCGCAGGGCTACGAGCCCCAGGGGTACGAGCTGCAGGGCCGCGACCCGTGGGCGGGCGCCCCGGCGGCACCGCCGATGCCCCCGATGTCCCCGTCGCCGCCGAGGCCGCCGATGCCCCCGGCCGGGCCGCCGCCCGGCCCGCCCGCGCCGCCGCCGGGGCCACCGCAGGGCGCGGCGCCGCCGGTCACCGGCACGCAGGCGTTCGGGACGCCCCAGACCGCACAACAGGCCGCCCCGCAGGCCGCCCCGCCCGCTCGGCCGCCGGGCCCCCTCGCCCCGATGCGCCCGGTGTCCGGCGTCCCGTCGGCGCGCGACGGCGGCCCGTCCACCGCGGTCTCCCCGGCCCCCGTCCCGCCGGGTGCGCCGCCGCCCCGCGGTGGTGCCCCGGACGACGGCGGCCCGCCCACCGCCGCGTCGACGCTCGGGCGACCGGGCCTCGACGACGACCTGGACGACGCCGACGACCGCTTCGACGACGACCGCTTCGACGACGAGCGCGACGACGTGCCCGCCGGCCTCGGCCGGGCCCCGGGCCGCACGCGGTTCAGCGACGACCCGGCCGACCGCGACGTCGACGTCGACGAGTACGAGGACGACCTGGACGAGGAGGAGGAGCCGCCGCGCGCCTCCGCGCGGGACTGGGTCGTCATGATCGTCCAGCTCGTGCTCGGCGCCCTGCTGGGTGCCGTGCTCTGGACGGTCTTCTCCTACCTCTGGCAGGAGCAGCCCGTCGTCGCGCTGGTCCTCGCCGCCGCCGCGACCACCGGCCTGGTGTTCGGGGTCCGCGCGCTGCGCCGCTCCGACGACCTGCAGACCACGGTGCTCGCGGTGGTCGTCGGGCTGGTGGTCACCGTGTCCCCGGCCGCGATCGTGCTGCTGAGCCGCTGATCCGTGACCTCCCGCCCGTCCCCGCGAGGGGGCCCGCCGGTCGCCATGTCGACCGCCTCGGTGTTCCCCGAGGACATGGACTCCGCCTTCGACGTCGCCGCCGAGCTCGGCTACGACGGCGTCGAGCTGATGGTGTGGACCGACCCGGACAGCCAGCGGCTCGCGTCGGTCGCCCGCGCCTCGGAGCGCACCGGCATGCCCGTCCTCGCCGTGCACGCCCCGTGCCTCGCCATCACCCAGCGGGTGTGGACGCCCGACCCGGCCGAACGCCTGCGCCGCAGCGCCGTGCTCGCGGCGAGTCTCGGGGCGCCCACCGTCGTGCTGCACCCGCCGTTCCGCTGGCAGCGCCGCTACGCGCTCGGGCTGGCCCGGCAGGTCGACGAGCTCGAGCGGGCCCACGGCGTGCGGATCGCCCTGGAGAACATGTTCCCGCTGCGTCGCGGCCGGCTGCGGTGGTCGAGCTACACGCCGGGGCACGACCCGACGCGGGAGGGGGCGCGCTGGTACACCCTCGACCTCTCGCACACCGCGACCGCGGGTGACGACGCCCTCGCCCTGCTCGAGCGCATGGGCGACCGTCTCGTGCACCTGCACCTCGGGGACGGCACCGGCCTGGAGCGCGACGAGCACCTCGTGCCCGGGCGCGGCACGCAGCCCTGCGCGGAGGTCTGCCGGCGTCTCGGGACGTCCGGGTTCGACGGCACGGTGGTCGTCGAGATCAGTACGCGGCGGGCCCGCTCGCGCAACGAGCGCCTCGACGCGCTCGCGGAGTCGCTGCTGTTCGCGCGCCTGCACCTCGGCACCGACCTGCCGCGCTCGCCCGTCCGCTAGCTGGGGCAGGATCGCCGTCATGGAGACGGTGGCGGTGCTGGGTGGCGGGAAGATCGGCGAGGCGCTGCTGGGCGGGCTGGTGTCGGCCGGGCGCGACCCGTCCTCGCTGCTCGTCGTCGAGGCCGTCGCCGCGCGGGCCGCCGAGCTCACCGGGCGCTACGGGTTCGCGGCCGTCGACGCCGCGGAGGCGGCGCGCCGGGCCGGCGTGCTCGTCGTCGCCGTCAAGCCGGGTGACGTGCCCGCCGCGCTCGACGAGGTGCGCGACGTCCTCGCCGGCCGCGACGCGCGCCCGGCCGTCGTCTCCCTCGCCGCGGGCATCCCGACCGCGGCGATCGAGGCCCGCCTGCCCGAGCGCACCCCGGTCGTGCGGGTCATGCCGAACACCCCGATGCTCGTCGGCCGGGCGATGTGCGTGCTCTCGCCCGGGGCCGCGGCGGGGGAGGCCGAGCTGGCGGCGGCCGAGGAGCTGCTCGCCGCGGTCGGGCGCACCGTCCGCGTGCCGGAGTCCCAGCAGGACCTCGCGACCGCGCTGTCGGGCTCGGGGCCCGCCTACGTCTTCCTGCTCGCCGAGGCGATGATCGACGCCGGCGTCGCGCTCGGGCTCCCGCGCCCCGTCGCGACCGAGCTGGTGACCGCGACCGTCGAGGGGGCCGGGGGGCTGCTCACCACCCCGGGCAGCGACGGTCGCGAGGGCGCCGCACCGCACCCGGGTCTGCTGCGCGAGGCCGTGACCTCGCCCGGCGGCACGACGGCCGCCGCCCTCGGGGCCCTGGAGGCCGACGGGCTGCGCGCCGCCCTCGCCACGGCCGTCACGGCCGCCCGCGACCGTTCCGTCGCGCTCGGCCGCCAGTACGGGTGACCAGACGCGGCGGGCGGCCGGAAGGATCCGTTCGTCGTGACGAGATCGTGTCGAGCGGTTCCGGCGTGGACGCTTGACGCGTCTGCCTGCACGGCCGCCGCACGAGCGGGTGAGGTCGAACCAGACGTCACACGCGTCCCGTTACCCTCATGCGCACAGCACGGCGTGTCGAACCGTCGGGAGGGGAAGCCCGACGGCACGGCCTGTGCGCGGAAGGCGTGAGACCCATGCCCAACAACACGACGGGTTCCGGCCCGCGGCGGGCGGACGGCGACAACCTGGCGAGGGTGCAGTTCCTGACCGTCGCCGAGGTCGCCGCCGCGATGCGCGTGTCGAAGATGACGGTGTACCGGCTGGTGCACAACGGCGAGCTGCCCGCGGTCCGCGTGGGCCGCAGCTTCCGGGTGCCCGAGGACGCCGTCCACGAGTACCTGCGCGGCTCCTACTTCGACGCCGGCTGATCACCGCCTGATCACCGCCTGATTACCGGCTGACGGGGTACGGCGAGACGATCGCCGCACCCCTCCACCACCGGTCGCCCGAGGGACGGCCGGTACGGTGGTGTGTCTGCGACCCGGTCGGTCGCCGGCCATCACGAGCGCTGTCACGTAGAGCGGTTCACGAGAGGTTTCCTATGGGTTCGGTCATCAAGAAGCGTCGCAAGCGGATGTCGAAGAAGAAGCACCGTAAGCTGCTCCGCAAGACCCGGGTGCAGCGTCGCAAGCTCGGCAAGTAAGGCCGCGACCCGCAGGAGAGTCCATCGCATGTCGGAGGCGCCGTCCGTCGTCCTCGTCACCGGGGTCAGCCGCTTCCTCGGTGGTCACCTGGCGGCACGCCTCGCGGCGGACCCGTCGATCGAGCGCGTGCTCGGTGTCGACACGACGCCGCCGTCGCGGGAGATGCGGCGGCGGATGGGGCGCGCCGAGTTCGTGCGGGTGGACATCCGCAACCCGCTGATCGGCAAGGTCATCTCCACCGCGAAGGTCGACACCGTCGTCCACGCGTCCCTCTCGGGCAACCCCGGCCAGTCCGGGGGCCGCTCGATGATGATGGAGATGAACGTCATCGGGACGATGCAGCTGCTCGCGGCGTGCCAGCGCTCCGACACGGTGCGCCGGCTCGTGGTCAAGTCCACCAGCGCGGTGTACGGCGCCAGCCCGCGTGACCCGGCGACGTTCACCGAGACCACCGAGCCCAAGGCGATCCCGCCGGGCGGGTACGCGAAGGACGCCGTCGAGATCGAGGGCTACGTCCGGAGCTTCTCGCGCCGGCGCCCCGACATCCCGGTGACGACCCTGCGGTTCGTCAACCTCATCGGGCCGCGCATCGACACGTCGTTCGTGCGCTACTTCTCGCTGCCGGTCGTCCCGGTGGTGCTGGGCTACGACGCGCGGGTGCAGCTGCTGCACGAGGAGGACGCGGTCGCGGTGCTCGAGCGGGCCGCGGCGGAGGACCTGCCCGGGGTGTTCAACGTCGGCGCCGCCGGGGTGCTCATGCTCTCCCAGGCCATCCGGCGGGCGGGCCGGATCTCGCTGCCCGTGCCCCAGCCCGCGGTGCCCTTCGTCGGGCGTTTCACCCGCCGGGCGCGGCTCGTGGACTTCTCGCCCGAACAGCTGCGCCTGCTGAACTTCGGGCGCGTGGTCGACACGACCAAGCTGCAGAACGAGTTCGGCTTCACCCCGCGCTGGACCACGGTGCAGGCCTTCGACGACTTCGTGGCCGGGCGCAACCTGCGCCCGGTCATCGACCCGGCGCGGTTCGGCCGGGCCCAGGACGCGGCGCTGGCCGTGGCCCGGGCCCTGCCCTCCGGCAGCTGACCGCCCGCCCCGCTCACCCCTCACCGCGTTCCGACAGGAGACGTCATGCCCGAGGCCCGGGTGATCCCGTTGCGCACCGACGGCGGGCGTCCCCGACCCCGTCCCGCGCCACGGCGAGCCAGCCGCCCCGGTGTCGGGTCGCTGCAGGAGCGCACCGCCGCGGCCCGGGGTCTCGACCCCGACCGGGCCGGCGAGGTGACGGGAGAGGGCATGGAGGTCGCCACGGACGCCGCACCGGCCGGGGGAGAGGTCACGGCGCTGCCGTCGCCCGCGGGCCCCACCGAGCTCGAGGCGCGGGTGGCCGAGATCGGGGAGTTCCTGCAGCGCCGGGTCACCGGCCGCTACACCGTCGACGCCTTCGGCTTCGACCGCGACCTCACCGAGCACGTGGTCATGCCGCTCCTGCGCCCGCTCTACGAGCGCTGGTTCCGCGTCGAGACGATCGGGACGGAGAACGTCCCGCTCTCCGGCGGCGCACTGCTCGTCGCCAACCACTCGGGGACGCTGCCCCTCGACGCACTGATGACGACGGTGGCGGCGCACGACGACCTGCCCGTCCCGCGCCACCTGCGGATGCTCGCCGCCGACCTCGTGTTCGGCCTGCCGGGCGTCGGGGCGGCCGCGCGGAAGGCCGGGCACACGCTCGCCTGCAACGCCGACGCCGAGGCGCTCCTGTCGGCAGGCGAGCTCGTCGGCGTGTGGCCGGAGGGGTTCAAGGGCATCGGCAAGGACTTCGCGGACCGCTACAAGCTGCAGCGCTTCGGCCGCGGCGGCTTCGTGTCGGCGGCCCTGCGGTGCGGCGTGCCGATCATCCCCTGCTCCATCGTGGGCGCCGAGGAGATCTACCCGAAGATCGCCGACCTCGGCCCGATCGCCCGCCTGCTGGGCGTGCCGTACTTCCCGATCACGCCGACCTGGCCGTTGCTCGGGCCGCTCGGGCTCGTGCCCCTGCCGTCGAAGTGGTACATCGAGTTCGGCGAGCCGATCCCCACCGACACCTACGACGCGGGGGCCGCCGACGACCCCATGCTGGTGTTCAACCTGACCGACCAGGTGCGCGAGAACATCCAGCAGACGCTCTACCGCCTGCTGGCGGGCCGCCGGAACGCGTTCCTGGGCTGAGGCCGGCCGCCCTCGTTTGTTGCAGCGAACGCGCTGTTCGCTGCTTCTACGCGTCCGAAGTCCGCGTTCGCGGCACAGACCTCGGGGTGCCGGCTTCGCGACAGGCACGTTGCGAACGGGGACTTCAAGCGAATCGAGGCAGCGAACGCCACGTTCGCTCCGAATGTCGCGGGCGGGGCGGGCGCCGAGGAGCAGCTAGCCCACCAGGCGGCGGCGGTAGGCCGCGCCCGCCACGACCGCGCCGGCGACGGCGCCCGCGCCGAGCACCGACGGGACGCCGATCTTCGCGGCCTTGCGCCCGGACCGGAAGTCGCGGATCTCCCACCCGCGGCGACGGGCCATGGCGCGCAGGTCGGAGTCCGGGTTGACGGCGACCGCCGTGCCGACCACCGAGAGCATCGGCGCGTCGTTGACCGAGTCGGAGTAGGCCGCGCACCGCCGCAGGTCGAGGCCCTCGCGGGCGGCCAGGGCGCGCACGGCGTGGGCCTTCGCCGGTCCGTGGAGCAGCTCGCCGACGAGCCGCCCGGTGAACACGCCGTCCTCGCTCTCGGCCACCGTGCCGAGAGCCCCGGTGAGCCCCAGCCGGCGGGCGATGATGCGGGCGAGCTCGAGGGGCGTGGCGGTGACCAGCCAGACCCGCTGGCCCGCGTCGAGGTGCATCTGGGCGAGCGCGCGGGTGCCCTCCCAGATCCGGTCGGCCATCAGCTCGTCGTAGATGTCCTCGCCGAGCTCGACCAGCTCCGCCACCGACTGACCGGCGACGAACGACAGCGCCTGCTCGCGGTGCGCCCGCACGTCGTCCGGGCTGCCCTCGCCCCCGAGGCGGAACTTGAGCTGCTGCCAGACGAAGCCCCGCATGTCGGAGCCCGAGAAGAAGTTCCGCGCCGCGAGCCCGCGGGCGAAGTGGAAGATCGAGGCGCCCATCATCATCGTGTTGTCGACGTCGAAGAACGCGGCGGCCGTGAGGTCGGGCGGCACCCGCGTCGACGGCGGCACCCGGTGGATGTCCGGCGCGTCGGCCGAGGCGGCCGCGGCGGCGGGCCCGCCCCCCGCGAGCTCGCCGTCGGGTGCGCCCTCGGGGGCCGGCGCGCCGGACGTCGGCGCAACGGTGACCTCGGCGGTCGGCCCGGCGCTCTCGGGCACCGACTCGAGGAGCTCGGAGGCGGTGGGCTCGGCGGCCGGGTCGTCGACGGCGGGGTCGCGCAGCGCCGCCTCGGCAGACGCCTCACCCGCGAGCCGTGCCGCCTCGTACTCCGCCTGCAACCGGCGCTCGCGCCGTCGTCCCACCGCCGGACCCTCCCGTCGCGTCCCGTCCCGGGACCGTGTGCCAGTCACACCGTCGGCCGGGGACACCGTCCGCCCGTGATCGCGTGCCGGGGCGGCACGGGACGAGCGGTCCCCGGTGCGGTGCTCACCCTAGTCGCGACCCCCGACCGCGGGGCGCGCCACGACCGGGCTCACGCCCGGCGTGGGAGGGGTCAGCCGAGGCTCAGACCGGGCAGACCGGGCAGGAGCGGCGGGACGTCGACCTGGGGCAGCAGCGGCACCGGCAGGGGCACCCGCACCGGGTCCGGCGACTCGCGCCGCTCACCGCCGGGCAGGAGGTCGTCCACCACGCCACCGTTGTCGTCGTCGGAGTCGCCGCTGCTCCGCGTCGAGGAGTCCTCGTCGGACGAGCTGCGGCTCGTCGAGGTGGTGGTGGTCGTCGTGGTGGTCGTCGACGTCGCGCTGGACGTGCTGGCCGCCTGCGAGCTCTCGGGCGAGGCGGTCGACGGCTCGGTGGAGGTGTTGCACTCCCGGGCCGGGACGGGGCCGAGGTCGTCGGACTGGTCGCCCGTCGCGCAGCGGGTCGGACCGCCGAGGGCGGCGGCACGCTGGCCGAGACGCTGCAGCATCTGCTGCGAGTCGGCGGCCGCCGCGCGGCCGTCGCCGTCGAGCGAGGGGCTGAGGGTGTCCAGCCGGGACGACTGCGCGCGGGCCCAGTCCTCGAGCTCACGCGGCGGGGGACCTGACGGCTGCGAGGCGAGCGGGAGGATCATCCGCGAGCCGGTGCGGGCCTGCTCGCCGAACGCCCGCAGGTTCTCGAGCACGAGCGCGGCCTCGTCGGGGCCGAGACCCGCGGCCGTGGGGCCGGTGCCGGCCGCGGTGGTGCTGTTGCGCGAGATGAGGTCGGAGACCTCCTCGAGGCGGGTCGCGGCGAAGTCGAGGTGCCGCTGCCCCTTGGCCTCCTGGCCGCTGGTCAGCCCGATCTCGGCGTTCTCGGAGGCCCGCTTGACGCCGTAGAGCATCTCGCCGGGCAGGGCGCCGCGGCTGAGCAGCACGGTCAGGGCACCGAGCAGCAGGATCGCGCAGGCGCCGCTGACCATCGAGGACATCACCCGCGAGGACCGGCGACGGGGCGCCCGGCCGGTGGGGCGGTTGTCGGCAGGACGGTCGGCGCCAGACCGTGTGCCCGACGGTGTGCCCGTCCGGCGGGCACCGGCCCGGCCGGCCCCCCGACCGCCGGCCGGACCGGTGTCCGTGGTGCGCAGGACGCGCGTGCCCCCGCGCGGGGCAGCCTCGGCGCCCCCGGTGATCTCGGCCATGACGGCGGCGCGCATCCGGGCGCTGGTCGCCGGGTCGGGCCCCGCGGCGTCCCGGCCGGCCGCACGCAGCGCGGCGACGAGGTCCAGCTCGAGGGCCTGGTGATCGGGGGCCTGGTGATCGGGCGCGGCGTCCCGCGACGGCCCGGCACGATCGGGGGGCGCCGGACGACCCGTGGCGTCCCGCTGCTCCCAGACGCGAGCGGAACGCTCGTCGTCCTCGTCGTGCCCGCTCGCCATGCCGTCCGTCCTCATCGTCCGCGCGTCACGGTCGGTACGCGCCGTGGTCGTCGCAGAGGCAAACGAACGGACAGCCGACCGGTTACGTCGATGCGGTGTGCGGTTCGAACTACACGGATGTCACTCACCGCAGACCCTCGGGCAACAGTTGAGCGAGCCGACGGACCGCACGGTGCTGGAGGGCCTTCACCGCCCCCTCGTTGCGGCCCATGATCTCGGCGGTCTCGGCCACCGAGAGGCCCTGCAGGAAGCGCAGAGCGATGCATTCCTGCTGGTCGTCACCGAGTCGGGCGACGCATCGCAGCAGCTCGGCGTGGGTGGCGCCCGCGATGACCTCGGACTCCGGACCCGGGCGGAAACTGCTGGGGGCGACGTCGGCGACCTCGGCCGTGGAGCTCTCGAGCCGGTACCGGCTGGACTTCACGTGGTCCAGCACGAGGTTGCGGGCGATGGTGACGAACCACGCACCGATGTCGCGGCCCTGGTAGCTCACCGACGTGATCCGGCGGAAGGCGCGGACGAACGTCTCCTGGGTGAGGTCCTCGGCGGCGGGGCGGTCGCTGAGGCGGAAGAGGATGAACCGGAAGACCGTGTCGTGGTACCGGTCGAACAGCTGCCCGAACGCCGCGGTGTCGCCGTCCTGCGCCGCGCGGACCAGCACCCAGCCCTCGGCCCGGGAGCCGTCGTCGTCGGGCAGCTCGTCGACGAGGTCCTCGTCGAACTCGTCCTCGTCGGGGGTCTCCGCGGCGTCCTCGGGCACGCCGCCGGTGACCGTGTGGGTCGCCGTCGGGTCGCCGGGCGGCTGGAGGGGCGGCTGGAGGGGCACGGCGGCGGTGGGAGCGGCGCCCGAGGGCTCGGGGATCTCCGGCGGCGCCGGGGGGAGCGGGCCGGTGCCGTTGCGCGGGGCGGGGGGTGCCGCGTCGGGGCGGGGCACGCCGATCGGCGGCGTGGGGCGGCCACCCGTTCCCGCGCCCGGTCCGCGGCGCGCCGGGCGGGTGGTCCCGGTCGCGGTGTCGCCGTGGGGCTGCGGGGAGGACGGCGGCGGCCAGGTGTCCTCGCGCCGGCGCTGGGCCGGGTAGAACGGAGCGGTCGGCGGGGCGCCGTTCGCGCGGGCGTCGATCACCGGCTCGGGCGGGGTGTCGGTGCCGGTGGCGCCCCGCGACCGGCCGGGCCCCGTGCTGTGCCCACCGCCGTGCCCCCCGCCGTGCCCGCTGCCCCGCGCCGGCCGGTGGCCGGCGCCGGGCTCGTCGGCGGGATCGGGTGCGGCGCGCCTCACGGGGCTCCGGGGGCGGTCGACGGGTGCTGCGGGCGTCGAGAACGGCCGGAGTCGCGCGCGCACGTCCGGCCGTGACGGCCGGCAGCGTCGGACATGCCCTCTCCCTCGATCGACCTCTCCCGATCCGGTCCCCCCGCTCGGGAGGGCGTCGCCGAGGGAGCATACGTGCGGCGCGATCCCCCCTCGCACCGGCGCGCCCGCGGGCCGGGTGACCCTCTCCGACCTGCACGAACGGTGCGACGAGCGGCCGTTCGGCGGTATCGCGGGGCTCCGCGTGGGGCCCTGACGACCGTGCGAGACTGCCGCCGGGCGGTGCACCGCGGGGGTGCCGGAGGGAGGCGACGAGCCGGTGGCGGACGAGCGGTCCGACGAGCGGGCGAGTGCGTCGGTGGACGGTGCGACGGACGGTCGTCCCGGCGGGTCGGCGCGCGTGCTCGTGCTCGTGCGCGCCGACTGCCGGACCTGCGACCGGATGGAGGGCGTGGTGCGCGAGATCTGCGGACGCGTCGGCGAGGAGCACGAGGTGCTCGACGTCGACGGACCGGGCGCCGACCCCGAGTGGCGCGCCGAGTACGGCGACCGCATCCCCGTGACCCTCGTCGACGGCACCGAGGTCGGGTCGTGGCGCCTCGAGCCCGACGAGCTCGTCCGCGCCCTCGCGGCACTGGCCGGCGGGGGCGCCCGGTGACCGCTCCGGCGCCGGGGGACGTGCCGGTCCTGCAGACCGCCTCGTCGCTCGTGGTGCTGGCCGCGGACACCTACTCCTCGCTGCAGGCCCTGCCGTTCGGTGGCGGGGCCTCGGCGCCCGCCCCCCTGCGCGACCTCCTCGCGACCGCGCTGGACTCCCTCGCCACGGCCCGCACCGACCTGTCGACGGCGACCCGCCGGGCCGGCGGCCGCGTGCAGACGGGCGCCGACCCCCGCTACGCCCCCGTCGTCGAGCAGGCGCTGCCGACGGTGCGTGGCCCGGGTGACGTCGTCGGGCTCGCGCTCACCCTCGAGGACGTCCTCGCCCAGACGCTCGTGCGCGACGTCGTCGACCTCTCGACACCCGACGTGCGCCGCACCGTCGCGGGGCACGCCGCGGCCGCGGCGCGGCGCAAGGCCGTCCTGCTGACCCTGCAGGCGCTGCTGTCCACCGGGCGCTCCGAGCTGGTCGCCTCGCCACCGGACCTGCAGGCCCTCCCGCCCGCGGCGGGCACCGTCGGTTTCCCCGACGTCCTGTTCCCCACGGAGAAGGCGTCGCCCGCGACCGAGGGGGCGCTCCGATGACCGCGATGTCGGGCGGGATGCCGGGCGGGGTGTCGCGACGTCGCGTGCTCGCGGGGCTCGGCGCGCTCGCCGGCCTCGGTGCGCTCGCCGCCTGCTCCAACGACGCGCCGCCCGGCACCCCGCCGTCGAGCGCCCCGCCGGCACCGACGACGACCACGACCGCGGCGCCGCCCACCTACGCGGGCGAGGCGGCGCTGGTCGCGCTCGGCGCCGCGGTCTCCGGCCTCGCGGGGGACCTCCTCGGCCAGGCGGCGGCCGGGGCCGGCCAGGGGCGCTACGGCGCCGTGCCCGGGACGGTGGCGGCGTTCCTGTCCGGTGCGGCGGCCCAGCACGTCGCGCACGCCGACGCGTGGAACCGGTTGCTCACCGCGGGCGGGCTGCCCGCGGTGGACGGCGCTCCGCTCTCGGTCGAGCCCGCGCTGCGCGGACGCCTGGACGCGGCGCGCGCCCCGATCGACCTCCTGGGCCTCGCCGCCGACGTCACCGCGACCGTCGCGGCCACCGTGACCGCGATCGTGGGCGAGGTCACCGACGCGTCCGCCGTCACGCTCGCGGCGGGCGTCGGGCCGGTCGCGGCCATGCACGGGGCGACCGCGGACTTCCTGCTGGGACGTCCGCCCAGCGCACCGGCGGACCCCACCGCCGGAGCGCTCGGCACCGACGCCCTCACCGTCTGACACCGGCGTCCACCGGACGGCGCACCGGGGGTGCCGGGCACCGCGGGGAGGCCCGGGAAGCAGCTCCGGAGAAGGCGACGAGCGGTCGGATCGGGCAGAATGGAGCGCGCTGGACTTCCCCGCCGGTCGGCATCAGGCCTGCCCGACGCGGCGCGGCCCGGTGGGTCGCGGCGATTTTGTGCGTGCGTTCACGAGCGCTAGCGTTGTCGGCGGCGGGTACAGCGACGTCCGCGTGGTGCGGGCCCCGCGACGGGCACGGGAGTGCCGGCCGCGGCACGCGGCGAAGGACGACAGGAGGCGCCCGGAAGTGACGGTCGACCGTGGCACCCGGCCTGCTCGCCGCCCGGTGCGCTCGGCCCGGGCGCCCGAGGACGGCCTCGCGCCGGTCGATCCCGACGATACGGGCAGCCGCCCCGTGCCCGAGGCGACCGTCGCCCGCCTGGCCGTCTACCTGCGCGTGCTGACGACGCTGCTCGCCGAGGGACGCGGCACCGTGTCCAGCGAGGAGCTGGCCGCGGCCGCGGGCGTCAACTCGGCGAAGCTGCGCAAGGACCTGTCGCTCATCGGCTCGTCCGGCGTGCGCGGCGTGGGCTACGACGTGTCGCGGCTCGTCGCGGAGGTCGAGGCGACGCTGGGGCTGACCCGCCCGCACGCGGTGGCGCTGGTCGGCGTCGGCAACCTCGGTCACGCCCTCGCCGGGTACGGCGGCTTCGCGCAGCGCGGCTTCCCCGTCGCGGCGCTCTTCGACGTCGACCCCGCGCTCGTCGGCACCACGATCGGCGGCGTCGAGGTCGAGCACGCGGACACCATCCCGTGGGTCTGCGCCGAGCGCGGCGTGACCATCGGCGTGGTGGCGACGCCCGCGCCCGCCGCCCAGCAGGTCTGCGACCACCTCGTCACCGCGGGGGTGCGCAGCATCCTCAACTTCGCGCCCACCGTGCTCGCGGTGCCGGCGGGGGTCGAGGTGCGCAAGGTCGACCTGGCGGTGGAGATGCAGGTGCTGTCGTTCCACGTCGCCCGCCGTCACGGCACCGTCCCCGCGGCCGGACCCACAGCCACCCCGCGACAGACCCCGCGAGAGGCGGTCTCACGATGAGCCTGCTCCTGGTCGGCGTCTCGCACCGCACCGCCGAGGTGCCCGTGCTCGAGCGCGTCGCCGTGTCCGGAGACGACACCCGCAAGGTCCTCGACGACCTCCTGACCGGCGAGCACGTCACCGAGGCGATGCTCGTCTCCACGTGCAACCGCGTCGAGATCTACGCGGTCGTCGAGACCTTCCACGGCGGGCTCACCGAGGTGTCCTCGGTGCTGGCCCGCCACGCCCACGCCGAGGTCTCCGACCTCACCGACCACCTCTACGTCCACTACGCGGGCTCGGCGGTGGAGCACCTGTTCTCGGTGGCCGCCGGGCTCGACTCGATGGTGGTCGGGGAGGCGCAGATCCTCGGCCAGCTGCGCGCCTCCTACGCCGAGGCCCGCGAGCTCGGGTCGGCGGGCCGGGTGCTGCACGAGCTGGCCCAGCAGGCACTGCGCGTCGGCAAGCGCGCCCACGCCGAGACCGGGATCGACGCCGCGGGCGCCTCGGTGGTCTCCGAGGCCCTCGCCGACGCCGAGGCCGCGCTCGGCGGGCCGGGCGCGCTGGCCGGACGCCGCGCGCTGGTGGTCGGCGCCGGGTCGATGGGCGCGCTGTCCACCGCGCACCTGCGCCGCGCCGGCGTGGACGACCTCGTGCTCGCCAACCGCTCCGAGCAGAACGCCGAGCGGCTCGCCGTGGCCCTGCGCACCGAGGGCGCGCTCGCCCGGGCCGTCGGCCTGGACGCCCTGCGCGCCGAGATCGCCGCCGCCGACGTCGTCGTGGCCTGCACCGGCGCGGTCGGCACCGTCGTCGGCGCCGACGACGTCCGGGCCGCCCTCGCGTCCCGCGACCCGGCCGCGCCGGACCTGGTGGTGTGCGACCTCGGCCTGCCCCGCGACGTCGACCCGCGCGTCGGCGACCTGCCGGGCGTCACCGTCGTCGACCTCGCCGCCCTCGGTGAGCGCCTGCGGTCCGCGAGCGCGGGCCGCGCGGTCGAGGAGGCCCGCTCGGTCGTCGCCGAGGAGGTGCGCGCCTACTTCGCCGCCCAGCGCACGGCCGAGGTGACGCCCACCGTCACCGCGCTGCGCCGCCGCGCCGCCGAGGTCGTCGACGCCGAGCTGCTCCGCCTCGACGGGCGCCTGCCCGACCTCGACGGCCACGCGCGCGACGAGGTCGCCCAGACCGTGCGCCGCGTGGTCGACAAGCTGCTCCACACCCCGACCGTGCAGGTCAAGCGCCTCGCCCAGTCGCCCGGCGGCGACACCTACGCCGAGGCGCTGCGCGAGCTGTTCGAGCTCGACCCGCAGACGCCCGCCGCGCTGGCCGCCACCGAGACCGCCAGCGTCGAGCCGGGCAACGGCGTGGACCAGGCGCTCGCGGTCGACACCCGCGGGGGGCGCCGATGACGGCGATCGACACCGCCGCGGCCCCGCTGACGGGCGAGGGCGCCCGCACGATTCGCATCGGGACCCGGGCGAGCCTGCTGGCGCGCACGCAGACCGACCTCATCGCCTCCGCGCTCACCGAGGCCGGGGCCACCGTCGAGATCGTCACGATCGCCACCGACGGCGACCGCAGCCAGGCCGCGGGCACACCGATCGCCCAGACCGGAGTCGGGGTGTTCGTCACCGCGCTGCGGGACGCCGTGCTCGCCGGCGACATCGACGTCGCGGTGCACTCCTTCAAGGACCTGCCCACGGCGTCCGTGGCGGGGCTGACCCTCGCGGCCGTCCCGGCCCGCGAGGATCCGCGGGACGCGCTCGTCGCCCGGGACGGGATGGTGCTCGGCGAGCTCCCGCCGGGTGCCGTGGTCGGCACCGGGTCGCCGCGGCGGATCGCGCAGATCGCCGCGCTCGGCCTGGGGCTCGAGCTCGTGCCGATCCGGGGCAACGTCGACACCCGCATCGCGAAGGTGACCCGCGGCGAGCTCGACGCCGTCGTGCTCGCGCGCGCCGGGCTCGCCCGGCTGGGGCGCGTCGGCGAGGCCACCGAGGTGCTCGACCCCCTGCAGGTGCTGCCCGCCCCCGCCCAGGGGGCGCTCGCCTGCGAGTGCCGCGCCGACGACGCCCAGCTTGCGGGCTTCCTGCGCGCCACCCTGCACGACGAGTCCGTGGCGGTCGCCGTCACCGCCGAGCGCTCCGTGCTCGGCGGGCTGGGCTCACCCTGCGGCGCCCCGGTGGGGGCGCTCGCCGAGGTCGTCGAGGACCTCGACGACGACGGTCGCGTCGTCGAACGGCTGTCGCTGCGCGCGGTGGCCGCCACCGCGGAGGGCGCGCTCGTGCGCGGTTCCGCGACCGGAGAGACCGAGGACGCCGAGCGGATCGGCCGTGAACTGGCCGAGGAACTGCTCGCCGACGGGGCGGAGCCGAAGGGGCTCGCCGGAGACGAAGCGCAGCGGAGCTCGACCCATGTTGCGCCCGGGACCGGCGACCAGCCCCCGCCCGCCTCCTGAACACCACGATGGGAACGGAAGACATGACAGCACCCTCGACGACCGCCGGTCGGGTCGCCTTCGTCGGCAGCGGGCCCGGTGACCCCGGCCTGCTGACCGTGCGGGCCCGCGACGCCCTCGCCGCCGCCACGCTGGTCGTGGCCGATCGCGGCGTCCCCGCGGACGTCCTCGGCCTGCTGCCGTCGTCGGTGGCCGTGCGCCCGGTCGGGCACGTCGGCGACGACCCCGCGGCCGGCGGTCCGGCGACCGATGCGGTCGTCGCGCCGAGCTTCGCCGCCGACGACCCCGCCGCGACCGGCGACGGGCCCGCGCCCGCCGACCCGGCGGCGCTGGCCGAGACCGTGGTCGCCGCCGCCCGCGGCGGCGACTCGGTGGTGCGCCTGGTCGTCGGCGACCCGCTGGTGCGTCCGGACGTCGTCACCGAGGTCCGCGCCGTGGCGGCGGCCGCCGTGCCGTTCGACGTCGTGCCGGGCATGCCCGCCGACACCGCGGTCCCGACCTACGCCGGCGTCGCGCTCGGCCCGGCCCACACCTCGGTGGACCTCACCGCCGGCGAGGCCGTCGACTACGCCGCGCTGGCCGTCGCGCCGGGCCCGCTCGTGCTGCAGGCCACGGCCGCGGAGCTGGCCGGCGCGTCGGCCCAGCTCGTCGAGAACGGCTGGAAGCCCGGCACGCCCGCCCTCGTCACCACGGCCGGCACCGGCTCGCGCCAGCGCACGGTGGAGACGAGCCTCGACAAGCTCGCCGCCGACGGCGCCGAGCTCGACGGCACCCTGGTCGTCACGCTCGGCGACGCGGTCACCGACCGCTCGACGCTGTCCTGGTGGGAGTCGCGCGCGCTCTACGGCTGGCGCGTGCTCGTGCCGCGCACGAAGGACCAGGCCGGCGCGATGAGCGACCGCCTGCGCGTGCACGGCGCGGTGCCCGAGGAGGTGCCCACCATCGCGGTGGAGCCCCCGCGCAGCCCGGCGCAGATGGAGCGTGCGGTCAAGGGCCTCGTCGACGGCCGCTACCAGTGGGTCGTGTTCACCTCGGCCAACGCGGTCCGCGCCGTGTGGGAGAAGTTCGGGGAGTTCGGGCTCGACGCCCGCGCCTTCTCCGGCGTGAAGATCGCCTGCGTCGGGGAGGCCACCGCCGAGACGGTGCGGGCCTTCGGCGTGCACCCCGAGCTCGTGCCGTCCGAGGAGACCGAGCAGTCCTCCGAGGGCCTGCTCGAGGTCTTCCCGCCCCACGACGACGTGCTCGACCCGGTCGACCGGGTGCTGCTCCCGCGCGCCGACATCGCCACCGAGACCCTCGCCGAGGGCCTCCAGCAGCGCGGCTGGGAGATCGACGACATCACGGCGTACCGCACGGTGCGCGCGGCCCCGCCGCCCGCGCCGGTGCGCGAGGCGATCAAGACCGGTGGCTTCGACGCGGTCTGCTTCACCTCGTCGTCGACGGTGCGCAACTTGGTCGGGATCGCCGGGAAGCCGCACGCCCGCACGATCGTGGCCTGCATCGGCCCGAAGACCGCCGAGACGGCCGTCGAGTTCGGGCTGCGCGTCGACGTCAAGCCGGAGACCGCCGACGTGCCGTCGCTGGTGGAGGCGCTGGCGTCGCACGCCGCGCGGCTGCGGGCGGAGGGCGCCCTGCCCCCGCCCCGCAAGACGAAGGCCCGCAAGCGCTAGTTTGCGCTGACGCGCTCGTGAGTGCTTGCCCGTGCCAGGGCACGGGCAAGCACTCACAAGACCGAAGGTCAAAGGCTGATGTTCCCTACCGACCGTCCCCGCCGGCTGCGGGCGAACCCCGGCATGCGGCGCCTCGTCGCCGAGACCGAGGTCCGCCCGCGGCACCTGGTGCTGCCCGTGTTCGTGGCCGAGGGCCTCGACGCGCCCCGCCCGATCTCCTCGATGCCGGGCGTCGTCCAGCACACCCGCGAGTCGCTGCGCAAGGCGGCCGCGGAGGCGGTGGCGGCGGGCGTCGGCGGGATCATGCTGTTCGGCGTGCCCGCGCGACGGGACGCGGTCGGTTCCGGCGCGACCGACCCCGAGGGCATCCTCAACGTCGCCCTCGCCGACGTCCGGTCCGAGGTCGGCGACGCCCTGCCGGTCATGGCGGACACCTGCCTCGACGAGTTCACCGACCACGGGCACTGCGGGGTCCTCGACGCCGACGGCGGCGTCGACAACGACGCGACGCTGCCGATCTACGCCGAGATGGCGGTGGCCCAGGCCCGCGCCGGCGCCCACGTGGTCGCGCCCAGCGGGATGATGGACGGCCAGGTCGGGGTCATCCGTGCGGCGCTCGACGAGGCCGGGTTCCGCGACACCGCGATCCTCGCCTACTCGGCGAAGTACGCGAGCGCCTTCTACGGCCC
This sequence comes from Actinomycetospora aeridis, assembly GCF_037400275.1. Classification (NCBI taxonomy): domain Bacteria; kingdom Bacillati; phylum Actinomycetota; class Actinomycetes; order Pseudonocardiales; family Pseudonocardiaceae; genus Actinomycetospora; species Actinomycetospora aeridis. The sequence continues at coordinate 20,222 of NZ_JBBEGL010000005.1, read as the reverse complement.
GTTCCGCGAGGCGGTCGACTCCCAGCTGCAGGGCGACCGCCGCACCTACCAGCAGGACCCGGCGAACGCCCGCGAGGCGGCGCGCGAGGCGGCGCTCGACCTCGACGAGGGCGCCGACATGGTGATGGTCAAGCCGGCGATGGGCTACCTCGACGTGCTGCGCCGCGTCGCCGACGCCTCCGACGTGCCGGTCGCGGCGTACCAGGTGTCCGGGGAGTACGCGATGATCTCCGCGGCGGTCGAGCGCGGCTGGCTCGACCGGGAGCGCACCATCCTGGAGTCGCTGACCGGCATCCGCCGGGCCGGCGCCGACGTCGTCCTCACGTACTGGGCCACCGAGGCCGCCGCCTGGCTGGACCGGTGACGGTGGCCGACCACGCACGCACCACCCCGCCCCCGACGGTCACCCCGCCCGAGGAGGAGCCGGGGCGCCCGGGGGTCGTCACGGCGGCGATCGTGCTGTGGGCCGTCCTCGGCGTGCTGATGATCGGCACCGCGCTGCTCTTCGCCGTCGGCCTGCTGTTCGGCGACCTCGACCCGGGCACCGGCCCGGTCGCGGTGGTCGCCGCCATGATCGTGCTCGCGGCGGGCGGCGTCGCGACGCTCGTGGGCGCCCGCCGCCTGCGGATCCCGTCGCGCTCGGCGCGGCTGGGCCTCACCGTGCTGGGCGGGGTGCTCGCGGCGGTCGGTCTGGTGCAGGTCACGATCCTCGGCGTGGGCGGCGTCTGGTTCGTCGCCTTCCTCGTCGGGGCGGTCCTCCTGCACCTGCCGGCGGCCCGCGCCTGGTTCGGCCGGTCCGCATGAGTGAGCCCGACGTTCTCTTCGAGGAGTCGGGCACCCGGCCCTGGATCCTCCTGTTCGGGCCGGTGCTCGCCGGGGTGGGGATCGCCCTGGAGAGCCTCGCGCCCGGCGGGGCATCGCTGACCCTCTGGCTCGGCGTCGGTCTGCTCGTCCTCCTGTACACGCTGCTGCTGGTGCGCACCCGGCGCCGCTACCTGCGCGTGCGCCTCACCGCGTCCGCCCTCGAGCAGGGCACCACGAGCCTGCCGATGTCGCAGGTGACCTCGGTGCGCCCGGTCGACGACGAGCACCACGGGCTGCGGGTGCTCGGCGACGGGCCGGTCGTGCCGCGCCGCCTCGCGCCGGTGGTGCTGCGGCTCTCCGACGGCACCCGCGCGGTCGCGTGGGCCCGCGACGGCGCCGGCCTGCGGCGGGCCCTCGAGGACCTGCTGCGCGCGCGGGCCGCTTCGTGAGCGGCTCCCGCCGCACCGTCGGGCTCCTCGTGGCCGCCGCGGTGCTCGCCGTCGCGGCGGTGGTGCTGCTCGTCGCCGGGGTCGAGGTGCGCGAGACCACCGGGGGCCTGCTCGTCACCCCGATCCGTCAGGTCCACCTCGTCGGTGGCGCCCTCCTCGCGGGCACCGCCGCCGGGGTCGCCGCCGTGCTCTGCGCCCTCGCGGCCCGCCCGGCCGGCCGGGCCCCGACCGAGGTCACCGAGGGCGCCGAGGTCAGCGGGTCTCCTCACCCGTCCGACGAGCCGGACGCCGCGCCCGCCACGACGGCGCCGGGATCCGATCGCCGTTCGTGATCGCCTGAGAGCACGGCCTGCCCTTATCCTCCGTCCGGGCGTCGGGGGACCTCCGTCCGCGACGATCTGGGCGGGGATCTCCGGTGCGGGGATCAGGGGGAGGACGCATGACCGACCTGTCGGGCCCGGCGCCGGACGGCACTGCCGGTACCGCTGGCACCGGGAACACCGGCGACGCGGACAGCTTCGGGCCCTACCGGCTCGAGCACCGCCTCGGCCGTGGCGGGATGGGCGAGGTGCACCGGGCCTACGACACCCGTCGGGACCGCGAGGTCGCCCTCAAGCGCCTGACGCCCGACCTGGCCGACGACCCGGAGATCCGCGAGCGCTTCGAGCGCGAGTGCCGCACCGCGGCCCGGCTGTCGTCGCCGCACGTGGTGCCGATCCACGACTTCGGGGTCATCGACGGCCGGCTCTTCCTCGACATGCGCCTCGTCGAGGGGCGCGACCTCGCCCGGGTGCTCCACGACGAGGGCCCTCTCGACCCGGCCCGCGCGGTGGCCGTCGTCGAGCAGATCGCCGACGCACTCGACGACGCCCACGCCCACGACCTGGTGCACCGCGACGTCAAGCCGGGCAACGTGCTCGTGACCTCCGGGCGCGGGCCGGACTTCGTGCACCTCGTCGACTTCGGCATCGTCCGGCTGGCCGGGGCGTCCACGCGCGGCCGCAACCTCACCGGCACCGGCACGACGCTGGGGACGCTCGCCTACATGGCCCCCGAGCAGTTCGAGGGCGCCGACGTCGACCGCCGCGCCGACGTGTACGCCCTCGCCGTGGTGCTCTACGAGTGCCTCGTCGGCGCGCCGCCGTTCGACGGCGACATGCCCGCGATGCTCCACCAGCACCTCACGGTGGCACCGCCGCCGCCGTCCGCGCGCCGTCCCGGACTGCCCCCGGCGCTCGACGCCGTCGTGCTGCGGGGGCTGGCGAAGCGTCCCGGCGACCGGTACGCGGAGGCGGGCGAGCTGGCCGAGGCGGCGCGGGCGGCGCTGGGTGCGGGCGGGGCGGGCGGGGCGGGGCCGACCCCGCCGGTGGCCGCGCCCGGCGGGCCGGAGCACCGGCGCGAGACCTGGATCGGGCCCGGCGCCCCGCCGCCGGGCGGCCACCCCTCGTTCCCGCCGCAGGCGCCCCCTCCGTACGCGGCCGCCGGCGGTGCTCCCGGCGGGCAGGTCCGGTGGGACAGCGGTCCGCACGGCGCGTCGGCGCCGTGGTCGCCGGCACCGGGCGGCCCGGGGTCGTGGCCGGGGTCCGGCCCCTGGGCGACGCCGAGCGTGCCCGGACAGCCCGTCGCGCCACCGCAAGGCCCACCGCGCCGCCGGCGGCGGGCGCTGCTGATCGCCGCGGGCGCGCTCGTGCTCGTCGCGGCCCTGGTGGTCACGCTGGTCGTGACGCTCGGCCGGGGCGCCACCGACGGGCCGGTGACCGTCGCCGTCGGCCCCGCGGCCCCGCTCGCCCAGCTCTTCCCGGCGTCGACGGGCGGTGGCTGCGTCCCCGGTGACGTCGCGGCCTACCGGGTCGGGACGACGGGCGCCCTGCCCCTCGAGGCGGCCCAGTGCAACGCCGCCGGCGGCGTGACGATCTCCTACTCACGCTGGAACACGCCCTCGGACGCCGTCGACCGCGTGTTCGGCTACTCCGGCTCGCAGTCGGTGGACGGCCAGCGCGTCTGGCAGTACGAGAACGTGCCCCAGGGGCCCTACTGGCAGACCGTCAGCGGTGGGTCCTGCACCAGCCTGGCGGCGTACAACGGCATCGCCGCGACGGTCCAGCTCTACGCCCCGGCCGACCGGTGCGCCGACGTCACCGCGGCGTTCCGGACCTCCGGCATCCCCGGCGGCGAGGAGCTGCGCGCGGTGGAGCGGGCCTTCGCGCCCGCGGTGCGCCCGGGCTGCGGGCCGGCCACGCCCACCGCGGGCACGTCGGGGATCGTGCCGCGCCAGGTCCGCAGCTGCGCCGGGCCCGAGGGCACGACGGTCACCTGGTCGCGCTGGAACGGGGCCGGGGACGTGGCCGCCGAGGCGAACTCCCGCGGCGCGCGCAGCGGCGAGACGGTGAGCTCCTGGAACGCCCCGAACGGGCCGCGGCAGGGCCCCTACGTGGCGGCGGAGGACGGTGGGACGTGCCGCGCCCTGCTGGGGTGGGACGCGGCGCCGTACGCGGCGGAGGTCGTCGGGCCGGACTGCGACACCGTCGAGCGCGCGGTCGTCGGCCTGGCGCCGCCGCCGGGGGAGGGCCTGCCGGCCTGATCCCGGGCACGGCGACGTCACCCGGCGGCTGGGAGACTGGCGGCGTGACCAGTACAGCGATGACGGGCTCCGGCGCGTCGAGCGTCGAGCCGGCCGTCCCCCGCAGCGCCGACCTCTTCGCGCGCGCCGAGCAGGTGGTCCCGGGCGGGGTGAACTCCCCGGTCCGCGCGTTCCGCTCGGTCGGCGGCACCCCGCGGTTCATGGTGTCCGGCTCCGGGGCGTGGCTCACCGACGCGGACGGCCACCGCTACGTCGACCTGGTCAGCTCCTGGGGCCCGATGATCCTCGGGCACGCGCACCCGGCGGTCGTCGAGGCGGTCCGCGAGGCCGCGACGGCGGGCCTGTCGTTCGGGACGCCGACCGCGGGCGAGGTCGACCTCGCCGAGGAGATCGTGCGCCGCGTCGAGCCCGTCGAGCAGGTGCGCCTGGTCAACTCCGGCACCGAGGCGACGATGAGCGCGGTGCGCCTGGCCCGCGGGTTCACCGGCCGCAGCGTCGTGGTCAAGTTCGCGGGCTGCTACCACGGCCACGTCGACGCGCTGCTCGCCGAGGCCGGCTCCGGGGTGGCGACCTTCGGGCTCCCGTCCACGCCCGGTGTCACCGGTGCCCAGGCGAACGACACCGTCGTGCTGCCCTACAACGACCTCGACGCCGTGGCGCAGGTCTTCGCCGAGCGCGGGCCCGACATCGCCTGCGTGATCACCGAGGCGGCCGCGGGGAACATGGGCGCGGTCGCGCCCGGCGACGGCTTCAACGCCGGCCTCAAGCGCCTGTGCCAGGCCCACGGCGCGCTGCTCGTCGTCGACGAGGTGATGACGGGCTTCCGGGTCTCGGCCGCGGGCTGGTACGGCCTCGAGGGCGTCGCGGGCGACCTGTACTGCTTCGGCAAGGTCATGTCCGGCGGGCTGCCGGCCGCGGCGTTCGGCGGCCGCGCCGACGTCATGGCCCACCTCGCGCCCGCCGGGCCCGTCTACCAGGCGGGGACGCTGGCGGGGAACCCCGTCGCCACCGCCGCGGGCCTGACGACGCTGCGCCACGCGACGCCCGAGGTCTACGCGGCCCTCGACGCCCACGTCGACCGGCTGCACGGGCTCGTCACCGGCGCGCTGTCCGAGGCCGGCGTCGTGCACACGATCCAGCGGGCCGCCTCGCTGATCTCGGTGCGCTTCGCCGAGGGCGAGGGGCGCAACTACGACGACATGCGCGCCGCCGAGACCTGGCGCTTCCCGCCGTTCTTCCACGCCCTGCTCGACCGCGGGGTCTACTGGCCGCCGAGCGTGTTCGAGGCCTGCTTCGTCTCCGCCGCGCTCGACGACGACGCGTTCTCGGTGATCGCCGACGCGCTGCCCCACGCCGCCCGGGCCGCCGCGGCGGCGGAAGCACCGTGACCCGCACGACCGTGCACCTGGTCCGCCACGGGGAGGTCCACAACCCCGAGGGGATCCTCTACGGGCGTCTCCCCGGCTACGGGCTCTCCGACACCGGCCGCGAGCAGGCGAAGCGGGTCGCGCTGCACCTCGCGGGCGCCGACGTGACCGCGCTGTTCGTCTCGCCGATGCAGCGCGCCCAGGAGACGGCCGAGCCGGTCGCCGCGGCGCTCGGGCTCGAGCCCGTCACCGAGGATCGGCTCATCGAGGCCGCCAACGCGTTCGAGGGCCAGCACGTCTCGGTCGGCGACGGCGCGCTGCGCAAGCCGGAGTACTGGCCGCTGCTGCGCAACCCGTTCCGCCCGTCGTGGGGCGAGCCGTACCTGGAGATCGCGCACCGCATGCTCGGCGCGGCGCACCGGGCGCGCGCCGCCGCCGTCGGGCACGAGGCCGTGTGCGTGTCGCACCAGCTGCCGATCTGGACGCTGCGGCGCTTCCTGGCCGGGCAGCGGCTGTGGCACAACCCGACCCACCGGCAGTGCTCGCTGGGGTCGGTGACGAGCTTCGTCTTCGACGACGAGAGCCTCGTCGACATCGCCTACGCCGAGCCCGGCGGCACGTCCGACCCGACGGCCACGGGGGCCTGAGGTGCGCGCGCTCCTGCTGGCGCTGGCGGCCCTGCTGCTCGTCGCGGGGTGCTCGTCCGGGGCCGGGGAGGGCGAGTTCGTCTTCAACGGCACGGGCGGGCGGACCACCGTCGTCTACGACCCGCCCGAGAGCCGCGGGGTGCTGCCCGCCGTCAGCGGCGACAGCCTGCTCGAGCCCGGCCGCGCGCTGTCCACCGACGCCTACCGGGGCCAGGTGGTGGTGCTCAACGTGTGGGGCTCGTGGTGCGGGCCGTGCCGCGGCGAGGCGGACGCGCTCGACCAGGTCGCGACGGCCAGCGCGCCGCGCGGGGTGCAGTTCCTCGGCATCGACGTGCGCGACCAGCGCGACGCCGCCGCCGACTTCGTGCGCGACCGCGGCGTCGTCTACCCGTCGATCTTCGACCCGCCCGGCCGGTCGCTGCTCGTGCTGCGCGGCTACCCGCGCAACGCGGTGCCGTCGACGATCGTGCTGGACCGCCGGCACCGGGTGGCCGCGGTGTTCCTCACCGCGGTCCTGGCCTCCGACCTCCAGCCCGTGGTGGACCGCATCGCGGCGGAGCCCGCCGCGGCGACCTGAGCGTTCCGTTGCGGGCGGCCGATCTGCGAAGCTCTGCGGCAGAACCGCTCCCCGGGGGTATGTGTTGATCATCTTCGGCACCCGCCGCACCGTCACCCAGCTCGCGCTGGTCGTGCTGACGTGCGTCAACTGTCACCGCTCGGCCGCGAACGCGGTCATCAAGGCGGTCACGAAGTTCACGCTGTTCTTCATCCCGCTCTTCCCGGTCCGCACCCGGTACGCGACGCAGTGCACGGCGTGCGGCTTCCTGATGTGGATCGACAAGGGGCAGGCCGAGCAGCTCGCGTCGGGCCCGGCGGCGCCCCCGGCGGGCCCGCCGCCGCTGCCCGGGCAGTACCAGGCCTACCCCCCGCAGCAGGGCGCGGCACCGGGCTACCCCGGCGCCGCGCCCTGGACCGCGCCCCCGCAGGGCGGCAACGGCAACGGGCACGCCTCGCACGGCTGAGGCTCCCGCCGCTCAGCCGGACCGGCGGGCGGCGAAGTCCGTGCGGACGTGCGCGGGCTTGGTGTGCTCCTTCGGGCCGGTGCGGCGCGGAGCGGCCGGACGGCCGTCCGCGCCGATCGGGCGCCCCTTCGCGGCCGCGCGCCGGGCGGCGCGGTTGGCGGGCGGCGTGGGATCGGTGGTGCGCATTCGGACCTCCTGGGGTGTGCGGGCGGACACCGCCGGCGCGCCGGGAGACCTGGGAGTGCGCACGGTCGTCGAGGAGATCGACATCGACCGCCGGTGCTCCCTGGTCATCGCCCGGGGTGCGAGGGCACCGCGCCGGACGGCGGAGAGGCAGAGGGGTGGGCGGGGACCGGAGCGGTCCCGGAGCCTCAGAGGTCGATGAACACGACGCGGACGGTACGAGCGTCCGCCCGCGGTGCGCGAGCGAATTTCCGCGAGGATCTCCGCGGGTGGTCGGGAACATCCGTCGCCCCGTGCACCGTCCAAGCCCGCGGGACGGCGTGAGGGGGAACCGTGGGGCTGATCTGGGTCCTGGTGGTGTGCGCGCTCGCCGTCGGGCTGGGCGTCGCGCTCGGTCTGGCGGTGATCGTGCCGATGCGGCGCTCCGCGGCCCGGGACGACGCGCAGTGGGCGCGCTGGGCCGCCGAGCACGGGTGGCACCACGTGGCCGCACCCGCCGCGCTGACCCGCTCCTGGTTCCTGCGGCCGGTGACCCGCGAGCAGCGGCGCGGCGTGGTCGTCCGGGACCTCACGCGCGCCGTCGGTGACCACGTCGTGCGCGCCGTCGAGCACCGCCGCTGGGTGACGGTGAGCGACGGCGAGGGGCAGAAGGTCGTCGTCGAGGACACCGCGCTCGTGGAGGCCGACGCCGCCGTCGTGGACGCCCCGACGACGGTCCTGCGTCCCCGCGGGTGGCCCGTCACGTGCTGGGAGGACCGGATCGGCAGGCTGCCGGAGCTCGACGCCGGACCGCTGGGCGCGACGTTCACCGCCCACGGCCGCGACGCCGCGTACGCCCGGGCCCTGCTCGCGCCGCCCCTGGCCCGGCTCGCCGCGCTGCCGAAGCCGCCGGGCAGCGTCGTCGTCGACGGCGGTCACGTGCTCATGGTCTGGGACGGCCCGCTGACCACCGCGACCCTCGAGCGGGCGGTCGCGTTCCTCACCACGCTGGCCGGTGCCGTCCCGGCGGACCTCCCGGCGCCGCCCCGACGCCGGGGAGAGCCCGCGCGCCGTTCCGGGATCGAGCGGTTCGTCGCCGACTCCGCGGGGCCGTGGTCCGAGGACCTCGTCGCCTGACCCGGTCTTCTACGACACATCGTCGGAGATCGGTCCCCGCGCTCACGCGCGCCCGACCGCGGCGTCCTACCCTGGTCGTGCCATGAACCTGACCGAGGTGGCCACGTCCGGCCCCGTCCTGCTCGCCGTGCTGCTGTCGGTGGCGGCGGGCGCGGTCAGCTTCGCCTCGCCGTGCGTGGTGCCGCTGGTGCCCGGCTACCTGGCCTACCTGGCCGGGCTCGTCGGCGCCGACGCCCCGGCCGTCACCGAGGACGAGGTCCGCGCCCAGGACGCCGAGCGCCGCGCGGCGGTCACCGGCGAGCTCCCGGTCGTCACGGCCACCCCGCGGCGGCTGCGACGGGTCCGTGTCGCGGGCGCCGCGGCGCTGTTCGTCCTCGGCTTCACCGTGGTGTTCGTGCTCGGGCTCGGCTCGGTCGTCTGGCTCGCCGACGCGCTGCTGGCCAACGAGGCGCTGCTGCAGCGGATCGGGGGCGTGGTCACCGTGGCCATGGGGCTGGTGTTCCTCGGGCTGGTGCCCGCCCTGCAGCGCGACACCCGCCCCCACTGGATCCCCCGGACGGGCCTGCTCGGCGCGCCCCTGCTCGGCGCGACCTTCGGGCTGGGCTGGACCCCGTGTCTCGGGCCGACGCTCGCCGGCGTCGTCGCCCTGGCCAGCGGCACCGACACCGGGTCGGCGGGTGTCCGGGGCATCGTCCTGCTGCTGGCCTACTGCCTCGGGCTGGGCGTGCCGTTCGTGCTCATCGCCCTCGGCGCCGGGCGCGCGGTGCGGGCCCAGGCCTGGTTGCGCACCCACAGCCGGCGCATCCAGATCGTCGGCGGCGTCGCGCTCGTCGTCGTCGGGCTGCTGCTCGCCACCGGCCTGTGGGCCGAGATCGTCGCCCTGCTGCGCGGCCCCGTCGCCGGCTTCACCACTCCTCTCTAGCTCCTCTGTAGGCCCCACCTGATGACCTCCACGCTCCAGGCGCCCCCCGGCGAGGCCGGCCCGCCGCCGTCCCGGCCGAGCCGGGCGCGGCAGGCGCTCGCGCTGGCCCGCAACACCTGGCGCGGGCTGACCAGCATGCGGACAGCGCTGATCCTGCTGTTCCTGCTCGCGGTCGCCGCGCTGCCCGGAGCGCTGCTGCCCCAGCGCACGCCGAGCCCCAACGCCGTCGACGACTACCTCACCCAGAACCCCACCCTCGGCCCCGTCTTCGACGACCTCGGGCTCTTCGACGTCTTCGCGACGCCGTGGTTCGCGGCGATCTACCTGCTGCTGTTCGTCTCGCTCATCGGCTGCCTGGTGCCGCGGTCGTTCGAGCACGTCCGGGGCCTGCGCGCCGAGCCGGTGTCCGTGCCGCGCAGCCTCGCCCGCCTGCCCCACCACGCGCGGAGCACGTCCGGCGACGACCCGGACGCCGTCGTCGCGTCCGCGCGAAAGCGCCTGCGCGGCTGGAAGGTCGCGGTGCGCTCGGAGCCCGGCGGCGTGCGCACGCTGTCGGCGGAGAAGGGCGCGCTGCGCGAGGTCGGCAACCTGGTCTTCCACCTCAGCCTCGTCGCGCTGCTGGGCGGGATCGCCGTCGGCAAGCTGTTCGGCTACGAGGGCCAGGTCATCGTCATGGCGGACGGCAGCGAGTTCTGCAACGCCGGCATCTACGCCTACGACTCGTTCCGTCCGGGCCTGCAGGTCGACGGCACCGGGCTCGACCCGTTCTGCATGGTCGTCGACGACTTCCGCGCCACGTTCCGTCCCGACGGCCAGCCCGACTCGTTCGACGCGGCCGTCCGCTACCAGGACACCGACGCCGTCGAGCGCGGCGACACCGCCTGGGCGCCGCACGACCTCGCCGTCAACGACCCCCTGCGCGTCGACGGCGAGCGCGTCTACCTGCTCGGGCACGGCTACGCCCCGCGGTTCACGGTCACCTTCCCGAACGGCGAGCAGCGGGTCGGGCTGATCCAGTGGCGCCCCGTCGACCAGGCCACGCTGCTCTCCGAGGGCGCGACGAAGATCGATCCGCCCGGCGTCACCGACGAGGCCGAGCGTCGGCGCTCCCAGCTCGCGATCACGGGGCTGTTCGCGCCGACCTCCTCGGGCGGCGGGCTCGTGACGTCGGTGTTCCCGGCGCTGAACGACCCGGAGGTCGCCGTCGACGTCCTGCGCGGCGACCTGGGCCTCGACTCGGGCCGCGCGCAGTCGATCTTCGAGGTCGACCGGAACATGGTCGAGCAGGGCCGGCTGGTGCGCGTGGCGCGCGAGAACGTGAAGCCCGGCGGCGAGATCGCCCTCGACAACGGCACCCGCATCCGCTTCGACGGTGTCGAGAACTGGGTGTCACTGCAGGTGTCCCACGACCCCGCGCAGACGGCCGTGCTCATCGCCGCGATCGCCCTGCTCGGGGGCCTGACGCTGTCGCTGACCGTGCGACGGCGGCGGTTCTGGGTGCGGGCGAGCCCTGCCGAGCCGTCTACGACAGGAGGTCGTACGGTGGTGAGCCTGGGCGGGCTCGCCCGGACCGACCGGGCGGGCTACGGCGAGGAGTTCGGGCGGCTCGCGGCGGAGCTGGCGCCGCCCCACCCCGACGCGGGGGAGCAGGGCCGGGAGCGTCCCGACCCGGACGTGCCGGCGCAGGACGAACGGGAGGACGACGATGGTCGTTGACGCAGGCCTGGGCCAGTTCGGCGACCTGCTGTTCGAGTCCGCGCTCGTGATCTACGTGTTCGCGATGATCCTGCACGCCGTCGAGCACGCCCTGCTGCGGCGCACCGGCGCGGAGGAGGAGTCCGCTGCGCGCGTGCCCGTGGCCGCCGGCGCCACTGCCGGGACGGCGGGGATGAGCGGGACCAGCGGGACCAGCGGGCTCTCGAGCGAGGGCGCCGCCGCGGCCGCCGACCTCGAGGACACCACCGAGCCCCCGGCGCCGACGCGCCGCCCCCGGTCCCGTGCGGAGCGCTTCGGGCGCACCGGCGTCTCGCTGACGGTGCTCGGCTTCGCCCTGCACCTGGCGATGCTCGTCGTGCGCGGTTTCGCGGCGCAGCGCGTGCCGTGGGGCAACATGTACGAGTTCACGGCGGCGATCTCGCTGGTCGCCGTGGGCGCCTGGCTGGTCGTGCTGCGCCGCCGCCCGGAGCTGCGCCGCCTCGGCGCGTTCGTGCTGCTGCCCGTGATCGTCCTGATGTTCCTCGCCGGCACGGTGCTCTACACGCAGACCGCGCCCGTGGTGCCCGCCCTGCGCTCCTACTGGCTCGCGATCCACGTCTCCGCGGCCGTGATCGCCTCGGGCATCCTGCTGCTCGCGGGCGTGGCGAGCGTGCTCTACCTGCTGCGCCGGGTGCACGAGAACGACCCGTCGAAGCTCACCTGGACCTCGCGGCTGCCCGCGGCCGACGTGCTCGACCGCGTCGCCTACCGCGCCACCGCGATCGCCTTCCCGATCTGGACCTTCGCCGTGATCACCGGGGCGATCTGGGCCGAGGCGGCGTGGGGCCGGTACTGGGGCTGGGACCCGAAGGAGACGACGGCCTTCATCGCCTGGATCGTCTACGCCTGCTACCTGCACGCCCGCTCGACGGCCGGCTGGCGGGGGCCCCGCGCGGCGGCGGTCAACGTCGTCGGGTTCGCCGTCATGATCTTCAACCTGTTCTTCGTCAACCTCGTCGTCACGGGTCTGCACTCCTACGCCGGGGTCGGCTGATCCGTTCACGCGGATCTCCGCGACGGGATACGGTGCGGCGCGCGCACGCGACGAGGGAGGACCGGGGCGATGGAATCCAGGGACGACACCGGCGCCGAGCGCGAGGCGGGTGACGCGACGCCGCGGAGCTCGACCCTGCCGAACGGTCCGTCCCGCGACGCCGCGGCCGGCGCCACCCCTGCCACCCCGCCGGAGCCGGCGTCCGGCTCCTCGGGTGAGGCCCCGTCGGAAGCCGGTCCGGCCGGTCCGGCCGGCCCGGCCGAGTCGGCCGCCGTGGCCGTGCCCGCGGACTCGCCCGAGACCACGCGCCGGGTGGACACCGCCGAGGCGGCGCGCGGGGACGCCGCGCAGCCGCGCCACCCCGGCTTCGACCCGCGCGTCGGCGCCGCACCTCCCGGCCGGGGCGGGCCGGTGCCGGCCGACCGGGCGCCCGTGGCGGGCCGCTTCACCACACCGGGCCACGGGGCCGGTGGCCCGCAGGGCGCCGGCCCGAACGGGCCCGCCTCGTACGACCTGTCGTCCGCCCAGCTGCTGCGCCCCAGCAAGCGTCCGCCGCAGACGGGGTGGCGGCGCGCCCTGTTCCTCGGCTCCGGCGGCCTGATCAACCCGGGGGAGAGCGTCGGCGACGCGGCCCGGCGCGAGCTCATCGCGCGGGTCAACCAGCCGCTCCACGGCTGCTACAAGATCGCGATGCTGAGCCTCAAGGGCGGCGTCGGCAAGACGACGATGACCACCACGCTCGGCTCGACGTTCGCCTCCCTGCGCGGCGACCGCGTCATCGCCGTGGACGCGAACCCCGACCGGGGCACCTTGAGCCAGAAGATCCCGCTGGAGACCACGGCGACGGTGCGCCACCTGCTGCGCGACGCCAACCGCGTGCGCCGCTACTCCGACGTGCGGGCCTACACCTCGCAGGGCCCGTCACGGCTGGAGATCCTCGCGAGCGAGCAGGACCCGGCGGTGTCCGAGGCGTTCAGCGAGGTCGACTACCGGCGCACGGTCACCCTGCTCGAGCACTTCTACAACGTCGTGCTCACCGACTGCGGCACCGGCCTCATGCACTCGGCGATGAAGGGCGTCCTCGACGTCGCGGACTCCCTGCTCATCGTGTCGTCGGCGTCCATCGACGGGGCGCGCAGCGCGTCGGCCACGCTCGACTGGCTCGACGCGCACGGCTACCGCGACCTGGTGTCCCGTTCGGTGGCCGTCATCAACTACGTGCGGCGCTCGTCGGGCAACGTCGACCTCGACCGCGTGTCGGACCACTTCGCGGCGCGGTGCCGCGCGGTGGTGCGGCTGCCGTTCGACCCGCACCTCGAGGAGGGCGCGGAGATCGAGCTCGACAAGCTCGCGTCACGCACCCGGGCAGCGCTGCTCGAGCTGGCCGCCACCGTCGCCGACGACTTCGGCCGGGCCGGGTCGCGCGTGCGGCGGCCGATGCTGCCGCGCTGAGCCGCGGGGCCCGCTCAGGTGGAGGAGGGCGGATCCTCGCGCTGGATCTTCTCGTCGAGCGACCGGAGGAACTCCGGGTCGTCGTCGGGGGCGACCGGGCGACGGGGCCGGCGCGGCGAGGCCTGCCGGGTGGGACCGGTGGGGGCGTCCTCGACCATGCCACCGGGGCCGCCGTCGTGTCCGGCCTGGGCCGCCTGGGCGGCCATCACCTTCCACAGCAACGTCCCCACGACGACCAGGACCAGCACGGCCACGAGGAACGGGATCACTCGGACGCCTCCAGCATCTCGACGTCACCGGACCGCGGGTGCTCCGTGGACCGGGCAACCACCACGCTACCGGTCGGATCGAAAGTCCGCGTGGCGTGCGCGAGGTGGCCGTCGGGTGGCGGTCGGGTGCCCGGGACGAGCGGGTGCGGGCCGGTGACCGCGTCCCCGCGTGTCGCCGCCCCGTGCCGTGAACGGCCCCCGGCGCGTCGCCGGACGGCGCGCCGGGGGCCGCTCATCGGCGCCGGTGCTCGGAGCTAGTGGTGCGCCTCGCTGGTGAGGCCGTCGAGCAGCGTGCGGACCTCGGACTCGCGGAACCGGCGGTGCCCGCCCGGCGTGCGGATGGAGCCGATGCGACCCGCGGAGGCCCAGCGCGTGACGGTCTTGGGGTCGACGCGGAACATCGCGGCGACCTCGCCCGGGGTCATCAGCCGCTCACCGGCGTCGTGAGTGATGGTCATGTCACTCCACCTTCCCTCTCGCCTCACACAACCCGGCCCGCACCGCGACAGGGGCGCGGCCGGGCACAACACGCGAATCGTGACACCGGACCCCGTACGTACTCGAACGCTTGTATCCAGGTAAAGGGACCACAAAGGACGAAACCGGACGATGTGGGCGTCGGGCCCGGCCGCGCGCGACCGGTCGCCGTCGTGCCTACCCTGGACGGTGTGACCGACCAGGAGTCCGGGTCCACGCACGGCGTGACCAGCGACGACGACCAGACGCAGACTCCGGCCGAGGGCGGGGCGACCACCCCGTCGGCGGCCGGGACACCCGGCAGCGTCGCGGTCGCTGTCGGGCTCTACGTCGGCGCGCGGCTGCTCGTCGTCGCGGTGATCGCGGGCGTCCTCATGGCCGTCGGTTTACCTCTGCTGGTCGCGCTGCTCATCGCGCTCGTCGTCGCGCTGCCGCTCTCGCTCGTGCTGTTCCGTGGTCTGCGGACGCGGCTCACCGCCGAGGTGGACGCGGCGACGGCCACCCGCCGGGCCCGTCGGGACCGCCTGCGCGCCGAGCTGCGCGGCGACACGGACGTCGACGGTGGTCCCGCCGCTCCCTAGGTGAGCGCCAGGCCCAGCGCCGTCGCGGCCGACCACACGAGCAGGCCCAGGGCGGTGTCGCGGAGCACGGGGATCAGCTGGGGGCCGGTGGAGCCGGCGAGCACGCGGCGCAGGCTCGGGGCGAGCAGGATCAGCGCGAGCAGGCCGGCGAGCGCGCCCCACGCCCGCAGGCTGAGCACCAGCGTCATGCCCAGCGGCACCACGACGAGCGCGGCGTAGAGGACGCGGGTGTCCCGGTCGCCGAGGACGACGGCGAGCGTGCGCTTGCCCGTCTCGACGTCGGAGCCGATGTCGCGCAGGTTGTTGGCCACGAGTACCGCGCAGGCGAGCAGGCCCACGCCCACCGCGGCGCCGATCCCGAGCCCGCTGGCCCGGCCCGTCTGCGTGAACTCGGTGCCGAGCACGGCGACGGGACCGAAGAACACGAACACCGCGACCTCGCCCAGCCCGCGGTAGCCGTAGGGACGCGAGCCGCCGGTGTAGAACCACGCCCCGACCAGGCACACGGCGCCGACGACGATCAGCCACCAGTGCCCGCTGTAGAGCGACAGCGCGATCCCGGCGAGCGCCCCGACCCCGAAGCACAGGAACGCCGCACGCTTGACCAGGTAGGGCTGCGCCACCCCGGACCCGACGAGGCGCAGGGGGCCGACGCGGTCGTCGTCGGTGCCGCGGACGCCGTCGGAGTAGTCGTTCGCGTAGTTGACGCCGATCACGAGCCCCACCGCGACGACGAGGGCCAGCAGCGCGGCGAGCAGGTCGAACCCGGCCACGCCCGCGGCCGCCCCGGACCCCGCGAGCACCGGCGCGATCGCCGTGGGCAGCGTGCGGGGCCGGGCCCCCTCCACCCACTCGCCGACGGTCGCCACGGGCGGCGAGCCTAGTGGAACCGCCGTCAGGTGCAGGGGGGCACGGGCGGGGCGCCCTGGATCCAGGCGGCCGGCACGTAGTGGTCGGGGCGGGTGCGCAGCCAGAGGTTGCTGGTGCCCTGGGTGCCCTCGACCGAGGTGCCGGCGACCTGGCACTGGACCTCGACCTGGGCGCCGTCGCCGACCACCCCGCCGTCCTCGGCGGTGGCGTCGGCCGCCGTCCGCTCGACGACCGGGCCCGCGCCCGCCGTCACGGCCCGCCCGAGGGCGGCCGAGCGTGCGGTCCACAGGTAGTCGACCGTGACGAACGCGTTCTCCCGCAGCCCGAGGCCGTAGAACGTGCCGTCGGCGAGGTCGATGCCGGCCGGGTTCTTGACCTGACGGCCGAAGCCGTCACGGCCGCCGTTGTGCTTGTTCTCGAACGCGGCCTGGGCCTGGGGCCGTCCCTGCGGCAGGTCCTTCCACTGCTCGCGCTGGCCGGGCGGGTTCCAGTAGTCGTCCTTGGTGTTCCAGGGGCCGACGTCCCAGATCGGCACGGTCGCGCAGCGCCCGGCCTCGGTGCAGACGCGCACGCTGTAGTCGCCCTTGCCGTTCGGGGACAGCGCGCGGCGCGAGGGCAGGGCGGCGAACTGGTCGTTCGCGACGATCCGGTGCCCGTTGGCGGTGGTGCCGCCGACGAGGCCCTCGCGGGTGGCGAACACCCGGTAGCTCGCCCGCGGAGTGATCGCCCGGGCGTCCGTCGGCGCCTGGTCGGCGCTCACCTCGAGGCTGCGCACCACCGGGCCCGAGACGCCGGCGGGCGCGATCAGCGCGAGGCGCGCGGCGACGGTGCGGGTCGGCTCGGGGAGGATCGCCGGCGCCCCGGCCGCGGCCGGGATCCATTCGGTCCACTGCCCGTCAGGGCCCTGCCCACGGACGTCGACGGTGACCTGGGTGCCGGGCGGGACCTCGGCGTCGACGGGCGCCTCGATCCGGTTCACGGGCGTCGCGAACTGGTGGGCGCCGAGGTCGAGCAGGCCCTGGCGCTCGGCGCCGCGCAGCGCGGCCGGGCCGGTCTCGGTGCCGTCGCGGGTCGTGCTCAGGCGCGCGGTGCCCTCGGCGACGTCGACGCCGGTGGTCAACCCGGCGAGCGGCGGGGCCCAGCGCTGGGGTCCGTCGTCGTCGCCGGGGGCGCGGTCGTCACGCGGCATGGGCTGGCCGCTGCCGGGGCTGCCCGGTGGCGCGGCGGGGTCGGCCGACGCGGCGGGCGCGCCGGGCACGGCGGCGAGGGTCAGGGCGGTCGCCAGGACACCGGCGGCCACGACGATTCCTGTCCGTCGCCTCCGCGGCGTCCGGACGAACCGTCCCGCGGAAGCGGAGGACTGGGTCGTGTCGGAGCGCACGGTGCAGTGAACGGCGCGGCACCGGGCGCGGGTGCCGGGTACCGCGGAGATCCGCTCGATGGGCTGTCATCCGGTCGAGCGTTTCGCCACCCGTTCGGCGCGGCGGCTGGACGCCGGCGCGTACCTGGTGCAGACGTGCGGGACCCCCGGGGCTCCTGTGGGTGAGCCGCCGGGGTCCCGTCAGGCCAGGGGTCAGCTCGTGCGGCGGAACCGGAGCGCGACGGCGGCGATCCAGACCATGGCGGCGATGGCGCCGACGGCGAGGGTCAGGGTGCCGGCGACGCCGCCGGTCATCGCCCAGCCCCACCCGACCACGAGGGCGGTGCCGGCGGAGCGCGACACCACGGCGAGGTCGCGGCGCCCGCCGCGGGTGAAGTGGCGGGCCAGGACGAAGCAGGCCGCGATCAGCGCGGAGAAGCTGACGGTCCCGGCAACCATGTGCCCGAGGGCGTGCCAGGACATCGTCGTCACGCCCGTGGGGGCGCCGACGGGGAAGCCGTTGCCGGGGTCCATGACGAGCACCCCGGCGGCGGCGAAGCCGGTCCCCGCGGCCCGCACGAGCCGGGGGACCCACACCGCTCCGGGCGTGCCCCGCAGGGCCGTGCGCAGCCCGCCCGCGCCGGCCACGACGAGCACGCCGGCGAGGACGAAGTTCGTGATCTGCAGCCAGCCCAGGTCGCCGGTGGACAGCTGGCTCAGGGGGTGGCGCAGGATGTCGAACCCCTCGCGGGTGGCGGCCTGGGCGAGCGACAGCGCGCTCCAGCCGAGGAGGCCGGCGGCGACGAGCCCGAGCTGGGAGTGGGTGGTCGTGGTGGTGGGGGTGGTGGTGGCGGTCGCGGTGCTCATCTCGGGTGCCTCCTGGGGCGGGGTGGTCGGTCTCTCGCCAGGACGTCGCTCGGGCTGATATGACAGGGAATGACGATCGTTCCCTCTCGCATCGGCCCGATCGACGTGGAGCCGGAAGCACCACGACGACCACCGAGATCGAGGAGTTCGAGATGCGCTACCTGATGACCACCGGGAAGAACAGCCGCGACGCCGACGAGGCCCTGTTCGCCGAGATGGGCGCGTTCATCGAGGAGATGACGTCGGCCGGCATCCTCATCGCGACCGGGGGCCTGGAGCCCGGCGGCGTGAAGATGACCTCCCAGGGCGACGAGATCACCGTGACCGACGGGCCGTTCGTCGAGGCCAAGGAGGAGATCCTCGGCTTCGCGCTGGTCGAGGTGTCCTCTTACGAGGAGGCCCTGGAGGTCTCGCGGCGGTTCCGCCGCATCGTCGGGGACGGCGACAGCATCCTGCACCGGGTGATGGGTCCGTGACCTCGCCGCGTGGGGGCGGGCTGCACGCCCGGGTGGACGCGGTCTGGAAGCTCGAGTCCGCCCGGATCGTCGCCGCCCTCACGCGGATGGTCCATGACGTGGGCCTGGCCGAGGAGCTGGCGCAGGACGCGCTGGTCTCGGCCCTCGAGCAGTGGCCGGACGCCGGGGTGCCCGACAACCCCGGTGCCTGGCTGACGTCCGTCGCCAAGCGCCGGGCCGTCGACCACCTCCGTCGGGCGCAGCGGGCGGAACGGGCCCACGCGGCGCTGGCGGGCCCTGCTGATGGCTCTGCGGACGACTCTGCCGACGACTCTGCCGACGACTCTGCTGACGACCCGGACGCCGACGTCCTGCGGCTGATGTTCCTGTCGTGCCACCCCGTGCTGGGCACCGAAGGGCGCCTGGCGCTGACCCTCCGGCTGCTCGGCGGGCTGTCCGCAACGGAGATCGCGCGGGCGTTCCTCGTCGACGAGGCCACGATCGCCCGCCGGATCGCCGACGCCAAGCGCACCCTCGCCGACGAGGGCGTCGCTTTCGCGATGCCCGGGCGCGACGAGCTCGCCGCCCGGCTCTCGTCGGTGCTCGAGGTCGTGTACCTCGTGTTCAACGAGGGCTACGCCGCGACGTCCGGGGCCGACCTGCTGCGCACCGACCTCACCGGTCAGGCCCTGCGGCTCGGGCACCGCCTCGCGGCGCTCGCGCCGTCCGAGCCCGAGGTGCACGGCCTGCTCGCGCTGATGGAGCTGCAGGCGTCCCGCGCCGCCGCGCGCACCGGCCCGTCGGGCGAGCCGATCCCGCTGCACGAGCAGGACCGCGGTCGCTGGGACCCCGTCCACGTCCGGCGGGGCTTCACCGCGATGCTGCGGGCGCGGGACCTCGGCGGCGCTCCCGGCCCCTATGTGCTGCAGGCGGCGATCGCGGTGTGTCACGCCCAGGCCCGGCGTCCGGAGGACACCGACTGGGCCGCCGTCGCCGCGCTCTACGACCGCCTCGTCGCCGTGGTCCCCACGCCGGTCGTCGCGCTGAACCGGGCGGTCGCGGTCGCGCGTGCGCGGGGCCCCGCGGAGGGGCTCGCGCTCGTGGAGGGGCTGCGCGACGACCCCCGCCTGCGGGACTACCACCTGCTGCCCGGGGTGCGGGCCGACCTGCTCGCCCGGCTCGGTCGCGACGAGGAGGCCCGGCGGGAGTACGCGCGCGCCGCCGCGCTCACGCGCAACGACGCCGAGCGCGCGTTCCTCGACGCGCGGGCGGCGGACCTCGTGGCGGCGCCGGTGGGTCCCACGCTGGGGGAGCTCGCCGGGGAGTTCCTGGACGGCCTCGACGCCCCCGCGCGCCGGGCGTACGGGCAGACCCTGCGCCGCCTGGTGCGCGGGGTGGGCGGCTCGACCCCGCTCGCTTCGCTGACGCCGGAGGAGGTCGTCCGCGTGCTCACCACCTCGTGGAGCGCCGCCGCGCCGGCCACCTGGAACCGGCACCGCGCGGCGGCCCGGTCGTTCGCGGTGTTTGTCGGACGGCCCGAGCTGGCCGCGGATCTCGCCCGCCGCGCCGCGACGTCGCCGCCCGCACCGCCCCTCGCCCCGGACGACGTGGCGGCGCTGTGCGACGACCTCGCCGTGCCGGTGCGCGAGCGCGCGCTGTGGTCGTTGCTGCACGAGTCCGGCGCGCCTGTACGGGCGGTGCTGGCGCTGGACGTCAGCGACCTCGACCGCGAGGACCGGCGCACCCACGACGGCACGGTGTCGTGGCGTTCGCGCACGGCGCGGCTGCTCGATGAGCTGCTCGCGGGGCGGGTCCAGGGGCCGGTGTTCCTCGCCGAGCGCCGCCCCGGGCCCGCCCGTACGCGCGCCCCCGCCGACCGGTGCCCCGACACCGGGCGGACGCGGTTGTCCTACGAGCGCGCCGAGTACCTGTTCAAGCACTCCGCCGGCGGGAGCGTGACGCTGCGCCGGCTGCGCACGCGGGGCTGACGTCGGCGGTGGTCAGAACGGCGGTGGGCCGGTGTCGACGGTGGGGGTCGGGGGGTCGGTGCG